>NZ_DAMCID010000021.1:0-69498 GCF_032099025.1 Stenotrophomonas sp.
CAAGCCATGCGAGAGTAGGTCATCGCCAGGGTTTATACCCCGAAAACCCCGTTGCCCAGGCAACGGGGTTTTTTTTGCGTGCCGACTAACCGTCGGCACCTACACGCAACGGGGTTATTTCTTGTGTGCTCGGATGCAACCCTACCGGCGTCGTCTGACACCGTGATTGAGACTTCCCGGATACAACCGATCACAGGCAGACGCCACCCTGTGGTCATGTCCAGTCCACGTCTCCTCATCGGTCGTCGCTCCCTCCACGGGGCGTACTACATGCTCACCACCACGGTGGCTGACCGCCAACGCATCTTCATCGACGACGCCACCGTCGAATGTGTGGTCGAAGCCCTGCGCTGCTCCGACCGTGAAAAAAGATCGAAGACCCTCGCTTGGGTGGTCATGCCAGACCATGTCCACTGGCTGATGCAGCTGGGCAACGGCAACATCAGCCGCTGCATGCAGGCGTTCAAATCCCGCTCGGCCCGGGCGGTCAACCTGCACCGGGGCAGCGAGGGCACCTTGTGGCAACGCGGCTTCCACGATCACTGCATCCGGTCGGACGAGTCACTACAGCACCAGGCCAACCACCTGATCGAGAACCCGCTTCGCGCCGGCCTCGCTACCAAGGTAGGCGACTACCCGTACTGCTGGACGCGTTGGCCATCAACGACTGCATGACCCAAAAAAAGCGGCGCCCCAAGGGACGCCGCTTCGTCACAACCCGCGGTGTGAACCAGGCTTACTTCGCGGCAGGCGCCGCAGCCGCTGCCTCGGTCTTGCCCTTCATCATCTCGTCGCGCGCCGCCTTGAACGGGTTGCCTTCATACCAGTTCGGCCAACGGCCGCCAACGGCCAGCTCCTTGCCCACGCCGTACAGCAGCTGCAGGTCTTCCACCGTGCCGTCCAGCTTCCAGGTGCTTGCGTCGTACTCATCCTTCGGGCCGTGGTAACGGTCGCGGCCATAGGCCTCGGCCGCCTTGCGCCCGGCATCCACGCCGCCGTCCAGCAGGTCTTCGCCGCCATCGGCATACAGGGCCGGCACGCCCGCCTTGGCGAAGTTGAAGTGGTCCGAACGGAAGTAGAAGCCGCTCTGCACCGAGCTCTCGCCGTGCAGCGTGCGCTTCTGCGCGGCGGCCAGCGGCTTGAGGATGTCCTCCAGCTCGGAGCTGCCGAAACCGGTCACGGTCATGTCCTTGGCGCGGCCGGCCACCGACATCGCGTCGATGTTGATCACACCGGCGATCTTGTCCAGCGGGAAGGTCGGGTGGTTCACGTAGTACTTCGAGCCCAGCAGGCCCGACTCTTCCAGCGTCACCGCCAGGAACACCACCGAACGCTCCGGCGCCGGCTGCTGGTGCGCCATGGCATCGGCGATCTCCAGGATCCCGGCCACGCCGGTGGCGTTGTCGATGGCACCGTTGTAGATGTTGTCGCCCTGCTCGCCCTCGTGCTTGCCCAGGTGGTCCCAGTGCGCCATGTACAGCACCGCCTCATCGGCCTGCTTGGCGCCCGGCAGCACACCGACCACATTGCGCGACTTCTTCTCGGCAATGGTGCTCTTGAGGTCCAGCGACAGCTTGGCCTTCAGCGGCACCGGTTTGAAGCCACGCTTGTTGGCATCCTTGTAGGCCTGGTCCAGGTCCAGCCCGGCATCGGCAAACAGCTGGCGCGCGGCGTCGGCGCTGAGCCAGCCCTGCGCCGGCAGGCGCGGTTCCGGATCGTCCTTGGCAGTCAGGTCGTACTGCGGGCCGGCCCAGGAATTCTTGACCACGTCCCAGCCGTACGACGCGCCGGCGGTGTCGTGCACGATCAACGCCGCTGCGGCACCCTTGCGGGCGGCTTCCTCGAACTTGTACGTCCAGCGCCCGTAGTAGGTCATGCGCTTGCCGTCGAACAGCTTGTCGTCGTTGGCATGGAAGCCCGGGTCGTTGACGAACATCACCACCGTCTTGCCCTTCCAGTCCTGCCCGGCGTAGTCGTTCCACTTCTGCTCCGGCGCGTCCACGCCGTAACCGACGAAGACCAGGTCGCTGCCGTCGATCTTCACTTCCTTCTGGCCGCTGCGCGTGCCGATCACCATGTCGGTGCCGAACGTCAGGTCGCGCTGCTTGCCCGCCTGGTCCAGCTTCAGCACCGTGCTCTCGTCGGCGGTGGTTTCGGTCATCGCCACCTCCTGGAACCAGCTGTCGCCATTGCCCGGCTGCAGCCCGATGCGTTGCATCTGGTCGCGGATGTACTCAACCGTGCGGTCCTCGCCGGTGCTGCCCGGCGCGCGGCCTTCGAACTCGTCCGAGGACAGCGTCTTGACCAGCTCGCCGAAGTCGCCGGTGTTGATCTCCGGAGAGAAGGCGTGGCCGGCGGCGGCCGGGGCGGTATCAGCGACCGGCGCGGGTGCCGGTGCAGCGGTCTCGCCCTTGCACGCGGTCAGCGCGGCAGTGGCGGCCAGGCACAACAGAAGTTTGCGGGACATCATCGATTCCTGGAGATAAAGGGCCGGTGCACGGGCACCGGGTGCAAGGGTATCAATCGTTCGGCGCCGCGTCGGTAGTGAACGGCACGGGTTCGGCGCCGGTGACCGCGCCGACATGGGCGCTGCGGTGCACGTACAGCGTAACCTCGCGGTCGAACTGCAGCGGACCCTTCACGGCCGCATTGGGGCCGATGATCACGCGCGGCTTGCGGCCCGGGCCCAACGACAGGCTGAAGTTGGGCTTGTTGACGTGGATCCCGCCTTCAACCACCGACCCGACGCCGACGGTAATGTCGCCGTTGACCGTCTCGATACCCTTGGACAGGCGCGTATCCACCAGTCCGATGCCACCGTTGACGGTCTCCACGCTGCCATCGATGCGGGTGCCACGGTCGGTGAAGATGCTGCCGTTGACGGTCTCAAGGTCGCCGTCGATCTCCACCTTCTGGCCGACCCGGATGCTGCCGTTGACCGTGGAAATGCCCCGGGTGCGTGCGCGGTCGCCGATCCTGATGCCGCCATTGACGGTCTGGATGTCGGCGGTCTCGGTGTCTTCGTCCACGGTGATGCCGCCGTTGACGGTTTCAAGATCGCCATAGGCCTGGCCCGCGGTGGCATGGATGCTGCCATTGACCTTGCTGATGCTCTCGTTGGCAAAGGCGGGCGCGAAGGGCAGCACCAGGGCCAACAGCAGCGGTAGCGGGAAACGTTTCATGCATGCCTCGTCCGGTATGCGGCTGGCAGGCCGCCTGCAGGAATGTCACCATGCAGCGCTGCAATCCGCATCTGCCTGAAGTCACTGGAACGCCCTTGCGCCCCAACGTCTTTTCCTCACGCCGGAGTAACAATCCGAACGCTGGGCACGGCCGTGGCCCGCGCTGGCCGGTGGCGCTGGCGATGCTGGTACTGCTGGCCGCACTGGCCGGTGCGGCGCCGCTGGGTGCACAGAACCCGAAGGAAGCCGAACGCAAGCTGCAGAAGCTGCGCACCGAGCTGAAAGGCGTGGCGCAGGAACGGCGCACCCTGGAAGGCCAGCGCGGCCAGGCCTCGCGGCAGCTGCGCGAGGCCGATGAAAAAGTGGCACGTACCGGCCGCGTGCTGGCCCAGACCGAAACGGCACTGCAGCGCGAAACCCGCGCCCTGCAGGAACTGCAGCAGCGCCGTACCGCACTGCAGAGCGGCCTGCAGCAGCAGCGCCAGGAGCTGGCGTCGCTGCTGCGCGCTGCGTATCGGATCGGCAACAACGCCCCCCTGAAGCTGCTGCTCTCGCAGGACCGGGTGGCCGATGCCAACCGCACGCTGGCCTATCACCGCTACCTGCAGCGCGAGCGCGCGCGACGCATTGGCGCGCTCACCGCCGACCTGACCGAGCTGCAATCGGTGGAGACGCAGATCGTCGAACGCCGCCAGGCCCTGGAAGGTACCCGCCAGCAGCAGAAGCAGCAGGCGGCGACGCTGGCCGATGACCGTCGCACCCGCGCGGCCGCCGTGGCCAGCCTGGACGAACGTTACAAGGACCGGAGCGAGCGCGAGAAGGCGCTGGGCCAGGACGCCAAGGCGCTGGAATCGTTGCTGGCCAACCTGCGTGCCGCCGCCGCGCGCGCCGACGCCGAGCGCCGTGCCGCCGCGCGCCGCGCCGCTGCCGAGAAGGCGGCTGCGGACAAGGCCGATCGGGCCGCCGCCGCCAGCGGCACGCGGCCGCCGCCGCGCCCGGGGAAAACACCGCCTGCGGTGGCCTCCGCACCTGCACCCAAGGTGGGTGGGCTGGGCTGGCCGCTCTCCGGCAACCTGCTGGCGCGTTATGGCGGCAAGCTGCCCGATGGCCGCACCAGCAGCGGTGTGCTGATCGGTGCCGGTGCCGGCAGCACCGTTACCGCAGTGGCCGACGGCACCGTGGTGTTCTCCGACTGGATGACCGGCTACGGCATGATCCTGATCGTGGACCACGGCAACGGCTACATGAGCCTCTACGCGCACAACGACACCCTGCTGCGTGACGCCGGTGCCACGGTGAAGAAGGGCGACGCCGTGGCCAAGGTCGGCAACTCGGGTGGGCAGGGGGTGACCGCGCTGTACTTCGAACTGCGCCGCAACGGGCAGCCGGTGGATCCGTCGTCGTGGTTGCAGCGGCGGTAGGTGTGCGTGCAGCCACCCACGGGGTGGCGCTTCCGTTCAACAAGAATTTACCGTGCCTTCGCGCATAATCGGGCCACGCATCCCCGGTGCGTGTCGTCCCGTCCCCCGCTCACTCTGGAGTGCTTCATGCGCGTAGCCCGTTCCGCCACCCTGCTGCTGGCCCTGGTGCCGGCGCTGTCCTGGGCACAGCAGACCGCCCAGGTGTCGGAACGCGGAGGCGATGCGGCCGCCACTGAAGAAGCGGTGACCTCGCGTGTACCGCTGGAGGAAATCCGCCGCTATGTGGCCGTGTACAACGCGGTACGCGCGGCGTATGTGGAGCCGGTGGACGACAAGAAGCTGATGCAGTCGGCCATTCGCGGACTGCTGCTGGACCTGGATCCGCACAGCACCTATTTCGACAAGGAAGACGCCGAGGCCTTCGACGAGCAGGCCGAGGGTGCCTATGAAGGCATCGGCGTGGAGCTGCAGCAGCAGCCGGACAACAGCAGCCTGAAGGTCATCTCGCCGATCGACGATACCCCGGCGGCCAAGGCAGGCATTCTTGCCGGCGATCTGATCATCGCCATCGACGGCAAGCCGATCAGCGCCATCGAGGCGACCGAGCCCCTGCGCGGCAAGGCGGGCAGCAAGGTCGTCCTGACCATCGTGCGCGAGGGCAAGGCCAAGCCGTTCGATGTGTCGATCACCCGCGAAACCATCCGGGTCACCAGCGTGCGCAGCCGCATGCTGGAGCCTGGCTACGGCTACATCCGCTTGAGTACCTTCCAAGCCGACACCGGTGCGGATTTCCAGAAGCACGTGGCGCAGTTGCAGCAGCAGGCCGGTGGCAAGCTCAAGGGGCTGGTGCTGGACCTGCGCAGCAACCCCGGCGGGCTGCTCACTGCAGCGGTCCAGGTCGCCGACGACCTGCTCGACAAGGGCAACATCGTCAGCACCCGCGGCCGCATCGCCATCAGCGACGCGCGTTTCGATGCCACCCCGGGCGACCTGCTCAAGGGTGCGCCCGTGGTGGTGCTGGCCGACGCCGGCTCGGCCAGTGCGTCGGAAGTGCTGGCCGGCGCGCTGCGCGACAACGGGCGCGCGCGCGTGGTGGGCAGCCGTACGTTCGGCAAAGGCTCGGTGCAGACCGTGCTGCCGCTGGACAACGGTGATTCGGTCAAGCTGACCACCGCGCGTTACTTCACCCCCAGCGGCAAATCGATCCAGGCCACTGGCATCGTGCCTGACGTGGAACTGCAGCCGGAAAAGAAGGCCGGGGAGGAAGACGATCTGCCGGCAAGCCTGTCCGACTACAGCGAAGCGACCTTGCCCGGCCACCTGCGCGGTGACGAAGAGGGCGGCGAGGGCTACCAGGCCGGCGATGTACTGCCCGGCGACGGCCCGATCAACGACGCCCTGGCCGAACTGAAGCAGCCCGGCTCGGTGGCCGCGAAACAGAAGGCCGACGCGGCAAAGAAGCCGGCGCCGAAGGCAGCGGCAAAGCCGGAAGCAAAGCCGGAAGCGAAGCCGGAAGCGAAGCCGGAAGCGAAGCCGGAAGCGAAGCCGCTGGACACGCCGACCAAGCCCTGATCGGTAGTGCCGGCCGCTGGCCGGCTCTGCATGCATCCCACCGTACGAGGAGCCGGCCAGCGGCCGGCACTACGGGTGTCGGCTTAGAACCCGTGCCGCTTGCGCAACCGCCGCGCGATCGCCGCGCGCACATACACCCCGTACGCCAGCCCGAACGCGAAACCGGCGATATGCGCCCACCAGGCCACCATGCCGAAGGTTGGGCCGATATAGGCGAATACCACCTGCAGCCCCGCCCATACGCCAATCAGCAGGTAGGCCGGTGCCCGCACGAACTCCAGGAACAGGCCCAGCGGAATCACCACGCCCAGCCGTGCCCCGGGGAACAGCGCCAGGTAGGCGCCAATCAGTGCCGACACCGCGCCGCTGGCGCCGATGATGATCTGGTCCGGGCTGCCCATCGTGTAGATCGCGGTCAGGTTGGCGATCGCCCCGCCGACCAGGAACAGCAGCATCAGCCGCCACGGGCCCAGCACCCGCTCCGCCGGCAGGCCAAAGATCAGCAGGAACACCAGGTTGCCCAGCAGGTGCGACCAGTCCGCATGCAGGAACAGCGCGGTGAACAGCCGCAGCACGCTGCCGTCCTCGAAGGTGGCCCACCAGTCCAGCGGCCGGGTCAGCCCGGTCGACAGCGCGCCCCAATCCAGCCACAGGCTGCGCCGTGCATCACCCGGCCGTGAGATCGACCACAGGAACGCGGCCCACAGCGTGGCGAACAGCAAGGGCGTGGCCCAGCGGACGGCGGACTTCTTGCGGGAGGGGAGCGAGACGAACATGGATGGGCGCTAGCCTAGCGCGGCGGCGCTCCTGAAGGGCGCGCGACGGGTTCAGCCTGAATAGCCGGAAGGGCGATGACCGTTATTGTTTCATTAACCGGTCTCGGTATACTCGCATACGGCGTCGTATGTCGGGAGGGGAATCCGGCGCGTTGTTTTCGGCCTTTCGGGGCGGGGAATGGCGCAGGCGCGCGTTGCCAAACATCACACGCATTTCCGGAGAGAACAAACGATGCATACCGCTTCCACCCTCGCCCGCGTCACCGCCCTGGCCGTCGGCATCGCCGGTGTCCTGGCCGTTGGCCACGTCAACGCCGCCGCCTTCCAGCTGAAGGAAAACAGCGCCAAGGGCCTCGGCCGTGCCTTCGCCGGTTCGGGCAGTGCCCAGGGCGACGCCTCGATCATCGCCGTCAACCCGGCCGGCATGCGCCAGCTGGAAGGCATGCAGATCCAGGGCGACCTGAGCGCCATCAGCTTCAAGGCCGAATACGAAGGCACCGGCCGCAAGCCGACCGGCCAGCCGCAGACCGGCGGTGACGGCGGCGACGCCGGCATGATTGCCCCGGTTCCGGCCGCTTACTTCCACATGCCGATCGGCGAACAGGCCCACTTCGGCGTGTCGCTGACCGCTCCGTTCGGCTTCAAGACCGACTACGACAACGGCTGGGTGGGTCGCTACAGCGGCCTGAAGACCGACCTGAAGGCCATCGACCTCGGCTTCGCCGCGTCGTACGACGTCAACCCGTACGTGTCCTTCGGCGCGTCGGTGTTCGTTGAGCACCTGACCATCGAACTGAGCAACAACATCGACTTCGGCACCGCGCTGGCCCAGTCCCGCGTGCCGGGCTTCGCCCCGGGCAGCGCCGATGGCAAGCTGACCGTTGAAGGTGACAACAACGCCGTGGGCTGGACCATCGGCGGTCTGTTCAGCCCCGATGAGAACACCCACATCGGCTTCAGCTACCGTTCCAAGGTCGAGCACAAGGTCACCGGCGGCGACGCCACCTTCGACGTGCCGGCCAACGCCGCTGCCGTGCTGGCCGTTGCCCAGCCGGGCCGTTTCGTGAGCACCTCGGGCAAGGCCACCCTGACCCTGCCGGCGTCGGCCACCATGAGCGTGACCCACAACGTCAACGACCGCTGGACCGTGATGGGTGACGTCACCCGTACCGCGTGGTCGACCGCGTTCGACCAGGTCACCATCGACTACGCGTCGGCGCAGCCGGACTCGGTGCTGGAATTCGGCTACCGCGATACCACCTTCGTGTCGCTGGGTACCGACTTCAAGCTGAGCGACACTGTCACCCTGCGTGGCGGCGTGGCGTATGACCAGACCCCGACCACCGACGCCCACCGCGACGTCCGCGTGCCGGACACCAGCCGCAAGTGGCTGTCGCTGGGCGTGGGCTGGACCCCGTCGGCGAACATGGAATACAACTTCGGTTATACCCACCTGTTCACCAGCGACCCGAACCTGAACGTTGCGGGCACCACCAACAACCAGGGCAACTCGCTGACCGGCAAGTACAAGGTCCGCGGCGACGTGCTGGCTGCCTCGTTCAACTACAAGTTCTGATCCACGGCGTTCGCGCCGCGTAGTACCGGAAGGCCCCGCGAAAGCGGGGCCTTCTGCGTTTGGGGAACCGAATGGGGACAACCGACGGGGGGTATCGATGGGGGAATCGATGGGGAGGCAGATGTCCGCTCTACCCAGTCGGTTGCCTCAACACTCGGGCGTACGCCCTGCCGCATACAACAACCCCTGCCGCAGGTGCGTCTGGAAATCCCGGTTGCGGTACACCGCCTTGTCATGCCCCAGGCCGGTGTACCAGCTGCGCCCGCCATCGTAGGCATGGCACCACGCAATGGGATGGTCGCTTCCCATCGTGCCGCCCTGGTACAGACGCTCGTCCACCGTGGCGGTTACCTGCACCTTGGGGCGCGGGTTGCTGCGGTAGTTGTACAGCTCGTCGCGCACCGGCCACGCGGCGCCATTCGGCTTGCCGCCGCGCTCCGGCTGCACGCGGCTGAACTGCAGGCCTTCCGGGTGGTTCTTGAAATACGCGCCGACCAGCTGCCCATACCACGGCCAGTCGTACTCGGTGTCGGCCGCCGAATGCACGCCCATGAAACCGCCGCCGGCACGGATGAAGGTCTCCATCGCCTGCTGCTGCGCGGCATCTAGCACATCGCCGGTGGTGTTGGCGAACACCACCACGCGGTAACGCGCCAGGTTGGCGTCGTTGAAATCGGCCGGATTCTCGCTCTGGTCCACCACCATCCGCTCGCGTTCGGCAAGCAGCCGCAGCGTGCTCACGGCCGTGGGAATGGAGTCGTGGCGGAACTTGGCCGTGCGGGTGAAGACCAGCACGTGCTCGTTGGCCACCGCCATGGCCGCAGGGGCGGAAGACAGGAACATCGCCAGCAGCAACGGCAGGAGAGTGGGGCGCATGGTCGGATCATGCCACAGCCACGTACAATCCCGTTCCCGCGCGCCCGGCCTGCTATGCCTGCCGCGCAGGAATCGTTCCACGATCCATGACAAGGAAACCACATGTCGCCCGTTCTGCTCCGCTCCACGCTGGCCCTGGGCCTGTCCGCCCTGGCCGCACCGGCCTTCGCCGCCGACTTCGCCACCTGCTTCACCCTCACCCCGGGCGTGTCCTGGTCCAACGGCAATGAAACGCTGACCATCGAGAAGGCCAGCTTCGCCGGCCAGGACGCCATCAAGGTGCACAGCGCCGGGGGCGGCGTGGGCACGGCAAGCTACTACGACACCAGTGGCCGCCAGTTGCTGGGCGAGGACCGGTACGGCATTTCCGCCTGGGGCGGTGATGCCGCCGCGCCGGTGATGACCGACACTTTCAAGCCGGCCCCGACCTTCCCGCAGAGCGCCAAGCCGGGCGAGCGCTTCCAGCTCAGCGGCAAGGGCGAACGTACGCACCATGTGGAAGAAACCGTCACCGCGATCGAGTACGACGGCTTCTCCGACTACACCTTCGTCGGCTTCGAAGATGTGGAGGCCGAGGTGGGCTACCAGCCGCGCACCTTCAAGGACACCTGCCACCTCACCGCGACCTTCGAGGACAGCCGCATCGAGGCGTGGTACGCCGCCGGCTTTGGCCGCATCAGGTTCGAGCGCTACACGGGCAACGACCTGCTGATGCGCGACGAGATCCAGACCATCGAGTAATGCCCGCCGCTGGCCGGCAGCGCCCGGCTAACAAAAAACCCCGCTTTCGCGGGGTTTTTCGTTATCGCAACGGGTGTGCGATCAATCGCCCAGGGTCAGCAGCGACGCATTGCCGCCGGCCGCCGTGGTGTTCACGGTGACGGTCTTCTCGGTGGCGAAACGCAGCAGGTAGTGCGGGCCGCCGGCCTTCGGACCGGTGCCGGACAGGCCCTGGCCGCCGAACGGCTGCACGCCCACCACCGCACCGATCTGGTTGCGGTTGACGTACACGTTGCCCACGTTGACCCGCGAGGAAATGCGGTCCACGGTTTCATCGATGCGCGAATGCACGCCCAGGGTGAGGCCGTAGCCGGTGGCGTTGATCTGGTCGATCACCGCATCGAGCTGGTCGCCCTTCCAACGGATCACATGCAGCACCGGCCCGAAGATTTCCTTGTGCAGCTGGTCAAGGTTCTTCAATTCGTACGCGCGCGGCGCGAAGAAGGTGCCATGTGCCGCGGCTTCGCTGAGCTCGGCAGCGGCAATCAGGCGCGCTTCCTTCTCCATGCGCAGCGCGTGTTCCTGCAGGATCTGCAGCGCATCGGCATCGATCACCGGGCCCACGTCGGTGGACAGCAGGCCCGGGTCGCCGATCTTCAGCTCGGCCATCGCACCGGCCAGCATGGTCATCACCTTGTCGGCGATGTCGTCCTGCACGAACAGCACGCGCGCGGCCGAGCAGCGCTGGCCGGCCGAGGTGAAGGCCGAACCGATGGCGTCCTTGACCAGCTGTTCCGGCAGCGCCGACGAGTCGGCGATGAAGGCGTTCTGGCCGCCGGTTTCGGCGATCAGCACGCCGATCGCAGCGTCACGCGCGGCCATCGCGCGGTTGATCGCACGCGCGGTGTCGGTCGAACCGGTGAAGGCCACGCCGGCCACGCGCGGGTCGGCGGTCAGCGCCGCACCGACGGTGGCACCGTCGCCGGGCAGGAACTGCACCACACCCTCGGGAACGCCGGCGTCCAGCAGCAGCTTCACGGCGTAGTAGCCGATCAGGTTGGTCTGTTCGGCCGGCTTGGCGATCACGCTGTTGCCGGCGGCCAGCGCGGCGCTGACCTGGCCCAGGAAGATCGCCAGCGGGAAGTTCCACGGGCTGATGCAGACGAACACACCACGGCCATGCAGCTGCAGTTCGTTGGACTCACCGGTGGGGCTGGGCAGCTTTTCGGCGTGGCCGAACTGCTCGCGCGCCTGCTTGGCGTAGTAGCGCAGGAAGTCCACCGCTTCGCGTACTTCGGCGATCGCGTCGGGCAGGCTCTTGCCGGCTTCCTTCACGCACAGCGCCATGAACTCGGCCAGGCGGGCTTCCAGCTGGTCGGCGGCGTGTTCCAGGATGGCGGCGCGGCTGGCGGCCGGCGTGCGGTTCCACTGCGGCTGCGCGGCCACGGCGTTGGCCAGCGCCTTTTCCACGGTGGCGCTGTCGGCCGGCTGCCACTGGCCCACCACTTGGCGGGTGTCGGACGGGTTGACCACGTTCAGCAGCGCGCCGGTCGGCTGCGCGCCCGGCACCAGCGGGGTAGCCTGCCAGGGCTTGACGGCGGCGTTGAGCTGCTCGGCCAGGGCGCGCAGATCGTTGTCGTTGGCGAGATTGACGCCCATGGAGTTCTTCCTGTCGTGGTTCTGGCTGCGCAGCAGGTCAACCGGCAGCGGGATTTTCGGATGCGGGATCGAGTCGAACGACGCCACGGCTTCAACCGGATCGCGGATCAGGTCGTCGATGGCCACGGCGTCGTCGGTGATGCGGTTGACGAAGCTGGAGTTGGCACCGTTCTCAAGCAGGCGGCGCACCAGGTAGGGCAGCAGGTCTTCATGCGAGCCCACCGGCGCGTACACGCGGCACGGCACGTTCAGGCGATTGGCGGGCACCACTTCGGCGTACAGGTCGTCGCCCATGCCGTGCAGCTTCTGGTGCTCGTACTGGCCGCCCTTGGCGATGGCCTGCACCGCCGCGATGGTGTGCGCGTTGTGCGTGGCGAACATCGGGTAGATCGCATCGGCATGCGTGAACAGACGCTTGGCGCAGGCCAGGTAGGACACGTCGGTGTTCTGCTTGCGGGTGAACACGGGGTAGGCCGGCAGACCGTCGATCTGCGCGCGCTTGATCTCCGCATCCCAGTAAGCGCCCTTGACCAGGCGCACCTGCAGGCGGCGGCCGATGCGACGTGCCAGGTCGGCCAGATAGTCGATCGTGTAGGGCGTGCGCTTCTGGTACGCCTGCACCACCACGCCGAAGCCTTCCCAGCCGGCCAGCGAGGCATCGCTCACCACCGCTTCGATGATGTCCAGCGACAGTTCCAGGCGGTCGGTTTCCTCGGCGTCCACGGTGCAGCCGATGCCGTAGGACTTGGCCAGCTGTGCCAGTTCCAGCACGCCCGGCACCAGGTCGGCCATTACGCGTGCGCGCTTGGCATGCTCGTAACGCGGGTACAGCGCCGACAGCTTGATCGAGATGCCCGGGGCCGAATTGACGTCGCCGTCCGGACGGCCGCCGCGGGTCTTGTGGTCGCCGCCGATCGAGTGGATCGCGCGACGGTAGTCTTCCAGGTAACGCTTGGCGTCCTTCATGGTCAGCGCGCCTTCGCCGAGCATGTCGAACGAATAGCGATAGCTGGCGTTGTCGCCCTTGTGCGAGCGCGACAGCGCTTCGTCGATGGTGCGGCCCATGACGAACTGATGGCCCATGATCTTCATCGCCTGGCGCACGGCCAGGCGGATCACCGGCTCACCCACGCGGCCCATCAGGCGCGCGAACGCGCCCGGCACGTCAGCGCGGGTGCCGTCGTTGATCTGCACGATGCGGCCGGTGAGCATCAGGCCCCAGGTGGAGGCGTTGACCAGCACCGAGTCGCTGCCGCCCAGGTGCTTCTTCCAGTCGGCATCGCCCAGCTTGTCGCGGATCAGCTTGTCGGCGGTGTCCTGGTCCGGAATGCGCAGCAGCGCCTCGGCCACGCACATCAGCAGCACGCCTTCCTCGCTGCCCAGGTCGTACTGGCGCATGAAGGCTTCAATCGCGCCCTGGTCCTGAGCGCGCACGCGCACGCGCGCCACCAGGTCGGCCGCAGTGGCCTGCACCTGCGCCTGCTCGTCGGCGGGCAGCCGCGCCTGCGCCAGCAGCTCGCGCACGTGGCTGGCCTCGTCCTTCATCCAGGCATCGGTGATGGCCTGGCGGAACGCATTGGGAACGGCCGGCAGCTCGGGGGACAGCAGCGGCGGGCGGGACGCGCCGGACGAAGCCGGGGCGGGGGGAAGGGCAGAAGGTGCGGTCATGCCGGTCGGCTCGTGGAAAACTTGACCATTTTAATCGTTTTTTCGCTCGATCGAGCATTCCGATCCAGCTGCCTGATGACGTTCATAGCCTTTCATACAGGGGGATTCGGGCGGTTTCGGCCAGCCCGTGTTTATTGTGCTGATTTCGTCAAATCGGCCGCCGATCCTCATGCTGTATTGCACCATTTCCGAAACTGTGAATGGACCCTTGCGGCTCGCGCGACAGCAGGGCTACCATCGAGACGTTTCCCGCGGCAGGAAAACGCGGTTGCGACATGATCGAGGTGCTGACAGCTCCGGACGGATCAGGGACGCAACTGCGGCTGCGTCCCCCACGGGCGCTCGATGCCCGGCAGTTCGTCCTGTTGTTTGCTGTGTTGACGGGGGCGATGTGGCTGGTGGCTGGCTTCGGCTGGGTCGCCGGCAACGTATTCGCCCCTCTGTTCGCGCTGCTGTACAGCCTGTTGCTGGCAGCGGCACTGCGTGTGTTGTGGCGTAGTGGAGAACGGCAGGAAGAAATCCGGGTAGTGCCGGCGTGCGTGGAGGTGATCCCCGCACCCGGTCAATCGCCGGTGTTCAGTGCCCACCCCCATTGGGTGAGGCTGATCACCGACGACGAGAGGGTCCGGCTTGCGTCCAGCGGTAGGCAGGTGGAAGTGGGGAGTTTCCTCGCACCGGCCGAACGCCAGGCACTGGCAGAGACACTAGAAGGCTTGCTCGCGGCCAGCGATGGCTGCAACCGACGACGCTAAGGGTCTAGGCAATGAAGCAACGCAGAAAGTGGGGCACGAGGTTCGCGAAGGCAGTGGGGTGTGGGGCAGCGCTGACGGCGCCGGCACTGGCGTGGGCCCAACAGGCCGACCCCAAGCCGTGGCAGCTGAACATGGGCAAGGGGGTGACCCAGAGCTCGCGGTTGGCCTGGGAATCCAACATGTTCTCGCTGTGGGTGTGTACGGTCATCGGCGTGCTGGTGTTCGGCGCGATGTTCTATGCCATCTTCAAGTTCCGCAAATCCAAGGGCGCGGTCGCCGCCCAGTTCAGCCACAACACCAAAGCCGAGATCATCTGGACGGTCATTCCCGTGCTGATCCTGGTGGTGATGGCGTGGCCGGCCACCGCGAACCTGATCAAGTTCTACGACACCCGCGATGCCGAAATGACCGTCAAGGTCACCGGCTACCAGTGGATGTGGAAGTACGAATACCTGGGGGAGGACATCACCTTCACCAGCCGCCTGGACCGTGAGTCCGACCGCGTCCGCCAGAGCGGCAAGGTGCCGGACCGGGAGACCCATCCGCACTACCTGCTGGATGTGGACAACCGCCTGGTGCTGCCGGTGGATACCAAGGTCCGTTTCGTCATCACCTCCGACGACGTGATCCACGCGTGGTGGGTGCCGGCCCTGGGCTGGAAACAGGACGCCATTCCGGGGTTCATCAACGAGGCCTGGACCAACATCGAACAGGTCGGCGTGTACCGCGGCCAGTGCGCTGAACTGTGCGGCAAGGACCACGGGTTCATGCCGATCGTGGTGGAAGCGGTGTCCAAGGAGGACTTCCAGAAATGGTTGGCCGAACGGCGGCCCAAGGCGGCGCCCGATCCGGCACCGGCACCGGCCGCGCCGGAAGCCACGCCGGCCCCTGCGCCGGCACCGGTCGAACCTGCAGCAGCCCCGGCAGCCGACAACGCCTGACATCGAGCCGCGCGCACCGGTCGGTGCGCGCGGGTACCAGCGGAACCAATGAGGTGTAGTTGCGATGGCGCATACCGCAGTTGACCACGACGGGCATCACGGGCATCAGCAGACGTTCTTCGAGCGTTGGTTCTTCTCGACCAACCACAAGGACATCGGCACGCTCTACCTGCTTTTCAGCTTCATCATGTTCATCATCGGCGCGGCGATGAGTGTGATCATCCGTGCCGAGCTGATGCAGCCCGGCCTGCAGTTCGTCAAGCCGGAAACGTTCAACCAGCTCACCACCGTGCATGCGCTGGTGATGATCTTCGGTGGGGTCATGCCGGCCTTCGTCGGCCTGGCCAACTGGATGATTCCGCTGCAGATCGGCGCGCCGGACATGGCGCTGCCGCGCATGAACAACTGGTCGTTCTGGCTGCTGCCGGTGGCCTTCAGCCTGCTGCTGATGACCTTCCTGTTGCCCGGTGGCGCGCCCGCCGGTGGCTGGACGCTGTACCCGCCCCTGTCGCTGCAGGGCGGCTACAACGTGGCGTTCACCGTGTTCGCCATCCACGTGGCAGGCATCAGCTCAATCATGGGCGCGATCAACATCATCGCCACCGTGCTCAACATGCGCGCGCCGGGCATCGACCTGCTCAAGATGCCGATCTTCTGCTGGTCCTGGCTGATCACCGCGTTCCTGCTGATCGCGGTGATGCCGGTACTGGCCGGTGCGGTGACCATGCTGCTGACCGACAAGTTCTTCGGCACCAGCTTCTTCAACGCGGCCGGTGGCGGCGACCCGGTGATGTTCCAGCACATCTTCTGGTTCTTCGGTCACCCCGAGGTCTACATCATGATCCTGCCGGCGTTCGGCGTGGTCAGCGAGATCATCCCCACCTTCAGCCGCAAGCCGCTGTTCGGCTACCAGGCCATGGTCTACGCGGTCGCGGCGATCGCCTTCCTGTCGTTCATCGTCTGGGCCCACCACATGTTCACCGTGGGCATGCCGCTGGGTGGCGAGATCTACTTCATGTTCGCCACCATGCTCATCTCCATCCCCACCGGGGTGAAGGTGTTCAACTGGGTGAGCACCATGTGGCGCGGCTCGCTCAGCTTCGAAGCGCCCATGCTGTGGGCGGTGGCCTTCGTCATCCTGTTCACCATCGGCGGTTTCTCCGGCCTGATGCTGGCCATCGTGGTGGCCGACTTCCAGTACCACGACACCTACTTCGTGGTGGCGCACTTCCACTACGTGCTGGTGACCGGTGCGGTGTTCGCGCTGATCGGGGCGGTGTACTACTGGTGGCCGAAGTGGACCGGGCGCATGTACAACGAGACCTGGGCCAAGGTGCATTTCTGGTGGACGATCGTGTTCGTCAACCTGCTGTTCTTCCCGCAGCACTTCCTGGGCCTGGCCGGCATGCCGCGCCGCATTCCGGATTACAGCGTGGCGTTCGCCGACTGGAACCTGATCAGCTCGATTGGCGCGTTCGGCATGTTCGCCACCCCGTTCATGATGGCGGTGATCCTGATCGCCTCGCTGCGCAACGGCGAAAAGGCTGCCGACCGTTCGTGGGAAGGTGCACGCGGACTGGAGTGGACGATTCCCTCGCCGGCGCCGGCGCACACCTTCACCGTGCCGCCGGTGATCCGCCCGGGTGACCTGGCCCACGACGACATCACCCATTGAGGTTGCCCATGCGCACGCCCGAGCACGACATCGATGACCTGGCCCAGCGCCGCCGCCGCGCGCACCGCACGGCCTGGATGGTCGGCGGCGTGGCGCTGCTGGTGTACGTGGGCTTCATCCTGAGCGGGGTGATCGGGCGATGAACGACCCACGCCCCGCCGCGCCCGCGCGTCATGCGGGACTGCCCCGGCTGATCGGGGTGGCGGTGGCGGTGTTCGTGCTGACGTTCTCGCTGGTGCCGCTGTACCGCATTGCCTGCGAGAAGGTGTTCGGCGTGCGCCTGGAGCGCGGCCCCGGTGCGGCGGCGGTGTCCAGCCATGCCGGCAAGCGCACCGTGCGCGTGCAGTTCGACGGCGGCGTGAATTCCAAACTGCCGTGGTCCTTCCATCCCGAACAGCTGACCATGGACGTGGTGCCCGGCGAGCTCAACGAGGCGCTGTACTACGCCCGCAACGACAGCGACCGCACACTGGTGGGCAGCGCGGTGCCGTCGGTGGCACCGGCCAAGGCCTCGGGGTACTTCAGCAAGACCGAGTGCTTCTGCTTCACCGCGCAGACCCTGCTGGCGGGCGAGAAGCGCGACATGCCGGTGCGCTTCATCGTTGACCCGGACCTGCCGGCCAACGTCACCACCATCACGCTCTCCTACACCTTCTATAAAAACGATGCGCTGTCCGCGCAGCTGGCACCGGCGACCCCGCCGGTCACTGCACGGTCCGCACCCTGATACGCACCTGGATACCGACCATGGCCCTGCAAAGCCCCGATGCCAACGTGTACTTCGTGCCCACCCACAGCAAGTGGCCCTTCATCGGCTCCATTGCGATGATGGTGACCATGGTGGGCGTGGCCAGCTGGCTCAATGACGCCGGCTGGGGCAAGTGGACCTTCTACGTGGGCCTGGCAATGCTGGTGCTGACCCTGTTCTGGTGGTTCAGCGACGTGGTGCGCGAATCGCAGGCCGGGCACTACAACCACCAGGTGGACGGCTCGTTCCGGATGGGGATGGTGTGGTTCATCTTCTCCGAGGTGATGTTCTTCGGCGCGTTCTTCGGCGCGTTGTTCTACACCCGCAACCTGGGCCTGGCATGGCTGGGCGGCGAGGGCGACGGGGTGATGACCAACGAACTGCTGTGGGATGGCTATTCCGCGGCGTGGCCGACCAACGGACCGGGCGCCATCGGGGGTCACTTCCAGACCATTCCGGCGTGGGGCCTGCCGCTGATCAACACCCTGATCCTGCTGACCTCCGGCGTTACGCTCACCATCGCCCACCATGCGCTCAAGGCCGGCCACCGCCGCCAGCTGCTGGTGTGGCTCGGCATCACCGTGGCGCTCGGCGTGTTCTTCCTTACCCTGCAGGCCGAGGAATACATCCACGCCTACAAGGAACTCAACCTCACGCTGGGCTCGGGCATCTACGGGTCCACGTTCTTCATGCTCACCGGTTTCCATGGGGCGCATGTGCTGCTGGGCACCATCATGCTGGCCGTGATGTGGTTGCGTTCGGCCAAGGGACATTTCACCCGCGACAACCACTTCGGCTTTGAAGCGGCCGCGTGGTACTGGCACTTCGTCGACGTGGTGTGGTTGATGCTGTTCCTGTTCGTCTACGTGCTGTAGCGTCGGGCCGACACCGTGCCGTGCCCGACCGGGTGCGGCCTCAGCCGCCGATGCCGTGCGGCTTGATCCACCCGCTGTAGATGCCCAGGGCCACCAGCGCGATCAGTGCCACCGACACCACGATGCGGCGGGTGAGCGCATTGACCGTGCGCTTGGTCTGGCCGCGATCGACCAGCAGGTAATACAGGCCCGCGCCCAGATTCCAGACGATGACGATCAGAAACGCGATTACCAGCAGGGTCTTCAACGAATCATTCATGCGCAGCTCGATGGCAGGGCGGGTTCGCCTATATCACCGCGTTTTGCCAGCGTTGTCATGATGCGCAAGCACACGCGCCTGATCGGCTGGGTGGCGGCGCTGGGCGTGATCGTCGGCTTCTGCCAGCTCGGCCTCTGGCAACTGCAGCGCATGCACGACAAACAGGCGCTGCTGGACCAGCAGCTGCCGGCGCGTGCCCAGACCCTCACCCTGGCCAAGGCCCAGGCCGCCCCCGCGCAGCTGCGCTGGGTGGACGACCACGGCCGCTTCCTGCGCGGCGTGGTGCTGCTGGACAACCAGACCCGCGGCGGCCGGGCCGGCATCAAGATCTACCAGCCGTTCCGCAGTGCGGCGGGTGCACTGGTGCTGGTCGACCTGGGGTGGCTGCCGATGCCGGCTGACCGCCAGCTGCCACCGATCGTGCCGCGGGAGGGCGACGCCCGCGTTGCCGGCCTGCTCGCACCGCCGCCGGCGACCGGGCTGGCACTGGGCCCGGCGTTGACGCCAACCGCGCAGCCGGGCGTGTGGCTGGCCAATCGCATGCCGCCCGCCGAGGTGGCCGCCGCGCTCACCCTGTCGCCGGGCAGTCTGCGTACCCCGGTGCTGCGGCTGGACCCCGCGCTACCCGGCGGCTACGCGCGCGACCTGGACCTGCTGCCCAACACCCTGCCGCCCAGCCGCCACCTGGGCTATGCCGTGCAGTGGTTCGGCCTGGCACTGACGGTGCTGATCGTCGCCCTGGTGCTCGAATGGCGCCGCCGTATCCCCCGTAAAACGGCACGCCCAACCCAACCATGAGAAAATTCCACGCATGAATGCCATCACCCCGGAACAGCTCAAGGCCCGCAACCGCGGCCGCTGGATGCTGGTCGCGCTGTTCGGCCTGTTCTTCGGGGCCATGGCGCTGGCCGGTGTGCTGCGCTTCTCCGGCTGGCAGCCCGCCGCCCACCGCAACACCGGGCAACTGCTGCAGCCCCCTGTGGATGCGCGCGCGCTGCCCCCCACCCTGGCCAACGGCCAGCCGTACCCGTGGAACCCCGAATCGCACGTGTGGCGCATCCTGGTGGCACCCGCGCCAGGCTGTGCGGCCGAGTGCGTCACTTTGTCGCAGGGATTGGCGAAGGTGTGGCAGCTGTTCGGCCATAGGGCCGATAATGTCGAGATCCTGTGGCTGGGTACGCCGCCGGCCGAGGTCCAGGGCCTTCCCGCCCTGCGCGTGCTGGCGCCCCAGCCGACCCTGCGTGCCGCCTTGCCCGCCGTGGATGACGCCGCCGGCACGCCTGTGTATGTGATCGACCCCAATGGTTTCGTGATCATGCGGTATGCGCCGGGATTCGAATTGGCCGGTCTGCGCAAGGACCTGGCCACGCTGTTGAAACTGAAGTGAGTTCCGTTTGATGAACCCCACCGCGCGCCCGGCGCTGCATCGCAATTTCCACCGTCTGGCGTGGTTTGCCCTGATCATGACGGCCAGCACGATCATGTTCGGTTCGTTCGTGCGTCTGTCCGATGCCGGCCTGAGCTGCCCGGACTGGCCCACCTGCTATGGCCGCGTGACCTGGCCGCAGCATGCGCAGGAGGTGATCGGCCACGAAGCGGCCAAGATCCGCCCGCTGGAAACGCACAAGGCGTGGCGCGAGCAGGTGCACCGTTTCCTGGCCGGCGCGCTCGGCATCGAGATCCTCACCCTGGCATTGCTGGCCACCCGCCGCCGTCGCTGGGGCAGTACCGCCGTGGTCACCGCCTGCGTGCTGGTGGCCACCGGCATACCGCTGTACATGATGGGCATGCACGTGTCCGCCAGCATCCTGGCGATCACCGGTGAAGCCATCCTGCTGATCGCCGCGCTGCGCTGGAACAACATCGACCTCGCCCGCGCGGCGCTGCTCACGCTGGCGGTGGTGATCTTCCAGGCGCTGCTGGGCATGTGGACGGTAACCCTGCTGCTCAAACCCATCGTGGTGATGGGCCATCTGCTCGGCGGCATGCTGATGTTTGGTTTGCTGGTATGGATGGCGTGGCGTGCCACGCACATGCCGATCACGCTGGTGGAAGCGCCGAAGCTGACGTGGCTGCTGCGTATCGGCGTGGCGGTGCTGGTAATGCAGATCGCACTGGGTGGCTGGGTCAGTGCCAACTATGCGGCCCTGGCCTGTGGCGGCGGCAGCGCTTCGCTGGACAACTTCCCGCGTTGCGTGAGCCAGTGGTGGCCGCCGCACGACTTCAAGGAAGGCTTCACGCTATGGCGGGGCATCGGCGTGGATTACGAAGGCGGCGTGCTGGATGGCGCGTCGCGCATTGCGATCCAGATGGCGCACCGCATGTTTGCCGGGGTGGTGGCCGTGTACCTGCTGTGGCTGTCGGTGCGGTTGTTCCGGCTGCCGAGCATGCGCGGCTGGGCCAGCGCACTCGGTCTGCTGGTGGTGCTGCAGATCACCTTGGGCATCCTCAACGTGAAGCTTGCGGTGCCGCTGGAAGTGGCCGTGGCGCACAGCGGTGGTGCCGTAGCCCTGCTGTTCGTGCTGGTCACCCTGTTGGCGCGCCTGCGCGCGCCCGATGCGGCGCGTGGCGCGTCAGACGAGCAGTCCCCGACGTTCGGGGGCGGTGCCGAAGGCGAGGGGGCATGGAAGAACGCTCCTCATGGTCGCGATGCGCGCAGCGAATCGCCGGAGCCGCCGCGCGCAGCCGCTGGGGCGACACCATGAGCGTTCGGCAGTATTGGGATCTGACCAAGCCCAAGGTCGTGGCATTGATCGTGTTCACCGCGCTGGTGGGCATGTTCCTGGCCATCCCCGCGTTGCCCACCGCCGAGCAGGCCGTGCGCGGCGCGCTGGGCTTCCTTGGCATCTGGCTGGCAGCCTCGGCTGCGGCGGCCATCAACCAGCTGCTGGACGCGCAGATCGACGCGCAGATGGCGCGCACCTCGTGGCGCCCGCTGGTGGTGGGCAAAGTGAAGCCGTGGCAGGTGCTGGTGTTTGCCGGCGCCCTGATCGTGCTGTCGATGACCATCCTGGTGCTGTGGGTGAACGTCATCACCGCCGTGCTGACCTTCGCCTCGCTGATCGGCTATGCGGTGATCTACACCGTGTACCTCAAGCGCGCGACCTCGCAGAACATCGTCATCGGCGGCCTCGCCGGCGCCACCCCGCCGTTGCTGGGCTGGGCGGCCATCACCGGCATGCAGGGTCCGTGGGACTGGGCGTACGCGTCGCTGCTGGTGCTGATCATCTTCATCTGGACTCCGCCGCATTTCTGGGCGCTGGCGATCTTCCGCCGCGAGGACTACGCCAAGGCCAAGATCCCGATGCTGCCGGTGACGCATGGCGTGGTGTACACCCGCAAGTCGATCCTGGTGTATTCCATCGTCCTGGCCATCGTCAGCATCCTGCCGGTGGTGGTGGGCATGAGCGGGCTGTTCTATCTGGGTGGCGCGGTGGTGCTCAACGCCGTGTTCCTCTGGTACGCCTGGCGCATGCTCAACCCGCCGGACGAACTGTTCTCGATGAAGATGTTCGGCTATTCCATCGTCTACCTGATGGCGCTGTTCGCGTTCCTGATGGTGGACCACTGGATGTTGCCCTGGTTGTAGGGCGTACCCACCAACGGTGGGTACCTGCCTGGATTTGCGGCCGCCTGCTTCCTCACCTCGTCGCCCCGCTCACATCCAGCAACCGCGCCGCGCTGAAGCGTGGCAGGAACACCCACAGGTCGTAGCTGCGATCCGCGGCGGTCGAGGGCTTAGGCTGCGGACCGTCGTAGGCCACCAACGGCAGCGAACCGCAACGGCGATACCCCCTGCATCCCCAGAACTCGCCGCCACGCGCCTCGATGCGGACGTTGTACAGCGGAAGATCGCCGATCAACCAGGTCAAGGTGGCAGGGCTCCGCTGCTCGCGCGATCCATGGATGTTGCCGGTCAGCACCAGCAGCCTGCCCGTCGCGGGCAACCGCGCATGGCGTTCGCGCACGACGCTGGCCATCGCCGCATCCCGCGAGCCACTCACGGCCTCCTCCGCCGGCGGAATCCGGTCGAAGCCGAACACCTGCACATCCCGGCCCTGGGCACGCAGCACGCGTACCGCTTCGATCATGTCCAGCATGTCCTGGCTGCGACGTCCGTCATTCGCCTCGTTCCTGACGCGCCAGTAGCCGCCATCACGCACGGCAAGCCGCGCGGCGGCGTCGCCGTTGGATGCCAGATAGGTGGAAAGCGCTGCATTTTCAGTCTCGGGCAGTTCGATCCCAAGCTGCACCGGCAGGCCATCGGCCGCATAGCTTTCCATCAGCGCCTGCACCAGAAGCGGTGTCTCGCGCGTGCCGTGCAGTTCGCCCAGTACGATCAGTCGGTGGTCGCCGGCGTGGGCCACGATCCGCGCCGCGATCTCTTCCTGGCCTTCGGGTAGCGCTGCGCTCGCACTTGCGCAGGCCAACGCCGCTGCCAGCGCCATCGCCCATCTCCATCGTTTCATGCCATCGCTCCGTGATTGGTCAGGAACGCAATGGTGCCTGCGTTGACAAACTCAAGGCCTCGAAGCGAGGAGTGAGGTGCGCGATGTCCAAGTGCCGGGCGTGCCTTGGTAGGGTCGCTTCCCAAACGACTGCACTCAGACACCACCAGTCCGGTAAGGCAAGACCTTTGCCGGCGTTGGGCATTGTAAGCGCCGTTACCTTTGCGATCGCGCTTACCGTCCGCCAATCATCGATACCGGCGGGGCGCTTCTCCGCATCCTGCGACCGCGCCGCTTTGCATCCATGCGCAGTGTCATTTGGGAGACGACCTGCCGGCACTCCCCTCACATGGATGGCGCTTGAGGCAAGGTCTCTTGTAAGAAACCCCCGCGTCGAGGGGTGGGGAACCGATTGCACGACCTACAACGATACACAGCGCTCACTTTCATCAGAAACAAGCCCGTAGAAATGACGTCGCGAGACTTTGCTCGCTCAATCTAATGGAGCTCCAGTGACATCCATAAGAGACATCGGGGTCGTAGCCGCGACGGCTACCGCCCTACTCATCAGTGCAGAAGCATCTGCTGCGATGAAAGCCCTGAGTCGTGCCAACTGTCTGTTGTTCGTCAATGAATCAATCACGTATGACAGGCCGCTTTTCAGGAGAATGCCGGGATCAGCCGCGAGCACCCATCATGCGCAAGGTGAACTGAAGCCGAGGCACACCCTGGGGGCGCCCAACAATGGAACGGTTTGGTGGCGGTTTCGCGCGGGCGACCAGTCGCACAACGAGCGGATCACGGTGAAGGGCTACCACACTTGGATTTTCAGGGGCAAGGTAAATGTCGAAAACACTTACGCAGTCGACTGCAATCTGACCGAATGGTGATCTTCATGAATACTATGGCCGTGTCGTTGCTGATTGCTGCGTCGCTGTACAGTGCGCCGAGCTTCAGTGCCCAGAACGAAGTGGATGCGGTAGGAAAGTGGTTGAATGAACGAACCATGCGCGCCGCAATGGAAGACAGCAGCAATGGAGTGCGCCGCTCGTCTGAGCAGGGTACCTATCAGGTTATTCCTTTGTCTGAGTTGGATGCACCCGAAGAAGTCAAGCAACACTTCCGTACCGAAATAGCTCTAAGTCGAGCCGGAGTGCGACGGGTTTCCAATGGCGAGATCCCGTCGCAGGGCCGGCTGATCTCTTCGCTTCCGAGAACCGTACGTTCCAACGCAGAACTGCGTAGGCGATTGCCTTCGCCGCCATCCGATCTCCAAAGCACAATTCTCGGTGCGGCGGAGCTGATCGGAATGGAGCCAAGCGGCGCACTGGATGGGCTCAAATCCACCGGTCTAACCCGTTTCTATCGCGTGAATGGCCTGGGTATCGTCGAGTTCAATGAACACAACTTTCGTGCCCCAGGCAGCAAAGTAGAGGTGATCGCAGAGTTTCAGAACATCCGCGTTAACGGTGTGCCTGCGCAGCTGGAACAAGTCTCGGATGATCTCGGGCGCAGCCGCGCAACGTTGGAATGGGCAGGGGAAAACAAGGCCTACTCGCTGATCGTTATCGGGGAAGGCGACGTGGCGCAAAAAGCCATCGTGTTGCAACAGATCGCCGCTGGTGTGAAAGATTGATACGACGGCGATAACGGCTCAACGCTTCCACGTGCTGTCCTCCGGTAGGGTCGCTCGACAGACGACTTCCGATAACGTCGATCAGCGCAATGGCGGCATGGCCTTTGCCGAAGGTGTCTCAAACGGTCGATGTCGTTCGGCATCACGCGCATCATCGGCCGCTCACCGGTATCGGCGGTCGTCTGTCGGGCGACCCTACCGCGGGTTGACGGGGTCGCGCGCATATCGCTGCGCGATCATCGCGCAGACGATCAGCTGGATCTGGTGGTAGATCATGATCGGCAGCACGATGGCGCCCAAGCTGCCGCCCGCGAACAACACCTTCGCCATCGGCACGCCGGTGGCCAGGCTCTTCTTGGAGCCGCAGAACAGGATCGTGATGCGGTCTTCGCGATTGAAACCCAGGCGCCGCGCCAGGAAGGCGATGGTCGGCATGGCGATGCCCAGCAGCACCGCGGCCACCACGGCAACGGTGAGCAGCGACAGCAGCGGAGTCTTGCTCCACAGCCCTTCATTCACCGCTTCGCCGAACGCTGAATACACCACCAGCAGGATCGTGCCCTGGTCGGTGTAACGCAGCAGCGCGCGCTGCCGTTCCACCCACCCGGCAATCCACGGGCGCAGCAGGTGGCCGGCCACGAAGGGCACCAGCAGCTGCAGCATGATGCTCAGGATCGCCTGGCCGGGGTTGTGCATGCCGCCCTGTGTGCCGGCCAGCAGGGCCAGCAGCAGCGGGGTGAGGAACACGCCGAGGATGCTCGACAGCGAGGCGCTGCACACGGCGGCGGGCACATTGCCACGCGCCAGTGACGTGAACGCAATGGAGGACTGCACCGTGGACGGCAGCGCGCACAGGAACAGCACGCCGATATAAAGCTCGGGGGTAAGCAGCCAGCCATCCAGTGGTTTGAAGGCCAGCCCCAGCAGCGGGAACAACGCGAACGTGCACGCCAGGATGGTGAGGTGCAGCCGCCAGTGCAGCATGCCCGCCACGATGGACTCGCGCGACAGCCGCGCGCCGTGCAGGAAGAACAGCGCGGCAATGGCCACATCGGTGACATCGTCCAGCACCATCGCGGCGGCGCCGTGCATCGGCAGGAACGACGCCAGCAGCACGGTGCAGAGCAGGGCGAGGGTGAAGTTGTCCGGTCGCAGGCGCGACCACCAGCGGGTCATGGTGGGCAGGCTCCTGTAGAGCAGGGGGGCGGTGGTGCGTCGCTACAGACGCAGGCTTGCACGGGCCTTCAGCAGCTCGCGCATCTCGTACTTGTCAGTATCGTCCAAGCCCTGTTGTCGCTGCTTGGCGTTAAGGTCGTCGATCCGCTGGAGCAGCAGCTGCTTCTCCATCTGCACCACTGCGTCGTGCAGCTCCTCGGTCCAGCTGGCTTCGTCGCCGGCCAGTGTCTGCGCGGCCAGCTTGTGCAGCGATTCCTGCTCTTCACGACCGTCGAAATGCTCCAGCAGTGCACCGGTACTGATGTCCGGGCGCTGCTCGACAAGGGTCAGCAGTTCGATCAGCAGCTCCACGCCCGGCAGGCGCAGGCCGCCGAAGTGGTGGCCTTCCAGGGTCATCGCCAGCGAGGGCTGCTGCAGCAGGATCGCAATGGCCGCGCGCACCAGGCTGCGCCGCTGCGCCGGGGCGACCGCGCGCGGCGGCGGGCGCTGTGCCGGTGCGGCCGTCGTGTTGTTGCCCAGCCCGGTCAACGTGGCCAGCTGCTGCTTCATCAGGTCGCCGAAGGCGCCGTCCGGAATCTGCGCCAGCATCGGGCGTGCGCGCTCGGCCAGGCGCGCCTTGCCGTCCAGCGTGGTCATGTTGACCTCGCGGGTAAGTTCGTCGAAGAAGAACTGCGACAACGGCGTGGCCTGCTTGAGGCGCTCGTCGAAGCCTTCCTTGCCCTCCTTGCGGACGATGGTGTCGGGGTCTTCGCCATCGGGCAGGAACAGGAAGAACGCCTGGCGCCCGTCCTTCATGCGTGGCAGCACCGACTCCAGCGCGCGCCAGCCGGCGCGGCGGCCGGCGGCGTCACCGTCGAAGCAGAAGAACACGTCCGGCGCGTTGCGGAACAGCAGCTCGGCGTGTTCCGGCGTCGTGGCCGTGCCCAGCGTGGCCACCGCTTGGGTAACCCCGAACTGGAACAGCGAAACCACGTCCATGTAGCCCTCGACCACGATCAACCGGTCGATCTTCTGGTTGGCCTGGCGCACCTGCCACAGGCCGTACAGCTCGCGTCCCTTGTGGAACAGCGCGGTTTCCGGCGAATTGAGGTATTTCGGGCCGTCGTCCTTCTCCATCACCCGGCCGCCGTAGGCGATCACGCGGCCACGGCGGTCGAAGATCGGGAACATCACCCGGTCGCGGAACTTGTCGTAGACGTGGCCGCGGTCGTTCTTGGAGAACATGCCGGCACGGTCGAGCAGCTTCATGCGCCGCTCGTCCTTGCCCAGTGCATCCTTCAGCGCGCTGTAGCCATCCGGCGCGTAGCCGATGGCAAACCGCGTGCGGTTCTCCTCGTCCACGCCGCGCTGGTCCAGGTAGGCGCGGGCCTTGTCGCTGCCTTCCAGCGCCTTCTGGAAGAAGCGCGTGGTGGCGTCGAGTGCGGAATAGAGGTCGCGGCTGTCATCCTGCTGCTGCGCGGTGCGCGGCTGGGTGTCGCGCGGCACTTCCATGCCGACCCGCTTGGCCAGCTCGTCGACGGCGTCGAGGAACTCCAGGCGGTCGTAGTTCATCAGGAAGCTGATCGCGGTGCCGTGCGCCCCGCAGCCGAAGCAGTGGTAGAACTGCTTGGTGGGTGAGACCGTGAACGACGCCGATCGCTCGTCATGGAACGGGCAGCGCGCCGAATATTCCTTGCCCTGTCGCTTCAGCGGCACACGACTGCCCACCACTTCGACGATGTCGGAGCGGGCCAGCAGGTCGTCGATGAACGCGTCGGGGATACGGGCCATGGGCAGCAGGCAGGGGGCGCGACCGGCAACGGCCACGCACGGAAGCGGGGGACCCCACTAGTCTACTAGCTGGCGCTGCCTTCGCCCGGTTTCGGCGGGACGATCCCGGCTTCGGCCAGGTGGACGCGTGCACGCAGGCGCTCATCGATCACGGCGGTCATCAGCGCGCCCACGAAGAACACCACCGTGGCGTAGTAGATCCAGACCAGCGAGATCACCAGTGCGCCCATGGAGCCGTAAGCACTGCCGGGCGCCACCGTGGCGATGTACAACCCGATCGCATACCGCCCCAGCGCGAACAGCGCAGCGGTGATCGCCCCACCGATGAAGGCCTGTCGCCATGCCACGCGGCGGTCGGGCAGGTAGTGGTAGAGGAAGGCGAAGCCGACCGTGTACAGCAGCAGGCTGGTCAGGTAGCCGATGGCGGGCAGCACCGAGGGCAGCTGCGCGAAGGCCACCTGCAGCATGGTGGTGGCGGTCATCGACAGGATCAGCAGGAAGCCCAGCGCCAGCACCACGCCAAACGAGAACACACGTTTGCGCAGCCAGGCCACGATTCCATCCAGGCGTTCGCCGCTGGTGTTGAAGATGAGGTTCAGTGCGTTCTGCAGCTGCGCGAATACGGCGGTGGCGCCGATGAACAGCAGCAGCGTGCTCCACAGGCCGGCCAGCGAACCCACGTCCGGCTGGTTGTCAGCGTTCTGCAGCACCGTATCGGCCACCGTGGCCGCACTGCTGCCGGCCACATCGCTGATCTGGCCGATCAGCGCCTGCTGCGCGGGCGGGTACAGCGAGGCGGTCAGCCACAGCAGCAGCACCAGCAGCGGTGCCATCGACAGCAGGGCGTAGAAGGAGACCGAGGCGGCCTGGGTGAGAACGTCGATCTCGACGAAGCGCTTGCCTACCGCGACCGGGAAGCTGCGTTCGAGCCGGTCCACGTACTTGCGCAGGCGGGGCGGAACGCCGCTGTGCGGGTGTGCGGGCGTGGGCGTGGGGGAAGGAGGCAGCGAAGACATGCCTGGATTTCTAGCAGGCCCGGGTCGAAGGCCGGGTGAAACGCGTGCGGTGGCGTGCCGCGTGCACCGACCAGCGGTCGGCGCCTAGCGCGGGGATCGACCGACGGTAGGCACACGCGAAGCGCGGGCATACCGTGGGTCGTGTCCCTCGTGCACTCAAGCGGCCAGCTGCTGCTTGACCAGCTTGGACACCAGGCCCATGTCGGCCTGACCGGCCAGCTTCGGCTTCAGCGCGCCCATCAGCTTGCCCATGTCGGCCGCGCTGGTGGCGCCGGTTTCGGCAATGGCGGCCTGGATGGTGGCCACGATCTCGGCTTCGCCCATCTTGGCCGGCAGGTAGGTATCGATGATGACCAGCTCGTCGCGCTCGATCTGGGCCAGGTCTTCACGGTTGGCCGCTTCGAACTGGGTGATCGAGTCCTTGCGCTGCTTGACCATCTTGTCCAGCACGGCAATCACGGCGGCGTCGTCGAGCGTGATGCGCTCGTCCACTTCGCGCCGCTGGATGTCCGCGTTGATCAGGCGGATCACGGAAAGCTTGTGCTTTTCGCCCGCCTTCATGGCGGCCTTCATGTCATCGGTGAGCTGCTGCTTCAGGCTCATGAAACACCTCGTGTCGGTGAAAGGGTGGGGCAAGGGCGCGCGACCGATGGAAACGCAAAAAGCCGGTAACGCTTGCGCGTTCCGGCTTCGGCTCCGCCGCGACAGGCCAGGCCTGCCGCATCGAAGTTGCGTCCGATCAGTACAGGCGCTGACGCTTGGTGACGTCGCGCGACGAGCGGCGCAGCTGACGCTTCACAGCAGCAGCAGCCTTACGCTTACGCTCCTGGGTCGGCTTTTCGTAGAACTCGCGCTTGCGGGTTTCGGCCAGCACGCCGGCCTTTTCGCAGGTGCGCTTGAAGCGACGGAGCGCAAACTCGAAGGGCTCGTTCTCGCGGACTTTAACGCTGGGCATGGAATCTCCGGGACACAGTAGAACCGGGTCACGCCCGGTGAGAGCCGCACATTATAGCGGCGACAAAAGAAGTTGCAACCCACCCCGGCAAAATTCCTGGCCTGAGGTAGTGAAGGGCACGTCGGCGGTACATCTGCCAAGGCCTCAAGGGGTCCATAATACCGGTTATGCGAGTACTTGGTATCGAATCTTCCTGCGATGAGACCGGCGTGGCGGTGTATGACACCTCCCGCACCGGTAGCGACGCCCTGCGCGCCCACACGGTCTACAGCCAGATCGCCCTTCACGCCGAATACGGCGGGGTGGTGCCCGAGCTGGCCAGCCGCGACCACGTGCGCAAGCTGCTGCCACTGATCCGCCAGACCCTGGCCGAGGCCGGGTTGGGCGTGGGCGACATCGACGGGGTGGCCTACACCGCCGGTCCGGGCCTGGTCGGCGCGCTGCTGGTCGGCGCCGGCGTGGCCCGTTCGCTGGCGTGGGCGTTGGAGGTGCCTGCGGTCGGCGTACATCATATGGAAGGCCACCTGCTGGCCCCGCTGATGGAAGAAGACCCGCCGGAGCCGCCGTTCGTGGCGCTGCTGGTGTCCGGTGGTCACACCCAGCTGGTGGCGGTTGACCGGATCGGTCAGTACCGGCTGCTGGGCGAGACCCTGGACGACGCGGCTGGCGAAGCCTTCGACAAGACCGCCAAGCTGATGGGCCTGCCTTACCCGGGGGGCCCCCAGCTGGCCGCCCTGGCTGAACGCGGTACGCCGGGAAAGTTCAGGTTCACCCGCCCCATGACCGACCGACCGGGGCTGGATTTCAGCTTCTCCGGCCTGAAGACCCAGGTGCTGCTGGCCTGGCGCGACAGCGACCAGAGCGAGCAGACCCGCGCCGACATCGCCCGCGGCTTCGAAGATGCCGTGGTCGAGACCCTGACGATCAAATGCGAGCGCGCGCTGGATGCGGCCGGCACCGACGTGATCGTCGTGGCCGGTGGCGTGGGCGCCAACAAGCGCCTGCGGGCCAGGCTGCAGCAGATGGCAGAGCGCCGTGGCGGCCGTTCCTGCTTCCCGCGCCCCGCGCTGTGCACCGACAACGGCGCCATGATCGCCTTCGCGGGCGCGCTGCGCCTGGAAGCGGGCCAGCACAACCCGCCGCAGGTGCAGGTCACCCCGCGCTGGGACATGGCGACGCTGCCGGCGGTGTAGGGGCGGCAGTTCCATCGATTCCTTTGATACTGAGATGGTGCCAGCAGTTTTGTCCGCGCCCGCGCCGCATGCTGTTGGGAACGAGGAGTGATCATGTTCAAAATCGATCTCAAGAAGGTGGTCACCGTCGGCGCCGTCAGGGACGCCAACACGCGGCTCATGTCCGGTGCCCACGCAACCGGACGCTTCATTGGCAGCGCACCGGGCAGCACCATCTCGCTTCAGTTGACCTCGGAGCAGATCAACCAGGCCGGTAGGGTTGCTTTCAACTCATTGAAGCGGCGGTAGTCATGAGCGGGCCGCATGTCACCTACGGCACGCTGGTGAAGGATGAGGGCGACATGGTTGGGCATGTCGCCTATGCGCTGTACAAGCGCGACAAACTGAGCTTTATCCAAGCCGTTCGAGACGAGAAGGGGCGGGCGCCGACGGATGAAGAAGTGTGGGCCTTCATCGTGAGTTCGAACCTTGGTCTTCGCATTGACGCCTACCGCTCGGAGGCAGAGCAGGCACTTCAAGTGCTTTCCGGAGAGTTGCTTCAGGGCGCTGCCGAGGAACTTGGGCGGCAGTATCAGCAGGAACTGACCCAGCAACTGCAGAAGGCGAAGTCTTTCTTTCGTGCCGTTGGAGAGAGCTTGCTGGCCAATCTGTTGGCCGTGGCGGTCATTGCGCTTATTGCGGTGGTGCTCTACGGCACCCGAATCGGTTTCGTAGGCTTGGCCGCTGACGTGTTCGGCTACGAAGTAAAAGCCCGCGTGGACTGAACTGTTAGCGCCGTCTCGAAACGGCACCCTGCCGGTTGATGTCACCGCGTACATTGATACATTGGCCTCACGCGCCACCGGGACTCGCGGATGGGTATCCCATCTCCACCCGGGGACAAGAGGTAAGCAAGGGGCCCCGCAAGGGGCCCTTTGTCTTTTTCGGCCCGGTTTTTACATCGGGCCCGTCAAGCGCCGGTTCCAGGCACGTTCTGCCCCGCCCCGTTACCATGGTCGCCATCTTTCACGTGGCACTCCTATGGACAAGGTATTCATCGAGGGGCTTGAGATCGATGCCCTGATCGGGATCTACGACTGGGAACGGCGGATCCGCCAGACCCTGCGTTTCGACCTGGAAATGGGCTTCGACAACCGCGTCCCGGCCGCTAGCGACGACATCGCCGACACCCTCAACTACAAGGCCGTGAGCAAACGCATCGAGCAGTTCGTGCGTGAGTCCGACTTCGGCCTGGTGGAAACCCTGGCCGAGCGCATCGCCGAGATCGTGCTGAGCGAATTCAACGTGCAATGGCTGCGCCTGAAGCTGAGCAAGCCCGGTGCCGTGCGCGGCGCCAAGGCCGTGGGCGTGATCATCGAACGCAGCGCCGCCTGACGCCACACCCCCGGTAGCGCCTGCCGCTGGCAGGCCCCCGCACGCCCGAGAGAAAACGACACACGATGGTAGACGCCGTAATCGCCGTACAGTTTCTGGAAAACCTGCAGGACACCCTCGAACCCTGGCCCTGGGCCTACAGCGCGCTGGTGCTCTGCGCCCTGGCGCTGGCCGCCTGGCTGGCGAACTTCGTGACCAAGAAGGTCCTGCTGCGCGGCCTGCGACGGCTGGTCCGCCGCCTGCCGGGCAACACCGCCGGCCCCGAGGGCGGCAGCAACCTGCGGGTGATCTCGCGCCTGGCCAACGTGGTGCCCAGCATGGTCATCGCCGCCGGCATCCGCATCGTCCCCGACCTGCCGCCGGAACTGGTGCTGTTCGTGGTGGGCGCGTGCCGGGCGTGGGCCATCCTGACCGTGGCGCTGGCCGTCTCGCACGCGCTGGATGCGGCCAACGAGCTGTACGAACGCCGCCCCGACGCCCGCAACAAGCCGATCAAGGGCTACCTGCAGGTAGTGAAGATCGTGGTCTTCGTCATCGCCGGCCTGTCGATCGTCGCCACCCTGCTGGGCGTGAAGCTCGGCCCGCTGGTCACCGGCCTGGGCGCGGCCACCGCGGTGCTGATGCTGATCTTCCAGGACACCATCCTGTCGCTGGTGGCCAGCGTGCAGATCAGTGGCGATGGGCGCGTGCGGCTGGGCGACTGGATCGAGATGCCCAGCCAGAACGCCGATGGCGATGTCATCGATATCGCGCTGCACACCATTACCGTCCAGAACTTCGACAAGACCATCACCACCATCCCGACCAAGAAGCTGGTCACCGAGTCGTTCAAGAACTGGCGCGGCATGCAGGAAGCCGGCGGGCGCCGGATCAAGCGCGCGCTGTACCTGGACCAGCACAGCGTGGGCTTCGTGGACGCGCCGGGCCTGGCGCGGCTGGAACAGTTCGCCCTGCTGAGCGACTACCTGCGCGACAAGCAGGCCGAACTGGCGCAGTGGAACACCGAGCTGCAGGCCAAGGGCGTGGCGGCGATCAACGCGCGCCGGGTCACCAACCTGGGCACCTTCCGCGCCTATGTGGAGCGCTACCTGCGCCAGCATCCCGGGATCCATACGGACATGACCCTGCTGGTACGGCAGCTGCAACCGACCACCGAAGGCCTGCCGCTGGAGGTGTACTGCTTCACGCGCACCACGGCCTGGGCCGGCTACGAAGGCATCCAGTCGGATGTGTTCGACCACCTGCTGGCGATCCTGCCGGCGTTCGGGTTGCGGGTGTTCCAGGCCTCCAGCGATGCCATGTTGATGGCCGCGCAGCAGCAGCGGGGCGGCGCAGAGTAAGCTCCCCTGCTGCCCGGCGAAGCGTGAGCAACGTCAGGGAATTCCCCCCGGGGAAGAAAAATGAACGCCAAAATCATTCACAACGGGTCCGGGAACGCTAGAATCCCGGCCTTGTAAACGTTTTCATAAGGATAGCCGGTGGCCTCCGATCGCATCGAAACCCTCATTGCCCAGATGACCGTCGAAGAAAAAGTCGGCCAGCTGGGTGTGTTCGCGGACATGGTCCGGCCGTTCGCCCCGGACGTGAACCCCGAAGCCAACGTCAGCAACGCCGACCAGGTGCTGCAGCAGGTGCGGGAGGGCAAGGTGGGCTCGCTGTTCAACGGCGTGGGCGTGGAAGCCGGCCGCCGCATCCAGCAGGTGGCGCTGGAAGAGAGCCGCCTGCGTATTCCGGTGATCCTGGCCGCCGACGTCATCCACGGCATGCGCACCGTGTTCCCGATCCCGCTGGGCGAGGCCGCCAGCTTCGAACCGGACCTGGCTGAACGCACCGCCCGCGCCACCGCCATCGAAGCGACGGCGGCCGGCCTGCACTGGACCTATGCCCCGGCCGTGGACATTGCCCGTGACCAGCGCTGGGGCCGGGGTGCCGAGGGCGCCGGCGAAGACGTGGTGCTGGGCTGTGCGTTCGCCGCCGCCCGCGTGCGCGGCTTCCAGGGCCCGGACCTGCGCGCGGCCGACGCGCTGCTGGCCACGCCCAAGCACTTCGCCGCCTACGGTGCGGTGATGGCCGGCATGGAATACAACATGGTGGACATCTCGCCGCAGACCCTGCGCGACGTGCACCTGCCGCCGTTCAAGGCCGCCTTCGACGCCGGCGCGCTCACCGTCATGTCGTCCTTCAACGACATCAACGGCGTGCCCGCCAGCGCCAACGCCGAGCTGCTGACCGACATCCTGCGCGGGGAGTGGAACTTCCCGGGCGTGGTGATTTCCGATTACACCGCCGACATGGAGCTGGTGGCGCACGGCTACGCGGCCGACGACCGCGATGCCACCGCCAAGGCATTCACCGCCGGGCTGGACCTGAGCATGCAGAGCGGCTTCTATGCCGAGCACCTGCCGGGACTGATCGAGAGTGGCGAAGTGCCGATGGCCACGCTGGACGAATCGGTGCGCCGCATCCTCAACCTGAAGGAAGCGATCGGCCTGTTCGACGACCCGTACCGTTCGCTGGACCCGGCGCGCGAAGCGGATACCGCGCACATCGCCGCGCACGACGCGCTGTCGCGCGATGCCGCGCGCCGCTCGATCGTGCTGCTGAAGAATGACAACAACGTGCTGCCGCTGCGCAGGAATGGGCAGAAGATCGCGCTGATCGGGCCGTTCGTGCAGGACCGCGACAACATCGAAGGCTGCTGGACGCTGTTCGGCGACAAGTCGCGCTACGTCACCCTGGAGGCCGGCGTGCGTGCGGCCATCAGCGATGAGAGCCTGCTGGAGATCGTGCCGGGCTGTGATCTGGAAGCGGCCGTGCAGGACGGTATCGAACAGGCGGTGGCTGCCGCGCTGCGCGCCGACGTCGTGGTGCTGGCGCTGGGCGAGCCGCAGCGTTACAGCGGCGAGGCGCAGTCGCGGGTGGAAATCACCCTGCCGCCGGCGCAGCAGGCGCTGGCCGAAGCGGTGGCCATGACCGGCAAGCCGCTGGTGGTGCTGCTGCGCAACGGCCGCGCGCTGGCACTGCAGGGCGCGGTGCGCAATGCGCACGCCGTGGCCATTACCTGGTACCTGGGCACCCAGACCGGACCGGCCGTGGCCGACGTGCTGTTCGGGGACTACAACCCGTCCGGCCGCCTGCCGGTGAGCTTTCCGCAGGTGTCCGGCCAGCAGCCGTTCTTCTACAACCACGCGCGTACCGGCCGCCCCGAGCTGCCCACCATGTCCGAGTTCAAGGCACGCTGGCGCGAGATTCCGAACGCGGCGCTGTACCCGTTCGGCCACGGCATCGGCTACACCACCTTCGGTTACGGCGTGCCGCAGCTGAGCAGCGCCTCGCTGGGCTGGGATGACACGCTGGAGATCAGCACCACCCTGACCAACACCGGCGCGGTAGCCGGCGAGGAAGTGGTGCAGCTGTACATCCACGACCGCGTGGCCAGCCGCGTGCGGCCGGTGCGTGAGCTGAAGGACTTCCGCAAGGTGGCGCTGCAGCCGGGCGAAAGCACGCAGGTGCGCTTCACGCTGGACCGCCATGCGCTGGGGTTCACCGGCCGCGATGGCGTGTTCCGTGCGGAGCCGGGGCAGTTCGAGCTGTGGGTGTGCGCATCGTCCGCGAGCGGCGAAGCGGTCATCTTCGAGCTGCTGGCGGGTTGACGTACTGCCAGGCAGGGCCTGGCACTACCGTCATCGGTATTCCACGCCTCACCGGCTACGCTGGCGCCTTCGTGATACCGATGGAGCCGTGCGCATGCGCCTGATCAAGATCCTGCTTCCCACGCTGATGCTGGCTGCCTGCAGCCAGCCCAACGCGCCGGCCAATGACGCTGCCGCGCCTGCGACCTCACCACCGGCCACGACCGCCACGGCGCCCGAAGACGCGCCGCAGGCGGGGTTGTCGCCGGATGCGGTGGAACCCAGCACCGCCGCCACGCCGGATACGGCGCCGCCGGTAGCGGGCACCGATTCGGCCGCGACGCCCGCCACGGCAGCGGCCGAGGGCGACGCACGTGAGCGCATTACCCGACTGCTGGGCGATGCCGATCAGTACGAGAGCGTGTTCAACGAGCTGCAGCGCGGCGTAGCGGCGGGCGACCGGGCGGCGGTGGCCGGCCTGATGCGGTATCCGGTGCGGGTCAGCATCGCTGGCAAGAGCCGGAAGATCGCCGATGCGGCCACGTTCCAGCGCGACTACGACACGATCGTGACGCCGGCGCTGGCCACGCTGATCGCGGCGCAGAAGTTCGACACCTTGTTCGTCAACTGGCAGGGCGTGATGCTGGGCCAGGGCGAGGTGTGGATCAACGGCAAGTGCCTGGACAAGGACTGCGCCAAGGCCGAGGTGAAGGTCAACAACATCGGCGAATGACGCAACGGCGTGCGGACCAACGGTCCGCACCTACCGGGGCGTGTCGATCGGTGCGTGTACGGACCAACGGTCCGCACCTGCCGATGATGTGTCGCCGGCAGGTGTCGACCGTTGGTCGGCACTCGCTCTCAACCCTTCGGCGTGAGCTTCAACAGCTTGCCGTTGCTGCCGTCTTCCAGCAGCCAGATCGCACCATCCGGGCCCTGTTCCACTTCGCGGATACGCTCGCCCATCAGGAAACGCTCGGCTTCGCGTGCGTTGTCGCCATCGAAGGCCACGCGCACCAGCGACGTGGAGGACAGCCCACCGATGAAGCCGCTGCCGGTCCACTGCGGGAACAGCTTGCCGCTGTAGATGATGAAGCCGGCCGGCGAAATCACCGGCGTCCACGTCACCTTCGGCGCGGCGAACTCCGGGCGCGTGCTGTGGTCGGGAATATCGCGGCCGTCGTAATGGTTGCCGTTGGACACGATCGGGTAGCCATAGTTGGCGCCGCGCGTGATGAGGTTCAACTCATCGCCACCGGCCGGGCCCATCTCGTGCACCCACAGCGTGCCGCGCGCATCGAAGGCGATGCCCAGCGCGTTGCGGTGGCCCAGCGACCACACCTGCGCCGCCACGCCGCCCTGGGAGGCGAAGGGGTTGTCGGCCGGCACGCTGCCGTCGTCGTTGAGGCGGATGATCTTGCCCAGGTTCGTGGCCATGTCCTGCGCCGGGTCGAACTTCTGGCGTTCGCTCGAGGTGATCCACAGCTTGCCGTCCGGACCAAAGGCCAGGCGGTGACCGTAGTGGCCCTTGCCTTCCACCTTCGGCGTCTGGCGCCAGATCACCTTGAAGTCCTGCAGCGTGCCGCTGCCATCGGCGGCCAGCACCAACCGGGCGCGGCCCACGGCGGCGCCGCGCGTGTCGTTCTCGCCTTCTTCGGCGTAGCTCAGGTACACCAGCTGGTTGCTGGCGAACTTCGGGTGCGGCAGCACATCGCCGAAGCCGCCCTGGCCGCCGTAGGCAACCTTCGGCACGCCCTTGATATCGGCGCTCTTGCGGGTCTGCACGTTGAAGTGCTTCAGCGCGCCTTGCTTCTCGCTGACCAGCAGGCTGCCATCGGGCAGGAAGCTCATCGCCCAGGGTTGGTCGAAGCGGGCGAATTCGGTGGCCGTGAACGGCCACTGGGCCTTCTCAACGGCAGGCGCGGCGGCTTTCCCGGGCGTGTCGGCGGCGACACAGGCGGTAGTGAACAGGGCCGGGGTGGCGGCAAGGGCAATGCTGAGCAGCAGGCGGCGGGTCATGGGAAATCTCCGGAAGGGGACGCGAATGGCCAGCCGTTGTTGTACACCATGGCCATCAACGCAGCGTGGACCATACGTCATCCCCCGTAGGCGGGTGCCCCTGAATCGGCTACCGTAGGCCCCGGCTGCCGCCATCAAAACGGAGTTTGATCAATGAAAGCACAGGTAAACAAACCGTCGCCGGCGTTCATCGCCGCGTCCTGGACCGCGTTGCTGTTGGGGGCCGCCGCTTACCTGGTCGGCCTGTTCAATGCCGAGATGGCGCTCAACGAGAAGGGCTATTACCTCACCCTGCTGTTGTTCGGCCTGTTTGCCGCGGTGTCCCTGCAGAAGAGCGTGCGCGACCGCGTCGAAGACATTCCGGTCAGCGGCCTGTACTACGCGCTGTGCTGGTTCGCGCTGCTGGCGTCGCTGATGCTGCTGCTGGTGGGCCTGTGGAACGCCACGCTGGTGCTGAGCGAAAAGGGCTTCTACGGCATGGCGTTCGCGCTCAGCCTGTTCGGCGCGGTGGCGGTGCAGAAAAACACCCGCGACCTGATGGCCGCGGGTGAGGGTGTGACGGTTGAAAAGCCCTCGCGCGTTCCGCCGCTGCCCAGCGGCGACTGAGTGCACGTGCAGCCGTGCGGTACTCAGGTGCCGTGCGGTACGCCCTTGTCCAGGTGCGCCTGGTGCAGGGCGGTGGACTCATCCCAGCCACGGCGCACCGCATTGCGGGCCTGTTCCCAGGTGAGTTTGCTGGTGGCCTGCTCACGCGCCCAGCGCGATTGCAGCTCTGCTTCCACCTGTTCGTAGGCTTCAATCACTTCATCGGCACGGGTACGGGTGTGCCGGGTGCTGTAGCCGAGGTAATACGCCGGTTCGTAATCATCGAACTGCTGGCTGCTGTCGTAGTAAGGCTCTGCGCTGAAGCGCTCGCGCCAGTAATCCGAGACCGCTTCGCGCGGCACGCCGTCTTCCGGCACCCGGCCGGGAATCTGGTAATCAGGGCTCATGTCTGGCTCCGGTGGGGTGAGGCTTCAACCTACCTGCCTGCCGGTTAACGCCACGGGCGCGTGGGGTGAATGTTGGATCAACGTGGGCACAGGGCGGTGCCATGGAGGGTGTTGCCTGGATGGCGCTGCCACGCAGGGCGTGGCACTACGGTTCGGGCACGCAGGGCGTGGCACTACTGTTTGCGTGGCAGCAGGTAGATGACTGCGCCCACCGCGAACGCGATCAACGCGGCCGCAATGTTCTGCCAGCTCGCACTGGCAAACAGGGCCAGGCACAGCACCAGCGCCAGGATCGGAATCAACGGGCCGCCCGGCAGTTTCAACGCACCAGGTCGGTCGCGGAAGCGCCGCGCCAGCACGATCACGGCCGCCGCGGTGCCGATATAGGCGAACAGGCGCGTGGTCATCGACAGCAGGGCCAACTGCACGAACGAACCCGACAGTGCCAGCGCCAGCGCGATCAGCCCTTGGGTGATGATCGCCGCCGCCGGCGTGCGGAAGCGCGGGTGCACCTGCGCCAGCAGCTTCGGGCCGTAGCCGTCGCGGGCCAGCGCGAACAGGAAGCGTGGGCCCATCATCATCGTGTTGCTGTTGGTGCCCAGGATGGAGATCGTGGCGCCCACGGTGAGGATCAGCGCCAGCGCCTCACCGCCGAAACCGGCCGCCGCGTCGGCGAGCGGCGTGGCCGAATCCGCCAGGCCAGGCAGCGTGCCCTGCGCGATGAACTGCACCGCGCCGTAGATCACCGTCACCGTGATGATCATCGTGATCAGCGCGAACGGGATGTCACGGCGCGGGTTGCGGTACTCGCCGGCCGCGGCCGGAATGTTCTCGAAGCCGGCATAGGCATACAGCAGCAGCAATGCCGCCTCGCCCATGCGCTGCAGGTCGTGCGGGTCGGGGCGGGTGCCGGAGAAGGCCAGGTCCGTGTCCACGTAGAACGCGCCGATCGCCACGAACAGCAGCAGCGGCAGCATCTTGCCGATCACCAGCACGATCCCGGTGCGCGCCGCCGAGCGCACACCGGCCACGTTCACCGCCGTGAGGAAGCCCAGCGACACCACGATGATCACCACCCGGCCCACGTCATGTCCGGCCCACGGCCAGAACCGCGCCACGGCGTCGGCCAGCGCGTTGCTCAGCGCCGCCGCCGAACTGATCCGGGTCAGCCAGATCATCCAGCCGATCTCGAAGCCGGCGAACCGCCCGAATGCCTCGCGTGCGTACAGGTAGCTGCCGCCCGCCTCGTCGAAATAGCTGGCGGCCTGCGCGTAGCACAGCACCAGCAACGCCACCACGATGCCCGCCGCTACCACGCCCCACAGGCTGAACGGGCCCAGCAGCAGCACGGTGGCTGCCGGCAGCAGGTAGATGCCGCTGCCGATCACATCGTTGATCGACAACCCCACGATCTGCCAGCGGCTGACCGCGCGTTCCAGCTGCGGTTCGGCGGGGCTGCTCATCGGGCCGCCCCCACTCGCGGGGGCAGGGAAGGCAATGCCCAGTCGTGCTGCAGCCGCTGGTACTGCAGGCGCGGCAGCAGCACGAACACCGGCTTCGCCGCCGGGTCCAGCCATTTCAGCAGGGCGTGCATGTGTTCGGGCTGCATCGCCGTGCACCCAGCGGTGGCTTCACCGGGCGCGCGCCACAGGTGCGCGAAGATGCAGCTGCCCCTGCCCGCTTCGCCGCCCGGGTTGTGCTCGATCACGAAGCCCTCGCGGTAACGCACGTCGCCCTTGTTGTGCAGGTCCAGCCGCATCGGTTCGGTGGACCCTTCCACCGCCTCCGAACCGACCACGTCGGCGTCGACGATGCGGTTGTAATACTTCGAATCCGGCACGTCCATGCAGTAGCTGCTGGCGAGCATCGGCTGGTAGGGAAGGGCGGTATCGGCCTTGCCGGCATAGCCGAACGCAGTGCCGATGGAGAACATGCCCGCCGGGCTGCGTCCGTCGCCTTCCCGTTTGACCGGCTCGCCGGGCCGCTGCGCGCCCGCATCGGTGGAGTTCGGTCGCAGGCCCACCCCCCAGGCGCTGCCGCTGCGGCCCACGGCCACCTCGAACGGCGGCCCTTCAGCCTGCCAGCCCTTCGTATCGTCAAAGCTGTACGCCTGGAGGGCGCCGTGGGTGGCGTCCCAGCCATCGGTGGTGACCACGATCATCTGGCGGGTGTCCTGCACCGGTGCGACCGGCGAACCCAACGCGGCGGCGGGCAGGGCGCTGGCAACCAGCACGACGGCAAGGGCGGAACGCAGCAGCGGCAGCATCGTGGCGGACTCCGGGAATCAGGTGTCGATCAGGTGTTCGATCCGTTCCAGGTTCACCCCGAGCTGGCGGTGGCGGTCCGGGTTGGCGTGGCAGAGCAGCACGAACACGAAGTCCAGCAGCGACTGCAGAGCAGAACGGTACAACAGTTGCGCCACGTGCGGCGCCGGGTCGTGCGCGCAGACCACCAGCGCGCCGTCGGCGTGCGCGCGCAGCGGATTGGCACTGTGCCGGGTGATCGAGACCACCTTGCCACCCACGTCCTGGAACTGGCGCGAGAGCTGGAACAGCTGCGGCAGCTTGCCGAATTCGGAGAACACCAGCATCACATCGCCGGGGCGTGCGGCCGACAGGTTGGCCATCATCAGGATCGGGTCGGCGTGGTGCACGGTGAGCATGCCCAGCAGCGACAGGCGCATCGCGAACTCGCGCGCGTACAGCCCATCGTCGCCCAGCCCGTAGACGAATACCTTCGGCGCCCCGTCGATCAGCCGCACGATGGTCTCCACGTCGGCCTGTGCATTGGCCAACCGGGTCTCCTCGTCGGCCGCGCTGCGGCTCAGGCGCAGGCGCTCGGCCAGCTGCGCGTAGTCGTCGCCGGTCTCGGCGGACGGCGGCACGGCACCCGCGTCGTTGCCGGCGCGCGCCACGGCCTGGCCGATCGAGTACTTCAGGTCCGGGTAGCCCTTGAAGCCCAGCTTCTGGCTGAACTTCACCACGCTGGACTGGCTGATGCCCAACGCGCTGGCCAGCTGCTGCGACGAGTAGTCGCGCAGTAGGTGGGCGTTGTCGAGGATGAAGTCGGCGATGCGGCGTTCGATTGCCGACATGTGGTCACGCTCGGAGCGGATTTTCACCAGGGGCGGCATGGAGGACGCGTTGGTTCCTGTGTGTGGGAGGTGTAGAGCCACGCCCTGCGTGGCTGACGTACACCGGGACCGCGCGATGCAGCCACGCGGGGCGTGGCTCTACGGCGTGAGGTTACCAGCGCGGGGGTGTAATCATCTCCAGACCCCGTACTTCCGTAATGCCCAAGCCCGGCGCGTCGCTGATGGTGATCTCCGACTCGTTGAAATGTACCCCGCCGGTGACCGGATTGAACTGCCCCAGCGACGGGCCGTCCAGGTCCACCTTGGTGATGATCTCGCTCTTGGCCACCGCCAGGTGCACCGCCGCGGCCACGCTGATGCTCGACTCGATCATGCAGCCGATCATGCACGGCACGCCGTAGATGGCGGCGATGTCGGCAATGCGGATCGCGTTGGAGAGCCCGCCGGTCTTCATGAGCTTGATGTTGATGATGTCCGCCGCGCGCTGCTGGATCAGGTCGAACACCTGGCCCGGGTTGAACACGCTTTCATCGGCCATCACTGGCGTGTTCACCCGGTCGGTGACGTACTTGAGCCCGGTGATGTCGGCGGCCTTCACCGGCTGCTCCAGCAGCTCCAGCACCACTCCGGCCTCTTCCAGCGTGCGCATGGCGTGCACCGCCTGCTTGGCGGTCCAGCCCTGGTTGGCATCCAGCCGCAGCAGCGCACGGCCCTGCACGGCGGCGTGGATCGCCTTGACCCGCTCGATATCCAGCCCGATGTCCTTGCCGACCTTGATCTTCAGCGACTCGAAACCGCGGTCGATCGCCGACAGCGAATCGGCCACCATCTTGTCGATGTAATCCACGCTGATGGTGATGTCGGTGGTGATCACCGGATCGCCGCCGCCGAGCATCTGGTACAGCGGCGCGTTGTGCAGCTGCGCCCAGAGGTCGTACACCGCGATCTCCACCGCGGCCTTGGCGCTGGTGTTGCGCTCCATCGACGACTGGATCAGCGCGCAGAGGCGGTTGAGGTTGGCCACGTCCTGGCCGATCAGGCGCGGCTTGATGAAGCGGTCGATGGCTTCGATGATCGAGCCGTGCGTGTCGCCGGTGATCACCGCCGTGGCGGGGGCCTCGCCGTAGCCGGTGTGGCCGGTATCGGTGCGCACCAGCACCACCACGTCTTCCACGGTGTCCACGGTGCGCAGCGCGGTCTTGAACGGGGTTTTCAGCGGCACGCGCAGCATGCCAAGTTCAATGTCGGTAATTTTCATCAAGGAGTCTGTGGCCGGATGCGCTGGATGTTGGTGATGCGGTCGATGTAGCTCACGGTGTCGCTGGCCATCATCGGCTGCAGCGGAGTCACCGAAACACCGTTGAGATGGGCCTGCACCCGATTGCCGTCGTGGCCGAACCAGCTGCCGCCGGCGGTGTCGTGGATCATCCACGTCTGACCGTCGAGCTGGCCGATGGTCACCATGACGTGGCCGGGGATGTAGACCAGGTCGCCCACCTGCAGCTGCTGCACGGCGGCGTTGCGCGTGGCCTTGCCGTCTTTTTCGCGGAAGGCGATGCGGTCCAGTGCCGGGCTCACGGCCTGTGCGCTGGTGTTGCGCGGCATCAGCACGCCGAAGCTGCGGTAGATCTCGGACACGAAGCCGCTGCAATCGCGGGTGTCGTAGGAATGGCCCCAGCCGTAGCGTTCGCCCAGGAACTTGAAGCTCTGGGTGAGCAGGTTGCGCGGGGTCAGCGGCAGGTAATCGCTGGCGGTGTCCTGCGAACGCGGCAGCAGCGCCGGCACCAGCGCCAGCGTGCCGTCGTCGTTGCGCACCGGCAGCTGCACCACGTGCGCGGCGTGCGCCTGCTGGCCGTTCACGGTCTGGTGGAGCGGCCAGTCGGCCAGCACCGGCACGCGCACGCCCATGTCCAGTTGCAGCCGGGACACGCGCGGTTCTTCCGGGGTAAACGCGGTGAAGGCGGTGGCGCCGGTGATCACCCGGTAGGGCCCCTGCTGTCCATAGCCGAACACGGCCTCGGCGCTGCCGATGCCGACGAAGCGCCTCTCAATCCACGCCGCGTAGCGCTCGCTGGTGACGAACACCCAGTGGCCGTCGGCACTCTCATGCAGCACCGCCACCGCGTCGCCCGGGAACAGCGCCGACTCCTGGAAGCGGTCGATATCGGTGTCGCCCTGCGTGGTGAACACCCGCAGCGCGGTCGGGAACGCCCGCAGCGCCGCGCGGTGTGTGACCAGCCCGTACTGCAGCGGGCGCTGGGCGGGAATGGCCGCCACGGCGAGGTTCGCCTCGATGGCGGTACGCGCGGTGCCTGCAATCGGCTGTTCGTCTTCGCCGAACAACGGCTTCTCCGGCCAGCGCGACAGTGCCTGGATGTCGGCCAGCACCCGCTCGCGCGTCAGCTGGGCCGGGAGCGCCCGCAGGTCATGAATCGAGTGGTCCTCGGCGCGCATGCGCGCGTTCTGCGCAGCAATGCCGGCGGCATCGAGGATCACGCGATCGGCATCGGGCAACCGGTCTGCCCAGAACGCCGGATCGAGATAGGCCTCGCGCAACCCGATGACCCCGCCGAACGCGGGCGGCGGCGCAAAGGGCGCTTGGGCCCAGGTCGCGCCGGCGGGCAGCAGCACCAGCGCCGCCAGCAAGGCGCGGGCCGGCCACGCAAGCCGCACGGAGCGGCGGGGGGAAGCCTGGATCATGGAGCGGTCATCCTCCTCGGAAGCGTCAGGAATATTTATTCGTTTCGATGGCGAAAGCAAGAATAAATTATTGACCACCTGTCAGGCCCGTGTTACACAGCGATTACCACCTGCACCTGGGAAGTGTCGCCGTGGATCCTGTTGTACGCAAACCGCGTTCGCTCCACCACATCGCATGGCGCACGGCGGCTTGCCTGCTGCTGGCGGCGCCGTCGGTATGGGCGCAATCCATGGCGACGCTGCCCGAGGTAATCGTCGCCATCGACCAGGGTCACTTTGCGGCGGCCGACGCCGACATCGGCAAGGCGCTCGCGGACCCGTCGGTGGGCCCGTACCTGCGGGATGACTACGCCTTCCAGCGCGAGCGCATGCGCCGCATGCGGCTGGATTTCAGCTTGGACGCCGCGGCCGCCAAGGCCCTGCTGCGCAAACAGATTCCGGACCTGCGCGACGACGAGTTCGCCCGCTGGGAGGCCGCCGGCCTCATGGAACACCTCGATATCGACGGCCAGCGCCGCTACTTCAAGCGCGCACCGGCCAACCTGTTCCGGCTCAGCGGCGAGGCCCGCGCGCGGCGTGCACCGGGCGTGCCGCTGCCGGTGGACGGACCGTACGAGAACCTCGCCCCGCACCATCGCGAGGTGATCGCCGCCGCCCAGGCCAGCGGCGCCACCAGCGTGGTGCCGCGCCGGGTGGAGGTCACCCAGACGCTCACGGTAAAGGCCGACGCGGTGCCGGACGGCGAGCTGCTGCGTGCCTGGATTCCGTACCCGCGCGCCATTCCGGGCCAGCAGGAGGACATCACCTTCCTCGGCGCCACGAACTGGATCGATGGCATCGACGGTAGCATCATCGCGCCCGAAACAGCGCCCCAGCGCACGCTCCAGATGGCGAAAAACGCAGTGGCGGGCCAGCCCACCCGCTTCGAGATCCGCTATGCCGTGACGGTGTATGCCCGTCATTTCGACATCGATCCGGCCAGGGTACTGCCTACCCCGGACGATCCGGCGCTGCAGCCCTACCTGTCCGAGCGCGCGCCGCACGTGGTATTCACCCCGGCGCTGCGCGCGTTCTCGCAGCGTGTGGTCGGTGGCGAGACCAACCCGTACCGCATTGCCAGCAAGCTGTTCGACGCCGTGGACCAGATTCCCTGGGCCGGCGCCCGCGAGTACTCCACCATCTCCAACATCAGCGATTACGCCCTGCATGCCGGCCATGCCGACTGCGGGCAGCAGACCCTGCTGCTGATCGCGCTGCTGCGGCTCAACGGCATTCCCGCGCGCTGGCAATCGGGCATGGTCTATTCCGATGATGCGGTGGGCTACAACAACCTGCACGACTGGGGCGCGCTGTACCTGGCCCCGTACGGCTGGGTCCCGATGGATGTCACCACCGGCCGCCTGGACAGCCCTGAACCCGCCTTGCGCGACTTCTACTTCGGCGGGCTGGATGCGTATCGCATCGCCTTCAACGACGACTTCCAGCGGCCGCTGGTCCCGGCGGCGACATTCGCACGCGCGGACAACGTCGATTCGCAGCGCGGCGAAGTCGAATGGTCCGGCGGCAACCTGTATTTCGATCAATGGAATTACGACTTCCAGTCGCACGTGGTGCCACTGGAGTCGACGCGGTAATCGGCGGTATCACCATTTTCACCCTTGAAGGAGAGAGCAGGGAATGAAAGCGAACAGTTTGAAGCGGGCGGCGCTATGCGTTGCATTGGGTGCTTGTTTTGGCAGCGTGCTGCCCACGGTGGTGTACGCGCAGGCAGTCAGTGGTGCGGTGGCCGGTCGGGCCAGCGCAGGTGACCAGGTCACCGTGGTCAGCACCAGCACCGGCCTCACCCGTACCGTCACGGCCAGCACCGATGGCAGCTACCGCCTGGGCCAGCTGCCGGTGGGCGACTACCAGCTGCAGCTCAGCCGCGACGGGCAGAAGCTCGGCGAACCGGTCGCGGTCAGCGTGGCGATCGGGGGCACCACGACGGTGAACCTGGCCAGCGGCGGCGGGGTGGTCAATCTTGATGCGCTGCAGGTGGTCGGCACGCGCGTGGTCAACCGCGTCGATGTGTCCACTACCGAAACCTCGTTCAACGTCAACCGCCAGGAACTGCAGCGTCTTCCCGTCGCGCAGGACCTCAGCGCCGTGGCGCTGCTGGCACCGGGCGTGGTCGGCGGCAACTCCACCTTCGGCGGCCTGTCGTTCGCCGGTTCGTCGGTGGCGGAGAACGCGGTGTTCATCAACGGCCTCAACGTCACCGACATGTACACCCGGCGCGGCTTCTCCAGCGCGCCGTTCGCCTTCTTCAGCGAATTCCAGGTCAAGACCGGCGGTTACTCGGTGGAGTTCGGCCGGTCCACCGGCGGTGTGATCAACGCGGTGACCCGCTCGGGCAGCAATGAGCTGCAGGGCGGCGTGGAAGTCACTGCCGAACCCAGCGCGTGGCGGTCCAGCGGCCGCGACCATTTCCACCGCGATGGCACCCCGCACTCGTATGCCAGCCGCGACGACAACTCGTTCTTCAAGACCAATGTATGGGGCTCGGGCGCACTGGTGCAGGACAAGCTGTTCCTGTTCGCCATGTACGAAGACCGCAACGACCATGGCCACAACACCTCGTCGGATGCGCTGACGTGGTTCAAGAACGAAGCCAACAACGGCTTCTGGGGTGCCAAGCTCGACTGGAACATCACCGACAACCACACCCTGGCGCTGTTGGCGTTCTCCGATGAAGGCGACGTCACCAACGCTTCCTACAACTACGACTGGGATGACAGCCGGATCGGCGCATGGGGCGGCGACTCGGTGACCGAAAGCGGCGGCCGCAATTACTCGGCCACCTATACCGGCCACTTCGGCGAGAACTTCACCGCTCGTGCCATGGTCGGCCAGAACAACCAGCGTGCGTTCACCCGGTCCTCGCTGGACGAAGCATGCAGCCCGGTGTTCACCGACGCCAGCTACGCCTCGCGGCTGTATCAGCTCAACGGCCTGCGCCCGGGCTGCCACCCGACCGGCGCTGCCGTGGCCGAGCGCGACGACACCCGCGACGCAGCCCGCCTGGACTTCGAATGGCAGCTCGGCCGCCACCTGTTGCGCTTCGGCGTGGATCGCGAGTTGATGACCACCGAGCAGTCCACCCGCTACCCGGGCCCGACCCAGCTCAGCTACACCGCCTACGTGGCCCGCCCGGGCGATGAAGTGTGGGACGGCGCCAACGCCTACGTGCCGGCCGGCGTCACCGAGATGCTGCGCGGCCGCAACCGCGTATCCGGCGGCACCTTTGAAACCGAAGCCAACGCCTTCTACCTCGAAGACATCTGGAACATCACCAACAACCTCATGCTCAACCTGGGCGTGCGCTGGGACCGCTTCGAGAACCGCACCGCCGATGGCGATGCCTTCATCAAGATGGACGACCTCATCGCACCGCGCGTGGGCTTCTCCTGGGACGTGAAGGGCGACTCGACCACCAAGCTGTTCGGCAACGCCGGCCGCTATTACCTGCCGGTAACCAACAACATCAACGTCAACTTCGCCGGTGGCCTCACCGACGAATACTCCTACTACGTCCTGCAGGGATGGCAGCAACAGGCCAACCCGGTCACCGGCGCGCCGTACATGGCACCGGTCATCGGCCAGCAGATCGGCCCGACCGACACCCGCATGAACACCGGCGCGGCCGACCTGCGCCAGAGCGTGGATCGCGACCTCAAGGCGGTCTATCAGGACGAGTACATCCTGGGCTTCCAGAGCATGATCAACCCGGCCTGGTCGTGGGGCGTCAATGCCACCTACCGCACCATGGAACGCGCACTGGACGACCTGCGCCTGAATTACACCCCGTGCGGCCCGACCGGTACCACCCTGTGGCCGATCGCCAACCCGGGTGAAAGCCTGACCATCTGGGGCGACTCCAGCATCGGCTGCACCACCGAAGGCTGGATCACCATCGACACGGCCAACAGCGGCTACCGCAAGGGCGGCAGCGGCGAAGTGGTGGGCTATTCCAAGCCCAAGCGCACCTACAAGGCGCTGGAGTTCCAGCTCGACCGCGCGTGGGACGAGAAGTGGCTGTTCAACACCTCCTACCTGTGGTCGCGCAGCGACGGCAACTTCGAAGGCCCGGTCAACTCCGACACCGGCTACGGCGACACCGGCATGGTCCAGCATTGGGACCATCCGTCCAACAACGAACGCTATGGCGTGCTGTTCAACGACTTCCGCCACCAGTTCAAGCTGCGCGCCGCCTACGCCCTCAACGAACAGTGGTCATTCGGCACCACCCTGCAGGTGCAGTCCGGCGGCCCGGTCACCGCCTTCGGCGTGATGTGGCCGAATGACACCGTGGCCGGTGGCAGCACCTCCAATGAAAGTGGCGGCGGCGGCACTGGCTGGTTGTGCGTGGCCAACTGCGCCGGCCCGTACGACCAGCGCCAGTTCGAGTACAGCCCGCGCGGTGCGTATGGCCGCCTGCCGTGGACCTGGACCATGGGCGCCAACGTCACCTGGCGTCTGCCGGTGGAGGGTATCGACCTGAGCGCACGGCTGTCGGTGTTCAACCTCTTCAACAACCAGACCGTCATCAACGTCCACCAGCGTTACGAAGCCCAGCCGGGCCAGTACCGCGAGAACACCTTCAACACCGGCACCCGTTGGCAGGCCCCGCGCTACACCCAGCTGATGGTGACCTGGAACTTCTGATCGGACAGCGCGGGGGACGGCGGCGTCGTCCCCCGCGTCAATGGCTGACCTTCCGCGGTAGGTGTTGACCGTGGGTCGGCACGGCTCTGGACGCACATGCACTTCAAACCGCTACGACCGACGACGCTGCTTCTGTCACTCACCCTGGCCGCTTCATGTCCGGCGACAGCGGCCGAAATGTCACCCTTCACCCCGATGCTCGACGACACCGTCGCGCAGCATCACCTGCCAGGCATCGCCATGGCGGTGGTCGAAGACGGGCAGGTGGTATTCACCGGTACCCGTGGCCAACGCCGTGCCGGCAGCGGCGAACCCATCGACGCCGACACCCTCTTCAAGATCGCCTCCAACAGCAAGGCCATGACCGCCGCGGTACTGGCGCGCCTGGTCGATCGCGGCCTGCTGCGCTGGGACGACCCGGTCATCAAGTACCTGCCGCAGTTCCGCATGCATGACTCCTGGGTCACCGAGCACATGCAGGTGCGCGACCTGCTCATCCACAACAGCGGGCTGGGCCTGGGGGCGGGTGACCTGATGCTCTGGCCCGAGCCCAACACCTTCACCCGCGCCGACATCCTCGCCGGGCTGGCCCATCTCAAACCGGTCACCAGCTTCCGCAGCGGCTATGCGTACGACAACCTGATGTACGTGGTGGCCGGCGAAGTGGCCGCCGCTGCCGGCGGTAAACCGTACGACCAGCTGCTGCGCGAAGAGGTTTTCGCACCCTTGGGCATGACCCGTTGCCAGGCCGGCACATGGTCGGTGGCGCAGGTGGGCAACGTGGCCCAGCCGCATGCGCGCCGCGAGGGGCGCAACGTGGTGATCAACGAAGACGCCGCCATCGCCCCGGACCTGACCTCCATGGCGGCCGGCGGCATCCGCTGCAGCCTGCGCGACATGACCCGCTGGATGCAGGTGCTGCTCGACCCCGCACTGGCGCCCGGTTGGCTGAGCGATGCCCAGCGCCGCGCGCTGTGGACCGCGCACATGCCCATGCCGCTGGGCGAGCGCCAGCGCCGCTGGGACAACGCCCACTTCTCCGCCTATGGCTATGGCTGGCGTCTGTCGGACATGGATGGGCAGTGGAAGGTGGCGCACACCGGCACCTTGTCGGGCATGTATTCCTCGCTCGCGCTGCTGCCCGACCGGCACGTGGGCGTCGTCATACTGATCAACGGCGAGGGCGAGGACGCACGCACCGTGCTCATGCAGGCCGCGCTGAAGCACTACACCGCACCGGCGCAACGGCAGACAGTTGCCGGCTACACCGAACAGCTGCAGGCCGAACGAACCCAGCGCCGCAACACCACCCATGCGCTGCCAGACACGACCGCACGCAAACCGGTAGAGCCACGCCGCGCCGCATCAACAGTGGGCGCCGTCTCGGTGAACGCGTCGCCACGCGCCCGATACCGGCCGCCCGAACCGGAGCATGATTCTGTTGCGTGGCTGAGCAGTGCCGACCCTCCCGCAGCCACGCAGGGCGTGGCGCTACGCGGTGGCGACCACCCCGCAGCCGTGCAGGGCCTATACCGCGACCCTTGGCTCGGCCAGGCACGCCTATGCCCTGAAGACGGCACCCTGCGCTTCAGCGTGGACAAATCGCCCACCCTGCGCGGCACCGTGACGCAGCTCGGGTCGCGCTGGCGGGTGCAGTGGGATACCCTCGGGGCGGATGCCGAGCCCTGGCTGCAGGTACAGCCGGGCACCCCGCCGACGCTCACGTTGAGCGCGATCGATCCGGATATCGACTTCAGCTATGACTACCAGGATCTGCAGTTCCGCCGTATCGGCGATTGTCCCTAGCCTCCTGCTGTATGCCCTGGCGATGACGCCTGCCCTGGCGCAGGCCGTCACCGTCGTGCCGGTGAGTACCCCGGAGGAGGCCGGCATGGTCGACATCCGCACGCTGGTGCCCGAAATCCAGCAGGACATCCGCTACGCCGGCAGCAACAATTTCACCGGCCGCCCGGTGCCCGGCTATGAGGCCGAGAAGTGCTACCTGCTCGCGCCAGCCGCGCAGGCACTGGCGAAGGTGGACGCGCAGCTGCGCACCGAAGGCTACGCCCTGCAGCTGTTCGACTGCTATCGCCCCGCCCAGTCGGTGCATTCCTTCGTGGAGTGGGCCAACGATCCGCGCGAACAGTCGCGCAAGGCGTTGCAGTACCCCGGGCTGGACAAGCCGCAGCTGCTGGGCGGCTACATCGCCGAGACCTCCGGGCACAGCCGTGGCGCCACCGTCGACCTGGGCCTGCTTCAGTGCAGCGGTGATACCTGCACCGCGCTCGACATGGGCACCGACTTCGACTACTTCGGCCCGAGCGCGAACACTGACGCCGCCGACATCACCCTCACCCAGTACCAGAACCGGCAGATCCTGTTGAAGGCCATGGAGCGCGAGGGCTTCACCAACTACCCGCAGGAGTGGTGGCACTTCACCCTCACGCCCGAGCCCAGCCCCACCACCGCCTACGACGTGCCGGTGCGCTGAGCGGCCCGTGCCCGGTGCAGGCCAGCGCGCCGCTACAATGCGCGCTCACCGAACCCACGGACCACCATGAACCTGCCGTTGCACTTTGGATTGCTGGGCACGCTGGAGGCCGGGCTGATCGCCCTGCTGATCGGCCTGCTGGTGTACGCACTGTGGCACCGGGTGTGCCGCTGGGCAGGGTGGTCGGACGGCTATGCCATTGGCTGGGCGTGCGTGATCGGTGTGGTCATCTCGGCCGGCATCGATGCGTGGAAGCTGTTCTACATGGGGGTGATGCGGCTGGAGTCGCCGATGTTCGCGCGGATGTTCCTGGCCACCATCCACGATCCGAACGAACTCGGCTCGCGCGTGGTGCTGGAAGTGGTGGGGGCGCTGTCCGGTGTTGCGCTGGGCTGGCTCATATTCAGTTCCCGCTCAGGCGAAAAAAGCGCCAGCGATGCCTGAGGTTTCGTTTGCTTCCGGTTAAATCCGGCCGCGTTGAATGCCTGTCTTACCAATCGCTCACCTGCGCGTAACTGCACGGGTAATGCAGCGCTGCGCGCGGGTGGTTAAGAGCGCGTGCGCACGCCGATCGCGGCGCAAGATCGATTCACAAACGGGCTGGCAGTGTGGGGTCGTGCGGAAACAACGAACCGTGCAAGACCCCATCAAGGAGACCACCCAATGACTATTCGCAACCGCAAGCCCCTGATCGCCCTGATCGTCGCCGCAGGCAGTGTGCTGGCCATTCCGGCGATGGCCCAGACCGCGCAGCAGAGCGCCGCGCAGGCCCAGAACCAGGCCGCGCAGGCGCAGCAGGCAGCGGCACAGGCTGACCAGGCAGCGGACGCGGCATCCGGCGCAGCCGCCCAGGCCTCCTCGCAGGCCGGTGGTGGTGGTGGCCAGACCTGGGCCAGCGTGGATACCGACGGCGACGGCAGCATCAGCAAGCCCGAGGCCCAGGTAAACGCAGGCCTTGCCCAGGTCTTCGACCAGGCCGACACCAACAAGGACGGCAAGCTCACCCCGGACGAGTACAAGGCCTACGTGGCCGCCCAGCAGGGCGCCGCCGCAGGCGGCAACGCCGCCCCGGGCCGCTGATCCAGCCAGCTTCACCGTGCCGACTGTGTAGAGCCGACTGTGTCGATCGGCTGCCCCAACCGGCGCCCGTAAAACCCGCACCACCCCGAAACCGCTGGACAACGGTATCGGACCCGGAAGGGCGGCCACGCCGCCCTTCCTCCCAAAAAGGGGACGGAGGACGTTAATTGGCCAATCAACGTCCTCCGTCCCCTTTTCAGTCCTTGCTATCCTTGCCGCATGATGACCTCCATGCCCACGCCCAACGGCGCCATCGGTCTGGTCGGTTTTGACGGTGACGACACGCTGTGGAAGAGCGAGGATTACTACCGCAAGGCCGAGCAGGATTACCTCGACATCCTGTCGCGCTACATCGACGTGCACGACACCGCCACCGCGCGCCACCTGCTTGAAGTGCAGCAGCGCAACCTCGGCGTCTTCGGCTACGGCGTAAAGGGCATGACCCTGTCGATGCTCGAAGCGGCCATCGAGATCACCCAGAAGACCATCGCCGCGCGCGACCTGCAGCTGATCCTCGACATCGGTCACGACACCCTGCGCCATCCGGTCGAACTCATCGACGGCGTGTCCGAATCGGTGGCCGAGATCGCGCGCGACTACCCGATCGTGCTGATCACCAAGGGTGACCTGTTCCACCAGGAAGCCAAGATCAAGGTCGCCAACCTGCGCGATCTGTTCCCGCGCATCGAGATCGTGTCCGAGAAGGATCCGGAAACCTACGCACGCGTGCTGGAAGAGTTCGACCTGCCCATGCAGCGCTTCGTCATGGTGGGCAACTCGCTGCGCTCGGACATCGAACCCGTGGTCACCCTCGGCGGCTGGGGTATCCACACCCCGTACGCCGTCACCTGGGCGCATGAAACCCAGCATGGCGTGGCCGCCGACGAGCCGCGCATGGTCGAGGCCGCTACCGCCTTCGACTGGCCGCAGGCGCTGCGCGCCATCGAAGCCAAGGCGGCGGGCGGCTGAGCCGGTGAAGCGCCTGCCCCGTCTGCTGCTTGTGCTGCTGCTGTGGCTGCCGTTGCTGGCCACCGCACAGCAGACCGCTGAAAAGTCCGAGGCATACCGTGTCCACACCGGGGATGCCTGGGTAGACACCCAGCTGCAGGACATCAACCACTACGCCGAGCGCTACCCGGACAGCTTCCTGGACGAAGTATCGCGGTATGCCGGCGTATCGCGGGGCTATGTGGCCGCGTTGATGTTCACCCATGGCTGGCAGGCGGGTGACATCTACTTCGCCTGCTTCTGGGCCAAGGTGACCGAGCATTCGTGCCGCGACGCCGTGCGCGCCTGGTCGCGCACCGTGCCTGACGAGGGCGCCGACAAGCGCTGGTCCGATGTAGTGGCGCAGATGCCGGTCACGCCCAGCAACCTGCACTGGCGCGCGCTGCGCCATGCCATCGTCGCCAGCCACGACCACTGGGACCGCCCGGTGACTCTGGACGCCACCCTCAAGCGCCAGCTGGGCGACCGCGCCCAGCGCGACCGCGCGGCGGTCAATTCGGCGCCGGCTGGGCGCTGACGTACCGCGCAGCCACGCAGGGCGTGGCTCTACCGCGCCCGTAGAGCCACGCCCTGCGTGGCTGCCGTGCGCCGGCCAACCTTCGGCCCCCAATGCTGCTCTGCACCTCGCCGGCCACCGTTCGCCTGCGCGACAATGCGCGACTGCCTTCCCCCGTGATCCGTTGCCGAGTACGTAATGAGCGCCGACCGTTTCGTTTCACCCGACGATATCCGCAGCCTGTTCGCCCAGGCCATGTCCACCATGTACCGCACCGAAGTGCCGCTGTACGGCACCCTGGTCGACCTGGTGGCCGAGATCAACGACGCCGTGCTCACCGCCGACCCGGCGCTGGCCGCGCAGCTGGACCGCAATGCCGAACGCGCGCGCCTGGCGCAGGAACGCCACGGCGCCATCCGCGTCGGCACGGCCGAAGAGCTCGCCACGCTGGGCCGCCTGTTCGCCGTCATGGGCATGCATCCGGTCGGCTATTACGACCTGTCCGTGGCCGGCGTGCCGGTGCATTCCACCGCGTTCCGCCCGCGCACCGCACCCGCGCTGGCCGCCAACCCGTTCCGCGTGTTTACCTCGCTGCTGCGCCTGGAGCTGATCGACGATGAAGTGCTGCGCGAGGAATCGGCGCGCATCCTCGCGCGTCGCCGCATCTTCACCGACGAGGCGCTGGCACTGATTGCCCAGGCCGAGCGCGACGGCGGCCTGGCCGAAGCCGATGCCCGCCGCTTCGTCCTGGCCACGCTGGAGACCTTCCGCTGGCACAGCGACGCCACCGTGTCGCTGGCCACCTACCACGCCCTGAGCGCGGCCCACCGCCTGGTGGCCGACGTGGTCAGCTTCCGTGGCCCACACATCAACCACCTCACCCCGCGCACGCTGGACATCGACGCCGCGCAGGCCGCCATGCTCGCCCGTGGCATCGACGCCAAGGCCGTGGTCGAAGGCCCGCCGCCGCGCCGCTGCCCGATCCTGCTGCGCCAGACCAGCTTCAAAGCGCTGCAGGAAACGGTGAACTTCCCTACCGACGGCGGCGGCGATGCCGGCACCCACACCGCGCGCTTCGGCGAGATCGAACAGCGCGGCCTGGCGCTGACGCCCAAGGGGCGCGCGCTGTACGACCAGTTGCTGGGCCAGGCACGTGATGCCGGCGGCGATGGCAGCACCAGCCAGGACTATCCAACCCGCCTGGCCGCAGCATTCGTGCAGTTCCCGGACGACCACGACACCCTGCGCCGCGAAGGGTTGGGGTACTACCGCTACGCGCTCACCGAAGCGGGCCGCGCCACTCCCGCCGCCGTGGGCGAGCTGCCGGCCGAAACGCTGGTGGCGGCCGGCCTGGCCAGCGCCGACCCGATCGTCTACGAAGATTTCCTGCCGGTCAGTGCTGCAGGCATCTTCCAATCCAACCTTGGCGGCGAAGAGCAGCGTGCGTATGCCGCGCATGCCAACCGCGATGCGTTCGAGCAGGCGCTGGGCATGAAGGTCGAAGACGAGTTCGCGATCTACGAACGGCTGCAGCAGGAATCGTTGGACCGCCTGCGCAGATGATAGAAAAACGCCGGGAATTCCCGGCGTTTTTCGTTGCATCCCATCACACCTTCATCGTGCCCGTATCCAACCACCGCTGGTGCCACGACAGCGCTTCCGGCAACAGATGCGGTGTGTGCTTGCCATAACTATCGCGGCTGGCGCGCTCGAAATAATCGTTGAGCTGGTCGCGGAAATCCGGGTGCGCGCAGTTGTCGATCACCACCCGCGCGCGCTTGCGCGGCGGCAGCCCGCGCAGGTCGGCCAAGCCCTGCTCGGTCACGATCACCGACACGTCGTGCTCGGTGTGGTCCACGTGGCTCACCATCGGCACGATCGCCGAAATGGTGCCGTTCTTCGCCGTGGACGGGCTCAGGAAGGCCGACAGGAAGCCGTTGCGGGCGAAATCACCCGAACCGCCAATGCCGTTCATGATCCGCGTGCCCATCACGTGCGTGGAATTGACGTTGCCGTACAGGTCCACCTCGATCATCCCGTTCATGCCGATGCAGCCCAACCGGCGCACCAGCTCCGGATGGTTCGAGATCTCCTGCGTGCGCATGATGATGCGCTCGCGGTAGAAGTCGATGTGCTCCTTGAACGTTTCATTGGCCTGCGGGCTCAGCGCAAAACCCGTGCACGAGGCGTAGCTCAGCACCCCGTCGCGCAGCAGGTCCAGCATGCCGTCCTGGATGACTTCGGTGAACGCGGTCAGGTCGCGGAAACCGCTCTTGGCCAGTCCCGCCAGCACCGCATTGGGAATGTTGCCCACGCCGCTCTGCAGCGGCAGCAGGTTGGCCGGCAACCGGCCCTTGGCCACTTCATGTTTCAGGAAGTCGATGAGGTATTCGGCGATCTGCTCGCTGCTGCGGTCGATCGGGCTGAACGGGCTGTTGCGGTCCGGGCCGTTGGTGCGCACCACCGCCACGATCTTGTCCGGATCGCAGCGCAGCGCCGTTTCACCGATGCGGTCGTTGGCATGCACCAGCGGAATCGGCTTGCGGAATGGCGGCAGCGCCGTGCCGTAGTAGATGTCGTGCATGCCGTCCACGCCGGCCGGCTGCCACTCGTTGACCTCGACAATCACTTTCTTGGCCAGGTCCAGCCAGGTCTTGTTGTTGCCCACCGACGTGGAGGGCACCAGCGAGCCGTCTTCGCGGATCGCCGAGACCTCGATCACTGCCGTATCGATCTCGCCGTAGAACCCGAACCACACGTGCTGCGCCACGTGGCTGAGGTGGATGTCGATGTAATCCAGCTTGCCTTCGTTGATGCGGTTGCGTGCGTACGGATCGCTCTGGAACGGCATGCGCATCGCGATGCCATCGGCCTTGGCCAGTGCACCGTCCAGTTCCGGCGCCGTCGAGGCACCCGTCATCAGGCTGATCTGGAAGGGCAGGTCCTGTGCGTGGAACGCCTCGATCCGCTGTGCCAGCGCCACCGGCACTGCCTTGGGATACCCGGAGCCGGTGAAGCCGCTCATGGCCACGGTTTCACCCGGCTGAATGAGGGCGGCGGCGGCCTCGGCCGATACAACGCGATCGCGCAGGCGCGCGTCGGCAATGCGATCTACGGACATGACGACTACGTTTTCTGGGGGAGTTTCATTATCGACCATCACCGGCCCTGCCGGGGTGCGACCAAGGTGGCATGGCGTTTTCAGACGCCCGGGTGCCTGTTCAGCAAAATGATGCCTTCTGTACCCGCCGGTATTGTTTTGCAGTGCAGCGTGCAAGTTGTTCGCCGAGCCTAGAAGATCGCCCTGCATCCCGACGTGGGGGAGGGAGCAGAGCCCGCTGGCAGTTCGCTGCAAGCGGGCTTTTTTATGTCTGGGATTTGGTGAACGGCGCTGATTCTCTGGAGATCTACGAGAACGGCAGCCACGCAGGGCGTGGCTCTACCGGGCTTCGGCCGGTATCGCGGGGACACGCATGGCGTGCCCCTACGGGTTTCGGCCGTCATCTCGGGACACGCATGGCGTGTCCGTACGCGCCGGGCCCGCGTAGCGACACGCCATGCGTGTCCCACGCGCAAGGTCATCGCCCGACCGTCCCCAACCGCCCCATGCATAATCGCCTTATGCCGATTCCTGCCGATGCCGTCCCCGCCGCCCTCGTTCCCCTGGTCGACCGCGCGCTTGCCCGCCTTGCGCTCAGCCTGAATGACTCAGGCAGCTGGCCGCCGCCAGAACCCGTGGTCAACCAGCTGCGCCTGCTCGCCATCACCAGCGATTTCGCCATCGATACCCTGTGCCGGCAGCCCGCACTGCTGTCGCAATTGACCCTGCCGGACTGCCCGCCGCTGCCGTTGCCCGTGCTGGACCCGCAGCAGCCCACCGAATGGCCCGTGCGCCTGCGCCGCTACCGCACCGCCGCGTCCACCCGGCTGATCTGGCGCGACCTGGCCGCGCTGGACGACGTGCCGGCCACCCTGGCCGGCGCCACCGTGCTGGCCGAAGACTGCATGGCGCTGGCGCTCACCGCGCTTGAGCAGGAATTCGCCAGCCGCCACGGCGTGGTCCGCGCCGCCGACGGCAGCGCCCAGCAGCTGGTGGTGTTCGGCCTGGGCAAGCTCGGCGGCGGCGAACTGAACTTCAGTTCCGACGTCGACCTCGTCTACGCCTACCCGCAGGGCGGCGAATCCGACGGTGCACGTCCCCTGGCCGCCGAGGAATACTTCGCCCGGCTCGGCCAGCGGCTGGCGCGGCTGCTCGATGAAACCACCGTGGACGGCTTCTGCCACCGCGTGGACCTGCGCCTGCGACCGTTCGGCAGCGCCGGGCGCGTGGCGCTGTCGTTCGCCGGCATGGACCAGTACTTCCAGCGCGAGGGCCGCGACTGGGAACGCTACGCGTGGCTCAAGGCGCGCGCCGTGGCCGGCGACATCGCCGCCGGCGAAGCGTGGCTGCAGACCCTGCGCCCCTTCGTGTACCGGCGCTACCTGGACTTCACCGCGCTCGACGGCCTGCGCGAAATGAAGGCGGCCATCACCGCCGAAGTCTCGCGCCGCGACATGTTCGATGACATCAAGCGCGGTCCCGGTGGCATTCGCGAGATCGAATTCCTTTCCCAGGCCCTGCAGCTCATCCGCGGTGGCCGCGAGGCCTCGCTGCGCGAGCGCCGCCTGCTGCACGCACTGCCGGCCCTGGTCGCGTGCGGGCAGATGGCCGCGCAGGATGGCGACGACCTGCTGCACGCGTACGCGTTCCTGCGCCGCGTGGAGAACCGCCTGCAGATGCTGCGCGACGCCCAGACCCACGCCCTGCCCACCGACCCCACCGACCGCCTGCGCATCGCCTGTGGCCTGGGCTACGCCGATTGGGACGCGCTGGTGGCCGCACTGGATGTGCAGCGCCAGCGGGTCAGCACCGAATTTGCCGCACTGCTTGCCCCGCGCGCCGGCCAGGCCGCGCCGGACGCACTGGCCAGCTACTGGCGTGGCCTGCCCGACGGCGGCAGCGCCGAGGTGTTGGCCGACGCCGGCTTCCACGATCCGCAGGGCGCCGACCAGTCATTGCGCGATTTCGCCCAGTCGCTGGGCGTGAAGTCGCTGTCCGACAGCGCCCGCGCCCGCCTGGACCGCGTGCTGCCCGCGCTGCTGCACGCCGCCACACGCTCGCCGCAGCCCGACGCCGCACTCAAGCGCGTGCTGCCCGCGCTGCTGCACGCCGCCACACGCTCGCCGCAGCCCGACGCCGCACTCAAGCGCGTGCTCGGCCTGCTGCAGGCCATCCTGCGCCGCACCAGCTACCTGGCGCTGCTGGACGAACAACCCAGCGCGCTGGCGCGGTTGGTCAACGTGCTGGCGCGCAGCGCGCTGCTGGCCGAGCGCATCGCGGCGTACCCGCTGCTGCTCGACGAACTGCTCGACGTGCGCGTGTCCGGTCCCATTCCCGATGCCGCCGCCATGCAGGCCGAATGCGATGCCGCGCTGGCCGTGGACGATCCCGAAGGCGCGCTGCGCCTGCTCAATGAAACCCGGCTCGCGCTCAGCTTCCGCATGGCGCTGGCCACCCTCGACGGCCGCCAGCGCGCCGTGGACAGCACCCGCCAGCTGGCCGAGCTGGCCCAGGCCGTGGTGGTGACCGCGCACGCCATGGCCGAGGCCGACATGCGCAGCGCCCACGGCGTCATTCCCGGCGGGCGCTTCGCCATCATCGGCTACGGCAGCCTGGGCGGGCTGGAGTTGGGCTTCGGTTCGGATCTGGATCTCGTGTTCCTGCACGACCACCCGGCCGACCAGGACAGCAGCAACGGCGCGCGCCCGCTCGACCCCGGCCGCTGGTATGCGCGCCTGGCGCAGAAGGTAATGGCGCTGCTCGGCGCGGTCACCGCTGCCGGCCGCCTGTACGACATCGACGTGCGCCTGCGCCCGGACGGCGGCAAGGGCAGCCTCGTCTCGTCGCTGGCCAGCTACACCGAATACCAGCGCGAGCGCGCGTGGACCTGGGAGCACCAGGCGTTGGTGCGCGCGCGCGGGATCGCCGGCGACGCCAGCCTGCTGGCCGATTTCGAACGGATCCGCGCACAGACCCTGGCGCGCCCGCGCGAGCGTGACGTGCTGTACGCCGACGTGGTGAAGATGCGGGCGCGCATGCGTACCGAACTGGACCGCAGCGATGCCGCGCGCTGGGACCTGAAGCAGGGCGCCGGCGGCATCGTGGATCTTGAATTCCTGCTGCAGACCGGCGTGCTCGACAGCGCCGGCGTGCACTCGCAGGTGCTGGAGCCGCGCGATACGCCGAGCCTGATCGACGTGCTGGCCAGCATCGCGTGGCTGCCGGGCGGCACCCGCGACGCATTGCATGAGGCGCATGCGGCGTTGCTGGATGTGGGGTTGGCGTGCACGTTGGATAGAAGGCCACGGCTGGCCGTACTCACCCCCGCGCTGGAAGAAGCGCAGCGGGTGATCACCGCCGCATGCGAGGCAGCGGAGTTGCCCTTCAACGGCACGCCTGGATAACGCGATACCGAACAACGGACAGCGCAAAAAACACAACGTCCGTAGAGCCACGCCCTGCGTGGCTGCTCTCCGAGATAAAACAGGATGCACCGCGCAGCCACGCAGGGCGTGGCTCTACCGCGGGCGGGCAGGTTTCCAGCGCGTCACACCACCCGCGGCGCCATCTTCCACAACAACGCGCGGAACGGCGCCAGCAGAAACACGCCAATCGCCAGCTTCACCGCCAGATCGCCCGCCGCCCAGCTCACCCACGGCAGACTGGAACCGGCGAACGCGATACTCCAGAAAATCGTCGTATCCAACGTCGCACTGCACGTGGTCGCCACCATCGGCGCGCGCCACCAGTGCCCGCGACGCAGCCGGTCGAACACCGTGATGTCCAGCAGCTGCGCCGCAATGAACGCCAGGCACGACGCCACCGCAATGCGCGGCGTGGCAATCCAGATCGACAACAGCACCGCCAGCGCAAACCCGGCCCACGCCACCCGCCGTGCCGCCGCCGGGCCAAACCGGCGGTTGATCAGGTTGCTCACCAGGAACGCCACCGGGTAGCTGAAGGCACCCCAGGTCAACCAGTCGTTGATCGGGTACTGCACCAGCACGTTCGAGCCCAGCACCACCGCACCCATGGCCAGCACCGCCAGCAGCAGCGAGCGCAGGGTCAACGGGGCAAACACAATGGCAGGGCGCGCGGACATGGCGGAGCAGCTGGCAGGGGAGGGCGCGCATTATCGAGGCACTCTCCTGACGTTGCCAGCGTCCACTGCCTCTGCTCGGTGTCTTGGCTCGCGTACCATAAGCGTCCTAAGGACGCTTATGGTACGCGAGCGATAACGCCCGGATGTTAACAATCCAGAAATCCGAGGTCGCCTTTCACGGGTGTGAGTTGAAAACGATCAGTCAACGTACTATACAATCAACGTCCTTAGGACGTTGATTGTATAGTACGCCAACTAACGCCCATGGAGGGTTAGCGTAGTCATGTCCTACCTCCCCGCCATAGCCTGGCGCGACGCCCTCGATCTCAAGATCCGCCAGGAATTCACCCTGCCGGTCATCAGTAATCATGGCCTGGCGGTCATCCTGACTCAGCTGCTCGGGAAAGATGAATACGAGGGCAGAGTCATCCGCCGGCCACGCAGTGGCCTGAACCGGGATGCTTTCCTCTCAGGCCGCAGAGCTCTGTTGGAGCGCGGTGCCCTTCTCCTGCCGGAACGGGGCCTGCCCCAATCCCTGATGCGAGTGCCCGGCCGGAAGGACGCCTCCCCAGGGGAAGTGATGTGCGCCATCGATCCCTTCGGCCACATCGCGTTCCTGAGTGCGATGGAGTTCCACGGCCTCACCAACCGGCTGCCCAAACTCCTCTACTTCGTCACCTTCGACACGGCGTCGTGGCGCACGCTTGCCGAACAGAGAATGGAGCACCAGCTCGGCGGGCAGCTGGCCGCGTTTCATGAGGCAGACCTGCCCCCGTTGCAGTACTCGGTCATCAAGCGCGTCAACGGCGTGGTCATCGAAACCCTGCGCACCAAGGAAGCCGGGCATTGGCGGTATGCCATGGATGGGGCGATTCGCGTCACGGGCATCGGCCGCACGTTCCTCGACATGATCAAGCGCCCGGACCTCTGCGGTGGCATCCGACATGTCATTGAAGTGTTCGAAGAACATGCACAGATGTACCTCACGCCCATCCTTGCCGAGTTCAATACACACGGCGGAAAGATCGACCGCGTACGTGCCGGTTACATCCTCAATGAACGATGTGGGATAGAACGTCCAGAAATCGATGCGTGGGTTGCCGATACTGCACGCGGTGGCTCGCGCAAGCTCGACGCGCAGGCCGAATACGCATCAGAGTTCTCTGAAAAGTGGAGTCTTTCGATCAATGCCTAGCCTGCTGCATGACATCCCTGCATGGGTCCGTACCACGGATCCGCGTCAGGCGGTCAGGCGGTCATGCGTCAAGCGGTGCATTGTGTCCTGGAAGCGATTGCACGAACACCCCGGCTTCGCACGCTGCTGTGCATGAAGGGAGGCATACTGATGGCGCTGCACTATGCGAGCCCGAGGTACACCACCGACATAGACTTCTCCACCCCCAGGCCATTCACAGAAGCGGCCGAGCAGGAGACGCTCGCGTTGCTGGCTGAGGTTCTGCCGGGAATGGGGGAGCTGCTCGGACACGACGTGGAATGCCGCCTGCAGGGGCACCGGGTAAAGCCGAACCGGCAGGGCACCCGGGTAAGTCTGGCCATGAGCGTCGGCTATGCGCTGAAGGGCACCGCCGCCCACCCAAGGCTGGTTGCCGGCCAGTCGCCTTTCTCACTGTCACTCGACTTCAGCTTCCGCGAACGCATTCCTGCGTTCGAAGAGGTGGAGATCGGTGAAAGCGGTCACCTGTGCGTCTACGGGCTGACCACCCTCGTTGCCGAGAAGATGCGTGCGCTGCTGCAGCAACCCATACGCAACCGGAATCGTCGGCAGGACGTCTTCGACCTCAACTACCTGCTCACTCAGCGTGCTGAGCTTCATCTGCCCCAATGGCGGGCGGAGGTGCTGAGCGATCTTCGCATCAAGTGCGAGGACCGCGATGTGCCGCTCAGCGCAGCCGCATTCGATGACCCGGTCATCGCCACGCGCGCCGAGCAGGATTACGACACGCTGCGGTCGGAAATCGAAGGCGAGGTGCCTGAGTTCGCACCTGCCTTCGAAAGTGTTGCCGCCTACTTCCGCGCGCTGCCCTGGTAACGGGCGGGTTCACCTACCAGCGTTCGCTCAGGTTGTTGGCAGCCGCATCGGTGGTGGGCATGAAGGCCAGCGTCGCGCCCTGCGCATCGGCCACCATCCAGCCCGCACCGGCCTCGGTGGGCGTGAAGTCCAGCACATCGCCCACTTTCAGCGCCTGCGCCGGGTTCTCGTCGCGTGCCGGCCACTGCACCACCGCCAGGTCATCAGGTGATTGCGGGTTCTTCAGCGCCACATGGTAGCCACCGTCGGCCTGCCGTTCCACCTTCTCCACCGTCAGCGGCGGCAGCGGCCCGGCCTTGCCGTTGCCCGTTCCCGTCGCCTTGGCCGCCGTGCGCCGCTCCGAGCCCTTGCCGGACTCCTTGAAGCCGGCCGCCGTGAGCCAGATCGGCGCGGTGATCACCGCCACGCTGATGAACGAGCCCAGCATCACGACGCTGCTCGCCTTCTGGCCGGGGGTGAAGTTCTGCGCGTGTGCCGGCGGTGCTGCAATCGCCACGCTCAGTGCTACCGCCAGAATCGAAAAACGCTTCATGCCAACTCCTTCTGCAAAGGCGGTACCGGCATCAGGCCAGTGCCGCGAAAATGTGTCACGGCCTTGGCGCGGCCATACCTGCCACCGGCTCGTGCGCCACCGTCACTTCCTGCGCCAGCACCTTCTGCTGCTGCAGGAAATCAAAGACGGACTCCACCGTCACCACCGAATAGTTGCCGGAGATGCGCTCGCTGGCCGGGTGGTCGGTGGTGGCCGCATTGGCCGCGAAGAACCGCGCGCCCAGCCGCTTGCCCACCCCGATGTGCAGCGAACTCGGCGTGTACCTCTGTTGCTTCAGCCACGTCTGCACCTGCGCACGGCGCACCAGCAGCCTGCCGTCGCGGGACTGCGCCATCGCCGCCGCCAGCACTTCCAGCACCCACTGGTTGGAGTTCTGGTATTCCTCGCTGAAGGGGTAGGCCACCACGCTGTAGCGCGGCTCGTGCAACGCCTTGGCCTGGATCCCCGGCGGCGTGAGCATCGCCTTCAACGCCGCGCGCACGGCTGGCGTGGGCACGCCCACGCGCAGGTCGGTGTGCGTACCGGTTTCGCCGATGAAGTTGCCCAGCCCTTCGTGGAACAGCGCCGACTCGGGCGACTTGCAGTGGTTGAGCAGGTGCACTGCCCGCCAGTTACCGTCGGCCTCGCGTATCGCAAACGCCAGGTGGCTGTGGCGCAGCCCGTATTTGCTGAGGTCCTGACCGCCGCGCGCGATGATCACCACATCCACGCCATCCAGCGCTTCCAGCGTTTCATCGGCACGCTGGGCTACATCGAACATGGATGCCAGCGCGGCCGGGGTGGGGTGGCGCTCCAGGCATTCGGGTTGTTGCGATTGCGCCTGCACACAAGGTGCGGCCAGCCACAGCGCCGCGCACAGCAGGGCGGGCAGCACACGGCGGGTCATTGGCAGGCGTGAGGTCACGCGGGGGTAGGGCAGGTCCATTGCAGTTCAGTCTCCAGCGGTACCGGGCCGCGTCGGCATCATAGCGGCATCAGGCCGTGTACCGACGATGCGGTACAGGCGGCCCGTAGTGGCACCCCATGGGTGTCATCGCGGTCCATGGGTGTCATCGAGGTCCATGGGTGTCATCGCGGTCCACGGGTGTCATCCCGGTGCCAGACCACCACCGAACTCAGCGACTCAGTTCCCGCGCACAAGGCTCGCTCACCGGCACGGGCGGTTCCTGCGGCCAGCGTTCCTTCTTCTGCTGGTCGGTCATCGGCGGCTGGTTGCGATACGCGGTGAGCTCCTTGTGGCAGCTCCACGACACCGCATCCTGCCCGGTAGGCATGCTCGAACAGCCGGCAACCAGCACGGCCATCACCACCAACACAGCACTGCGCATACGCACTCTCCTTCCTTGGGTGAACCTCGAATCTACCGGCATCGCACCGCCATCGGTAGCCACGCGACGCGCGTTGTTAAGCCGGGATATCCAATGCAGCCCGCACCTGCGCGGCAATGCGTGCGGTCTCGCGCAGCGGCTCGATCGGCCCGGGGTAGCCCCAGTCCAGCCAGCGTTCCTGCAGCCGGCCGCGCGCGCGCAGTGCCTGCTGGAACGTCACCATCCGCCCCTGCGCCTGGCTCTCCAGCGCCACCGCCACCGGCAGGCGCGTGCCGCAGGCTTCGGACAGCAGGTTCACCGAATCCGGTGACACCACAATCCGCTCGGCCCAGCCCAGCAGCCCGGCATACGGGTTCACCCCGTCGCCGCCATCGCCCCAGATCACGTGCGGCACATCGGCGAAGGTACTGCGCAGCGCGCCCACCAGCGCCGGTGGCGTGCGCCGCGACGTGGTGGCGAGCAGGCTGCCGCCCTCCGCACGCAGCTGGTCGGCCAGCTGGTGGAAGACGCTCACCATGTCCGGTTCGTGCCAGGGTGCATGCGGCGTCGGCCCGCCCACCAGCAGCGCCGTGCGCGGACCGGGCAGGTCGCCGAAGCTGGCGAAGGCCGCGCGGCCCAGCGACAGCCAGTCGTCATCCACCGGGTTCAGGCTGCCCAGCAGCGTGAGCACGTTGCCGCCGCGCAGGCGGTCGTGTTCGGGCACTACCAGCAGGTCCCAGTGGCGCGTGCCCAAGCGCGGGTCCAGGATCTGCACCCCCTTGCTGCCGTGCCGGCGCAGTTCGCGCAGCGCCCCGGCCGCCTGCCGGCCACAGCCAATCGCCAGCGCCGGTGGGTCCTGCACCAGCGTGGCAAATGCGTCGCCATAGCCGTGAGACGCACCCGGCAGCCAGCGCGGCGCCACCCATTTCCACGGCGCGCGCGGCACCAGCACCAGCGGACGATGTGCCCCCAGCTTCAATGCCGTGGCCAGGGCCACCGCCTGCCGCACATTGCCGGCACGGCCGTCAGTGATCGTCCAGGGCGGACTCCATCGTTTCACGTATGGCATTAATTCGTTTCAGTCAGGCTGGGTGTTGCAACAGTCGCGACACTCTACACTGCCAGCCTTCGCCGACCGTGCGGTGCCTGGTAAAGGTAGCCCAAGGCGTGCGGGATTCCTTCTTTGTCCAAGTGTCTTTCCGGAGGCTTCATGTCCAACGTGCTCAACGATGCTGCGCTTGACCAGCTGTTCCGTACCGCCCGCACCCAGAATGCCTTCCTCGACACCCCCGTCGAAGACAGCCAGCTGAAGGCCCTGTACGAACTGCTCAAGTGGGGCCCCACGGCCGCCAACGGCAGCCCGGCGCGTTTCGTGTTCGTGAAGTCGCCCGAAGCCAAGGCCAAGCTGGCCCCGGCGCTGTCCGAAGGCAACCACGACAAGACCCTGGCCGCCCCGGTCACCGTCATCATTGGCTTCGACGAAGACTTCCACGAAAAGCTGCCCTACCTGTTCCCGCACACCGACGCGAAGGCATGGTTCGACGGCCCGCGTGAAAACCGCCATGAATCGGCCTTCCGCAATGGCAGCCTGCAGGGCGCCTACCTGATCCTGGCCGCCCGCGCGCTGGGCCTGGACGCCGGCCCGATGTCGGGCTTCGACCCGGCCAAGGTGGACGAGGCCTTCTTCAAGGGCACCACCATCAAGTCGAACTTCCTGGTCAATCTGGGGTACGGTGATTCTTCGGGCCTGTTCCCGCGGCTGCCGCGCCTGTCCTTCGACGAAGCGGCCCGCATCGAATAAGTTTTTCCGTCGAAGAGAGCGGCCTGGCGCCGTTCTCGACGTCGCGCAGCGACGGCCTGAGGGAAACTGCCTCGATGGCCGGTATTACGGGCCCCTCCGTGCGGACGGGCTGTTGCACCACTTTTCCTTTTCCCTACGAATGCGAGAGAGACCTGACATGACCATGACCCGCAAACTGCTGCTGCCGCTGGCCCTCACCCTGGCCATCGCCGCCTGCTCCAAGCCGGCTGAAGACACCGCCGCCCCGGCCGCTGACGCGACCCCGGCTGCTGCCGCCACCGCACCGGCTGATGCCGCTGCCACCCCGGCCGCTGCCCCGGCTGCTGAAGCCATCCAGATCGCGTCGGGCACCTACAAGCTCGACCCGAGCCACACCGACGTGCTGGCCCAGTGGAGCCACTTCGGCTTCTCGCACCCGACCGCCCACTTCGGCGCGGCCGAAGGCACCCTGGTGTATGACGCGGCCGACGTGACCAAGTCCACCGTGGAAGTGAAGCTGCCGCTTACTGGCCTCAACAGCTTCACCGCCAAGTTCGACGAACACCTGAAGAGCGCCGATTTCTTCGACGCCGCCAAGTTCCCGGCGGCCACCTTCAAGAGCACCAAGGTGGAAGCGGCGGGCGCCAACAAGCTGACCGTCACCGGTGACCTGACCATCAAGGACATCACCAAGCCGGTCACCCTGGACGTCACCGTCAACGCCGGCGGCGAGCACCCGATGGCCAAGGTTCCGGCCGCTGGTTTCGACGCCACCACCACCATCAAGCGCAGCGATTTCGGCGTGGGCGCGTATGCCCCGAACGTCAGCGATGAAGTGAACATCCGCATCACCACCGAAGCCACCGGCGAAAAGCCGGCTGCGTAAACGGTAACGATGTGGAATGCAGAAATCCCGCCGAAAGGCGGGATTTTTGTTTGCGCCGACCGCGTAATTCGGAGCTGGCTAACCCGACCGGCTAACCCGACCGGCTAACCCAACTGGCTAATCCAACTGGCTAATCAAATCCGACTGGCTAGTCCGACTGGGTAGAGCCGACTGGGTAGAGCCGACTGTTAGTCGGCTGCTCCTCCGCTTTCCGCTCCGGCACCGCGAAGCCACGCATGGCGTGGCTCTACACTGTGCACCACGCAACAACGGAGCACCCCGTGCAAGACGCACACTACTGGATGATGGAATTCTGGACCGGGCTCAGCCTGCTCGACCTCATCGGCGGCAGCCTCCTCGGCACCGTGCTGGGCCTGCTGCTCGGCATCGCCACCTGGTACGCACTGCGCCGCCGCCAATGGCTCCACCGCCAGCGCCGCTGGCACCACTGGCTCATCGCCTGCCACGCGGTCCTGCTGCCGCTGCTGTTCGCCTTCACCGGCCTGCAGCTCGGCTTCGCCGCCGGCGCGCAGCGCGCCCTGTACAAGCAGATCGATCACTTCCAGCCGCACCTGCAGACCCTCGTGGCCAGCTGGCAGGTGGACTTCGAAAATTCCCTCGACGACCCGGACATCGCCGCCCTCATGCGCAGCGACGCCACCCTGCACCAGGTCACCCGCCAGGTGGTGGACAACTACCTCGCCGAAAACCCGCTGCCCGGCGCCAACTACCTGCAGGGCGAAGGCTTCGCCACCCGCTGGACGCGACGTGGCGTGGAAGCCCTGCATGGCGCCTTGATGTCACGGTGGGTGGAAGACAGCCTGGCCAAGGAAGTGGCCGGCCACAGCGGCGTGGACAAGCGCGTGTTCCGCGAAGCGCTGAGCATGCGCATGGATGAGCTGCTGCACACCACGGGCGTGATCCGCCTGCTCAAGGCGCAGCTCAGCGCGATGATGCCGGGCATTTACCTCGGCCTGTTGCTGCCGCTGCTGATCGTGATGGCGCTGGTGTTGCTGGAGATAGGGCTGGCCAAACGCTATGGGTGGCGGGCGAACCCGACGGGGTAGAGCCGACTGTTAGTCGGCTAGCGCGCGACGCGTCACACCCGACGGGGTAGAGCCGACTGTTAGTCGGCTAGCGCGCGATGCGTCACACCCGACGGGGTAGAGCCGACTGTTAGTCGGCTAGCGCGCGATGCGTCACACCCGACGGGGTAGAGCCGACTGTTAGTCGGCT
>NZ_DAMCID010000021.1:69598-80830 GCF_032099025.1 Stenotrophomonas sp.
GTCGGCCCACCAAGTCGGCCCACCAAGTCGGCCCACCAAGTCGGCCCACCAAGTCGGCCCACCAAGTCGGTCCACCAAGTCGGTCCACCAAGTCGGTCCCACCCAGTCGGCCCACCCAGTCGCCCCACCCAGTCGGCACCACCCAGTCGGCACCACCCGCCCAACAAAACCCCCGTAATCACCCCGCCGCCAGCGTCGCCAACCACCCGCTCGTGAAATCCGTCGGCAACCGCCGTGCCGGTGCGGTCAACCCGCTCTCACGCAGAAACGCATGCGTGGCCTGCGCGAAATTCTGCCGCGCAATCAGCGCTGCCTGCTTCACCGTCGCCTGCTGCTTGCGCAGCTGCACGATCTGCAGGCTCGGCTTCCCCGGCAATGCGTACTTCTGGTAACGCCGCAGCTCGTCGGCCACCAGCGTGATATCCGTGTTGGCCTGCACCAGCGCCAGCTGCGCGCGGGCCAGCGGCAGGGCCGCCTCGCGCATCGGCACCGTGGCCTCGGGCGCCGCGGACGCCAGCGTGGCGTCCAACGCAGGATCGGCGCGCTCCAGGCGCGCGATCAGGTCGGCCAGGGCCGAAAGAGAAGCTGCTTGCATCGAAAGCCACCGGCCCAAAACGCGATTGTCGCATGGCGGGGGTCACGACCAACCGTCGTGACCTACCGGCACCCCCCGGTGGCGCACGACCGTTTATCGTGCGGCGCAGGTAGGTCATCAGGCCTCGCTGGCCGCGGTGCGTATCGCCTGGCCCGGCCAACGGCCGGCACCACCCCGGTAGCGCACCACCGTTGGTCGTGCGGCGCACGCGATCAATATCGCCTCAATCCCCCTCGTGCCCCGGGTGCGCCTTCCAGTACCCCGTGGAGCGGATCCACTCCTTCGGCACCCCCAAGTGGCCCTCGATGTACTTGCGCATCATCCGCGCCCGGCGCGATTCAGTGGCAATCCAGTAGAACGTGTCGCCCTCCGGCTCCTCGAAGTCGGTGAACACGTCTTCCAGCAGCGTGCTCGTCGCCCCATCAAAGCCATTGCGCTCCAGCCACGACACCCGGATGCGGTCGTCTTCCGGCAGCGACTGGCGGTCATCCGCCTCCGGAATCTCGATGTACACCTCCGCCCGCGCCTGCGCCGGCAGCGTCTCCAGCCAGCGGCCAATGGCCGGCAGCGCCGTCTCATCGCCAATGAGCACATAGGTGTCGTAGTCATCGGCCGTCATGTGCGAGCCGCGCGGCCCGCCCACCGCGATGGGATCGCCCGGCTGCGCATTGGCCGCCCAGCTCGACGCCACCCCGTGGCCGTGCAGCACGAAGTCGATGGCCAGCTCCTTCGCCTCCAGGTCCCACCAGCGCGGTGTGTAATCGCGGGCGGGGGAGGGTTCCTGGCCTTCCGGATAGCGCGGGCCTTCCGGGGTCATCGTCGGCACCACGAACTGCCCTTCCGCATTGGGGAAGAACAGCTTCACGTGGTCGTCGGGCGAGGGCGAATCGAAGCCCTCCAGCGCCTCACCGCCCACGATCACCCGGCGCATGCACGGGGTGATCTCCTCGGTGCGCAGCACCTGCAGCGGGCGGAACTTCACGGTATGACGCAGCAACCGGTTTTCATGCAAAGCCATGGGAATACCTGTTATTTCAGTGCCGCATACGCGGCGTAAGGGGAAGGACCTGGCTGGCCAACGGCGGGCTGGGTCTGGATCAATCGGGTCAGCGGCCCTGCGCACGAATCTGCGCGGCGGCCTCGCGCAGCGCCTGCGCCACCGCCGCCGCGTTGTCGTCCTGCCAGCGGGCGTGGTGCAGGCCCAGCGCCTGCTTCAGCTCGCGCAGCGCGTCGCGCACCACCGGCGGCAGGTTGGCCTTGGCGATCGAGCGCGCGCTGTGGCGCACCCGGTGCAGCGCCGCGTCCACCTCCTCGCGCTGCGCCGCCAGCTCGGCCTGGCCCAGCGCGTTGAGCTGGTAGCGCTTGCGGCCGCCGTCTTCCAGCGCACTCACCCAGCCGGCCGCCTCGAACTGCGACAGCACCGGGTAGATGGAGCCCGCGCTGGGCGTGTACACCCGCACGAACATCTCGCTGATGCACTGGATCAGCTCATAACCGTGGCGCGGCTGTTCGCCCAGCAGCGACAGCACCAGCAGGCGCAGGTCGCCCCGGCTGAGCGGCCGGGCCGGGGTAGAGCGGGCAGTAAGTTCAAGGTCACGCGGAGCAGTCATTTCGATATATCGAATGAAGTGCGATAACGATATATCGAAAAGTTGCGGACGTGTAGAGCCACGCCCTGCGTGGCTGCGCAACCGTTCAGCATTCGACCGCCGCCGCAGCCGCGAAAAGCGCCCACCAACCCATGGCCCCCACGCGACGGTGCGTGCCCCACGTAGAACGCTGGCGAGCCCCCGCCCACCGAGACCACCCACGTTCCACGCCCCCCACATGACAGCGTTAGCCAATCCGCCCCACCCCAAACCGGCCCCCACCTGTACGCCGCTGTCCTCCTGCCGCACCCGTGTCATCGCCATCAACCACCCTGAAACCGCGCGTGGAACCGGCAAAACCAAGCCGCCCTACTGTCGCGCGATGTCCCCCAGACACCGCGCAGCGCTTCCATACGCACCCGTAGCGAAGTAAGCAAACCCATTGGTGCGCTACACTTTGCGGCTAGAAATCTAAAACAGTCGCGCGCGTGCGTGCGGTCATGGGAGCGCAAATGAACTGGTTGAACGAGGTGCTGAACAACGACCCGAATCCTGTGGAAACCCAGGAATGGATCGAGTCGCTGAAGGCCGTAATTGATGTCGAGGGCCCTGAGCGCGCGCATCAACTGTTGGAAGGCATGGTGGAACTGACCCGTCGTTCGGGTGCTTACCTGCCGTTCTCTCCCACCACCGAGTACGTGAACACCATCGCGCCGACCCTGGAGGCCAAGAGCCCGGGCAACGCCGAACTGGAATGGCGCATTCGTTCCATCATCCGTTGGAACGCCATGGCCACCGTCGTGCGCGCCAACCGCAAGCCGGGCGACCTGGGCGGCCACATCGCCAGCTTCGCCTCCGGTGCCACGCTGTATGACGTGGGCTTCAACCACTTCTGGCGCGCCCCCAGCGACAACCACCCCGGCGACCTGCTCTTCATCCAGGGCCACAGCGCCCCGGGCATCTATGCGCGTTCGTTCCTCGAAGGCCGCATCGACGAGCAGCAGCTGGACAAGTTCCGCATGGAAGTCGACGGCGGTGGCCTTTCCAGCTACCCGCACCCGTGGCTGATGCCGGACTACTGGCAGACCCCCACCGTATCGATGGGCCTGGGCCCGCTGGCCGCCATCTACCAGGCGCAGTTCCTGCGTTACCTGGAAAACCGTGGCCTGATCGAAAAGAGCGACCGCAAGGTGTGGTGCTTCATCGGCGACGGCGAATCGGACGAACCGGAAACCCTGGGCGCCATCGCGCTGGCCGGCCGTGAAGGCCTGGACAACCTGATCTTCGTGGTCAACTGCAACCTGCAGCGCCTCGACGGCCCGGTGCGCGGCAACGGCAAGATCATCCAGGAACTGGAAGGCGTGTTCCGTGGAGGCGGCTGGAATGTCATCAAGCTGCTGTGGGGCGGTTACTGGGATGCCCTGCTGGCCAAGGACACCAACGGTGTGCTGCGCAAGCTGATGATGGAAACGGTCGACGGCGAATACCAGAACTGCAAGGCCTTCGGCGGCGCGTACACGCGCGAGCATTTCTTCGGCAAGTACCCGGAAACCGCCGCCATGGTGGCTGGTCTTTCCGACGACGACATCTGGCGCCTCAACCGTGGCGGCCACGACCCGCACAAGGTGTACGCCGCCTACCACCAGGCCGTGAACACCAAGGGCATGCCTACCGTGATCCTGGCCAAGACGGTCAAGGGCTACGGCATGGGCAGCGCCGGTGAAGCGCTCAACCCGACCCACCAGACCAAGAAGCTGGACGACGAAGCGGTGCGCCACTTCCGCGACCGCTTCAACATTCCGGTGACCGACGCGCAGCTGGCCGACGGCCAGGTGCCGTTCTACCACCCGGGCCCGGATTCGCCGGAAGTGAAGTACCTGCAGGAGCGTCGCGCCGCACTGGGCGGCTACCTGCCGCAGCGCCGCCGCAAGGCCACCAAGAGCTTCAACGCACCGAAGCTGGAAACCTACGAACGCCTGCTCAAGAGCAGCGGCGAGCGCAGCTACTCCACCACCATGGCCTTCGTGCAGAGCCTGAACATCACCCTGCGCGACAAGGAACTGGGCCCGCACATCGTGCCGATCGTGGCCGACGAAGCCCGTACCTTCGGTATGGAAGGCCTGTTCCGCCAGATCGGCATCTACGCGCCGTTCGGCCAGAAGTACAAGCCGGTCGACGCCGACCAGCTCATGTTCTACCGCGAAGACCAGAGCGGCCAGGTGCTGCAGCAGGGCATCAGCGAGCCGGGCGCCATCAGCTCCTGGATGGCCGCCGGTACCAGCTACTCGGTGTCCAACGTGCCGATGCTGCCGTTCTACATCTACTACAGCATGTTCGGCTTCCAGCGCGTGGGCGACATTGCCTGGCAGGCCGCCGACATGCGTACCCGCGGCTTCCTGCTCGGCGGCACCGCCGGCCGCACCACGCTCAACGGTGAAGGCCTGCAGCACGAAGATGGCCACAGCCATCTGGCGGCGGGCGGCATTCCGAACGTGCGCAGCTACGATCCGACCTTCGGCTTCGAAGTGACCGTCATCCTCCAACACGGCACCAAGGCCATGATGGAAGACCAGATTGATGAGTACTACTACATCACTCTGATGAACGAAAACTACACCCACCCGGAAATGCCGGAAGGTGCGGCCGAAGGCATCGTCAAGGGCATGTACCTGCTCACCGACGCCGGCAAGCCGAAGAAGAACGAGCTGCGCGTGCAGCTGCTGGGTTCGGGCACCATCCTGCGCGAGGCCATTGAAGCGGCCGCGCTGCTGGAGAAGGACTTCGGCGTCACCGCCGACATCTGGAGCTGCCCCAGCTTCAACGAACTGCGCCGCGATGGTTTCGACGCCGAGCGTTGGAACCGCCTGCACCCGGAAGACACCCAGCGCAAGGCCTACGTGACCGAGCTGCTGGAAGACCGCCAGGGCCCGGTGATTGCTGCCACGGACTACGTGCGTGCGTATGCGGACCAGATCCGTGCGTTCGTGCCGGGTACGTTCACCGTGCTGGGTACGGATGGGTTTGGTCGTTCGGACACCCGTGCGAACCTGCGTCGCTTCTTCGAGGTTGACCGGTACTACATCGCGCATGCCGCGATTGCGGCGCTGGCGAAGGACGGGAAGATGACCGGGAAGGATGTGGCCCGGGCTATCAAGCAGTACAAGATTGATCCTGAGAAGGGGAATCCTGTCGGGGTTTGATGGGGAGTAATCAAGAAAAAGGCGGCCAGTAGGCCGCCTTTTTTGTTGATAGCAAGTGCGGAATGCGTCAATCTACCGAAAGTACAGCGAACGCTGGGGGAGTCGTGCTTTCAGTTCTAGTCGATTATGACAACGTAAACGAGAGGTTTAAGCGAGCTGGTGTCATGGAGGCTGCGACAGAAATTTCGCGATTGATTCCTGCATCAGTTTTTGTGCAATACGATGCCATCCAAGTTCGTCTGTATGGGGGGTGGCGTGAGCGCGGCAATCTGACAAGAGTCGCTCAACAAATACTCCCCGTTATCAGGCAGGAATCTCCCCGACCTTTTAGTCGACGCGTGGAAGATGACCAGCGAACTGTCAGGCTGGAAGTCGTGCTTGCAGACAGTCCAGCGTGGACCAATCGCGTCTTCAGTGAAACATATGTAAGAGATCGCCCTGCCAGGAAGTTTCGTGTCAGGCGTGATCCTTGGAATGGTTGCTCTGCCCAGGATAACTGTGGCATGGCGCGCCTCAGGCAACTTAAGTACTCCGATGAATGCGAGGCTGCGACATGCGCCGTCAAGGCGCAGGATCTAGTGGTGCGAGACGAGCAGAAGATGGTCGATACGTTGATTGTGGCCGACATCGCCTATCTTTCCCTTCAGAAGCGCGATAAAAATGTGGTTGTCGTTTCGTCGGACACTGATATGTGGCCGGGGGTGCTCCTCGCCGCAAATGCCGGCTGCCTCATAACGCATATTCATACCAATGACGGCTGGAGGACTCAGCGCCACCTTAGCCAGATGTTGGAGGCTGGTAGGTCCGAGCGGTTTTACGAACAAGTGAGCCCATGCTAATGGACATATCTCAATTCAAGAGCATTCTTTCCTCGTTCGCTGACGAACCGACCGATGTAGACGTCAGACTAGGCCGTGTGGTTGCAGAGCTTCGAGGCGAAGTCATTGATGTCAGGGTTTCGTATAAGGATTCTGACGCCTCATCCATCCTCGTCCACGAGAACGATGCAGTCATCCCGGCACGCACTTGGATAATCAATAGAATTGCAAGATTGCCGCAGTTGGCAGACCGAATTCTGGCACTTCCATTGTCTCAAAAATTCGAGTCTCCCCAATCGGTCTTCGTTTCACCTAGGGGAAGGATGACTCGTGATATTGCAGATGAAGAACTGATTGATCAAGATGTGGACGCGAGAGAGTCGCTCTTAAAGATCGCCTCCAATCCCGTCCCAGGGGCGACGTCTGTGTTTTATCTGACCTCGGACGCGGGCGAAGGAAAAACTACGCTGATTGCAAAAGTTGCACAGGAGCAGGCCCGGAGGTTCAAGGCAAAAGAGGTGCCATCACTTGTCGTTCCTATTCCATTGGGTGGAAAGGCGTTCTTGACCTTTGACGACGCGGTTATAGCGGCGCTAGTTAATAAACTGCGTTTCCCATACTTGTACTTCGATGCTTTCATCAATCTCGTAAAAATGGGATTGATAGTCCCAGCTTTTGATGGCTATGAAGAGATGCTCGTCGAAGGTGATAAGGGGGAAGCCGTGTCCTCACTGGGAGGTCTCGTGCAGAGTCTCGACTCCGCAGGGACGATAATTTTGTCGGCACGAAAAGCATTCTTTGAATACGTTAGCTTCAAAACGCAGGCCAAACTACTAGATGCGATCGGCGATCGATCTGCAATGTTCGGCCGTCTTTCTCTGACCAGATGGCGCATAGATGAGTTCACTTCCTACGGCGAACGTAGGGGGCGGGACGATGCTAGTGATATCTATTACTTGATCGAAGACAGGCTGGGGAAAGCCCATCCCTTGTTGACTAGGGCTGTGCTTGTCAAGCGACTATTTGATGTCTTGGAAAAAGAGGACGGGGCAGAGGTGGTTGATCTGCTAGGTGTGAATCCATCCGACTATTTCTATACCTTTGTCAATGCGATTGTGAAGAGAGAGGCTGAAGAGAAGTGGCTCGACAAGGATCTAATGGAGCCCCTGCTCGCAATAGAAGATCATCATGTATTGCTGTCTGCGATTTCAATGGAGATGTGGCAGACGTCTTCGCTTTCTATTCGGTATGACTTGCTTGATGTGGTGGTCGATATATACCTAGATGGTAGAAAGAAGGGTGCGTCTCATGCGAGGCAAGTAAAGGAGAGAATTCGTCAGCATTCGCTCCTGTCGGTGGATCCGAGTCGTTCCAACTCAGTCTCGTTCGATCACGAGGATTTCCAGAGCTTTTACCTTGGGGAGGCGCTTGGCGGACTGGTGTTCGCTAAGCATAAAGGAGATATCAGGTCGTTCTTTTCGGTCGGGATCGTTCCAATGGTCACCATCGAGCAGGCTGTTCAGTCCCTTCTTCGCCAAGGGGGTGATCCAGCAGATGCAGTCGCGACGCTTCAAGAGATAGATAGCGAAGAATATGGATTTACCTTTATCAAGGAGAACTGTGGATCCCTGGTCTGTAGGCTCCTAGAATGCTTGGGTGGTTCAACTCACGGCATAGAAGTGCGGGGGATAATATTTCCAGTTGGGGGCTTGGCGGGTAAAGTCCTCGCCAAGATTGATTTTATCAAATGTCACTTTCAGCCAACCGGAGTTGGGCGATCCAAATTTGATAAAATTAGATTCATCAGCTGTGAGTTTGAGCGGCTCGAGGTTGACTCGCCCACGTCACTGCGCGGCTGCACGTTCCGCGACTGCCAGGTAGACTCGATCGTTTTGAACGACGTCCAATCGTTTGATCCTGGTGTTATTCGTGGGGTTATTGGTGAGTCCGGTGGCGGCATTGAGGATGGGTCAACCGGCGGCATGACATTTGATGGAATCTTGGTAGACGATGAGCGATTCAAGATCCTCGAGAAGTTTCTAAGATTTTTTATGCGAAGCACATACATGGATGAGACCTTCATTCGTCTTCGGCTTGGAAAGATCAGCGCTCCAGTGTTCATGGATGAAATGTTGCCTGACTTGATCGATGCAGAAGTTGTAGATGAAGTGCGTTGGAAGGGGCAGGGTGTTCAAAGGCGATACAAGCTGAAGCTTGCAATGTCTGACATTGCCATCGCGCTTGAGGCTTCTGGCTCGACCTTTGAGGGATTCATTCAAGCGGCCGAGGCTCAGCTCTCCCGTCAGACTTGAGTTCCGGGGGATCAGCCAGAACGACGCGTCATTCGCGCCGTTCTGGCGCCTTCCCCGAACGGCGGAGGCCACAGTAGGCCTCTCTCTCTACGCACTTTGATTCAAATGGGGGGGGGGCGCTCTCAGATGGTCAATGAGCTGGTCAGCTACCAGCGCGCATTCTTTCCCGCCACGGTTCGCGCTGTTGCGGGTCGACGCCTGTTGGCGTCTGCTTCAGCGGAGCACATCCATTGGGCCTGGCGCCGCCCCAATACGAGCCAAGCACCGGATCTTTCGTGACTCACTTGGGCGCAGGTTCAGGCTCGTTTGAAGGCCGTCAGTGGAACCCTGTTGGCGTGAGAGCTTGTGGTAAGCAGCTCGATGGTCTATGGCTTTTGCAGGAGGACTGGTCTCATCGCGTCCTAGTGGGAGGAGAGTGCACTCAGTCGTCCTGCACGAAACTGCTTCAAGTACTCCTACGCTTGTTGCGAAGTGGCCTTTCCGCCCAGCGCCCGAACTGCATCAAGGCACTGCTCCCACTGAGTCGTCTCCACATTCATGTACCCTTGGCCCTCCTTCCACATTTCTCCACTGGCTTAGCCTCGTGCGGAGCGGCACGTCGGCACATCTTCCCCGTCGATCACCAATCGCACCTTGAACGGTGCCAGCGCATTGCGTCCACGGAGAGGGCAATGGCTCCAGCCGCTCTGGTTGCCAACGCCTTTCCGACGTAAATCTGGTATTCACTGTCTTGTAGAGTTGCGCACCCAACGACTCGCGACGTGTCTGGATCGGCTGAGATCAGCCGAAGGTCGAAGAGGGTGTGCAAGTCGGCTCGCAACAATAATCCGTTGCTGACGTCATTCGTCGCGCCATCTTTATAAGGATAGACGTGAGCCGCCTCCAGAAGATCAACGATGGCGCAACCTGAAATGGCACACCTCCCGCCATAAACCTCGATGAGTGCTTTTCGGAACGCGGGTTGCCCACGACGTTGCACCACACTGCGAAGCACACGCCGACGCTGATCTTCAGCACCTTCGGGGGAGAACCCGTTGCTAGCCTTCACTGCCTGCTCTGCCACAACTAGCGCGGCGCGCACTTCCGCGTCCGCGAGCCCAGCCTCAGCATCCCCAATTCGCGCCTGGATCATCCCGACCAGCACCTTGGTTACATTGGTGCCGACGTTGGCTAGCGGTCGAAGACCGGGAATCTGCCGATACCCGAGCTCCTCCATCACCTGGGAGACGTTGCCAAACCTGCGTGTCCAGGCTGCTTCATCCTTCCCGTATTTGTTAGCCAAGTCCCGAAAGGTCCCGGCCTTGTTGACCTTCTCGCCGCGCGCGATGCGCTCCCGCATGTCCAGGTATCCATCCACGGATGCCTGCAACTGCTCTGGTGTCCACCTTTCCATGTGCGCCAGCCCCCTGCTAAGCGATCACCATGATCGATCAGCAGGAAGTATGCTGCATGCGACACGGGGTGGCGCAAGTGGCACGACTGAGAGTTCCGGATCCTAGCGGCGATGGGGATCTCGACGGCGTCAATTAGCCAGCCTCAGCCGGTGCATCGGCCACACCCGATCCACCCGACAAAGATCAAAATCCAGCCCATAAGCCAGCGCGGTCTCCGTTGCCGGCAGCGCGCCGCTGCATTCATCAGTACGCCTGAACTGCGACAGCAAGCTGTTGGTGGGTCCAGTCGTCCATGTGGCAATTCCATTGCCCTATGCGAATCAGCGATTCGATAGGGTTAAAGCATGCGGTACGCGCAGAGATTTGGCGCACCTTTCCCGTTAGGTGCGACGCCTCAGGCCCAAGGACGGCCAGAACACGTCAACCCGACACAGGTCAAAGTCCAGCCCATACGCCAGGGCAGCGTCTTTCGCTGGAAGATCTGCGTACCAGCCCAGCTCCTTCTCATCCATCCCGGCTTCTGCGTGGTCGATGGCAAAGAAGCCGACCATTGCCTCATCGAAGGCATTCAGCCACTCAGGATCTATTTCTGTCATCCACTGCTCTCCTCTAGATAGCGGCAGATTGCGTGCGACCCGTCCCAAATCTTGCGACTGCAATGAGCCAGTTACGCCAATGCTTAGGCATCGCCAACCAAGCCGCGCAGATCAACAGCAACAAGCGATTTCCCATCTTCCGACCCATCCGGCATGGTGCACATCGGAGCGTAGAAACTCTTCTGGCTAGACAATGTTGGACGTCCCTTTGTCGGGAGGGTGGCTAATACAACACCCCCTGTGGAAATACGCCCGCCGGTTCTAGCCAGACGGTTTCTAACCTCCCGACTCCCTTGCCGCTCCGGCGAGGGATCTTCCTGCCGGAGGTCCAACATGCTGCTTACGACGTCGCACAGCTCGTTCGGGTTCGTGCCATCCCTACCCAGGTCATACGCCCGTCCACCCTGCACCCATCAAGGTGGCGTGGTGGCGCATTCCGCACACGCGCAGGACCGCACCGCCGAGATCGTGCCTTACCTGCGCTTGCCCAGCCGCTGGCTGGACAGCTGGGGCTTGGGAGCGGGCAAGTCTCAGCATCGATCCCAAGACCAACAGCGCCACGCTGACGATCGGACGGAGGCCAATGGCATTCCCCACCGAGAAGCCAACGAAGCGGCAGCGGGAATTCTGCTGAGCTGATCGGCGCCGCGTGGTGGGCATCCGCACGGTAGCATGAACCTGCCCCGCTGAAACGGACGCCAAGAAGCGATAATTTGATCGCACTTGGA
>NZ_DAMCID010000022.1:0-78194 GCF_032099025.1 Stenotrophomonas sp.
AGCTCGCTGTCCACCACCCAGATCTACACGCTGGTGGCACGCGAACACCTGCAGAAGCTGCATGCGCGGCATCATCCGCGGGGGTGAGCGGCGCGGCGCGTGCGGTTACCGCCGCAGGGAATGCACTTCATCACCGGGCCGTTTGCCCCAGAGGGGGGCAACTCCCTCCACACTGTCGAAGGAAGCCAGGCTCCACGTGCGCCGGCTCCTCACCGAGCCGGTATCGGAACTGTCACACCGGATAAAACTGTGACAGGACCGCGCATCACCATCGACCGAATCGTGCCCGCGGCTGCTCGAATCCGGGTAGTACGACGAAGCTGAGGTCACGCTGGTACGCGCGTCGCTGCGATGACCCTCATCCTCATCCTGCGCAGGAGGAGCGTTGTCGACCGCGCCAGTACCGGCCATCAGGTGGCCGGGAGCGGTCGCCAAGGGTGTGTCAGGGGGGAGTGTTGCGGGATGTAGAGCATGGCACGCGTTCAGCAGCCTGGCCATGCCGATGTGGACCGGCACCGAGGGATTCAGCGTCGCTCCCAGACGGGCCAGTTTCGTGGCGCGCGAGATCAGCTGGTCCTCGGCCAACCTGCCTTTCCCGTAGGCCCGGTACATGGCCGCTTCGCTGTTGGAGAGGCTGCTCAGGGCCAAAGCGTATCGCTTGCCGCCCGGGTCTGGCTTGTTGGCTGCCAGCGCCACGCGTGCGGTGGTGCTGCCAAGTAGATGGGCCTTGAGAGACAGAGTGAGCGAGGGAAGGCAGCGCATTGGCGTGGAGGTAGCGTAGGACGTCCGAGGCTGGGCCTTCGGATGCGCGGCTGCTTCCAGAAATCACTCACCTGACGCGACCCGAGTGCCGGCTCCCTCTGCTGGGCGTACCTCGCGTTCCAGCCGGCTGTGCGAGAATTCGCACATCCCCTACCGTGGAACGCCTGATGCTTCGTGTCCTTACCGTCGCCCTGTTCGGCGCGCTCAGCCTGACGGCCTGCGCCCAGCCGGCCGCCCCGGTCGCCTCCTCTTCGAACAAGCCGGCCGCCAGTGCGGCACCGGCGTCCAACGCCACGGCCGAGCAGACCGTGCGAACCGCGCTGGCCAGCCTGGACGCAAAGTTCAACCCCGATTACATCGGTGCCGCACCGTTCCCGGGCTTCCGCGAAGTGCTGGTGTCCGGTCAGGTGCTGTACGTGTCTGATGATGGCCGCTACCTGATGCAGTCGCAGCCGTATGACATCCAGAACCGGGGGCCGGCCAGCAGTGCCGGGCTGCTGTCTTACCGCAAGGCCCTGCTGGACAAGGTGCCGCGCAGCGAGCGCATCGTGTTCGCCGCGCCCAACCCGAAACACACGATCACGGTGTTCACCGACATCGAATGCGGTTACTGCCGCAAGCTGCACCAGGACCTGCCCGAACTGAACCGCCAGGGCATCACCGTGGAATACCTGGCGTTTCCGCGCATGGGTCCCGGCAGCCAGGACTTCACCGACATGATTTCGGTCTGGTGCGCCGTGGACAAGCGCAAGGCGCTGACCGAAGCCAAGAGCGGCCAGGCGGTAGCGCCGAAGAACTGCACCAGCCCGGTGGCCATGCAGTACAACCTGGGCCAGCAGGTCGGCGTGAGCGGCACCCCCGCGATCTTCGCCGCCGACGGCACCCAGCTGGGCGGCTATCTCACCCCGGCACAGCTGGCCAAGGCGCTGGAGCGGCAGTCCCGGTAAACCGGGCTGTCCAGACCGGAGGCTCAATGCCTCCGGTCCGACCAGCGTGGCTCAGCCGCTGGGATTGTTGGCGCGCGTCGCCAGCTTTTGCCTGAGTTCCGTCATCATGTCGTTCTTGACGGCGCTGTCCTTCTGCCGCCCCGGAGGTCCCGCGAACGCGTTGTTGACTCCGGTGGCCCCCTTTTCTTCACCCTTGTAGTGAACGTGGACTACCTTGGGTGCGGCGGTCTCGTCATCCACCGCGCGCTGCTCCGATTCCAGGTCCAGCACTGCGCGACGCTCGGCGATCTTCCGCAGCAGCTCGGCCGGCAACGTACCCCCGAACAGGTCGCTATGGCTGAGGCGCCCACGAGCGGCATCGCGTGCGCTGCTGTCCGGCGCCTCGTGTGTCTTTTCCTTGCGGGTCCCGAAACTCACTGTCGCCTGTTCATCGAGCGAGCGGCTCTTGATCAACGGATTGCGCTGCAACTCCTTGAGCAGACCGCCCGAGGTTGCATGAACCTGCGCGGCAGGGAAGGCGGGCGGCGCTGGGGGAGGCGGGGGAGCGGGTGCCGTTGATGGCAGCGTCGGCTCGCTCGCGCATTTCACTTCCAGGAGGGCGGGCCGGGGTATGCGAAAGACGGAGGGAAACGCAGCTGCCTGCGTCTTCCAATCGGTGGTATCAACGTGATTGGACCGGGTCGCAACACCCGCCGGGCGGTCTGCCCAATGATTGTGCAGCCAGCCGCCTTGGAGGTTCCCGGCGTTGCGTGCCTCGCTGGTTCCTGCAGCCCCATGAATCAGCAGGGGTGCAGCGCGCGGACCACGTTCCGTTTCCCGCGGCACCGGCGGCACGTGCAGCTGCGCCGGTGCCATCAACTTCCTCACATCCTGCAGAGACAGCTTGTCGGCTTTTCGGAACTCGAACGGGCGGACAGGCGGGTCCGACACCTTCGGTCGGTTGGAGAGATGCGTGAAGGAGCGGATTTTGACCGTGGGGAGCTCCAGCTTCGTCTTGGCGCGTGAACTGCCGAGGAAGGCGGCGATCCGAAGGAGGGGGGTGGGGACGCGGGAGGTTGCAGTAGTCATGAGCTTCCAATGGCAATCGAACGAGTGCCCCGCCATTGTTGGTGCAACGCCGTGGCAGACTTTCATGAAACGCTCGCGCCCCGCGCGCGCCATGCATCACGGGGCGTCACGGGCGTTTATTCCTTTGCACCATTCCAATCGCTGTCATCCGGGGACCGGGTCATGGCGCTGAGCACCCGCGTGCTGGCCGACCTGCTCAGGGATCCCAACCGTGGTCGGAAGCATCGTCGTCCGGGCCGCTGCCAATGCCCGAGTCGCTGGAAGATGCCTGGCGAGCCAAGGATGTTTCTCCGCTTCCGATGTTGATGAGGGCGCGCTGGTAGAAGTCCTCCATCGCTGACGCCACACGGGTCGGTTCCACGTCCAGGATGCGCCTGACAGGCGCAGCCTGTCCTCTCGCCCGTATTTCCGCCAACAGGTCCGTTGGAAGCGCCGAGCGGTGCAGGGGCTGGGCAGGCGCCGGACCTGCTTCCTTGACGGGGAGCGTCCGCGGAACCGTCGCGCTGGCGACCTGCGGGGCGTGCGGTCGTTGTCCGCCTGCATCGGCCAGATGCGGATAGATGGCCTTGTCGGGAAGGCGTGCCTTGAATTCCGCGAACGACTCGCCGCCGGCGCGCAGCTGCAGTGCGGTTCGTAGTGCCTGCGACATGGTCTGTTCGTGAAGGCCAACTCGATTGGCGCTGCCGGCGCTGGGCGGGAGGGCTGTGTTCGCCAGCGGGAGTGGCGCGGGAGCGTGGACGCCTGCCTTGGCACGGTCCAGCAGCCACGCAGGTTTGGGCGCCGGGACAGGCTTGGTGGGCACGGGCGCCTGCGCGCGCATCTGCGGTGATGGCACGAACGCTGCCGCCGCCTTGGAGCGCGCCAACAACGCCGGTGGCTTCGGCGGAACAACGGGCTTCATGGAGGGGGCGGGCGGCGCGCGCCGTTTCCGTCCCATGGTGCCCTCCTGCAGCGCCGTCATGAGCACCACATTGCGGGCGGCCGGCGTCCGCGTCTCTCGGTTCGACCCGGAGCTGCGCGCAGGCAATTCGCCGAACATGTCGCCGTCCAGGCTGTCGCGGTACGGTCGGGACCGTGCGCTGTGATCGGTGGCGGACTGCCCGCTCAACCATGCGATCAGCGTGCTGTTGCCGGCTTCCACCAGTGCGGGGGGCGCGGCGCGCGGCGCTTCGGCCGGTCCCGGGGCGCCAAAATAATTAGCGATGGCCCACGGCGGCTTCACCGGAAGGGACGCAGTTCCGGGCGCCTTATGCGCTGAGACCGTACCGGGGCGAGAGGTCGGCGGAGGCGACTGCCATGTGCCCGATGCCTTGTTGTTGCTTATGTCACTGACAGACAGGGGCTGGAGGGACTGCCGCAACCACCGTTCGTTTTTCGCGCTCTTGCTGCCCAGGCGGTCAAGGAGTTTGATGAGAGGAGTAGGAATGCGCATGGCGATCAAACATCTGGAGGCCCGGCACCCTAACGGCGACCAAGCAGCGCCGCTTTCAGTTTGCGCTCATCCCTGCACAACACCCGGGGCCACAGCGGCCCCGGGCGCGTTGCACTTACTTCAAACCCGTACTGATGGTGTTCACCAGCGTGCCTTGTGCGTCATCGCCACTGAACTCCCAGAAGAACGCGCCGCCCAGTCCCTGGGTCTTCACGTAACCCATCTTCTCGGTCACCAGCGCCGGCGTATCGAAGCTCCAGAACGTGGTGCCGTTATAGCTCCAGGTGGCCCGTGCATTGGCGTCGGTGAAGATGGGATGGTTGAGGTTCTTCAGCACCTTCCAGTCTTCGATGCCCGCCTCGTAGGTACCCGGCGCGGCGCTGCCGCTCTGGTACAGGCCATTGTTGACGTTGGGCACGTTCGTCCAGCCGCGGCCGTAGAAGCCGATGCCCAGGTTGAGCTTGCTGGCCGGCACGCCACGGCTGATGAACGCTTCCATTGCATCGTTGCTGTTGTACAGCTTCGTATCACCGGTGGAGGGGTCGGCCGGCGAATTGAACAGCGCCGAGTGGTGCCCGGTGATCGGGTCGAACGCGCCGTGGAAGTCGTACGTCATCACGTTGATGAAATCCAGGTAGCCGTGATACGCGGCCGGGTCGGTCACGCGGATCTTGTCGATGCCCGCGCCTACCGCCACGGTCAGCAACAGGCCAGGGCGCACCGCGTCCAGCTGGCGGCGGAACTCGGCCAGCAGTGCGGTGTAGTTGGCATTGTCGGCCGGCGTCCCGCAGCTCAACCCGCACCCCACCGGGTACTCCCAGTCGATGTCGATGCCATCGAACACGCCCGCCGCCGCGCCCACGCCGCCGGCACCGTCGGTCACCGGCAGGTTGCCCTTGATGTAGGCATCGACGCACGACGCCACGAAGGCCTGGCGGTTGGCGGGCTGTGCCGCGCTGGAGAAGCCGCGCGACCAGGTCCAGCCGCCCAGCGAGATCAGCACCTTCACGTTCGGGTGCTTGGCCTTGAGCTGCTTGAGCTGGTTCCAGTTGCCGCGCAGCGGCTGGTCCCAGGTATCGGCGCCGCCACTGACGCTTTCGCCCGCCTGGAAGGCCTTGGTGTAGTCGGCGAACGCATCGCCACCCACGCCGGTGTTCGGGTCCGAGGCCTGGGTGATGCCCACTTCGCAGCGGTTGTTGCGCACGTTGCCGAAGGCGTAGTTGATGTGGGTCAGCTTGCTGGCCGAGCCGCTGGTGTCGATGTTCTTGACCCGGTAGTTGCGCCCGTAGATACCCCACTGGGTGAAGTAACCGATCACCCGCTTGTTGCCGCCCGTGCCGCCACCGGTGGCGGTGGTGACGCTGATCGACGCGCTCTGCGCCGAGGCATTGCCGGCGTTGTCACGGGCGCGCACCCGGTAGGTGTAGGCCGTGCTGGCGGTGAGGCCGCCGTCGGTGTACTGGGTGGCGCTGGGCGAACCGACCAGGCTGCCGTTGCGGTACACGTCGTAACCGGCCACGCCGCTGCCGCCGGTGTTGTCGCTGGCCGCGTTCCAGGCCAGGTTCACCGTGGTGGCGGTTTTGGCGGGCGAGGCCAGGCCGCCGGGCACGCTGGGCGGGGTGGTGTCGTTGCTGGCCGCGTTGACCGTCACGCTGACCGTGGCCGAGGAGGTCACCGCATTGTTGTTGTCGGTGGCCACCGCCTTGAACGTGTGGCTGCCGGCGCTGGCGTTGGTCCAAGCCACGCTGTACGGCGCGCTCGTGTCGATGCCGAGCGAGGTGCCGCCGCGGAAGAACTCGACCTTGGCCACGCTGCCATCACTGTCGCTGGCAGTGGCGCTGACGGTGATGCTGCTGCCGGCGGCGAAGCTGGCGCCGTTGGACGGCGAGGTCAGGCTGACGCTCGGGGGCTGGTTGCTGCCGCCAGTGTCGCAGGCGCCCAGGTTGGTGTAGTACGGCGCGCCGGCGGGGTGGTCGGGCGGGGCGTTCCAGATGTCCTGGTTGGCCCGGTACAGCACGCCCCCCTTCTGCAGGGTGCTGCCGGACAGGTAGATCACGTTGCCGTTCCACTCCGGCACCCCGGTACAGCTGGCCGCCAGGGCCAGGCCGGGGCTCAGTGCCGCCGAGCCCAGCGCCATGGCCAGCAGCCAACGCCGATGCCGGGCGGGGGAGCGGGGAGATAACGATGTCACCGTACTGCGCGCAATCGGGTCAGTCATGTCTTACTCCGATCAGGTGGTGGGCGCTGGGCGGCAGGGTGTCGGCCAGCGTTGCAGCAGGTCCGGGGCCGGTGAGAGAGGCCGGCAACAGCAGAGGGGGCGGACATGGACCCCGCCCGGCAGTCCGCTGGGCAGGTGGTGGCAACGTTGTCATGGTTTGCCCCTCCGTTCCGTGCGCCAGCGCAAGGTTCGGGACGCGGCCGGTCTGCGCCGGTGCGGGAGCGGGGGGGGGCCGGGCCGACCACCGGCGGGCACGTATCGGTACAATAGTGGGCCCCGTCTCCAACCACGGTTCCCCGGACATGATGGTCCTCGAGGGCGCATCCGCCCTTTCGCCGTTCCGCCGCGAACGTCTTGAATCCCGCCTGCAGTCCCTCGCCGCCGACCTGCGCATTACCGGTGCCTGGCACGTCTACTTCATCCAGACCGAAGGTGATGCCGCCCCGGACCCGGTGATCCTGAGCCGGATCCTGGAGGCGCAGCCGGCGCTGGCCGCGCAGGCGGAGGGCGCTCTTTCGCGCTTCGTGGTGCCGCGCCTGGGCACGCTGTCGCCGTGGTCGAGCAAGGCCACCGAGCTGGTCCGTGGTGCCGGGCAGCCGATCCGCCGCGTGGAGCGCGGGCTGCGCATCGACCTGGCCGGCTGGCCGGCCGATGCCGCCCAGCGTGAGGCGGTGATCCGCGCGCTGCACGACCCGATGACCCAGTCCGTGCTGGACGATGCCGCCCAGGCGCAGGCGCTGTTCACCGCGCCGGCCCGTGGCGAGCTGGAGCGGGTGGCGCTGGATGACCTGGAAGCGGCCAACCGCCGCCTCGGCCTGGCCATGGCCCAGGACGAGATCGACTACCTGCGCCAGCGCTTCGGCGAACTGGGCCGCAAGCCGTCGGACGTGGAACTGATGATGTTCGCCCAGGCGAACTCCGAACACTGCCGGCACAAGATCTTCAATGCCAGCTGGACCATCGACGGCGCCGACCAGGCCAACTCGCTGTTCCGCATGATCAAGAACACCCACCAGCACACCCCGCAGCACACGTTGAGCGCGTACAGCGACAACGCCGCGGTGGTGGCCGGTTTCCCGGCCGCGCGCTACCGGCCGGACCCGGCCACGGGCGAATACCGCAGCGAAGCGGTGGTGGACTCGGCCTTCTGCATCAAGGTGGAAACCCACAACCACCCGACCGCGATCGCGCCGTTCCCGGGCGCCTCGACCGGTGCCGGCGGCGAGATCCGGGACGAAGGTGCCACCGGCCGCGGCGGCAAGCCCAAAGCCGGCCTGACCGGATTCTCGGTCTCGCACCTGCGCATCCCGACCCTGCCGCAGCCGTGGGAGGCGCCGCGTGCGCTGAACCCGCGCATGGCGCCTGCGCTGGACATCATGCTGGAGGGCCCGCTCGGCGGCGCCGCATTCAACAACGAGTTCGGCCGGCCCAACCTGCTGGGCTACTTCCGCAGCTTCGAACTGCCGGAAGGCGAGGGCCTGACCCGCGCCTACGACAAGCCGATCATGCTGGCCGGTGGCCTGGGCGCCATCGACCAGGTCCAGGTCGAGAAGCTGCGCCTGCAGCCGGGCGATGCGGTCATCGTGCTCGGTGGTCCGGCCATGCTGATCGGGCTGGGCGGCGGTGCCGCCAGTTCGGTGGCATCGGGCGAAAGCGCCGAAGACCTCGATTTTGCCAGCGTGCAGCGCGACAACCCGGAAATGGAGCGTCGCTGCCAGGAAGTGATCGACCGCTGCGTCGCGCTGGGCCTGGACAACCCGATCCGCTGGTTCCATGACGTTGGCGCGGGCGGCCTGTCCAATGCCATTCCCGAGCTGCTGCACGACTCCGGCGTGGGCGGTGTGATCGACCTGGGCAAGGTGCCCACCGACGATCCGTCGCTGTCGCCGATGCAGTTGTGGTGCAACGAATCGCAGGAGCGCTACGTGCTCGGCGTGCCGCAGGCGCGCCTGGCCGAGTTCGCCGCGCTGTGCGCCCGCGAGCGCTGCCCGTTCGCCGCCGTCGGCGTGGCCACGGCCGAGGAACGCCTGGTGGTGGCCTACGGTGCAACGGTGGGCAACATCCCCGCCGATGCGCCGATCGACCTGCCCATGGACGTGCTGTTCGGCAAGGCGCCGAAGATGCACCGCGATACCGCGCACCCGCCGGCGCCGCGCTGGCCGGCGTTGAGGACGAGCGGGCTGGACCTGCATGAGGCCGGCCTGCGCGTGCTCGCGCACCCGTCCGTGGCCGCCAAGAACTTCCTGGTCACGATCGGCGACCGCAGCGTGGGCGGCCTGACCGCTCGCGAACAGATGATCGGGCCGTGGCAGCTGCCGCTGGCCGACGTGGCCATCACCCTGGCCGGTTTCGATACCGTCGCCGGTGAAGCGATGGCGATTGGCGAGCGCACCCCGCTGGCCCTGCTGGATGCGGCCGCCTCGGCGCGCATGGCGGTGGGCGAAGCGATCACCAACCTGTGCGCCGCCCCGGTGGACGCGCTGGAGACGGTGAAGCTCTCGGCCAACTGGATGGCGGCGGCCGGCCACAACGGTGAAGACGCGCTGCTGTATGACGCGGTGCGTGCGGTGGGCATGGAACTCTGCCCGCAGCTGGACCTGAGCATTCCGGTCGGCAAGGATTCGCTGTCGATGCAGGCGCAGTGGCATGACAACGGCCAGGCGCACAAGTCGGTGTCGCCGGTGTCGCTGGTGATCTCGGCGTTCGCGCCGGTGGCCGATGCCAGCGGCCAGCTGACCCCGTTGCTCGACCGCGAGACCGACAGCGAGCTGTGGCTTATCGGCCTCGGTGCCGGCAAGCAGCGGCTGGGCGGTTCGATCCTGGCCCAGGTGCACGCCGACCACAGTGCACTGCCGGCCTTCGCCGGCCCGGTGCCGGACCTGGACGATGCGCAGCGCCTGCGTGCCTTCTTTGAACTGATCCGCGATGCGCGCCAGTCCGGCCTGCTGCTGGCGTACCACGACCGCAGCGATGGCGGTGCGTTTGCCGCGCTGTGCGAAATGGCGTTTGCCTCGCGCCTGGGCTTGGACATTACTCTGGATGCCTGGGGCGACGATCCGTTCCGCAGCCTGTTCAACGAAGAACTGGGTGCGGTGGTGCAGATCGCCAAGGAAGACCGTGCCGCGTTCGCCGACCTGGTCGAACGCCATGCACTCACCGAGTGCGCCCAGCGCATTGCCCGCCCGACCACCGCACCGGTGGTGCGGGTGACGCTGCAGGGCGAGAGCCTGGTCGAATGGCGCTGGGAAGCGCTGTTCGACGCATGGTGGTCGGTGACCCACGCGATGCAGAAGCTGCGCGACAACCCCGACAACGCCGACCAGGAGCGTGCGATCGCGCGCAACTTCAACGCGCCGGGCCTGAAGCCGAAGCTGACCTTCGACATCAACGAAGATGTCGCAGGCCCCTACATCAACACCGGCGCGCGCCCGCGCGTGGCGGTGCTGCGCGAGCAGGGCGTCAACGGCCAGATCGAGATGGCCAACATCTTCGAACGCGCGGGGTTCAGTGCCCATGACGTGCACATGAGCGACCTGATCGAGGGCCGCGTGGCACTGTCCGATTTCACCGGCCTGGCCGCCTGTGGTGGTTTCAGCTACGGCGACGTGCTGGGTGCAGGGCGTGGCTGGGCCACCTCGGTGCTGGAACGCAACGCACTGCGCGATGCCTTCGCCACGTTCTTCGCGCGGCAGGACAGCTTCGCGCTGGGCGTGTGCAACGGCTGCCAGATGATGAGCCAGCTCAAGGACATCATCCCGGGTGCCGAGCACTGGCCACAGTTCCGCCGCAACCGCAGCGAACAGTTCGAGGCGCGGACCGCGTTGCTGGAAGTGGTGGAGTCCCCGTCGATCCTGCTGCGCGGCATGGCCGGCTCGCGCCTGCCGGTGGCCGTGGCGCATGGTGAAGGCCAGGCGGTGTTCGCCACCGCCGTCGACCAGGCCGCTGCCCGCGTCTCGCTGCGCTACGTGGACGGCGATGGCAACGTCGCCAGCCAGTACCCGCTCAATCCGAACGGTTCACCGGACGGCATCACCGGCCTGACCAGCACCGATGGCCGCGTCACCATCATGATGCCGCACCCGGAGCGCACACCGCGCGCGATCAACCTGAGCTGGCGTCCGGCGGAGTGGCAGGGCGACTCGCCGTGGCTGCGCATGTTCCGCAACGCACGCGTATGGTGCGATTGAGCAGACATACAGATCGCGTGAAAGCGTGGTGAAAGCTGAGTGAAAAAACCGCCGACCCGTTCGGCGGTTTTTTTTCGTCTTCGATCCAAGTCGAGTGGAAGCAACAAGTTACAGCGCGTTACATGCGTCAATTCGTGTGATGAAGATTACTCACATCGATCTAACAAAACGCGTTGATGAATAGTCAAATATGTGACGTCTCTCGCGTTCGAGCAATTTCTGCAGTCAAAGTCTTGACGCCATCGGAACCGTGCGTTAACACTGATTGCTCATTTTGACAGCGTTCAGTTCTGCAGTAACCCCAAGGATGGCGAGTTCTCTGTACGTCGCACACGCCGTTCGGCACACAACGCAGTAATCCAAAGCATTCAAGCGAAAACGCCCCCAGGGGACGTTGGACCACGTTGTCCGGCGTTGGCGTCGCTTTGCCCGAAACCAGTCCAACCAGGAGTCGCATCGATGAATCGGATTTATCGCAAGGTCTGGAACAAAGCACTGGGGCAGATGGTCGTTGCCTCCGAACTCGCCAGCAGCCAGACCCCGGGCGTGGTGGTGGACCAGCGACGAGCCGCTGGCGCGCGCGGCACATCGGTGTTGTCCGCTGCCATTGCGTTGACGCTTGGATTGGGCATGGCCGGGGTGACCGCGGATGCGCGTGCGCAATCGGTGGAAGTGGGCGGCAACGCCAACTGCGTGGTGCTCAACAGCGGCGTGGTCGACAGCTGCGTGGTTGACGGCAACGCAACCGCGTCGGGCGCGAATGCCGTGGCGATCGGCAGCAACAGCACGGCCTCGGCAGCCAACAGCGTGGCGCTGGGCGCCGGCTCGCGCGCTGCACGGGCCAACACCGTTTCGGTCGGCGACGCTGGCAAGGAACGCCAGGTCACCAACGTCGCGGCCGGCACCGCCGCCACGGACGCGGTGAACAAGGCACAGCTCGATACGGTGGCCGCGACCGCCGCCGGCGCAACGCGCTACTTCAAGGCCGATGGCGAAGGCAACGACAGCGACGCGGCCCGTATCGATGGCGAAGGTGCACTCGCTGCCGGTGCCAATGCCACGGCCGAAGGCGACGGCGCCACGGCGCTGGGCCACAACAGCCAGGCGCTGGCCAACGCCACCACGGCGGTGGGCAGCGATGCCATCGCCGCGGGCCTGGGCGGCAGCGCCTTCGGCCAGAACAGCCTGGCCATCGGCGACGCCACCGTTGCGGTGGGCCAGAGCGCCATGGCGTTCGGGCTCGGCGATGTAGCGCTGGGCGCGTCGGCCTTCGCGGCAAGCGAAAACGGCGCCGCCACCGCGATCGGCGGCCTGGCCGAAGCCAGTGCGGATGGCGCCACTGCCATCGGTGGCGGCGCCCTGGCCATTGGCGCGGGCAGCACCTCGCTCGGCCGTGGTGCCGGCAGCGGCGGCGAAGCCTCGATTGCGGTGGGCGCGTTCAGCACTGCGGTGGCTGACTTCAGCGCCGCACTGGGCTCCAACTCAGCCGCGGTGGCGGTGGGCAGCGTGGCGCTCGGCGCCGGCTCCTACGCCGATCGCGTCGACACGGTCTCGGTGGGCAACAACAACGGCCTGCAGCGCCAGATCACCAACGTGGCTGCCGGCACCGAAGACAACGACGCGGTGAACAAGGCCCAGCTCGATGGAGTGGGTGACGTCGCGCAGACCACGAGCAAGTTCTTCCAGGCCAGCGGCAGCGCCGACAGCGATGCCGGTGCGTTCGTCGATGGCGACAACGCCACTGCGATCGGCGAAGCCAGCAACGCGCTCGGCAACGGCGCCACCGCGCTGGGCAGCGGTGCGACCGCCGTCGCGCAGAACGCCACCGCGGTGGGTTACAACGCACTGGCCAGCGGTCAGAACAGCGCCGCGTTCGGCACCAATGCGCAGGCCAACGGCCCGGGCAGCGTGGCCGTGGGCGGTACCGCCGTCGACGAAGACGGCAATCCGTTGATCACCAATGGCGGCGTCCCGGTCGACACCGGCGCCACCAGTGCCGGCGTGGGCGGCACGGCCGTCGGCGCCAGCGCCGAGGCCTCCGGCTTCGCCGCATCCTCGTACGGCGTCGGTGCATACGCGGGCGGCGCGCAGTCGTCGGCCTTCGGTGCCGTCTCCAATGCGACGGGCGATTACGCCACCGCCGTGGGCACGCAGAGCGTGGCCGCCGGCACCAGCAGCACCGCCATTGGCGGCCCGGCCGACCTGATTCCGGGCCTGGGCTTCTTCGTGCAGACCCAGGCCAGCGGCGAAGCCGCCACCGCCGTCGGTGCCGGCGCGATCGCCAGCGGCGATTACGCGGTGGCCAACGGCACGCTGAGCGAAGCGTCGGGCACCGAAGCCACCGCCGTGGGCTATTTCGCCTACGCACCCGGCGAGGGCGCGTCTGCGCTCGGCGCCGAAAGCTGGGCGAGTGGTGACCTGAGCACGGCGGTCGGGTTCTACAGCACCGCACGCGGCGCCAACAGCGTGGCCCTCGGCGCCAACTCCACGGCCGTGCGCGCCAACACCGTATCGGTCGGCGATGTCGGCAACGAACGCCAGATCACCCACGTCGCCGCCGGCAGCGAAGCCACCGATGCGGTCAACAAGGCGCAGCTGGATGCCGTCGCGGAAACGGCCGATGGCACGGCCTACCGTTTCAAGGCCAACGCGTCGCAGGACAGCGATGTGGGCGCCTTCGCCGACGGCGACGGTGCGCTGGCCGCTGGTGAAGCCAGCAATGCCTTCGGTGCCGGCGCCACTGCGGTGGGTAACGGCGCGTCTGCCATTGGCGACGATACCGTCGCGGTCGGCCGCAACGTAGCCGCCAACGGCACCGGCAGCGTCGCCATCGGCGGTGTGGGGCAGGCCTACGACCAGTACAACGCGCCGATCGTGGATGCCGACGGCAACGCGGTGACGGTGGGCACCACCGCCGCGCAGGATGCCGTCGCCGTCGGTGCGGGCGCCCAGGCCACCGGTGCGCTCAGCAATGCTTACGGCAGCGGCGCGCAGGCCACCGGCGACAACAGCCTGGCGCAGGGCTACAAGTCGCGCGCCACCGGCGAGTACAGCGTCGCGCAGGGCGACAACGCCTTCGCCAGCGGCAGCGAAAGCACCGCCACCGGTGCATACGCATGGGCAACCAACGACGGCGCCACCGCGTTCGGCTCCAGCGCGTGGGCCACCGAAGCCAACGCCACGGCCGTGGGCTATGCGGCCTGGGCCGACGGCAGCGGTTCCACCTCGGTCGGCTACAACAGCTGGGCGCGCGGCAGCAGTGCCACCGCGCTCGGTCGCGGTGCGTTCGGCTACGGCGACAACAGCGTGGCCGTGGGCTACCAGGCACTCGGCAACAGCATCAACACCATCGCCATCGGTACCAATGTGGTGGCCGGCGGTGAAAGCGCGATCGGCATCGGTGCGGGCAGCACCGCCAGTGCATCCAACGCGGTCGCGCTGGGGGCCGGTGCACGCGCCGACCGCGCTTACACGGTCTCGGTCGGCAATGACAACCAGCAGCGCCAGATCACCCAGGTGGCCGCCGGTACCGAAGGCACCGATGCGGTCAACGTGGACCAGCTGACCGCCGCCACCGAACAGTTCCAGGCGAGCGGCGACGGCGTGGCCGTAGCCGGTGGCGAGGAAAGCGTGGCCGCCGGTTCGAATGCCGCCACCGATGGCGATTACGCCACCGCCGTGGGCTCCAGCAGCTTCGCCAGTGGCACCGGCGCATCGGCCGTGGGCAGCGGCGCGTTCGCGCTGGCAGACGGCGCCACGGCCGTCGGCCTGAATGCATTGGCCAGTGCGGCCAACGCCACGGCATCCGGCGCGGATGCACAGGCCACTGCCGAATATGCCACCGCCAACGGTGCGGAAAGCCTGGCCTCGGGTGAGCAGAGCACCGCCAACGGTGCGGCCAGCATTGCGTCCGGTGCGGGCAGCCTGGCCAGCGGCGCGTTGTCCGAAGCGGCCGGCGAAGAATCGGTGGCGCTGGGCTACTACAGCACCGCCAGCGGCTCGGGGTCCACGGCGGTCGGTGCGGAAAGCGTGGTCAGCGGGACCCTTTCCGCTGGCTACGGTTTCGCGTCCGAAGCTACTGCGGGCTACACCACGGCGATCGGTGGCTATGCCGCCGCAACCGCCTTCAACGCCACCGCACTGGGCAGCTTCGCGCAGGCCACCGGCTCCAACAGTGTCGCGCTCGGCGGTGACGCCGAAGCCAGCGGCGCCTACAGCACCGCCACCGGCCAGGGCAGCCTGGCCAGCGGCACCAACAGTGTTGCCATCGGTGGCGCGCTGTTCGGCCTGCTGCCCACCGAAGCATCCGGCAACTATTCCACCGCCGTCGGCGGTGGTGCCTGGTCGCCGGGCCTGAACAGCACCGCGCTGGGCAATGCCGCCACTTCCGAAGGCGAAAACAGCGTAGCGCTGGGTGCGGATTCCATCGCTGACCGCGACGACAGCGTGTCGGTCGGCAGTGCCGGCAGCGAGCGCCAGGTCACCAACGTGGCCGCCGGTACCGAAGGCACCGACGCGGTGAATGTGGATCAGCTCAACGCGGTGGCCGATACGGCCGCCACCACCAGCAAGTACTTCCAGGCCAGCGGCAGCGACGCCAGCGATGCCGGTGCCTACGTGGAAGGCGATGACGCATTGGCGGCCGGTGAGGCAGCCAACGCCATCGGTGACGGTGCCAGCGCGCTGGGCAGCGGTGCCACTGCGCTGGCCAACAACGCCACGGCAGTGGGTTTCAACGCGTTGGCGACGGGCGAAGGTGCCGCGGCATTGGGCAGCGAAGCCCAGGCCACCGGCGAAGACAGCGTGGCCATCGGCAACGGTGCGGCGGCCAGCGAGATCGGTGCCAGCGCCATTGGTGCCGGCGCGCAGGCGTCCGGCGCGTACAGCACGGCCAGCGGCAGCGAAGCCATCGCATCGGGCCAGCAGGCCACTGCCAACGGCTTCCGTTCCAGTGCATCGGAGGCGGGTGCGTCGTCGTTCGGCAGCTACAGCGAAGCGACCGGCGAATTGTCCTCCGCGCTGGGCTACGGCGCGGTGGCCTCCAACGCCTACGCCACTGCCGTGGGTGCAGCGGCGACCGCATCGGGCGCCAGTTCGGTCGCGGTCGGCGAGTTCAGCGAAGCCACCGGCGATGAAAGCGTCGCCATCGGCGGCAGCACGTTCTTCGGCTTCATCCCGGCGCGCGCGTCCGGTACCGGCGCCTCCGCGTTCGGTGCAGGTGCCTGGGCCACCGACGACTACGCCACCGCGATCGGCTGGAATTCGTGGGCCGATGCCGCCAGTGCTACCGCACTGGGCGAAAGCGCCACTGCCACCGGCGTGAACAGCGTGGCCCTGGGTGCCGGTTCCAGCGCGGATCGCGACAACAGCGTGTCCGTCGGCACCGCCACCGCGCAGCGGCAGATCACCAACGTTGCGGCCGGCACCGAAGGCACCGATGCGGTGAACGTCGACCAGCTCAACGCCGTCGCCGATACCGCCGAGGAAACCAACCGCTACTTCAAGGCCTCCGGCAGCGGCAATGGCGACGACGTGGGCAGCTACGTCGACGGTACCTACGCCACGGCGGCGGGCGAAGCGTCCAATGCGTACGGCACCGGCGCGTCGGCCTACGGCAGCGGTTCGCTGGCGTCGGGTCGTTACGCCTCGGCGTCGGGCTACAACGCCTCGGCCACGGCCGATTCGGCCACCGCCATCGGTGGTGCGCTGTACTACGAAGATGCCAACGGCAACGTGCTGCTGGACAAGGCCACCAGTGCCAGCGGCACCGGTGCGACCGCGCTGGGTGCCGGTGCACAGGCCACCGGTGTGTTCAGCACCGCCAGCGGTGCCGGCGCCACCTCGGCCGGCCTGCAGTCGTCTGCATTCGGCTACAGCGCCGAAGCCGGCAGCGACTACAGCACCGCCGTGGGAGCGTTCAGCGCCGCGACCGGGCTGCGCACCACCGCGCTCGGCTACGGCGCGGAAGCCAGCGGCGACTATGCCTCGGCGTTCGGTTGGGGCAGCACGGCATCGGGTGCCTACGGCATCGCCATCGGCAACAGCGCGCAGGCCAGCGGAGCGAACAGCTTCGCCGGTGGCGCCAGCGCCTGGGCGACGGCCGCGCAGACCACGGCGGTGGGCCAGCTGGCGTGGGCGACCTCGGCCGGTTCCACCGCGATCGGCCAGGACAGCTACGCCTACAGCGGCCTCAATGCCACCGCACTCGGCAAGAGCGCCTGGGCCAGCGGCACCGGCAGCGTGGCACTGGGCGCAGGCGCACGCGCCACTGAAGCCAACGTGGTGTCGGTCGGTGGCGGCAACGGCACCACCGGTCCGGCCACGCGCCGCATCACCAATGTCGGTGCGGCGGTGAATGCCAACGACGCGGTCAACAAGACCCAGCTGGACAGCGTGGCGGCGACGGCCGATGCGGTCGGCCAGCGCTTCAAGGCCAGCGGCACCGGCGTGGCCACGGCCAGCGGCACCGATGCGCTGGCGACCGGCGCTGGCGCCACCGCCAGCGGCACGCGCAGCAGCGCATTGGGGACCGCGGCCACCGCCTCGGCCACCGGTGCGACTGCCGTGGGTGCAGATGCCTCGGCACGCGGCGACAACAGCACCGTGGTCGGCCGCCTGGCCTCGACCAACGCCACCAACGCGGTGGCCGTCGGCAACGGCGCCTTCGTCAGCAACGGCGCCAACGGCATCGCCATCGGTTCCAGCGCGGGTGCGTCCGGGGCCAACTCGGTGGCGCTGGGCGCGGGTTCGCGTGCGGTGGAAGCCAACGTGGTCTCGGTCGGTGGCGGCAATGGCACCGATTCGCCGGCCACCCGCCGCATCGTCAACGTCGCGGCCGGTCGCGTCGCCGCAGGCAGCACGGATGCGGTCACCGGTGGCCAGCTCAACACCACCAACCAGCGCGTGGGTGCAGTGGAAACCCGCGTCGGCGACATCGACGACCGCATCGGCTCGGTGGAAAACGTCACCGCCAATGCGCTGACCTACGACGACAGCAGTCGTGACACGCTCACGCTGTCCGGTGTGGAAGGCACCACGCTGGACAACGTCGCCACCGGTTCGATCGCCAGCGGCAGCCGCCAGGCCATCAATGGCGGGCAGCTGTTCCAGGCCCTGAGCGACACCGCCAGCTTCCTCGGTGGTGGTGCCAGCGTGGGCATGCAGGGCGTGTTCGTCGCCCCGAACTACGTGATCCAGGGGTCGACCTACACCAACGTGGGCGATGCGCTCGGCGCGCTGGATGCCAAGGTGAGCGATCTTGACCAGCGTGTGGCAGGGGGCAGCAGCAGCGCGGCGCGTGCGCGCACCGCGGCGGTATCCACCGCCAGCATTGGGGCAACGCCGGAGGCGGCCGATACCGCCGCCACCCCGGCGGCCAGCGTGGCCACTGCGGATGTTGCCGCACCCGTCGTGCAGGGCACGCCGACCGCCGCCAGCGTCGGCGCCCCGCAGCCGGTTGCCGCAGTGGTGCCGGTCACCTCGGTAGCCATGGGCGACGGTGCCGTGGCCAGCGGTGCCTCGGCCACGGCGATCGGGCAGGGGGCCAGCGCCACGGCTGCCAACTCGGTGGCATTGGGCCAGGGCTCGGTTGCCGACCGCGCCGATACCGTCTCGGTGGGTGCCGTCGGTTCCGAACGGCAGGTGACCAACGTCGCCGCCGGCAGCGCGGCCACCGATGCCGTCAACAAGGGGCAGCTGGACGGTGGCATCGCCACCGCCAACAGCTACACCGACCAGCGTTACAGCGCGATGGCCGACACCTTCGACGTCTACAAGGGCGAGATCGACGAGCGCCTGCGTCACCAGGACCGTCGCATCGACCGCCAGGGTGCAATGAACGCGGCCATGCTCAACATGGCCACCAGTGCCGCCGGTATCCGCACGCAGAACCGCGTCGGTGTCGGCGTCGGCTTCCAGAGCGGCGAGTCGGCGTTGTCGCTGGGCTACCAGCGCGCCCTCAGTGAACGCGCCACCGTCACCGTCGGCGGCGCCTTCAGCAGTGATGACAGCTCGGTGGGCGTGGGTGCCGGCTTCGGCTGGTAACGCGCCCTATGCAATGCAGGGCCTGAGGGGGCGGGTCACGGAGACCCTGGCCAGGGCCGGCCGGGGTTTCCGCATGGAGTGTTGGCCTGAACAGTCGTTTGATCCATGACCTTGAAGAGGATTACACCGTGACCAGAAAGCAGAACCTTCGCATCAACGTGCTGGCAGCCGCCGTGTTGTCGCTGTCCGTGGGCGCCAGCGCCTATGCCGCCGGTTTGCCGGTCAAGGAACCCGCACGCCAGGCCACCACCGCCCAACAGGGTTCCGAACGCATCATCGTCAAATACCGCACCGGCACCGCCGCTGCCACCGACCGCTCGGCCAAGCTGGCCGCCGTGACCTCGGCGGTATCGCGCGCCAGCCTGGGCACGACCGCCGCGCGCGCCGCGGCGGCCAGTCCGCAGCACCTGCGCCGCCTCGGCACCGGGGCCGACGTGATCCGCCTGCAGGGCAAGCTCAGCCAGGCCGAACTGCAGAAGGTGCTCAAGGAGATCCAGGCCGATCCGTCGGTCCAGTACGCCGAAGCCGACGTCAAGCTGCAGCGCGCCGACGTTCGTCCGAAGGAAACCGCGCAGCTGGTGCCGAACGACCCGTATTACGCGCAGTACCAGTGGCACCTCAGCAGCGCCACCGGTGGCGTCAACGCGCCGGCCGCGTGGGACGTGGCCCAGGGCGAAGGCGTGGTGGTGGCGGTGCTCGACACCGGCATCCTGCCCGGACACCCGGACTTCGCCGCCGGCACCCTGCTGGAAGGCTACGACTTCATCAGTGATGCGGAGACCTCGCGTCGTGCCACCGACGCGCGCGTACCGGGCGCGCTGGATTACGGCGACTGGGTAGAGAACGACAACGAGTGCTACGCCGGCTCGCTGGCCGAAGACAGCTCCTGGCACGGCACCCATGTCTCGGGCACCATCGCCGAAGCGACCAACAACGGCGTCGGCATGGCCGGCGTCGCCTACAAGGCGAAGGTGCTGCCGGTACGCGTGCTCGGCAAGTGCGGCGGCTACCTGTCCGACATCGCCGATGCGATCACCTGGGCCTCGGGCGGTACCGTCGCCGGTGTTCCGGCCAACGCGAATCCGGCCGAAGTGATCAACATGAGCCTCGGCGGCGGTGGCGTGTGCGACGCGGTCTACCAGGATGCGATCAACGGCGCGGTGTCGCGCGGCACCACCGTGGTGGTGGCGGCCGGCAACTCGGCCGGCAACGCGGCCAACTTCCGTCCGGCCAGCTGCGCCAACGTGGTGGCGGTGGGTGCCACCCGCATCACCGGTGGGATCGCCTCCTACTCCAACTTCGGCCCGGCCGTGGACCTGTCCGGCCCGGGCGGCGGTGGCGGCGTTGACGGCAATCCGGGCGGTTACGTCTGGCAGGCCGGCTACAACGGCCTGACCACCCCGACCTCCGGCGCCTACAGCTACATGGGCATGGGCGGTACCTCGATGGCGTCGCCGCACGTGGCCGGCGTCGCCGCACTGGTGCAGGGCGCGCTGGCCTCGGCCGGCAAGGACCCGCTGACCCCGGCGCAGCTGGAAACCCTGCTCAAGCAGACCGCACGCACCTTCCCGGTGACCATCCCGGCGGCCACGCCGATCGGCAGTGGCATCGTCGACGCCAAGGCCGCGCTGGACAAGGCCCTGGAAGAGCCGTGCACCGTGGATTGCGCGCCGGAAGCGACCGCGCTCACCAACCGCGTGGCGGTAGCCGGCCTGAGCGGCGCCGGTGGCAGCGAAGCGCTGTACAGCTTCGAGGCGAGTGCCGGCAAGGTACTGAGCTTCCTCACCTACGGTGGCAGCGGCAACGTGTCGGTGTACGTCAGTGCCGGCGCCGAGCCGTCTGCGACGGACTTCGATGCCAAGTCCGCGCGTCCGGGCAACAGCGAAACCGTGCGCTTCACCGCGCCGGCCGCGGGGACCTACTACATCAAGCTGGTGGGTGAATCCGCGTACAGCGGCGTGAGCATCCAGGCCGTCCAGTAACGGTCAGGGCGTACCTGCGGGAGCCCGTCATGTGACGGGCTCCCGTTTTCAGTCTGCGGCGACCGCATGTAGCACCACGGCGAACTGCTAAAGTCTCCGGGTCGCCAGGAGAGCTTTCGTGAATGCGGTAGCCCACCATCTTGCTGAAGAAGCTTCAATGGATGCGGAGTCCCGCATCATCGCGCTGTTGCTGCGCAATGGCCGGCTGAAAGACGCCGACCTGGCCCGCGCACGCCCATTGCATCGCGAAGCCGGTGGCAGCCTGCTGCCATTGCTGGTCCGGCTGGGCCTGGTGTCCGAACGCGACCATGCGCTGGCCTGTGCCGAGGTACTGGCGCTGCCGCTGCTGGAAGGCAAGGCCGTGGCCGAGTCGCCGCCCGAATCCCTGATGGATGCGCTGCCGCTGTCGCTGCGCTTCCTCAAACAATTCCATGCCTGTCCGCTGGCGCTGCACGACGGCGTGCTCGACCTGTGGCTGAGCGATCCGCAGGAACCCTATGCCGCCGATGCGGTACGGCTGGCCATGGCGGTGCCGCTGCGCCTGCACGTGGGCCTGCGTTCGGAGATCGACGACGTCATCGAACGCTGGTTCGGCCAGGGCCGCAGCGCGATGGGTGCCATCATCGAGACCGCCGATGGCGAAGGCACTGTGGTCGACGACATCGAACACCTGCGTGACCTGGCCTCCGAAGCGCCGGTGATCCGCCTGGTCAACCTGGTCATCCAGCGTGCGGTCGAACTGCGCGCCTCGGACATCCACATCGAGCCGTTCGAAAACCGGCTCAAGGTGCGCTACCGCGTCGATGGCGTGCTGATCGAAGGCGAAAGCCCGCCGGTCAACCTCACGGCGGCGGTGATCAGCCGCATCAAGATCATGGCGCGGCTCAACATCGCCGAGCGCCGGCTGCCGCAGGACGGCCGCATCATGCTGCGGGTACAGGGAAAGGAACTGGACCTGCGCGTGAGCACCGTGCCGACCGCACACGGCGAAAGCGTGGTCATGCGCCTGCTCGATCGCGACACCGTGGTGTTCGATTTCCACCGCCTGGGCTTCACCGATGCCTTCCTGCCACAGTTCCGCAAGGTACTGGAGCAGCCACACGGCATCCTGCTGGTCACCGGCCCCACCGGTTCGGGCAAGACCACCACGCTCTACACCGCGTTGAGCCAGCTCAACACCGCCGACGTCAAGATCATCACCGTCGAGGATCCGGTCGAGTACCAGATCGAAGGCATCAACCAGATCCAGGCCAAGCCGCAGATCGGGCTGGATTTCGCCAATGCGCTGCGCAGCATCGTGCGCCAGGATCCGGACATCATCATGATCGGCGAAATGCGCGACCTGGAGACCGCCCGCATCGCGATCCAGTCGGCATTGACCGGCCACCTGGTGCTGTCCACCCTGCACACCAACAACGCCGCCGGTGGCATCACCCGCCTGCTCGACATGGGCGTGGAGGACTACCTGCTGACCTCCACCATCAACGGCATCCTGGCCCAGCGCCTGGTACGCCGGCTGGAGCCGCAGCATGCGCTGCGCTATCCGGCCTCGCCGGAGGAGATAGAGAAGTTCGGGCTGCGTCGCCTGCAGCCGCAGGGCGATATTTTCCTGTATCGCGCGCAGCCGTCCGCGCTGGCCCCGACCGGCTACCTGGGGCGCACCACCATCATGGAATTCCTGGTGATGAACGACGAACTGCGGCGTGCGGTGATGCGTCGCGCCGGCATGGGTGAAGTGGAGCAGATCGCACGCGCCGCCGGCATGCGCACCATGTACGAAGACGGCCTGAGCAAGGCGCTGCAGGGCCACACCACCATCGAAGAAGTGCTGCGCGTGACGGAGGACAGCTGATGCCTGCCACCCCGGCACCCGTCAAGGCAGGCCCCTGAGCATGCCGCTGTACCGCTACAAGGCGCTCAACACGCACGGCGAACTGTTCGACGGCCAGATGGAGGCCGCCAGCGAAGCCGACGTTGCCGCGCGCCTGCAGGACCAGGGCCACATGCCGATGGAGGCGCGGCTGGCCAGCGACGGCAGCGGCGGCCGCACCTCCTGGGCCGCACTGCTGCGGCGCAAGCCGTTCGATGGTGGCGCGCTGGTGCAGTTCACCCAGCAGCTGGCGACCCTGCTGGGCGCCGGGCAGCCGCTGGACCGCGCGCTGACCATTCTGCTGGAACTGCCCGAGGACGAACGCAGCCGCCGGGTGATCACCGACATCCGCGACGTGGTGCGGGGCGGCGCCGCGCTGTCCACCGCACTCGAGCGCCAGCACGGGCTGTTCTCGCGCCTGTACATCAACATGGTGCGCGCCGGCGAGGCCGGCGGCAGCCTGCATGACACCCTGCAGCGGCTGGCCGATTACCTGGAGCGCAGCCGCGAGCTGAAGGGCCGGGTCATCAACGCGTTGATCTATCCGGCCATCCTGCTGGCGGTGGTGGGCGGTGCGCTGATGTTCCTGCTTGGCTACGTGGTGCCGCAGTTCGCGCTGATGTACGAAAGCCTGGATGTGGCGCTGCCGTGGTTCACCCAGTGGGTGCTCAGTGCCGGCCTGATCGTGCGCGAGGGCTGGCTGGCGATGATCGTGGTGCCGGCCGTGGCCGTGCTGGTGATCGAGCGCAAGCTGCGCCAGCCCGCGTTCCGCCTGGCGGTGGACGGCTGGCTGCTGCAGCGCAAGGGCATCGGCGGGCTGGTGGCCAAGCTGGAAACCGCGCGGCTGGCCCGCACGCTGGGCACCCTGCTGCGCAACGGCGTGCCGCTGCTGGCCGGGCTGGGCATCGCCCGCAACGTGCTCGGAAACCGCGCGCTGGCCGCCGATGTTGATGCGGCCAGCGACGAGGTCAAGAACGGCAACGGCCTGTCCGCGTCGCTCGCACGCGGCAAGCGCTTCCCGCGGCTGGCGCTGCAGATGATCCAGGTCGGCGAGGAGTCGGGCGCGCTCGATACCATGCTGCTCAAGACGGCCGATACCTTCGAACAGGAAACCGCGCGCGCGATCGATCGCCTGCTGTCCGCGCTGGTACCGGTGATCACCCTGGTGCTGGCCTCGGTGGTCGGCCTGGTGATCGTTGCGGTACTGGTCCCGCTGTATGACCTGACCAATGCCATCGGCTGACCGCCGTGGCGCACGTAGTCCCGACATGTTGCAAGGAGCTTCCATGATCCACCGTCGCAAAATGGTCCGCCTGTCCTCGCGCCGCCACCAGGCCGGCATGAGCCTGCTGGAAATCATCATCGTCATCGTGCTGATCGGCGCGGTGCTCACCCTGGTCGGCAGCCGCGTGCTCGGCGGTGCCGACCGCGGCAAGGCCAACATCGCCAAGGCCCAGGTCCAGACCATGGCCGGCAAGATCGAGAACTACCAGCTCGACACCGGCAAGCTGCCCGCCAAGCTCGACGACCTGGTGACCCAGCCCGGCGGCGCCAGCGGCTGGCTCGGCCCGTATGCCAAGGCGCCCGACCTGAATGATCCGTGGGGCCACGCGCTGGAGTACCGTGCGCCGGGCGAAGGCCAGCCATTCGACCTGATCAGCCTGGGCAAGGACGGCAAGGTCGGAGGCAGCAGCTACGACGCGGACATCAAGTACGAGTAACCGCGCGTGAGTCCGTCCGCCGCGCCGTGCCGCATCCCGTCGCCCCGCGCCATGCCGCGACGGCACGCCATGCGTGGCGTGTCGCTGCTGGAAATGCTGCTGGTGGTCGCGCTGATCGCGATCATCGGGCTCATCACCGCCACCGCGATGAACGGTGGCATCGATGGCATGCGCCTGCGCAGCGCCGGCAAGGAAGTGGCCAGCCAGCTGCGCTACACGCGCACCCAGGCCATTGCCACCGGCGAACGCCAGCGCTTCCTGATCGATCCGCGCGCGCGCACCTGGCAGGGCGCCAACGGCCGCCATGGCAGCCTGCCCGGCTCGCTGGACGTCCGTTTCCACGGCGCCGGCCAGGTCGCCAACGCACCGGGGCAGGGCGGCATCGCATTCCATCCGGACGGTGGCTCCAGTGGCGGCACCATCGAGCTGAGCGTGCGCGATGCGCTGTGGCGCATCGATGTGGGTTGGGTGACGGGCGAGGTGCGGTCGGGTCCCGTGCGGGGCGCGCCATGAGGACACAGCGCGGCTATTCGCTGCTGGAAGTGATTGTCGCGTTCGCGCTGCTGGCGCTGGCGCTGACCCTGCTGTTGGGCAGCCTGTCCGGTGCCTCGCGGCAGGTGCACAACGCCGACCTGCGCACGCGCGCGGTCCTGCACGCGCAGTCGCTGCTCGCCGCCACGGGGGTGGATGCGCCGCTGCAGGTCGGCCACGAACAGGGCGACTGGGAGGACGGCCGCTACCGCTGGGACCTGCAGGTGGAGCCCTATGTGGAGCCGCGCGCCACCGCGCTGGCACCGGCCGCCGTCAGCAGCGGCCCGACCCTGGCCCAGCTCACCCTGCGGGTGTCCTGGGGCGAGCGCGAGGGCGAGCGCCTGCAGTGGCGCAGCCTGCGTCTGGTGCCGGACAGCGCGGCGGGGACGACACGATGACGCACCCGCAGCGCGCGCGCGGTTTCACCCTGATCGAAGTCCTGCTGGCCACCGTGCTGCTGGTCGGCGGCCTCGCGCTGGCCTTCGCGACGGTGCGCTCGGCCATGAACATCGCCCAGCGCGGCGAACGCGTGGCCGCGCAGAACGAACGCATGCGTGCGGTGGAAGGGTTCCTGCGCCGGCGGCTGACGATGGCCCTGCCGACGGCTACTCAGCCACCGGATCCCACCCGCGAACCGGTGCACTTCCTGGGCGAACCGCAGCGCATGCTGTTCGTGTCGGAACTGCCCGGCTACCTCGGTCGCGGCGGCCCGTACGTGCATGAGCTGCAGGTGCAGCGCAGGGGTGCAACGCTGCGCCTGGAGGTCGCGCTGACGCTCGTGCAGAACGGCGAACGCATCGACGAGACACCGCCGCGCGCCCCCGAACTGCTTGCCGACGATCTGCGCGAGGTGGCGTTCCGCTACCGTGGGGTGGACCCGCGCAGCGGTCAGCTGGGCGACTGGCAGACGCGCTGGGACGATACGCGGCGGCTGCCCACGCTGGTGGAGATCCGCATCACCCCGCAGCAGGGCGTTGCCTGGCCGCCGATGGTGGCCGCCCTGACCCAGTCGCGCGGGGCGCGTTCGTGAGCCGTCCGCGTGGTGCGGCGCTGGTCCTGGTGCTGTGGCTGATCGCCCTGCTCACCGCCGTGGTGGGCGCGTTCGCGCTGAGCGCGCGCATCGAGCACCTGCAGCAGCGGGTGATCGCTGACGATGCCATCGGCCAGGAGCACGCACGCGCCGGGCTCGAGTACGCGCTGCACCGGCTGCAGCCCAACGCATTGCAACCGCCGTGGTTGCCGGACGGGCGTCGCTACCGATGGCAGTTCGACACGCGCCGCATCGACCTGCGCATCATCGACGAGAACGGCAAGATCAACCTCAACCTCGCCGATACCGCGCTGCTGGACGCGTTCCTTCGCGCCATGGGCGTTGAACCGGGCCGTGCGCGACAGCTCGCCGGGGCGATCGCCGACTGGCGCGATGCCGACAGCCTCACCCAGCCGGGGGGCGGTGCCGAGACGCCGGACTACGTGGCAGCCGGCCTGCCGTATGGCGCGCGCAACGGACGCTTCGAAACGCTGGGCGAACTGCAGCGCGTGCTGGGCATGGACGCAGCGTTGTATGAACGCCTCGAACCCATGCTGACCCTGTACAGTCGGCAGTCGCGCCCCGATCCGCGTTTTGCGGCCGGGCCGGTACTCACCGCGCTCGGGCTGGATGCCGAACGCCTGCTGGCCGAGCGCGAACGCGCCGAGGCCGCTGAGGATGGAAACGTGACCGGTGGAACGCTTGCCAGCGGCAGCGGCACCTATAGTATCGAGAGCCGCGCAATGGATGAACGCGGACGGATCTCGGTGCTGCATGCCGTAGTGCGCATGGGCGCGGCGGGCACGCCGGGAACGACTTACACGGTACTTCGCTGGGAACAGGGAATGGCAGCACGATGACGGCATGGCGGGACAGTCTGGTGCAGGCAAAGGGACGGCTCGCGCCGGGCGTGGGCGATGGCCTGCGCTGGTGGCGGCGTTCGCTGCTGGCCTGGCTGCCGGTACGCTGGCAATGGGCGATGGGCTGGTCGCGCTCGCGGCTGCTGCTGTCGCGGCATGCCGAACAACTGGTGCTGCGCCGCGACACCGCCGCGCAGGTGCAGGCGATTGCGGAACTGCCGTGGCCCACCGCGCCGTCGGACCTGGATGCCGTGCTCGAGGCGCGTCTGCGCCGCCTGCCGCGGCATTGGGTGCTGCCCGCCTCGGCCGTGCTGCGCCGCCCACTGCGGCTGCCCGCTGCGGCCGCGCCCCGGCTGCGGGACGTGGTGGGGTTCGAGATCGACCGGCAGACCCCGTTCGAGGCCAGCCAGGTCCATTACGACGTGCGCGAACTGGACACGCTGCCCGACGGCCAGCTGCAGGTCGAACTGGTGGTCATTCCGCGCCAGGCGCTGGAGCAGTGGGCGCAGCAGGCCGGATCGTGGTCGCAGCAGCTGGCGGGCGTGGATGCCGACGACGGCCATGGGCAGCCGCTGGGCGTCAACCTGCTGCCGCCCACCCAACGCCGCGTCACCCACGATCCGATGCGTCGCTGGAACCTGCTGCTGGGCTGCGCCACGCTGGTGCTGCTCGCGTTGGCGGGCCACCAGCTGCTGGACAACCGCCAGGCCGCCGCCGACCGCCTGCGCGGGCAGGTCGACAGCGCCGCACACGATGCGCGCCGCGTGGCCGCGCAGCGCCAGCAGCTGCAGGACATGGTGGACGGCGCTGCGTTCCTGGAAGGCAAGCGCGGCGCGCACGCCAGCACCGTGGAGCTGTGGAACGAACTGACCCGGCTGCTGCCCGACGGCACGTACCTGGAAAAACTTTCGGTGGAAGGCAACACGCTGCAGCTGATCGGGCTCAGTCGTGAGGCCTCGCAGCTGGTGTCGCTGCTGCAGGATTCGCCGCTGTGGCGCAAGGTCAACCTGACCGGCGTGCTGCAGGCCGATGGCGGTGCCGCCGGTCGCGATCGCTTCACGCTGACTGCCGAGCTGCAGCCGTTGCCCGGTGCCCCGGCCGCCGCCGCGCCCGCCAAGGAGGTTGCCCATGGCAATGCCCCCGACGCGCCGTGACCGCTGGCTGGCGCTGGCATTGCTGCTGGCGGCCATCGCCGTGGCCTACCTGCTGCTCGTGCATCCGTGGTTCACCCGGCCGCTGCTGGATATCAACCAGGGCATTGCCGAGCTGCAGGAACGCGACCAGCGCGTCCAGGCGCAGCTGCAGCAGCGCCGTCAGGTGCAGCAGCGCCTGCAGGACGTGCTGGGCGCGCTGGATGGGCGCCCGGGTTTCCTGCGCGAGCCCACCGCCGAGTCCGCCGCCGCCGCGTTGTCCACGCGGTTGCAGGACGCGGTGGCGTCGGCCAGCCCGGGCAATCGCAGCTGCACCATCAGCAACCGCTCGCCGTTGACCGACACCGCACGCGACGCGCAGTTCCCGCGCGTGGCACTGCAGGTGCGGCTGCGCTGTGGCGTACCGGAAATGGCGGCGGTGCTGCACACGCTGGAGACCGGCAGCCCGCGCCTGTTCGTCGACAACCTCAACCTGCTGGCGCAGCGCTTCCAGGCCTCGCCCAACGAGAGCGGTACCGGCCTGGACGTGTCCTTCGAGCTGGTCGGGTACCTCAAGCCGGGTGCGGCCAGCGACACCACCGCAGCGCCTGCGGCGCCGATGATGGACGCCGCCCCGGCGGGTCTCGAGCCGGTAGGGTCGGCCATGGCCGCGCCTGCCGATCCGGGCGTTGCCGCACCGGTCGAGGAGGGCACCCTTGAAGATTGAACTGGCTCCCCTGCGCAGCTGGTGGCTCGGCGGCGTGGCGGTGTGGGCTGCCGCGGTGTGGATCGCCACGCTGCTGGGCGCGGGCGGACGCATCGCTCCGCTCGATGCCGGCGACCGCACTACGCCGCCGCTGCCCGCGCTGGCACCGGCCGCACCGGAACGCATCGCCTCGGCGGCCGCCTACGCCGACATCGGCGCGCGCCCGCTGTTCGCCGAAGACCGCAAGCCGCGCCCCTACCTGCTCGGGGGCGCTGAACCGGGCAGCGCGTCCAGCGCGGTCACGCTGACCGGGGTGCTGCTGACCACCGAGTTCGGCATGGCCATCCTCACCACCGACCAGAAACAGTCGCTGCGGCTGCGCCTCAACGGCGATGCGGTGAACGGCTGGCAGTTGCTGGCACTGGAACCGCGCAGCGCCACGGTGACCGGCCCGGGCGGCACCCAGACCCTGGAGCTGGTGACCTTCAGCGGCCAAGGCGGCGAGCCGCCAACGGTGCTGGGCACGGCCACCCAAGGCGGGCCGCAGGCGCCGGGCGTGCGCGCCCCGTTGCCGCCGCCCCCGGGCACGGGCGGGCAAGCCGCACAGGCGACGGCGCGGGCGCCCACCATGCCGCCGCCTGCAGCGGTGCCGCCGGTGCCCACGCCGGCCGCGCAGAACGCGCCCGCGCAGGGGCCCAGCGAAGAACAGATGCAAGCCATCCGCGCCCGCATCCAGGCGCGCCGCCAGCAATTGCAGCAACAGCAACAGTCGCAGTCGCCGCCCGGCGGCTCCGGCCAAACCAAATAGAGTGAAAGCATGACATTGCGTCTTTTCTCCCTGTCCTTCGCCGTTGCCCTCCTTGCGGGTTGCGCCACCGTGCCCGGTCCGGAAGTCCGCCGCGACGCGGTCCTTGATGGTTCGCACCAGGTCGTGGCGGGTGACGGCTCGCGCGACGGCGTGGAGGCGCAGCCGCTGGGTGCCGAGGGCACGCCGCAGGCGGTGATCCGCCGTGGCACCGGCACCATGATCAACCGCAGCGCGGCCGCCGCCGCCGCGCCGTCGCTGTCGCAGGCCAGCAACGGCACCGCCACCTTCAACTTCGAAGGCGAGTCGGTGCACGCAGTGGTCAAGGCGATCCTGGGCGACATGCTCGGCCAGAACTATGTGATCGCGCCGGGCGTGCAGGGCACGGTGACCCTGGCCACACCCAAGCCGGTGTCATCCGCGCAGGCGCTGAACCTGCTGGAGATGGTGCTGGGGTGGAACAACGCACGCATGGTCTACAGCGGCGGCCGCTACAACATCGTCGCCGCCGACCAGGCGCTGGCCGGCACCGTCGCGCCCAGCACCGCCCCGGCGGCCAGCGCACGCGGCTTCGAGGTGCGCGTGGTCCCGCTGCAGTACATCTCGGCCACCGAGATGAAGAAGGTGCTGGAGCCGTACGCGCGCCCCAATGCGATCGTCAACGTCGACAGCGGCCGCAACGTCATCACCCTGGGCGGCACCCGCAGCGAGCTGGAAAATTACCTGCGCACCGTGGAGATCTTCGACGTGGACTGGCTGTCGGGCATGTCCGTCGGCGTGTTCCCGATCCAGACCGGCAAGGCCGAGCAGGTTGCGGCCGATCTGGAGAAGGTGTTCGGCGAGGAGAGCAAGACCCCCAGCGCAGGCATGTTCCGCTTCCTGCCGCTGGAGAACGCCAACGCCGTGCTGGTGATCACCCCGCAGGCGCGCTACCTCGACCAGATCCAGCAGTGGCTGGAGCGCATCGACACCGCCGGTGGCAGCGCCCGCCTGTTTTCCTATGAGCTGCGCTACGTGAAGGCCAAGGACCTGGCCGAGCGCCTGGCCGAAGCCTTCGCCAGCGAAAACGGCCGCAGTGGTCGCGGTGGCGGCGGCTCGCTGGCGCCGGGCGCCGCCGTGCAGGAGCTGGGCAGCCGCGACGGCACCAGTGGCAACAGCCTCAACACCAACGGCAGCAGCGGCGGCACCAACCGTACCGGCGGCATGGGCGACGGCACCATGAGCCTGCCGCAGCGCCAGTCCGGCAACGCCAGTTTCAACCTGGAAGTGCAGGGCGATACGGTCGGCGTGTCGGCGGTGGAAGAAACCAACACGCTGCTGGTGCGCTCCACCCCGCAGGCCTGGCGGTCGATCCGCGAAGTGATCGAGAAGCTCGACGTGATGCCCATGCAGGTGCATATCGAAGCGCAGGTGGCCGAGGTCTCGCTGACCGGCGACCTCAGCTATGGCGTGAACTGGTTCTTCGAACAGGCCGTGGCCACCGGCAAGACCGAGAGCGGCATCGATCTGCCCAGTGCGCTCGGGCGCTCGATCTGGGGCAGCATCTCCGGCGTGGTCGGTGACGGCGGCGTGGGCTGGACCTTCCTCGGCAAGAATGCGGCTGCGGTGGTCACCGCGCTGGACAAGGTCAGCAACCTGCGCCTGCTCCAGACGCCGTCGATCTTCGTGCGCAACAACGCCGAAGCGACCCTCAACGTCGGCACCCAGATTCCGATCAACTCGGTGTCGGTGAACACCGGCGTGGGTGGCGACAACACCTACAGCCAGGTGCAGTACCTGGACACCGGCGTGATCCTCAAGGTGCGCCCGCGCATCACCCGCGATGGGGTGGTGTTCCTGGACATCGTGCAGGAAGTCAGCTCGGCCGGCGCGATCCCCGCCGGCTGCGATCCGACCCGCACCACCTGCAACCCGCCGATCAACACGCGCAAGATCTCCACCGAAGCGGCCGTGCAGAGCGGCGACACCATCATGCTGGCCGGGTTGATCACCAACTCGGAGGAAGACGGCGCCAACGGCGTGCCCGGCCTGAGCCGGATCCCGGTGATCGGCGCACTGTTCGGCAAGAAGACCCAGAACACCGGGCGCTCGGAAGTGATCGTGCTGCTGACCCCGACCATCGTGCGCAACGCGCAGGAGTCGCGCAATCTGACCGATGAATACAGCAACCGCTTCCGTGCGATGGAGCCGTTCCCGGCGCCGCGTCCGCGGCGCTGAGCCACCTGCGGCCGCCACGCAGGTGGCCGCGCCTGCTACGCTGCGGTCAGGTGGCCGCGCACAGGGGGACGGATGGGGACGATCGTGTTGCTGCCGATCGGGGTCGATGACAGCGCCCTGGACCGTTGCCTTGCCGCGCTCGATGCCGCTACGCCGGCCGGTACGCCGGCATGGCTGGCCGACGACTGCCAGGCCGGTCCGCGCGCGCAGGCGGTGATCGAACACTGGCTGGCCAACACGCCCCTGCGTGCCGAGTACACCCGCCGCGCACGCGCGATCGGCGAGGTGGCCCACCTGGATGAAATGCTGCGTGCCTGTGCAGGCAGCGACGTGGTCGTGCTCGCTCCCGATGCGGTGCCCGCACCGGGCTGGCTGCAGCAACTGGATGCCTGCTTCGCGCGTGACGCGTCGATCGGCTCGGCCACGCCGTGGTGCAATGCCGGCGAAACGGCGGCGTGGCCGCGACTGGGGGAGATCAACCCGGCGCCCGACGACCTGCAGGCACTCGCCCAGGCCTGCGCCGCACTGCCCGCGCTGCACCCGGAGCTGCCGTCGGCGGTGACCCATGCGGTATTGCTGCGGGCCAACGCACGGCACAAGGCCGGCGGCCTGGACATGCACAGCTATGCCTCGTGGAATGCCGCACTGATCGACTTGAGCCTGCGCATGGCCGGCCTGGGCTGGCGCAATGCGCTGTGCGAAACCGCGTTCGTTGCGCGCGGCGGGGAGTCGCAGGCACAGGAGGGCGACATGGACGCGCTGGCCACCCGTTGGCCGTCCTGGCAGCCGCGGCTGGCCAGCTTCCTGATGGGTGACCCGTTGCTCCAGGCCAGGGAAGCCCTGCAGGGCCTGCACCGGCAGGCGATAATGCCGCGTTCCCAGGGCGATCTGTTCGGATCGCCCGCCGCACCCGCCCCGGAGTCGTCCGTTTGAATCCCTGCATTGCCGTTGTGATCGTCAGCTACCAGAGCGCCAGCACCCTGGACGACTGCCTGGCGCGGTTGCGCGCCGCCACCGACGTCGCCGAAATCCGCGTGGTCGACAACGCCTCCGACGACGGCACGCTGGACATCGTGCAGCGCCACGCCACTGCCGATCCCCGCGTGCGTTTCATCGCCAACCCGGACAACCCCGGGTTCGCCGCCGCCAACAACCAGGGCGTGGCCGACAGCCACGCGCCCTGGCTGGCCTTCATCAATCCGGACCTGATGGTCGCTCCGGACACCCTGGCCCAGCTGCGCGTGCGCGGTGAGGCGCTGGGCGACTGCGTGCTGGGCGTGGAGCAGGTGGACGAGCAGGGCCAGCCGGATGCCGCGGTGCGCCGCCGCGACCCGGACTTTGCCGCCATGCTGCGCCGGCCGGGGCAGGGCGCGCGCCTGGCCATTCCGGCCGATCCGGCGCAGGCGCTGCAGACGGTGCCGGCGCTGTCCGGCGCGCTGCTGCTGATGCCCCGCGCGCTGTTCGAGCGCATCGGCGGCTGGGATGCCGGCTACCGCCTGCACGCCGAGGATCTGGACCTGTGCCGGCGCGCGCGCGAGGCCGGTGCCGTGGTGGCCATCGCCAACGACCTGCGGGTGGTGCACGTGCGGGGGGTATCCAGCCGGTCGCGCCCGTTCTTCGTGGAATGGCACAAGCACCGTGGGCTGTGGCGCTACTTCCGCAAATTCGAGGCACGCCAGCGCAACGTGCTGGTGCAGGGGGCGGTGTGGGGCGCGATCTGGGCGCATGCGGTTGCGCAGATTCCGCGGTTGTTGCGCAGCCGGTGAAATCCGTACCCACCGTTGGTGGGTACATGCAGGCAGGCGCATAATCCCCGACATGATCATCCAATCCCTGCTCGACACCGACCTGTACAAGTTCACGATGATGCAGGCGGTGCTGCACCAGCACCCCGGCGCGCAGGTCCAGTACCGGTTCAAATGCCGCACGACGGGCATCGACCTGGCGCAGTTCATCGCGCAGATCAACGCGGAGATCGATCATCTCTGCACGCTGCGCTTCACCGACGAAGAGCTCGCCTACATGCGCGGGCTGCGCTTCGTGAAGCCGGACTTCGCCGACTTCCTCGGTCTTTTCCACCTCGATCGCAAGTACATCAACCTGCGCCCGTCGCAGACCGTGCCCGGCGAGATCGATCTGGACATCACCGGTCCGTGGCTGCACACCATCCTGTTTGAAGTCCCGTTGCTGGCGATCATCAACGAGGTCTGGTTCCGCAACACCAGCGAGGCCGACTTCGCCGAAGGCGAGCGCCGCCTGCAGGCCAAGACCGCGCTGCTGCGCGATACCCCGGGTTTCGAGCTGTGCCGGATTGCCGACTACGGCAGTCGCCGCCGCTACTCGCGCGAATGGCACGCACGCATGCTGCCGATGATGCGCGACGCGCTGGGTGCGCAGTTCGTGGGCACCAGCAACGTGCATTTCGCGCGTCTCTACGGGATGACCCCGCACGGCACCATGGCCCACGAATACCTGCAGGCCTTCCAGGCGCTGGGGCCGCGGCTGCGTGATTCGCAGGTGGCGGCGCTGGAATCGTGGGCGCGCGAGTATCGCGGCGACCTCGGCATCGCGCTGTCGGACGTGGTCGGCCTGGACGCCTTCCTGCGTGACTTCGACATGTACTTCTGCAAGCTGTTCGACGGCGTGCGCCACGATTCCGGAGACCCGTTCAGCTGGGGCGACCGCATGCTGGCCCACTTCCAGGAACGCCGCGTGGATCCGCGCAGCAAGGTGCTGGTGTTCAGCGACGGGTTGAACATCGAAAAGGTCATGCGCCTGTTCGATTACTTCCGCGGCCGCTGCCAGGTCGCGTTCGGTGTCGGCACGCACCTCACCAACGACCTGGGCCCGACGCCGCTCAACATCGTCATCAAGATGGTCCGCTGCAACGGCCAGCCGGTGGCCAAGCTCAGTGATTCGCCGGGCAAGAGCATGTGCGACGACCCGGGTTACCTGGCCTACCTGCGCCAGGTATTCGAGCTGCCGCCGGAGTAACCGCGTTATTCCAACGCATACCGCGCAACGAACAGCCCGGCCACCAGCCACACCGCCGGGTGCACCTCACGCCAGCGCCCGGTTCCGGCCTTGAGCACGGCATAGGCGATGAATCCAAACGCCAGCCCATTCGCAATCGAATAGGTAAACGGCATCGCCAGTGCGCACAGGGCGGCCGGCACCGATTCGGTCAGGTCGTTCCACTCCACATCCACCAGCTCACGCAGCATCAATCCGGCCACGAACAGCAGCGCCGGCGCGGTGGCGTAGCCCGGCACCATGGCGGCGAGCGGTGAGAACAGCAACGCGGCCAGGAACAGGGCGGCCACGACCAGCGCGGTCAGTCCGGTGCGGCCGCCGGCCTGCACGCCCGACGCGCTTTCGGCGAAGGCGGTAGTGCTGCTGGTACCGAGCAGGGAGCCGGCCACGATGGCGGTGCTGTCGGCCAGCAGGGCACGTCCGAAGCGCTTCTGCGCGCCGGGAAGCTTGAGCAGTCCGGCGCGACCCACCACGCCATACAGGGTGCCGGTGGCGTCGAACACTTCGACCAGCACGAACACCAGCACGACCTGCAGCAGCACGGCGATGGGCGCACCGCCGTCGTGGTGCAGCAGGCCGGGCAGGTCCAGCTGCAGGAAGGTCGGGGCCAGGCTGGGCGGCAGGGAAATGACGCCGTGGTATTGGACGTCGCCGAGCAGCCAGGCCGCGCCGGTGACGGCCAGGATGCCGATCAGGATGGCGCCGCGCACACGCCGTGCCTCAAGGATGGCGATCAGCAGGAAGCCGGCCAGCGCCAGCAGCGGCGGGGCAGTGTTGAGGGGCCCGAGCGCAACCAGGGTGTCGGGGTTGGCAATGATCACGCCGGACTTCTGCAGGGCGATGATGGCCAGGAACAGGCCGATACCGGCGACGATCGCGGCGCGCAGCGAGGCGGGAATCCCCGCCACCAGCCAGGCGCGCACGCCGGTCAGCGACAGTGCCAGGAACACCAGTCCGGAAATGAAGACCGCCGCCAACGCCTGCTGCCAAGGCAGCCCCGCGGCGCCCACCACGGTGAACGCAAAGAACGCGTTCAATCCCATGCCGGGCGCCATGCCGACCGGGAAATTGGCGGCAAAGGCCATCACCAGCGAGCCCAGCGCGGCGGCCAGGCACGTAGCAACGAACACCGCGCCGGCATCCATGCCGGTGGTGGAGAGGATGTCCGGGTTGACGAAGACGATGTAGGACATCGTCAGGAACGTGGTCAGCCCGGCCAGCAGTTCGGTCCGCACGGTGGTGCCGTGCTGCTGGAGCTGGAACAGGCGTTCAAACAGTTTCATGGGTTTGGTCCATGGGGTTTGGTTTCTCTTTGGATCAAACGCTACGGCAAGAGCATTGGTCTGATCCATTGCGAGCGTAGGGCCGCCGGGTACGGGGGTACGGGACACGCCGTGAACCCATCCATGGGGGCTCGTAGAAAACTTGCACGTGTATGCAATCCTGCATACACGGCAAGGCCTGGGTTGGGCGTCCTGCCCAACCCGCCGGGCGCATGCGCCCGGCCCATGTTTTCTACGGTCCCGTACCCCCGCACCCGCCGGCCCTTCGATAGAAGGTCGGTGGCCATGGAAGATCAACATCGGTTTCGATCATGTCCATGCGTTGCCGGGTGTGGGTGGTGCATCGTCGGTCGTTCGGGAACCGACGTGCCGCGTAGAGCCACGCCCTGCGTGGCTGCACCTACTGCCCGCCGGCCTCCCCATCCCGCAAACAACAAAGACGCCGCGCTTCTGCTTCTGCCTTTGATTCACAACCCGCAAATGCAAAACGGCCGCGCGAGCGCGGCCGTTTCGTCCTTCCTTACTTCAGCGCCTTGAAGCGCAGGCGCTTCGGCGCGGCGTCGTCGCCCATGCGGCGGCGCTTGTCTTCTTCGTATTCGCGGTAGTTGCCCTGGAAGAACTCCACGTGCGAATTGCCTTCGAACGCCAGGATGTGGGTCGCGATGCGATCCAGGAACCAGCGGTCATGCGAAATCACGAACGTGTTGCCCGGGAACTCCAGCAGCGCATCTTCCAGCGCACGCAGGGTTTCGATGTCCAGATCGTTGGACGGTTCGTCGAGCAGCAGCACGTTGCCACCCTGCAGCAGCGTCTTGGCCATGTGCAGGCGGCCACGCTCACCACCGGACAGCGAACCCACGAGCTTCTGCTGATCCTGGCCCTTGAAGTTGAAGCGGCCGATGTAGGCGCGCGACTGGATCTCGATGCCGTTGATGTTGAGGATGTCCAGGCCGCCCGCGATTTCCTGGAAGACGTTGTGGTTGCCTTCCAGGGCGTCGCGGCTCTGGTCCACGTAGGACAGCTGCACGGTCGGACCGACCACGATCTCGCCCGAATCCGGCTTTTCCTGGCCGGTGATCATCTTGAACAGCGTCGACTTACCGGCACCGTTCGGGCCGATGATGCCCACGATCGCACCGGCCGGCACCAGGAAGTTCAGCTCGTCGAACAGCAGGCGGTCGCCAAACTTCTTGGAGACGTTCTTGAATTCCATCACCGAGTTGCCCAGGCGCTCGCCCGGCGGGATGAAGATTTCATTGGTTTCGTTGCGCTTCTGGTAGTCGACCGACTGCAGCTCTTCCAGGCGTGCCAGACGGGCCTTGCCCTTGGTGCGGCCGCCCTTCGCATTCTGGCGCGACCACTCCAGTTCCTTCTGGATCGCCTTCTGGCGCGACTTTTCCTGGTTGTCTTCCTGCTTCAGGCGCTCGTCCTTCTGCATCAGCCAGTCGGTGTAGTTGCCCTTCCACGGAATGCCGCGGCCGCGGTCCAGTTCCAGGATCCACTCGGCCGCGTTGTCCAGGAAGTAACGATCATGGGTGACCGCCACGACGGTGCCGGTGTAGCGCGCCAGGAACTGCTCCAGCCATTCCACCGACTCGGCGTCGAGATGGTTGGTCGGTTCGTCGAGCAGCAGCATGTCCGGCTTTTGCAGCAGCAGGCGGCACAGCGCCACGCGGCGCTTTTCACCACCGGAGAGCTTGCCCACGATGGCGTCCCACGGCGGCAGGCGCAGCGCGTCGGCGGCCACGTCCAGCTGGTTTTCCAGCGTATGTGCGTCGCCGGCGGCCAGGATTGCCTCCAGGCGCTCCTGTTCCTTGGCCAGCTTGTCGAAATCGGCGCCTTCCTCGGCATAGGCGAGGTAGACCGCGTCCAGCGCGGCCTGGGCCTGCAGCACTTCGCCCACACCTTCCTCGACCGCTTCACGCACGGTCTTGGTCGGGTCCAGCTCCGGTTCCTGGGCCAGGTAACCGACCTTGATGCCGGCCTGCGGACGGGCTTCGCCCTCGAAGTCGGTATCCACGCCGGCCATGATCTTCAGCACCGTGGACTTGCCGGCGCCGTTCAGGCCCAGCAGGCCGATCTTGGCACCCGGGAAGAACGACAGCGAGATGTCCTTGATGATCTGCCGCTTGGGCGGGACCACCTTGCTGACTTTGTTCATGGTGTAGATGTATTGCGAGGACATGAGCTCTCCGAAGGCGCAACCCTGCGCCCGTTCCGTCAGGAACAGGAACAGATGAAATGGGATGGGCCCAATTATAGCCGGAAGCGATGACAGCCGCCGGTCGGCCCGCGGGACGGGGCTTGCCGCTGCCTGAATGGGTGGTCAAAGCGCCTGAATTGGAAACCGTTTCCAGCCGGAAACCGTTCAGACGGCGTCTGCATGATGGAGTCGTCAATCCACCAAGCGAGGCCAATCATGCGCATGAATCGAATTGTGGTCGGGACCGTGGCCTCGCTGCTCGCCTTGGGCAGCATCGCCCCGGCCTTCGCCGACGACCACCGTGGCCGTGGTCACGACCGGCACGACCGCCATGACGACCGCCACGACCGCCGGGGCGACCGGCATGACTGGCGCGACGACCGTCGCGACGACCGCCGCGAGGCCCACCATGACCGTCGTTATTACGACAACCGTGGCCACTACCGGCCGGCACCGCCGCCCCGCGTGGTCTACCGCCCCGCGCCGGGCAGGGGGTATGGCTGGGCCCGTGGCCATCGTTACAACGAGTACTACCGTGGCCCCGTTTACGTGGTCAACGACTACGGACGCTATTCGGTCCGTCGCCCCCCGCGTGACCACCACTGGATCCGCGATGACCGCGGCAACCTGCTGCTGGTCGCCATCGCCACCGGGATCATCGCGGACTACGTGATCAACAACCGTTGAGAACGCCCGCGGCACCGCGGCACGGAAACCACCCGAAACAAAGAAGCGCGCCCAAGGGCGCGCTTCTTTGTTGGATCCCGTAGAGCCACCCCATGGGTGGCTGCACGATGGCCCAGGAACCGGTCGCGTCAGAACGCCACCGACCAGTCCAGCTGCGCCCCCACATCGCGCTGCCCGTCGCCGTCGCGTCCCTGCACCTGCAGCGACACCCGGCTGTTGGCACTCGGGCTCACCGCCACACCCAGCTGGGCCAGCACGCTGCTGCGTGCCAGCGGCGTGCCGGCGATGGTGAAGTCCTGCGACCCGCCCACGAAGCGCGCGGTCGCGGTCGGCAGGCGGTCACCGTCGGCGTACTGCCAGCCCACGCGTGCACTGAGCACGGCGCGGTCCTGCAGGCCACCGCTGATGTCCCAATCGGCCTTCAACGCCGCCAGGCCGGTGCGGTACTCGCTGTCGGCCGAGGCAAGGCGCAGGGCGCTGTTGCCGCCACGTTCCTGGCTGCCATCGCTTTCCAGACGCACCTGGGCCAGCTCGATTTCCGGCGTCAGCTGCACGCGCGGACCGCCGAAGGTCCAGCCGGCCCGCACGAACGCGGTGGTGCCGGTGGCATCTTCACGGGCCAGCAGCTGCTCGCTGAACGCCGTGCCGACCTGCGCCGTGCGCGTGGTGTCGGTGCGGTAGTCGGCACGGGTCACGCCGCCGCGCAGGCTCAGGCCCTGCCAGCGGTAGTGTGCATACACGCCGTACTCGGTCGCGTCGGTCTCGGCCACGGCCGCACGCTCGCGCAGGCGGTTGTCCACCTTCTGCTGGCCGGCGGCCACGCCCAGTTCCAGCGTCTCACCGACCTGCCAGCCGGCACCGGCCATGAGGCCGTGCTGCTGCACGCGCGAGGCGGCGTTTTCGGCGGTGGCGTCGGTGCGCAGCTGCCCACCACTCCCCGCCAGCCACAGGTTGACGCCCGGGGCGACAGCGCCACTGAGCGCGCGGCCGTCCAGGTGACGGTCGATGCCGTCGTGCAGGAAACGGTTCTGCAGCAGCGCGCCACGGGTGGCGGCATGCACTTCACCGGACAGGCTGTCGAAGGCCGGCACCACTTCCGGCACGGCCAGCCGCACCACGGCGTCGTACACCGCATTGCCTTCGCCCAGTGCTTCCACCGCGCCAGCGACCTGCTGCTGGTTGGTATTGACCACCACGTCCGGGAACGCCACTTCCACGTCCGGCATCGACACGTCGTTGCGGGTCATGGTCAGGTACACGTTGTTGGCGTCGTAGCTGAGGCTGGGGTCGAGGAAGGCGAAGTTGCTGCTGACCCCGGCGAAGGCGCCGTCTACGCCGGCACCGGCGGAGATCAGGGTGTAGCGGGTGGACAACGCCCAGTTGCCTGCAGCGGCGACGGCGACCGTGCCGGCATTGCCGAGGAACGCCTTGCCGCCTACGCCGACGAAGTCGCTGCTGCCATTGGCGGCAATGTCCACCTGGAAGGTCGCGCTTGAATCGAAGCGCAGGTCGCCACCCACCGACAACCGGCCGATGCCGCCGCTCATGCGGGCACCGGGGGACAGCACGCTGCCGCTCAGCAGTTCCACGTTGCCCACGCTGCCCATGCCGGCCAGCAGGGCGTTGTTGGTCATCTGGATGTCACCGCCCAGCGCACCGGCCACCTCCAGCATGCCGCCGTTGACGACCGTGGTACCGGTGAAGGCACTGCTGTCGCCGGTCAGGGTCAGGAAGTGGCGGCCCTGGCGAAGGGTGCCGCTGCCGCTGAACTGGCCGTCGTACTGCAGCACGCGGGTGGTGTCGATGGCAAACGTGCCGCCGCTGCCGATCTCGATGTCGCCGGTCGGCAGCGCATTGCCGGTGGCAAGCAGGGTGCCGCCGTCGATGCGGGTGTCGCCGGTGTAGGCGTTGCCGCCCAGGACCAGCGTACCGCTGTCATTCTTCACCAGCAGGCTGTCGCCGCTCGCATCACGCACGCCGCCCGCCAGGGTGACGCTGTTGCCCGGAGCCACCCAGACGCCGACGTCGCCGTTGAGCGCGATGTCGTTGTCGAGCGTGATGGGGCTGCCCAGGCCCAGCGAGGTGCCGTCGGCCATGCTCAGGGTGCCGGTGCCCAGTGCCTTGCTGCTGCCCACCGACAGCGTGCCCTGGTCGACCTGCAGACCACCGCTCCAGGTGCTGTCGGCGCCCAGCATCAGCGTGCCGGTGCCGGTCTTGCGCAGCTGGCCGGTGCCGCTGAAGGCGCGGGAGGCCATCAGGTTGCTGGCCACCTCCACGGTGGAGTCGGCCGAGACCAGCACGGCGCTGTCCAGGTTGAGCCAGGTGTTGGCACGCAGGGTGCCGCCGGCCAGTTCGAACAGGCCTTGGCCGGTGCCGGCGGTGATGGCGGCCTGGCTGCTGCCGCTGTCGCCCACCGCGAAGGTCGCGTTCTGGCCGACGGTGATCGTGCCGCGGCTGGTGCCGGTCATGGCCAGGTCGACCGAGCCGTTGACCAGCGCGTTGGCGCCATCGTCGACCAGGAAGCTGCCGGTACCGTTGGTGCCCACCTTCAGGATCGTGCTCTGCCAGACGCTGTTCGCGCCGGTAACCTCGACCGCGCCGTTGCCGCCGACACGGTTGCCCAGCCACGCTTCGCCGCCGACCAGACGCCCGCCATCGGACACCGTGACCGTGGCGCGGCCAAGGTCGCCGAACACCATCTGGGCAGCACCTGCATCCAGGCGGGAGCCGGTGTTGCTGATGTCCAGTGTACCCACGCCGGTGGCGGCCGAGCCTACGTACAGGCCTGTGCCCGCCGTGGCGGTGGCGCCGCCCGACAGGCGGGCCGTGCCGGTGCCGCCGTCGCCGATGCGAATGTCGCGCGAGGTGGTCCAGCTGGCACCGTCGCTCACGGACATCAGGCCCACGCTGCCTGCGTTGACGCCGACCCGGGAGAACTGTGCCGTCACCTTCGCGCCATCGGTCACGTTCACGGTGCCATTGCCGCCCGCGCCCAGCAGCAGGGTGGCTCCGGCGGTGAATGAGGAGGTGGCGCCGGTGACGTTGACCACGCCGACCGCCCCAAGTCCGGAGGCGATGTACGCGTCGCTGCCGATCGCCAGTGTGCCGCCGTCGTCGATATCGACCAGGCCCTTGCCCCAATGCCCGACGCCAATGGTCCCCAGCGAGGTCCAGGTCGAACCGGCACCGCTGATGGTGGCGCGGCCGTCGGCCGTGCCGCGGGTGCCGATGACTTCGCCGGTGCCCATGAAGATGGTGGCCGAGGTCAGCTGCCCGCCGCCCTGGATCACCAACGTGCCGATCCCGGTGTCACCCACATGGATGTGATTGGTGCCTTCGCCCGTGCCGGTAACGACGGCGGTGCGGTTGCTGTCGATGTAGGTCGCCCGGGCCAGCGGGTCGGCGGCGCTGGGCTCGCCCAGCTGCCAGTTGCCGGGCTTGGCCCAGTCGGTGTCGACCGTGCCGCGCCATTCATTCCAGTTGGCATCGGCTGCGAACGCGACCGGTGCGATGCAGCCCAGCGCGATGGCGGTGGAAAGGGCGGCCAGCTGCGGCGCGCGGCGCACGGCGGTGGACGAGGCGGCACGGCCGCCGCAGGCGAGTTCGGACACAACCTGCATGCACTTCAGCGCGTGATTGAAGACCACGCGATACACATGATTCACAGCCAACCCCTGTTTGAATGAAAGACGATTCCCTGAGGTGGGAATAACGGCCGCTGGCTGAACGTCTTTAGGGTCAAAAATCACAAAATCTGAACAATTCAAGGAACGGCGTCCCAATTCAGATTGTTGGCGGATTTCGCATCATCGGGGTCGGCCCAGCCTCCGGCACGGGCCAGGCCCCGGTTGTGGGCCTTACAATGAAAGGCTGCCGTTCCCCCCCTCACCCCTGCCCTGGAGTAAGCGATGTTCCCGCGTGACGTCCGCATCGAAACCTACGATCCCGAACTGGCCAAGGCCATCGCCGCCGAAACCCAGCGCCAGGAAGACCACGTCGAGCTGATCGCCAGCGAGAACTACACCAGCCCGGCGGTGATGGAAGCCCAGGGCAGCCAGCTGACCAACAAGTACGCCGAAGGCTACCCGGGCAAGCGCTACTACGGCGGCTGCGAATACGTGGACATCGCCGAGCAGCTGGCCATCGACCGCCTCAAGCAGCTGTTCGACGCCGACTACGCCAACGTGCAGCCGCACAGCGGTTCGCAGGCCAACCAGGCCGTCTATTTCGCGCTGCTGCAGCCGGGTGACACCATCCTGGGCATGAGCCTGGCCCACGGCGGCCACCTGACCCACGGCGCCAAGGTCAATGCCTCGGGCAAGCTGTTCAACGCCGTGCAGTACGGGGTGAACGAGCAGGGCCTGATCGACTATGACGAGGTCGAGCGCCTGGCCCTGGAGCACACGCCGAAGATGGTCGTGGCAGGCTTCTCGGCATACTCGCAGGTGGTGGACTGGGCGCGCTTCCGCGCCATCGCCGACAAGGTCGGTGCCTACCTGTTCGTCGACATGGCGCACGTGGCCGGTCTGGTCGCCGCCGGCGTCTACCCGAGCCCGCTGCCGCACGCCCACGTGGTCACCTCGACCACCCACAAGACCCTGCGCGGTCCGCGTGGCGGCATCATCATCGCCAAGGGCGCCAGCGAAGAACTGCAGAAGAAGCTGCAGTCCATCGTGTTCCCGGGCATCCAGGGCGGTCCGCTGATGCACGTCATCGCCGGCAAGGCCGTGGCCTTCAAGGAAGCACTGGAGCCGGGCTTCAAGGCCTACCAGGAGCAGGTGGTGAAGAACGCCCAGGCGATGGCGAATACGCTGATCGCGCGCGGCTACAAGATCGTGTCCGGCGGCACCCAGAACCACCTGATGCTGGTCGACATGATCGGCAAGGACGTGTCCGGCAAGGACGCGGAAGCCGCGCTGGGCAAGGCGCACATCACCGTCAACAAGAACTCGGTGCCCAACGACCCGCGCTCGCCGTTCGTGACCTCGGGCCTGCGCCTGGGCACCCCGGCGGTGACCACCCGCGGTTACGTGGAACAGGACTGCGTGGACCTGGCCAACTGGATCGCCGATGTACTGGACGCGCCAGCAGACGAGGCCGTGATCGCCCGCGTGCGCGATGCGGTCAGCGCACAGTGCCGCAAGTACCCGGTCTACGGGTGAGGTAAGCCGCCGCCGTCCCCGGCCCGGCCGGGGACGGCGTGTCGACACAGGGAGACTGCTGCATGGATGACATTGCCCAACGCCGCCTTTACGCCGCACAGGCCGTGCTGCTGGGCCTGCCCACGCTGGTGGCCGGGGGCACCCTGTCGGTGCTGGCCGTGCTGGTCTTCTTCTCCCGCAACAACTACATGGGCGGCATCGAGGGCATGGCGCTGCTCGCGTGGGGCCTGTCGGGCATCGTCGGCCTGCTGGGCTGGCTCTGGTTGAGCAGCGTGTATCTTCGCCGCGGCCGGGACGGGCTGCGCCAGAGCGGACCGTTGGGCTGGATCTGCATCGCGCTGGGCACCGTCGGGGCACTGGTGGTGATGGGGCTTGTGGTACGTCTGGTGGGCGAGGGCGGCTGGAAGGATCTCGGTTACCTGGTCGCCGGACCGCTGCTGCTGGTTCCCAGCGCGCAGCTGGTGTGGATGCGCTGGTCGCGTCCGCCGCGCGGCTGACGCCGACGGCCATTTGCCGCCCCGCGTCTTCTCAGGTACCGTTGCGACGCTGCCGTGACCACGGCATGACGTTTTTTTTGATGCAAGGCGTTCCATGTACTGTCCGTTCTGCCAGCATGCCGATACCCGGGTGATCGACTCGCGCGTCTCCGAAGACGGTGCGACGATCCGTCGTCGGCGCGAGTGCGAGGCCTGCAACGAACGTTTCAGCACGCTGGAAACCATCGAACTGAAGCTGCCGGCGATCGTGAAGAGCGATGGCAGCCGCGAGGGCTTCGACGCGCGCAAGCTGCGCGTCGGTTTCGACCGCGCGCTGCAGAAGCGTCCGGTGCCGGAAGACAAGATCGAACTGGCGGTGCGCGCGGTGATGCAGCAGCTGCGCATGTGCGGCGAGCGCGAAATCCCGTCGATCAAGGTGGGCGAGTTCGTGATGAATGAACTGCGCAAGCTGGATCACGTGGCCTATGTGCGGTTTGCATCGGTATACCGCAGCTTCGAGGACGTGGCCGATTTCCGCGAGGAGATCGAGAAGCTGGAGCGCGAATTGCCCTCCAGCACCGAACAGCTGCAGCTGCTGGGCGATGTGATTGCGTTGACCAAGAAGAAAAAAAGTCAGCCGTAGAGCGGACTGGTAGAGCGGACTGTTAGTCCGCTGTCCGCTGTCCGCTGTCCGATCTCCGAATGACCCGTGCACGCCGCCAACGGTAGCGGACTAACAGTCCGCTCTACCCAGTCGAGGGTAGGGCGTTACCATTGCCGCCATGAACTTCTCTACGCTTGACCACCTGCACATGGCGCGCGCGCTGCGCCTGGCCGAACGTGCCCGCTTCACCGCGCGGCCGAACCCCATGGTGGGCTGCGTGATCGCGCACGGCGAGCGGATCGTGGGCGAGGGATGGCACCAGCGCACCGGTGGTCCGCATGCCGAGGTGTTCGCGCTGCGCCAGGCCGGCGCCGATGCGCGTGGCGCCACCGCCTACGTCACCCTGGAACCCTGCGCGCACCACGGGCGCACGCCGCCGTGCGCGTTGGCGCTGATCGAGGCCGGCGTCAGCCGCGTGGTGGCGGCCATGCGCGACCCGTTCCCCAAGGTCGACGGCGGCGGCTTCGTGCTGCTGCGCGAGGCGGGTATCGAGGTTGCGGAAGGATTGATGGCCGCGCAGGCGCGCGAGCTCAACCACGGCTTCCTGTCGCGGATCGAGCGGGACCGGCCGTGGCTGCGGGTCAAACTGGCTGCCAGTCTGGACGGCCGCACGGCCATGGCCGACGGCAGCTCCAAGTGGATCACCGGCGATGCGGCCCGCGCGGACGTGCAGCAGTGGCGCGCACGCGCCGGCGCGATTCTGACCGGGGCCGACACCGTGCTGGCCGACGACCCGATGCTGACCGTGCGCCTGGCCGACACCGACGTGCTGCCGCCGCTGCGCGTGGTGCTCGATTCACGGCTGCGTTCGTTGGAATGCGCACGCGTGCGGGAGGGCGGGGCGCCTACGCTGTATCTGCACGATGCGGCGGTGAGCCCGCCGGACGCGGCCGACGCCGAATTCGCCAGCGTGCCGGCGCACGACGGACGGCTGGACCTGGGTGCGGTGCTGGCACTGCTGGCCGAGCGCGGCATCAACGAAGTACATACCGAAGCCGGCGCCACGCTGTCGGGTGCATTGCTTGCAGGTGGCTGGGTCGACGAGCTGCTGCTCTACCAGGCACCCACCCTGCTGGGCGAGCACGGCAGGCCGCTGCTCGCCGGCCTGGGCATTCATGCCATGGACCAGCAGCATCGCCTGCGCGTGGTCGATCAACGCCAGGTCGGTGCGGACCTGCGGCTGCTGTTGCGCGTGTGAAGGTTCTGCCACGCAGGGCGTGGCACTACGCGTGACGTGGAGACGTCAGGATGCTGCGACCGGTTGCAGCGCTTCCAGGTGGCGTACTGTCTGTGGAAACTGCTGCACCAGTCGAATGAGGGTCGATGCCTGCGCGTTGGGACGCGCGCGGCCCTGCTCCCAGTTCTCAAGCGTGCGTGCATTGGTACGCAGGTACATGGCAAACACCGGCCGTGACATGTTCAGCTGTTCACGGATGGCGACCAACTCACCCGCATGCAGCGGCGGCAACGGCTTCAGTCGCGCCTTGTGGGTGCGCAGCGTGACCTTGCCCGAGCGCTCATCCTCCAATGCATGCAGCCCCTCGACAAGCTCGGCAAATATGTCGCGTTTCATCATGTGATCCTCGCCAGAAGTTCGGCTTGAAGCATTCGTTTCAGCAGTCTTTTCTGCGTCGCGTCCAGATCGTCCTGGACGCCCTTGCCGTAGAGGGTGAACAGCCAGAACTGCGAACCCGCCAGCCAGTGGAAGTAGATCACCCGTAGTCCGCCCCGCTTGCCACGCTGCCTGCGGTCGTCGGAAAAACGCAGCTTGCGGAGACCGCCCGTGCCCATGATCACGTCACCGGCCTCCGGAGCCCGCAGCAGGAACTGCTGAAGCGCGCAGAACCCGTCGTTGTCGAGGTAGGCGGCACGGTGGCGCGAAAAAGCGGGCATCTCCACGAACACGGCGTGCATAAGTATACGTTTTCTGCGTAGGGTTGCGAGCCACCTTACCTTGCGCCTTCACACCGGAAGGGGGCAGCCGTTCACACCTCGCTTCCCGCATGGATCGTGCATTTGATCGAATTACGGAAAGGGATAGGTGGCCAACGCCGGGGCAAAAAAACGGGCCCCTTGCGGGGCCCGTCGATCATGGCGCGGGTTAGCGCTGCCCGATCAGTAACTTAGAAGCTGGCGCGCACGCCGACCGAGTACTGGGTCACGTCGTCGTAGTACTGCACTTCGCCGACCACGCCCCAGTTGCGGGTGAAGCTGACCTGGCCACCGAGGGTGCCGATCCACACGCCGTCCATGTCGCTGCCGTCAATGTAGCCGGCCTTGAGCCACGCCTCGGTGCTGCGCGACGGCTTGCCACGCACACCCAGCGCGGCACGGCCGGCGTTGGTGTGGAACTTGTCGGTTTCGCTGGTCACACCGTCATCGAACTTTACTTCGTTGTTGATGCGCATCCAGGCGATATCCGCCGTGAAGTCCACGCGGTCGGTCATCGGCATGTGGTAGCCGATGCCCAGCTCCGGCTGGTCGATCGTGTTCTTGGCGCGGTATTCGCCGACGCTGTCTTCCAGATGGTACGTCTTGGAAGTGGTGCTGTAGCCGCCAAACACGTTGACCTGGTCGGCAATGGCGAACGAACCGCGGAGGTAGCCGCCGTCCAGCTTCGGGTTGCTGCCCGGAACGCTGATCTGCTGCTGGGTCCAGCCGCCTTCGACATAGGTGTAGCTCATGCTTTCGGCAGCGACGGCGGAAAGCGGGGCGGCAGCCAGCAGGGCGGCGGCCAGGAAGATCTTGCGCATGCAGGTTCCTTGTTGTGTGAGGTCCATTTCAGCCAGCCCGTCATGGGCGGCAGGGCGGCGGTCATCGCCACGCGGCGCGCATTTTAACAAATTATTCACAGAAAGCCAGCGCTCAGCCAGCACTGCTACAATGGCCGCGCCGGTTCGCCGGTACACAAACGTCTTCAGGGCGGGGTGCGATTCCCCACCGGCGGTAGGTGCGCAAGCACGAGCCCGCGAGCGCTTCCGGCCTGGCCGGAAGGTCAGCAGATCCGGTCCGATGCCGGAGCCGACGGTATAGTCCGGATGAAAGAAGACGGTGCCACAGGGCCTTTACCGGCCCTGCGCCCGCCTGTTTGCCTTGCGGCGTTTTTCGCTCACTTTTCGCGGAGAACGTTCCTTGTTTACTGGAATCATCGAAGGCGTCGGCCATGTGGCCGCACGCGTACCCTTGGGCGGCGATGTCCGCTTCACCTTCCACGTCGGCAGCCTGCCGTTCGACGCGGTGCAGCTTGGCGAGAGCATCGCCATCAACGGCGTGTGCCTGACCGTGATCGCGTTCGACGCGACGACCTTCCAGGCCGATGCCTCCACGGAAACGCTCGGCCTGACCACGCTGGGTCAGCTGGCCGATGGCGCCGTGATCAATCTTGAACGCGCCATGCGCCCGACCGACCGCCTCGGCGGCCACCTGGTCAGCGGCCATGTCGATGGCCTGGGCACGGTGGTGTCCATCCATGACGACGCGCGTGCCCAGCGCTGGCGCTTCGCCGCACCGGCCGCGCTGCTGCGCTACATCGCCAGGAAGGGCTCGATCTGCGTGGACGGGGTCAGCCTGACCGTCAACGACGTGGACGACGCCGGCTTCGAGGTCGCGCTGATCCCGCATACCGTCGCCAATACCGCCTTCGCGGCGACCGGCGTGGGCAGTGCGGTCAATCTGGAGATCGACCTGGTCGCCCGCTACGTGGAGCGCTTGATCAGCGTGCCGGCCCCGCATGGGCACGCACAGGGAGAGGCCGCATGAACTTCGCCCCCATCCCCGAGATCCTCGAGGACATCCGCCTTGGCCGCATGGTGGTCATCGTCGACGACGAAGACCGCGAGAACGAAGGCGACCTGATCATGGCCGCCGAGCTGGTCAAGCCGTCGGACATCAACTTCATGGTCACCCACGGCCGCGGCCTGGTGTGCCTGCCGCTGACCCGCGAGCGCGCCGCCGACCTGGGCCTGGCGCCGATGGTCCAGGCCAATACCGCGCAGTTCCAGACCAACTTCACGGTGAGCATCGAGGCCGCCGAAGGCGTCACCACCGGCATCTCGGCCTACGACCGCGCCCACACCATCCGCACCGCAGTGAAGCCGGACGCCAAGCCGGCCGACCTGCACCAGCCGGGCCACATCTTCCCGCTGATCGCCCAGCCGGGCGGCGTGCTGACCCGCGCCGGCCACACCGAAGCCGGCGTGGACCTGGCCATGCTGGCCGGGCTGGAACCGGCCGGCGTGCTGGTGGAGATCCTCAACCCGGACGGCAGCATGGCGCGTCGCCCGGAGCTGGAGGTGTTCGCCCGCGAGCACGGGCTGAAGATCGGCTCCATCGCCGACCTGATCGCCTATCGCCTGGCGACCGAGAAGACCGTCGAACGCGTGGACGAGCGCGAGATCGATACCGAGTTCGGCCCGTTCAAGCTGGTGACCTACCGCGACCGGATCGCCCACGACCTGCATTTCGCCCTGGTCCGTGGCCCGGTCGATGCCGAGCCGACCCTGGTGCGGGTGCAGGTGGAAAACCCGCTGGCCGACCTGCTGCATTGGCGCCGCGATGATTTCGGGGTGGCCTCCACCGATGCCCTGCGCGCGATCGCCGCGGCCGGGCGCGGCGTGATGGTGGTGCTCTCGGCCCCGCGCGACACCAACAGCCTGCTGGCCCGCCTGCGCCAGCAGCCGCAGCCGGTGACCCCGGGCAAGGACAAGGACGTAAGCCAGTGGCGCCGCAACGGCGCCGGCGCGCAGATCCTCTCCGACCTGGGTCTGGGCAAGCTGCGCGTGCTGGGCACCCCGCGCCGCCAGATCGGCCTGGCCGGGTATGGCCTGGAGGTCGTGGAGACCATAACGCCCTGACCGGGCGGTAGAGCCACGCCCTGCGTGGCTGCGAGGTCGTGATCCAACCGACGTAGAGCCACGCCCTGCGTGGCTGCGAGGTCGTGATCCAACCGACGTAGAGCCACGCCCTGCGTGGCTGCGAGGTCGTGATCCAGCCGACGTAGAGCCACGCCCTGCGTGGCTGCGAGGTCCCGGATCGCCCGCGCAGCCAGGCGGGGCCTGGCTCTACCGGCTTCGCGTCGCCCCATGCCGCCAAGCAGGTCTTGGCGGTACGGTAGAATGTCCCTCTTTATTGAATAACCTGCCGACCATGAGCCACTACGAAGGCGATCTCCGGACACCGGAACAGGCCCGTTTCGCCATTCTCGCCAGCCGCTGGAACGCCCGTATCACCGACGTGCTGGTGGCCGGCGCGCGCCAGAGCCTGGCCGGCAACGGCATCGACGAATCCGCCATCGACGTGATCCGCGTGCCCGGCGCGTGGGAACTGCCGCTGGTGGCCGCCCGCCTGGCCGCCGCGCATGAACATGCCGCCATCATCGCCCTGGGCTGCGTGATCCGTGGCGACACCCGCCATTACGAGCACGTCGCCGACGGCTGTGCCGAAGGCCTGATGCGCGTGCAGCTGGACTTCGGCGTGCCGGTGCTCAATGGCGTGCTGGCGGTCGAGCGCGCCGAGGATGCCGAGGCGCGCGCCGGTGGCAGCCATGGCAACAAGGGTGAGGAAGCCGCACTGACGGCGTTGGAAATGGTCAATCTTCTGGAGCAGCTGCCATGAACAAGTCGAACCCGGGCAAGCCCTCCGGTAAACCCGTCCGCCGCGATGGCGTCGATCCGGTGCTGCGTTCGCGCGCGCGCCGTCGTGCCCTGCAGGCGATCTATGCCTGGCAGATCTCCGGCGGCAACGCACAGACCGTCGTCGCCCAGTTCGCGCACGAGCAAGCCCGCGAGATCGCCGACCTGGCGTATTTCGAGGCGCTGGTGCACGGCGTGCTCGACAACCGCAAGGACCTGGACGAAGCGCTGGACCCGTACCTGGACCGCGGCATTGAAGAAGTGGACGCGATCGAACGCGCTGCGCTGCGCGTGGCCGCCTTCGAAATGCGCTTCCGCCTGGACGTGCCGTACCGGGTGGTGATCAACGAGGCCATCGAATCGGCCAAGCGCTTCGGTTCCGAGCACGGCCACACCTATGTGAATGGCGTGCTGGACCGTGCGGCCGTCGAATGGCGCAAGGTCGAAAACGGGGGCTGACCCCGTGTCCCTCGCCGAATTTTCCCTGATCGACCGCATCCGCACGCGCACCCGTGCGCGTGCCGACGTGGTGCTGGGAATCGGCGACGATGCGGCGCTGCTGCAGCCGCGGGCCGGCGAGCAGCTGGTGGTGACCGCCGATACGCTCAACAGCGGCGTGCACTTCCCGGCCGAGACCGCGGCGTACGACATCGGCTGGAAGACGCTGGCGGTCAATCTTTCCGACCTGGCCTCCATGGGCGCGCGGCCGGACTGGTGCACGCTGGCGCTGTCACTGCCCGATGCGGACGCCGACTGGATCGATGCGTTCGCCGACGGTTTCTTCGCACTCGCTGATGAACACGGCATCGTGCTGATCGGTGGCGATACCACGCGCGGCCCCCTGTCGCTGTCGGTGACCGCCATGGGGCAGCTGGTGCCCGGCACCGCGCTTCGCCGGGATGCGGCGCGCGTTGGCGACGACATCTGGGTGAGCGGCACGCTCGGCGACGCCGCCATCGCGCTGCGCGCCTGGCAGGGCGGCACCCTGGACGTGCGTGAGGCTGCCGACGACGCACAGGTCGACTACCTCCGCCTGCGCCTGGTGCGTCCCACGCCGCGGGTCGCCCTGGGGCGCGCGCTGCTGGGCGTGGCGCATGCCGCGGTCGACGTTTCCGATGGCCTGCTCGCCGACCTCGGCCACATCTGCGACCGCAGTGGCGTGGGGGCCCGCATCGATCCCGAACGCCTGCCGGTGTCCGCCGCCGCACGTGCACGCGTCGGCGCCGCCCAGGCCCGTGACGCGGCGCTGCGTGGTGGGGACGACTACGAACTCTGCTTTACCGCGGCACCGGCGCAGCGTCCGGGCATCGACGCGGTGTCGGCGCGGCTGTCGCTGCCGCTCACCCGCATCGGCACGATCACGACGGGCACCGGCATCGCCCATGGCAGCGACGACGACGGCCCACGCGGCTACGAGCACTTCACCGAGCTCTAAGACGGGTCACACCGGTGGCAACACCTTGCCCGGGTTGAGGATGCCGTCCGGATCCAGCGCGTGCTTGATGGCACGCATCGCCGCCAACGTGGCCGGCGTGAACGCCTGGGCCATGAAGTCGCGCTTGGCCAGCCCAATGCCGTGTTCGCCCGACAGTGTGCCGCCCAGTGCGAGGGTCAACGCGAAGATCTTCGGCAGCGCGGTATGTGCGCGCGCATTCTCATCCGCATCGTCGGGGTGGTACAGGATGTTGACGTGCAGGTTGCCGTTGCCGGCATGACCGAAGGTGACGATGGTCAGCGCGTGCTCCTGCGCCAACGCCTGCACGCCGGCCACCAGGTCGGGGATGCGCGACACCGGCACCACCACGTCTTCATTGATCTTGCCCGGCGCGATGCTGCGCAGCGCCGGCGACAGCGCTTTGCGCGCGGCCCACAGTTTCTCGCGGGCGCTGCCCTCCATGGCCACGTCCAGCGCGAGCAGGCCATCGCCTTCGGCGGCGTTGGCCAGTGCCTGCAGCAGGTAGGGCAGGGTGTCGTGGTCGCCGTCTGCCTCGACCAGCAGCATCGCGCCGGCCTCGGGCACGTCGGCGCCATTGCGGCGCAGCAGCTCCAGGCTGCGCGCGTCCATGAATTCCAGGCGCGTGGGCACCACCGGCTGCGCCATCAGGCGCGACACCGCGGCGGCGGCGGCGTTCGCGTCGCGGTACAGCACGCGCAACCCGGCCTGGGCCACCGGCAGGGGCGTGAGCTTGAGCGTGGCTTCCACGATCAGCGCAAGGGTGCCTTCGCTGCCCACCAGCAGATGGGTCAGGTCGTAGCCGGTGGCGTCCTTGGTGTACGCGCCGCCGCACTGGATCAGCTCGCCGGCGCCGGTGACCGCCACCAGGCCGAGCACGTTGTCGCGGCTGGTGCCGTACTTCACCGCGCGCGGGCCGCCGGCATTGCAGGCCAGGTTGCCGCCGATGCTGCAGATGTCCGCGCTGGACGGGTCCGGTGCCCAGAACAGCCCGTGCGGCATCAGTGCCTGCTGCAGGTCGCCATTGAGCACGCCCGGCTCGACCACCGCGCAGCGGTTGCCGGCCTGGATCTCGACGATGCGGTTCATGCGGGCGAATGAAAGCACGATGCTGCCGTTCACCGGTACCGCCGCGCCGGTCGTGCCGGTGCCGGCACCGCGGGCGACCACCGGTACGCCGTGGGCGCGGCAGGCGCGCACGATCTGCACCACCTGGTCGCGGTCGCGCGGCAGTGCCACGCCGTCCGGCAGCGCATGCCGCCAGGAGTTGTCCTGTGCGTGCGCGGCCAGCGCGGCGTCGTCGGTGCGCCAGCCGTCGTCGCCCAGCAACGCATGCAGGGTGGCGGCGAACGCGGCGGGAAGGGCAGTGGGGGTCATGCAGGGGTCCGGGGTTGCGTGGGCGCACGTTGGATCAGCCGCCAGCCGATCACGGCGGCGGCCAGCGGCAGCCACACCCAACGCAGTTCAGAGACGACGGTGGCCAGACCGCGCGCGCTGAAGAACTGGCCGGCAAAGGGCGAGACGCGAATGGGGCGCCAAGGCCCGAACAGGCGCTCGCCGCTCCACGGCCACCACAGCGCGACGCCGAGGCCGCCGGAGGTCATTGCATCCAGCAGCGGGTGCGACAGCGCGGAGAGCCCGACGAACGCGGCGGCCTGTACCGCGCTGGCACGCAGGCGCGTATGCAGCGGTGCAGCCAGCAGGGCGAGCACGGCTGCGAACAGGATGGAATGGCTGGCGCCGCGATGGCCGAAGCTGTCGGCGTAGGGAATGTGCAGTGCGAACGCCAGCACATCGGCATCGGGCAGCATCGCCGCGACCACGCCGGCACCCAGCAGTGGGCCGGAGATGCGCCCGCGGTCGGACGCGCACCACAGCGCCAGCGGAATGGCGGCATGGGTGAAAATACTGGGCATCAACACTCCTCCAGACGAAACGCGTCACGCAGCCAGTTCAAGTGCAGCGGCTCGCCACTCCCTTCGACCACATCGAAGCGACACGGCTGCTGCGCCAAGGCGGGATGCGCCTGCAGGAAGAGCCGCGCGGCCAGCACCAGCTTGCGCCGCTTGCGCAGGTCGACCGAGGCCGCACCACCGCCGAAGCGGGCATCGGCCCGGTAGCGCACTTCGACGAATACGACGGTGTCGCCGTCGCGCATCACCAGGTCCAGTTCACCGCCCTTGTAACGCACGTTCCGTGCGAGCGGACTCAGCCCGGCCGTGCGCAGGTGCGCCAGTGCGGCGGTTTCCACCGCCGCGCCGCGCTGTGCCCGTTCGGTGGGCACGGCACTCAGTTGCTGCTGGCGATCGGCATCGGACGGCCGCCACTGAAGGTCGACCAGGCCGGTACCCGCAGCACGTTGCCGTTGCTGTCCAGGAACAGGGTGCCGGTGGCACCGGCCAGGCCGCCTTCGGTGGCGACCTTGTCCAGGTAGGCGCTGATCTTCCAGGCGTCGAACCCGAACGCGAACAGGCGACCGGCCGCGCCGCGCGCGGTGGGCAGGAGCTGGCCGGCGGTCGCGGCCGACGGCAGGCCCGCCACGCCCCGCACGTTCCAGGCTTCATTCGGATACACGATGCCGTCCAGCGCCACGTCTTCCTCGGCCTTGCCGGTGCCCAGCGTGAGCTGCGAGGTGCCGACGCGCGTTGCACCACCGGCACCCGCCAGCGCCAGCTGTGGGGCCAGCGCACGTGCCTGCGGCGCCTTCACCGCCAGCAGCACGCCGTCCACCGCACCGGCCGCGCGGACCTGCGCGCCGATGTCGCCCACCGTCTCGCCCACACCGACGGTGGCCAGTACCTGGCCGCCGCGCTGGGTGAAGCGTTCGCGGAAGGCGGCCGCGGTACGACGGCCGTTCTCGTCATTGCTGTGGATCACCAGCACCTTGGTGCGCTCGCGGCTGCGCAGGAATTCGGCGGCGATGATGCCGTCGTCTTCCGGCGCCAGCGAGAAACCGGCGCTGCCTGCGGGCGGGCTGCTCTTGCCGCGGTTCAGTGCAAGCACCGGCACCGGCAGCTCGGTGCGGCCGAACACCGCATCCACCTCGTCGCGGCCCAGCGGCCCGACGATGAAGTCCGCACCGGCGCCAACGGCCTTGTCATAGGCGGCCACCGCACCGGCGGCGGTGCCGGCGGTATCGATGAACTGGATGTCGGGACGACGACGGTTCTCGCCGTAGTAGCCGCTGAGCAGGCCGTCGCGCACCGGCTGCGCGGCGGTGGCAAGGCGGCCGCTGAGCGGCAGCAGCACGGCCATCTTCACCGGCGGGCGGTAGCCATCGCTCATGGCCGGCGGGCGCTTGCTCGTATCGAACTGGGCCACGCCGTCGCGGTCGAACGGGCGCGGCAGTGGCAGGCCGCGCGCGATGAGGGCGCGGCCTGCGAAGTTGTACAGCGGCTCGTTGGCCGGCAGCGCGGCGGCGCGCGTGCGCAGCGTCGCGTCATCGAGCGTGCCGAGCAGGCCGGCGATGGCCTGCTGGTTCTCGGCGCGCGCCGGCCCGGTCAGCGACGCATGCGCGCGGGCACGCTCGGTGGCTGCGCCGATGGCGTCACCGCTGGCCTGCAATGCGTTGGCGCGGGCCAGCTGCCAGCGCGTACGCAGCGGGGCGGCCACGGTGTCGGAGGATTCCTTCAGGAACGCCAGGGCCTGCGCCGGCTGCTTGTCGGCCAGGGCCAGCTCGGCGCTGGTCAGGTGGTAGCGCTGCAGGCTGGCGCCGGTGAGCTGGCGCGGCGTGACCTGGGCGAGCAGGCTGCGCGCGCGGGCGTTGTCGCCTGCTTCGTGCCAGGCGAAGGCCGCATCGGCCAGCGCGGCGCCGCGCGCATTGCCGCGCAGGGTGTTGGCCAGCGCTTCGAGCTGCACGGCAGCGTCGCGCGGTTTGCCCTGGTCGATCAGCGCCAGCGCCTGGCTCTGCGCCGGGGAATCCGGTGCGCTGGTCAGGCTGGTCGTGGCGCAGCCGGCGAGCAGCAGCAGCGACAACGACAGGGCGGAGATCCGTGCGGCGGGCTTGTTCATGATCAGGTCCATTCGATGGGGGCCGGTAGCCTCTGGTACACGGTACGATTCTACCCTTGACCCACGAGTGCCGTTGCGATGAGTGCTGTCCCCACGCTGTATGTCGTTGCCACCCCGATCGGCAACCTGGCCGACCTGACGCCGCGGGCGCAGGACGTGCTGCGCTCGGTGGCCGCGATCTGCGCCGAGGACACCCGCCGCAGCGGCCAGCTGCTGCAGCACTTCGGCATCCAGCAGCCACTGGTGGCGCTGCATGACCACAACGAAGAGGCGCTGGCCGAACGCATCGTGGCGCGGCTGAAGGCCGGTGAATCGCTGGCGCTGGTGAGCGACGCCGGCACGCCGCTGGTCAGCGACCCGGGCTACCGGCTGGTACGGGCCGCGCGCGAAGCCGGGATCCGGGTCAGCCCGGTGCCGGGCGCATGCGCGGCGATCGCCGCGTTGAGCGTGGCCGGCCTGCCCAGCGACCGCTTCACCTTTGAAGGCTTCCTGCCGGCGAAGGGCTCGGGCCGGCGCGAGCGCCTGCAGGGCTTGGCGGGGGAAACCCGCACGCTGGTGTTCTACGAATCCTCACATCGCATTGCGGAGTCCCTGGCCGACATGGTCGCCGCATTCGGCCCGGAGCGGCCGGCGGTGCTGGCGCGCGAACTGACCAAGCTGTTCGAGACCGTGCTTGATGGCGACCTGGCCAGCCTGCTGCGGCAGGTAGAAGCGGACGACAACCAGCGCAAGGGCGAGTTCGTGGTGATGGTGCAGGGCGCCGCCGACGACGAGCAGGCGCAGCTGGCCGCCGGCCGCCGGATGTACGCCAAGCTCAGCGAACACCTCCCGCCGTCCACCGCCGCCAAGCTGGCGGCCGAGCTGACCGGCGCCCCGAGAAAATCGCTGTACGGCGGTTGAGCCCGCGCAGCCACGCAGGGCGTGGCTCTACCGTGGGTGTCCGAATGCATCCGCCAGCCACGCAGGGCGTGGCTCTACCGTGGGGTGACCCAAATGCATCCGCCAGCCACGCAGGGCGTGGCCCTATACGATTGACGTTGCGTGCCTGGAGGAACAGCCCCCTTTAGTAAAGGGGGCGCGCCGACAGGCGCGGGGAATTGGGTGCTGGTAACGCCCGGGGCCCAAGGTTTGCGCAGCAAACCCTGGGGCTCCTTTTGCAGCATGCAAAAGGAAGGGCGGAGCCGGCCGATAAGCCGGGTTTTGTCGTGGACAGTCATTCCTCTAGGCGCTGCGTCACCACAGCGCTCAAGCAACCTACCCGGTCCCGACGCGGGCCACGTCATTAGGACCCTATTTGGTCTTGCTCCAGGTGGGGTTTGCCGTGCCGGTCTGTTGCCAGACTCGCGGTGCGCTCTTACCGCACCATTTCACCCTTACCGGCTCCCCGAAGGGAACGTAGGCGGTATCTTTCTGTTGCACTTTCCGTCGGCTCGCGCCGCCCAGGCATTACCTGGCACCTTGCCCTATGGAGCCCGGACTTTCCTCGGCATCCGCAAGGGATGACGCGACTGTCTGGCCGACTCCGCCACGCGCATTTTCGCACATCCGCCGCGTCACCGGGGCGGTAGCGGGGATCCGGCTGCTGCCTGTGTCGGCAGGGTGGGCGCACCCACCGCCAGCCGGGTATCCCCGATGCAGCCGCCTTCCGGGCCAAAGCGACGCTCATGGATGAAGCCTTGGCCGTCGGCGTCCAGCGCGATGATCGTGCTCGCGCGCGTTCCATAGTCCGGGCTGCGGATGAAGGCCGCCGACAGCCAGCGCTCGCGCTCCAGGCCGATTCCGGTGTCGGGCAGGGTGGCGTCATCGGCACGGCGCTCGTCGGCCAGCGCGGCCCACAGTGGTGCCAGATCTTCGCGCCCCGCATCCACCCAGGCCTGCAGGGCGGCATTCAACGCCAGCGTCTTGGGCCACGGCGCATCCAGGGGACCGTTCGACATTCCGTGGATGCCCGGCGTGAGGCGCTGGCGCAGCAGCGGGTGGTTGCCGAGGAACTGGCAGCTGTCGCGATCCGCCAACAGCAGGTTGAACGGCGCGAAGGCAGGCGCGTCCTCGGCCAGGATATCCACGAAAGCCTCGGCAGGCGTCGCCGATCGGAGGTAGTCGGCCACCAGCGCCCCCCGCGAAGGGCCGCTCTGTCGCGCCGTCGGGTCGCGGACGTTGGTGACCACCGCCATCCGGCCGTTCGCCCCCACGCCGGCCCAGGTGCCGCCCGAGCGCAGGTCGCGCCCGGCCAGCAGGCCGTGGTCCGGCGCCGCCCAGGCGGCCAGCGGCGCGGTCGGGCGGGCGTGGAACTCATCGCGGTTGCCGACCATCAGCAACTGCCAGCGGGGATGGGCCTTCCAGGCCAGAGCGAGCAGACACATGAGTCGCATTGTGCCGGTTCTGCGCACGAACGGGCCGGTTGCGACGGCACGGCCGATGAATGCGCCGCCATTTTTCACGCGGTGTGCACAGGCCTGAACTTCGCCCCAATCTCAAAAAATGAGACGAAACAGCAACTTGTGGATAAGCCTTGAACAAGTCTCTAAACATTGCTGCAAGCCCTTGATGTCCAAGGTGATTTCCGGCTTGCAAAGTTGTTGACAACCCAATCGGCACTGCTAAGGTGGGCAACAGAGGGGAAACCGGGTTTTTTGTGGTTTTTCGTGGTTCAATGTTTCACCGGGCGAAGGATAAGGTGCACGCGTCGTGTTTCAAGGCGAGACGGCCATCACGGTTGACGATAAAGGACGCATGGCGGTTCCCACCGCGCATCGCGACCTCGTCGCGCGTGTGAGCAACAACCGTCTGGTCCTGACCTACAACCCCTTCGAGTCTGGCTGCCTCTGGCTGTACGCCGAGCAGGAGTGGGAACGGGTCCGCGACGACGTCATGTCCAAACCCAACACACAGCGCGTCGTGCGCCTGCTGCAACAGAAGCTGGTCGGTTCGGCCGCGCATCTGGAGCTGGATGGCAACGGCCGCATCAGTATTCCGGCCAGCCACCGTGGTGCCGTTGGCATTGAAAAGAAGGCGGTGTTGCTCGGCATGGGCGACAAATTCGAATTGTGGAGCGAGCAGGCTCATCGCGCGTTGATCCAGCAGACGTTGTCTGACGAGGATCTCGGCGATGGGTTGCTCGACCTGAAGTTGTGAGCCGGGGTGCCCGGATGCGCGGTGGCGCGCAGGCCGGTCACCTTCCGGTGTCGCAGTCGCCGGCGGGCCACCTGCCGGTTCTGTACACGCAGGTCCTGGACGGCCTGAAGGTGATCGAAAACGGAACGTATCTCGATGGCACGTTTGGTCGTGGCGGTCACGCCCGTGGCGTGCTCGAGCAACTCGGTCCTGGAGGCCGGCTGCTGGTCATGGACAAGGATCCGGAGGCCATTGCGGTGGCGGAGCGCGATTTCGCGCCGGATCCGCGCGTCTCCATCTTCCGCGGCAGCTTCGCCGACCTGCTGCACTGGAGCGAAACCGCCGGGGGCTTGGACGGGGTGCTGTTCGACCTGGGCGTGTCCTCGCCCCAGCTGGACGTGGCCGAGCGCGGTTTCAGCTTCGGTAAGGACGGCCCGCTGGACATGCGCATGGACCCGGACAGCGGCGAAAGCGCGGCGCAGTGGCTCAATCGGGTTGAAGAGCGCGAGCTCATGGATGTGCTGTGGACCTACGGCGAGGAGCGCCAGGGGCGTCGCATCGCCCGGGCGATCATCGCGCGCCGCGACAAACTGCCGTTCACCCGCACCGCCGAACTGGCCGAGCTGATTGCCTCGGTGATGCCGCGGGGCAAGGACAAGATCCACCCGGCCACCCGCAGCTTCCAGGCCATCCGCATCCATATCAACCGCGAGCTGGCCGACCTTGAAGCCGGCCTGGACGCGGCCATGGCGCGGCTCAAGCCCGGTGGCCGGCTGGCGGTGATCAGCTTCCACTCGCTGGAAGACCGCATCGTCAAGCAGTTCATGAACCGCCACGCCAAGGCCCCGCCGACCAACCGCCGGCTGCCCGAACTGGCCGCGTTCGTGCCGACGCTGGACCTGGTGGGCGGCGCCATCAAGGCCGACGACGACGAGCTGGCCGTCAATCCCCGCTCGCGCAGCGCCGTGCTGCGCGTGGCCGAAAAGCGTGCGGTGGCCGGATGAGCCGCCTGCTGCTGGTCGTGCTGCTGGCCTGCACCATCGCCTCGGCGATCGGTGTGGTGTTCATGCGCCACCGGCACCGCCAGACCTTCGTCGAACTGTCGCGCGTCGAGCGCGCCCGCGATGAACTGAACATCGAATTCGGCCGCCTGCAGCTGGAGCAGGCGACCCTGGCCGAAGCCACCCGCGTGGACCGCGTGGCGCGCGAGCGGCTGGGCATGAAATTCCCCGAAGCGGCGGACGTGGTGGTGGTACGGCCATGAACAAGTCCGGTCGCAACCGCACCCGCAACAGCTTCAACCTTCGCCAGCGCCTGAAGTGGGTGGGCCTGGCGCTTGGGCTGTGCTCGGTGTCGCTGGTCGGCCGTGCCGCTTACGTGCAGCTGGTCAACAGCGATTTCTACCAGCGCCAGGGCGAGGCGCGCTACCTGCGCGAACTGCCGATCAACACCTCGCGCGGCATGATCACCGACCGCAACGGCGAGCCGGTCGCGGTGTCCACCCCGGTCGCCTCGATCTGGGTCAACCCGCAGGAACTGATGCGTTCGGAAGACCGCATCCCGGAGCTGGCCGCCGCGCTGGGCATGCCGGTGGACGAGCTGACCTCCAAGCTGAGCCAGAAGGCCGACAAGGAATTCATGTACCTGCGCCGCCGGATCAATCCGGACGAGGCGGAGCGGGTGGTGGCGCTGAAGATTCCGGGCGTGGCCTCGCAGCGCGAGTTCCGCCGCTTCTACCCGCAGGGTGAGGCGATGGCGCACGTGCTCGGCTTCACCAACATCGACGACCGCGGCCAGGAAGGGCTGGAGCTGGCCTTCGACGAATGGCTGCGCGGCAAGGCCGGCGCCAAGCGCGTGATCCGCAACCGCAAGGGCGACACGGTCGAGAGCGACCTGCTGCGCGCGGCCGAGCCGGGCAAGGACCTGACCCTCAGCATCGACCGCCGCATCCAGTTCCTGGCGTTCAAGGAACTGCGCAACGCGCTGATCGAGAACAAGGCTGCGGGCGGTTCGATGGTGATCATGGACGTGGCCACCGGCGAGATCCTCGCCATGGTCAACCTGCCGACCTACAACCCCAACGCGGTGGGCGGTGCTGCGCCGGACAGCCGACGCAACCGCGCGGTGACCGATCTGGTCGAGCCGGGCTCGACCATGAAGCCGCTGACCATCGCCTCGGCCCTGCAGTCCGGCGCGGTGACCAAGGACACCATCGTCGATACCAACCCGGGTTACATGGCGCTGGGCCGCTACACGATCAAGGACGTGCCGCGGAACAACGGCGTGCTCAACGTCACCGGCGTGATCACGCGCAGTTCGAACATCGGCGCGGCCAAGATCGCCGCGAAGATGCCGGACCAGGTGTTCTACGACCACGTCCACAGCTTCGGTTACGGCGTGGCCCCGCACAGCGGATTCCCCGGGGAATCGGCGGGCGTATTTCCGCGCCCGGCGCGCTGGAGTGGTCCGTCCAAGTCCACCATGTCCTATGGCTACGGCTTGAATGTCAGCCCGCTGCAGATCGCCACCGCGTACGCGGCGCTCGGCAACGGCGGCAAGCTGATCGCCCCGACCTTCGTCAAGGGCCAGCGCAACGAGGGCCGCCAGATCATCGACGAGAAGGTCGCGCGGGAAGTGGTGGCCATGATGGAAACGGTGGTCACCCAGGGCGGCGCCAAGCAGGCGGCGGTGCTGGGCTACCACGTGGCCGGCAAGACCGGCACGGCACGCAAGGCCGGCCCGGGTGGCTACGAGCGCGGCCACTACAACGCGCTGTTCGCCGGCGTGGTGCCGGCCAGCAATCCGCGCTTTGCCACGGTGATCGTCATCAACGACCCGCAGGCAGGCAAGTACTACGGTGGCCTGGTCTCTGCGCCGGTATTCCACAACGTCATGGAAGGCGCGCTGCGCCTGATGGATGTGCCGCCGGACGACATCGATTCCTGGCTGGCCGCCCAGCAGTCCGGAAAGATGGGGCATGCCGCCACATCGCTGCCGACCCCGCCGCCGGCCGATGCGGTCGTCGCCCCGGACGCCGCCGCCGAATTCGATGCCGCGCTGCCCAGCGCGCACGCCACGGTGCCGCCCGCGCAGGGAGGCACGCAATGAGCCAGACGATGTTGCTTTCGCAGTTGCTTCCCGATGTGGCCCTGGGCCACGACCCGTCCATCACCGGCCTGGTGCTGGACAGCCGTGCCGTGCGCCCCGGCAACGCCTTCGTGGCGATCGCCGGCTTCGGCGCGCATGGCCTGGGCTTCGTTGACCAGGCCCGTGCCGCCGGCGCGGGTGCCATCCTGTTCGACCCGCCGGCCCCGGCCGAGCTGCCGGCCCCGGCCGACGCCATCGCGGTGCCCGGGCTGCGCACGCGCATGGGCGCGATGGCCGATCAGTTCCATGGGCATCCCTCGCGCGCGATGACGATGGTCGGCGTGACCGGCACCAACGGCAAGACCTCCACCGTGCAGCTGCTGGCCCAGGCCTGGCACCTGCTGGGCACGCGCAGTGGCAGCATCGGCACGCTCGGCGTCGGCCTGTACGGACACGTGGTGCCGACCGGCTTCACCACGCCGCTGGTGCTGCAGATGCACGAGGTGCTGGCGCAGCTGCGCGACCAGGGCGCGCAGGCGGTGGCGATGGAAGTCAGCTCGCACGCGCTCGACCAGGGCCGCGTGGACGCCGTGCACTACGACGTGGCGGTGTTCACCAACCTCACCCGCGACCATCTCGACTACCACGGCGACATGGCGCAGTACGGCGCGGCCAAGGCCAAGCTGTTCCACCGCGACGGTCTCAAGGCGGCGGTAGTGAACCTGGACGACAGTTTCGGCAGCGAGCTGCTGCGCACCGTGGCACCCGGCGTCCGCCAGATCGGCGTCAGCTCGCGCGGTGCGCAGAAGGCGACGCTGCAGGCCGACTCGCTGCGCCTGGACGGGCGCGGCTTCGCCTTCGACCTCGTGGTCGACGGCGTGCGCCACCCGGTGCAGTCGCCGCTGCTGGGCCGCTTCAACGTGGACAACCTGCTGGGCGTGGCCGGCACGCTGCTCGCCCTCGACCACGCGCCTGCCGCGATCGCCGCGCTGCTGTCGCAGCTGCAGCCGATCGCCGGGCGCATGAATCGTCTCGGCGGCGACGCGGGCCAGCCGACCGTGGTCATTGATTACGCACACACGCCCGATGCGCTGGAACAGGCGCTGACCAGCCTGCAGGGGCATCTCGCCGGGCGCCTGGTCTGCGTATTCGGCTGCGGCGGCGAACGCGATACCGGCAAGCGCCCGCAGATGGCGGCCATTGCCGAGCGCCTGGCCAACGTGGTGATCGTCACCGACGACAACCCGCGTGGCGAAGACGGCGACGCGATCGTTGCCGACATCCTGGCCGGCGTGACCCACCCGGCCAGCGTCACCGTGCAGCGCGACCGGGCGGCGGCGATTGCCACCGCGATCGGCCAGGCTGGCGCGGGCGACATCGTGCTGATTGCCGGCAAGGGCCATGAGCCCTATCAGGAGATCAACGGCGTGCAGCACGCCTTCAACGATACCGAGGTGGCCGCACGCGTGTTGGCCCGGCACGCGGAGGTGGCACCGTGAAGCGCACCCCGCTGTCGCTGATCGCACATTGGGCCGGTGGCGAGATCCATGGCGAAGACACCGCCATCGATGCCATCAGCAACGATACCCGCACCCTCGCGGCTGGCAGCCTGTACGTGGCGCTGCGCGGCGAGCGGTTCGACGGCCATGACTTCGCCGCCGATGCGGTGGTCCGTGGGGCCAGCGCGATGCTGGTCGAACGCCTGCTCGACGTGGCGGTGCCGCAGATCGTGGTGGCCGACAGCGAGCACGCGTTGGGCCGCATTGCCGCCGGCATGCAGCGCGACCGCGCCGCCCAGGTGTTCGCCATCACCGGCAGCAACGGCAAGACCAGCGTCAAGAGCCTGCTGCTGGCGATCCTGGAGCAGGTGGCGCGCGAGCAGCAGACGGTCGTGTACGCCAACCCGGGCAACCGCAACAACGAAATCGGGCTGCCGCTGGCGGTGATCGATGCGCCGGAAGACGCCGACTTCGCCATCTACGAGATGGGCGCGGGCAAGCCGGGCGACATCGCCTACCTGACCGACATCGCGCGCCCGCAGTACGCGCTGGTCAACAACATCGCCCCGGCGCACCTGGAGCGCATGGGCAGCCTGCAGGGCGTGGCCAGCACCAAGGGTGCCATCTACGCCGCGCTGCCGGCCGACGGCGTGGCGGTGATCAATGCCGATGATGCCTTCGGCATCTGGTTCGAGCAGGACATCGTCGGCCAGCCGCCGCGCAGCCGGCTGCTCCGTTATGGCTTGGACCACAGCGCCGACGTGACCGCCCAGGCGATCCAGCCAACGGCCGACGGCAGCCGGTTCACGCTGGTGACGCCCGGCGGCACGGTGGCCATCCAGCTGGCACTGCCGGGCCGGCACAACATCAGCAACGCACTGGCCGCCGCCTCGCTGGCGCTGGCGGCCGGTATCGGCCTGGATGCCATCGCCGCCGGCCTGGCACGTGCCGAACCCGTGCCCGGCCGCCAGATCGCGCACCGGCTGCCCAACGGCGCCCTGCTCATCGACGACAGCTACAACGCCAACCCCGGTTCGCTTGCCGCCGCCATCGATGCGCTGGCCGCATCGAAGGATGACGGCTGGCTGGTGCTGGGCGACATGCGCGAACTCGGTCCGGACGGCGAGGCGCTGCACGCCCATGCCGGGCGCCGGGCACGCGAGGCCGGCCTGAAGCGGCTGTACACGCTGGGCACGCTCAGCGCGGCGGCATCGCAGGCCTTCGGCGAGGGTGGCCGCCACTTCCACAGCCACGACGCACTGGCCGCCGCGCTCGCCGAGGAACTGCATGCTGGCGTGCGCTGCCTGGTCAAGGGCTCGCGCGGCAGCGCCATGGACAAGATCGTAAAAGCGCTGCTGGCGCGAGGAGAGGAAACCCCCAATGTTGCTTGAACTGGCCCGATGGTTGCAGCAGTTGGAGAGCCTGTTCGGGCTGTTCGGCTATCTGACTCTGCGCGGCATCCTGGCCGCGCTTACCGCGCTGTTCCTGTCGCTGTGGCTGGGCCCGGCGATGATCCGCAAGCTGGCCCAGTTCAAGGGTGGCCAGCCGATCCGCAAGGACGGTCCGCAGACCCACTTCTCCAAGGCCGGCACGCCGACCATGGGCGGCTCGCTGATCCTGCTCACCATCACCCTGTCGGTGCTGCTGTGGGCCGACCTGCGCAACCGCTACGTGTGGGTGGTGCTGGCGGTGATGCTGTGCTTCGGCGCCATCGGCTGGTACGACGACTGGATCAAGATCGTGCGCCGCGACCCGAACGGCCTGAAGTCGCGCTGGAAGTACCTGCTGCAGTCGATCTTCGGCCTGGCCGCGGGTCTGTTCCTGTTCTACACGGCCGATGTGCCGGCGGCGCTGACCTTCTATATCCCGATGTTCAAGTCGGTGGCGCTGCCGCTGGCCGGCATCAGCTTCGTGGCCATCGCCTATTTCTGGATCGTCGGCTTCTCCAACGCGGTCAACCTGACCGACGGCCTGGACGGGCTGGCGATCATGCCTACCGTGCTGGTCGCCTGTGCGCTGGGCGTGTTCGCCTATGCGTCGGGCAACGTGGTGTTCTCCAACTACCTGCAGATTCCGCAGATTCCCGGCGCGGGCGAACTGGTGATCATCTGCGCGGCCATTGCCGGTGCGGGGCTCGGCTTCCTGTGGTTCAACACCTATCCGGCCATGGTCTTCATGGGCGATATCGGCGCGCTGGCGCTGGGTGCGGTGCTGGGCACCATCGCGGTGATCACCCGCCAGGAACTGGTGCTGGTGATCATGGGCGGCGTGTTCGTGATTGAGACGCTGTCGGTGATGATCCAGGTCGCCTCGTTCAAGCTGACCGGCAAGCGCGTGTTCAAGATGGCGCCGATCCATCACCACTTCGAACTGAAGGGCTGGCCCGAACCGCGCGTGATCGTGCGCTTCTGGATCATCTCGGTGGTGCTGGTGCTGATCGGCCTGGCCACGTTGAAGGTCCGCTGATGAATGACCTGTCGCGCCAGGCAACCCGCCTTGAAGCCATCGGAGGCCGCTTCGATACGTGGCTGCTGGGCGCGATCATCGCGCTCACCGGGCTGGGTGTGGTGATGGTCGCGTCGAGCTCGATCGCGTTGATGAGCAGCCCGTTCTACTACCTCAACCGCCACCTGATCTTCCTGGCGGTCGGTATCGCCCTGGCCGCCGTTGCCATGCGCACCGAGCTCAAGAGCATCGAGCAGTACAACCAGGTCCTGCTGCTGGGCTGCTTCGCGCTGCTGGTGGTGGTGTTCATTCCCGGCCTGGGCAGCAGCGTCAATGGCGCCCGGCGCTGGATCAACCTGGGCTTCTCCAAGTTCCAGACGGTCGAAGCGGTCAAGGTGCTCTACATCGTGTGGCTGTCGAGCTACCTGGTGCGCTTCCGCGACGAGGTCAATGCGACCTGGCCGGCGATGCTCAAGCCGCTGGGCGTGGCCGGTGCGCTGGTGGTGCTGCTGTTGCTGCAGCCCGACTTCGGTTCCTCGACCCTGCTGCTGGCCATCACCGCAGGCATGCTGGTGCTGGGCGGAGTGAACCTGCCGCGCATGTCCATGCCGATCGTGTTCGGCCTGGTGGCCATGAGCGCCCTGGCGATCATCGAGCCGTACCGCATGCGCCGCATCACCTCGTTCTGGGACCCGTGGGCCGACCAGCAGGGCGACGGCTACCAGCTGTCGAACGCGCTGATGGCGGTGGGTCGCGGCGAATGGACCGGTGTCGGCCTCGGCAACTCGGTGCAGAAGCTCTATTACCTGCCCGAGGCGCACACCGACTTCATCTTTTCGGTCACCGCCGAGGAGCTCGGCTTCCTCGGTACCTGCCTGATCGTGGGGCTGTATGCGCTGCTGGCCGGGCGCGCGTTCTGGATCGGCATGCGCTGCGTGGAAATGAAGCGCCACTTCTCCGGCTACATCGCCTTCGGCATCGGCCTGTGGGTGAGCATGCAGAGCTTCGTCTCCATTGGCGTGAACCTGGGCATCCTGCCGACCAAGGGCCTGACCCTGCCGCTGATTTCGGCCGGCGGCTCGAGCGTCCTGATGACCTGCGTGGCCATGGGCCTGCTGCTGCGCGTGTCGTATGAGCTGGATCGCGCCGAGCGCCGCCAGGCGGTGCGCATGGGCGCGGCCGAGCCTGACGAGCCGGCGTCGGATGCCACCCACGCGACCAGCGCCGCCGCCATGTCGGACACCGCGCCGCGTCCATCCGCGCAGCGCGACAGTGCCCCGCGTGGCACCAGCCGCATGCAGCAGCGGATCGAACCGACGCTGGGGAGGATGGGATGAGCGGCGCGCTGAACACGTCTGATCGCCCGGTGATGATCATGGCCGGCGGTACCGGTGGTCACATCTTCCCCGGCCTTGCCGTGGCCCGGGTGCTGCGTGCGCGCGGCATCCCGGTGACTTGGCTGGGCAGCGAGGGCGGCATGGAAACCCGGCTGGTGCCCCAGCATGACATCCACATCGACACGCTGGCCATCAGTGGCCTGCGCGGCAAGGGCAAACTGGCGCTGCTGACCGCGCCGGGCCGACTGCTGCGCGCGGTGCGTGCGGCCGGTTTCCTGATCCGCGACCGAAACCCGCGTGCGGTCATCGCCTTCGGTGGTTTCGCCTCCGGTCCCGGCGGCCTTGCCGCGCGCCTGCATGGCCTGCCGCTGCTGGTGCACGAACAGAACCGGGCGCCGGGCCTGACCAACCGCGTGCTGTCGCGTTTCGCGCGCCGCGTGTTGACCGGCTTCCCGGGCAGCTTCGTGCAGCGCGAAGAGGCCGTCGGCAATCCGGTGCGTGCCGAGATCGCAGCCGTCGCCGCGCCCGAACAGCGCCTGGCCGACCGCCAGGGTCCGCTGCGCCTGCTGGTGCTGGGCGGCAGCCAGGGCGCGCGTGCATTGAACACGGCCGTGCCGCAGGCACTGGCTGCACTGGGTGCTGGCGTGGCCATCGAGGTGCGCCACCAGAGCGGGGAAAAGCTGCACGCCGAAGCGCTGAAGGCCTACCAGGACGCAGGCGTCACCGCGCAGGTCGAGCCGTTCATCGCCGACATGGCCGAGGCCTTCGCCTGGGCCGATCTGGTGGTGTGCCGATCCGGCGCGTCCACCCTGGCCGAGCTGTGTGCGGTCGGCGTGGGCAGCGTGCTGGTGCCGTTCGCAGCGGCCGTCGACGATCACCAGACCCGCAACGCGGAGTATCTGGTCGAGCGCGGCGCGGCCGTGCTGCTGAAGCAGGATGAAACGCTGGCCACGCAGTTGCAGGGCGTGCTGCGCGATCTGTCCGAACATTCCGCCCGGCGCATGCAGATGGCAACCGCCGCGCGTGCCCTGGCCAAGGTCGATGCCGCCGAGCGCATCGCCGACATCATTCTCGAGGAATCCAAATGAACACCGTTACGCGAGGCCGCGCATGATCCGCCGTCTGCACGACACCAACGACCTGGTCCGCGCGTTCCCGCGCGTGCACTTCGTCGGCATCGGTGGCACCGGCATGAGCGGCATTGCCGAAGTGATGCTGACGCTGGGCTATGAAGTGTCCGGCTCGGACAACGCCGACAACGTCGCCACCCGTCGCCTGGCCGGGCTGGGCGCGCGCGTGATGCGGGGCCATTCCGCCGCCAACGTGCTCGGCACCGACTGCGTCGTGGTCTCCAGCGCGATCCGCGATGACAACCCCGAGCTGATGGAAGCGCGCAGCCAGCGCATTCCGATCATGCCGCGCGCGGCCATGCTGGCCGAGCTGATGCGCTTCCGCCGCGGTATCGCCGTGGCCGGCACGCATGGCAAGACCACCACCACCAGCCTTACCGCCGCCGTGCTGAGCGAAGGCGGGCTGGACCCGACCTTCGTCATCGGTGGCCAGCTGCTGGCGGCCGGCGCCAACGCCAAGCTGGGCAGTGGCCAGTGGCTGGTGGCCGAAGCGGATGAAAGCGATGGCAGCTTCCTGCGCCTGAACCCGCTGGTCTCGGTGATCACCAATATCGATGCGGACCACCTGGAGAACTACGGCAACGACTTCTCCCGCGTGCAGGCCGCGTTCGCCGAATTCCTGCAGCGCCTGCCGTTCTACGGGCTGGCGGTGCTGTGCATCGATGACCCGGAAGTGGCCGCGCTGGCCGCGCAGACGCCGCGCCATGTCATGAGCTATGGCATGAGCAGCAACGCGGACGTGCGCGCCGAAGACGTGATCCAGGACGGTCCGCGCATGCACTTCACCCTGCGCCTGCCCGAAGGCAGCAGCTACCCGGTGACCCTGGCCCTGCCGGGCGCGCACAACGTGCTCAATGCGCTGGCCGCCGCCGCGGTGGGCTGGCAGCTGGGCGTAGCCCCGGATGCCATTGCACGTGCATTGGAAAGCTTTGCCGGCATCGGCCGTCGCTTCAATGACCTGGGCATCGTCACCACCGGCACCGGTGCCAACGTCCGTCTGATCGACGACTACGGCCACCACCCGCGCGAACTGGCGGCGGTGTTCGCCGCCGCCCGTGGCGGCTGGCCGGACCAGCGCCTGGTGGTGGCGTTCCAGCCGCACCGTTACAGCCGCACGCGCGACCAGTTCGATGCGTTCGCCGCCGTGCTGTCCGAAGTGGATGCGTTGGTGCTGTGCGAGGTCTATCCGGCCGGCGAAGCGCCGATCCCCGGCGCCGACGCGCGCTCGCTGGCGCGCGCCATCCGTGCGCGCGGCCGCAGCGAGCCGGTGGTGGTGGGCCAGGCCGCCGAGCTGTCGCACGTGCTGCCCGACGTGCTGCAGGACGGCGACCTGTTGCTGCTGATGGGTGCCGGCGACATCGGCTATGTCGCCCAGCACCTGGCGACCGACGGCTTCAAGGAGGCCCCCGCGGCATGAATACGATCAACTTCCCGCCGCTGCGCGTGACCGACCCGGCCCTGTTCGGCCGCGTCGCCGTGCTGCTGGGTGGCACCTCCAGCGAACGCGAGGTCTCGCTGGATTCCGGCCGCAACGTGATCGAGGCCCTGCGTGCGCGCGGGGTGGATGCGATCGCGGTGGACGGCATCCCGGCGCTGGCCCGGGCGCTGGTGGAAAAGCGCTTCGACCGCGTCTTCAACATCCTGCACGGCCACAACGGGGGTGGTGAGGACGGCATCGTGCAGGGGCTGATGGAAGCCTTTGGGGTGCCGTACACCGGCTCGGACGTACTGGGCTCGGCGTTGAGCATGGACAAGATCCGCACCAAGCAGGTGTGGTTGTCGCTGGGCCTGCCCACCCCGCAGTATCGGAAGGTGGACAGTGCCACCGTCCACGCGCTGGCGGCCGAACTCGGCCTGCCGGTGGTGGTGAAGCCTGCGAATGAAGGGTCCAGCGTCGGCATCAGCCGGGTCACCGACGACGCCGGCCTGGATGAGGCGGTGGCGCTGGCCGCACGCTACGACGGCCAGCTGCTGATGGAGCAGATGGTGGTTGGCGACGAGCTGACCGTGGCGATCCTGGGCGACCAGGCGCTGCCGTCGATCCGCATCGTGCCCAAGGGCCAGTGGTACGACTACAACGCCAAGTACATCGCCGAGGACACGCAGTACCTGTGCCCCGGACTGGACGGCGAGGACGAGGTTGAAATCCGCCGTATCGCACTGGCCGCGTTCCGCGCCGCCGGCTGCCGTGGCTGGGGCCGCGTGGACGTGATGCGCGACCGCGCCAGCGGCCGCTTCCATCTGTTGGAGGTCAACACGGCACCGGGCATGACCAGCCACTCGCTGGTGCCCAAGTCGGCCCAGCAGGCCGGCATCGGCTTCGAGGAGCTGGTGTGGCGTGTGCTGGAACAGACCCTGGCCCTGCCGCAGGAGCGCCATCACGCATGAACGCGGTGCTGCGCATCTTCGTCTGGTTGCTGGCCCTGTCGCTGGTAGCGCTGCCCGTGGTGGCGGTGCTCAACGGCTGGGTCGGTGCCGAACGGTGGCCGTTGGCCAAGCTGCGCGTGCACGGTGAGTTCAAGCGCGTGCCGGCCGAGCAACTGCAGACGGTGGTGCTGCCGTATGCGAAGTCCGGCTTCTTCGCGGTGAAGCTGCAGGACGCGCAGGACGCCATCGAAACCCTGCCGTGGGTGGAAAGCGCTCAGGTCCGCAAGCAGTGGCCCGATGTGCTGGAAATCACCCTGGTCGAGCACAAGCCGTTTGCACGCTGGGGCAAGGATCGCCTGCTCTCCGAGCAGGGCAAGCTGTTCGCCACCCCGCAGAAGCTGCAGGACCTGGCGCTTCCGGACCTCGAAGGCCCGGACAGCCAGACCGCCGAAGTGGTGGCGCTGTACAACGATGCGCGCGCGCTGTTCGCCCCGGCCGGGGTCGATGTGACCCGGGTCCGCATGGACGCCCGTGGCAGCTGGTCGCTGCTGTTGAGCAACGGCACCGAAGTGGTGGTGGGCCGCGATGACGCGCGTTCGCGGCTGCAGCGCTTCGTGCGCGTGCTGCCGCAGCTGGCCAACCAGCAGGTGCCGATCGAACGCGCCGACCTCCGATATACCAATGGTTTCACGCTGAGCTGGGGTACCCCGGCCGCGGCCGCGCCGGCCAATGTGGCGCACAGGACGCAGGACAGGACATGAATCGCAAGGGTGACAAATCGCTGATCGTCGGGCTGGACATCGGCACCTCCAAGGTGGTGGCGCTGGTCGGCGAGTATTCGCCGGGCAACCCCATCGAGGTCATCGGCATCGGCTCGCACGAATCGCGCGGTCTCAAGCGCGGCGTGGTGGTGGACATCGAATCGACCGTGCAGTCGATCCAGCGTGCGGTCGAGGAGGCCGAGCTGATGGCCGGCTGCGAGATCCGCTCGGTGTACGCCTCCATTTCCGGCAACCACGTGCAGTGCAAGAACTCGCCGGGGATCGTGCCGATCCGCGATGGCGAGGTGACCTGGGGCGACCTGGACCGCGTTCTTGACGCCGCCAAGGCGGTGGCGATCCCGGCCGACCAGAAGATCCTGCACGCCATCCCGCGTGAATACGTGCTGGACGACTCGCAGGAAGGCATCCGCAATCCTGTCGGCATGACCGGCGTGCGCCTGGAGGTGCACGCGCACCTGGTGGTGTGCGCGCAGTCGGCGGCGGCCAACATCAGCAAGTGCGTGCAGCGCTGCGGCCTGCAGGTGGACGATCTGGTGCTGTCCTCGCTGGCCTCCTCGGTGGCCGTGCTGACTGCCGACGAACGCGAGCTGGGCGTGGTGCTGGTCGACATGGGCGCCGGCACCACCGACCTGGCCGTGTTCGTGCAGGGCGCGATCTGCCACACCGCGTCGTTGCCGATCGCCGGCGACCACGTCACCAACGACATCGCGCACATGCTGCGCACGCCGACCCCGGAAGCCGAGCAGATCAAGGTGCGCTACGCCTGCGCCCTGGCCCAGCTGGCCACCGCCGAGGAAAGCATCCAGGTGCCCAGCGTCGGCGATCGTCCGCCGCGCCGCATGCCGCGTCATGCACTCGCGCAGGCGGTGCAGGGCCGTTACGAGGAAATCTTCGAGATGGTGCAGGCCGAACTGCGCCGCTCCGGCTTCGAGGAACTGGTGCGCGCCGGCATGGTGCTCACCGGCGGTGCCTCGAAGATGGAGGGCGTGGTCGAGCTGGCCGAAGAAATGCTGCAGATGCCGGTACGCGTGGGCATTCCGCAGCACGTCACCGGTCTGGGTGAAGTCGTCGGCAATCCGGTCCACGCCACTGGCGTAGGCCTGCTGCTGATGGGCAGCCAGATCGAACACCCCCGCCGTCCGTCGCTGCCCACCGGCCGCGCGGGCAGCATGTTCAAGAAACTCAAGACCTGGTTCCGCGGCGAATTTTAAAAGAAGGCAGTAGAGCCGACTGGTAGAGCCGACTTTTAGTCGGCTAAAAAAAAACGGTAGAGCCGACTGTTAGTCGGCTGACAAAAAAACCGGCAAATGCCGGATGCAACAAAACCGGCCCCCGCCGGCGCAGCAAAGAGCAACACACAACCCACACAGCCGCAACGGCAACATGCAGCGCGAAGGCAGGACGCCTGGACGCCCATGCCACCCATAAGCGGATACAACGAGGACACGGACATGGCGCATTTCGAACTGATTGAAAAGATGGCACCCAATGCGGTGATCAAGGTGATCGGCGTGGGCGGCGGCGGCGGCAACGCCGTGGCGCACATGGTCAGCACCAGCGTGGACGGCGTGGAATTCATCACGGCCAACACCGACTCGCAGGCCATCAAGAATTGCGGTGCCAAGCTGCAGCTGCAGCTGGGTACCAACGTCACCAAGGGCCTGGGCGCAGGCGCGAACCCGGAAGTGGGCCGCCAGGCCGCACTGGAAGACCGCGAGCGAATCATGGACGCCCTGCAGGGCGCGGACATGGTGTTCATCACCGCCGGCATGGGCGGCGGCACCGGTACCGGCGCCGCGCCGGTGGTGGCACAGCTGGCCAAGGAGATGGGCATCCTGACCGTCGCCGTGGTCACCAAGCCGTTCCCGTTCGAAGGCCGTCGCCGCATGCAGGTTGCGCTGAAGGGCATCGAAGAGCTGAGCCAGCACTGCGACTCGCTGATCACCATCCCGAACGAAAAGCTGATCACCGTGCTGGGCCGCAACGCCACCATGATCCAGGCCTTCCGTGCCGCCAACGACGTCCTCCAGGGCGCCGTGCAGGGCATCGCCGACCTGATCGTGCGTCCGGGCCTGATCAACGTCGACTTCGCCGACGTGCGCACCGTGATGTCCGAAATGGGCCTGGCGATGATGGGCACCGGCACCGCCCGTGGCGATGACCGCGCCCAGGCCGCCGCCGAAGCTGCCATCCAGAACCCGCTGCTGGACGATGTGAACCTGGCCGGTGCCAACGGCATCCTGGTCAACATCACCGCCGGCGCCGACTTCACCATGGCCGAGTTCGACGAGATCGGCCGCACCATCGATGGCTTCGCGTCCGAAGACGCCACCGTGGTGGTCGGTACCGTGCTGGATCCGGACATGCAGGACGAAGTCCGCGTGACCGTGGTGGCCACCGGCCTGAACCGTGCAGTGGCAGCCAAGACCCAGCGTCCGGGCGAGCGCGCGCCGATCAAGCTGGTCCGCAACGCCACCACCGGCCAGCCGGAATTCGGCGACTTCGACAACGGCGGCGACGCGGTGTCCAAGGCGGTCGGTGGCATGGGCCTGGGCCTGCGTCGTCCGAGCGCCGACACCGTGGCAGCCTCGTCCCCGTCGGCCTCCGGCCCGGCGTCGGCGGAACTGCCCAACGATTACCTGGACATCCCGGCGTTCCTGCGCCGCCAGGCGGACTGAGGTCAGCCAGCCGGGGCCTTGTCCTCCCCGGTGAGCGCCTCCATGTCCCTTGCTGCCGGGCCAGGATAGGCCCGGCAGTTCGCCGTGTCGGCGTCAGGACCTTCGGGTCGTGACCCGCTGGCGGAGCTGCCCCGTCCCCGGTTCACGAAAGGGACAGTGGTAGTGCGTGTTATTCTTGTTTGTCATTGCCGCGCTGACCGCGCGCTTCCCGGTTGCCCCCATGATCCCCCAACGCACTCTCAAGAACACGATCCGCGCCACCGGCGTTGGCCTGCACAGCGGCGACAAGGTCTACATGACCCTGCGCCCGGCACCGGTCAACCACGGGATCGTGTTCCGTCGCGTGGACCTGGATCCCGTGGTGGAAGTGCCGGCACGGGCCGACCTGGTCACCGAAGTCACCCTGTGCACCGGACTGACCTGCAACGACGCCAAGATCCAGACCGTCGAACACCTGATGTCGGCATTGGCCGGCCTGGGTGTGGACAACATCATCGTGGAGCTGTCCTCGGCCGAGCTGCCGATCATGGACGGTTCCTCGGGCCCGTTCGTGTTCCTGCTGCAGTCGGCGGGTATCGCCGAACAGGACGCGCCCAAGCGCTTCATCCGCATTCTGAAGACGGTGGAAGTCACCGAAGGCGACAAGGTCGCCCGCTTCGAGCCCTATGAGGGCTACAAGCTCGGTTTCACCATCCAGTTCAACCACCCGATGATCCCGGCCAAGCAGTCGCGCGCCGAGATCGAGTTCTCCACGGCGGCCTACACCAGGGAAATCTCCCGCGCGCGCACGTTCGGCTTCATGCGCGACCTGGAGTACATGCGCGAGCGCAACCTGGGCCTGGGCGGTTCGATGGACAACGCCATCGTGCTGGACGAGTTCCGCGTGCTCAACGACGACGGGCTGCGCTACGCCGATGAGTTCGTGCGCCACAAGATCCTCGATGCAATCGGCGATCTGTACCTGGCCGGTGGCCAGGTGCTGGGCGCGTACGAGGGCTTCAAGTCCGGCCACGCGCTCAACAACAAGCTGGTCCGCGCCCTGATGGCCGACGCCACCGCGTGGGAATGGGTGAGTTACGAGGCGGCGGCGGTGCCCGCACCCGTGGTCTACGGCGTCCCGGCCTACGCGTAGCGCCACGCCCTGCGTGGCTGAGCTGCCCGTGACCGCGCCCAGCCGCGCAGGGGTGAGCTGCCCGTACATCGCGTCCAGCCACGCAGGGCGTGGCTCTACGGGGTAAGTTGTTGATTTAATTAAAATATCCACGGCGCTGCGGCGCCGTTTCGCGTTTTTGTCGTTAACGCCGCGTGATCTTGACGTCAGTGAACCGTCTACGTACCTGCGTCACGGATTTGTGAACCCGATCCAGTTTTGAACGCGATTTAACGTTTTTTTAATAAAAGAATAACGACTGGGCGGCCAGTGGCAGCTACGATGCTCGCCGGCTCCCTGCCAGATTCACATGATCGTGACGACGGCGGGGAAGGGGCGGGATGCCCCGATGCCTTCAGGATTTGGAGGAATCCACGTCCTTTAGACAGGCCAACGCGTCGCGTAGCCCTTTGTGCGTGGCGGCTGAAACTGCGTGGGGGCCATTCCTGTTATCGATCGCTGGGGAGCGTGGAGGAGGGGCAGACGCAGTTTTGACGGTCACCTTGGTGACCTTCAGCCCGATGGACCGGGCCGCGTCGATCAACTGAGCCTCGGCAAGCCGGACTTTGGCGTGCCAGACAGGAGATTCGACGACAAAAACGAGGTGCTCGCCGTTCACATTCGCCAGCCGGCAACGGGTGGCCAGGGTGGGCGGCAAATGGGGGCGCAACTGACGGTCCAGCGCATCGAGCCACAGGGCGCGACGCAGCGGATTGCCGGCTTTGTCACCCATGACTGCATCCAGCGCCGGCTTCGGCGTTGACGCAGGACGAGTACTGGATTTCGGCTCAGACATGAAAACTCACTGATGGCATTCAAAAAGATCGTAATCAAAACGCGTGAAGGAAAGGCCAAGACGCCGCTGACGCGTTTGCGTTTCTACTTCGAGGACAGGCCCCGCGCCCTGCTGGGCAGCGTACTCGGGCTGGGCTGCCTGATCGGCTTCGGTGCCGGTCTGGGTGGCAGCATGTTCAATGATTCCCGGCTCCACGCCAAGGTCGCCCAGCAGGAACGCGATCTGGCGCAGGCCCGCAAAGACGCCCAGACCCAGGTCAACGCGCTCGCCGCCCGCATGGGCGAGCTGCAGGCGCAGGCCACCCGCCTGAACGCACTGGGCGAACGACTGACCCAGATGGGCAAGCTGGAAGACGGCGAATTCGACTTCAACGAGACCCCCGGCCTCGGTGAAGGCGAGCCCGGTCCCACCCAGGACATCCCCGCCAGCGCGGTCAACGCCGACTTACAGGTGCTGGAGCAGCGTTTCGCTGCTTCAGGCAGGCAGTTGTCGGTGATGGAATCGCTGATGTTCGACCACCAGCTGGAGCAGAACGCGGTGCCGGGTCGCATGCCGATCCGCAACACCTACATCACCTCCAACTTCGGTACCCGCAGCGATCCGTTCGGTCGCGGTGCGGCCACCCACAAGGGCATGGACTTCCACGCCAAGGTCGGCGACCCGGTCATGTCCGTGGCCGACGGCGTGGTCAGCTTCGCCGGCGTGAAGGGCGGCTACGGCAACGTGGTCGATGTGGACCATGGCAACGGCTATGTCACCCGCTACGCGCACAATTCGCGCCTGGTGGTGAAGCCGGGCGACCTGGTCCGGGCCGGCCAGGAAGTGGCCAAAGCAGGTTCCACGGGCCGTTCCACCGGTGCCCACGTGCACTTCGAGGTCTGGGAACGCGGCCAGGTGGTCAACCCGCGCAAGTTCCTGGGCGACGGCGGCAATACCCCGGTCGGGCGGGTTTCCCGCGGCTGAGGCCGTGATCTGGCGGATCGGGGGCGCTTGAAACCAAGCGGCCCCGTCCCAAGCTACAATGGGTGTTGCCATAGACAGGGCGCAGTGCGCCCTGTTTCGTTTGCGGCGGGCGGCTCCCAAAGGAGCGTCGCCGTTGGGGCGTCTCATTCCAACCGGTTCCTTCAATGATCAACAGCCTGCTTACCCGCGTCTTCGGCAGTCGTAACGAACGCCAGCTGCGCCAGCTCAACCGCATCGTCGCCAAGATCAATGCGTTGGAGCCGGAAATCGAAACGCTCTCCGACGAGCAGCTCAAGGCCAAGACCCCGGAGTTCAAGCAGCGCATCGCTGACGGTGAAGCCCTGGACAAGGTGCTGCCCGAAGCCTTCGCCGTCTGCCGCGAGGCCAGCCGCCGCGTGCTTGGCATGCGCCACTACGACGTCCAGCTGATCGGCGGCATGGTCCTGCACCTGGGCAAGATCGCCGAAATGCGTACCGGTGAAGGCAAGACCCTGGTAGCCACGCTGCCGGTCTACCTCAACGCGCTGGAAGGCAAGGGCGTCCACGTCGTCACCGTGAACGACTACCTGGCCCGCCGCGACTCGGCGCAGATGGGCAAGCTGTACAACTGGCTGGGCATGAGCGTCGGCGTGGTGTACCCGGGCATGCCGCACAGCGACAAGCGCGAGGCCTATGGCAGCGACATCACCTACGGCACCAACAACGAATTCGGTTTCGACTACCTGCGCGACAACA
>NZ_DAMCID010000023.1:0-64207 GCF_032099025.1 Stenotrophomonas sp.
CGAGCTGTGGCCGAGCAGCATCTGCAGCGCGCGCAGGTCCGCGCCGCGGTTGAGCAGGTGGGTGGCGAAGCTGTGGCGCAGCCCGTGCGGGCTGATCCGCACCGGGTCGATCCCGGCCAGCGCTGCGTACTTCTTCACCAGCACCCAGAACTGCTGGCGGTTCAGCGCATGCAATGACGGGTCGAGGAAGAGCGGCACGCTGCCGTCGCGGGCGGCCGGGACGGCGCGTTTGCCCGCCAGCTGCGGGCGCGCCTCGGCCAGGTAGCGTTCCAGCCAGTGCTGGGATTCCTCGCCCAGCGGCACCAACCGCTCCTTGCTGCCCTTGCCGGTTACACGCAGCACGCCCTGGCGCAGATTGACGGCGTTGGCCGGCAGGTCCACCAGTTCGCTCACGCGCAGCCCGGCGGCGTACATCAGCTCCAGCATCGCGCGGTCGCGCAGGCCCAATGGCTGGTCGACATCCGGCGCGGCCAGAAGGGCGTCGATCTGGCTTTCGGCCAGGGCCTTGGGCAGCAGCCGCGGCAGGCGCGGCGGGTCCAGCAGCGCGCTCGGGTCTTCGCTGCGCTGGCCGCGCCGCACCGCATCGGCAAAGAAGGCGCGCAGTGCCGACAACAGCCGCGCGTTGCTGCGCTGCGACCAGCCATGCCGGGTGCGCCACGCCAGGTAGTCGAACAGCCCGGTGCGGTCGATGCCCCCCAACCCACCCGCGGCCCCGTCGCGCCAGCGCGCCAGCCCTTCCAGGTCCCGCCGGTAGCTGTCCAGGCTGGCCCGGGCCAGGCCCTGCTCGGCCCAGATGGCGTCGAGGAAGCGCTGGATCAGTGCGTTGTCGGCATCGCGCAGCTCGGGCAGGTGCTGCACCAGTTGCCGGCGGGCGGCGGGAGTGGGGGTGTCGGACATGTCCACAGGATACGGAGCCGGGGCGGCAGCGGCCATTCCAACACGCGCGCAGGCGCAGGTATGCTCGGCGCATGCACACGCCCACCGCCACCGCCGCCGTCATCGACACCGCCCGCCCCGCCTCGCTGCTGCTGTGGCGGTTGCTGGCGCTGGTGTACGACTTCTTCCCGGCCTTGGCACTGTGGATGCTGCTTGGCGCGTTGTTTACCGCTGGTTACGCGTTCGGCCACGCCGCGCGGGACAACATCGCGCCGTTCAGCGCCCTGCAATGGGTGCTGTGGGCGTGCTGCTGGGCGGTGACCGGCCTGTACGCCGTCGAAAGCTGGCGGCGCGGCGGCCAAACGCTGGGCATGCGGCCGTGGCGGCTGCAGGTGGTCGGCCCCGATGGCACCGCACCCACACGACGCCAGCTGTGGCTGCGCTACGCGGTGGGCACGCTGTCGGTGCTGCTGGGTGGGCTGGGGCTGTGGTGGGCGTTGATCGACCGGCAGCGCCTGACGTGGTACGACCGGGCGAGCGGCACCCGCCTTCGGCGGATCCCGCGCTAGTCGGGGTGACCCGTCACCCCGATTTGCGCCGGAACAGCATGCCCGACACCACCAGCATCACTATCGGCGGCAACGCATAGGCAATGCGGTAATCGAACTTCAGCGCGCCCGCCATGCGCCCGAAGAACAGCTGCAGCAGCCAGAAGCCCAGCGCGAACAGGATGCCCAGGAACAGCCGCTTGCCCATGCCGCCGCTGCGCAGCGAACCGAAGGCGAACGGCACCGCCGCCAGGCACAGCGCCAGCACGTTGATGGGATAGAACCAGCGGCTCCAGTAGATGTCCTCATAATCGCGGGCATCCAGGCCGTTGCGCTTGCGGTACTCGATGCTGGTGCGCAGGTCGCGCGCCGGCAGGTTGCGCGGCTTGGACATGCCGGTGGCCAGTGCGGCCGCGTCCAGCTGCGAATCCCACTTCTCCGATTCCGCCGTGGTACGCGTTGCCGAGCGCTCGCCGAAGGTATCCCGGCGCACCTTGCGCAGCGTCCACCCGTCCGGACCGTGCTCGACGGTGCCAGCGTGTGTCAGCGAGGCCAGGTGCCCGTCGTCGGCGATCTGGTACAGACGCACGTCACTGAGCACCAGCCGGGTACCGCCGCCCGGCAGCAGCTGTTCGTCGCCACTGACCGCATTGAGGAAGGTATCGCCCTCGCGCACCCAGATGCCCGAGTACCGCGACGACGCCAGGCTTTGCCCCGACTTGGCGCTGGCCTTGATGGTGTCCGAACGCTCCTGCGCCCACGGCGCGAGCGTTTCGCCGCTCACCACCATCACCGCGGTCAGCAGCGACAGCGCGATTGCCACCGAAACGCTCAGCCGCTTGCGCGACAGGCCCAGCGCGCGAAGCGCGGTCAGTTCGGAGGTGGCCGCCAGTTGGCCCAGCCCCATCAGCGACCCGATCACCGCGGCGGTCGGGAAGAACGTGTAGGCGCGGCGCGGCACCGTGTAGAGCACCGCCGCCGCGGCATGCCCCAGGGTGTAGCCGCCCTTGCCGACGTCCTTGAACTCGCCGGAGAACGCCATCACCACGTCCAGGCCCACCAGCACGGCCCAGGTCAGCAGGACGGTGCTGAACACCGCCCGGCCCAGGTACAGGTCAAACCGCATCGGGCGAAGCTTCATGCGGTCCTCCGCGGGCGCGACAGCTTGCCGTCACGCAGGTACATCCAGATGGCCAATGCCAGCAACGGCAAGCTCAACCACCACAAACCCACCGTGCCGGACAGCTTTCCGTCGGCAATCCAGCGGGTACCGATGAACATCAGGTTCATGCCCACCATGTAGGCCAGGAACGCCAGCATCATCCGGCCGTAGCGCTGCTGGCGCGGCGAACTGCGCGCCAGCGGCAGCGTCATCAGGGCGAACGCGAGCGCGATCAGCGGCGGGGTGATGCGCGAATGCAGCTGTGCCTGCGCCGCCGGGCGCTCGTCGCCGAACAGCTGGCCCGTGGGCATCAGCTCCGGGTCGTTCTCGTCGCGGGTGTCGGCGCCGTCGGGGAGGGCCACGTCATTGCGGGCAAAGGTCATCAGCCGGTAGTCCAGCCCCCCGGCCAGCGGACCTTCGACCTGGTGGCCGTCTTCCAGCTGCAGGTAGCGCTGGCGGTCGCCCTCGAAGAACATCTTTCCGCGTGCGGCCGACGCCACTTCGACCCGGTCGCCCCGCGCGCGCTGCAGGAAAATGCGGCCCAATCCACTGCCGTCGGCGGTGACGGACGACAGGTAGACCACGCCGCCATTGGGAAGCATGGTGAATTTGCCCGACTCCAGGCCGGCCATCACCAGGCTGCGGTTGGCCTCCTGGATGAGCCGTTCGCTGGTGCGGTCGGCCCAGGGGCCCAGCCACAGCGAGCACAGGGCGATCAGCGCCACCACCGGCAGCACCAGCATCAGCACCGGCCGCAGCAGCCGCTTGGGCCCGACCCCGATGGCGGTCAGCACCGCCATTTCCGAGTCGCGGTACAGCCGGGCCGTGGCCAGCAGCAGGCCCAGCATCAGCGCCAGCGGCAGGATCAGCGGCATGTAGACGATGAACTGCAGGCCCAGCTGGGAAAAGAGCAGGCGGGCGGGCAGGCGGCCATCGGCGATGTTGCCGAGGATGTCCACCAGCACACCACCGACGCTCACCACCAGCAGAACGATGAGGGTGGCCAGGAAACTCTGGACGAAATCACGCAGGAGATAGCGATCGAGCTTCGACATGGGGTGGTGGTTTAAACTCTCGGATTCGTTCGCGGTGCTGCCCAGTCTACTGACGGGACGTAAACAGCTCGCGATTGTACGGATTTGCCAACGGAATCTGATCAATGGCCCTGGAATTCACCCTGAACCACGCAGCGCCGGCCTCGGCCGAGTGCGACTGCGTCATCGTCGGCGCCTACGCCGACCAGACCCTGAGCCCGGCGGCACAGGCCCTGGACGCCGCTTCCGGCGGCCGCCTGAGCGCCCTGGTCAGCCGCGGCGACGTCGGCGGCAAGACCGGCGCCACCACCCTGCTGCATGACGTACCCGGCGTGACCGCACCGCGCGTGCTGGTGGTCGGGCTCGGCGAGCCGGCCAAGTTCGGGGTCCCGCAGTACCTCAAGGCCGTCGGCGACTCCAGCCGCGCGCTGAAGAGCGGGGTCAACCGCCATGCGCTGTTCACCCTGTCCGAGATCGAGGTCAAGGGCCGCGACGCCGCCTGGAACATCCGCCAGGCCGTGATCACCGCCGACCACGCCGCCTACCGTTACACCGCCACGCTGGGCAAGAAGAAGCCCGAGGCCCAGGGCCTGGCCACGCTGGCCATTGCCGGCACGGACACCCAGGCGCTGACCCAGGGCCAGGCCATCGCCGCGGGCGTGCAGCACGCCCGCGAGCTGGGCAACCTGCCGCCCAACCTGTGCACCCCGGCCTACCTGGCCGAATCCTCGGTCGCCTTCGCCCAGGCCCACGCCGGTGCCGAAGCCGAGATCCTGGAGGAGGCGCAGATGGAGGCGCTCGGCATGGGCTCGCTGCTGGCCGTGGCACGTGGCTCGGCCAACCGCCCGCGCCTGGTGGTGCTGAAGTGGAACAACGGCGGCGACGCCAAGCCCTACGTGCTGGTCGGCAAGGGCATCACCTTCGATACCGGCGGCGTCAACCTGAAGACCCAAGGCGGCATCGAGGAGATGAAGTACGACATGTGCGGTGGCGCCAACGTCATCGGCACCTTCGTCGCCGCGGTCACCGCGAAGCTGCCGCTGAACCTGGTGGTGGTGGTCCCGGCAGTCGAAAACGCCATCGACGGCAACGCGTATCGTCCCTCGGACGTGATCACCGCCATGTCGGGCAAGACCATCGAAGTGGGCAATACCGACGCCGAAGGCCGCCTGATCCTGTGCGACGCGCTGACCTACGCGCAGCGCTTCGAGCCCGCCGCGCTGGTCGATGTGGCCACCCTGACCGGTGCCTGCGTGGTCGCGCTGGGCCACCAGACCGCCGGCCTGATGACCAAGCATGACGACCTGGCCAACGAGCTGCTGGCCGCCGGTGAACACGTGTTCGACCGCGCCTGGCGCCTGCCGCTGTGGGACGAGTACCAGCCGATGCTGGATTCCAGCTTCGCCGACGTCTACAACATCGGCGGCCGCTGGGCCGGTGCGATCACCGCCGGCTGCTTCCTGTCGCGCTTCACCGAAGGCCAGCGCTGGGCCCACCTGGACATCGCCGGCGTGGCCAGCGACGAGGGCAAGCGCGGCATGGCCACCGGCCGTCCGGTCGGCCTGCTGAGCCAGTGGCTGCTGGACCAGGTCGGCCGCGCCCATGTCGCGGGCTGATTTCTACCTGATCGCCAAGCCGCGGTTCCTGACGGAACCGCTGCGCCTGGTCTGCGAACTGGCCCGCAAGGCCAACGACGCCGGGCTGTTCACCCTGGTGCTGGCGCGCGACCAGGCCCAGGCCGAGGAACTGGACGAGCTGCTGTGGTCGTTCGACGCCGATGCCTACATTCCGCACCAGATCGCCGGTGAGGACATGGACGAAGAAGAGGCACTGGTGCTGATCGCGGTGCCCGGCACCGAGGCCCCCGCCCGCCCGCTGGTGATCAACCTGCGCGACGACCCGTACCTGGCCAGCTGCGACCGCGTGCTGGAGGTGGTCCCCGCCGACCCGGAGGCGCGCGAGCCGTTGCGCGAGCGCTGGCGCCAGTACAAGGCGCTGGGCTTCGACCTGAACAAATACGACATGTAACCGCAAGCCTGGCGCCCTTGATCGGTGCCGCCAGCGCCCTGATCCTTTACTGATTGCCTCCTGGTTCCCCCGCATGACCCAACTTGCCTCCAGCTACGACCCCAAGACCTTTGAAACGGAGCTGTACGACTCCTGGGAGAAGGCTGGGCACTTCAAGCCGTCCGGCAAGGGCGAGCCGTACACCATCCTGCTGCCGCCGCCGAACGTGACCGGCACGCTGCACATGGGCCATGCGTTCCAGCAGACCCTGATGGACGCGCTGGTGCGCTACCACCGCATGCGCGGGTACGACACGTTGTGGCAGGTGGGTACCGACCACGCCGGCATCGCCACCGAGATGGTGGTGTCGCGCAACCTGGCGCTGGCCGGCAACGGCGAGAGCCGCGATTCGCTGGGCCGCGACGGGTTCATCGAGAAGGTGTGGGAGTGGAAGGCACAGTCGGGCGACATCATCGAACGCCAGATGCGCCGCATCGGCACCTCGGCCGACTGGTCGCGCAGCACCTTCACCATGGACCCGCAGCCTTCCGAGGCGGTGGTCGAGGCGTTCCTGCGCTGGCATGAGCAGGGGCTGATCTACCGTGGCCAGCGCCTGGTCAACTGGGACCCGGTGCTCAAGACCGCCATTTCCGACCTGGAAGTGGAGAGCGTGGAAGAAGACGGCTTCCTGTGGTCGATCGCCTACGCGCTGGAAGACGGCGCCAGCTACGAGCACGTGGAGCGCGACGCCGACGGCAACGAGACGCTGCGCGAAACCCGCCCGTATCTTGTCGTGGCGACCACTCGACCGGAAACCCTGCTGGGCGATACGGCAGTGATGGTCCACCCGGAAGACGAGCGCTACGCGCACCTGATCGGCCGCAGCGTCACCCTGCCGCTGACCGGGCGCAGCGTGCCGGTGATTGCCGACGACTACGTCGACCGCGCCTTCGGTACCGGCGTGGTCAAGGTCACCCCGGCGCACGACTTCAACGATTACCAGGTGGGCCTGCGCCACAACCTGCCGATGATCAACCTGTTCACCCCGGTGGCGGCGATCAACGACAACGCGCCGGAGAAGTACCGCGGGCTGGACCGCTACGAAGCACGCAGGGTGATCCTGGCCGAGCTCGAGGAGCTCGGCATCCTGGTCGAGACCAAGGCGCACAAGCTGCAGGTGCCGCGCGGCGACCGTACCCAGCAGGTGATCGAGCCGTACCTGACCGACCAGTGGTTCGTGAAGATGGACGTGCTGGCCAAACGCGGTTTGGAGCTCGTCGAAGGTACCGATGGAAAGCCGGGCAGCATCCAGTTCGTCCCGGCCAACTGGATCAACACCTACCGCCACTGGATGGAGAACATCCAGGACTGGTGCATCAGCCGCCAGCTGTGGTGGGGCCACCGCATTCCGGCATGGTTCGACGAGGCAGGCAACTGCCATGTCGGCCGCGACGAGGCCGATGCGCGCGCGAAGAACAACCTCGCCGCCGACGTCGTCCTGCGCCAGGACAGCGACGTGCTGGAGACCTGGTTCTCCTCGCAGCTGTGGCCGTTCTCCACCCTGGGCTGGCCGAACGAGGCCGCCATGGCCGAGCGCGGTTTCGAGCGCTACCTGCCGTCGTCGGTGCTGATCACCGGCTTCGACATCATCTTCTTCTGGGTGGCCCGCATGATCATGGCCACCGACAGCTTCACCGGGAAGATTCCGTTCAAGGACGTCTACATCACCGGCCTGATCCGCGATGCGCAGGGCCAGAAGATGTCCAAGTCCAAGGGCAACGTGCTGGACCCGCTGGACATCATCGACGGCATCTCCATCGACGACCTGGTCGCCAAGCGCACCACCGGCCTGATGAAGCCCAAGGATGCGCCGAAGATCGAGAAGGCCACCCGCAAGGAGTTCCCCGACGGCATCATCGCCCACGGGGCGGACGCGCTGCGCTTCACCATCGCCGCGCTGGCCACCCACGGCCGCGACATCAAGTTCGACATGAGCCGCGCCGAGGGCTACAAGAACTTCTGCAACAAGCTGTGGAACGCCAGCCGCTTCACCCTGATGAACACCGAGGGGGCGCAGTTCACTGGCGTGCCGCAGCCGCGCACCGATGCCGAGCGCTGGATCCTGGCGCGGCTGGCGGCGGTGTCGGCCGAAGCGCAGACGCACTACGCCAACTACCGCTTCGACCTGCTCGCGCAGGCACTGTACGAGTTCGCCTGGAACGCGTTCTGCGACTGGTTCCTGGAACTGACCAAGCCGGCGCTCAACGGCGACAACGCCGAAGATGCGGCCAGCACCCGCCACACCCTGCTGTACGTGCTGGAAGCGCTGCTGCGCCTGCTGCACCCGCTCACCCCGTTCGTCACCGAGCAGCTGTGGCGCCAAGTGGCACCGCGCCTGGGCATCGACGGCGACACCATTTCGCTGCGCGCCTACCCCACCGCCGACGAGTTCGCCGGCGATTACGTGCGTGCCGAGGCCGACGTGGAATGGCTGAAGTCGATGGTCAGCGCACTGCGCCGCGTGCGCAGCGAGCTGGCCGTGCCGCCGGCCAAGCAGGTCACCCTGCTGCTGCAGGGTGGCACCGAAGAGGACCGCAACCGGCTGGCGCGCTTCAACAGCTCGCTGTCGTTCCTGCTCAAGCTGGAGCGCATCGAATGGCTGGGCGCCGACGCGGACACCCCGCCGGCGGCCACCGCGATCGTGGGCGACCTGAAACTGCTGGTGCCGCTGGAAGGCCTGGTCGACCTGGATGCCGAGCGCGCCCGCCTGGACAAGGAAATCAAGCGCGTGGAATCGGAGAAGGAGAAGAGCGAGGTCAAGCTCGCCAAGTTCACCGACAAGGTGCCGCCGGCGGTGATCGAACAGGAGCGCGTGCGCCTGGTCGAATGGACCGCGCAGCTGGACGGGCTGGTCGCGCAGCGCGCGAAGCTCTGAAGGTGGTGAAAGGTGTACGCAGCCACGCAGGGCGTGGCTCTACACCGAAACCGGGAACCTGCCAAGCAGCCACGCAGGGCGTGGCTCTACGCCGAAACCGGGAACCTGCCAAGGGTAGAGCCACGCCCTGCGTGGCTGCCCTTACAACGGCGGCATCGTCTGGATGTCGTCGTCGATCAGCTCGATCGCCATCACCAGCGCATCCTCGCGTCCCTCGCGGGCCGGGTAATACCGCGGGCGGCGGCCGATCTCGTTGAAGCCTTCGCTGTGGTACAGCGCCACCGCCGGCGTGTTGGACGGACGCACCTCCAGGAACACCCGCAGCGCGCCATGGTCGCGCGCCAGCTTCACCAGCGCGCGGAACAGCATCCGGCCCAGGCCGCGGGTCTGGCAGGCCGGGTCGACGCAGACGTTCAACACATGGGCCTCGTCGGCGGCGATGCTCAGCACCCCGTAGCCCACCAGCACCGCATCGTCCTCCAGCACCAGCGCCGGATACCCGGCCCGCAGGCAATCGACGAAAATGCCGCGCGTCCACGGGAACGGATAGCCCCGCAGCTCGATCTCCATCACCGCGTCCAGGTCGGCCTCGCGCAACGCGCGCAGCGACAGCGGGCGTGGCGAGCTGACCGCGCTCACCCTTGGCCCCGCTTGCGCAGTGCCCTCAGCTGCGGCCACAGCGCGCGCTTGGCGGCCGGGTTGGCGCGCAGTTCGTCCAGGTTCCAGCCGGCCATCAACGCCTGGGTCTCCGCCTCGGCCGGGTTGCGCCCGGAGGCGCGCAGCAGTGCGATCTGCAGCCGATCGGGCATGCGGACTGCCGGTCGGCGGCCCCCCGTGGCACGTTCGCGCGGCGCGCCGGCCGTCGGATCGTCGGTGCTGGCCGGGGCGGCGCGGCGCACGGGCGCGGGCGCGGGTTCACGCCGGGGCGGCGCATCGGGGTCGACCGCGCGCGGTGCCGGTGCCGTGCGTTCCGCTGCGGGCGCCGGCTGCGTCGCCTGCGCTGCTGCGGCGAGCCCCAGCTCGATCCCCGTATCGGGCACGGCCGCGTCCACGTTGCCGTCCACGAACACCGTGTAGCCCATCGCCTGCAGCCAGGACTGCTGGGCAGCGGACCACAGCGGCGGGTCGGCCGGGATGCTCACGCGTTGGGCTCGGCCGTCTTGCGGGTGCGCTGCCACAGCCAGTACAGCGGGCCGGACAGCGCATAGATCACGCCCACCGCAAACAGCACGCGCGGCAGGTCGATGACCATGATGGCGATGGCGATCGGCACCAGCGCCAGGGCCAGGAACGGCACGCGGTCGGCGCGCGGGCCTTTCACGCCGCTGCCCTTGAAGCTCCAGAAGCGGATCCGGCTGACCATCAGCAGGGCGGCCACCAGGGTCACGCCCAGCGCCACGTAGCGCAGCTCGTTGCCATCCCAGCCCAGCGTGCCGTCGGCGAAGGCCCAGACGAAGGACATCATCAGGCCAGCGGCGGCCGGGCTGGCCAGGCCGATGAACCAGCGTTTGTCGACCACGCTGACCTGGGTATTGAAGCGCGCCAGGCGCAGCGCGGCGCACGCGGCATACAGGAACGCCACGGCCCAGCCCACGCGGCCCAGCACGGGGTCATCGAACTTCAGCCAGGACAGCGACCAGTGGTACATCACCAGCGCCGGGGCCATACCGAAGCTGACCAGGTCGGCCAGCGAGTCGTACTGCACGCCGAATTCGCTGCTGGTCCCGGTCAGCCGGGCCACCCGGCCGTCCAGGCCGTCCATGACCGCCGCGACGAACACGGCGATGGCGGCATTGACGAAATCGCCGTTGGCCGCCGCGATGATCGCGTAGAACCCGGCGAACAGGCCGGCGGTGGTGAACAGGTTGGGCAGCAGGTAGATGCTGCGCGAGCGCGGCGGGGGTTTCATCTCATCCATGGGGTCAGTTTAGTGGCTGCGGCCCCGTTTTGGGGGGAGGCTTGCCAGCAGGGGGCGGTAATGCTGCAATCGCGCTCCTGTCCCCCGTTGCCCGGAGTTGCCATGCGTGCCCTGCCCCTCGTGTGCTGCCTGCTGCTGCTCGCCAGCGCGTCGGCCAGCGCCGGAACCGTCTACAAGTGGAAAGACGCCAACGGCGTGACACAGTATTCGGAGAAGCCGCCCACCGGCCAGAAGGCCGAAGAACGCCAGATCCAGAGCCGGGATCCGGCCGGCCGCCCCGCGGCCGCCGCCGCGGCACCGGCCGAATCGGCCGACTGCACCACCGCCCGCAACAACCTGGCCCTGCTCAATGGCAAGGGCGCGGTGCTGCAGGACACCAACGGCGACGGCAAGCCCGATACCCCGCTGGATGACGGCCAGCGCCAGAGCCAGAAGGGCCTGGCCGAGGCCGGCGTCAAGGCGTACTGCAAGCCGGCGGCCTGACGGATACGCGAAGACCGCGACGGTTACACGACCAACAGTTATGCCCGCCGTCCTGGCTGGCACCCTCCGGGCCGTCGCTTCGCGACGTTGAGAACGGCTCCTGCCGTTCTCTGCGTGTGCTACCGCCTACATTCTGCCGGTCCAGCTGGCAGCCTGAATGCCACACGACTATCAGTCGTGTGCTACAGCCTACATTCTGCCAGCCCAACCCCACTCGACCGTTGGTCGATTGGGGTTGGGCTGGCAGAATGTAGGCTTTCCGCCGTTCAGCGAAGCCGACGATGCGCCTCTCCCAGTTCCACCTGCATACCACCAAGGAAACCCCCAGCGACGCGGAGCTCACCAGCCACCGCCTGATGCTCCGCGCGGGCATGATCCGCAAGCTGGCCTCGGGGCTGTATATCTGGTCGCCGCTGGGCCTGCGGGTGCTGCGCAAGGTCGAGCGCATCGTGCGCGAGGAAATGGAACGCGCCGGCGCGGTGGAATTCCAGGTGCCGACGCTGCAGCCCAAGGAACTGTGGGAAGCCACCGGGCGCTGGGAGAAGTTCGGCCCGCAGCTGCTGAAGATCAAGGACCGCAAGGAGCAGGTGTTCTGCTACAGCCCGACCGCTGAAGAAGCCGCGGCCGATTTCGCACGCCAGGAGCTGTCCAGCTACAAGCAGCTGCCGATCAACTTCTTCCAGATCCAGACCAAGTTCCGCGACGAGATCCGCCCGCGCTTCGGTGTGATGCGCGCGCGCGAGTTCCTGATGAAGGACGCCTACTCCTTCCACCTGGACGACGCCTGCCTGGTCCGCGAATACGAGAACATGAAGGCCGCCTACGCCCGCGTGTTCACCCGCCTGGGCCTGGACTTCCGCATGGTGCAGGCCGATTCCGGCGCCATTGGCGGCGATGCGTCGCAGGAATTCCACGTGATTGCCGATTCGGGCGAAGACGCGCTGGTGTTCTCCACCGGCTCGGATTACGCCGCCAACCTGGAAGCGGCCGTGTCTGCCGCACCGGGCCCGCGCCCCGCTGCCAGTGAAGCGCTGCGCAAGGTCGACACGCCCACGCAGAAGACCTGCGAAGCGGTGGCCGCACTGCTCGGCCTGGGCCTGGAGCGCACCGTCAAGTCCATCGCGGTCATGAGCGAGGCCGGTTTCGTGCTGGCGCTGGTGCGTGGCGACCACGAGGTCAACGAGATCAAGCTGGGCAAGGTGCAGGGCCTGCAGGGCTACCGCATGGCCAGCGAAGCCGAGATTGCCACCCACCTGGGCAGCGAACCGGGCTTCCTGGGTCCGCTCAACCCGGCACAGCCGATCCGCATCGTGGCCGATCGCGACGTCGCGGCGATGGCCGATTTCGTCATCGGTGCCAACGAAGCCGGATTCCATATTGCCGGCGTCAACTGGGGCCGTGACCTGGCCGAACCGGACGTGGCCGATATCCGCAACGCGAAGGAAGGCGATCGCGCCGCCGATGGTGGCGAGTTGAAGATCGCGCGCGGTATCGAAGTGGGTCACGTGTTCCAGCTGGGCCGCCAGTATGCGCAGGCATTGAATGCCACCGTGCTGGATGAAAACGGCAAGGCGGCGGTGTTGGCGATGGGCTGCTACGGCATCGGCATTTCACGCATCGTCGCGGCCGCCATCGAACAGAATCACGACGAAGCCGGCATTATCTGGCCCGACGCGATGTCGCCGTGGCAGGTGGTGGTGTGCGTGATCAACCCGAAGAAGGATGAGGCCGTCAACGCCGCCGCCGCCGAACTGCTGGCGCAGCTGCAGACCGCCGGCCTGGATGCGGCACTGGATGATCGCGGCCTGCGTCCGGGGGCGATGTTCGCCGACATGGAACTGATCGGCATACCGCACCGCGTGGTGGTGTCCGAACGCGGCGTCGCCGCCGGCACGTACGAGTACCGCTCGCGCCGGGCGAGCGAGGCGGAGAGTCTCGACCGCGACGCGCTGATGGCAACGCTGACGAAATGATGACAGGCCGGGTGAAATATCCCGGCTTTTCATTATCCCGTTTTCATTGATTATTCCTGCTTGCTGTGCAGGCTTCGGATGAAAATGTATGCTGTGGATGACGCCAAGGACTGGCTGACCCCCGTCCTTCATTAGATTCCGGAGCAGTTGATGAGTATTGACCTGAGCGGGTTGTCCGCCAAAGAACTGGGCGCCCTGATCAAGAACGCCAAAAAGCAGCAGACCATCGTTGCCAAGCGCCCCGCCGTCAGCAAGGTACGTGCGCAGCTGAGCAAGCTGGCCAAGGCCAACGGTTATACCCTTGAGGAAGTCGCCGGCGTCGCCGCGCCGACCCGTGGTCGCGCCACCAAGGCCAGCAAGGCCGCACCGGCCAAGAAGGCCGTGCGCAAGCTCGGCAAGGTGGCCCCGAAGTACCGCAACCCGGCCAATCCGAAGGAAACCTGGACCGGCCGCGGCAAGCAGCCGCGCTGGCTGGCCGCCCACACCGGCAAGGGCAAGAAGCTGGAAGATTTCCTGATCAAGAAGTAAGCGACGCGCGGTACGCGCTCGTTTCAAAACGCCGGCTGGGATGCCGGCGTTTTTTTTTGCTTGCGCAGGATCATGGCGTTGGGACGCATGGCTCGTTTACGTGCGCAGGGACATGGCGTTGACACGCATGGCGTGTCACTACGACCCTTGGTCGCTTGGGATGGGGCCGGGCGTTGATGGTTCGTGCAGCCGTCGCGTAGAGACACGCCATGCGTGTCCCTCGGAAACTCTCATAATCTCTCAATAACTCACAGATTCTTTCGCGCCGGCACCAGCAGGTTGCCGAACAATAATCCCGCCACCAGCGCCATTACCACGTTGAGCACCGTCATCAGCACGGTCTGGCCGGCGCTCATGTCCTGCTGCTGCACCAGCGTGAGCACCCCGCGCAGGCTGGTACTGCCGGGCACCAGCATGATGATGCCGGGCAGGCGGATGATCGCGCCCGGGCGCTGCACGATGCGTCCGAACAGGTTGCCGGCCGCTGTCATCACCATGGCCGACATGAAGATGCCGGCCGGCAGCCCCCACGCCTGCCCTGCGAATTTGGAAATGGCGTAGCCGGCGACGGATGCGGCCATCACCCACGGATAATCGCGGCGATTGGCCTTGAACAGCATCGCGAAGGCAAAGGCGGCAAGCAGCAGCGCGCTCCATTCCACCCAGTCCGCCTGCGGCCGCGACGCGCGCACCAGCGGGTCCAGCCCGAGAATGCCCGACAGCGTCACCGCGATCACCGCGCCCACCGTGAGCTTCAGAATGGTGGTGATCGCACCGGCGAAGCGCGCCGTGCCCGATACCCAGTGCTGGCTGGCCAGTTCGTTGACCGCGTTGGTGAGCGACATACCCGGCAGCATCACCACCAGCGAGGCGATGATCACCGTGTTGAGGTTGAGCGGCCCCACGAACGAGGCCACCAAGGCCGCCACCGTGCCGGCCAGCAGCGCCGCCAGCGCCTCGCTGGCCTCGCGGCTGGCCGGGCGCCGATCGGTGAGCAGGGTCATCATGCCGATCAGCAGGCCGATCACGCCGGCCGTGGCGATGTCCAGCCAGGGCAGCTTCCACAGCCCGGCCACGCCGGCCGCGCCCAGGCTGTAGGACAGGATCATGCGGATCTTGCCGCGCCGGCCCGGATCCTTGTCCAGCTGGCGCAGCGCGGTATGCCCCTGGGCGATGCTCATGGTGCCGTTGGCGACCGCGTCGGTGATCTGGTCGGCGATGCTGAGTTTATGCAGGTCGTTCTCGCCGGGGGCGAGGCGGATCACGCGGGTGATGTCCGACGAGCCGATCGCCTTGGTCGGGTCGCTGAAGCTCAGGATCAGCCCGGTCGGGTTGGACCACGGCTCGCAATCCAGGTCCAGGCGCTGCGCCAGCGCCACCACGGCCGCCTCCAGGCGCTGCGCGGTGGTGCCGTAACTGTGCAGGCGCCCGGCGATCTCACAGACGAAGGCCACGCGCTGTGCGTAGGTGGCCGGGGGGGTGGCAATGGCGGGTGCGTCGGCAGACATGCGACGTAGTATTACCCGAAGCCTGCCCGGGCTGAACAACGATGTCGTTCGGCGCACACACTTGGCCTCCACGCAGACAGGTTATGCTGCGTGGAGGACGCCCCATGACGCCAGACCAAGCCCCCCAACTCGAACAGGATCCACAGGACCCCGGCGTGATCCGGTTGTCCGGACAGTGGACGTTGCGTACCGCGCTCGACGCGGCCGAAGTGCTGCGCGCGGCGCCGGAGAAAGTGACCGGGATCGATGCCAGCGGCATCACCCAGCTCGATTCGGCCGGCGTGCTGCAGGTGCTGCGCGTGGCCCATCGCGCCGACCTGCCCGAGGACGCGCTGACCTTCCGCGAGGAACACCGTGCGCTGGTCTGCACCATCGAAGAGGTGGCCGACGACCGGCCCAAGCCGAAGCGTGACTTCGGCGTGCTGGCGGCACTGGAACGGCTGGGCGTCAGCGTACACAGCACGGGCCACAACATCGTGGCGCTGGCCAGCTTCCTCGGCGAGAACCTGGTCAAGGGCGGCCGCCTGCTGCGCGAACCGCGCCGTTTCCGCCTGACCGCCACTGTGCACCACATGGAACAGGTGGGCCTGGATGCGGTGCCGCTGGTCGCCCTGCTGTCCTACCTGGTCGGCGCGGTCATCGCCTTCCTCGGCTCGACGATCCTGCGCGACTTCGGCGCCGAGATCTATGTGGTCGAACTGGTCAGCATCGCCTTCCTGCGCGAATTCGCGGTACTGCTCACCGCCATCGTGCTGGCCGGCCGCACCGCCAGCGCGTTCACGGCGCAGATCGGCTCGATGAAGGCGCGCGAGGAAATCGACGCGATCCGGACCCTGGGCCTGGACCCGGTCGACCTGCTGGTGCTGCCGCGCATCATCGCCCTGCTCATCACCCTGCCGCTGCTGACCTTCGTGGCGATGATCGCCGGCCTGGCCGGCGGCGTGACCGTCGGTGCGTTCGACCTGGATATTCCGCCGCAGATGTACCTGGCACGCCTGCACGACACCATCGAGGTGCGGCACATGCTGGTGGGACTGTCCAAGGCACCGGTGTTCGCCGCGGTGATCGGCCTGATCGGGTGCCTGGAAGGCCTGAAGGTGGAAGGCACCGCGCAGTCGGTGGGCGAGCGCACCACGTCCAGCGTGGTGCAGACAATCTCGCTGGTGATCATCATCGACGCGTTCGCCGCGTTGTGGTTCATGCACATGGATTGGTGATGACGACTGTGACCGCCCCTGCCGAGGACACCCGCACCGCCCTGGCCGACGACGCCGGGCTGGCCATCCGCGTGCGCGGGCTGACCAACCGCTTCGGCAGCCAGACCGTGCACGATGACCTGGACCTGGACGTACGACGTGGCGAGATCCTCGGCGTGGTGGGCGGCTCGGGCACCGGCAAGTCCGTGCTGATGCGCAGCATCCTCGGCCTGCGTACGCCCGATGCCGGCCAGATCGAGGTGCTGGGCGTGGATGCGCGCTCCGACAACCGCGCCGACCGCCTGCACATCGAACGCAATACCGGCGTGCTGTTCCAGGACGGCGCGCTGTTCTCCTCCATGACCGTGGGCGAGAACGTGCAGGTCCCGCTGAAGGAACACCACGGCGAACTGCCCGAGCGCTGGCACTACGAACTGGCCCTGCTCAAGGTGAAGCTGGCGGGGCTGCCGGCCGATGCGATCAACAAGCTGCCCTCGCAGTTGTCCGGCGGCATGCGCAAGCGCGCCGGCCTGGCCCGCGCGTTGGCGCTGGACCCGCCGCTGCTGTTCCTGGACGAGCCCACCGCCGGCCTGGACCCGATCGGCGCGGCCGCGTTCGACCGCCTGATCAAGACCCTGCAGGAAGCGCTGGGCCTGACCGTGCTGCTGATCACCCACGACCTGGACACCCTGTACGCGATCTGCGACCGGGTGGCGGTGCTGGCCGACCACAAGGTGATCGCCAATGCACCGCTGCACGAGATCGAACAACTGGAGCACCCGTGGATCCAGGAGTATTTCCACGGACCGCGCGCGCGTGCTGCACGCGCCGCAAAGCCTGAGAGCGAGTAAGCCATGGAAACCAAAGCCAATTACGTACTGATCGGCGCGTTCACCCTGATCGTGGGGCTGGCACTGCTGGCCTTCGGCCTGTGGGCCGCCAAGTACTCGTCCGACCGCACCTGGACCGAGTACCGCGTGGTCTTCCGCGAGGCCGTCACCGGCCTGTCGGTTGGCAGCCCGGTGCAGTACAACGGCATCGCGGTCGGTTCGATCACCGAACTCAACCTGGTGCCGGACGATCCCCGCCAGGTGGTGGCGCGCATCCGCCTGAACTCCAATACCCCGGTCAAGACCGACACCCGCGCCAAGCTGGCCATCACCAGCCTGACCGGGCCGTCGATCATCCAGCTCAGCGGCGGCACGCCGCAGGCGCAGGCCCTGACCGCGGTCAACCGGGACCCGGCGCCGATCATTCCCACCACGCCGTCGGCGCTGCAGAACATCACCGACGTGGCCAACCGCATCGTCGAGCGCATGGACCAGGTGCTGAGTGACCGCAACGTGGCCAGCATCAACGCCACCCTGGCCAACCTGGAAACCATCAGCGGCGGCCTGGCCGACCGTGACCAGGGCACCCAGGCGCTGCTGCTCAGCGCGCGCGACGCCGCGCGCAGCCTGGACGTGACCCTCAAGACCACCAACGGCACCATCGAGCGCCTGGACAAGAATCTGGTGCAGCAGCTGCCGCCGATCCTGGACAAGCTGGAAACCACCCTGACCAAGCTCGACTCGGCCGCCGGCAATGCCGACTCGATCCTCGGCGAGAACCGCGCGGCCATCAACAGCTTCGCCAACGATGGCCTGGCCCAGCTGGGCCCGACGCTGACCGAGCTGCGCGGGCTGATCCGCGACCTGCGCCGGGTCAGCGACAAACTGGACAACAACCCGGCCCGCTATCTGCTGGGCCGTGACGCGCCGAAGGAGTTCGAACCCAAATGAGCCAGATCCCTCTCCTGCCCGCCTCCCTGCCCCGGCTGCTGCTGCCGGCCGTGCTGATGGTCGCGCTGGGCGCCTGCTCCTCGTTGCTGGGTGGCGGCGAGCGCAGCCAGGTCACGATCTATTCGCCGGTGGTGCGCATCCAGCCGGACCAGAACTGGCCGAAGGTCGACTGGCAGCTGGTGCTGGTCAAGCCCACCGCGGCGCGCGTCGTGGACAGCCCACGCATCAACGTGCGTCCCAACCCCGGCGAGCTGGAAGTCTACAAAGGCGTGAGCTGGGCGCAGCCGGCCACCGACATGGTGGATGACGCGCTGGTCCGCGGCTTCGAGGATTCCGGCCGCATTGCCGGCGTGGCACGTGCCACCACCGGCATCAGGGCCGACTACAAGCTGGCCCTGGACGTGCGCCGCTTTGAATCCGATTACCGCGGCCAGGCCACGCCCACGGCCTATATCGAGATCAATGCCAAGCTGATCCATGTGGTGGACCAGCGCGTGGTGGCCGACCGCACTTTCCGCCAGGAGCAGCCGGTGGGCAGCACCAGTACCGCCGATGTGGCACAGGCGTTCGAGAAGGGCCTGCAGGCGGTCACCACCGAGCTGGTGGGTTGGACACTGACAACGGGCCAGGCCGATTACGGGCAGGCCAAGGTCACGCCGACGCGGTTGCGGTGATGGGCACGCGGCTGCGGTAATTGCGGCGCGGCTGCGCTGATGGGCGCGCGGCTGCGGTGATGGCGGCGGGCTTCGGTGATGGCGGTAGAGCCACGCCATGCGTGGCTCGGAGAATCTCAGTCATCCTCCGGGTCCGCTAGCAGATAGAGGCGATCCAGGTCCGGGCGCGAGTTCGTGATCATGATGCCCTTACCCAACGCCGCCAACGCGACGAATACGGTACGCAGCGAGACATTCCGGCCGGCCTCCAGATCCACGATAGTCTGACGGCGGCAACGGGCCGTGTCGGCGATCTGCTGCTGGGTCTTGCCCAAGGCCCGGCGCTCGGCCCGGTACGCGCGGCCGAACATGGCCGGGTTCTGACTGGCTAAGAAATTCATGTCCGTTATATCGCTCATATCCTGACAATCTTTGATAAATGTCCGCTTTGGCGGACATACGCTGAACCCATGAGGTAGAGCCACGCCCTGCGTGGCTTGGAGGTGCTGGAACGAAGCGCAGCCACGCAGGGCGTGGCCCTACGCCTCGATTCGGCGGAACGTGAGGTTGATGCGCTCCGCCAGCGGCCGCGCGCTTTTCGGCAGGGCGTGCTGGTAGAAGGTCTGGGTACGCCCGGCCATCACCAGCAGATCGCCATGGCCGAGAGTGACTTCGGCCTTCCGGGCGTGGTCATCACGCCGACGCAGCAGGAACCGCCGCGCCTCGCCGAGACTCAGCGATGCAATCACCGGCGCAGGCCCAAGCTCCAGCTCGTTGTCGCTGTGCCAGCCCATGCCATCGTCGTTGTCGCGGTAGCAGTTGAGCAGCACGCTGTTGAAGGCCTGCCCGCAGAATGCGGCCAAGGCGTCCCGCACAGGCAGCAGCGCGGGGTGCCAGGCATGCGGCACGAAGTCGGTACCGGAATAGCGGTAGCGCGCGGCGGGATCGCCCATCCAGCAGCTCAGCCGGGGCGAGTCCACCTGCCTGCCGAACATCTGGATCTTGTGCACCTCCCACGGCACCTCGCCGCGCAGCTGGCGCTGCAGTGCGTCTGCGGCCGGGGCGGCCAGCCAGTGGCGGTGCCAGTGCACCGAGGCGTCGGGAAGGTGGAGGTCCATGGCGGAACGCTAGCATGGTGGTTGACAGCCCGCATGCGCGGAAACGCCTTCGCCGCCGATGGTCATGCCACTACCGCACGCGGGAGCTGTAACGGTGCTGCGCCCTGTAGCGCATGACCACCATCGACACAGCGCATGTCGCGCGCGATGTGGCGCAGTTGACGCCATAAACGCCATCAAAGATTCGGTCGTTGCGGACGCAACACGACGGGGAAGGCGCCAACCGCCAACCACATCTCACTCTGGAAAACCGTTGCCTCACAACGTGTTCGAGCCGCGCACGGCCCGATCGCGCCACTGCAATTGATACGGCCAACGAAGCCCCGCGCATCAACAGACACAACCAACTTCCGCTACCGTTGCCGCGTCAGCATGGTGAACTCTCGGAGTTTGAAAGCTCCTCGCAAGTAGTTTTCACGTCCTGCGTCGGGAGGGTGGCGGAATACAACACCCTCGCGGAAATACGTCGCACCGTGCGCTTGTGAGCGGCTTTCAACCTCCCGACATCCCTCGCCATCCCGGCGAGGGAGATCCTCAGGAGAGCGCCACCATGCAATCCCATGACGAAGATGCATCCCCCACCCCCGCCCCTCGCGTCACCTTCCACTGGCATACGCCCAGGTCCGTGCTGGTCGGGCGGCTCGGCCGGGAACAACCAGAGCCCGGCGACCTGCTCATTCCCTGCCTGAAACTGCGTGGCATGTGGCTCTGCGAGGCCGGTATCACGGCAGGAACCCGACTCTCGGTGGAGGTGTACGACGGCGCCATCCTGTTGCGCGTGCCGGATCCGGCGGTTTCCGTGGAGCTGCGGCCCATCCGGCGCCGGCATTACAGGCTTGCACGCGGGGTGATCCGGTCACGTCCAACGCCGTCAAACGACCGCAGCAAGCGGGTCAACATCGGGCAGCCGTGAAGCCGATCGAGGAAGAGCGACGCAGCGCGTCGCTCTACGCGGCTTCGCCTTCCTTCCACCGGTCCACCAGCACCAACAGCGCATACGTCAGCAACAGGAACACCGGCAGCACCGTGCGCTTCACGCTGGTGGCCAGATGCCAGTCCAGGTCGTGCGGCGTACCCAGGTACACCGCGTACAGCACACCCGCATAGGCCAGTCCCGCCAGCATGCCGCCCAGCACCACCGGCGTACGCCAGCTGCGCTTCCACAGCACCAGCAAGATCAGCAACGGCACCAGTGCCCAGCCACGCAGGAGCTTCTTCAGGATCAGCACGCTGTTGGAGAATTCCGGCAACCGCGCCAGCAGCTGTCCTTTCAGATCGCTGGCCGCCAGATCATTGGTCAGGTGCGCGCCGGCCACGGCGAGCTTCCACGCCAGCAACGGCAGCAGCGCAACGGCGAAGGCCACCAGCAACCCCCACGGCGCGCGCCGCTCGCGCAGGAGTACGGCAGCGATCATCGCCACGGCAATTACCCCAGCCAGCACCATGCCTTCGTTCTTGATGAGCGACAGCACCGCGGTCGCCAGTACATAGGGCACCAGGTCGGGCCATGACAGCGCATTCCAACGGGACAGGCAGCGCGCTGCTGTAGCCAGCGAGGCCACCGCATACACCGCCAGCAGCGCGTCCATGTAGCCATCCACCAGGTACGTGCCGCCAATCTGCAGGGTGACGAGTGCAAACAGAGCGGCCACCCACCACGCCCGCAGGCTGCGCGCGATGAGCAGCAGCGCCGGCAGCAGCAGCAAAGTGCCCACCGCCTTGGGGAACAGCTCGTTCCAGTGCCCCACCAGCTTCGCCGCCGTGGCAGACAACAGCGGCAACAGTGCGGGATAGTCGTTGTGGCTGAAGACCGCGTAGCCATCCAGCATGGCGTACAGCGAACCGTCCACGAAAATGCGCTTGGCGTGGAACAGCCAGATCGAACGCGGGTCCCACTCGTCCGACGGGCTGCCCAGCGCGATCACCATCAGCACTGCAACCGTCACCAGCATCCAGGCCGCGCGCGGGTCACGCACGCTGGTGAGCGCCCAGCCCGTGCAGGCCAGCAACGCAAGGAAGGCCAGCACCGTGGGCAAGCCCACGCCGCCGGCCGCAGCGAGAACATAGGCCGCCATCACGCAGCCGAGCATGGCCGTGGCTGGTCGACGCAGCGCGTCAGGGGCAGTCGACGAGAACAAGGCGTTCGCTTCTTTCCAGAATGATGCATTCATCACGAGCGGGACCAGGCACCATCCAGAGCATCAGGCCGGTGTCGGCATCATGCAGCTTGACGGGGTAAAGCCCTTCCCACATTCGCTGCTGCAGCAAGGGGTCGTCCTTCAGGCGCGGGTCCAGCGCGACGGCGGCGTTTCCAATATCCGCGCGACTCAGCAGCGACCGCGCATCGAGCACCTCGGCAGGAAGCGAGACTTCCACACCCGCGTCGGAGCTGAAAGCCCTCTGCAGCAGCGAAGTGTCGAAGTCGACATCATCGGCGATACCCCGCAAGGCTGCCGCAATGCCGATACCGATGGCCAGCGCAGCAACCCATCGCAGGATGGACGGGTCAATCTCCATCCAAGCTTTGTTCACGGCAGCATCCCGATGTTGCAGAAGAAAGGCAAGGCGCCCGTGGACGAATCAGTGGGTCCAAACAGCCGCCATATCATTCACTTTAACAGTTGGCCAGATCAAACCGCAACGTCGTAAACAGCCAGAAATAACTACTTTGAAGCGCCATCTTCTGACCGTACTGCACGCAGTGACGCGAGATGGAAGCAACTTCAAATTCTCACGCGAACGGCGTCCGTAGGATCCGATTCTCCAAGCGGAGAGCTCCACTTGGAGAAATCACTGAACGGAAAACACATCACAAGGAACGAATCAATGAAGCACTTCAGTTGCCTTCTTGCACTGGGACTACTTGGAGTTCATGGCACTACCTATGCCGAGACCAATAAACACGAAACGACGGTGACTCTGGGCCTGACTCGTAGCCTTGCCGCCGAGGCGCTTGCGTTTCCGGCCCAATACCCTCCCGAGGCACAGCCGGTCGAGATTGAACGCTGGATATATGGCCGCACGACGTTCTCCGCGAGACCATTCCCAAAGGATTCTTACGTCCAGCATCCTGGCCGCAAGGTCGGAACAGTGGGCTTCATCTCATATACCCCATTCCCCGGGGCACGCACGTTGTACAGCTGCATTACCAATGATGGACAGGACTTTTTCACCTCCGAGTATGAAAACTGCGAAGGTCAGAGAAAAATGACGCATATGCCCATCCTCGGGTACATCGCCACCACTCAGCTTCCCGGGACGGTTCCCTTGTACCGGTGTATTCGAGGCGGCTTCAAGCCACGTCCGTGGGCTGACCATTTCGACACCATCAGCGCCAATTGCGAGAACCAAAGCAATCCCACAAACGAAGGGATTCGAGGCTACATTTGGCTCTGACGGATGTATGAATGTCCAGGCACAAGGACGTGCCTGGACTCAGTCATGGCGAAGCGAAGGCGACGCCGGTCTTTTCTTTCAGCTCATCGATGCCAACGCCCGGCGCGGCTTCCACCAGCACGAGGCCGCCATCGGCGACGTCGAACACAGCCAGGTCCGTAATGATGCGGTCCACCACGCCCACGCCGGTCAGCGGCAGCGTGCACTCGGGCAGGATCTTGTGTTCACCGTTCTTGGCGGTGTGCTCCATCAGCACCACCACGCGCTGCACGCCGGCCACCAGATCCATCGCGCCGCCCATGCCCTTGACCATCTTGCCGGGCACCATCCAGTTGGCCAGGTCACCCTTGTCGGTGACCTGCATGGCGCCGAGGATGGCCAGGTTGACGTGGCCGCCGCGGATCATGGCGAAGCTGTCGTGGCTGCCGAAGTAGCTGGCGCCTGCGCGGGCGGTGACGGTCTGCTTGCCGGCGTTGATCAGATCGGCGTCCACCTCGGCCTCGGTCGGGAACGGGCCGATGCCGAGCAGGCCGTTCTCGGACTGCAGCCAGACATCCACGCCGTCCGGAATGTGGTTGGCCACCAGCGTCGGCAGGCCGATGCCCAGGTTCACATACGCGCCATCGGTCAGTTCGCGCGCGGCGCGCTGCGCCATCTCGTCACGGGTCCAGGCCATCTCAGTTCCCCTCGCTGCGCACGGTGCGCTGTTCGATGCGTTTCTCGGGTGTCGGGTTGTGCACGATGCGGTGCACGTAGATGCCCGGCAGGTGCACCTGGTCGGGGTCGATGCTGCCCACCTGCACTACTTCCTCCACCTCCACAATGCACAGCTTGCCGGCCATCGCGCAGGCCGGATTGAAGTTGCGTGCGGTCTTGCGGAATACCAGGTTGCCGGCCTCGTCGGCCTTCCACGCCTTGACCAGCGCCACGTCGGCGCGCAGCGCGGTTTCCATCACGTAGTGCTTGCCATCGAATTCACGGGTTTCCTTGCCCTCGGCCACCACGGTGCCGTAGCCGGTGGCGGTGAAGAACGCCGGGATGCCTGCACCGCCGGCACGCAGGCGCTCGGCCAGGGTGCCCTGCGGATTGAACTCCAGTTCCAGCTCACCGGCCAGATACTGGCGTTCGAATTCCTTGTTCTCGCCCACGTAGGACGAAATCATCTTCTGGATCTGGCGCGTCTCCAGCAGCTGGCCCAGGCCGAAGCCGTCCACGCCGGCGTTGTTGGAGATCACCGTGAGGCCTTTCACCCCGGTGTCGCGCAGCGCGGCGATCAGTGCCTCGGGAATGCCGCACAGGCCGAACCCGCCGACCGCCAGGGTCTGGCCATCGGCGACCACGCCGTGCAGGGCGTCCGCTGCGGAGGCAAAGCGCTTGCTGCGATTGCCCTTGGGAATTGATGGTTGCATCGCTGTTCGGCCCTGCGCGGTATGGATGAGGGCATTCTAGCCGGATGCCCTCGATGGTCTGGGATGCGGCGCAGCATGACCGCCGGACCTGCACGGGAAACCGACCGGCCGCCACCTTAGAATGGCCCGTCCACACACTTACCGGTACGGCGCCGCAGCGGCGTCGCGCGACCTGACGCAGGGCAAGGCATGGCAGGGCCAATGACACTGACATTCAACGAAGACGATCTTCTCCGCTGGTTGGACGGATGGACCCTCGAGAAGGGCGAGCGTTGCCTGTCAGGCGTGCACCACCTGCAGCAGCAGGGAGCGCTGCTGACCGCGGACGTGCAGGGCTCGGCCAGGCAACCCTACACGGTTTCGATCGATCTGCGCGCCAGTACCCGCACCCGTGTCAGTCGCCTGCAGGGTGATTGCAGCTGCCCGGTGGGCTACAACTGCAAGCATGTAGCTGCGGTGCTGCTGGCGACGCTGACCTCGTCCCCCGACATGCCAACGGCCGCGCTGGCAACGTCGGGTTCGCCGCTGTCACCACGCCCCCAGCTGCTCGCGGCGCTGTCGCGCTGGCAGGCAAGCCATGTCGTCCCGGAAAAAAAACAACGCCACGGCATCGGCTTCATCCTCTCGACGAACCGCTATCGACCCATCGTGCTCGTGCATCGAAACGGGCCAGCCGCCGAGGGCTCGAAGAGCTTCGATACCCTGCTGGACGTAACCCCCGACACGTTCCTGGAGCCAGCCGGCTACCTGTCCCAGATCGATACGGGAATCCTGGCGCAGGTGTGGCTGCTGCAGCACGGCCGGCTGGATACGTCACAGACCGATATTGCCGCGCTGATGGAACTCATCGTCTCCAGTGGCCGCGCCTGGATGAACCGCCACGGCCCCGGTGATCGGGTAGCGGCGCGCAGCGGTCCGCCGCGCCACGGGACGCTCGCATGGATGCCCCGCGACCATTACGGCACGCTGCTGCCGACACCTACACTGCAGGTGGAGGGGGGTGCCGAGGGCATCGTCCTGGGTAATTCCGCGTGCTACCTGGACCCAGAGACGGGCGAGGTTGGTCCGTTGATGCTGGACGTGATGCTGCAGGATGCGGATACCTTCCTGGGTCTGCCGCCGCTGCTGCCCGGCGAGGAAGCGGTGGTCGCCCCGATGCTGCAGCAGATCGACCCTGCATTGCCTCGTCCCGACGACGGCGGCAGCCTCCCCACCCTGCAGATCGCTGGCATGACCCCGATACTGCACCTGCACAGCCTCGAATATCGCCCGAGCTGGCTGGGCCGCCGCGACGCATCGCAGTGGATCGACATGGCAACCGTCGCGTTCGAGTACGACGACCACGTCCGCCTGCTCGACGACCCCTCGATGTTTGCCCACGACGCCGATGGCCAGCTGTGCCTGCTCCCGCGCAACCTTGCTGAAGAAGCGCGACGCGAAGCAGAACTGCACACGGCCAAACTGCACCGCGACCATCAGCCACGAGCGGTGCTGGAAGGGGCCGGACCGCCCTTCGAGCTGCGCAGCTTCGACTGGACGCGCTTCATGCTGGAGGACGCGCCGCGACTGGAGGCGTTGGGCTGGAGGATCGAGCCGGACGACGACTTCCGCCACCGCATCACCCCGGTGGAGGACATTGCGCTGGATATCCGCCCCGACCCCAAGCAGGCGGACTGGTTCGAACTGGCACTGGACATCCAGGTCGACGACCGCAGCGTGCCGCTGGCCCCGCTGCTGCAGCAGATGCTGCAGACCGATCCGCGCTGGGTGCGCGGGCAGCTTGATGCCATCGATGACGACGAACGCATCCTGTTGTCTGCCACCGACAACACCCGGCTGGTGTTCCGCGCCGGGCGGTTGAAGCCCGTGATCGCGTTGCTGGCCGACCTGTTCGGTGGGCGCGATGCGCCGCTGCGGGTGTCCGCGCGCGACCGTGGCCGCCTGCGTGCGCTGCAGGACGACGCCCGACTGCAGTTCAAGGACCGGAAGGACACCCGGGCGTTGGTTCAGCGCCTGCTGGAAGGCCCGGCAATGACGCCGGTGAATCCGCCCACCGGATTGGCCGCCACGCTGCGTCCATACCAGCAGGAAGGACTGGCGTGGCTGCAGTACCTGCGGCAGCAGAATCTGGGCGGCGTGCTGGCCGATGACATGGGCCTGGGCAAGACGCTGCAGACCCTGGCCCACGTGCTGCTGGAGAAGGAAGGCGGTCGTCTGGACCGGCCCGCGCTGGTTGTCCTGCCCACCTCGCTGCTGCACAACTGGCAACGCGAAGCCGCGCGCTTCACCCCCGACCTGCGCGTGCTCGCGCTGCATGGCAGCGGGCGCGAGGCCTTGTTCGCGCAGATCCCACAGCATGACCTGGTGCTGACCACCTACCCGCTGGTATGGCGCGACGAGGAAGCACTGCAGGCGCACCCCTACCATCTGCTGATCCTGGACGAAGCACAGCAGGTCAAGAACGCGAAATCACGGGCCGCCCAGACCCTGCGCACCTTGAATGCGCGCCATCGCCTGTGCCTGACCGGAACGCCGCTGGAGAACCACCTGGGCGAGCTGTGGGCACAGTTCGACTTCCTGCTGCCCGGCCTGCTCGGTAGTGAAAAACAGTTCAACCAGCACTGGCGTCATCCGATCGAGCGCGGCACCGACCGCCAGCGCGCGCAACTGCTCGCGCAGCGCCTTCGGCCGTTCATGCTGCGCCGGCGCAAGGACCAGGTGGCGACCGAACTGCCCCCCAAGACGCTCATCACCCGCACGGTGGCCCTGGAAGGAGGCCAGCGCGACCTCTATGAAACCGTGCGCGCCTCGATGGAAAAGAAGGTGCGCGATGCCATTGCCAGCAACGGCCTGGCCAAGAGTCACATCGTGGTTCTCGACGCCCTGCTGAAACTTCGCCAGGTATGCTGCGACCCGCGCCTGCTGCCGGGCGACCGGACCGCACGCAACGCAGGCTCGGCCAAGCTGGACCTGCTGCGCGTCATGCTGCCGGAGCTGGTTGAAGAGGGCCGTCGGATACTGCTGTTCTCCCAGTTCACCAGCATGCTCGAACTGATCGCGGAGACCCTGGATGAACTTGGGCTCGCCTATGTCCAGCTGACCGGCGATACCAGGGACCGGGCCACCCCGGTCCAGCGGTTCATGCAGGGCGAGGTACCCATCTTCCTGATCAGCCTCAAGGCCGGTGGCGTCGGCCTGAACCTGACCGCCGCCGATACGGTCATCCACTTCGACCCGTGGTGGAACCCGGCGGCGGAAAACCAGGCCACCGACCGGGCGCACCGCATCGGCCAGGAGCAACCCGTGTTCGTCTACAAGCTGATTGCCGCCGGCAGCATCGAGGAGCGGATTGCCGAGCTGCAGCAACGCAAGGCGGCGCTGGCCGACGCCATCCTGGAGGGTGGCGGAAGCAGCGGACCACGCTTCAACGACGCGGATCTGGAGGCACTGCTGGCACCGTTGCCGGGCGTGGCGGCAAAGCAAGGCAAGGGCAGGCGCCGCACTGCGAGTAAACCATGATGGGCGCAGGCAGCTGGAAGGTCGTTTTCCCATCGGCGACCACGCCCTGCAGTGCCTCGGCCGCGCAGGCGTAGCGCTTGCTGCGCTTGACGACGGTGTTGGACCTATCCCTTGCTCTGCTGCCCCGATTGATATGGACGCATTCTAGCGGGCATGGCGCCGTTCGCTGGGATGCGGCGCAACATCGCCACTTAGCCTGGCCACTGAGCACCGTGCCTGGCCGCTCACCACTGCAGCGGATGGCACTGGCTGCTGCAGCAATACGTCGGGTTGCCGCCTTGCGAATCGTCTGGCCGCCCTCAGCCGTGTCACTGCCTGTGCACACGGCGGACGTTCCGGTTCACTAAGATAGCCCGGCGGGACGTTCCCGGAGTAGCCATTCAGCGTCGGATGACCCAGCTCCTGCGCCAGCACCATGGCGTCCAACTCCGACACATAGAATGGTACATCCGGGCTGGCCGGAATGAAGAGCACGGCTCCCGCCGGCAAGGAGGCAGGCAATTGACCACGCGCCGCGACAGTGCGTGCACGCGCTTCTTCGAAGCTGAAATGGGTGGTCTGGTGCAGTGCGGACTCCGCCATCATGGCCACCACCAGCAGGCCGATCAGCACGCGCATGCCGACCTGTAGCCGGGGCATGGCGTCTACCGCCATGCCTACCAGCAGCGCCAGCGGCAGCGCCATCACCAGCCCGATGCGCGCCACTGCCCGTACAGACTCGGCACCGGGCAGCGTGGCAATGGCCAGGTACAACGAGTACCTTCCAAAGGTGAGCGTCAGGGCTACGAGCAGGCCCAACGAGACCAGAGCCACCCAGCGCATGCGAGCGCGCGAGTACCGGACACCCAGTACCGCCAATCCAATGATTCCCAATCCGAAGAACAGCTGCTGCTCATGGCGCATCGGCACGCTCTGACCAACATGGGAACTGATGCCGCCCCAGATCAACGACTGATCGGCAAGCAGATAGCTCTGGGGACGTGGGGTCAACGACGCGACCTCTCCAAGACCTCGGCCAAAGCCATAAACGTCTGAATAGTGAACATACGGATACATCAGCACGATCAGCGCGGTCATGGTCGCGGCCGCCACAAGCAGCGACACCAGCAGCTCCCGCCACGTGCTGCGCTTTCGCCCCTGCCACCAGCGTAGAAGCCATTGAGTTGGCCACAAGCGATCCACCCCGCATCCTGCAAGCCACCACGCCGAAAGCAGGAGCAAAAGGAAGTAACCCAGGTAGATCGACATGTAGAACTGCGAACCCACCACCACCGACAGCAAGGCAAACCAGCGCCAACGGCCATCGTCAATACAACGCTGCCACAGCAGCAGACCCACCGGTATCAGAAAACGGTATGTCAGCTGCGCGTGCCCATGTCGGCTGATCACCGGCATGGCAAACGTGAACGCGAATGCTGCCAGCGCACTGGCCAGCGGCGAGAAGTGCATGCGGCGGAAGACCACATGGCTGACCACGAAGGTTGCGACGAAACCAACCAGGTACCACAGATCGAATGCCAGGTACCGGTCAGCCCCACACTGACGGATGAGGGAATAGATCCACGCCGTGCCCCAATGATTGTCCGAGAACGCAGATGCACCCGGCATCGGATAGAAGAATGGTGGGCTTGTGAGGCTGGGCTCCAGGCCAGTCAACCAACGGTGGAAATGCTCCAGCATGACCCCATTGAACCGGGCGTCGCCCAGGTCTCCCGGAACACAGCTCAGCTGGCAGGTATGCGCGAGCGGCACCATCCAGATGCCTACTGCCAACACCAGCAACGGCAGCAGCCAAGCGCAGCCCCTCCGGACCATGGCGGACGCAGATGGCGGGTTCACAGGCGATGACCCGCCACTATCTGCAACGGTAGTCCGTCGCCATCCGGCTATCGCGGAAGGGATCGGTCAGGGCATCGGTGTACTGGCCCATCAGCAGCCGATGGGTGGGCAGCAGATTCTGCCGGTAGAAGCGGCTGAACGAAGCAAGGCGCTTGCCGCGGGCGGTCAACGTCACGCAGCCATCGTGAATCTCAACCGTGCCCGACTGCAGTTGCTCGGTCAAGCGCACTTCCACCAGATGGTGCTCGCGCACATATTCGTCGGTGAATACCTGGTGGAAGGCGTCTTCGCGGATGCCGCCGCCGCGCTGCTGCAGCTTTTCCAGAATGTAGAACGACAGCGAGCGGTCAATGACGGTGGGAATGGAGATGGCGAACACGTAACCGCCCAGCAGCCAGATCAGGACCAGTTGGATGAGCTCCAGCCGGCTGAAATCGCGAAACCACTTCAGCAGGTACAGGGCACCAAACACCACAACCAGGGCGATGACCGCATCCACGATGCTGGCGTACAGCACAACGTCCACCCGGAAGTGGCGCATGTGCAGGTAGTAGACCAGCAGCAGGCCGGCGATGAAAAGCACAGTCGCCAGCAGCGCGCGCAGGTATTTGTTCATTTGAACACCACGAATTTGTTGATGACGAAGCTGAAGACCATCTGCATGCCGGTAATGAGCAGGAACCCAATGCGGTAGTCCAGGCCGAGCCAGTCCGCCCAGGCGAACATCAACAGCCCGTGCAGCACGGCGACGGTGGCATACACCAGCACGAACAGCGCGCCCTGCCTCGCCGCACTTCCCTGCCGCCCCGGGAACACGAAGTAGCGATTGCCAAGAAACGAGGTGATGATGCCGAACACGGCGGCAATGGCATTTGCCACCGCAGCCAACGGCACATGCAGCACTTCGACACAGACGTGCAGCACCGTATAGTGCACCGCTGTCGCTACCAGGCCATTGACCAGGAAACGGACCAGCTGGCCATCGAGGGGCTTAAGCAACCTTGCGGCGGGCATGCTGCACGTCTTCGACGAACTCGCGGTAGCTGCCAATCCCGAGCACACCGCCGCTGCGGATCATGCCCGACAGCATCAGGATGATCAGGGTGAGCGCTGCGGTCTGCAGGAACACCAGCAGCAGGATGCCGAAGGCCAGCGAAAACCAGCCGGGCGTGGCGAAGCCGAACATCTTCAGCGCGGTTGCGATGATGCCACCAGTGATGGAAAGGGCTGCCACGATCGTGCAGGCGATTCCCACCCGCACCAACACATCCTCGGCGAACACCATCAGCGCGCGGAAGCCATGCAGGGCCAGCCCGACGAAATTCATCTTGCTGCGGCCTGCGTAACGCGGGCCACGGTCCAATGCGCAGCTGTGCACGCGCAGCTTTGAACCGAGCACACATGCGGCGACGTGGGTCCACAGTTCCTGCATCGACGCCAGGCGGCGCACCGCCGGCATCTTCGCTGCCATGAAGTTGCCGAAACTGATCCTGCGGCCGCTCAGCAGAGAGAACAACAGTTTGTAGACAACGTAGAACGCTTTGAACTTCAACGACTCCACCCGGCTGCGGCGGGTCGCGACCACCACATCCACGTCGTCGCGCGCCAGATCCTGCACCAGCGCACTGATGCTTTCCGGGGTGTCCTCGCCGTCCGAATCCATGGTCACCACGATGACATCGTCACCGAACTGCTCGGCCACGTAGCTCAGCCCGATGGCGATGGCGCGCTGGTGACCCACGTTGCGGCGCAGTTTGATCACCACGCCTTCCAGACCGGAGGCCTCGATGGCCGTCGCATCCAAAGGTTGGCGCACCGATCCGTCGTCCACGGCGACGATGAAGGTGTCACCGCCCTGGGTGCGCGCCAGCTCCACGAACAGCTTGGAAGATGCTTCCAGATCTTCGTAGACCGGCATCACCACAACCTTGCGCATGCGGTTTTCCTCAGGCCTGGAGCCGGTAACGGAAGTAGGCGATCGTTTCTTTCAGGCCATCTTCCAGGGCCACCTTGGGCTCCCAGTCGAACGTGGCCTTGGCCAGGCTGATGTCGGGCTGGCGCTGGCGCGGGTCGTCGGAGGGCAGCGGGCGGAACTCGATCTTCGAAGCTCCGCCAACCAGGCGGAGCACGGTCTCGGCCAGTTGCAGCATGGTGTACTCGGACGGATTGCCAATATTCACCGGACCGGTGAATTCCGCCGGCGTTTCCATCAGGCGCAGCATGCCTTCGATGAGATCGTCCACATAGCAGAAACTGCGCGTCTGATTGCCGTCGCCATAGATGGTGATCGGCTCACCCTTCAGCGCCTGCACGATGAAGTTGCTGACCACCCGGCCGTCGTTGGGATGCATGCGAGGGCCGTAGGTGTTGAAGATCCTCATGACTTTTACTTCGAGCTGATGCTGCCGCCAGTAGTCGAAGAACAGCGTCTCTGCGCAGCGCTTGCCTTCGTCGTAGCAGCTGCGGATACCGATCGGATTGACCCGGCCCCAATATCCTTCCACCTGCGGGTGGATTTCCGGATCGCCATACACCTCGCTGGTGCTGGCCTGCAGGATGCGCGCGTGGACCCGCTTGGCCAGCCCAAGCATGTTGATCGCACCGTGCACGCTGGTCTTGGTGGTCTGGACAGGATCCTGCTGGTAGTGGATCGGGGAGGCCGGGCACGCCAGATTGAAGATGCGGTCCACCTCCACGTACAGCGGGAAGGTGACGTCGTGGCGCATCAGCTCGAAACGCGGATGTGCCAGCAGTCCTTCAACGTTGGCCTTGCTGCCGGTATAGAAATTGTCCACGCACAGTACGTCATGGCCGGCTGCGACCAAGCGGTCGCACAGGTGCGAACCCAGGAAGCCGGCGCCGCCGGTGACTAGCACGCGATTCTGGTCGGGGGTGAATTTCAAAGCATTCCTCGGCGTTCGGAGCGGCGCAATTGGGAAGGACCCGTGGCTGCCGGGTCCGTCCTCGGACACCCGCGATTGTATGCGATGTGACTGCAGCGCCACCAAGCGGGCCCGGGCTGCAGGCCGCGCCGGGAATCAGTGGCGCGCCACTTCCGCCATCACCTGCGCAAGCCCTTCCTTCCAGGACGGGAGCGTGACGCCAAAATCCTGCTGGAGTCTGCGGCTGTCCAGCACCGACCATGCCGGGCGCTGCGCAGGCGTGGGGTACTGCGCCGTGGTGATCGGCTCCACCGCCGGGACCTTGACCAGAACGCCCTGCTTCACCGCTTCCTCGAAGATGGCCTGCGCGAAGCCGTGCCAGCTGGTCTGGCCGGACGCGGTGAGATGCCAGGTTCCGGAAAGGGGGGTCGGGTTGCGGAGTACCTGCGCAGTGATGTCGGCGATCAACCCGGCGGGCGTGGGTGTCCCGATCTGGTCGGCGACGACGCGCACGTGATCGCGCTGCGCACCCAGCCGAAGCATGGTGCGTAGAAAGTTCTTGCCGTGCGAGGCATACACCCACGCCGTGCGGAAGATCAGATGGCGGCCGCCAGCCGCACGCACCACGTCTTCGCCGTCGCGCTTGCTGCGCCCGTACACGCCCAGCGGCGCTGTGGGCGCATCTTCGTTGTAAGGCGTGCTGCCCTGGCCGTCGAAGACGTAGTCGGTGGAGTAATGCACAAACGGCACTGCGTGTGCGGCGCACCAGCGCGCGATCTCGCCAGGTGCCTGGGCGTTGACCCGAAAGGCGGCGTCGGCATCCTGCTCAGCCTGGTCCACGGCGGTGTAGGCGGCGGCGTTGATCACCGCCGTCGGGTTCAGACGGTCCAGCAGCGCCGGCAGGCCGTCGGGCTGGTCGAGGTCGGCCTGTTCACAGGCGCGCCCGTCGGGCAGCACACCGCTACGCGTGGCCGCGATTACCTGCCCCAGCGGCGCCAAGGCCCGCAGCAACTCGGTGCCCAGCTGCCCGGCGGCCCCCAGGACCAGCAGCGTCATACGGCAACTACCGGAAGGCGATCTTCAGGAAGGTCCTTCAGGAAGGGGGCCTGCTCATCCTTGGCCGACAGCAGCGGCTGGCCGATCGGCCAATCGACAGCGATATCCGCATCGTTCCAGCGGATGCCTGCGTCGGCTTCCTTGACGTACACGTCGGTGCACAGGTAGTGAAACAGCGCGGTGTCCGACAGCACAGCGAAGCCGTGCGCGAAGCCCGGCGGGATCCAGAACTGCCGCTTGTTGGCAGCGCTCAATACCACAGCTTCCCATCGACCGAACGTGGGCGAGCCCCGACGGATATCGACTGCCACGTCATACACCTCACCTTCGAGTACGCTGACGAGCTTGCCCTGTGGATGAGGCCACTGATAATGCAGCCCACGCAGGACGCCTCTAGTTGACGAGGACACGTTGCTCTGGGAAAACGCGGTCGGCAATCCCACCTCACCAAAACGCCCGGCATTCCAGGTTTCGAAGAAGAAGCCTCGGTCGTCACCGAACACTTTGGGGTCAATGACGTAGCAGCCGGTCAATGAGGTCTCAATCACTTTCACGGCACTACACCCCGTTCTGCCAGTTTCAGCAAGTACTGGCCGTAGCCATTTTTGTTCAGCGGGGCCGCTAGATCCCTGACTTGTTCCGCGCTGATCCAGCCTCTTCCAAAGGCCACCTCTTCCGGACAGCAGACCTGGAGCCCCTGCCGCGTCTGGATGGTCTCAATGAAATTGGACGCCTCCAGCAGGGACTGGTGCGTGCCTGTATCCAGCCATGCGTAGCCGCGGCCGAGCGCCTCAAGGTGCAACTGACCATCGCGCAGGTAGCGGCGGTTGAGGTCGGTGATTTCCAACTCACCCCGGGCGGAAGGCTGAAGCTCGGCAGCGTACTCACATGCCTTGCCGTCATAAAAGTACAGACCGGTCACGGCATAGTTGGAACGTGGCACAGCGGGCTTCTCGACCAGATCGATGACCCGGCCCTCACCATCGAATTCTGCTACGCCGTAGCGCTCTGGATCGTTGACCCAATAACCGAAAACGGTGGCACCACTCTGCCGCTGGTCAGCGCTGCGCAATACCTGGCTCAAGCCATGCCCGTGGAAGATGTTGTCACCCAGCACCAGGCAGCTCGGATTGTCACCGATGAAGTCGCGCCCAATCACATAGGCCTGCGCCAGTCCATCCGGGCGTGGCTGAACGGCGTACTCGATATTCATGCCCCACTGCGATCCATCACCCAGCAGTTGCTGGAACAAGAACTGCTCATGGGGAGTATTGATGACCAGGACGTCCCGGATTCCGGCGAGCATGAGAACGCTCAGCGGATAGTAGATCATTGGCTTGTCGTACACCGGCAGCAGCTGCTTGCTGATGCCCTTGGTGATGGGGTAAAGGCGCGTGCCCGACCCTCCGGCCAGAATGATGCCCTTGCGTTGCGTCATGATGTTATTCCTCAAGCCCGGGTACCGATTCGCTGCAGACGGTAACTGCCGTCCAGCACGCCGTCGACCCAAGGCTGGTTTTCCAGGTACCAGTTGACGGTAAAGGCGATACCCTGCTCGAAGGTGTACTTCGGTTCCCAGCCCAGCTGGTCCTTGAGCTTGCTCGCGTCGATGGCGTATCGACGGTCGTGGCCCGGCCGGTCGGCGACATAGGTGATCTGGCTGCTGCGCGGCTGACCATCCTCACGCGGGCGGCGGGCGTCGAGCAGCGCGCAGATCGCATGCACCACCTCGATGTTTTCCTTCTCGGAATTGCCACCCACGTTGTAGGTCTCGCCCACCTGGCCCTTGGCCAGTACGGTGCGGATCGCCTCGCAGTGGTCGGACACGAACAGCCAGTCGCGCACCTGCTTGCCGTCGCCATAGACCGGCAGCGGTTCGCCGGCCAGGGCCTTGGCGATCACCAGCGGAATGAGCTTCTCCGGGAAGTGGTACGGACCATAGTTGTTGGAGCAGTTCGTGGTCAGCACCGGCAGCCCGTAGGTGTGGTGGAACGCGCGCACCAGATGGTCCGATGCGGCCTTGGACGCCGAGTACGGCGAGTTGGGCGCATACGGCGTGGTTTCGCTGAACTTGCCAGTCTCGCCCAAGGAGCCGTACACCTCGTCGGTGGACACATGCAGGAAACGGAAGGCAGCGCCCTTGTCGGCCGGCAGAGCCTTCCAGTAGTCGCGCACCGCTTCCAGCAGGGCAAGCGTGCCCACCACGTTGGTCTGGATGAACGCGCCGGGGCCGTCGATGGAGCGGTCCACGTGGCTTTCTGCGGCAAAGTTCAGCACGGCATCCGGCTGGAATTTCTGCAGCAGGTGCGAGACGAGACAATGGTCGGCGATGTCCCCTTGGACGAACACGTGGTCAGGATTGTCCTCCAGCGATGCAAGCGTTTTCAGGTTGCCGGCATAGGTCAGTGCGTCCAGATTGATGACGCGGACGCCGCTGGAGACCGCGTCGAGAACGAAGTTACCGCCGATGAACCCGGCGCCGCCGGTGACCAGCCATGTGGGCACTACCTGTTCTCCTGATCTGCAAGGGTCGTCCGGGGGCCGTCTCGGGCCCGCATGACACAGCGCAACAGAATACATGCCAGCAGTCTTCACGACTGCCAGCGCGGGGTGAACGATGCGGTCGACCCTCCAGGCAATGACGCACCGCAACATAACCATACGCATTCGCATGGTAGTGCGCGGACAGTTAGAATCCATATCCCACCCCCGAACCGGCTGTCGTTTCCGACACCGGACGTTCCCCTGTAATTGAAGGATCGAGCACCAGATGAAAATCCTCGTCGCGTACAAGCGCGTGGTGGACTACAACGTCCGCATTCAGGTCAAGCCGGACGGTTCCGGCGTGGTCACCGACGGCGTCAAGCTGTCCCCCAATCCCTTCGACGAAATCGCCCTGGAAGAAGCCCTGCGCCTGCGCGACAAGGGCATCGCCACCGAAGTCGTGGTCGTCACCATCGCCCCGGCCGACGCCCAGGCGCACCTGCGCAACGGCCTGGCCATGGGCGCCAACCGTGCCATTCACGTGGTCACCGACCAGGCCATCCAGCCGCTGACCGCCGCCCGCACCCTGCTCAAGCTGGTCGAGAAGGAACAGCCGGACCTGGTCATCCTGGGCAAGCAGGCCATCGACGATGACGCCAACCAGACCGGCCAGATGCTGGCCACGCTGTGGGGCCGCCCGCAGGCGACCTTCGCCAGCAAGCTGGACATCGCCGACGGCAAGGCCACGGTCACCCGTGAAGTCGACGCCGGCCTGGAAACGCTGGAAGTGGACCTGCCGGCCGTGGTCACCACCGACCTGCGCCTGAACGAGCCGCGCTTCATCAAGCTGCCCGACATCATGAAGGCCAAGGCCAAGCCGCTGGAGACCCTGCAGCTGGCCGACCTCGGCGTTGAAGCCGCCGACACCTTCAAGACCACCCAGTACGCCGCGCCGGTCAAGCGCAGCAAGGGCGTGATGGTCAAGGACGCGGCCGAACTGGTCGCCGCACTCAAGCAGAAGGGGTTGCTGTAATGACCAAGATCCTCGTTGTTGCCGAACACCATGACAGCAAGCTCAACGCCGCCACCGCCAAGACCGTGAGCGCGGCCGCCGCCATCAGCGGCGCCAGCATCGACGTGCTGGTGCTGGCCGCCGACCCGGCCGCCGTGGCCGCGCAGGCCGCCGAGCTGGCCGGCGTGGCCAAGGTGCTGACCGTGGCCAATGCCGCCAACGCCCAGGCGTTGGCCCAGGTGCTGGCCCCGCAGATCGCGCAGCTGGCCGCCGGCTACACCCACGTGTTCGGCCCGTCGACCACCTTCGGCAAGGACCTGATGCCGTGCGTGGCCGCCCTGTTGGGCGTCAACCAGGTCTCGGACCTGATGACCGTCGAAGGCAGCCATAGCTTCAAACGCCCCATCTACGCGGGCAACGCCATCATCACCGTGGACGTGCCGGCCGACCAGATCGTGGTCGCTACCGTACGCGCGGCCTCCTGGCCGGAAGCGGCCAAGGGCGGCAGCGCCGCGGTGGAAGCCGCCAGCGTCGACGCGGCCCTGCCCACCCACACCCGCTTCATCGGGCTGGCCGCCGGTGCCACCGACCGACCGGACCTGCAGAGCGCCAAGCGCGTGGTCTCCGGCGGCCGCGGCGTGGGGTCGGAGGAGAACTTCAAGGTGATCTTCCAGCTGGCCGACAAGCTCGGGGCCGCCGTGGGTGCCTCGCGCGCCGCCGTGGACGCCGGCTACGTGCCCAGCGACCTGCAGGTCGGCCAGACCGGCAAGATCATCTCGCCGGAGCTGTACGTGGCCGTCGGCATCAGCGGCGCCATCCAGCACCTGACCGGGATCAAGGACGCCGGCACCATCGTGGCGATCAACAAGGACCCGGACTCGCCGATCTTTGAGATCGCCGATATTGGGTTGGTGGGGGATCTGTTCACGTTGTTGCCTGAGCTGGAAGCGGCGATCGGCTGAGCGGTATGAGCGAGGATGCGCAATTTGCCAGTTGCGCAGCCTCCACCCGGTTAACCGGACGGGCTCGAACGCTGCACGGGATCACCCGCCCTTTGCGGTCACTGCCGTTATAATTAGCGGTCAACCCTGAAAGGACTGCATTGATGACGCTTCCGAGTTTCAAGGCCTACGATATCCGTGGTCGCGTGCCTGACGAATTGGACGCTGCGCTGGCCAAGCGCATTGGCGCCGGCACAGCATCGCTGCTCGGCCCGGGACCCGTCATCGTCGGCCATGATATTCGCCTGAGCAGCCCTGAACTGCTTCAAGCCGCCATTGACGGTCTGACGACCAGTGGCCGCGATGTCATCAACATCGGCCTTTGCGGCACGGAAGAAGTTTACTTCCAGACCTTCCACCGGAACGCTGCCGGTGGGATCATGGTCACCGCCAGCCACAATCCGATGGATTACAACGGCATGAAGCTGGTACGCGACGGTGCCAAACCGATCAGCGGGGATACCGGACTTTTCGACATCCGCGATTTCGCAGCTTCGGACGCTCCGCTGGGAACAGGCAGCGCGACGGTAGTCCGCGACGAAGACAAGTCCTCCTATATCCAGCACTTGCTCAGCTACATCGACGTAGCCAAGTTGAAGCCGCTGAAGATCGTGACCAATCCGGGCAATGGCGGCGCTGGTGTAGTAATCGATCAGCTGGCGCCCCATCTACCATTCGAATTCATCCGTATCCAGCATGAGGCGGACGGCAACTTCCCAAACGGGATTCCCAACCCACTGTTGCCGGAGAACCGGGCGGCAACCCGTGATGCGGTACGTGAGCACGGTGCAGACTTCGGCATTGCGTGGGACGGCGATTTCGATCGCTGCTTCTTCTTCGACGCAGATGGCAACTTCATCGAAGGTTATTACTTGGTTGGCCTGCTCGCCAAGGCCCTTCTTGGAAGCTCGCCATGTGGCAAGATCATCCACGACCCTCGACTGACCTGGAACACGGTGGAGATGGTCGAACAAGCCGGCGGCATTCCGATCATGAGCAAGACCGGGCATGCGTTCATCAAAGAGCGCATGCGCGCTGAGGATGCCATTTATGGCGGCGAAATGAGCGCGCACCATTACTTCCGCGATTTTGCGTACTGTGATTCAGGGATGATTCCCTGGCTGCTTATTGCGGAGCTGGTCTCAGAGACGGGCACCTCTCTGGGTGATCTGGTCGCAGACCGTATGCAGGCATTCCCATGCAGCGGTGAAATCAATTTCCGCGTCGAAGACGCCAAGGCCACCGTAGCCCGCGTAATGGCACATTACGCCAGCCAGGAGCCGACTCTCGACCACACGGATGGCGTCAGCGCCGAGTTCAAGGACTGGCGCTTCAACCTGCGCAGCTCCAACACTGAACCATTGCTGCGTCTCAATGTGGAAACCCGTGGCGATGCAGCTCTGCTGCGTACCCGCACAGACGAGCTGACCGCCCTGATCGGCGGCAGTCCGGCCCAACACTGATCCAGGACGCATCCATGTTGCCCATCGTTCCCGTCATTCTTTCCGGTGGTTCCGGCACCCGCCTGTGGCCCGTTTCGCGTGAGGCCTACCCGAAACAATTCCTGCCGCTGGTCGGGCAGGACACCATGCTGCAAGCAACGTGGAAGCGCGTTGCGCAAGTTGCAGGAGCGGCGCCGATCGTGGTAGCCAACCAGGAACATCGTTTCATGGCCGCAGAACAGCTGCGCGAGTGCAACGTAGCTCCGCAGGCGCTGATACTCGAACCGATTGGCCGCAATACTGCACCGGCAATTGCCATCGCGGCGTTGCAGGCGCTGGCGACCGGCGAGGACGCACTGCTGCTGGTGTTGCCATCAGACCACGTGGTGCGCGATGAAAAGGCATTCCACGAGGCCGTCATGAACGCAGCGGTTGCCGCTGAGAGCGGCAAGCTGGTGACCTTCGGTATCGTGCCGACCTCACCGGAGACTGGCTACGGCTACATCAAGGCCGCCCCAGGCCAAGGCGTGCGCGGGGTGGAGCGCTTCGTTGAGAAGCCCAATCTTGAAACCGCCGAGCAGTACGTTCGCTCCGGCGAGTATTTCTGGAATAGCGGCATGTTTCTGTTCAAGGCCTCGCGGTACCTGGCCGAGCTGGAAGCCCTGCAGCCGGCAATCCTGGCCGCCAGCCGCGCGGCACTGGAAAAGGCATCACGCGACAGCGACTTCATTCGCTTGGACGCCGAAAGCTTCGCCACCAGCCCGAACGATTCAATCGATTACGCAGTGATGGAGAAGACTGCCGATGCGGCCGTAGTGCCGCTCGATGCCGGCTGGAATGACGTTGGGTCCTGGTCGGCACTGTGGGAAGTGTCCGACAAGGACGCATCGGGCAATGCCTGCCACGGCGATGTGATTGCCGTGGACTGTCGCAACAGCTATGCGTACGGCAGCCGTCTAATCGCCATGGTCGGGCTGGACGATGTTGTCGTGGTAGAAACAGACGACGCCGTTTTCGTTGGTCACAAGGACCGCGTTCAGGACGTCAAGGAAATCGTCGCCCGGATCAAGCGTGACGGCCGGAGCGAAGCGGCCGCGCACCGGAAGGTCTATCGTCCATGGGGTGCCTATGACTCCATCGACAACGGCGCCCGCTTCCAGGTCAAGCGCATCACCGTTAAGCCAGGCGCAACGCTAAGCCTGCAGATGCACCATCACCGTGCCGAGCATTGGATCGTTGTCAGCGGTACCGCCGAGGTTACACGCGGAGAGGAGGTCATCCTACTCACCGAGAACCAGAGCACGTACATTCCACTGGGCGTCACCCATCGCCTGAAGAACCCGGGCAAGTTGCCGCTGGAGCTTATTGAGGTGCAGTCGGGCAGCTATCTGGGCGAAGACGACATTGTTCGTTTCGAAGACCAATATGGCCGGGTGGCGGGTTGATCCATGGCAGATGAAGGGACCGGCCAGCCCAGGCCGTTGTGCGTTGATCTGGACGGTACCTTGCTGCGTACGGATCTGCTCTACGAGACTTTCCTGAGGATGCTCGCACGACAGCCTTGGATGTTGTTGCTGCTTCCATGGTGGCTGCTGCGTGGCAAGGCTTACCTGAAGCGACGGTTGGCGGTGCATGGCGTAGGCGACCCCGCCCTGCTTCCATTCGATCCTCGGGTGCTGGAACTGCTTCAGGCCAATAGCGGCCGCATGCGCGTCCTGTGCACTGCGTCCGACAGGGCACTGGTGGAACCGATCGCACGCCATCTGGGCATGTTCGACGCGGTGTACTGCAGCGACGGAGAGACCAATCTTGCCGGCCATCGCAAGGCCGATCTGCTGGTTGCGCAGTTTGGCGAGCGAGGATTCGACTATGTCGCGAACGCAGGGGTGGATGTCGCCATCTGGCGCCATGCCCATTCAGCCTGGGTGGTCAATGGCAGCAAGCGCGTCGCCCGTGCTGCGGCGGCGTGCTCCCAGCTTGCCGCCCACTGGCCAAGCGAAGGCGGTGGTCCACGTGCATGGCTAAAGGCAATGCGGGTGCACCAGTGGCTGAAGAACCTCCTGGTTTTCGTGCCCTTGCTGGCCAGCCATCGCTTCATGGAACCGGACATGGTGCTATCGGCGGCGCTCGCTTTTGCCGCATTCGGCCTGTGTGCGTCCGGCGTGTATCTGCTCAACGATCTCCTCGACCTGGAGTCGGACCGCGAGCATCCCCGGAAGCGCAAGCGACCGTTTGCCTGTGGTAGCTTGGAGCTGCGTTCCGGCCTGCTGGTTACACCAGTCCTGACGCTCGCCGGGTTCCTCCTCGCCTGGTGGGTGGCTCCCGCGTTTCTGCTGGTTCTGGCACTCTACTTCTGCCTCACCCTTGCATATTCGCTGCGCTTGAAGCAGGTGGTCATGATCGACGTGGTGATGCTGGCCGCGTTGTATACGATCCGCATAGTGGGCGGTGCGGCAGCTATCGATGTGACGCTGTCATTCTGGCTGCTGACCTTCTCGATGTTCATTTTCTTGAGCTTGGCAATGCTCAAGCGTTATACCGAGCTACAAATGACCTTGGCCAGCGGAAAGCTGAAGCCGAGTGGGCGCGGATATCATGTGGAAGACTTGGCGTTGGTGCAGACGCTGGGCACCGCCGCGGGCCTGGTTTCGGTACTGGTGCTATGCCTCTACATCAATGCGCCCGAGAGCCAAGCCTTGTACAAGCATCCCGTGTTCCTTTGGTTCCTGAGTCCCGTGCTGCTGTACTGGATCTGTCGTGCGTGGTTGTTGGCGCATCGCGGGCAGATGCACGACGACCCGGTAGTGTTCGCAGTCAAGGACCCCGGAAGTTTGATTACGGTTCTGGTTGGAGGGTTGTCGGTTCTCGCTGCAATCTGAAACTCCGGGTGGCACCTTACTATCCGGATGCGCCTCAGATTTCGCCGTCGCCGGCGCTTCGCTCCAAGATCAGGATGATCGACTCCCCGCTACCGGCCGGTAGCAGGGGTCGCGCGAGAACGAACTGGAGCAGAGTCGGCCAGCCCAGCAGCAGCACTTCCAGCTTGCCCAGCCAGCCGAACACGTATGGGAAGTCCCATAGACCGTCGGCGAACCTACGTACAACCTTGAAGCCAGCCTTACGGAACATGCTTTCCCACTCGGCGTGAGACTTTAGGTTGATGTGAGTGGGGTCGGTGAAGGCGATCCAGGCAGTCCCCTTCCTGCGGTGGGCAAAGCCGTCCGCGTCTGGCGTGATCACCAGCGCGCGCGCGTTGGGCTTCAATACTCGCCGCCAATCGGCCAGCACAAGGGTCAATGCGGGGTCCGGAATATGCTCGACCACATGCACAGAGACCAGCCCGTCCAGACTGGCGTCACTCACCTGATCAAGTGACTCGTGGATAGGCACCCCGGTTCGCTCGCGCGCGGCCCTACTGGCCCAAGCGCTCTGCTCCACCCCCGACGCCTGAAAATGACGCTTGAGGTGCATCAGGAAGAAGCCCGGTCCGCAACCAAAATCGAGAATCTTGCCGGCGGCCAAGTAGCGTTGGGCGAGCCGGGTGAACAGCTTCAGCGCAGGACGGTCACCGCCTTGCCCATTGCCACTGTAATACTCCTCGCCGTAATGCTCCGTGTTCTCTCTCACCGTGCCCTCCTTCAAATCACGCAACCGCAATCAGGACGGCAAGGTGCCGCTCCGTGAACCGTTGTGGGGGGGTACTACGACCGGTACCAAGAGTCGCTCAATACGTTCCCGCGCGCAAGCAGTCAGGCAGGCCATGCGTGGACTGGGGCCAGCCTCTATGGCAGGTTCAACTCCGCACAGTACGCTTAATCAGCATCGTTTCCTGCAGGTCATGGAAGCGCCGCAGCGGATAGGCCTGCAGTGCCCGCTCACGAATCTCCCGACGGCTCACGTCATCACCGCTTTCGATCATGCGCTGCATCGCGTCAACCAGCGCTGGTGCGTCGCCAATGCCTACCACCTCGCCATTTCCGGTGTTCTGCACGATTGTCCGCACACCAGGCAGGTTGGACGCCAGAACGCGAGCACCGCTCTGCATGGCCTCCAGCTGGACCATGCCGAAAGCCTCATAACGGTTGACACTGGGGAGCACCAGTACATCAAGCTGCGCGTAGAACGCACGTAATTCTTCCTCGCTGACTCGCCCCCGTACTTCGACCGCATCGCCCAATGACCCAATCTGCCCATGGATGGAGTCCATGATGCTTCCGCCGGCCACGTTGTGGGTATCGCCTACCAGCACCAGCCGGACGCCGGCACCATACCGTCGGTGGATCTCGGAGAAGGCCTCAAGCAGGACCGGCAGTCCCTTCTCAGCGACGAAACGACCAACGAAACCGAAGCGAAAAACGCCATCGCCAGCGGTCGGCGCATCCAGCCAGGGCATCAGTTTCATCGGCGCCAACACTTCGTGCTGCTTGTGCTTGCTCCCGACCAGCCACGATGAGGAAGCGGCATAGTCGTGGGTGAGCACACCCACATCCCGTGCGCGGCGCGTTGCCAGCCAGCACGACAGTCGCGTCACGTTCACCGCAACACGATCCATCAGCCCGCCCACAACGGCCATGTCACATTGATAGTTCACTACCAGCTTACGTGATGGTACGAGCAGTGAGAGCAGGCCAGATTCCAGCATCGGCATATGCAGGTTGACCACGTCATGTGCGCGCGCCAAACGTCGGAACCAAGTGATGAAGCGCCAGCTGATTACACCTTTGTGCAGGCGCGCAAATACCGGAGCCCGGATAACCTTCACGCCCCTCATCGTCTCCTCAACGGGCAGGCTGGCATCATGCTGGGTGGTCAGCACGGTGACCTCGTGACGCTCGGCGAGATCCTCGGCGAGCATACGCGCGAACTCGGTCACCCCACTCATGTAGGGCGTGTAATAGGTCAATACGATCAATATCTTCATGAGTCAGCTCGCACTCACCAGCAGTACGCCTAGCACGATCAATCCGATTCCAGTGGCCCGAAGCGGGCCCAGCTGCTCGCCCAGGAAAACGATCGCCAGGATCGGGGTTACCACGTAGGTCAGAGCAATCATGGGTTGCAACTTGGTCAATGGCATGTACTTCAAAAGTACCACCCAAGCCACCAGCGGAATCATCTGCATGATCATGCCCGCGATCAGGGGCGGATTGCGAAATGCAGAATCAAGCAGCGGAACCACTCCCTGCGAGTAGTGGACCTTGCCGGCGCCGATCTTGAGTAGAAGGGTGCCGAAGGCCCCCAGGATGACCAGGCCAAACACGATGAGAAGTTGCATACAGAACCATCCAGAAAAGTGCGCGTCGAGGCAGCGCGAACAACTACCTATTATCCATGCTTTGGAGCCGGACTCGTTTGGCGGGATCCCGGCCCACCCGGGCGAGCGTGTTCGTTTCGCGAGGCTTCCGGGCACAGGATCCGCGGATTGAGCCTCCTTTCCGCGGGCATCGGCAACCCATCCGTAGGCAACCACAGAACACCCTCCGAATGGCCAGGCTTTCACAAGCATGAACCGCAAGGAAGCGGGCCGAGCAAGCCCTTCAGCGGGCTTGCGCTCCCGCGCTTCCATGGCGTCCCAACGCGTAAGCGCACGGCAGCGACTAGGCTAACGAGTGACGGCCGACGCTCCGCAGGTGCTGGTCACTTTTTGAATCACCCAAAGCGCGCCTGGGGTGGCCTTCGGGTCAACGAAGGTTAGGCGTTGCCAGCCGCTCTTCAATGGGATCTCCATCCCAGTTGGCGCCAACTGACCGACCGCGGGCGAACCATCTCCACCATCCACCAGCACGTCGAGTGAAGCGAAGTCGGGCGTGTGGTCTGCGTACACGGTTAAGCGGCATGTCTGTTGCGAAGGCACCGACACCAATGCCTCGATTTCAAATCCGGATGCCACCGGACAGCCCCCGGCCACACATGGCAACCAGCCCCACCCGGAAACCGCGACCACCTCACCCGCTTTTTCGAGATCCACTAGATTGTACTCGGTGGATTCCTTCACTCCACCGGATGGATAAACGAACGGAGACTGGACGCCGGTAAAGGACTTCAGTTGCACCACCCATCGCGGGTGTACTGCAGTATGGAATGTGTCGCCGCGCGCCCTTCTGGCGTAGCCACCTCTCATGCCCTCCTGATCGAGCTTCGGCAGGTACGCGAGTGAGGCCTGCTCATGGGCGAGGTAGGAAACATAGTGGGACTTCTGGAATCTCTCAACACCTTCGACGCCGGCATCATCTATGACCCAGGCCTCTCCTGCACCTGACGGCAGGTCACGAGCAAAATCCAGCGATAGGCCATGCACTCCCTTCCATCCCTCTACGATGCCCATGGAAGGACGGGCATGATTATGGATCGCGGCCAGCATCAACAGGAAGACGAGCGCCACATAAGCCAGAATGCCCCACTTGACTGATCTGCTACGCGCTGCATTTCCCAACTCCCTGAGACCGTTCAAGATCAAGACGGCGGCCAGAACACAGGCCGCTGGCCCGATCATCTGGACAACTTTATGCTCTCCATAGGCGTAGTCCCGCACTTCGACGAAACCAATCAGCAACAGCGAGACTAGCAAGAGCGAGGCAGCCGCTGAACGCGCAGCAGGAACCCACGCACTGCCCAGTGCTACAAGCGCGGCCAGAGCCCAACCGATTACAAGCATGCTGTGGCTGACGTAGGGGCTCCCATTCACCACCATTCCAGCAAATGGCGCAGCTACCCAAGTCCAAGGACTGGCATGCAGGTACATGCCTTCCCACGTCCCGCCGCTGGCGATACCCTCGACATCACTTGCGGATTGCAACAGTTCCATGACAAGGACGTTGGAGGCAAGGAAGAACGCGCCAGCGCAGAGCGCCGCGCCCTTGAAGAACTCCGCCCAGGACCGATTGAGCAGGGCACCCCATGCCACCCCAAACGCAGCCAGGATTACCGCGGCGGCCGCAGCCTCGCCGTAGCAATGTGCCGCCAACGACGCCCCAAGGCCCAGCAGCAGCGCTCGACGCCACCAGCATCGATCAATCGATGCAGCGAGTGCCAGCACCATGGCTGCGGCGGACGCGCCAACGGTTGTGGCGACATTGCTGTTGATCGCTGCCGCTAGCATGCTCGGCGAGAAGTAGACCAGCACCGTCAGAATGGCCAAGGCAGGCAACCACGCCACACGCAGCGAGCGGCCACCTGAGCGGCTCATGACGGCGATAGGGAGCAGTCCAATGCCGATGAACAGGGAGCCAAGAGCCGACGAGATCAGCATCTCATTGGCAGTAGCACCACCGCCGTACGCAAGCGCCATCCCGAGCATCGAGAAGCTTCCGCCTCGATATACCGGGCAGTCATTTCCTATGTAGACAGCACCGAGACGACAGCCGCCCAGATTGAGCGCTTCGGAAACAACCTCGGGGCCAACGAAGATCGGGTGATTGAGCGCCCAACGCGAACCTTCAAAATAAAAGAGCGTGTCGTGATTGGAAGTCTCGATGAGCCAGTAGTTCGCCGCATCCACGCGTATCCCGACAATCCATGCGACTGTCCCGACGACTACACACAGCACGACCAACCATACTATTAGTTCCATGCCGCCCGTCCGGCGCAATACCAACAATCTGAGAAGTCCGAATCCAGCCACGGCGACAAGTCCGTAATAGACCCACTTCCCTGGCAACCACAAGTTGAAATTGATTACCAAGAGCGCGAATGCGACCACGCCGAGTGCCAGGCTTGCAGCCGCCCCCACCGCCCCCCTGACATCATCAGGCAGGAGGTGGCCTGAATCTGATCGCACGAAAAGCGAACCGCAGCCAAGCAGCACCAAGGAGCACGCCGCGACGCTGAAGACCGTCATCAGGTATGGATACATATGTAAAAGGCACCTGTAATCAAAGGCCGTCCGACAGCACGCCGAATCGGCCCAAATAAACTTCATCACAGCAGGCGGGGCACCGAGCGCTGCAGGCGGAGAGATCCGCTTACCCACTCAACACTGATTCGGCGCCGAATGGCGCCAATGCGCCGCTCGGACCAAACAGAAGCTCTCGCGAGTAGCGCTACCCCAAATGCGACGTCAACATCCATTCAAGCGTTTGGCTGATATCCGGGCAATTCCAGTCGCCGATCACACTTTTCAGCAATTCGTTGTTTCCGCGCAAGACGCGAACCTCATTCGCCCTGACGAACGCAGGATTCACCCGTATGGCGATCTCATGCCCGGTGATGCGCTGGCAGGTATCGATGATGCCACGCAACGAATGCGCTTCACCCGAACACACATTGACGATCATGGAAGCCGCTTTCGGCTCCACCATCAAGCGCGCATATGCATCGACCACGGCCCTGACGTCGCCGAAGTCCCGCCACACATCGATGTTGCCCAGTTCAATCTCGTTCGCGCCCTTCACAAAATGAGAAACCACCTTCGGAATTAGATACTTCTCATCCTGACCAACACCGGTGTAATTGAATGGCCGCGCGACCACCAGTGGGTATCTGTCGCTCCACAGCCGCGCCACGTACTCCATTGCCAGCTTACTGACCGCATAGTCGTTCGCGGGATTGGGCGGCACAGCTTCTGAGATTGCGCCTTCGGTCGTGTTCCCATAAACGTTGGCGCTGCTTGCCAAAAGGACACTTACTGGAATGTGGCCGGCGTCCTGAAGTGCTTGAAACAGATTCCTGGTACCGACCAGATTGATCTGATAGAAGTCGTCCACCTTCCCGTGTGCGACGAACGCAAGAGCGGCAAGGTGGATCACGTGGTCGGGGCGAACCTCATCCATGACCTGCGTCAACGTACGTAGGTCCCTCAAGTCCGCACGCCTGACCTGAGGATCATCTTCGGTGTCCGCAGTCGACTGGGCGGCGCTCACTAGAGAGACGACCGTATGACCCCGTCTCTCAAGCTCGCGCACCATGTAGCGCCCAGTGAAACCGGACGCTCCCGTCACCAGAACACGCTTTCCCGCCATCTCAGAAGGAGAACCCACTTTCGTTCCTCTTCAGATCGGCCTCGACCATCATCTGGCACAGCTGCTCCAGCGTGGTCTGCGGCTTCCAACCCAATACGCGCTCTGCCTTTTCAGGGTTGCCGATCAACAGATCGACCTCGGCCGGACGGTGGAACTTGGCATTGATGCGCATCACCACCTTGCCGGTGGCCGTATCGATGGCGGTTTCGTCCTGGTCCTTGCCGCGGAACTCCACGTCAATGCCGGCGCCCTTGAACGCCATCTGCACGAAGTCGCGGACGGTTTCGGTTCGGTTGGTGGCAAGCACAAAGGTATCCGGCTGGTCCACCTGCAGCATGCGCCACATGCCTTCCACATATTCCTTGGCAAACCCCCAGTCGCGCTTGGCATCGAGATTGCCAAGCTCCAGGCAGTCCAGCTGACCCAGCTTGATCTTGGCCACCGAGTCGGTGATCTTGCGGGTCACGAACTCGCGACCGCGCAGCGGGCTTTCGTGGTTGAACAGAATGCCGCTGGAACCAAAGATGTCGTAGCTTTCGCGGTAGTTGACCGTGATCCAATGTGCGTAGAGCTTGGCGACGCCGTACGGGCTGCGCGGATAGAACGGCGTGTCCTCGACCTGCGGAATGGCCTGCACCTTGCCGAACATCTCCGAGGTAGACGCCTGGTAGAAGCGGATCTTCGGGTTGATCAGGCGGATGGCCTCCAGCAGATGCAACGCGCCTACGCCGGTGATCTGGGCAGTGGTAGTGGGCTGCTCGAAACTCACACCCACGAAACTCTGCGCGGCCAGGTTGTAGATTTCTTCCGGCTGGATCTTCTGGACCATGGAGATGGTGGTCCCCAGATCGGTCAGGTCATATTCGACCAGGTGCAGGTTCGGATGCTTGGTCACGCCAAGCTCGTCCAGGCGCCAGAAATTGACCGAGCTGGTGCGGCGATACGTCCCGTAGACCTCATATCCCTTGCTCAGCAGCAGCTCGGTAAGATACGCGCCGTCCTGGCCGGTGATGCCGGTGATAATCGCCTTCTTCTTGCTCATTCCGATCTCTCTCAAAAAGTCTGGTGTGGCGGATTCCGCCAGATGGCGCGGGTCCGGGGGGACCGGCGCGTCGTATCAGCTACGAATCATAGCTCAGGATGGTGTCCGGGCAGGCAGGTCGCCCCCGCCCTCGCCGCGCAGTAGCGCCTGCTGCAGTTGGACCGCGCTCTGGGTCCATGTCAGCCAGCCAAGCCCGTCAGACCTTGGGTGAGCCTGCTGTGCATGCAGGGTCAGCCAGTCCTTGACTGCGTTCACAATAGGCACCGCGCCCGCACCGTGGAAGTAATGCGCCCCCGTGCCCGCCACTTCCCTGAACACGGGAATGTCACGCGCGATGATGGGCAGGCCGCGCTGGGCCGCCTCGATCAGCGGCAGACCGAAGCCTTCACCCTCGGACGCCGCCATCAGGCAGCTTGATTTCTCATACACCAGGTCGAGGTACTCGTCGCTGGCGCCTTCGAACCAGAACAGGTGCTTCCCAAGCTCCTCGTGCCCGGCCAGCTTCCTGCACAGCGCGTCGACCAGCCACCCCTTGCGACCGATGATCACCAGGTTGATCTGGTAGCCGTCGGCCCACAGCGCCTCGAAAGCGGCCAGTACCGCCTCGTGCCCCTTGCGCGGCTCGATGGTCCCCACCATCAGGAAACTCGGCACCGCCGACAGAAGCGCCAAAACCTGCTCGGCATCTTCGGGCAGGCCCCTGGAAGGCATGCTGCCGTCCAAGTCCGCACCGAGGTGGAACCAGTCGATCGTGGCCGCACTGTCTATCCGGTTCTCATCCATCCAGGCGCTGACATCATCGGCCACCGCCCGGGAAATGCAGATGAGCTGGTCGGCGCAGGCAAGAATATTGCGCAGCCAGGCCTCATGGTGTTGTCCGCCCCCACCTGGCCACCACTCGGGGTGCCTGACGGGAAGAATGTCATACACGACGAAGCTGACCTTGACGCCGTTGCGCCGCAATGCCGCGAACCACGCGCTCCCCGCCTGCACGGCGGACCCCACCAGGTCCAGACCAAGGAACACGTCACCGGGATGGGCGACAACAGGAACGTCCGGATGGGATTCCACGCCCAGCAATGTGGCGGCATACCGGTTTGCGCAGACATACGTCCCCACACTCCGGTCCATCCGCACGAGCTGCAGGGCGTACCCGGCGGGCGGCACGCGCCCCCACTCGGCCAGCACCGCGCGCGTCACACGCTGGATGCCGGATCGTAGATCCTTGTCGGCCAGCTCGGTCACATCCACCAGCAACTGCGGGGTCGCAGCACAGCTTCGGTCCAGCGCGTCGGCGGCCGCCAGCATCTCGCTGGACTGTTGGCCCCTGAGAGCGCCAAGCCTGGCGATCGCGTCGTCGATGGCCGCCGCGACCGAGGTGCGCTCGATGCCGAGTGCTGCAACGCGCTCGCAGGCGTCCAGAAAGTGTCCGGCGACCCTGTCCCACGAAAACACCTTCGCGCGCTCCAGCGAGTACGCCCGCAGGCGGCTGACTTCTTCCGGGTTTGCCAGGAAATGCGCCATGCGTTCGCGAATGGACTCCGCGTCGTTCGGGTCGAACAGGGCCGTCTTCTCGGTCGCGATTTCCCGAATACTGGACGCATCCGATGCGATGACCGCTGCGCCGCAGGCCATGGCCTCAAGCACGGGCAGACCGAATCCTTCGTGCCAGGACGGGAAAACGAACAGGCTGCATTCGTTGTACAAGGCAATCAACTGTTCGTCAGAGATGTATCCGGTAAAGACGAGATCGCGCTCACCCAGCCCCTTCTCGTGCGCCAGGGACTGCAACTCGGCAACTTGCGGGCCCGGCATGTGTCCCGCCAGGACCAGCTGCACATGTGCACGGGTGTGGACGTCCAAGCCGGCATACGCCTCGATCAGCCGGCCCAGGTTCTTGCGCCGATCCGCACCACCGGTATACAGCAAGAATCCGCCGCGCAGTCCCAACGCCGCGCGTGTAGCGCCGCGCAGCGGGTCGGCTTGCTTCAGCGGCCGGAACGCACGATCACATGCTGCGGAGATGTTGAATATCCGATCAGCAGGGAAGCCGGCTACGTCGTGCCCTTCCGCCGCCGAACTCTGGGAAATGGCCACGAGGCCATCGGCACGTCCCAGGTTGCCGAGCTTTCCGAGGTAGAAGCTCTTGTAGGTCGGATCCGGATCGAGATACAGCTTCGCATTCATCAGCGGGATCAGATCGTAAAGCGTCACGATCGTAGGCACGCGGCAGTGTTGGCTGACGCTGCAGACGGCATTGTCGGCAAATCCCTCGAAGAGACTGGAGACGTGCACGACATCCGGGTTCACCGAAGCGATCGCAGCTTCCCGGATGATCTCTGCCTGGCTTCTGCGCCGGTCGTTGCCCGCGTCGCGCTCGAATACCGGAAGCGGAACATGCAGCACATGAATCTTGTGTCTCGGCACGAGGCCCGTGAATGCCTCCCGAATCTGATCGATGGTCTCCGGGAAGGCGCCATTCAACAGGAGATGCAGATCATGCCCCCGCTTCGCCCGCGCTGCAGCGATCGCGAGCGACAAGGAGTATCGCCCGATGCCGCGGCGCCGGCTTTCGCCTTGCGCACCCTGCAGGTCCAAAAGAATTCGCATCAACGGGTCTCCTTGCGATTGCCGTTTGCAATACCTTGGTAAAACGCCTTGCCACGGATGGACAGGCGGTCCAGGCCGTCGCGCTCGGTCAGGCCGGTAAATGAGCTTACGCCACCGACGATCCCTTCCTGCTCGATTGGAGCGGGAACGTCGGCGATGATTCGATTGTTCACGGCCACCGAGATCAGCTTGGCGTGCAGCGGCGGGAACAACTGGGCCAGCGAATTGAGCCGCCGCGCCAGCACCGGATAACGCACCACGCGTCGCATGCCGGCCAGGACGATCCGCCGGGTGAAGGCGGTCGGCTGCCGAACCAGGAGCTTGAGGCCCCGCAGCGGGGCGGTCAACTTCCAGGACCAGCTGCCGCGAACGAGATGCAACAGGTGATTCAGTTCGTCTGCACGCGCCTGCCACTCCTGCACGGACTTTCCGAGCGCGGCATTGTCCTCACCAACCCTGCGCGCCTCCGCCTCCTGGACCGCCAACTGGGCCAGCAAGCCTTCCATTCGATGCTGCAGGGCACCGTGGCTGACCGTCGTGGACATCGTGCGGTCATTCAAGGTGGCGATCTCGTCGTCCCGTTGCGCAGCAAGCAGGTGCCAACGATGGGCATCCTCACGGGAGCGTGTCAGCTCCGCGCGGGCCTCGTCCAGCGAGCGTGCAAGGTTCTCGCGGGCAACCCTGCCCTCATGCATCTCAGCCGCAAGCGTGCCTTCAAGGCTCAACATCCCTCGTTCGGCGGCGGCGATCGCCGCGACGTATCCGGGGAACTCCATCGACTCACCGGCCCATGCTTTGATGCCGTCCGACAGTTCGCGGAAGCTCCAGGCGCCACGCGGCTTGGCAAGTGCGTTGGCGAACGCAGTCTGGTAGCGCATGGGCAGCATGCTGACATCCAGCAGGCCACGCCGCACCGGCAGCACCGGACCCACGTGCCCCATGAAGATTTCGCGCACGGTGATCAGCAGCGACACCAGCAGATCGACCGGCCACACGCAGTCGCTGCGGGTCTTCGAGATCGCGCCGAAATCGATGAGGTGTGGCTCCGAATCGCTATCGATCATCAGATTCCAGCAGCGCACGTCATTGTGATAAAGGCCACGCTCCTCCAGCAGCACCAGCTGGCGGATCAGCCCATCCACCACGCGCTCGGCCGCATAGGGCACATGCTCGTCCATCAGCTTCAGCAGCAGCCGGCCCGGCAACATCTCTCTGGCAAGCCAGCAGTCCTGGCGATCCACCACCGCTTCAATCAATGCAGGGGTACGCATCTGCGGCGGCGGTGCGCCGAGGAAGCCCGCTTCGTTCTCGTACTCCTCCCGATTGAACTCACGTCGGGCCGGATTCGCCAATGAGTACTGCTTGAGCAGCACATGCTTGCTGAAGAAATAGCGTCGCGATTGCTGGTGACTGCTCATGTCCATCGAATGCGACTGGAAGCGCCACGAATCGAATGCACGGAAATCATCCCCGACATACCAGTACTTCTGGCTGGCGAAATACAGGGGGCGCTCAACGCCGGAGAGGTGCGTCGGCTGCCAGGACATGACCCGCTGGAAGGCGTAGGGTGCGAGCAGCTCACTGGCGTGCTTCGGCTGGGACGGCCCCCAATACAGCGGCTCTTCGCGCACCGCGACCTCGTAGATGCCGCAGCCGATCTTGTCCGCGATCCCGGCGAGGATCTCCACGACGGGGGGAAGACCGTGCTCGTGCACCAGATGATGGAACACACTGAGACCAAGGACCAGGTCATAGGTGTCGGCCTGCAATGCGGCAGCGACGTCCTCGATGCGGGCGCACTGGAAGGTCGCCTTGCCCAGGCCGGCTTCCGCGGCCAGCGCAGCGCAGACATCGACGTTTCGATCGAGGAAATCCGCACCATGAACGGAATGACCCGCTGCTGCCAGGTTCAGCGAGAAGAAGCCCTGGGCACAGCCGAGGTCGAGCACGCGCAGCGGCCGCCCCAACGCGCCCTGCAATCGCTGGGCCGCTGCAAGAATGAGCGCCAATCGATCTTCGCACCCGCGGGAACTTCCATCCGAAAGCTCCGGGTGACCGAAGATGGGCTGGTACTTCTCCGGCAACGCGGCTACCAGCGCTTCGATCGAGCCGTCGGCACGGGTGGGGGCATCATTCATAAGCATAATCATCCAATTCTCGGTACCACATACGTTTCTGCGCCTGGTCAGGCCGCCTGCACGCTGAAGTCAGCGTGGAGGTCCACAATTCCCCAGAACTGCATCGGCCGGCTCACATCGAGCAGGATGGAGTCGTACCGGCGATCCAGCGGTACCAATTCGGAAAGGGGATCTCCCGACGAGATGCCCAGCGACACCATGTAGTGCCCTTCATTGACGTTCATCGGCACCTGGAAGCTGCAGACCACGATGTCGCCCGCCTTCGCGGAGATCGCTGCAGCCCCGTTGCTGGCCAGGAACGAGTTGGTGCCGTACAGGAACAGGCCTTCCAGGGTTTTGATCAGAATCCCGGGCACTGCATTCTCGACATCCTGCTCGAACAGCACCTTCATCACGAACTCGGTGCGTGCGCCGCTGTCGATGCGCGCCGGGTGTTCCTCGCCTCCGCTCACGATGGCGTAGTCGATGATCCTCGCTCCGCCCTGGCCCCATCGATGTTCGGCCTTGTTGTAGCCCCGCCGGGTGTGGAACAGATCCTCGCTCCCGCCGTCCAGCACCACGCTCGCCGGTGCGACGCTGCCAGCCAACGCGGTCGCTTTCGCAGGCTTGCGGCCAAACAATTCGTCGAGATACAGGTTGGACACTTCGCGGGACGGTCCATCGGCGTGAACACCGCCGTCCTTGATGAAGATCACGCGATCGCAATGCTTGACGATATCGGCGACGGAGTGGCTCACCAGGATGAGCGTGGTGCCCAGCTCCTTGAACTCCTGCACGCGCTTGAAACACTTCGCCTGGAAATAGGCATCGCCGACCGAGAGCGCCTCATCGACGATGAGAATGTCCGGGCGGAATGCCGTCGCGACAGCGAACGCAACGCGCACCTGCATGCCGCTGGAGTAGGTGCGGACAGGCTCATCAAAATACTCGCCCACCTCGGCGAACGCTTCAATGAAGGTGATCATTGCTTCGATCTGGTGCTGCGTGTACCCCATCAGACCCGCGGCGTGGAAGGCATTCTGGCGGCCGGTGAGGTCCGGATTGAAGCCCATGCCCAACTCGAGGATGGCGGCGATGCGTCCACCGCGCACGATGCTGCCTTCGGTGGGCTGGGTGGTGCCGGTGATGAGCTTCAGCAGGGTGCTTTTGCCTGCACCATTGCGGCCCACCACACCCACGGCCTCGCCCGGCGAGATGGTCAGGGACACATCGCGGAGGATCCAGTGTTCTTCCTTGGGGCGCACCGGCAGGCCGAACCAGCTGGCTGCACGCAGCCATTCGCTGCCCCAATGCCGGTAGGCCTTGCCTACACCGGTGAGCTTCAGCAGACCACTCATAGCGCGTCCACCATTTCCGGACTGGCCTTGCGGAACACCACCAGCGACGCAAGCAGCAGGATCAACGTCACCACCGCCATCGGCAACAGATCCATCCACACGGGCGGCTGGTTGTACAGGAGCACCTGCTGATAACTGGTCACCAGCGGGTACAACGGGTTGAGCTTGAATGCCTCGCGAGCCGCTTCCGGCAGGATGCTCACGTTGTAGACGATCGGCGTCAGCCAGAACAACGCCTGCAGGACAACCGGAACCACCTGGCTGATGTCCCGCATGAATACATTGAATACGCCGAGCAGGAGACCGATCGACATCGCGAAACCGAGCGTCAGCAGGATCAGCGCAGGCAGCCACAGCACCTGTACACCGGGATAGTGCCCCATCACCGCGAACACGGCAAAGATCGCCGCAAGCAGCAGCAGGTTGTTTGCCAGCATGGTCCCGGCGGCAATGAACGGAAGGCAGATCCGCGGGAACGCCATCTTCTTCATCAGGTTTCCGCTATCCACGAACAGATTGACGCACTTGGATACCGTCTCGGAGAACATGCTCCAGCAGAGCGTTCCCGCCATCAGATACAGGGCGTATCCATACTTGTTCTCGACGCCGGGCATTTTTGCCGACAACACCTCGGAGAGGATGGTGGCGAAGATGAGCACCTGCATCAGCGGGTGAATGATCATCCACAGCGCACCCAGCTTGCTTCGAATGAAGCGCATCCTCAGATCGTTCTTGATCGAGGAGAGAATGAAGTAGCGGTATGCCCAAAGGGACCGCAGCATGTCAATCACGGCTTGTTTCGCCCTCTTCCAGTGGTTCTTTCATGCATTGCTGCGTGGACATCCGCCCAGCCTCGATTTCACCTGTACGGATGATGATCTGTCGCGCGGCATGCCTGCCGGACAAAACCTCGTCGACATGCTGCCTGCCCCGCTCGCCCAGGCCAGGTGCCAGCCCGGGTTCATCAACCAGCCGCCGCATCCAGGCGGAGGCCTGTTCAATATCTGGATCAGCCCATCGCAGGCCTTCGCCCCCGGGGTATTCGCCGGCGCGAACCGGAACAAGGGTGTAATCGACCAGCGCCGCGCACCCTGCGTCCATGAACTCCATGTTGCCTGACCAGGCCGTGGCGATGACCGGCTTTCCCATCGCCATGCATTCGGCCATTCCCAGCCCGAAACCCTCTGCCCGATGCAGCGATACATAGGCGTTCGAACACCGTTGCAAAGCGGCGAGATGCTCTCGTTCGATGACGTCGTCCCGAATCAGAATTCGATCGTCGCCCGCAGCAAGGGCCAGCAGGTGCTTGAGCCAATGCGGGAATCGATGCCCATTGCTGCTCTTGACCACCAGGCGCACGTCACGGCGCGTCGATGGGAAGGCCGCCAGAAACGCACGGATGGCCGCCTCCGGATTCTTGCGCTCCATCCTGGAGCTGAAGTCGAAGGTCGTCAGGAATACAAAGACATCGTCCGGCAGGCCAAAATCGGCACGCTGCAATCCACTGTCCGCAGGCACCGTAACGGGCATCGGTACCCGCAGCACCGGCTTGTCGGTCACCCGCGCAACAGCCTGCTCGACGAACGCGCTCGCGACCAGGACTTCGTCCACCAGGCCCAGTGATGGCAGCCAGGCGTCCGGAATCCGCTCCAGTTCCCAGAACCAGCACGCGATGAGGTGCCGCCCCTTGAGATGCGCTTCGCCGATCTTCGCCAACGCCTGCGGAAGGTAATCTGGATTGACGAATATGATGCTGACCCGGTGCGGCATCGTGTCATCGATATGGGCATCGAGCGCGCTCTTCGCACGCGCGTTGGGGAGGCCCAGATTGATATCGTGCAGCGCAACCGGCACCCCCTGCTCCATGAGTGCGCGCGCATAGCTGCGCGCCGCTTCCGCCAGGCCGAACTGGCCGTTGACGTAACCGATGATGTTGACTCCGGATCGCACCGGCTCCACGCCCGGCGCGCGAACGAGCGGCGCGTCCGGATGCGCCTGCCGGTTCCATTCCCGCCAGGCGGCGGTACGTGCAAAACCGGTACGCGCACGCAGGCGATGAGTGAGGAGCTGCAAAGCGCCCTCACGCAGCGGGCGTGGAATGAGGTGATAGGCGCTGCGCAGCCAACCTTGACTGCGCAACCACGCCAGCAGGCGCACTTGGGCAGACGGTCGGGTGGGCTCGATTGCGTTCATCGGGATCGGCTGCGATCAGCCCAACGCCCGTTCCAGATCCACCTGCAGATCCCCCAGGTCCTCCACCCCCACGCTCAACCGCACCAGTGCATCGCTGATGCCCAGCTGATCGCGGCGTTCGACAGGAATGGACGCATGGGTCATCACCGCCGGATGGTTGACCAGACTTTCCACGCCACCCAGCGACTCGGCCAGGGTGAACAGCTCGGTCTTCTCGCAGAAACGCTTGGCCGCCTCGAACCCGCCCTTGAGCACGATCGAGACGATGCCGCCGTAGCCGTTCATCTGGCGCGTGGCCAGCTCGTGCTGCGGGTGCGAGGCCAGGCCCGGATAGATCACCTTTTCCACGGCCGGGTGCTTTTCCAGCCACTGGGCCAGGGCCAGTGCGTTGGCGCAATGTGCCTTCATGCGCAGCGGCAGGGTCTTCAGGCCGCGCAGGGCCAGGAAGCTGTCGAACGGCCCCTGTACAGCGCCGATGGAGTTCTGCAGGAACGCCATCTGCTCGGCGAGCTCGGCGTTGTCGCCGACCACCACCATGCCGCCGACCATGTCCGAGTGACCATTGAGGTACTTGGTGGCCGAGTGCAGGACCAGGTCGGCCCCCAGCTCCAGCGGCCGCTGCAGCATCGGCGAGGCGAAGGTGTTGTCCACCACCACCAGCAGGCCGTGGCGCTTGGCGATGGCGGCGACCGCGGCAATATCCACGATCTTCAGCATCGGGTTGGTCGGGGTTTCGATCCAGACCATCTTCGTCTGCGGGGTGATCGACGCCTCGAGGGCGGCCAGGTCGGTCAGGTCGACGAAGCTGAACTGCAGGCCGGCGGTGCGCTTACGCACGCGCTCGAACAGGCGGAAGGTGCCTCCATAGATGTCGTCCATCGCCACCACGTGGCTGCCGGCGTCCAGCAGCTCCATCACCGTGGAGGTGGCGGCCATGCCCGAGGCGAACGCGTAGCCGCGGCCGCCGCCTTCCAACGAGGCCACGCAACGCTCGTAGGCGAAGCGGGTCGGGTTGTGGGTGCGCGAGTACTCGAAACCCTGGTGTTCGCCGGGGCTGGACTGGGCGTAAGTGGACGTCGCGTAGATCGGCGGCATCACCGCGCCGGTGCTCGGGTCCGGCGATTGCCCGCCATGGATGGCCAGCGTGGCCAGGGCGAGTGCACGGTCGTTGTGCCCGGAGGAAGCGTGGTCGGACATAGTGTTTCCCAGCAATTGGAAGCCCCTATTGGGGCTCCCGCAAAAGGAGCGGAATTCTATCAGCGCTGGCTTAATCGCCCGTTGACGCCGATAAACGCAGGTTCAGAGCCGAACGCCGGCCATCGGGTCGTTATTGCACCCGGCGGCGCAGATAATTGAGCAGATCGATCCGGGTAATCAGGCCCAGGAAGCTGGTCCCGTCCATGATGATGGCAACCTGGCCGCGGTCGAACACCGGCAGCAGGGCCTCGATCGGCGACTTCACGTCCAGCCGGTCCAGCTTGCTGACCATGGCGGTGGCGACGGTGTCGCGGAAGCGGGTTTCGTCGCCGTAGACATGCAGCAGCACGTCGCTTTCGTCCACGATGCCGACCAGCTGGTCGCCGTCCATCACCGGCAGCTGGGACACGTCGTACAGCTTCATGCGCTGGTAAGCGGTGGTGAGCAGGTCGTTCGGGCCGATCACGACGGTGTCGCGCTGGCCATACGGGCGCAGGATCAGGTCGCGCAGGTCGCCGGTCTGGGGGCGCTCCAGGAAGCCGTTGTCCAGCATCCAATAATCGTTGTACATCTTGGACAGGTACTTGTTGCCGGTGTCGCAGACCAGCACCAGCACCTTCTTGGGGGTGGTCTGTTCCTTGCAGTACTTCAGCGCCGCCGCCAGCAGGGTGCCGGTCGAGGAACCGCCGAGGATGCCTTCCTTGCCCAGCAGCTCGCGCGCGGTGTGGAAGCTTTCGGCGTCGGTGATCGCGTAGGCCTTGGTGACCCGGCTGAAGTCGGCGATCGACGGCAGGAAGTCCTCGCCGATCCCTTCCACCAGCCAGCTGCCCGACTTGTCGTTGAGCACGCCGTCATTGATGTACTCGGCCAGGATCGAACCGACCGGGTCGGCCAGCACCAGCTCGGTCTTCGGCGACAACGTGGCGAAGGCGCGCGACAGGCCGGTCATGGTGCCGGAGCTGCCGCAGCCGAACACGATGGCGTCCAGGTCGCCGCCCATCTGTTCCAGAATCTCCGGGCCGGTGCCGAACTCGTGCGCGGCCGGGTTGTCCGGGTTGCCGAACTGGTTGATGAAGTACGCGCCCGGGGTTTCCTCGGCCACGCGCTGGGCCATGTCCTGGTAGTACTCCGGGTGGCCCTTGGCGACGTCCGACCGGGTCAGGCGCACTTCGGCGCCCATCGCCTTGAGGTTGAAGATCTTCTCGCGGCTCATTTTGTCGGGCACGACCAGGATCAGCTTGTAGCCCTTCTGCTGGGCCACCAGCGCCAGGCCCAGGCCGGTATTGCCGGCGGTGCCTTCGACCAGGGTCGCACCCGGCTTCAGTTCGCCACGCTTTTCGGCGGCCTCGATCATGGACAGGCCGATGCGGTCCTTGATGGATCCCCCGGGATTGGCGCTTTCGAGCTTCAGGTACAGCTCGCAGACACCGGTATCCAGGCGCTGGGCCTTGACGATCGGGGTCTTGCCAATGAGGTCGAGTACGGAGGAGTGGATTGCCATCGGATCACATCGATTCGCGCCGCAACGCGGCCGGACTCCCGATTATCCGACATAACGGCGTTACTGACACGCCGCGCTTGTCTGCCCGGCCGCCTCCAGGGCGAGGCCCTGAAAGAGCGACGCGGACGGCGCCCGTCGACGAGGAGACGGACGCCGCCCGCGGCGTTTGGGGCAGGTACCGCCCGCAGGGCGGCCCGTGAACGGTAGGTGCCGACCGTGGGCCGGCACGCAGGGGGCTTTAATTCAGGGGGGAGGAGTAAAGCCGTTCCAGCTTCTGCTTCGCATACAGCTTCTCACGCTTCATCTGGCCCAGGGTGACACCGTCGATCGGAAGTACGCCCAGCTCGGCATCCATACATTTCTTGTTCAACTTCTGGTGCCGTTCGTACAGGGCCTTGAATTCCGGGTCACGCTGGCGGCGTGCGTCGATTTCGCTCTGGGGCTGACCTTCAAACATGATGAACCTCCTATCGCTTTACGGCAGAAACAAGAACGCCCCGGCCGACACGGCACGGGGCGTTGCTTTGGGAGGAGTGCCGGCATCAACCGTGACCGCACCCGAATCCACACGCACAGCCGGGACTACCCGGACTGCTGACGGCGTTGGTTCGCGCCCTTGGTTCATCGGCCCGGCCCTCCAATCATCCGGGCTGCAGAAGGCAACCCGGACAATCGACCCTACGCCTGCCAAACGACCGGTTCAAGGGTTTCGTTTGAAATCGACCCAATGGCGCAGCAGACGTTCAGGCTGAACACGCACAACAACGAAAAAGTAACGAAAACAACGTGTTGGCGATATGCGCCGGCCATCGAGGCGGTCACGACCAACGGTCGTGACCTACCGGAACGATGGCGGGCAGGTCATGACCGGTGGTCATGACGCGCGGGTCATGAACATCGTTTACGGGGCGATGATGACCTCGGCCGAGCGGGCCTTGGTGGACGCGGCCTTCTTGCCGCTGGCCTGCAACCGGCTGGCACTGACCCCGGCGCCCACCAGCGCGTCGCGCAGGGCGTCGGCACGCTGCTGCCCCACCCCGGCGGCGGCATCGTAGGCCTCGATCCGGACGCGGCCCTTCTTGCCGATGTTCAGGTATTCGGCCAGCGCCTTGGCCTGGCCCTTGGCCCCGGCCGACAGTGCCCCCTTGCCGCTGGCGAAGGCGTCGCCCGCGAAGGTGAATACCTCACCGCGGCTGTCGACCTTCGACCCGGGAAGCGTGTTGCCCGAGACCAGTTCGGCCTCTTCCCGGGCCAGCTTGGCCGCGTTCTGCTGGGCGGCGCTGAGGCGGGCGGTCTGCTTGCCGGCCACGCTGGTGAGCGCGGTTTCGGCGTCCTGGCGGGCCAGCGCCTCCTGTTCGGCGGACAGGCGCAGGCGCTCGGCTTCCTCGGCCTGGATCTGGGCCTGCACGCGCAGGCGCTCGTTCTCCTGGCGGGCGCGCTGGGCGTCACGACGGCTGGCTTCGATCAGCAGGTCGCTGCGGGTGCGCTCCAGCGTGGCCACCTCACGCTTGGCCAGGCCGGCGCGCACGCTGGTCTCGGCGATCTCGACCCGGCGGTCGGCCAGGTAACGGGCCTGGTCCAGGTCGCGGCGCTTGGCCTTGGCCAGCTCGGCCACGGCCTGCTGGGCCTGCAGGCGCTCGAAGGCGGCCAGTTCGGCGGTGTCCGGGTTGGCCTGGATCGCCATCAGGCGCTGGGTGAGCTGGGCCACGGCCGGGTCTTCGGCGGCGCTGGCCAGCAACGGCAGGGACAGCGCGGTGGCGAGCAGCAGCGGCGACAGGCGCAGGGCAACGGCCTTCATCGGCGGTCCTCCCCGGCGGCCAGCTGGCGTTCGAGCTGGGTCACCTCGTTGCGGCGCAGCTGCAGCTGGGCGTTGGCGGTGGCCTCCTCGCTGCGGGCCCGGGCCAGGTCGGCGTCGGCGGTGGCGCGCACGGCCAGGACGGGCGCGTTCTTGCGCTCGCGGCGGTCCCCCGCGGCGCGCTGGGCCTGCTCCAGGCCCTGACGGGCCACGGCGATCAGGTCCGGGGCGTACTGGTCGGCGTCGGCCTGGGTGGCCTTGTCGACCGCCTGCCGGGCCTGCATCAGTTCCAGGGCGCCATCCTGCGCCTGGACGGCACCAGAGAGCGCGAATGCGCACGCCATCACATACAGAGTGCGTCGTAATTGTGCGAAGCTAGGATTCATTGGGGGTGCCGTTCGCCAGAAGAAGGTGCGCGGCCATTGTCGGAAGCCTGCGGCGTGCTTGCAATGGCACGCGGCTGATTGTTGGGGAAACATTTCGCATGGATATCGGCTATTTCCTGAAGCTGATGACCGAAAAGAACGCTTCGGACATGTTCTTGACCACCGGAGCCCCGGTGTACATCAAGATCGAAGGCAAGCTGTACCCGTTGGGGAACACCGGGTTGCCGCCGGGCATGGTCAAGAAAATCGCCTATTCGCTGATGGACGAGGGCCAGGTGCCCCAGTTCGAGCGCGATCTTGAGCTCAACATGGCCATCGCCCTGGCCGAGGCGGGGCGTTTCCGCGTCAACGTGTTCAAGCAGCGCGGCGAAGTGGGCATGGTGATCCGTGCCATCCGCAGCAAGATTCCCAGCATCGAAGAGCTCAACCTGCCCCAGGTCCTGAAGGACGTCATCATGACGCCGCGCGGGCTGGTGCTGGTGGTCGGCTCGACCGGCTCGGGCAAATCGACCTCGCTGGCCTCGATGATCGACCACCGCAACAGCACCACGACCGGGCACATCCTCACCATCGAGGACCCGATCGAGTACCTGCACAAGCACAAGATGTCGATCGTGAACCAGCGCGAGGTCGGCCTCGATACCCATGCCTTCCACAACGCGCTGAAGAACGCGATGCGTGAAGCGCCCGACGTGATCCTGATCGGCGAAATCCTGGATGCAGAGACGATGGAGGCGGCCATCGCCTTCGCTGAAACCGGTCACCTGTGCCTGGCCACGCTGCACTCCAACAACGCCGACCAGACCATCGAGCGCATCCTCAATTTCTTCCCCGAGAGCGCGCATCGCAACGTGCTGATGAACCTCTCGTTGAACCTGCGCGCGGTGGTGTCCCAGCGCCTGGTCAAGGGCCAGGACGGGCGCCGGCTGCCGGCCACCGAGGTGTTGATCAACACCCCGATGATCCGCGACCTGCTGCGCCGCGGCCAGGTGCACGAGATCAAGGCGGCGATGGAAGCCTCGCTGGAAGAAGGCATGGAGAGCTTCGACCAATGCCTGTTCCGGATGGCCAAGTCCGGCATCATCGAACAGGAAGAGGCGCTGCGTGCGGCCGATTCGCGTGACGGCCTGGCGCTGAAGTTCCGCCTCTCCGAGGGCGGCAGCGGCGAGCACGATCCGTACGCGGATTATTCGGCGGCGAGCCCGGCAGCGATCACGCACGGGTTCTGATGGCCGTCCGCCCGCGGTAATGCCGGCCGCTGGCCGGCTCCACGGAAACCTGGCCATGCCCG
>NZ_DAMCID010000024.1:0-62060 GCF_032099025.1 Stenotrophomonas sp.
AAATCCGCCGCCTAAATCCGTGCTTTAAGGCGTCCGATTCAAGGGGGCAGGTTCAGCACCCGCTACACCCTACAGAGCGCTCGAAGCCTGGCGACATTGAACGCCAAGCCTCCGTAGACCCCCGCTCTGAATTTCACCAACGAGCATGCCATTGCACCGCAGGTGCGGTGCGTACGCGCATGCCCGCTCAACCCGAAGCAGTAGGAGGACGTCATGAAGAAGAGTGTCTTGATCCAGCTGGAGATCGATGAAGCGCTGCTCACCAAGTTCGAGGCAGCAACGGCAACCGAAAACCTTACCGGAGCGCAGGTGCTCCGGCAGCTGATGCGGGAGTACGTGTACATGCACTGCCGCACGGAGGCGCACAACGAGGCGAAGCGACTGGAATCGGCCAAGCGCGTCTCGGCGATTGTCGCCCTGGATGCGGTCATGGCATCCAACCACGTGCCAGACGCGGTGGCCCGGTTCGCGGACGATGACCGGGACGTGGATGAGATGGGGCGGCGGCAGCATGGGTGGAGCACTTCTCCCTCCGGCGACCTATAAGTGCCCGCGACCACCGGAGGGCCGCGCCGTGCGGTTCCGGTGGTCCTGCGTCATGCTGAGGGCGCATTGGCTTGTCCGTGTCGAGGGCGGTTCCGTCCGTGCGGTGGACTTTGGTAGCTGCAGATCCTGGTTAGGGTTGATTCGCACGTCGCGAGGCGGCTGGCTCGGACGTGTGGGGTCGGCCAGGCGGACTGCAAAGTAAGGCGCAGCCTAGTCCGAGTTAGGCCGCGGATCAGATTATTCCGATACCCCAAAGGTAAGGGCTATGACACCCTGCTCCCTGGCACGGGGTATGTGGCGGCAGATACGGTGCGGCGAAAGACTGCCCGAACTGCACTCTACAGGTGCACTGTCCATCTCCCGCATGCTGCACCTGATGCTTGCGGGCATCTTCAGGGTTGGAGGTGGTGGCGGAGCCATTGATGATATGCAACCGCAACGCCGTGCATCAAATTCTATGAAGGGGAGCCCAGTCATGCATGCTGTACCACCTCCGGTGCCCGTGAACCTGCAGGAACTGCTTAGCGAATACCCGGGTCACATCGAGCGCCTTCAAGAAGTGCTTGATTCGGTAGCCCAGAGACAAGGTGGTGCTGCGGCGCCATTTGAGCTTGCCGTCTGGGCGTTGGAGGGGAGGCTTGAGTCATTTCTGCTGGAGGCACGACGCGAGCTGGAGGCAGCAAAGTCGACGGGTGATGCCGAGTTGACGGCCGCAGCGGAAGCGAAAGCCCGGCTGATGTCCCAAATTGCCCGGAAGCATGTATGGCAGACCGATGAAGGCCTCTGGGAATACTTTGGTAATTAAGCAGAGCCTTTAGGATATGCATCGAGCCCGCAGGCCATGAGCACAGAAGCAAATTGAATGGCTGACGCACCACCCCAAGGAAGAACGATGCCTCTTTGTTTCCAGTCCAGATCACATTCCTCTTACGATCCGGCCAGCGATGTTTCGATCCCGCGGCCAAGAATTCTTCCAACTACTCTAGCCAGTGGCAGGGCTGGGACCGAGTACCAGTACTCGTTCTATCGCGCTGACGACCGGATCGGTGGACTCGGCTTCGAGGGACCCGATGAGGTTGTGGTAGATGGGGTATTTCGGGAGTGGGTGTTCACCTTTGATCTTGGTCGAGAGGCCATCATCAGGTCCATGCTCCGATACAAGCAGGACTTCGGAGTGACTGGCGACGATTTCACCTTCCTGCGCGGGCTTGCGCAAGGTCTTGTGCTTGCCTATGCAGGCTGCAATGGCAACGACGACAATCTCCGCTACGTCGCTTTGACCAATGTCGGTGCGCTGGAAGGCGCCGGCGTTCTCATCTCGGACGATTCATTGATCCAGCCCGATGGACAGCTTGTCCTGGCTGCCGTGACGGTTCTGGCCAGCACTGACCAGCGAAGCGCCTGATCCTGCCGCAGCTTACGGCGCCCTGAGCAATCGGACGGAGGGGGTGCCTAAGCGGAATCGTCGGTTACCCAGAACCACCAGGATCCAGCCCCCACGAAGCGACGAGCTACACGGAGTACTCAACTGATGATCTTTCAACCCCGATTGCAATCTTCCTTTGATCCGATCCATCGAGTGTCAATTCCGGAGCCTCGAATCCTTCCTGCCGTGTTGCCAGACGGCCAGCAGGGTACGGAGTATCAGTACGCGTTCATCCGCGACGGAAGAATGATAGGGGGATTGGGCTTCTTCGGCACGGACGCTGAAGTCGAGACGGATGGACTCAAAGAGTGGGTGTTCACTTTGGATCTTGGCCACGACTGGCTTGTTTCGTCGATGGTCGAGTTCAAACAGACGCTGGGTGATACGGATGACGACTTCACCTTTGTGCGCTGCCTCGCAAACGGACTTGTGATGGCATACGCAGGGCAGGTCGACAATGAAGACAACCTGCGATACGTGGCCGTCACTACGTCTGCAGCACTGGCTCAGGCTGGCGTGGAGATGCCAGGCGGAACAGATGTTACAGGCGATGGCGTGATCGTCTTGGCCCAGGTGGTGGTTCCCGCGCATGCTGGTTGAGGCCTGGAAAGACACCGGCTGGTCCAGTTGCATGTACATGCGCAGGTTGCCAGTACGACTCGCAGGTAAGCTGTGACAATCATCCTTGGCTTGGCGGGTTTGGAGTCAAGCACGGAGGCGGTGTCACCAGAACTGAAGCAAACCAAGGAAGAGTGATGTCGATCAACTTCAAGCCAAGCGCAAACACCTCATTTGATGAGGGCAGTGGCGTCAGGATTTCGCACCCTCGAATTCTTCTGGATGAGCGGCTGGAAGGGGGTGCCAGCGTCGAGTACCAGTACACATTCCGCCGAGGCGATGAGCGGGTGGGTGCAATGGGATTTTTCGGAACCGCAGTCGATTCCGAGATGGATGGGAAGCGCGGCTTGATCTACACACTCGATCTGCGCCCGTCTGAAATACTGACGGATATGCTGAAGTTCAAGAGGTTCCTGGGCGACGCAAGCGATGAATTCGTCTTTGTCCGCTGCCTGGCACAGGGCCTGGTGAATGTTTTCGCGGGCAAAACCGCCAATTCCGAGAGCAGACGCTATCTGGTCGTCGCCAGCGCCGAAGACTTGGCGCAGGTTGGTGCGCCCGTACCTGTCGGCTACCTTGCACCCCCTGACGGCAATATCGTGCTCGCCCAGTTATCTGTTCCTGGGCGTGCTGTCTGACGGGAACCGGTGGGCAATCCCTTCGGCGTGGCGTCGTACTGCTCAGGCGCACCTTTGGCTAGCTGGGCGTCTGTAGAAGAACGTCGATGCTCGTGTTCCGATCTGCGGTTGCTGGTATGTCGGCTTTAGCCAGTTCTGAGAGAAGCGGCCCACTGAAGTGTGATGGGTGACGAGGGTACGGGTTGCCCGCCTTGCCCACGGCCTTGGAATCGATGACCATTGGCTGCAAAGTAATGATCGATAGGCGGCGGCCTCAAAGGTTGCGCTTGCCCGCCCGTGATCGGCGTGCCGACAGACAGGATTTCTAAAGGAAGAGACATGACAATCGACTTCGTCCCATCAACGCCGTCTCTCTTTGAAGTGCGCAATGACGTGACCATTGCTCTTCCCAGGATGGTTCCCCATGCGTTCACGGATGGGCGCGAAGGGATTGAGTATCAGTACGCATTTCTACGAGACGACGTTCGCATAGGAGGTCTGGGGCTCTTCGGTACTGAAGACGCGGTCGCGGGTTCGACTCAGCCTGCCAGGGTTTACCCACTTGATATGACGCTGGCATGGGTACTGGAGGCCGTGCTTGGCTTCAAGAGGACGCTGTGCAACAGCGATGACGACTTTGCCTTCCTGCAAAGCCTTGCGGAAGGCTTGGTGAACGTCTTCGTCCGGCATGGGCGGGCAAGATTCAGCCGGCGCTACATCGCAATCACTCATGCCGACGCGCTACTAGGCGCGGGGATTGCAGTGCCTGGCGGCGTCCCTTCGCTACCCGATGGAACGATCGTGCTCGCCGAACTGTTCGTGCCCGCGCGTGAAGCCTGAAGCGAGCCCTCATGACCAACTTCGTCTTCGATGACTTCGCGCGAACCACGTTAGCCCGTGCAACGAATATCTCTGACGGCAGCCCGCTGTCTCCGCAGCAGATCGACAGCGTCGTCCACTATCTAAAATCCGCTGGATCCGGTCCTGATAGCGCATCCAGCTACGCGGAGTTCGTGTCAGCAAAGATGCAAGCACTCCCGCCACGGCTACCCGCTGGCGTTGACTACGTGGCATTTTCGGGTGTTGATAGTTTAAACGTTTCGAACTATCAGAACGCGGTCAATTACGGACGTGATCTGGGCGGTAAGGCCGGAATCATTGGTGACACTCCCTGGGGGGTGTATATAACGGACGTGGAGTCCCACCCAGCGCGGCATCCTGATTTCATGGCTGCCGGGGAGAAGCTGCAAAGGTATATGGATGCCAGTGGCGTGGAGCCATTGTTTGGTGACCACGCCGCCGCCTTGCGGGACATGATGTGGAACGCTGGTAGCCCCAAGTTCTTTGAAAATGCCATCAGTACTGGCAATCCCCTGCTTGCATTGGTCGAGAATGCACCAGCCAATCGGGGCTTCAGCAACTTTGAGCTCACCACCGCGCTCGAACATCCCGACGTAAGGATTAACGGGTATCCAGTAAGCGCTTTCGGGCCAGAACCACTGGCGTTTGTGAGCAAGTCTGCCGCTGAGTATCAGGCGCTTGAGCGGTCGCTGGCCGAGGCGGCCAGTCTCAACAGCGGTCAGCCAGTCACCGTCGCCGAGGTCCGTCTTCAGCTCAAGCCCATCGATGGCTATGACGCTGTAGACCAGGTTCTCTTCGATCGACCGCTTCACGAATTCAAGTCCTTCAATCTCAGCGAGATGGCGGCTACCCGCGCGGAGTGGCACGTCGCACGCGGTAGTCTCGCGACGGGTCCGCGGCTGCATGCGGATGCTGCAGAACCCGTACCACACGCGCCATCTCAGCCCGGCGCACCGCGCGGCCCTCCGAGCGGAGCGGCGACCCTCGCCGAGGTGGCCGCAGAGTCCGCGCCCCGTGCCGCGCACCCGGGCCTCAGCCCCGGCATGAAGGTCGCCGGTATTGCCGGCGTGGCGCTGATGGCGCATGAGTTCGGCACCACCGGTCACAAATGGGTGGAGCTGTATTCGCAAGGCAATGCGGCAGGCGCGGACTCCACCGCTGCCCACTTCGTCGGCGCCAATGTCGGTGGTGCGCTAGGCGGCTTCGTCGCTGGCGCAGGCGTCGGCCTCACAACGGGTTCGTGGACCGGCCCCGGTGCCATCGTTGCCGGCATCGGCGGCGGTGTGCTCGGTGCCCACCTCGGCGACCGATGGGCCGAGCAGCGTGACATCGACCGCATCTTCAAGCAGGAAGACCCCATGGGGCGCGTGTGGACGCGCGACCCTGCCAACCCGGACAGACGCTGGCTGCGTGCCTCGGATCAGCAGCAGGTGCAGAGCGGCGACCTCGGAAGTGGGGTGGAGGTAAGGCCGGTGCAGACCGCCCTGGGCGAGGACGTCACGGTCCGCACGCACTACGTGGCCACCGGCACGCTGGAGCGGCAGCTGGACTGGAAGGCCGCCAAGGCCTCGTACGAGCTGGGCCTGACCAACCCGCCGCCTGCGCAGGACCCGTACCGCCTGAGGGCGAGGGACGATCAGGGTCCAGCACCGGGTCCATTCGAGACCGGGCGCGCCTTTGTGCGCGACCCCGCGTCCCGGCAATGGGAGCTGGAAATCAAGCAGATGGTTGACGGCCATGTGCCCATCACGCGAACGGCCCCGGTTTCCGCGGAGCAGTCGCTGCAACTGGACGAACAGTCGCGTGCGGTGATCGCCCAGAACGCCGCCAACACGCCTGCGGCCATGGCCGCACGCTACATGGTGGCGTACGAGCAGGGGCGCTGGAGCGACTTTGGCGATTCAGAGAATCCGTCTATTCCGCTGGCCATCCAGAATGCACGGGACGGCGCAGACACCCTGCGCGCAAGTGACGGCAATCGTTACACCCGCGACCCGGCCGGGCAGTGGGCCAGCGAGGGCCTTGTCTTCCACAGCGCCGCCAACCGCAACGTGAGCGAAGAGCTCGAGGTCACCTGGCAGAGTCAGAAGGCTGGCGTGGCGGGCTTGAATGACATGGCCGAGGAAATCAAGGCCAACGTCCAGCTTGCACCTGAGGGCATCCGTGGCCAGGTGGACGCGCTGTACAAGCAGCACGGCATCGAACGCACCGAGCAACAGCTGGCGGCAACGGCGGCCGCAGTGGAGCAGAACCTTGCCAGCAGCGGACGACAGGGCGACCTGGTGCTCGAGCTCATGCCAGACCCACGCACCCATGCGCCCAGCGCCGAGAGCGCCATCGCGGCGTTCGGCGACGCGGGTGGCCGCATGGTGCTTACAGCCACGACCACCATGGAGGACGTGGCGAAGATCCAGTCGCTGCACCAGCAACCGGCTGTCACCGCGGCTGCGCGCGATGAAGCCCACATCACCACCCTGGACGCGGTGACGGTGAACGCGCCGAGTCAGCCGCCAAGGCCGGAACAGATGCCCGCGCAGGAACCGCATGCGCCAAATGCAGTGCCCTCAGCGGTTGCTCCAGTTCAGCAGGCGGCCCCGGTCCGGGAAGTTCCAGCGGTCGAGGCGGTGCCTTGGACGCCGACGAACCCGAACCACCCCGATCACGGGCTGTACCAGGAGATTCGCAAGGAGGTCACAGCGCTCGACGCCGCCCATGGCCGCACGTACGACCAGACCAGCGAACGCCTCACCGGCAGCCTGTTGGTATTGGCCAAGGGCAACGGCATGGACCATGTAGACCACGTGGTACTCAGCCGTCCCACGGCGAACCAACCTGGCGGGCAGAACGTCTTTGTGGTGCAGGGGGAATTGAACGACCCCGGACACCTGCGTGCGGGCATGCCGACCCAGCAGGCGGTGACGGCGCCGTTCGAGCAGTCGATGGCGCAGTTTGACGTGGTGGCGAAGGAGCAGGAACAAGCACAACAGTTGACCCGCCAGCGTGAGATGGGAGACCAGCAGGAGGTGCAGCGGTCTGCGATGCGCATGGGGTAGCCACACTGCGGCGTGCCTCATGCATTGCACGCTGCCATAACAGACTTTCCCGATAGTCTCGGTTTATGTACCACACTGCCAGCCTGATGAAGCATGTGATCCTGGACCTCTCCTTCACGGATGGCTCGCTCGTTTCTCCGTACCTCGTCAAAGGCATGAAAGACCGTGGCTACGCCGTGGAGCTGCGCGCCGTAGCGGCGCACCGGTTGGAAAGCGAGGTCACCTTGGATGTGCGATTTACAGATGGCGTGCATAACGAAGGCTACGGTCGCTACATCTCAAAGGCCGTTCATGACAGCGCCTATGAGCTTCTGCCGGCGAGGCTGAACGCGATTCAAGGGCGCTGACGGAGGCGCTGCTCGGTTACGGGTCCGTCTTCATTCGGCCGTTTTGGGCGACGCGCACCCTGGGAAACGCCCGGCCTGGTGGAGGTTACACTCGCAGGACTAAACGGGTCGCGCCCACAAAGACAAAGGGAGTTGGCGCCATGGATGGACGAGCGCGGCTGTTGCTGGGGGCGGTGGCTGTTGCGGCATTGGTGGGCTTTGCACTCTGGCGGCAGGTTCCTGCAACGCGTGTTGCGGTGCCGACCGAACAGAGTCCGAAGGCTGCGGCAGTACAGTCGCCAGCTTCAGCAGGCATGCTCGGTGATGGCACGGGCGCTCAGGCCGCCCGCGGCCGCCCTGCAGCGGCCGACAGGGTAAGGGCCTTCGAAGAGCTCAAGCAGCGTGCGAAGGCCGGTGACGCCGTGGCGCAACGCAAACTCGCGGAGGCCTATGACGCCTGCTTCATGGTCAACCTTGACCGCGAGGGGTTCATCAAAGGTCTCGACCTCAACAGACGCATGATGAGAGAGCCCGCACGGCCCGCTGTGCTGGAGCAGGCACTGCACGATCGTGTCGCACAGTGTGACGCAGTGGATGGCGGGGCCATCGTGCCGGTGGACCTTATCCGTGGTTGGTACGCGCAGGCTGCCGAGAACGGCGACCTGCCCTCTCGTCTGATGGACAATGCGTTCAAGCAGAAGAGCCCGGATCCGGCCGAATCTGCCCGGCTGTTTGAGGAGGTACTGGCGTCCAATGATCCTGCGGCTGTGTTCGCCATGGGGGGCACGCTGGGGACCAACTACAGTGTCACCCCGGATGATCCCACTGCGGCGCTGACGACAGGGGAGCAGGCCAGCTGGGCATGGATGGTGGCGGCGTGCCGCATGGGGTACGACTGCGGCCCCTCCAGCACGCTGATGGGGACGCTGTGTCTCGTCCAGAACGGATGTACTGGCGAAGACTTCGAGGCCTACTTGAAGAGGGATCTGCGCAGTAACGCGGAGCGCAGGGACCTGGAACGCAGGGTGACGGAGATACTGAGGTTGGTCGAGGGGCAGTGACCGGTCCTCCGCGCACAGTCAACCCATCCGCATGCTTCGTGCCTCAACCTCGCGCTGATCCTGCTGGGTGCGCTGTTCGGTCTGCATCGCCAGCGCCTGCTGGTCCTGGCCAGCCACCTCCAGCCGTTGCAGCGACTGCTCAACTGGCGTCTGTACAGCCACCTCCGTCGGCATCGCAGCGCGTAGGTGTGCGGGGTTGCCGAGGTCGCCCTGCACCACGAAAATGTTGCGCCCCGCCGCAGCGTCGGTGGTGGCTTGGCTGAACACCACATGGTCAGCCCGGTCGAGTTTGTTCTCCACGGCCAGCGCGGTGAGGCTAGTCGAAAGCCTCTCGCTGGTCTCGTCAAAACTGCGTCCATGCTTGGCGTCCAGCGCTGCCACATGCTCGCGAATCTGCTGATACAGCTGGTAGTGCTCATCGCCCGGCTTCAGCCCAGCGATGCGGGTGCTCTGCTCCTGCCCGGGTGCGTCATTAAGAACCACCTTGGGTGTTTCGATGCGCTGCCGATAGGGGTCGTCCTCATGGAACTGGGTTCCCTTGAGTTGGCGCTCCAGGCGCACCTCGCGCGCTTCGTTCAGGCCTTCAATCACCCGTGCGTTGCGCTCCTGCATTGGGACGCCACCCTCGGTAAAGCGTTGCCATGTGCCCGCCTTCTCGTCGTATATGTGATGGTAGCTGCGGACACCGATGACATTAGGATCAACGGCCGGAAGTGCCTGATCCATCATCGCCATTTCATACACGCCCAGCTTTACCACGTAGGCGCCTGCCTGCACTTTCGGCATGGCGTCGAACGCGTGATTGGCTGTGTTCCACGCTCGCGCAGTTCCGCCCATACCGTTGTTGAGCATTTGCTTCCAGACGTCCTCGGCGGCATCTTCGCTCAGATTCTTCCGCGCAGCTTCCAGCAGGATGCGAGGTGTCCAGCAGTTGGGATCCAGGCCGTGCTCGACGAAGGCCTTGTCATGCGCAACCTGTACATCTCTGCCTGGAAGGTTCAGTGCCAGGTCTGGCCGGCGCGAGCCCATCCAGTACTCGCGCCGTTCAAGGTCGCGATCCAGCAGGGTCTGTCCGAAGTCCTCCCACTCACGCTCTGTCAGTACGCGGTTCTGAAACCTTGGGTCGCGATCGTGCTGGTCACTGGCCTTCGATTGCGCGTAGGCATTCGCCACCTGCCCGGGCAGGTTGTCGTTGCGTACTACGCCGAGCGCCAGCAGCCCATAGCCGTCCGAGCCCTCGGTCTGCGCCAGGTAGTTCCAGTAAAGCTCACGGTTTCCCTTGGAGGCGTACTCCCGCAGGATATCGATATCCTTTTGATTCAATCCGCTCATGCGTTGTTCCTCCAGAACATCCTTGGGTTACTGCGCCTTGTAGCGCGCTAATGCTGCGCGGGTGGCTTCTTCCATCACCTTCCAATCCTTCAGCAGCACCCGTGGATAGAACAGGGTCACGCCAAGGTTGTCCTTGGTATCGACGAAGTAATGCGTGCAGCTGGCAACCTTGACCGTGGCATCGGGAACGAGCAGGTCGCCCTGGATCGCGAGGCCTTCGTTCCCACCTTCAGGGTGGTGGCACTTGATGAAGGTCGCCAGCTGGCCGTCAGGCGCCCGGACGATGTACCACTCGTCCTCTTTACGGGCGTTACGTGTGAGCGGTTGCCCACGCTTCGTCTCGTATTCCTTGGCAAACAACGCCATGCGATCTTCATCGATGGCATAGGGCGTCAGGCCAAACTTGCTGGTGCCAGCCTTGCGCAGATCCAGACGACGTCGGGGATCATTGCGATTGACCGACCCTTCCTCGGTGGTTGCCTGCGTATCGGTCAGGCGCGGGAGCAGCTCCGATGCCGAAACCGCATCCAGATAGTCGATTGAGGCGGTAATCGCCCGGTAGTGATCTTCCATGCTGCGTGTTGGGCGATCACCGGGAGGAGCTGCCTGCAGACCGGGCCACATGAAGGTCAGTGCGATGCCACCGCCAACGGAAGGGCCAATCTGGTCGTCGTACAAGTTGGCGGGGAAGGCATAGCGGTGCGGCCCCAGCTTCGCCTCCACCGGCGCCGTGGTGTAGGTATAGCCATCGACTGCGTGGCTCTGGCTCGAATCTTCAGACATGGCAGTCTCCTTGTGTCCCTTCTCCGTGGGTGGGGCCTTTGCACAGGCGCTGGCGCTCAGGGCGACCGCGAGTGCAACTGTCAGGCACCGGCCGGATGACATCACGCTCATGGGCCATTCCATTGCATTGGTTGGGGTCAACTATAGGCCATGTCACCTTGCGAAGATGCATAGGGCTGGGCATAGCTGTTGGCAACCTGACCCGGAGCGCTGTCGTTACGAACCACGCCCAGTGCCAACGTTCCGTAGCCATCGGCTCCAGGAAGCTGGGAAAGGTAGTTCCAGTAAAGCTCCCGGTTGCCGGTATCCGCGTACTGCTCCAAAACTTCCAGATTGCGCGCAGTCAATCCACTCATATCCAACTCCTGTAAATGCGGGGATTACTTGACCTTGGAGCGATCCAAGATGTCCCGAATGGCCACTTCCATGGCCTTCCAATCCTTGAGGAACACGCGGTTGTAGTTGATGCTGATGGAAAGGCTGTTTGCGATGTCGGCGATGTAGTGGGTGCAACTGGCAACTGTGTCACCCGGCGCATCGACGATGTCGCTACCCTTGATCTCCAAGCCGTCGCCAGAGTGCTTGGGGCTGTCGCACTTGATGAAAGTGGTAAGCGCGCCGTCCGGGCCTCGAGCTATGTACCAATCGTCCTCGTATCGCGGATTGCGCGTATACGGCCGGCCATGCTTGGCCTCATACGCGCGTCCATAGTCGTCCATCAACGCTTCGTTGATCGCGTAGGGAACCAATTCGAACTGCTCTGGCTGCGGGACGCGAAGATCAAGGCGTTTCGAAGGATTCTTCCTTTCAAGGGAGCCCTCGGGGGTGATGCCATCGTTTGACGTAAACCGCTCCGGCAGGCTCTCTATCGGAACCCTGTCGACGTAGTCAACCAGCACGCGGATTTCCTTGCGGAAATCATTTGTCCGAGGATTCGCTCGCGCTCCCGGCGGCGTCGGCTTCATATCCGGCCATTCGATCACCAAGCTGACACCGTCACCCGGCCACGGCGCAATCTGGCTGTCCAGGTAGTTCGCCGGAATCCGGAAGGTACTTGGCCCCAGCTTCACCTCTACCGGTGCATTGGTGTAGGTGTGTCCATTGATGGTACGACCGGTTTCAGTTGCTTCCGACATCTTCGACTTCCCTTCCTGTTCCGTAGGCGGCGTCCGTGCACATGCGCTGGCGCTCAGGGCGACGGCAAGTGCAACTGTCAGGCACCGGCCGGATGACAACACGCTCATGGGCCATTCCATTGCATTGGTTGCGCTAACTATAGGCAAAGTCCGCGGAACAGGACAGGACTACGAGGAGGTGGCCGATGGATGAAGGGCGGCGGATTCACTACAACTTGACGCATCCAGCTTGCTGCGGACACATAGCCGAAGGTACACACATACGACGCGCCCAGAATGGTGCTGTCTTAAGAGCCAGTGCGAAGCGGGCACGCCCTCTCGAGACTTTACCCATCCGCAGGGAGCTCAGTTGACTAGTGACCGGCTTAGCACGTCGCGCGTGGCGTACTCCATGGCTTTCCAATCCTTGAGGAACGCGCGCTTGTAGCTCAGCCTGATGGACAGGCTGTTCGCCACATCGGACATGTAGTGATCGCAGCTCGCTGCGACTTCCTTCGTTATGCTGATGACCTGATCACCCTCAAGGCGAACGCCATCCTTGCGGAAGGCGGTGTTGTCGCACTTGATGAACGTGGTGAGCTCTCCACCCGCGCCACGGGCGATGTACCAGTCGTCCTGGTATGCGGGATTGCGCGTGTAAGGCCGGCCGTAGCGGGCTTCATAGTCCCGCGAGTAGGCATCCATCAGGTTCTGGTCGATGGCGTAGGGGATGAGTCCCATGTGCTCGGGCTGGGCAACACGAAGGTCGAGACGGTCTTTGGGGTTTCTACGTTCTACGGAACCTTCCTCCGTGACGGCGTTGTTTGACGAAAGTCGCTCCAGCGAAGTCTCAATGGGAGCCCGATCAATGTAGTCTATGAGTACAGAGATCTCTTTGCGGAAATCATTGGTGCGCGGATTCGCTCGCGCTCCCGGCGGAGTCGGCTTCATATCCGGCCATTCGATCACCAAGCTGACACCGTCACCAGGCCACGGCGCAATCTGGCTGTCCAGGTAGTTGGCCGGAATCCGGAACGTATTCGGCCCCAGCTTCACCTCTACCGGTGCATTGGTATAGGTGTGCCCATTGATGGTACGACCGGTTTCAGCTGGTTCCGACATGTTCGATTTCCCTTCCTGTTCCGTAGGCGGCGTCCGTGCACATGCGCTGGCGCTCAGGAAGACGGCAAGTGCAACTGTCAGGCACCGGCCGGATGACATCACGCTCATGGGCCATTCCATTGCATTGGTTGGGGTCAACTATAGGCAAAGTCCGCGGAACAGGACAGGACTACGGGGAGATGGCCGATGGATGAAGGGCGGCGGATTCACTACGACGTGACGCATCCAGCTTGCTGCGGACACATAGCCGAAGGTACACACATACGACGCGCCCAGAATGGTGCTGTCTTAAGAGCCAGTGCGAAGCGGGCACGCCCTCTCGAGACTTTACCCATCCGCAGGGAGCTCAGTTGACTAGTGACCGGCTTAGCACGTCGCGCGTGGCGTACTCCATGGCTTTCCAATCCTTGAGGAACACGCGGTTGTAGTTGAGGCTGATGGAAAGGCTGTTCTCGATGTCCACTATGTAATGTTTGCAGCTTGCAACGGTTTCGCCTTCTGCATCAACGATATCGTTACCCTCGATCTCAAGGCCGTCGGCTGAGTACTTGGCGCTGTCGCATTTGATGAAGGTAGTGATCGCACCATCCGGCGCCCGCGCAACGTACCAGGCGTCTTCGAAGGCAGGGTTGCGTGGATGTGGGTGGCCGTACTTGGCCTCATACGCACGCGCATAGTCCTCCATCAACGATTCGTTGATGGCGTAGGGGGTCAGGCCTAGCCGGTCTGGCTGGGCAACGCGTAGATCCAGGCGGACTGATGGATCCCGGCGCTCAATCCAGCCTTCCTCTGTGATGGAATCGTTGGTCACATACCGCCCCAACAGATCTCTGATCGGGACCCTGTCGATGTAGTCGATCAATACGCGGATTTCCTTGCGGAAATCATTGGTGCGCGGGTTGGCTCGCGCTCCTGGCGGCGTCGGCTTCATATCCGGCCATTCGATCACCAAGCTCACCCCCTCACCAGGCCACGGCACAATCTGGCTGTCCAGGTAGTTGGCCGGAATCCGGAACGTATTCGGCCCCAGCTTCACCTCTACCGGTGCATTGGTGTAGGTGTGCCCATTGATGGTGCGACCGGTTTCAGTTGCGTCCGACAGCTTCGATTTTCCTTCCTGTTCCGTAGGCGGCGCCTTTGCACAGGCGCTGGCGCTCAGGGCGACGGCGAGTGCAACTGTCAGGCAGCATCCGGAAGGCGACGACATTGCATTCATGAGCGATTCCAATGCTATTGGCAGGGGGCGCCGTCCTTGTCAGTTGGCGGTCCCGGGGATGAATATCTCTGCCAGGACGACTGTGCCATTGGGCGAAACGACTTCGGGGGGGACGGAAAGAATGCCGACACCGCTTATAGCGTTGAGCGTAGTAATTGCGAGGTGACGCACATCGTCATGGGACGATCCGCCTTCGTTGGCAGAGAAGAGAAGACCGTACGCGAGAGAGCAAAGAAATTCGAAGTCGCCGTCTGCACTCATGAACACGGGCTTCTGTTTCAGCATGGACTTCAGTGTCACTTCACGGGTCATGTCCAGGGAGTACGCCCACTCCCGCCGCGGCTCAAACTGAAAGCGATCTTTACCGCCTCTGAGACCAAGGAAGCCTACCCTCTCGCTGCCACGAAGGAACACGTACTGGTACTCGGCCGGATCACCACCGTCCGGCAACGCGCCCTGCAATCTGGAAAGCAGGATTCTGACGCCGCTCTCGTTCTCGATGGCGGAGCGTGGCTCTTGCTGCGAAATACTGGTCATTGGTTTTCCTTCCAAGCAAATCAACCCACCCGCACGCTGCGTGCCTCAACCTCGCGCTGATCCTGCTGGCTGAGCTGCTCAGTCTGCACTGCCAACGCCCGCTGCTCCTGCCCGGCAACGTCCAAGCGCTGCAGCGATTGCTCTACCGGGGTCTGCACCGCCACGTCCGTTGGCATGGATGCGCGGCGGTGCGCCGGGTCAACCAGATCACCTTGCACCACGAACACATTGCGCCCGGAAGCGCTGTCGGTGGTCTGCGCACTAAGCAGCACGTGGTCCGCACGGTCCAATCCGTTCTGGCGGGTCAGTGCCATCACGCTGGCGGTCAGGCGCTCGCTGTTCTCGTCAGGGGCGCGGCCGTGCTTGGCGTCGATGGCGGCTACACCTTCCCTGACCTGCTGGAGCAACGCGTACTCGGGATGGCCTGGGCCGATATCGGCCAGTCGGGTGGGCGCCTGCCTCTCGCCATTGACCCCGTCAATAGATGCGGTCTTCGGGCTTGGAGTGATTGTCCGGTAAGGGTCTTCCTCGTGGAACTGCGTGGCCTTTTCCTGGCGCTCGAGCCGTAATTTGCGGGTATCGTTCAGTTCGGAAATCCGATCAGGATTGGTTTCTTCCCTCGAGTAAACGTGGCCGTCGCTTACACCCACGTTGAACCACTTCTTGCCCTGCTCGGAGTACGTGGAGTAGAAGCTCTTGGCGCCGACCAAGTTTGGATCAACAGCAGCGCGGGACTCGGCAAATGTCGTAACCTCCAGCGCAGTGAGCTTGACGACGTACTTGCCGCCTTCCCACCGCCCCATTTCCGCAACGGCATCCAGCCCGGTCTTCCCTGCGCGATTGAGGCCCCAGTTCTCGTTGTCGAGCATGTTCTTCCAGATCTGCTCGACCTTCTCTGGGCCGCTGTTCTCACGGGCAGCCTGCAGGAGAACGCGCGGGGTCCAGCAATTCGGGTCGAGGTGGTGGGCTTCGAATGCGAGATCGTGCGCCTTCATTACATCTCTGCCAGGAAGGTTCAGTGCCAGGTCGGGCCTGAGCTCGTCCATCCAGAACTGGCGGCGCTGAAGATCCTGCTCGAGCAACGTTTGCCCAAAACTGTCCCACTGACGCTCTGACAGCGTCGCATTTGGAAAGCGCGACCCGTTGTCGTGTTGCTCCCTGGCGTAGCTCTGCGCATAGCTGTTGGCGACGGCTCCCGGAAGGCTGTCATTGCGTACTACGCCAAGTGCCAGCGTTCCATAGCCATCCGCTCCTGGCAACTGCGAGAGATAGTTCCAGTAAAGCTCTCGGTTCCCGGCCCGGACATAGCTCTCCAGGACCTTGACGTCTTGATTGGTCAATCCACTCATCTACGGCTCCCTGTAGTTCCGCGGCTCACTTGACCTTGTAGCGGGTCAAAATGCCGCGAACGGCGTCCTCAATGCGCTTCCAGTCTTTCAGGAATACGCGTTTGTAACTCAGCGTGATGGAAAGGCTGTTCTCTACATCAACAAAGTAGTGCGTACACAGCGCTGAGACAGCGCCCTCCACCGGCGTCGCCTGTTCGCCTTCCAGTACAACACCATCTTCCCGATATGCCGCGTTGTCGCACCTGATGAATGTGGCTATGTCGCCATTCTCCGAGCGCGCGATGTACCAGTCAGGCTCGAACGAAAGGTTCCGCGGGAACGGGCGCCCTGTCTTCGCTTCCTGCGCGTGCGCGTATGCCACGCGCAGTTCCTCATCGATTGCATAAGGCGTGAGTCCCATGCGTTCGGGCTGCGCCACCCTGAGATCCAGTCGAGCAGAGGGATCCTGACGCTCAAGCGAACCTTCGGTGGTGTGACCGTTGTTGGTCACGCGCCTGGCCATGGCCCCCTCGATCGGAAGCCGGTCGATGTAGTCAACAGAAATCGCGATCTCGCGGAAGAAGTCATTGGTTCTCGGTGCAGCTCGAGCCCCAGGCGCCGTGGGCGTCATGCCCGGCCATTCCAGCTTAAGGTCCATGCCCTCGTCGAAGGGGCCAATCTGGCTGTCGAAGTAGTTCGCCGGAATCCGGAAGGTATTCGGCCCCAGCTTCACCTCTACCGGTGCATTGGTGTAGGTATGCCCATTGATGGTACGACCGGTTTCAGTTGCTTCCGACATGTTCGATTTCCCTTCCTGTTCCGTAGGCGGCGTCCGTGCACATGCGCTGGCGCTCAGGGCGACGGCAAGTGCAACTGTCAGGCACCGGCCGGATGACAACACGCTCATGGGCCATTCCATTGCATTGATTGGGGCCAACTATAGGCAAAGTCTTGGCAACGGGACAGGAACCGGGTCACTGCGGCCGGCGGACGGCCACACCAAGCGCGGCCGCCGGGTACGGCCCACGCGGCGAGGCGTGACGCATCCAGCCCGTATGCGGAAGTGCCCGTGATAATCTGGAGCCCAAGCGGTTCGGCAGGCACAGCAAACCGATACGAGTCTCGGGAGGACTTAGGAACGTGAAGGAACACAACGGAGCTGACACCGCCGATCTGGCGCTCTACCAGCAGATTCGCCGCGAAGTGGTCGCGCTCGACAAAGCCCACGGCCGCACCTACGACAAGACCAGCGAGCGCCTCACCGGCAGCCTGCTTGCCTTGGCCAAGGACCACGGTCTGAAGCGGGTAGACCACGTGGTGCTCAGCCACCCCACCGCAGACCAGCCCGGCGCGCACAATGTGTTCGTGGTGCAGGGCGAGCTGGACAACCCTGGCCACCTGCGCGCAGGCATGTGCACCGTACTTGCGGTTCAGCCCCGCCCTGAAGAGTTGCTGGAGCAGCTCGACGCAGCCGCGCAGGCACCCAGCAGCGACACAGAATAGACCGCTATGGCTTGTCTACGCACCTCCCAGCCTCCTCAGTTCGTTTCATAGCTCATGCGAGACCACATGGAATCTGGACAGAACTTTGATGACATCAGCCAGGCAAGGCGGGTCGACGCGGTACGGTTCGCTGCGGCGTCACTAGCGTTAGAGGGCCTCGCTGTCAGCAACGAGGCCGAAGAGCTGGCGCGCATGTTTGCGATCGGTGCAATCAGTCTGGAAGAGCTGGTCGCTACAGAGCGAGTTTGACTGTCCGATCATAGCCGCGCTCTGCCGCCCGGCCCTTGGCTCCTGCTCCTGCTGGCGGCTCAGCTGTTCAACGCCAGCCCCGCCGGCGGCCACAACGGATCGGCCCGATCCAGATCGTAGTCATTGCCAAACGCCAACGCCGCCTCACGCGGCTCCAGGTCGTAGTAGCTCACCAGCAGCTGCTCATCCATGCCGGCGTCGCTGTGGTTGATGGCAAACAGGCCAAGCATGGCCTGGTCGAACTCTTCCAGCCATTCAGTGTCGATCTTGTTCATGTGGATCCTCCGAAGCGGAGGGCAGGATCGCGCAGAGGCGTCTCACAGCATGGGACGCAGGCGTACCAAGGCCTCAGATCGCGGGAAACCTCTCGTTTCACCGCCCTCCATAGCTGTGGCCGATCTCGCGAACCCGCTCCTGTTAACATGTCCGGGCCAGCCAGCCTTCCCACGTCCAACGACCGTGTGGTTGGCCGCCTTCCAGCGGCCACGCGAGCCAGGATCCTTCCTATGCCTCTCACAAGGACGCTCGCATGCACCCTCGTTCCCTGTTCCGTTCGGCCGCCCTGGCGCTGGCCGTCAGCCTGACCCTCGGCGCCCCGTCCGCCTTCGCCGCCGAAAAGGCCCTCACCGCTGCAGCCACCACTTCCGTCCAGCGTTCCGCTGTGGCGCAGGGCCTGTATGAGCTGGCCTTCAGCCCCACCCAGAACGCGCTGTTCGTGGCCTCATCGGGCGGCTTCGGCGACGCGGCCGGCCCTGCCCAGGTGCTGCGCCTCAACCCCGATTCGCTGGCCGTTGAAGCCAAGATCCCGCTGGAGCGCAAGGCCTTCGGCGTGGTCCTCGACGACGCCCACAACCGCCTGTACGTGGGCAACACCGTGGACACCTCGGTGACCGTGGTCGACACCGCCTCCAACAAGGCCGTGGGCATCGTGCAGCTGATGGAAAAGAAGGTGGGCAAGGACGGCAAGGCCGGCTACACCCACGACCTTCGCGAGCTGGTGGTCGATTCCCCGAACAACCGCCTGTACGTCACCGGTCACTCCGGCGAAGGCAGCGTGCTGTTCGTGGTGGACACGCAGTCGCTCAAGCTCATCAACACCATTCCCGGCCTGGGCAACGCCAAGGCGCCGGGCCTCACGCTGGATGCGGCCAACAAGCGCGTGCTCACTTCGAACCTGTTGGGTGAGGTGGTCACGGTGGGCACCGAGAGCGGCAAGGTGGAGCAGCGCTTCAAGGTCAGCGCCGAGCAGCCGATGAACCTGGCACTGGACCCGAGCGGCAAGCGCCTGTTCGTGACCGACCAGGGCCTGGAAATGATCCGCAAGTACCAGGGCAACAGCATTCCGGGCTTCGTCTCCAAGCACCCGGGCCAGCGCGTGCTGGTGCTGGACCCCACCACCGGCAAGGAACTGGCGAGCATCGCCACGGATGCCGGCCCGCTGGGCCTGCTGCTGGATGCGCCGCGCAAGCGCCTGTACGTGACCAACCGCGAGGCGGGCACGGTAACGGCGTATGACAGTGAGAGCTACAAGAAGGTGGGCACGTATGACGTGCCGACGCACCCGAACAGCCTGGCGCTGGATGCGAAGAAAAACGTTCTGTACGTGACCATCAAGAATGGTGACAAGGACGAGAAGGGTAGTGAGGAGTCTGTGGCGCGGATTGCGCTGTAAGCGCAATCCGATCGCCCGTGCACGGCCACCGTGGGGTGGCCGTGCATTTAGTTAAAGGCGTCCTTCCCCGGTTAGAGGAAGCGGCGCCGATGCTCGCGATGCCATTTAAAGTAATCTTCGGAAACCGGTGACCAGGCAGAGCAGCGCTTGCCAACTATTGTGTCCAACGCATCTCTTAGCGAATGCATTGGATTGATGCCCGTTGCCATACAGATGGTGCCGGATTCATCCACGTGGATGTAGCCGTTCTCAAACAACTTGTCGCAGCCCAATAGGCAAACAGGCATGGTGTTTGCCTCGTCCAGCTTCTGGGCGGAATCGCATGAGTGCCGCTTGCGAATGTGGCCAACAACCAAGAGATCAATAGGTAAGGTCCGGGCGCAGATAGCACAGGGTGCCTGCCGCCTGCTGCCAAGCATGATCTCTCTAAGCAGAGACTGTTCCGCTCGCCTTCTGCTTGCACTGGGCAAGTCCAGTTGCTGCCCAAGCTGACGCAGCTTCAGCCTAGCTGCGTCAGCATCGGAATCTGACACCACCACAGCGCCAACGGCGTTCGAAAGGTCAAGGGCATCTAATACTGCACCGCTCTTCGAGCTCGGCAAGACATCGAAGCCCTGCACTACGTTGCTATCCTTGTACCCCGCCGCAGAGTTGAAGCGACGCACGTCGATATCAACTTCCTCGAGATCGGTGAGGAAGAACACGTACTCCCAGGTGGCGCCATCCTCACGCTCACCCCAAAGCTCCTTCGCCAGTTCGGCAGAATGAACTTTGTAGGCGACCTCGCCCCTAAAGAAGAAGCGCTTGTTCCGATACATAAGCGCAATGTCGCCAAGCACCATGCGGTGCCATTTGTTCGCATTCACATCGCGCTTTCCGGGCGTGACGCCCCAAATGGCAACGGCTTCACCGAACGTCGCGGTAACCCGGCTAAGATCCTCTTGCGGAAGGAAGCGAGCAATTCGTGAAACCGGAACAGGGTTCTGGATCGTATCGACGTAATGCTCGACCGCGTCATCATCCGCGCAAGGCTGAAGTACGAGCTGAGTCATCCTAAAGCTCCGTGTACTTCTTCGAGTTTCCCTTAGCCTTCTCGACCGGATACTTGGCTGAGTTTTTGTCTAGCTTGCTGAGAATCGCTTGCTCAATGTCAATCCCAAGGTTGTCTGCCAACTCGATCAGGTAGACGGCCACATCCGCAATCTCGTCTGCGATCTCGTCGCGTGCTTTAACCGCGTGCGCCTCACTTTGTTCCGGAGATTTCCATTGGAAGTGCTCTAGAACCTCCGTGGCCTCAAGGACCAAGGAAATGGCGAGGTTCTTGGGGTTGTGGAACTGCATCCAATCCCGCTCATCTCGGAACTCGCGGATGCGAGTTTGGATCTTATCGAGGTCCAATTGCGTCTCTCCCCAGCCATAGCCATAGGTTCATCTGATTGGCATTCTAATAGCTAGCGCCAATGTAGTGGACGGTGGGACGGCCACAGGCAGGGGTGGGCGGAAGGTAGGCTGGAGCAATCGCTAGTCACGGTCTAATATCAAACACCTATCACCGGTGATCGTGGCTGTGACAAACGTCAAGGAAAGCATAGATTTGAGCGGCTTCGCGGTTGGCGAAGCCTATGACAAGGAAGACATTGTCAAGATTGGCAACGTCACGGCGCCCTCAAGCTTTCGCGCGGGCAACTGGGCAACGGGTATCCTGCCGTTTGACAATGCCGTCCTGCTGCTAGTCACCTTGGACAAGGACGAAGAGGGGTACAACGATTTCTTCGACGGCGACGAGCTCCACTGGCAGAGTCAGTACCGGCACAGCCAGGAGTCGCCGCTCATCCTGAACCTGGCATCTGGCCGATCGCAGGCACATCTTTTCGCTCGCCTGCGCCGAAAGCTGAGAGGTCAGACTCAGAAGTTCATCTACTGTGGCCGTTTGGCTTGGTCCCGCATCGAGAGCGGAAACTATCCGGTCAACTGCCGCTTCCGGATGCTGGACCAGCCATTCAATCCAAATGCCGACCTCCAAGCGTTGTACGCCTGGAAGCCGGACCTTCCGAGCGATGAGCTGGGCAGATCCATCGTAGAGGCTAACGTAGCTGCCGATAGGATGATGGCAGCGGTGGATACCGAGAAGGATGCCCGCGGTCTGATGCTGCGTTCTGTCGCGGTGAGGCGAGGACAGAAGGGGTTTCGTGCAAAGCTCCTCAAGGCATACGGTGGACAATGCGCGGTTACAGCCTGCTCTGTAGCAGACATCTTGGAGGCCGCACACATTGTTCCCTACAAGGGCCAACACACCCATCGCGTGGACAACGGACTGTTGCTCCGCTCAGACATCCACACGCTCTTTGACCTAGGGATGCTTTGGATTGATTCGCAGCGCGCTGTCCAGTTGGCGCCAAAGCTCCGCGATGGTGAGTACGGGTACCTTCATGACAAGGTCTTGATTGCGCCAGCTAAGACGGAAGACTGGCCCCGATTGGAGCACCTTAAGTACCACGCGAACCTTGCTTATGGCTTAAGGGCGGCAAAGGCCAAGAAGGCAGTCCAGGACGCCTCCTAGTGATCAGATTCACCGTAGCGCTGGGGAGGGGCTGCGGTGAGATAGTCTGGGTTTGCTGCCCATAGCATCCTTGTCGCACGCTGCAGAAACCCCGCGCGGCGCGCGGCCGGAGAGCTCCAGCATTGCGGGATATTCAGGATCGGCCGGCTACTGAAAGCGGTAGGAGGTTCGTTACGCATCCTGGCAGACTTGCCCTAGCGCGTAACCGCCTTACAGCGCTAGCCCTCGAACTTCTGCCACGTGGTGTTCTCCAGCGCTTCAAGCGTGATCTGCACGCGCTCATCCGTTTCGTTCTGCAGGCTGAGGATCAGCGACAGCGGATCCACCGTGGCCTCGTCGTCCAGAAGCCACGGGTGATAGCTCCAGATCTGTAGCATGAAGGTGTTGGTATCCGCCTCAGGACTGATGGTGAATTCGGACTGCCTGGTGCGCCAATCGTTTGGTCCAATGGCAAAGACACTTTCCGATGGATGGGTCAGAAGAGTGAGTTCGGCTAGCGCGGTCTCGCCCGCCAGTTTCAGCCGGTCCTTGGGACCGATGACATGCAGCGACTTGGTAACGGGGGTGCGCATGAGCGGCCTGGCCCGTTCCCAGATTTCCTGACGGGTATCAGCCAAGGTAAGCGTGGATTTGGAGCCGATCCGATTGACCGTGGCCAGGCCTGCAGCCTCCAGTTCGCGATTGGCACGGCTCGCGGTCATCGGCGAATACCCCAGGCTTCGCGCAACGGCCAACGTCGGCATCGCGCCGTTGCTCTTGAGCAGCAGGGTCAGAAGCACTGCTTGTGTGGCAGGGAGGAGTGCCAGGACTTCAGTGAGTGGGGCGGAGGAGCTGGTGTTCTCGCGCAGGTCCATGGCGAGGCTGGGGGCGAACAGCTGGCTCCCGGGCACGACAAACTCCACGCGTTCTGCAAGCAGCCGCTTACGCTCGTATGCGCTCAAGTGGGGCGCCACGTACAGCACCCTGCACCCTGCAATGTTCTGCAGCCGGTGCAGCATTTTGCGCAGCGTCTGCTGAGACGTAGTCTCCTTGGTCGCAGCCAGGATCACCGGGTGCCCGTGCAACTTCAGCTCGGCAAGCTCGAAGGCATCGCGCAGGAAGTAAGGCAGCGCAGTGGACTGCCACGGTGCGGCGGATGAAACAATCCCAGGAAGCAGGCCTGCGAGGTAGTGCTGTGCGCTTGGCAGCAATGAAGCCATGAGCGTGTGCCTAATACCATGAAAATGCACTGTAACACTGTTGAGTGTTACAGTGCAAAGTGGTGCTATAGGCCAATAAAGTGCTTTTTAATCAATTGGATGCCGAAGTTTGGGCCAGGGCATTAGGTCGGGTCAGGCGTTCACATCCACCACCAACCGCCCACGCACCTTGCCTTCGAGGAACGCCGGGAATACCTCCAGCACGTCCTTCAGGCCGATCACTTCGACGGTGCTCGCCAGCTTGCCGAGATCCAGATCGGTCGCAAGCCGCGTCCACGCTTCAATGCGCACGCTGCGCGGCGCCTGCACCGAATCGATACCCGCCAGCGTCACGTTGCGCAGGATGAAGGGCAGTACCGAGGTGGTGAGGTCATCGCCCTGCGCCAGCCCGGCGGCGGACACTACGCCACGGTACTTCGTCTGCGCCAATGCATTGGCCAGCGTATGGCTGCCGGCCACATCCACCACGCCCGCCCAGCGCTCGGCGTCGAGCCCGCGGGTGCGGGGCGCGGCCAGGGTGTTGCGGTCGATGAGTTCGGCGGCGCCCAGGTCCTTCAGGTACTGCGCGTGCTCCGGTCGCCCGGTGGACGCCACCACGCGGTAGCCCAGCTTGGACAGAATCGCCACCGCAATGGAGCCCACGCCGCCGTTGGCGCCGGTGACCAGGATGTCGCCGTGCTCCGGCTTCACACCACCATGTTCCAGCGCCAGCACGCACAGCATGGCGGTGTAGCCGGCGGTGCCGATGGCCATGGCGTCTTTGCTGCTGATGCTGTCGGGCAGCTTCACCAGCCACTCGCCGGGAACGCGCGCGCGCTGGGCCAGGCCGCCGTGGTGGGTCTGGCTGAGGCCGTAGCCGTTGAGCACCACGCGGTCGCCGGTGCGGAACTCGGCATGGCTGAATTCCACCACGGTGCCAGCAAGGTCGATGCCGGGAATCATCGGGAAGTTGCGGATGATCGGCGAGCGGTTGGTCATCGCCAGCGAGTCTTTGTAGTTCAGCGTGGAGTAGTCCACCTGCACCAGCACGTCGCCGTCGTGCAGATCGGCGTCGTCAAAGCTCACGAGCTGGGTGGAGACCTGGCCGTCTTCTTTGCTGGCCAGCAGGGCATTGAATTTCATGGCGTTGATCACCTCGGGGGACATGAGCTGCATGCTATGGTCGTGCCGTGGTTGCCACAAGAACTATGCTTTTCCATAGGTACTATGGTTTTCAGGAGTATCCCGTAATGGCACGGCGCGTATATGGCAAAACCGGCTGCAGTGTGGAGGCTACGCTTTCGGTCATGGGTGGCACGTGGAAGCCGGTGATCCTGTTCTACCTGGTGTCCGGCACCAAGCGTTTCATGGAGCTGACCCGGCTGATCCCCAACGCCACGCAATCGATGTTGACCAGCCAGCTGCGCGAGCTGGAGGCCGACGGCGTGGTGGTGCGGCATGTGTATCCCGAGGTGCCGCCGAAGGTGGAGTACCGGCTTTCGGAGCTTGGGCAGACGCTGGTGCCCGTGTTGCTGGCGATGCGTGATTGGGGGAGTGCCTACAAGCGGAAGAACCAGGAGCAGGCAGGAGAGGCCTGAGAGGCACGTGCAGCTGCGCGCAGATGCTGCGGCGCGCCTAGGACTTTTCCTATTCTTCGCTCCCGCAGGTTCCGCCACACTAGGCGCGCGATACGATCGCCCGTATCAGGAAGAGACGTGACCATGATGCTGAAGGCCTATAGATCAATTGCGTTGGGTGCTGTGAGCTTGATCGCGATAGCGGCGCTGGCCGGGTGCAGTCGCGGAGCTGATACCGCGCAACCCAACGTGGAGGTCAACAAGGAGAACGCTGAGATGCGTACTGAAGTTCCTCTTACTCGAGCGATTGCCTTGGGCAAGGCCGGGGAGGTGGTGAACGTGGACTTTGAGCTTCCGCCACCGGGGCCCAATGCCTCGAGTGCGCTGATCTTGGGCTTTCGCACTGAAAGTGTCGACTCGGAGTCCGGAATCGCGCTGACTGAAAAGGTTCTCCGCGGGGGGCTGGCGGCGAAGGTTCGCCTTCTGCGTGTCGAAGAAGGTGCAGTAGAAATGGTGCCGCTCACCAGAGTTACTCCAGACTTGAGCGAGTGGGTTGCCGTCTCCGCCGACGGTTCTGTGCCCGGGGTTACCGTTGCCACCCCCGATTCGACACTTCTTGAGGCGGCTGGCCTAACGAGTTCGACCCTCTACCAGATGGAATTCAAGTTTGCGGTCGCCCTGAACATCAAGCCTGGACACTACCGACTGACGGTAGAGCTGACGAGCGAGCAGCCAGAACTTCAGACCGAAAAGGCCGAGCTGTTGGTCGCCTACTCGAAACGCGGAAAGTAAGTCATGAGCAAGGATGCGCCCTACACCCTTACCGTCTACGTTGCAGCTCCGGGAACTCCGCTTGTCCCGGGTGGGACCTCTGCAGCGGGACACATGTACCTGGCCGTCAAGCATGACGGTTTGACTCAAAGCTTCGGCTTTGCGCCGGCGAAGCACGGTGCGAGCAGCGGACCGGGGGCGGTCACTAACGACGATGTCAGCGACTATGTGAAGCCCTACTACGCACGAACGATGGAAATAACGAAGGACCAGTACGAAAAAATCCTTGCCTATGGAGGCGATGCCGCAAAGCACGGCTTCGACATGGAATACAACGGCCTCTCCAATAGCTGTATCGACTTCACTTGGAGCGCGCTGAACTATGCCGGCCTACACCGTCAGTCCAAGTCGGGTCAGGATAAAGACTACGAGGGTGCTGTCAGACCTCTGGAAAACAAGCAGGAAATTAAGAAGATTCCCGCTCCAGTTCCCGGGAGCAAGCTGAACACCGAACACGAAAACCCGATGCCCAAGCAAACAAACTTTCAGAAGTGGATCTCTGAAAACGGACCGTACGAAGGTGTGGAAGGCGACCCGATGATGGCCCAGATTCGCGGCAAGGTCGCAGAACTGGACGCCGCCAACGGGCGCACGTTTGACCCCACCAGCGAGCGCGTCAGCGCCAGCCTGTTCGTGCTGGCCAAGGAAAACGGCCTGTCGCGCGTCGACCATGTGATGCTCAGCGAGCGCACCGCGCAATCGCCCGCGGCCGAAAACATCTTCGTGGTGCAGGGCGAGCGCGGCGACCCGGGGCATCTGCGCGCGGCGATGGCAACTGCCCAGGCCGCGCAGACGCCGGTTGAGGTGTCGATGGAACGCGGTGAGCAGCTGACGAACAACAGCCAGCTGGCGCAGCAGCAGAATGACCAGGTGCAATCCCAGGAGCGTGACGCGACCGCCCGGCGAATGGGGTGACGCCCAGCGGCGTCACCCTGCGCCGTTCAGCGGTCACGTCCGCTTCCGCACATACCGCGCCCGCCCTTCCCCATGCACCACGGTCAGCGCGTTCACCTGCCCGCGCCCATCCCGATGGAATTCGATCTGCAGCCCATCGATATCCGGTGACACGAACCGGTTCGGCGTGAGCGGCAGCACCTGCCCATCGCGCGGCGTACCCGCCACGCCCACCCGCACTTCGCCATTGGCGACCTTCACCTGCAGCGCCGGAATGTCGAAGATGTCGGCCAGTGCGCGACGCTGGTCCATGGGGATGGCGTCATCCCGTTCGAAGACACCCGCGTAGTCGGCATAGCGGGCGTCACGCAGGTCCAGCGCCACCGTGTGCACGGGCGTGTTCACGCCACGGTCGATGGCATCGGAGAGCGCATTGCGGATCTCGGCGGCGAGCTGTGCACCGTTCTCACCGTTGGTGAGGATCACGAAGCCATCACCGGTGTCCAGGTAGCCCTCGATCCACGCGCGGTAGCTGTCGTTGGAACCACCGTGGTGGAAGATGCGGGTCTGCCCGGTACCGTCCAGGCGCGGGCCGAGGCCGTGCCAGCTGGGCGATACCTCGGTCATCATGTCGGTGGCGATGGCACGCGGCAGGAAGCTGCCCTGGCCGCGATAGCTGGCCGTGAGCGCGGCGACGAAGGCGGCCAGGTCGTTGGCGCTGGTCCACAGGCCGGAGGCGCCCTGTTCGGGGAACGACTGCCAGCCGCGCGGCAGGGCGGTGAGCGCACCGTCGCCATCGTGCGCCTTGGCGATGTTGTCGGTGCCCGGCAGCGGGTCGCTGTAGCGGCTGCGCTGCATGCCCAAGGGGACGAACACCTGCGTGCGTGCGATGACGTCCAGCGGCTGGCCGGTCACATCTTCCAGCACCTGCTGTTCCACCATGACGCCGCCGCCGGAATAGTCACCGCGCTGGCCCGGGGTGTGGATCAACCGCACCGGCTTGTTCTTGGCCGGTGCAATGCCATCCAGCGTCTGCGCCAGGGTGGGCAGCGGTTCGCCGGGCAGGTAATCGGCGAAGCCATGCACGCCCAGCCCGCTGGTGTGCGACATGAGCATGCGCAGGGTGAGCTGCGGGGCGGGCACGGTTGGGGTGGCCGGTACCTTCCAGCTGCGCAGGTAGCCGTTGATATCCTGGTCCAGTGCGAGTGTGCCGTCGGCCACCAGGCGCAGGGTGGTGGCGGCGGTGACCACTTTGCTCACCGAGCCCACCGAGAACAGGGTGTCTGCATTCACGGCGTCGTGGGTGCCCGCCTGGCGGGTGCCGTAGCCGGCGCTGTGCACCAGCGTGCCGTCGCGCAACACGGCGATGGCCACACCCGGCACGTGGTGCTGGGCCATGCGCTGCTGCAGCGACCAGTGCGGTAGCGCGGCGTTCGGCGGCAGCACGGTGGGGCGCAGGCCGTTGGCGAGCGCGGCCTGGATGGCGGCGTCTCCGCGGTCGGCAGCGTAGGCCGATGCGGTGAGCAGCAACGCCAGCGCGGTGCACAGGGTGCGGACGACCGCTGCCGCGGGGCGGGAGGTGGGGGCGTGGTCCATGCGGGGCCTCTCAGGGTTTGGGCAGCGCGAAGCGGAGACGTGCGGGTGCACGCCGTGGGGAAGGCGGGGTGGGCCTGCGGATCGGCAGGCAGCAGTGGGCCGTGGGTGACCGCTGCCGGTCACCGGGTGGGGGCTGCGGGTGCGGCGCTACGCGCCCTGGGGTTTAACGCCGGCCGGCGATGGCGCCGCGCTGCACGAGGGTCTCGCGCACGCGCGGGTTGCGCGCCTGGTTGAGTGGCGAGCGCCACTGGCCAGCGTCGGCCACCACGCCCAGGTTGACGTCGGCGCCGTGGTCGATGAGGAAGGTCACGGTGGCCACGTCGCCGGAGCGGGCGGCGTTGATCAGCGGCGTTTCATCGAAGGGCACGATGCGGTTGACGTCGGCGCCGGCGGCCACCAGCCGCTCCACCACCGGGAGGTGACCGCGGCGGGCGGCGGCGATGAGCGGGTTGCCGTCGCCGGTGGCCTGCAGGTCGGGCTGCGCGCCAAGGGTGAGCAGGGCATCCACGGTAGCGAGCTGGCCGTTGCGTGCGGCGCTGATCAATGCGGTGCCATCGCCGCGCACGGCGCTGTCCACGGCGACACCGGCCTGCACCAGCTGCTGCACTTCGGCCACGTCGCCTGCGGCGGCGGCATCGAGCAGGCGCTCTGCCTGCGGCGACACCGTGCGCGCAGCTTCTTCATCCACGATGCGTACGGGAGCAGTGCCCAGGCGCGGGGTGGCGGCGACGGTGACGCTGACATGCGCAACCAGTGCCAGCCCACACAGCGCGCTCCAGGCGATGCGGGTGGTCCAGGCGGTGGTGCGGGTGTCGAGGCTCAGCAGGCTGTCGATGCGCTGGGACAGACCGCTGCGGCTGCCCGACATGGCCACCGCCAACGGTGCACCGCGTGGCGGGGTGTTGATCAGCCCGGCGATGCCGGTGAGCAGGGAATCTGCATAGCTGCGGCCGCTGTCGCCCTGTGCGGCGGCGCGGGCATCGCACGCGATCTCGCGGGCCAGGTCGAGGCGCTTGCCGAGCAGGCGCAGGAACGGGCTCCACCAGTACACGGCCAGCACCGCGCGCTGTGCCGCCGCCATCCACAGGTCGTTGCGGCGGATGTGGGCCGCTTCGTGCAGCAGCAGGTCGCGCAGGGCGGCCGGTGCCAGTGCGGTGGCCAGGTGCGTCGGGACGAGGATGCGCGGGGCAAGCAGGCCGACCACCATGGGGCCGGAGGCGGTGTCGGACAGTGCCACCGTGCTGCCGTAGGGCAGCTCGCGGCCCAGCAGGGCGTTCAAGGCCGGTGCGGGGCGGGATGTGCGGTGCAGGGTGTTGGCCTGCAACGCGCCACGGAGCAGTTGCAGGAGGGCGACCACGGTGCCGAGCAGCCAGACCAGGGCGGCGCCTTGCTGCAGCAGCGAGGTTGACGTTGGGGTTGCGGAGGGCTGGCCAACGGCCGGCGCTACCGGTGGCGCGGCTTGCGATGACTGTTGGGTGGTGGGCGCCGTTTGCGCGGGCAGTGCGACGGTGGTGGCCAGCGTGTGCGGGGGTGCGGGGAGCAGCACCAGCAGCGGGGAAAGGGTGGCGAGCGCGAAGGCGCCGCACAGCAGCCAGGAGCGCACTTCGGCACTCAGCCGGGCGCGCGCTACCAGCAGTGCGGCAAGTGCGAACAACAGGGCGCTGTGCCACAGGTGCTGCAGCGCGAAGGTGGCCAGCAGTTCGGTCCCGTGCACGCTCATTTGGGCTTCCTCGAGGGGGCGGCATCCTCCACGCGCTTCTGCAGGGCCTGCAGTTCGTCGGCGTCGATGGCGTGTTCGTCGATGAGGTGCTGGGCCAGCACGTTGGGGGAATCGTTGAAGAACGACTTGAGCAGGTTTTCCAGCGCCTGCTTGCGCGCTTCGCCACGGCTGATGGCGGCGCTGTAGATGAAGGCGCGGCCCTCGCTGCGATGGGTCACCAGGCCCTTCTTGTCGAGCACTTTGAACATGGTGAGCACGGTGGTGTAGGCCACCGGTTTCTTCCTGGACAGCTCGTCGGCCACCTCGCGCACGGAGGCCTCCTTCTTCTTCCACAGCACTTCGAGGATGCGGCGCTCGGAATCGGTGAGAGTGGGCGAGGGCGGGCGGGCCATGGGCTGTCTACTGGTTCGTTAGTTGATGATCGCATCCTGCGCCCGCCGGGTTCAGGGTGTCAACTATGTAATTAGTAATGGGCCGTCGGTGGCAGGCCGGGTTGCGCGGCCACACGGGTTTGGTGTGCACGTGACGTCATCGCAGGGGCGGATATTTTCACGGGTGCGGTGCAGCGGCTTGTCTATGGTCAACGCTCCTTTTCGCACACTCGAGGTTGTCCCATGGCTGCACCCCGCGTTCGCCTGCATGTTGAAGACACTGGCGGCACCGGCCGCCCCGTCGTGCTTATCCATGGTTGGCCGCTGTCCGCCGAATCGTGGAAGGCGCAGGTACCGGTGCTGAAGGCCGCGGGCTACCGCGTGGTGTCCTACGACCGCCGCGGCTTCGGCCGTTCGGACAAGCCAGCCGACGGTTACGAATACGACACGCTGGCCAACGATCTGGCCGGTGTGCTGGAAGACCTGGACCTGCGTGATGCGACGCTGGTGGGCTTCTCGATGGGCGGCGGCGAAGTGGCGCGCTACATCGCCAACCATGGCGAGCAGCGCCTGCGCAGTGTGGTCTTTGCCGCTGCGGTGCCGCCGTACCTGCTGAAGACGGCTGACAATCCCGACGGCCCGCTCACCGAGGAAAAGGCCGAGCAGATGCGCCTGGGCCTGCAGAATCATCGCGACACGTTCTTCGATGGTTTCACCACGGATTTCTTCAGTGCCAAGGGCGAACTGAAGGTCAGCGAGAAGCAGCGCCAGGAAGCGATCGCGCTGTGCGAGCAATCCGATCAGACGGCTGCGCTGGGCTGCATGAAGGCGTTCGGCACCACTGACTTCCGCGAGGATCTGAAGAAGGTGACGGTGCCGACGCTGGTACTGCACGGTGACAGCGATGGTACGGTGCCGTTCGAAGGCTCCGGCAAGCGCACGCATGCCGCCATTGCCGGCAGCGAGGTGGTGGTGCTGGAGGACGCACCGCATGGGTGCAATGCCAGCCACCCCGAGCAGTTCAATGCGGCGCTGGTGGCGTTTCTGGCAAAGTAGGCGGGCGCCTTCTCCGTCAGCCACGCATGGCGTGGCTCTACCGCCATGTATCACGCGGCGTCACGGCTACGTGGGGCGTGGCGCCGCGCAATTGGAACGATGAGAACTTGCATGCGTAAGACGGCTGCTCCGCCTTGGAAGAAGCCCAACCCGAAGAAGACAGGTAAGGGCCAGCCGTTGTCGCAGCTGCAGAAGGATGCAGCGCGGCAGCGCGCCGAGGAAAATGGGCGCGCGTATCCGAACCTGGTGGACAATATGTGGGCGGCGAAGCTGCCGCGCGGCGACTGATGCTGAAGGCGATGCGGTGTGGCATTCCCACCGCATCGTTGCTCGTTGGTGCCGCAACGCCTGATCAGCGCAGCGCGTCCTTGGCGGCACTCAGTGCCTGGTCGGCGCGCAGGAACACGGCCGTAGTGGCCTCGGCCGTGGTGGTCGACGCCGCGCCCAGCAACAGCGCGGCCTGCAGGCGTTGGCTGGTTTCACGGGCCACCTGTTCGAACCGGGCGAGGGTGTCGGCCGCATCGGAACTGCCCAGCACCGCAATGAACTCGCCGCTGCCGGTAACGCGGTTGATGCTGTCGCCGCGCGCCGGCTGCAGGCACTGCTCCAGTTGTTGGTCGAGCTGCTGCAGCTGTCGATCCAGGGCGCGGTCGCCGAGGCGCTGGGCGAGTGCGGAGAGATCCTGCAGTTCCAGCACCACAACGGTGTATGCGCCGGCCGCGTCGGGTGCGGCGGCGGTCTCTTCCAACACGCCCTGTTCCAGAATCGCCGCCACGGCCTGCTCACGCTCGCGGCCACGTCCCTCCATGAGGGTCATGGTCAACCGGGCCAGCGCCTGCAGTGCATCGCGCTGGAGCGGGCTGAGCTCGCGCGGGTTGACGTCCAGCACGCACACCGCGCCAACAGCTGCGCCGGTGTCGGTCACCAGCGGCATGCCGGCATAGAAGCGGGCGTCGATGTCCTTGAGCAGCGGGTTGTCGACGAAGCGGTCGTCCAGGGACAGATCCCCGACCTCCATCAAGCGCGACGGCTCGCGGATGGCGTGGTCGCAGACGGCCATGTTGCGTTCGGTCTGTACACCTTCCAGCCCGGTGCGCGCCTTGAACCACTGGCGGTCGCGGTCGATCAGGGTCACCAGCGCCATCGGCGTGCCGCAGACGGCCGCGGCCACTTTGACGATGTCGTCGTAGGCGGGCTCGGGCAGGCTGCCCACGATGTGCAGCGCATCCAGGGCGCGCTGGCGTTCGTTCTCGTCGACGGCGGGGGGGCTCGGACTCATGCAGGTTCCTGAAAAACGTGGGGCCGATGCCTAGCCTAGGTCAGGCGCCTGGCAGGCTGGTTAAGCCGTGGTGGAGGCGCTGCGCATGGTTCATCTGCGCGCGGGGTCAGCGCCTGACGGCCAGCACCCCGTCCAGCGCCAGCTCCGCCTTGAAGCCGGCCTTCTCCAGGCGCTTGGCCACTTCGCGCGGGACGTCGCGGCCGCTGGTGAGTTTGTTGGGCGCGCCGGTGTAATGGAACATGCGCCCGCCAGCGCGGATCACCCGGGCCAGCTGGTCGTAGAACACCTGCGAGTACAGCTCGCCGGCAATGCCGAAGCGCGGCGGGTCGTGCAGGATGGCGTCCACCGAACGGGGTTCCAGACCTTCGATGGCCTGGGATACATCACCTTGGGTCAGTGACAGCCGGCCGCCGCTGCTGGCCGCGTCCGGGTCGGGCGACCACGGGTTGAGCGTGCGCAGCCACAGCACGTCCGGATTCTTCTCGAACGACTGGATGCGGGTCACGCCGGCCTCCAGGCAACACGCGGCAAAGTAGCCAAGCCCACCGCAGGTATCCAGGACGGTCTTGCCGGCCGGTGCCACCAGCGCCACCTTGCGGCGCGCGTCCTCGAACGGCGAGACCTGCGCGCTGGGCAGCATCTTGATGCCGTCGATCTCGAAGGTGGGCGCGTCCCACTCGGTGGGCACCAGCTTGATCAGCGCCGAGCCGAACCGCGACACCGCCGAGAATTCCTCGCCATCCCAGTAGTACAGGGTGCGGTCCCGGGTCTTGCCCGGGTAGGCGTAGGTTTCACCCTTCCACTGCCAGCGCTCCGCACCCAGCACGGCGGTGCCGGTGGAGCGCGCCAGGTCGAGCGAGCCGCTCCATTCGCCCGCGCCGCTGTCGCGCGCGCGGACCAGGGCTTCGGCAAGGGAACGGGTAAGCAGGGGGCCGGTGTAATGGGGCACGGGATCGGGGCGGGCCGTGCTGCAGGGCAGCCGGCCGACAGGCAGGAGGGGTGGGCATCGTACCCGAGATGGGCGGTGGGCTGAGTCAGGGAGGCTCGGTGGGGTGGGCCAGCCCGGCGGCGCGCCGCGCAGGCGACAGGGTGGTTGCCGCGCAGCTCCAGCCGCCGTAGGTGCCGGGCCCGCTGGTGGTCAGCTCGGCCTCGTCGGCATGCAGTCCGCGGTAGCCGCACCAGGTGGCGTGGTACATGCGGGTGGCACGCGTCTGGCGCGCGAACTGGTAGGTGAAGGAGCCGTCCGGGTTAGGCAGCAGCACCTGTTCCACCCAGGCGTGCCGGCCTTGGAAGTCCGGCCAGAGCCCCGTTCGGATCACCACCGGGATCCCGTCCGCACCCGTTCCGGGGCGGTCACTGAACCCTGGCGGGAAGGGCTCCCCCGTGCCGGTGGACAACAGGTACAGCAGCAGGGCGAACATGGCGAACTCCGGTCGATGCGATGGCGGCCAGTCTGGCCACGCCCGTCTCGCCGCGCCGTGCGCGCCATTCCAGCCGCAGGGATCGGCGCCATTGAAGATGCCAACACTGCGGAGCACGTCACTGCCGGGCGCGCCTAGAATGCGTGCATGCCCGCACTTGCTCACACCCTGCTTCGCCATATCACCTGGGTACTGGCCTGGATCCCGGCCGTGTTGATGACCGCCTGCACGGTACCGCCGGGTGCAGCCTCACCGGTATCGGTACATAACGTGCGCGCGGTGGATATCCGCTACACACACGATGGCTGGGGCCACACGGACGAGGTGCATCGCCTGCAACGCGGTGCGTCACAGCGTACCTACACCCGCACATCCAGCGGCACGACGTTTGATGGCGTGAGCCCTGCAACTGCTACGGTCCCTGCGCAGCGCGTCGGCGAACTGCTGTGGGCGTTGTCGGCCCCGGCGTGGCCGCGCGAGCGCGCGGTGCAGGTGGTGGCGCGCCGCGTGCGTCCCGCTTCCGTGTTGGCGCATGCGTCCGGAGTGTCGCGCGAACGCGTGCCGGGCTGCAGTGCGGACCAGATTCGCAACAGAATACATTCGCGCCTGCAGGGTGGCGCGCTGCGTGCGCAGTTGGATGACTACTACGTGCATGGCTTCTGGACCGATGACTACCCGACGATGCGGGTGGTGATCGAGTACGACACCGGGCCGCCCAAGGTGATCACCTCCAGCTCGCAGAAGTTGTTGATGCTGCCATGGGTGCTGGGCGAGCAACCGGCGCAGGGGGAGCGTGCACCGCAGAACTGGTCGGTGCCGATGAGCGATGCGCTGCGGCGGCTGTTGCCGCCTGCGTCGTCGGCCGCCATCCGTCTGGGCCGTGATGAGTCAACTGCGCTGGCCAGCACGATTGAGCATGCGGCCGTGCAGGACTGCAGGCGGGCGTCGAAGGGAACCTGACCCTTCATTGGGCTGCGGTCCGACGTCTGTGCAGGGGTTGGGCTGATCGCAGCGATCTGCGCGGATTTGCACACTGCGCGCATGGTCACCGACAACCACTCCTGGCAACCCGGCAGCGCGTACTTCTTCAGTGCGCACCTGCGCGATCACCACAGCCGCCTGCTGGTCGAACAGGCCCAGGTGTTGCGCCTGGCCTTCCGGGTGGCGCAGCAGGCCCGGCCGTTCCGGGTCAATGCCATCGTGGTGCTGCCCGACCACCTGCACGGCGTATGGACGCTGCCGGCGGGCGACGAGGATGGGCATCGCCGCTGGCTGCAGATCCAGGCCGTGTTCGATCGCCAGCTGCCCGGCCAGCCACCGCGCGCCATGGTGCGCCGCGACCGCTGCGCGCGGCCGCTCTGGCACAGCGACTTCCGCGAGCACCGGCTGGTGGATGCCGAAGACGTGCAGCGCCACATCGCCTATGTGCACCAGAACCCGGTGAAGCATGGGCTGGTGCGCGAGGCCGCCGAGTGGCCGTACAGCTCCATTCACCGCCGCAACGGTACGGAGGGATCGCCATGCTGAAATACGGCAGGCGAGTGCCGCGGTGGGCATGCTGCATGGCCGGCACGCGGTTGGGGTGGATGCTGCAGGGGCGCAGGACGCTGCGCCCGCTCGCGCACGCGTCAGCACGCGGCCGCCCGCGCGCGCTGCAGGCGACGGCTGCGCCGGGGGCTGGCGCGGTGCGCATTGGGGCTGCGCGGGATGCCCAGGGGGCCTCTGCTTCCTGCGGGGCCCGGCAGCACGGGGGAGTGGGACGCGGATGCGCACGTTGGCGCGGACCGCTGCCGGTCTTGGAGGAGGTGCGTTGGGGGTACGCACCGACGGGGAAACCAAGGCCGCAGTTGCACATTCGGGGCTCGCCGCAGGCACGTGCCCTGGGTGCGGCGCTTAGCCGCAGCCGACCTGGAAGACCGGCCCGGCGCCGATGAGGACCAAGGCCATGTAGTCGCTGTCCTTGGCCTTGCCCTTGAGGGTGGCGCCGGGATTGAAGTGGAAGATGCCGAAGCCCCCGTTGGGGCGAACCAGCGCCTTGTTGATCTGGTCGGCATCGTCGTTGAAGAAGCGGGCGATGTCGGCGCGCGAGGACACCTGCAGCGGCGTCGTGTCGCGCTGCCATTGCTCGTCGCGGTTGAAGGACACGAAGTACACGCCCTGCTCCTGCTCGATGCGGAACTCGGCTGGTTTGCGTGGGTGGGTGGCGTAGCAGCCGAGCAGCGGGTCGGACGAGAACACGCCGGGGCCGGTGTCGCGATCGCGGCAGGAGGTGAGCAGCAGCAGGCCGGGCAGCAGCAACAGGAACGGAATGGTACGCATCGATGGATCCCCCCAGGGACAGGTCTGATGCCATGGTGCGCCGCTGCGTGCCGAGGCCGTGTGTACATGTGGGGTTGGGTGTACGGTTGGGCGACCTACGGAGCACGACCATGTCGCAACCCACCGCTCACCCCCCATCGAAACCCGCTTCCACCGTTGCCGGCCAACGCTGGCCGTTGTTGGGGGCCTGCAGTTGGCTGGTGGCGCCGGCGCTGCTGGCCATGGCGTATGCAACGTCGCAGGCCTCGCCGGATGTGGGCCGGCTGCTGGTCGGTAACGCCGGTGTATCGGTCGGCGTGTTGGCGTCTTCGGTGCTGGGTCTGCTACTGACCATGGGTTCGCGGGTGCGCCGCGAGCGCTGGCCATGGGTGGGCATCGTGGGCGCGATCATCAGTGCGCTGCCGCTGCTGTTGTTCCTAGCGGGGATGCTGTTGCGGCTTTGACGCATCAGAATCCCATCGCAGCGCCGCGCTGTGCCTGCCAGCGAGTCGCCGCGTGAGATCGGGATAGGGTGCCTGGTGCCGAACGAAGCTCCGAGGCCATGACGACCCGCTTGCTTGGGGCGCCGCACCGGACCGCGATTGGGTCGACGGACCGATGGTGCCGTATCGATTGAAAACAACTTCCTTGAAGACGCCCTTGGGAGAGCCGCAGCACAGATCTGACGATCAAACCAAGCCAGGCTGAAGTCTCCAATGGCTACAGGTTGAGTCCGATGATGAAGGGCACTTTCTTGATGATTGCAATGGTCATCCCGTTCTCGTTGCACGCTGAAGAGCAGGAAGTTTTCCAAGACAGGGTGGAGTTTGACGTCGCTGGGAGCAGGGTCGTTGTGCGAAGCGCACTATGGCCTGAGTCGAAGAGTGGCATGGTGAAAGTTGAACAGAGGTTCCAGGTGGATGCAGATGGAAACCTTCGGTATGAGTACGACGAGCAGGACGAGAGGACAAAAGCCTATCATCGGTCTTACTGTGCGGAATCAGGGCTTGACCCGTTCGTCGGTGGTGAGGTCACATTCACGCCCGAGGCTGCGGGGTGGCACTGCAGTAACGTTGAGCTGCATGAGGTCGGTGAACAGCCTTCCGATGCCCAGTCCTCGGTGACTGGTCAGGATCGGAGCGTGGACTTCGTAACGGCTCGCGCCCCATCAGGCACTACGCAAATCGGGGTCAATTTTCTCGCAATGGGGTATGTAAGCTACCAAAGCAGCCAAGCGGGCTCCATGAAGGTTTCCGTACATGTGGATCAGCGATGCAGAACCGACGTGTCCAGGCACTACTCGACCCCTTTCTCCGGAAACCACGAGGCACGCGTCAACTGCATTGCGCATGATTCGCGCTTCCTGACGACGGGTATGGAGGGCTGCGTACCGCGTCTCTGTGGAAGCGACCGTGGGACGATCTCAGTGAGGCAGTAGGTGGTTGACGTCGCCTGGGTAGGCGTTTGCCGTCGCCGTAGAGCCAGGCCCACGACGGCGATGGCAATGGCCTGGTCGTAATGGATGCCGCTCGGTGAGAACAGGCGTTCGGTGGATTGAAAGGCTGCCGGCAGGCAACGCTCAGCAGGGCGCTGTCCCTGTGGCCGTCTCCTGCGGTGACGCTGTCTCGGCTCTGCCGCGATTTGTGGGAATTTCGAATTGCGTCAGCTTCTATCAGAACAATGATTAGGGGCAGGTCCGTACCTTGAGGTGAAGCACAACGGATCCGGTTCCTCCGATGCAAGCTTCGTACTCCATTCGTACGAGGAAACTGGAAGATGAAAATGAAAATGCTGGCGATAGCCATGGTGGCTACATTTTCCACGCACGCGGCAACTCGGGACGCGGCTGCGGATAGGTTTGAAAGGGACCTTTACGGCAACGAAGTGGTTGTAAGAACTAGCGTGCTGGACGACTTTCAAGGAGGGTTCGTGGACGTAGAGCAGCGGCTCGATCGAATCGGTGACGCAAACTATCGGTACAGGTACACAGAGCAGAGTGAAGATACCAAGGCGTATCACTGGGCCTACTGCAACGCATTGGGCATGGAGCCCGATCAGGATGGGGAAACCACGTTTGAAGGGGCTTCCAGTGCATGGGTCTGTGGTCAAGCTGCAGGTGAGAGGACACTGGACTCGGTGATTGCTACGGCACCTTCCGGCTCTGTCCCCTCAGGTATCAATTTTTCGGCTCACGGCCAAGTCAAGTTTCGCAGCAGTCAGGCGGGAGCAGCCAAGGCGTTCCTGGTGGTGGACAACCGCTGCCGCCTGGATTGGGTGCATCACTTTGGGGGTGCCTTCAACGTCCAGCGTTTCATCGGCGTAGCTTGCCTTGCACACGGCCCTGGCTTCCTTTCAAGCCGTCTGGATGCCTGCGTTCCAAGGGTTTGCGGGTACGACACTGGCACGATTTCAGTGCGCCCGTAGTGTTGAGCTTGTCGTCCCATCTTTGGTAAGGCAATACGCCGCAGGACCGGCTGTCGCTATTTCGATGAGGGAATCGCCGGCGCATCCTGACGGCGTTTGCCAGCGACATCCTTGGGGAGTGGCTGCTTTTGCTCCAGCGAACATATGGTCGGCGCCTCGGCCAAGCAGAGCGCGGCACGGCTGGATGTGTCAGTGATCAGTGGCGGTGGCGGCGCCAGGCGTTCCATAGGTGGGTGGCGGCCAGCAGCAGGCTGCCTGCCACTGTCATGGGGGTTTCGGCGTCGTGGGTGGGCCACCCTGCGGCGCCTGCCAGGAGCAGCAGGAGGCCGGTGGCTGCGCTGAGGAACGCGGCGGCGGGGAGCCGCTGCTGGCGATGGGCGCGCCATAAGGCGAAGCCGGTGGTGGGTGCGGCGATGGCGACGAACAGCACATGGACCCATTCGGCCTCGGCCCAGACACCCATCAGCGGCAATGCGGCCGCAAGCAGCGGCAGGGCCAGGCAGTGCAGCAGGCACAGGCTGGAAAGGGCAATGGCACCGGCGTCGAGCAGGGCGGAGGTGGTCTTCATGGGCGCGGGGGTCAGGAACTCGAAGTGTTATAGAGTAACATTTGAGTGGGCGTCGAACCTTTCGCCTTCCTGACTGGATGGGGGATTGCCGGGCCGAAGGAGCACGCGCAGCGTTGATGGCGTCAGGCGTCAGGCGTCAGGCGTCAGGCGTCAGGCGTCAGGCGTCAGGCGTCAGGGAGAGCACCATCTGCAGTTGCACCGCCGACCCCCACAGGGTGGGGGTCGGCCGCATGCTGACGCCGGCGTCGTCGGCGTTATCGGCGTCATCCGTGTCACAGGCGGCGCAGCTGCCAGCCGTCCTCGTCTGCATCCAGCAGGTGGGTCAACTGCAGGGCATCGAGCAGCGCCTGGTCGTGCGAGACGATTACTACGCTGCCTGGGTACTGGTTGAGCATCTGCTCCAAGGCGGTGAGCGATGGCAGGTCGAGATGGTTCCCCGGTTCGTCGAGCACCAGCAACTGCGGTGGTGCCTGCGCGTACAGCACTGCAGCCAGAGCGGCCTTGACCCGCTCGCCGCCACTGAGCGTGGACAGCGGACGCAGACTGCGGTCGGCGTCCAGCCCGAGCAGGGCCAGCTGGGTGCGCAGGCTGGCTTCGCTGGCCGGTGGGTTGGCCCGCTGCAACAGGCCGAGCGCAGTCTCGTGCGCAGGCAGCGCGGACAGGTGCTGGTCGAGCAGGGCGACGCTGGCCGCGCGGTTGACCTGGCCCGCCAGCGGCGTCAGCTCGCCAGCCAGTACGCGCAGCAGGGTGGACTTGCCACTGCCGTTGCGGCCGCGCACGCCGATGCGGTCGCCCCGCTGGATGCGCAGGTCGATGTGCTGCCACGGGGCCTGGACCCACGGCAGCTGCACGCTGGAAAGCTCGGCGACCTGCTGCGGGCCAGGTGCGGCCAGCCGGGGCCCGAGCATGGCGATCTGGACGGCGTCGTCGATGTCTGCCGCTGCATCGCGCACGCGCTGGTCGGCCACTGCACGGCGTGCGAGTTGCTGGGCCTGCATGCGTCCGGCGCTATGCTCGGCGCGGTTCTTCATGCCACCGAGCAGGATGGGCGCCTGGTTGGCGGTACGCGCGTCGCGCTGCGCACGTGACTGGCGATGCTCCAGCCGCTCGCGTTGTTCGCGCAGCGCGGCCTGCTCCTGGCGACGCTCGCGCTTGCGCAGGAGCAGTGCTGCTTCGGCGGCGCTCTGCTCGGCCTGCTTCTGTTCTGCATACAGGTCGTAGTTGCCGCCGTAGCTGCGCAGCCCGGCGGGACCGAGTTCGACGATGCGTTGCATCTGGCGCAGCAGCGCACGGTCGTGGCTGATCACGATGAGGCCACCGCGCCACTGCGCGAGGGCGTCGATCAGGCGCTGGCGATGCGCGGCATCCAGGTGGTTGCTGGGCTCGTCCAGAACGAGTGCGTCGGCGTCGGACAGCAAGGCACCCGCCAATGCCACCTGCATGGCCTGGCCGCCGCTCAGGCGTGCGGCGGGTTGTGCCGGATCCAGTGCCGGCAGACCCAGGCGCTGCCACTGCGCGTGCAGCCGTTCGCGGATATCCCAGCGATCGCCGACCGTGGCGAAGTCGGCCGGGTCGACGTGGCCGGCTTCAATCCGGGCCAGTGCGTCGAGCAGCGGGGCGACTCCCGCCAGGTCGGCGATACGTCCAGGAATGACGCCGCTGTGCTGGGCCAACAGGTGCACGTGGCCCTGCCGCTGCACGTGGCCAGCGGCAGGTGCGAGGTGCCCGGCGAGCAGGCGGGCGAGCACGCTCTTGCCCACGCCGTTGCGGCCCACCAGGCCAACCCGGGTGGTGTCGAACGTTGCGGAAAGCTCGGAGAACAACACCCGGCCGTCGGGCAGGGTGGACGTCACGCGGTCGAGCGTGAGGGAAAATGCGGTCATGCGACCTCCATGGATGCCAACGACTCCCCCTGCGGACAGGGCGGGAAGGAGACTGGCCGTCAAACGACGGCGGCATCAATGGCGCATGCAGGCATACCTCATCACGGGGGCGGCTGGATGCCGCGGGGGGAGTATAGGGTGCGGGTGGCGTGGAGCGATGAACGGTTGAATAGCGCGTCGCCTGCGGCGTAGAGCCACCCCATGGGTGGCTGTCTCGATGGCGGGCTTGCGCTGTCTGATGGAAGAGCAGACACCCGACAAAACCATGCCCCTTGCCGATGCGGACAGGCCCGGGCGCGTGGCGACGCGTCCAGGGGAATGGCGCCCGATGGTCATGGGGCGCGGGGTGGCTCTACTCTTCGATGCTGTTGGGGTTGCGCATGTCTTCGGGGGCCTTGCCGTACTGCTTGCGGCGCAGCTCGTGGAAGGCGACGAATTCGGGTGCCGGCAAGGGGCGGGAGAACAACCAGCCCTGGCCGAATTCAACCTGCCGCGACTGCAGGTAGGCCAGCTGCGCCGACGTCTCGATGCCCTCGGCAACGGTGAACAGGCCCAGCGTCTTGGCCATGTCGATGATGTGCGAGGTGACCGGGCTGGTGGCGCTGTCGGTACCGATCGAATCGATGAAGGACTTGTCGATCTTCAGCGCATCCAGCGGCAGCTGCTGCAGGTACTGCAGGCTGGAGTAGCCCACGCCGAAGTCGTCGATGGCGACGCAGTGCCCGGCGCGGCGTGCGGCGGCCAGCGAGGTGCGGGCGCCCTGGATGTCCATGAAGCCGCGTTCGGTGGCTTCCAGCCAGAGCTGCTGTGGATGGATGCCGGTGCCGACGAGCTTGCCGGACAGGACCTTGAGGGCCCGACCACTGCTGACATCACCTGCGGAAAGATTGATGGCGATGTGCGCGCTGCGGTCGTGGACCAGCAGTTCGCGCATGTCGTTGAGCACCAGGTCCATCACGTGGTCGGTCAGGGCTTCGATCAGGCCGGTTTCCTCGGCCACCGGAATGAACAGGTCCGGACGCACCTGGGTGCCGTCGGCGCGCGACCAGCGCACCAGGGCTTCGGCGCCTACGCAGATGCCGGTGTCCAGCTCGATGATGGGCTGGTAGTCCATGCGGAACTCGCGGCGACGCACGGCGCTGGCCAGTTCGTTGCGCAGCGACAGGCGCCGGCGCGACAACCATAGGGCCGCGGCAACGGCCAGCGCCGCGCCCAACGCGCCCAGCGGCAGCAGCCGCAGGCCGTGCTGCCGGAAGCTGGTGAGCAGCCCGGTGCGCGGGGCGACGGCGATGGCCAGCCATTCCTGGTCCTGCGCGGTGGCATACCGGCTGCGCGCGGTGCTGCCGTCGTGTGGCTCGCGCAGCAACTCCTCCAACAGGTCCTGGTCGGGCAGCGCTTGCTGGGCGATGAGCCGCCCGTCAGGGGTGGCCACGGCAAGGCGGACGTTGGGATCGGTGATGACGTCGACGAAGCGGTTCGGGTCCATCAGGATGTCGTGGCGGCCCAGCTGCAGCGCGAGCAGGGAGGCGTTGTCACCCGCGACCGGGCGGACCCCGAGGGTGAGGGTGGCGCCGTCGGCGGTGACGTGGTCCGGGGAGGGCTCGGCGATGACGTCCTCGGTCATGCCCCACGAGGTGCAGCGCAGGCGCCCGTCCTCGAAGTAACCGACCTGCTCGGCCGAGTTGGTGGTCAGGGCCAGGCTCCGCATCAGCCGCAGGTGCTCCGGCGAGCACCCCGCCACCGGGGCCTGGTTGAGCTTGCGCAGCGCCAGCAGCCCGGCCTCGTAGGCACGGTTCGCGCGCTGCAGGGTGCGTTCGGCGGTCTGGTGCAGGCGCTGCTGTTCGGCATCCTGGCCGCGGCTCCAGGTGAAAAAGACCACGACCAGGATCGGCAATGCCGCCCCAAGCAGGGCGGCGAGCACGATGGCGGCGATGGTACGGGCGCGCTTCAAGCTGACCTCGATTCCTGGCTGGGCGTGGGAGGCAGGCAACCGAGGAAGGGCCGCCGATGCATGGGTGAGCGCTATATCACCATCTGGACCGGCCAATGGGAACAGGATTTCATGTAGATTCCTGTCGGCTTTTCCCCAGTGTCGGCATCAGGTCGCATTGGCAAGGTGAAGCCGACGAGGCGTGCGGCGGCGCCGCCGGCCCCGGCTGGATTCACCTGCGGTTCGCGCCCTGCGCCGGATGATCGCGCCACCCCACGATCTGGCCGCGCGCTGCGGCCCCGGAGCCATGAAGCCCTTCCTGCCTGCCTTGCTGGCCCTGTTGCCGTTGCTGCTGCCCGGTACGGCGGCGGCGCGCACGGTGTACCGCTGCGTGCAGGGCAACACGGTCAGCCTGGCCACCGCGCCGGAGCCGGGCTCGAAATGCACGCCGCAGCAGGTGGATGACAACACGGTGCAGGCGCCCAACCTGTGGGGCAACATGGGGGTGTTCAGCGGCACGCTGTACGAGCGTGAGCAGGATGGCGAGCTGGTCTACTCCACGCGCAACCTGCCCGGGTCGCGGGTCTTCCTGAAGTTCACGGTGTCCACGCCGCCCGGCGAGCCGGCCCACGAGGGGCTGGGCAAGGTGGGCGCGCCGCAGCTCAACCGCCATGCGAAACAGTTCAAGGCCGCCGCGCGTGCCACCGGGGTGGAAGACGCCTGGCTGCGCGCGATTGCCCATGCCGAAAGCGGCTTCGACGCCGGTGCGGTGTCGCCCAAGGGCGCGCAGGGCGTGATGCAGCTGATGCCCGATACGGCCACCGAGCTGGGCGTTGCCGACCCGCTGTCGGCCGAGCAGTCGATCAACGGCGGCGCGCGCTACCTGCAGGCACTGCTGAAACGCTACAAGGGCGACCGCACGCTGGCCGCAGCGGCCTACAACGCCGGCATCGGTGCGGTGACGCGCTACAAGGGCGTGCCACCCTATGCCGAAACGCTGGCCTACGTGGAGAAAGTGAGCGCGCTGTACGTGCGCTACCGCGAGGCGATGGGGTTCAAGGTGGAAACGCCTGCGCGCTAGGCGCAGGCGCACGCGCTACTCGTTGTACAGCGCATAGCTGTCCATGCGGCCGACCCGACGCACGGCCGCCTTGACGTCGGCACGCTGCACGAACTGCTCCCAGCGGGCGTGCGTTTCAAGCTCGCCGGGCAGCAGCGGTGAGATGCTCAATTCCTGAAGCTCCAGCAATGCGTCGCCGCGCTCAAGAGGATCGGCCAGCCGGGTGGCCAGCACGGCAGCGGCCGCATCGAGACGACCATCGGCGACCAGCGCGGCCATGTAATGGGCGGTGGCATCGTCGCGGCGGGCGAACAGGGCGTCACGCGCGCGCTGCGCGGCTGCGGCGTCCTTGAGCTGCAGCGCGGCGACCAGTTCGATCAGCTGGCGGGCAGCTTCCCCGTAGGCGTTGAGGTCGCCCAGGTCCTTCACGGTCTGGCGTGCGAGCGCCGGCCGATGCAGTGAGATGTAAAGATGGGCCAGGCCGAACTGCTGGTCGGACAGGCCACTTGGCTCGGCCATGCGGACGGCCAGCATCTGGGTGTTGACGGCCGCGTCGCTCTGGCCGAGCTGGCGCTGGGCGCGGGCACGGACGTCGAGCATCCAGCCCACCGAGCGTGCCTGCGCCTCGCTCGGCTGCGTGGTGGACTTCGCTGCGACATCGGCCAGCGTCTGGGTCATGCCGATGACCTCCTGTGGCTGACCGGCAACCAGCAGGGCGTAGCTCAGCTGGACCGCCACGTCATTGATGCCGGGCGACAGCATCGTTTCCACCCGCAGCCGGTCGATATGGCGCTGTGCCGACGCCTCGGGATCGAAGCGCGACCGGCTGCGCTGCACGTAACGGTCGAAGCGCCTGTCACTGCGCAGTTTCACCAGCGCGAGGGGTTCATCCACGCGCTCCAGCGTGGCCGCGACCTTGTCCTGCTGGCCGGCGTCCAACTGGAGCGTGGCCAGGGCCACCCACAAGGATGCCGGCTCGATGCCGTCGCTCTTCCAGCCGTGGTCGAACAGGGCCTGCAGCAACGCCCGGCGCCTTGCCGGGGAATCCTTCAACGACCGGTCCAGATGCCAGACCATGTTCTTGTCGAGTTCGGCCGTGCCCTCGGTGTTGTCCAGGGCAAGGATGACATTGTCGGCAGCGGCATCGACCTGCTTGTCGCCGAGCTGATTGCCCGCCAGCGTCAGACGCGCCAATGCGTTGCGCGGATTGATCGACAGCGCGGTCTGCAGTCGTTCTTCGGCCAGTGCCTGCTGGTTCTGCTGCCCGGCCACGATGGCGGCCGATAGCCAGGTGTCGCTGCGCCGCGCGGGGTCGAGCATGGACAGGCGCGGATCGGCGAGAAGGCGCTCGAAGGCGATCAGTGCGCCCGAGGTGTCGCCGAGATGCCATTGCTCGGTGGCGGCATCCAGTGCGTCCTGGTAACCCCCGATGGCCAGGGCCGCTTCCTGGGCGACATCGACGCTGCCGTGCCCGGCCGCGTTGGCGCCGGCGATGGGCGCGGCACAGAGCGACAGCAACACGATCAAAGCAGTACCGGAACGGCAGCGCATGCGGTGTTTCCTTCCTTGGCGTAGGCGTTGATTGAAACCGGAACGACGGATCGGCACAAGCGGCGCCCATCGCGCAAGGGTTTGCAGCGCGGCGGCGAGCGATTAAGGTCGTGTCCCGAACAGGTAGCAGGCAAGGAAAGCAATGACGCGTGGACGATGGGCGATGGCGGTGCTGGTCGCCGTGCTGATGGCGGCGGCACTGGCCTGGACCTTCCTGCGCGAGCCGGCCGCGCCGACCGCGCCGCCGGGACCGGTCGCCACGGCGCTGGGCTGGACGCCGGAGATCAGCCTGCTGGCCGGCGACGGCGTGGGTGGCTGGCGCGACGGTCCGGGTGCGCAGGCACGCTTTGCCGATCCGTATGGGCTGGCCGTGGATGGACAAGGCGTGCTGTACGTGGCCGATGCCGGCGACAACAACCGCATCCGCCGCGTCTACCCGGACGGGCGCGTGGACACGCTGGCCGGGCAGGGGGAGGGCTGGCGGGATGGGCCGGCGCTGCAGGCGCAGTTCAACACGCCGTCGGCGATCGCCATCGACGCGGCGGGCACGGTGTTCGTGGCCGACACCGGCAACCATGTGATCCGCCGCATTGGCACCGACGGAACGGTGAGCACGATTGCCGGCGATGGCAGTGCCGGCTTTGCGGATGGCCCGGCGGCGCAGGCGCGCTTCAACGGACCGATGGGCGTGGCGGTGGATGCCGGCGGACGCGTGTTCGTGGCCGATACCTGGAACGACCGCATCCGCGTGATCGATCCCGATGGCCAGGTGCGCACGCTGGCCGGTGGCGACGCGCCCGGCAATGTGGACGGCGCGGGCGTGGGGGCGCGGCTGGATACACCGGTGGCACTGGCGCTGGATTCGCACGGCAACCTGCTGGTTGCCGACCTGTTCAACGGGGCGATACGGCGGCTCGCGCCGAACGGTACGGTGGATACGTTGTTGGCCCAGGGCAGCGTCATCAACGGGCCGCTGGCGCTGGCGGTCACGCATGACGACGTGGTGTACGTGAGCGATTTCGACGGCAAGGTGGTGCAGCTGTCCGCGCTTGGGCACGTGCTGGACCTTACCGGCGTGGCGTCGCAACCGCGGTTCTCGCGGCCGGGCGGGCTGGCGCTGGATGCGGAGGGCGGGCTGTACCTGTCGGATGCGGCGTCGTACCGCGTGCACCGGCTGCGCGCGCTGGCTGCCGGTGCCGTGCCGCCACCGGCGCTGGTCGGCCCCGCGCCCGATGCCGCGCTGCCCGATACCGGTGGGCGCTGGCCGCTTGCCCCGCAGCTGGGCTGGCATGAAGTGGTTGGCACGTTGGGCGAAGTGCGCGGCACCTTCAGTGGCGAGAGCCGCCACCACCTGCATGACGGCTTCGATATCCGTGGCGATGTGGGGCAGACGGTGCTGGCGATTGCCGATGGCAAGGTCAGCAGCCCGCTCCCCAGCTGGTCGCTCGGCGGGCAGGCCGAAGGACTGTCGCTGGATCGCTTGCGCTACATCCATATGAAGGTAGGCCGCGATGCGGGCGACCGCGCGTTCGATACGCGCTGGCCGCAGCTGCGGGACCTGGATGGCAAGCTGGAGCGCGTGCGGGTGCGTCGTGGCACGCGCTTCAAGGCCGGTGAACCGCTGGGCAGCATCAACCGCATGGCGCACGTGCACCTGAGCGTGGGTGCCGGCGGCTTCCAGCGCAACGCGGTGGCGCTGGGCTTCGTGGGATATGCCGATACGTTCGCGCCGCGCATCACCGAGGTGGCGCTGCTGGATGATGCGGACCATCCCATGACGCCAGGGGCAGACGGTCGCGTGGCGGTGCCGCGGCAGGGCCCGGGCGTGCAGATCGTGGTGGAGGCGTGGGACCAGGTGGACCGCAACCTGCCACGCCGCCGCCTGGGTGCGTACCAGGTGGGGTACCAGATCCTGGATGCGGCGGGCACGCCGCTGACGGGCTATGAGCAGCCGCGCTTCAACATCGTGTTCAACCGGATGCCGCGCGAGAACAGCGCCACGGTGGTGGCGTATGCGCCGGACAGCGGCATCACGGTGCATGGCAGCGCGGTGACGCGCTTCCGCTACCTGGCGACCAATACGGTGCGCGATGGGCGGGTGGACACCGGGCGCTGGCAGCCGGATGCGTTGCCGGCAGGGGACTACATCATCCGCGCCAGTGTGCGCGATTACAGCGGGAACGAGGGGGTGGGGGTGCGCGAGTTGAAGGTCACCTTGTTGCCTTGATGGCTCGAGCTACACCCGCCCCTACGCGCCGACGCGCTGGCGCTCGGCGTCCATGTCGGCCAGTGGGCGCACTTCGATGCTGCCGTAGCGGGACCACGGGAACCCTTGGGCGATGCGCATGGCCTCGTCGTGGTCGGCCGCGTTGATGAGGTTGAAGCCGGCGAGAAGCTCGCGGGTCTCGGCGAACGGGCCGTCGGTGATGCGGGCCTGCGACTGGCGCGTGCGCAAGGTGCGTGCCTGGGTGACCGGCTCCAGCTGCTGGGCGATGACCAATGTGCCTTGCGCCTGCAGTGCGTCGGCGTGCTGCAGGCAGCCGCGCATCAGCGTGTCGTATTCGTCGGCCGGCAGGGCCTGCAGCAGGCCTTCGTCGATGTAGATGAGCAGCAGGAATTGCATGGCCGTTCCAGCGGGGGCGGGGGTCGCCATGATGCCCCAGCCCGCGCGACGGGGCTGTTGCAGTGCAGCGTCGCGTGCCTGTTCAGGCCGTTCTTGCCAACCGATGTCGGCATCGGAAAATTTTTTGGCAGGCGTGTCGATTTCCATTCCACTGGCGCGTCGTAACCAGTGAAGGGCCCGGCAACCGGGTCCGTGGACAGGACATGCCGATGAAAGTCATGGTGATCGTGAAGGCTACCGAGGCCACCGAGGCGGGGCAGTTGCCCACCGAGGCGCAGTTCAGGGACATGGGGGCCTTCAATGAGCAGCTGGTGCAGGCCGGCATCATGCTGGCGGGCGATGGGTTGCGGCCCAGCCGGCATGGCCGGCGGGTCGCCTATACCGGCGCGGCACCGCAGGTGATGGATGGCCCGTTCGCCGAAACCCGCGAGCTGGTGGCCGGGTTCTGGCTGTGGCAGGTGCGTTCGCTGGATGAGGCCACCGAATGGCTCAAGCGCGCCCCGTTCCTTCCGGGCGACGTGGTGGAGATCCGTCCGTTCTACACCGTGGACGATTATGGCGATGCCCTCACGCCCGAATTACGTGCGCGGGAACAACGTCTGCGCGACCAGATCGGCCAGGCCGACTGACTCTTTGATCACACCCCTGGAGAATTCCATGAAACTGATTCCCTTCCTGAGCTTCAGCGGCCAGACCCACGAGGCCATGGCGTTCTACGCCGGCGTGCTGGGCGGCACCGTCACCTCGGAAACGAAGTACAGCGACATGCCACCCAGCGAGGGCATGGAGGGTTGCGGTGACAACCCCGGCCCGGCCGATCCGAACCTGATCGCGCACAGCCAGGTGGAAGTGGGCAGCGCGATCCTGATGGCGGCCGATGGCCCGCCGTCTCCGGGTCAGGGCAGCACCACCATCAACATCGACGTGGAGACCGAGGAAGAGGCCGAACGCGTATTCAAGGCGCTGTCCGAAGGCGGCAAGGTGACGTTCCCGATCGGCGAGACGTCCTGGGCCAAGCGCTGGGGCATGCTTGAAGACCGCTACGGCAAGCCGTGGATGGTCAACTGCATGAAGCCCTATTGAGCACAGGAACCCCATCATGTCCGATACGCCCCAGATGATCTTCGTGAACCTGCCCGTCCGCGACCTGGACAGGAGCAAGGCGTTCTTCACCGCGCTCGGGTTCGCCCCCAACCTGACCTACACCGATGACAAGGCCGCGTCCTTCAACATCAGCGAGACCATCATGCTGATGCTGCTGCTGGAACCGTTCTTCGCCACGTTCATCAACCGGCCCATCGGCGACGCACGCAGGCAGGCGCAGGTGATCCTCGCGCTGTCCTCGCCCAGCCGCGCCGCGGTGGACGCCACCCTGGAGAAGGTCCTGGCGGCCGGCGGCAGCGAGCCGACGCCGGCCCGCGATTACGGCTTCATGTACCAGCGCAGCTTCGAAGACCCGGACGGGCATCTCTGGGAAGTGGCACACATGGACGGCGAACCGACGTAGTGCCGGCCGCTGGCCGGCAACCAAGGGCGGTCAACCGCCGCCCAGGACCGTACCGCCGCTTGTGCGGCGCGGTCACGGATGCTCTCATTCACCGCATGGATGCCGCGCTGACGCAACGACTGGAGACCCTCTGGCGCATGGAGTCGCCGGTCCTGATCGCACGCCTGGCGCGGATGCTGGGCGGCGATGTCGGGCGTGCCGAAGAACTGGCCCAGGACACCTGGCTGGCCGCGCTGGAGCGCTGGCCACAGCAGGGCGTTCCGGACAATCCGGGAGCGTGGTTGATGACCACTGCGCGCAATCGTGCCATCGATGTGCTGCGCCAGCACCAGCGGGTGACCGGCCAGCATGCGCAGTGGGGCAGCGAACTGGAACCGCAACCGCTGCCGTTGCCCGACGACAGCGATGCGTTGCAGGACGACATCGGCGATGACCTGCTGCGGCTCATGTTCGTGGCCTGCCACCCGGTGCTGTCGGCCGATGCGCGGGTGGCCCTCACCCTGCGCCTGCTGGGAGGGCTGAGCACCGACGAGATCGCCCGCGCGTTCCTGCAGCCGGAGCCCACCATCGCCCAGCGCATCGTGCGTGCCAAGCGCACCCTGGCAGCGAAGCAGGTGCCGTTCGAGGTGCCACGCCAGGCGGCACTGCCCGAGCGGCTGGGCTCGGTGCTGGCGGTGGTCTACCTGATCTTCAATGAAGGCTATGCGGCCAGCAGTGGGGATGACTGGATGCGCCCGGCGCTGTGCGAGGAGGCATTGCGGCTGGGCCGGGTCCTGCAGCAGCGTCTCCCCGCATGGCCGCAGGTACACGGGCTGCTTGCGCTGATGGAACTGCAGGCCTCGCGCGCGGCCGCGCGGGTGGACGCGCAGGGCAACCCGATCCTGCTGCCCGAGCAGGACCGCACGCGCTGGGACCACCTGCAGGTGGCGCGCGGCCAGGCGGCGCTGCAACAGGCCGTGGCGCTGGGCGGCAGCGATGATGGCTACGTGTTGCAGGCGGCCATTGCCGACTGCCATGCCAGTGCGCGGCGCGCGGAAGACACCGACTGGGAACGCATGGCCGGGCTGTATGCACGGCTGGCGATGGTGCAGTCCTCGCCGGTGGTGGAACTCAACCGTGCGGTGGCGGTGTCGCGTGCGGAAGGTGCGGCGGTGGCATGGCCGCTGGTGGAGCAGTTGGCCGACGATGCCCGGCTGCGGGACTACGCGCCGCTGGCTGCGGTGCAGGGCGACCTGTTGTCGCAGTTGGGGCGGCACGCCGAAGCTGCCGAGGCTTTCGCACGCGCCGCGCGGCTGACCTCCAACCCCCGGGAACGGCTGCTGCTGCGGGCGCGCGCCGGGATGAAGTGACGCTTTTGACTTGATTGAGTCGCAATCAGGGTCTATTGTGGCGCATTCATAAAAGTGACTCGGCGTCCGCCGGCGTCCAGCCAAGAAGGAACGGGGAACGATGTTTTCAGGGAAGAAGCCCGCGCGTGGAGCGTGGCTGTTGCTGTGCGCGTTTGTGTTCGCCGGTACTGCCGCCTTCGCCGGTACCGCACAGGCCGCCGACAAGTCGCAGCAGGCCTATTGGGCCGGTTTTGCCTACACCGCTGACCAGAGCGCAGCGGAAGCCAGCACCCCGCGTGCGGCCGCCGTGCTGAAAAGCCGCGGCTTGGCCCCGCTCAACCAGGCCCTGTGGGCACGCCTGAAGGCGCAGCCCCCGGCCAGCCTGCAGCTGATCGATCAGCCGCTGGCCATGCTCGATGGCACCACCAGCGCCACGGTGCTGGCCACCGCCCTGGACCGCGAGCTGGTCTCGGTGGAGCCGATCGGCGGCCAGTACAAGTTGCTGGTGGAAGTGGCGTTGCAGGCGCTGTTCTTCGATTTCCGCGAACGCCAGGTGGTGGCGTCCTACCCGATCACGCTGCAGCGCATCGACGTGATGGAGTACCTGCCGGACGACGACGATATCGACGCGATCGTTGCCGACCTGCTCTATGGCAAGGCCGCTACCGGCCTGCCGCAGGTGCTGGCCGATACGCTGGCCAAGGCGCAGCTGCCGGCTGCGTCGACCCGCCGCCTGCAGGTGGGCGAGGTGACCCTGTCCGATGCCGTGCAGGCCAAACTGCCTGACGAGGTGGATGCGAAGGTGCTGCGCGCCACGCTGGCCCATGAACTGTCCAAGACGCTGTCGTCCAACACCGGGATCGGCCTGCTGCCGCCGGCCAGCGGCCAGGCGATCGGCGGGGCGATGGCCGCGCGCTTTGCCGACGGCAAGGTCTACCAGCTGAAGATTCCCGAGCCGGACTACGTGGTGAAGCTGCGCCTGGATGCGCTGAAGAACGGCGTGATCAATGAAACCCCGGCCATGAAGACGATGCTGTTCGGCGCGTTCTTCCAGGCCACGGTGGTGGAGCCGTTCTCGGGCAAGGTGTTCTTCGACCAGCCGCTGCGCAAGGGCGCCACCAAGGTGGTCCCGGCGACGCAGTGGCATGTGGACCAGTGGTCGGCGAGCTACGAAACCGTGCTGGCCGGGCTGGACGCCTTCGCCGGCGCCGCCGCCAAGCGTGCCGATTCGCGCGCCTGGCTGGACGAACAGAAGCCCGGCGGCAAGCCGCTGCAGCAACAGACCCAAGCCCTCCAGGAGTTGATCAAGTCATGCCGTTGATTCGTGCCGTACTGCTGATTCTCATTGCACTGATGGTTACCGCGCCCGTGGCGGCGCAGACCGCCAGCTCCCGCGGCACCGGTTCGGCCAGCTATGGCCTGCGCCTGAGTGCCGACACCCGCGCCCAGGCCCTGAACAAGGCCAAGGTCAATGCACTGGAGGCGTACATCGCCGAATCCGGTGCGGCCAAGCTGCGCCTGTTCGAGGCGCGCCGCGCCGAGTTCATTGGCGAGATCGACCGCTACGTGCTGTCGGCGGTGCCGCTGTCGGACACCGAAGACAAGAAGGCCAAGACCTACACCGTCAGCGTCCGCGCCGAAATCAACACCACGCTGCTGCAGACCAAGCTGGACGCCGGTTCGGCCACGGCCGGTGCGCGCAGCAACGAGCGTTCGCTGCTGACCTTCCTGTTCATGGCGCGCTCGCAGGACACCGTGCAGTCGTTCCAGGACAAGGAATACCGCCGCGTCGACGCCAGCCAGAGCTATGACGAGAAGACCCGCGAAGGCGACAGCTTCCGTGGCAACTCGGTGAGCACCAACGGCAGCATCAACCAGAACGCGTCGGTGTCGGTCACCTCCGGTGGCAGCACCACCGCGCGCAGTGACAACATCAGCTGGAAGGTTGCCAACGCCAATGAAGTGAACACCGCCATGACCGGCGCCTTCAGCGCGGCCGGCTATGAAGTGGTGGAAGCGGAATACGTGGAAGGCGAGTCGCGCGGCCTGCTCAGCATCGAGCGCATCCGCAAGGACTTCAGCACCGGCAACGATCTGTCGCCGGCCACCCTGCGCGACACCGCCAACGGCATCAAGGCCGCCAACATTCCGTACCTGGCGGTTGGCACGCTGGACGTGGGCATGCGCGACCGTGATCCGGTCAGCGGCAACACCCGCGTGTTCGTCACCGTCACCGGCAAGGTGCTGGACGTGAGCGGCCGCTTCCCGAAGACGGTGTCGTCGGTGGGTCCGGTGCAGTTCTCCGGCACCGGTCCGAACGAGACCGTGGCCCGCACCAACGCGCTGCAGATCGCGGCCGAAAAGGGTGCGCAGCAGATGATCAACGAATTGAACGTCAAGGCCGTGCGTTAAGCGCACGACCGTCATGCGTACCGGCCAACGGTCGGTACCTACCGTTTTTTCTACAAGGAATCACATCATGATCCGCAAGACCCTCATCGCACTGGCCATCGCCACCACCTTCGCCGCGCCCGCCCAGGCGCAGTTCGGCAAGCTGAAGGACCTGGCCGGTGGCGGCAACAGCGCCTCGGCCGCGTCGGCCGGTGCCCCGGACGAAGCCGCGCAGGAAGCGCTGGTGCGTCGTTTCGTGTCCTCGCAGTCGCATTCGCTGGACGCGCAGTCCTCGTTCGCCAAGGCCTTCGGCCTGGCCGAGCAGGTGCAGCTGCTGGAAGCCGAGCGCCAGGCGCTGTCGTCGGGTTCGGTCAGCGTCGATGCCATGAAGAAGTCGGTGTCGGTCAGCGAAGCCGCCCAGGCAGCGATCGATGAGCGCGTGGCGGCCAAGCCGGAGCTCAGCGCCGAGTCCAAGCAGCATTACTCCCAGGGCCTGATCGCGCTGGTCGCGTCGGCTGCCGAAGGCCAGAAGCTGAGCGGTGAAGCCAGCAACTTCGCCAGCGGCATGAAGAACCTGAGCGGCACGCAGCTGGCCACCGTCGGCCGCAAGCTGGCGGCCGGTGCATGGGTTGCCAAGGAATCGCCGGGCTACCTGAAGGGTCTGTACTCCTCGTCGAAGGCGGCGCTGACCTTCGCCCGCGCCAGCAAGATCAAGGTGCCGGGCAACGCCGAGTCGATGCTCGACAGCCTGTAATCGACAAGGAACGCCACGCATGCAGACCTCATACCGACTGTTGAGCCTGGCCCTCACCGTGACCCTGCTTGCCGCCTGCGGCAAGCAGGAGGCACCGGTTGAGGCAGCCGCCCCCAAGGCCGAATCGAAGCTGGAAGCACCGGCGGCGGACCAACCGCTGCGCGGCGCGCCGGATTTCGGCGGCACCACCAAGGTGGCGCGCGAGGCCGACGGCATCGGCAGTACGCCGGAGCTGGCGGTGCTGGCAGCGCTGCAGTCGGCAGTGGCACAGGTCAATGGCGTGCGCGTGGCCAGCCAGATGCAGAGCCTGCGTGCAGGCCTGCATGTGGACGTGGATGGGGAACACGTCGGCGATATCCGCGCCGACGCGTTCGCCCAGCAGATGATTGCCGCGTCGCAGGGCGCGGTGCTGGGTTACGAGATCCTCTCGCAGGAAGAAGTGAACCAGCTGGATGAGGAAGTGATTGCCCGCGTGCGCGCCAGCGACGCCGGCTACAGTTATTCGGCGTCTGCCTCGGCCAGTGGCTCGGCGCAGGCGCAGGCCGAGGCTTCCGGTGGCGGTGGTTCCGCATCGGCCAGCATCAAGGAAAGCTACAAGGAACAGGCCAGCGTGGACGCCAAGCGCGGCGCGCAGTCGTTCGAATCCGATGTCAACCGCCGTACGATGCGCAGCTACTGGAAGGTGCGCGTGCGCGCCGAGATTGCCAAGTACCGCGCGCCGGACGAGCAGGGCCGCCCGAAGATCGTGGTGGCCCAGCCGCACGTGCGCAGTGGCACCTACGCGGTGGGCGATGGCCGCGTGGCCAGCGATGACGTGGCCGCGGCGATCCGCGCGCGCCTGAACGACACGCTGACCCAGACCAAGCGGTTCATCGTGCTCGACCGCGAGTTCGGCGAGGAGATGCAGGCCGAGATCGACCACATCAACAGCGGCAACGTGCGCCTGCAGGACACCGCGCGGCTGGGCCAGCAGCTGGCCACCGACCTGATCCTGATTCCCACCATCGAGCGTTTCGAATACCCGCGCAGCGTGCGCAACCTGCGCATGTCCGACCGCCAGGTGACCTCGTACTCGGGCGGCGGGCGCATCACCCTGCGCCTGATCAACGCGGCCACCGGTGAGGTGGTGATGTCCGACAGTTTCGATCACCAGCTGGCCTCCACCGGCCCGAGCACGCTGCCGCGCACGGTGGATGGCAAAGGCATGGCGGCGGCGATGATGGATTCGCTGTCGGGCCAGATCGGCACCGCGATCATCACCGGTATCTTCCCGGTGTCGGTGGTGTCGATGACCGGCGACCAGGTGGTGCTGAGCCAGGGCGGTGAGTCGCTCAAGGCCGGGCAGCGCTGGCAGGCGGTGATGCTGGGTGAGGAACTGAAGGACCCGCAGACCGGCCGTTCGCTGGGCCGCAATGAAACCCCGTGCTGCACGATCCGCGTGGACCGTGTGGCCGCGCAGACCTCCTACGGCACCATCGAAGGCGGCGCGGACCTGGGCGGGGCGAACTTCAAGCCGGGCTCGATCGAGCTGCGGCAGTTGGCGGGTGCGGTGAAGCCGGCGGCTGCGGCAACCGGCAGCACCGGCGCCGCCAAGCCGAAGCCGGCGCGTGCGGCGGCGGCCAAGCCTGCCGCGCCTGCGGAAGATCCGAACTGGTGATGTGACGAGCGCTCACGACCAACGGTCGTGAGCTACCGGGGAATCGCGCAGCCACCCGCTGTGGCCGCGTACCGCCGGTAGGGCAAGGTAGTACCGCCGGGAGGGCGCGACCGTGGGTCGTGCCGGAGCGCCGCAGTCGGCGCACGCCGGGAATGGGTATCATCGGGTGATGATGTCCCTGCCCTGGAGAGAGCAATGAAGCGAGTGGTATTGAGCGTGCTGGCACTGTCGGTGTCCAGCGCCCTGATGGCGGCGACGCCGAAATTCGATGGCGCGCGGATCTCCGCCGACGTCAAGGAACTGGCCTCCGACGCCTATGAGGGCCGCTCGCCCGCCACGGCCGGCGAAGAGAAGACCGTCGCCTTCCTCAGCAAACAGTTCGCGGCGGCCGGCCTGCAGCCGGGCGGTGACCTCAAGGACGGCAAGCGTCTGTGGACCCAGGCGGTTCCGCTGCGCAAGGGCGATATCGTCGGCACGCCGAGCCTGTCGCTGGCCAGCAAGGGCAAGCCGCAGGCCCTGAGCCAGGGCAAGGAAATCGCCGTGCGCGCCGCGATGAACGGTGCCACCGACGTGGACATCAAGAACGCACCGCTGGTCTTCCTGGGCTACGGCGTGAACGCGCCGGAGCGCAACTGGGACGACTTCAAGGGCGTGGACCTGAAGGGCAAGATCGGCGTGGTGCTGATCAACGACCCGGACTTCGAAACCGGCGAAGGCAGCTTCGACGGCAAGGGCATGACCTATTACGGCCGCTGGACCTACAAGTACGAAGAGGCGGCCCGGCAGGGGGCGCTGGGCCTGCTGATCGTGCACGAAACCGCGCCCGCCTCGTACGGCTGGGCCACGGTGGCCGGTTCCAACACCAACACCATGTTCGACGTGGTCCGCGACAATCCGGCCGAGGCGCACCCGCTGCTGGAAGGCTGGATCCAGCGTGATCTGGCGGTGGAGCTGTTCAAGCGCGCCGGGCAGGACTTCGACACGCTCAAGCAGCAGGCGCAGCGCCGCGACTTCAAGCCGGTGGAGCTGAAGGGCGAAACGCTGTCGGCCAAGTACGCAGTGAAGACCGAGGTGATCACTTCGCACAACGTCGCCGCGCGCCTGGAAGGCAGCAAGCACCCGGACGAGACCGTGGTGTACAGCGCGCACTGGGACCACATCGGCGTGGGCAAGCCGGACGCCAACGGCGACACCATCTTCAACGGCGCGCTGGACAACGCCAGCGGCACCGCGTCGCTGGTGGAACTTGCGCGTGGCTTTGCCAAGGGCAAGCGCCCGGAGCGCTCGGTGCTGTTCCTGGCCGTGACGGCCGAGGAAAAGGGCCTGCTGGGCTCGGAGTACTACGCCAGCCACCCGCTGTATCCGCTGGCCAAGACCGTCGCGGTGATCAACATGGACGGCATGGCGCCGTTCGGTCCGTCGCGCGATTTCGGCATCTACGGTTCGGCCAAGCTGGAACTGCTGGACCAGCTCAAGGACGTGGCCAAGGGGTGGGACATCCGCTACACGCCGGACCCGAAGCCGGAAGCGGGCCTGTTTTTCCGTTCCGATCACTTCCCGTTCGCCAAGCGCGGCGTGCCGGCGGTGTCGTACTCGGCGGGCCAGGACTGGGTGGACGGTGGCGTGGCGGCCGGCAAGCAGGCGTCGGATGACTACACTGCCAAGCGCTACCACCAGCAGGGCGACGAGTGGCAGCCGGACTGGACCTTCGCCGGCGCCTCGCGCGACCTGGAAGTGCTGTACACGCTGGGCAACCAGCTGGCCAACGCCCGCACCTGGCCGAACTGGAGCGACGACTCGCAGTTCCGCGGCCCGCGCGACGCATCGGCTGCTGATCGGAAGTGATCGACCCCCCCCGCCGGCACCGCCGGCGGGGGGGGCGTTGGGGAAGGTTGCGGCGACGTGGTGGATGGATATCACCCGGGCTTTACGTGGGACACGCATGGCGTGTCGCTACGCTGACCCGGAAACCCGGCCGCAGCGGCGTTCCGGCCCCATCGCAGGGACACGCCATGCGTGTCCACGCCGCGCCCGACACCCCGGCGCCGTCCCGGCGCCGTTTCATCCCCGCTTTCCCGGCTTCCATCGCACGGCGCTTGTGCCCTTCCCGAGCAGGGCTATCCTCACACCATCCCATCGTGAAGACACCGCCGTGTTCGCCAGCCTTTCCCTGATTCTCCGCATTCTGCTGGCCTGGGCCGCGGCGATCGTCGTGGCCGGGTTCGTCTGGAGTGGCTTCTTCCACGGCATGGACGAGGGCCCCGGCTGGGTATTCGGCCTGCTGGCGCTGTTCCTGATGGTCACCGCGCTGGGCAGCTGCATCACCCACCTGCGCCGGGTTCAGATCATCGCCGGGCGGCTGGATGCCGCCACCCTGTCCAGCCGCCAGCGCCGCCAGATCGAGCTGCCGATGGACGCCGGCGCGGCCTTCAGCCTGGTCGAACGGGCGGTCAAGGAGCTGCCCCGCGTGGAAGACATCGAGAGCGCCGCCGGCAGCCTGCAGGTGCGCGCCTATGTGCGCCGTGTGGACCCCTACAACGGGCGCCCGCCGTCGCGCTGGAACCTGCCGGCGCGGCTGGCGATCAAGCGCAACAGCGTGCTGGCCACGGTCACGCCGGGGCAGGGCACCAGCAGCGTGACCCTGGTGTTCGAGCCCGATGCCGGCATCTGGGCCGACCTGCTGGCAGTGGATGAAGGCAGCAACTACGAAAACGCCGAAGCGGTCAGCCGGGCGATCACCCGCCGCGTGGCCGAACAGCGCCGCGATGAACAGGCCGCGGCCGAACAGACCGCGATCGAGAAGGAACTGTCGGTGGCGCGGTTGAACCTGCTGCACGCCCAGGTCGAACCGCACTTCCTCTACAACACGCTGGCCAATGCACAGGTGTTGACGCGCACCGACCCGCCGCGCGCCGACCAGATGCTGGGGCACCTGATCCAGTACCTGCGCAGTTCGCTGCCCAGCGTGGACGAATCGATGTCCTCCCTGGGGGTCGAACTCGACCGCACGAAGGCCTATCTGGAAATCCTCAAGATCCGCATGGGCGCGCGGCTGTCGCTGCAGGTCGATGTGCCACCGGCGCTCGACACGTTGCCGCTGCCGTCGATGGCGCTGCAGACGCTGGTGGAGAACGCCATCAAGCACGGCCTGGAGCCCAAGCCCGGCGGTGGCACGGTGTGGATCATCGCGCGCGCGTTCGATGACCATGTCACCCTCACCGTGGCCGACGATGGGCTGGGCTTTGGCCAGGGCAGCAGCGGTACCGGGATCGGCCTGAAGAACCTGCGCGAACGCCTGCGCCTGACCTGCGGCGACCGCGCCGGGGTGGCGATCGTGTCCAATTTCCCCAGCGGCGTGGCGGCGACGATCACCCTGCCGCGCGACGCACGCGAGGCGATCCATGCAGCTTGATGCCCTCATTGCCGAAGACGAAGACCTGCTGCGCCAGTCGCTGGTGGCCCAGCTGCAGCGGCTGTGGCCGGAACTGCGGCTGGTGGCCGAATGCGAGGATGGTGCCAGCGCGCTGGAGCGGCTGGCCGAGCTGAAGCCCGACCTGGCGCTGCTGGATATCCGCATGCCGGGCATCAGCGGCATCGACGTTGCCCGCGCACTGCCTGACATCAGCCCGCGCACGCAGGTGGTGTTCGTGACCGCCTACGACCAGTACGCCATCGACGCGTTCGAGCAGGGCGCGATCGACTACCTGCTCAAGCCGGTCAGTGACGAACGGCTGCTGGCCACGCGCGAACGCATCCTGGCGCGCATGCAGGTGGGGCGGCCGGACAACGCGATGCTGGAGCAGCTGCTGCAGCGCCTGGGCCAGTCGCCCGCCGCACATTCGACAGCGCCGCCGCTGGCGTGGATCACCGCCAGCAACGGCCGCGATACGCAGCTGATCATGCTGGAGGACGTGGTCTATTTCCGTGCGGACAGCAAGTACACCACGGTGGTTACCGAGCAGGGCGAAAGCCTGCTGCGCACGCCGCTGCGCGAACTGCTGGAGGTGCTGGACCCGCAGCGCTTCCGCCAGGTGCACCGCTCGACCATCGTCAACATGACGGCGGTGGCGGCGGTGACCCGCGATGATACCGGGCGTGGCCAGCTGCGCCTGAAGCAGCGGCCCGAAGTGCTCAGCGTGAGCCAGCCGTTCATGAGCCTGTTCCGCGGCATGTAGCGCGGTGCGCTGCAAAGACAATGCCACCGTGATCGCTCACGGTGGCATTGGGACCCCCCCCTTTTCGCAGCCGGCCAGTGGCCGGCGCTACCCTAGAAGGCGGGCTGCAGATGCAGGTTGTGGCCGCTGTTCTGCTCGCCAACATGGTTGAGCTGGCCGACCAGTTCGGTGTGCTGCTTCATCCGGCCGATCTCGCGCATGATGCGGATGTCTTCGTGGCGCAGCTCGCGCTTGGCGCTGACGGCCTGCTTGTAATCGAGGACTTCGGGATAGTGCTGGGCCATGTCCAGCGCTTCGGCCACGCATTCGACGCTGTCGGCGTCGGAGGTGATGCGGGCGCGGCTGTTGAAGGCCTTCATCCAGCGCTCGAAGCCGGCGGTGTGGTCGAACATGTTGGCCATGAACCAGATCACAAACAGGATCGAGACCCAGGAGCCGAAGATGATGACCACGCGGGTGAAGGTGATATGGAAGTCGTCCTTCCACAGGTAGTTGGCGATCAGGCCCAGGATCAGCAGCGAGGCCGCCTGCCAGCCGACGATGGAGGCCATGAGCCACTGGCCCTTGGCTTTGGCCAGGGTGGCCACTTCCTCGCGGATCTGCTGCTCGCTCTTGTTACGCCAATGCGCGACCTGCTTCTCGAACGGGCTGGTGTACAGCTCGTTGTCCAACAGCAGTAAACCCAACCCTTTGAACAAAGCGATCATGACGAGCTCCTTCGGGAACGTACGGCAGCGCATTTGGACGACTTGAGGCGGGTTCAGTTCTAGCACTTTCGTCGGGCTTGGCAATGGGCAGTGCGACAAAACGCCGCAGGGGTGTTTGCTGAATGGGCAAGGGCCGGAAAATTTTGCGCAATGCGACATTGAAAAGCGCCGGCAAAAGTCCAAAAACCGCCGCCTGATTTGCTGCAGACGCACAATCAACCGGAAATTGCAGCCCACAGCATGGCCGGGGTGTCGCAGATCACGCAGAATTGACGCAACCGCGCAGGATCGCGGTCCCATGTACGCCTGGAACCGCCGATGTCGTCACTGCTGCACCGCCTCACCCGTCCCGCCACCGCACCGATCCGGCGCTGGGTGCTGGGCGCCTTCCCGCGCGGCCAGAGTGGAATCGACTACGACCATCCGCTGGGCGACGCGGGCTGGTTCGGGCCCGACAGCGTGACCTGGCGGGTGCACTCGGAGTTTCCCGGCATGTTGGCCGGGGGCCTGTGCGCACTGATGCTGCAGACCCTGCATCCGCTGGCGCTGGCCGGCGTGTACGACCACTCCAACTTCCGCGACGACCTGGTGGGGCGGTTGCGCCGTACCACGGCCTTCGTGGCGTGCACCAGCTATGCCGCCTCGCACGAAGTGGATGCGCTGGTGGCGAAGGTGAAGCGCATCCACGCCCAGGTACGTGGGCAGACACCGGACGGGCAGGCATATTCGGCCGACGATCCCGCGCTGCTGACCTGGGTGCATGTGACCGAGGCCTACGGGTTCCTGCAGGGCTACCGGCGTTACTGCCGCGAGGTGCCGGAGGCGGTTGCCGACCGCTACTACGACGAGTACCGCCGGGTGGCCGAAGCACTGGGCGCAACCCGTGTGCCTGCGTCGGAAGCGGACGTGGAGGCGTACTTCGCGCGCCAGCTGCCGGTACTGCGTTTCGATGCACGCTCACGGGAGGTGCTGGCGGTGCTGTCGGGCATTCGTCTGCCGGTGCCGATGGCGGGACTGTCGCGGGAGTTGTTCCTCGGCGCCGGTGCGGCATTGCTGCCGGAGTGGGCCACGCAGATGCTGGAACGCACGCCATTGCAGCGCACCCAGGCCCGCGCCTCGGCGCGCCTGCTGCAGGGCATGTCGCCGCTGTTCCGCCGCGCGCTGCAGGACGGCGTGGCCGCCCGTGCCTTCGCGCGCGTCGGCGTGCCGACCAGCGCGCTGTTGCATTGGTGAAGTAAACGCGGCTGCCGGTGGATCCAGCGCGGGGCCGCCATGCGCTTGCCTGCGAATGTCCCTCAACCGCGGCTGCCGGTGGATCGAGCGCCGGGCCGCCTTACCCTTTCCGGCGAATGTCCC
>NZ_DAMCID010000025.1:0-46888 GCF_032099025.1 Stenotrophomonas sp.
GCGGCATCCTGGGGAGCCGGCCAGCGGCCGGCACTACCTTGGGGCGGGCGGCATCCTGGGGAGCCGGCCAGCGGCCGGCACTACCTTGGGGCGGGCGGCATCTTGAGGAGCCGGCCAGCGGCCGGCACTACCTTGGTGCGGGCGGCATCTTGGGGAGCCGGCCAGCGGCCGGCACTACGCTTGAAAGCAGAAAAGCCGCCCTTGTGGGGCGGCTTTTCCTTTGCCGACTCACCGTCGGCGCTACGCGTTGTCGGCCGCGTTGCGGCCGGCGCGCTTATTTCACCAGCTTGGCGATGGCAGCGCCCAGATCGCCCGGCGAGCGGACGGTGACCACACCGGCAGCTTCCATGGCGGCGAACTTGCCTTCAGCAGTGCCCTTGCCGCCCGATGCGATCGCACCGGCGTGGCCCATGCGCTTGCCGGCCGGAGCCGACGCGCCGGCGATGAAGCCAACCACCGGCTTCTTCACGAACTGCTTGATGTACTCCGCACCGGCTTCCTCGGCGTCGCCGCCGATTTCGCCGACCATGATGATGCCTTCGGTCTGCGGGTCTTCGTTGAACAGTTTGAGGCAGTCAACGAAGTTCAGGCCGTTGATCGGGTCGCCACCGATACCGATGCAGGTCGACTGGCCCAGGCCCACTTCCGTGGTCTGCTTGACCGCTTCATAGGTCAGGGTGCCCGAACGCGACACGATGCCGATCTTGCCCGGCTTGTGGATGTGGCCCGGCATGATGCCGATCTTGCACTCGCCCGGGGTGATCACACCGGGGCAGTTCGGACCAACCAGCACGGTGTCCGGATGGGCACGGGTCAGCACGTTCTTCACGCGCAGCATGTCCAGCACCGGAATGCCTTCGGTGATGCACACGATGACCTTGATGCCGGCAGCAGCGGCTTCCAGGATCGCATCGGCCGCGTACGGCGGCGGCACGTAGATGACCGAGGCATTCGCGCCGGTGCTCTTCACGGCGTCGGCAACGGTGTTGAAGACCGGCAGGTCGATGTGGGTCGTGCCGCCCTTGCCCGGGGTCACGCCGCCAACAACCTGGGTGCCGTACTCGATCATCTGAGTGGCGTGGAAGGTGCCCTGCTGGCCGGTGAAGCCCTGCACGATCACCTTGGTGTTCTTGTTAATCAAAACGGACATGTCTTGAAGTCCTTCGTAAATTATTTGGACCGGCTTCGGATGGGATGACATCGCCCATTGGTCGATGTCCGTACCGCATGCCACCAGAACCCCCGTCACTCCGCGTTGCGGAGTGCCAGCCCCCTTGACTCAAGGGGGCAAATCACGGTTCTGCCAGCGATCCGATGCCGTAAGAATTAGGCGGCGTTCTTGACAGCTTCGACGACCTTCTTGGCACCGTCGTTGATGTTGTCGGCCGGGATGATGGCCATGCCGCTGTCACGCAGCAGCTGCTTGCCTTCTTCCACGTTGGTGCCTTCCAGGCGCACCACGACCGGAACCTTGACGCCCACTTCCTTGACCGCGGCGATGATGCCTTCGGCGATCATGTCGCAGCGGACGATGCCGCCGAAGATGTTGACGAAGATGCCTTCGACCTTGTCCGAGGACAGGATCAGCTTGAACGCTTCAATGACGCGCTGCTTGTTCGCACCGCCGCCCACGTCCAGGAAGTTCGCCGGCTCGCCGCCGTTGAGCTTGATGACGTCCATGGTGGCCATGGCCAGGCCGGCGCCGTTCACCATGCAGCCGATGTTGCCGTCCATGGTGACGTAGTTGATGTCCAGCTCCGAAGCGGTCACTTCGGTTTCGTCTTCCTGGGTCTTGTCGCGCATGGCGACCAGCGCCTTCTGACGGAACGCGGCGTTGTCGTCGCTGTCGAACTTGCCGTCCAGCGCGTACAGGTTGCCGTCGTCCAGGATGGCCAGCGGGTTGATTTCAACCAGGGCCAGGTCCTTTTCGTTGAACAGGCGGTACAGGTTCACCATGATGTTGGCGAACTGGCCGGCCTGCTTGGCGGTCAGGCCCAGCTTGAAGCCGAAATCACGGCCGTGGTAACCCTGCACGCCTTCAACGAAGTCGACGTTGAGCGAGTGGATCAGCTCCGGGGTTTCAGCGGCAACCTGCTCGATCTCCACGCCGCCTTCCGAAGAGGCGATGTAGGTGATGGTCTTGGTGCCACGGTCAACCAGCACCGACAGGTACAGTTCCTTGACGATTTCACCGGCGGTGGTCACCAGCACCAGGTTGACCGGCAGCTCGACGCCGGCGGTCTGGTAGGTGGCCATCTTGGTGCCGAGCATCTTGGCCGCAGCGGCCTTCACGTCGTCGGTGGTCTTGCAGAACTTGACGCCGCCAGCCTTGCCGCGACCGCCCGCGTGGATCTGTGCCTTCACCATCCAGGGGCCCTGGCCCAGGGCGTTGGCGGCAGCGACCGCTTCATCCGGGGTCGCCGCGACCTTGCCGGCCGGGACGGGAATGCCGTACTCGGCAAGCAGCTGTTTTGACTGGTATTCGTGGAAATTCATGCGTCACCGTGGGAATAGGAACGACCGCACGCATCTCCAAGGCTCCCTCACGGGTCACCGGCACGGACCGCGGCGGGCCCACTATTGTGGACGAGCCGGCGCGCAGGCGCAAAGAAACCGGGCCTGTGGCGTGAAGAGCCGGAGTTTTTCACGGTCATTCAGGCAGTTGCGCGGGTGGCGGCATGCCGGCGGCGGGTCGGGAATGGGCAGAATGCGCGACCGGCGCCCGGGGCTGGCCCGATCCGGGGATGGCGTGCCTATACTGGCCCCACAACGGGCCGGCCCGGTCCGTTGACGCAGCCGGGCATGGCCCGGCTCTACCAAGGGCAGCCAGAAGGGGAGTTCCGGCGTGTCACCCAATGCTTCACTGATCGACCGCATCGAGTCCATGCCGAAGCGGGAGCTGTACTTTTTCGCCCTGTACCGTGTGCTGATCGCGGCGGTCATCGCCGCCCTGCTGTTCAGCCCGCTGAGCGGGCTGGTGGGCGAATCCACCCACCCCCGGCTGGCGTCCGTGGTCAGCGGCAGCTATCTGGCGCTGTCGATGCTGATCCTGATCGGCGGCCGCAACGACCGCTGGCTGCGCCCCATCGTGGTCGGCAGCCTGGCCGTGGACATCCTGGCCACCGTGCTGCTGGCCCATGCCCTGCCCGGCGCCAGCGCCGGCCTGTCGATGGCGCTGCTGTTCAACATCGCCGCCGCCGCCACGCTGCTGCCGCTGTCGATGGGCATCGCCATCGCCGTGACCGCCGGCGTCGCCACTGCCGGCGAGTACGCCTGGAACCTGCTCGAGAACGGCCAGCCCAACCGCACCCTGGCCGAGCTGGCGATGTTCATCACCAGCTTCCTGGCCCTGGCCTTCATCAGCTACCAGGTCGGCAACCGCGCCCGTCGCAACCAGCAGCTGGCCAACCAGCGCGGCGACGAGGTGGCCAACCTCTTCGAGATCAACGAACTCATCATCCGCCGCATGCGCACCGGCGTGCTGGTGGTCGATGCCGCCAACCGCATCACCCTGGCCAACGAGGCCGCCTCGACCCTGATCGGCGACAACGACGGCAACAGCGGCACCGGCCGGCTGGAACTGGGCAGTGCCTCACCCGACCTCAGCCGCCGCCTGCAGCGCTGGCGCAACGGCTGGAACAACGAAGAAACCCCGCTGCAGCTCTCGCCCGACCAGCCCGAAGTGCAGCCCCGCTTCGCCCGCCTGCTGGCCGGCAGCGACCTCACCCTGGTGTTCCTGGACGACTCCAGCGTGGTCTCGCGCCGCGCCGAGTCGCTCACCCTGTCGGCCATGGGCCGCTTCTCGGCCAGCCTGGCCCACGAGATCCGCAACCCGCTGGCGGCCATCAACTACGCCGCACAGCTGCTGGAGGAATCGGCCGCCATCGGCGACACCGACCGCCGCCTGCTGCAGATCATCAACCAGCAGTGCCAGCGCACCAACGGCATCGTCGAAAGCGTGCTGGGCCTGGCCCGGCGCGAGCGCGCCAACCCCGAGAACCTGGACCTGGCCGCCTTCGTGCGCCGCTTCGTGCTGGAGTACAAGCAGAGCCTCACCCTGGAAACCGACAGCATCGAGCCGATCATCAGCGAATCGTCGGTGCATGGGCTGGTGGACCCGCGGCACCTGCACCAGATCCTCACCGTGCTGGTCCACAACGCGCTCAAGTACGGTCGCACCGGCCAGGACCCGGCCCGCGTGCGGCTGCGGGTGGCCCGCCAGGACCGCTCGGCCGTGATCGACGTGATGGACCGCGGCCCGGGCATCCCCGAAAAGGTCGTGGAGCAGCTGTTCCGCCCGTTCTACACCACCTCCGAGCACGGCACCGGGCTGGGCCTGTATATCGCCCGCGAGCTGTGCAAGGGCAACCAGGCCAGCCTGGAGTATGTGTCCGTGCCGGCCGGTGGCGCCTGCTTCCGGCTGGTGCTGGCCGGCCCGCACACGATGTTGCCGCAATGAGGCGCTACGCTGCTGGCGTCAAATGTTTGTCGTTATCAACCGCACTCGGCTATCTTTCCCCCATATGAACGAAAACCGCAGCGCCCTCGTCGTCGACGACGAACGCGACATCCGCGAACTGCTGGTACTGACCCTGGGCCGCATGGGCCTGCGCATCAGTACTGCCGCCAACCTCGCCGAAGCGCGCGAGCTGCTGGCGAGCAACCCCTACGACCTGTGCATCACCGACATGCGGCTGCCTGACGGCAACGGCATCGAGCTGGTCACCGAGATCGCCCAGCACTACCCGCGCACCCCGGTGGCCATGATCACCGCGTTCGGCAGCATGGACCTGGCGGTGGAAGCACTGAAGGCCGGCGCGTTCGACTTCGTCAGCAAGCCGGTGGACATCTCGGTGCTGCGCGGCCTGGTCAAGCATGCGCTGGAGCTCAACAACACCGAGCGCCCGGCCCCGCCGCCGCTGACCAGCGACACCACCGCGCGCCTGCTCGGCGATTCGGCGGCCATGGACGTGCTGCGCAACACCATCACCAAGGTCGCCCGCAGCCAGGCGCCGGTGTACATCCTGGGCGAATCGGGCGTGGGCAAGGAGCTGGTGGCCCGCACCATCCACGGCCAGAGCGCGCGCGCGGCCGGCACCTTCGTGCCGGTCAACTGCGGCGCCATTCCGTCGGAGCTGATGGAAAGCGAATTCTTCGGGCACAAGAAGGGCAGCTTCAGCGGTGCCCACGCCGACAAGCCTGGCCTGTTCCAGGCCGCGCATGGCGGCACCCTGTTCCTGGATGAAGTGGCCGAACTGCCGCTGCAGATGCAGGTGAAGCTGCTGCGCGCGATCCAGGAAAAGTCGATCCGCCCGGTCGGCGCCTCTGCCGAAGTACCGGTGGATGTGCGCATCCTCTCGGCCACGCACAAGGACCTGGGTGAACTGGTCGAAGACGGCCGCTTCCGCCACGACCTGTATTATCGTATCAACGTGATCGAACTGCGCGTACCGCCGCTTCGCGAGCGCCGCAGCGACCTGCCGCAGTTGGCGGCGTCGATTCTGGCGCGGCTGGCGAAGACGCATGGTCGGCCGACTCCGCTGCTGGCGCCGTCGGCGCTGGAGGCATTGGGCACGTATCACTTCCCTGGCAACGTGCGCGAACTGGAGAACATTCTGGAGCGCGCGCTGGCGTTGGCCGAGGGCGACACCATCGGAGCGACCGACCTGCGCCTGCCGCAGCAGGGTGTGCCGAGGCACGGTGGTGCGCCGATTGCGCCGCATGAGGAAGCGGTGGTGGACCTGCCGGCCGGGAATGGCGCGCTGCCTTCCTACATTGAGCAGATGGAACGCACCGCGATCCAGAAGGCGCTGGAAGAGAACCGCTGGAACAAGACGCGGACGGCGGCGCAGTTGGGCATCACCTTCCGGGCGTTGCGGTACAAGCTGAAAAAGCTGGGAATGGATTGAGGATTGGCCGTAGAGCCACGCCCTGCGTGGCTGCCACGTAACAACGCAACACCCTTGATCCTCCAGCCCGCCAACCATCTCGCATCACCCGGCATTACGAAGGACACGCAAGGCGTGTCGCTACGGATCCCGGCTGCGCTTGGCATCGCGATGGACACGCATGGCGTGTCGCTACGGCCCCCGGCTACGCTTGGCATCGCGATGGACACGCATGGCGTGTCGCTACGGATCCCGGCTGCGCTTAGCATCGCGATGGACACGCATGGCGTGTCGCTACGGGTCACGGCTGCGCTTGGCATTGCGATGGACACGCATGGCGTGTCACTACGGGTCACGTGCGCCTCGCCTGCCGCGTAGTGACACGCCATGCGTGTCAAACGCACCAACCGGCCAACTGACGCCAACGCCCCAACAAAACTGCACCGCTGTCGCACTACCGCCCAAATCCGAGCCGGTCGCGACACCGCATGGGCAATGCCTACCAAGCCCCGCAGAACCAACAGACACAAGCGATTAGCCATTGAACGCATCACAACGCATGGTGTGCCACGGAGCTTCAAATCTCCAAGTGGATGCAAAATTACGGACGTCCCATGTCGGGAGGGTGGCTAATACAAGACCCCTCAACCGGGGAAATACTCCACGCCGCACGCATCCACGCGGATTTGAACCTCCCGGCTCCCTTGCCGTACCGGCAAGGGAGATTTTCCCCATGGAGGCTTCCCATGCGCTCGGCACGTAACACCCCGCTCTTCCCCGAACTTCATCTACCCACGGGCGAACGCCCGCGCCACTACACCGTGCGGGCGCACACCTATGCATGGATGGACACATTCGGCGGCGGCACCGTGCCATGCCTGACAGTACACGGCCACTGGCTGGAGAGCGCGGGTTTCAAGGTCGGCTCAAGCGTCAGCATCGAAGCCACGGTCGGCCGACTGGCCATCAGCCTCCTCGACTACCCCGAGTCAACGCGCCAGCGACACTCCAACGCCTTCGAAAAACACATCGAAAAGCGTGGCCGCACATCCGCGGGCGGCGACGTGGTGCATGAGCATCCGGGCTGGCTGGTACGCGAGCATATCCTGGCCCCCATGGGCGCCTCCACCCTGGACTTCGCCCATGCCATCGGAGTCTCGCAGGACTTCGCCGAATGCTTCTTGGCAGGCGACTACGACGTGGATCTGGATCTAGCCGAGCGCCTAGGACCGTTCTGCCGCACCTCGCAGAGGCTGTGGCTGGACCTGCAGCGGAAGCATCATTCTGTGCGGTAGAGCTGGGCACAGGCCGGCCAGCTAAATCCACCATCGGGCACCGCCCCCGTACCGTAGAGCCATCCCCCTGCGTGGCTAGCATCCATCGCTACACACCGCTCGCGAACGGGCATAAGAAGCATGAGAGCCCGGCTCAACTAGGTGGATCACCCTCTTTCATGATCGCAGTCAACTTCTTCGCAACCTCGGGTGCAAGCGCTTGCGGCCAAACGTGAGCGACGACGCCCAAGAATTCCTGCCTTTGCGACGCATATGCCTCAACGGCCTTCAATGTAGATTCGCCGTGCAAAGTTAACAGCGTTTCCAAAGGACCCGCGCCCAAGTTCTCCAAGACCCAAGGATCCGCACTGACTTCGGATATCTCAACTACGAGCCTCCATGCCTCCTCCGGCTCTTCAATGCACGCCATATTGAGAGAAGAGGCAGACCATTGAGATTCTCTCTGCAAGGCGGATCCATCTGGAGCACCCTGTAGCGCAATCCAAGCTGTCACCAAGTTCTGGTTATGTAGAAATTTCATCGGCAGCTACCTCGGACCAGGTTGATTCGGAGCTGGCTTCGTTGCCCATTCCCAAGCGTCAGGAGGATACGCTTTGCAGTTCATGGAGTCTGCTACTTCAAGGTATCCACGCAGGTTCACCTGCCAAGACCTGAACTGCTGCTGGTGCCCGGCCCACGACATTTTTCCGACGGGCCTGCTAGTGAAGAGATCGAGTCCATCTTGGCGCATGTCCCAGTATCTCTTCTTCAAGACACCGAGGATACTGCTGATCGTTGCGTATATCTTTTGACACTTGTCTTGCGCGGGGCACGCCTCCTCAGTCTTCGCGCTATCTCCAGTCAACGAAGCCGCAGCGGCTGCACTGGCAGCCGCCAATCCAGAGGAAGTTGATCCGGTGTTTGCAGAGGACCCAATTCCCGCAGCCGCACAAGCGAGAACGTTCTCGGGGCGAGCGCACTTCGAGAGGGTAGTCAGCCCAGATGGATCGTAGTTAGCGATCGGACTGGAGAGGGAGTAAGCAAAGGTATTCACCCCGCCGTCCAGCCCTATAGGATCGCTCTGAACGTATCGACCCGTGGCTGGGTCATAGTCTCGATAGTAGTTGTAGCTCAGGCCGCTTGCAGAGTCATGACGCTGCCCAGGGAAACGAAGATCGAACGCCTGAAGTACTCCATCCTGATCAGGATCCTCGGCCGACTCTCCCTCACCAAACGCCTCACCCAGCAAGCTCCAGCGCCATACCGCCACATCACGCAGAGGATCGATCAATGCGCGCGGTGAACCCAGATGGTCGGACTCGATGTAGAGCACCTTGCCGGCTTGAATCAGGCCAACCGGTCGGGAGCCCAACCATACGACCTGCTGCGCCGGGGTCCCAGTCGCACCGTAGCTACCCAACCACTCGCCGCCCTCGCCATGCAGGTGCAGCGTCTTGTCAGTACACACCTGCTGCAGGACGCGCTGCCCCGCCGCATTGTGGCGGTAGCTGGCCTGCGCAGAGCCTGCCCGAGTCGCACTGCCAAGCCGGCCAGCAAGATCATAGGCGTACTGCCACTCACCGCCGATCGTCAGCGTGTTGCCCATTGCATCGTACGTGCGGTCAACACCATCCACTGACATCAGCCGGTGGCTACCCGCAGGGTAAACGTAGGGCTGAACTCCTGCCGAGTTGCCAAACGACAACCGGTTGCCGGTGGCGTCATAGCTGTACTGCTCGATGGCCACGCCCGTCTGCGCATCCTTGAATGCCGTCAGGCGACCCAACGCGTCATAGTCCAGCGTTGCACCCTGCCCCTGCGGTCCGCCATCGGTCAGCGACGCGATGTTGCCGGCGCCATCGAAGCCAAAGGAAACCTTCAACCCATCGCGGTTGTCGCTGATGCTCAGGGGACGGTAGTCTTGATCGTAGCTGCGGTCCACGCGACGGCCGTTACCGAACGTCCAGGACTGCTCCGGGCCGAAGGGCAGCGCCTGCACGCCCTGCAGCAGCACCTCGCGGGTGCCACCGGCCGGGGTGACCCCGACGCTGCTGACCTGCCCGAGAGCGTCGTAGCCATAGTCAACCAGGCTGCCGTCCGGGTAGGTCATCGACTGCAGACGTCCCGACGGCGCATAGGCGTAGCGCAGCACCAGCGGCTGACCTTCGACCACCTGCACGCGGCGAACCAGATCACCAAGCGGGCTGTAGCAATAGTCGGTTCGACCGCTGGAATCGATCATGCTGGAAAGGCGCCCCACCCCTGCACGCTCCCCGACCGGGCACTGGGCCGACGGTTGGTCGTAAACGTACTGGATGTCGGCTGCAGGATCAGCGAACCGAACGGCCACGGTGCGACCGACCGCGTCGTACTCGTACTGCGCTGTCACGCCGCGGGCGTCAGTCCGGCTCAGCGTGTTGGCGAGGCGGTCGTAGGTGAACTGCGTGACGCCCGTGTCCGGGCTGGTCTGCGTCGCCAGCTGCCCGAAACCATCGTAGGCATAGCTGGTCGCCAAGCCCTTGGGATCGACAACCCGCTCGACCTGGCCATTGGCGGCGTACTCGTAGCCCATCTCTGCATTGATGCCGCCGAGATCATCGATCTGCTTGGTCGGGCGGCCGGCACCGTCGTAGGTGCTCTTGGACACCGTACCGAGCGAATTCTCCGTCTCCAGCAGATTGTCCATGGCGTCATAGCGCATTTGGGTCGCTTGACCCGCCGCACCCGTCACCCGGGTCATGCGGCTGGCGGTGTCGAACAGGCGGTCCAGAGAGCGCCGCAGCGCGCCACTACTGTCGCGCACTTCCTCGCGCAGGCGGTTGCCTGCGCCGTCCAGTATGTAGTTGATGCGGTTACCCGCAGCGTCTTCCACACTGGTGAGGCGGTCTGCCGTGTCGTAGTGCATCCGGGTCCAGACGCCGTCCGGCTGGGTGGTGCGGGTCAGCTTTCCTGTCGAGCTGTACTCACTGAGGGTGATGCGATCGCTGCTGGGGCCGTCACCCTTTATGGTCTCGGCCAGGACGCGACCGCCGGTGTCGAACAGCCGCTCGACAACAACGCCGTCGATGCCGCGGACCTGTACCGCATTGCCCATTGCGTCGTATTCCAGGAACTCGGCGCGGCGCCCCAGTGCATCGATCTCTGCCTTCAAGTCGCCCTTGCGGTAGTGGCAGCTGCCACCCGCGTCACAGCCAGCGTCATTGGCGGCGTGGTATTCGAAGCGTGTGAGCGCACCGGTTGGATTGAGCGCGGTGAGCTGGAGACCGGGGAGCGGACACTGGGCGGGACTGCTGACGGCGTCGGCGTCCGTGCAGTAGGTGCTCTGGTACTGGCGCACATTGGCAGGCGCCGTGGCCAGAGAACCGCAGACGTAGTCGGTGTTCTGGTTGGCGTCGTACTGGCACGAGAACAGCACGTGGCCTTGGGCATCGTAGACCTGACGGTTCAAGGAGGTTAGCTGCTCGCCGGCGGTGATCTTCTGGCTGACACGCTGCTCCGCGACTCGGTTGTTGGCGTCGCGGGTGGTGCGGCTGATGCGGCCGATGGATTCTTCGGTAGCCGTCATCACCTGCGAAACAGGCCCGGTACTGGTATCCGCGTATGAGAACGTAGTGCGGTTGCCCAACGCGTCCGTTCTGGACGTAGGACGCCCGCTGGCGCTGAAGCCGTAGGAACGGGTTCCCTGTGCGTCGATCGTCTGGGTGATCTGTCGGTACTGGGTGCCCCCTACAGCATGCTGCCTGACATCGCCAAGATGATTGATGGACGTAGCCGATCCGTCCGGGTTGTAGCTGATGGTGATCACGTCAACCGGCTGCCCATCGGCAAACAAGCGACTCCCCGTTACCTTCGCCTGATCGTTGTACGAGAAGGTTGCATACCTGGCGTCCCTTTCGACGATACCGGTCAGCAGATTGCGGCCACTCTCCGGCGCAAGGCCCTGTTCGGCGTACACGTAGGTCCGGGAAGATCCGTCGGGCCGGTCCACCCTTACCAAGTTGTGGAACTCGTTATACGTGTACCTCGCCGCCGAGCCGTCCGGTAACGTGATGGACGCAATTCGGGACTGCTCGTATGCGAATACCAATGCTCGCCCAGTGCCATCGGTGATGCGAGCCAGCCTTCCTTTCGAATCGTAGGCGAGCGTGACAATAGTCTGGGATGAGCCATCATCGACGGCGACGAGGCGACCTTGCGGGCTGTATCTCCTTGTAGTTCCGACTGCCTCGGTCAGCTGGAAATCGCCACTCGGCAATTTGCGAAGGGTTTCTCCGGCAGACTGATTGCCGCGCCCAGAGGCGTACGTCTGCAGGTAACCCTTGTCGGTAAAACGTGCGTCACCCCGTGATGAAAGCAAGGCGTCAGAGTAAGTGTGCGACCAGCGCGCCCCGAACTCTGGTCCGGACTGAAACTGACCCAAAGAGTGGTACTGCCGGGCAAAAACACGCCCGGCAAAGACGAAATCCACCTCCGTCCGTGCCTTATCCCCTGTGGCGGGGAAGCACGGATTGCAGTTGCCAGGTTGCGATTCAGACTGAGTCGAATCATAGAGATAGATGTACTTCGCCGTCATGGTCGGCTCGCAAAGCCTGGGCCAGTCCACGCCCGTCCCTTTGGGAAAATAGGCAGGATTGCTGGTTTGCTTCGGCTGAAAGCCAGCAGGGCAGTCAAAGTTCTGAATCTTTACGATCGGCGCTTCGCGCTGATCAGGCGTGGGCGTGCCCCAGCCCGGACACCACACCGAGTAACGGTACCCCCGTTGTGCCCCGGATTGGCTGGCAAGGAACCGGATCTCCCCATAACCATATGTTCGACCAATCGTCGCGTAGGGCGTGGCGTGCTGGCCGTTGTAGCCCAAATCAACATACGAACAGTTTCCAGCATCAGCGCGATAGCGCGCCATCATCCCTGCCACGCCCTCGGCTTCGTCAGCACACTTCCAAGGGAAGTACGGATCTGGCTCCGCCCCACAGATTCCCTAGCGGGAGTCCATGCTCCCGACTACGTATCCCGGCTTGTAGAGGACGCTGGGCTCATGGTCTTCCACTTCGTACTGGATCATGTAGACGGGATTTACCGTACCCGTGTAATGCAGCGTTTTCCCTTTCCTCCACAAGTTCCCGTAGGGGCCCGCCTTGGAGCGAAGTTCGGCTTCAGCCTGACCGAGCGTTGGGAAACACACGCCTTCGAAGCAGAACCTCGGCGCTACCGGCGACTGCTGCGCTGCGAGCGGCGCGAGAGGAAGCAGCGACAGCGCAAAGAGCAGGCCTAGAGCCTTCAGGAATCGTGTGGCCACAACCACCTCCATGTGGACGCCAGTGACGTGCTATCGCAATGTACATTCGCGCAGCCTGGCAAGATTCAGGAGTGTGTCCTGCTAACTGAGCTTGAACCGGGCAGGCAATCACAGTTCACAAAGAATGCTGTCTGATCCTTCGCGCAAGACCTGACGGAAACAAGCAGCCCCGCAAGTGCGGGGCTGTGTACCAGAGCAGAAACATCTGCCTTTAGTCCTTCAACTGACAACCAGAGGCATCATCAGACCTCAGTGCGCGGGGTTGGTCTCAGCGCGACTCGCCAACAACGCAAGCAGCCTCAGCGACGCGTCACCCTGCGCCGTGCGGCTCAGTCGCGTCCAGTATCGCTGCACAAGCTGCTTGGCAATCTCGGGATCTCCTGCAGACAGCGCTGCATACTGCATCGCTCCGAAGATATAGAGACCGGAAACGCCATCCTCAAGCAGCACATCCCCATGCTCGCCCTCCAACAGGCCAAGCCCTTGCCGGATGACCTCTTCGTGGTTGCTTCCCGCCACCGCCCCCATAAGCGCCAGCGCTCCATCAACCGTCGAGTTACCGGCAGTACATGGCAACCACTTACGCTCGCCCCACATCGACTGGAGACGGGCATCATCGAGGTATGCCGCAGTTTCGGAAGCCACCGCAAAGATCATGGTGGTATCGCGCTCAGGATGAGCGCCCAGCTTGCATGTAGCTGTCAAACCGCGCAGGGCCTCAACCTGGAGACCATTGAAGCTGGAAAGTGCCTTGCCGTCATCGCGGCCCTCAACCAGCGCGCCATACAGAAGGTCTGCCTCCTGCCCCTGCCGAACCGACGCAAGCCTGAGGTTCCTCGGCAAGTCAGACGGAGGGGCCGAACGCGGCGAGGGACCACCCAGGTGACGAATGATAGGCCAAGGAGCGTCGCCAAGATCATCAAAGTCCAAGGCCTGGGCGTTCTCGAATCGTGCGCGCGGCGCCTCCAGCTTTAGAACCGGGAACATATCCGAGTTGGTCCGATGCGGATACAGAGACAAGTACGCCTCCAGACCCTTGCGATCCATCACCACGGTGTCCTGCAGGTCACGAATGTCGCCCACGCCAATATGAGCAAGATCGGCCGCAAGCAGTGGCTGCGTCTTGAAGATTTCCCCATCCAGCTCAGGCACTTTTCCATGCGGGGAAGCCACCAGAATCAGATCCGTTCCGTTGGTCAAGTATGCCTTCGCATCTTTGAAGTTGACCAACAGTGCAGAAAGCACAGAGTTCACAAGCTCCGGGGTGATCTCATACAGCTGAAGCCACTGTACAAACAAGCCATCTTCATTCAATTGTCGTGGAATGTACTGATAGAACTCAGTACTGAACAGCGATGCGGTGCCACCCATCCATGGATTCGAAGGCTCCGAGATGATCAGATCGTACTTGGTGGGTGCGGAGGCGAAATAGGCCTTCGCATCATCGATCACGATATGGGAACGCGGGTCCTTGAAGGCCCGGGCAACCCTGCTGCCAAGGTGACGCGCGCCCTCCACCATCGCCGGTTCGATCTCCACGGTATCCACTGAGCCAACCTTGGAGTGACCCAGAAGTGCATGCGTGGTCATACCTGACCCGAATCCGATGACGCCAACCCGGTCATGGTGATCGCGCATGGCCAGCGGAATTGCCGCAAGCAGCAACATCGTCGCTTCATCGGGCGATGCAATTTGGGCGTCGTTGTACGCAAGACCCGCGTCGACCTTGCCGTTGGTCGAGATCATACGAATCTCCTGACCCTTGGCGCCAAACTCGAACACTGAGACTGTCGCCGTCTTGCCGTCCTTGTAGAAGACGGGTCGAGCCGAATCATCCAGTCTGGCCGAACCGGTGCGATACACAGATGAATTCAACACAGCCGGGTCGAAGCTCACGAATGCCGAGGATCCTGCCACCGCCAATGCGGCAGGAACAAGCGCTATCACTACCGGAGAGAAGCGCCGGGATTCTGAAGCCGCCGCATGGCGTGCCAGCAGCACAACACCAAGACCTATGTCGACTACGGCCGCGATCAGCAATGCATACTTGAGCCCGAACACCGGCATCAGTAGATGCACGGCTGCCAGCACGCCCACGATCGCGCCGACAGTATTGAATGCGTATGCCTGACCGATCGCTTTCTCTCCATGTCCTTGCCGTAGCAGTGCCAGCGTCAGCAGCGGCAGAGTCATACCAGCGAAGAATGCGGCCGGGAACATCACCAGCAGCGCGATTCCCGCACTTGCCAGATTGAACAGACCGTAGCCTTCCGCACTACGCACAATTACCCGCATCAACCAACCAACCCATTCGAATGCGTTGGCATACACGAACATCGAAGCCAGTGCGGCGATTCCCATGAACACCTGAATCCAGCCCGCCGTCACCAAGGGCGAGACCAGACGATCTGCACGGTTCTTCAGCCACAGGCCTCCAAGGGCAATGCCCAGAATGAACGACGCGAGCATCAGTTCGAACGAATGGATCGTGGTACCCAATGCCAGCGACAGCATTCGAATCCACGTGATCTCATACACGAAAGACGCCGCACCCGTCAGACCTGCCGCCAGCAGAATCAGGAATGGCGGAGATGGAACGCGGAAGTTGGCCGCACCAACCTGGACCGACGCAGCCACAGGCGCGCTCACCGGTGTACCCGCTTCCTGTTTGCTCAGCGGGTACACCAGAATGGCAACCAGAATGTTGATCAGACCCGCAGAGAACACCGTACCGGGCATTCCGATGGCTGGCAGCATTACGTACGTGGATGCCAACGCGCCAATGGCTGCGCCGAGACTATTGGAGAAGTACAGACCCGCAAGCACCCGCCCTTCCGCGTGCTCCTGGAGGCGGATATATCCGGCGCTCATCAGCGGGAAGGTAGCACCCAACAGGATGCATTGCGGAAGCACCATGGCAGCAGCCAGCAGCCATCGCACGTTCTGCAACTGGCCTGTTGGCAGCATCGGCATCAGGTGGGTATACGCCCAACCAGTGAGGCCCTGGTAAATTCCGTCGAAAGAAAGTCCCAACAGACCGATGGCCACTTCAATCAATGCATAGGCGAGCAGGGGCCGCCGCACCTTGCTGCTCCAACGACTGACCAACCACGCACCGACTGCCATGCCACCCATGAAGAGGATGAGCACCAACGACTGCGCGTATGAGGAGTGACCGAGGAACAGACCGAGGTACTGCGTCCAGATGGACTGGTAGATCAGGCCAGAGAATCCCGACAGGACGAATATCCACAACAACCAGGTACCGGTCCTGCTTTTAGCCAACGTCATGCGTGGTTCCCCCAATGCGTAACACCGGGTCGGGAGACCCGTATTGATGTCTACAGCCAACCATGGCGCAGCTGATGCGACACCGGTAGGCAATCGAATGTGGCCCAGCTCCCCGCCGGACGATATTGCTTAGGGATGGTAGCAGGTGACGGCTGCGAGATCACCGCACCGGAGCCTGTCCCGGCATGACCACCCGCGCCGCTGCCAGCTGCAACCGGCAGCGGCCGAAGACTCAGTCCTTGGTGACTCGATTGATCTCGGCCAGACTGGTGGTGCCTGCAGCAGCCTTGACCAGTGCAGATTGGCGAAGGTCATTGATCCCCGCCTTCTGTGCGGCTTCGGCGATCTGAATGGCATTTCCACCTGCCAGCACGATGATTGAAATCTCCTCTGTCATCGGCATTACCTGGTAAATGCCAGTGCGTCCCTTGTAACCTTCCGTGCACTCATCGCATCCCACAGCTTCGAAGAGGGTGATGCCGGCATCCAGCTGGGCCTGCGTGTACCCCTCTGCGAGAAGTGCATGGGGCGGCAGGTCCACCGGTCGCTTGCAGTTGTTGCACAGACGCCTGGCCAGCCGCTGCGCAATCACCAGCGTCACGGAGCTGGTGATATTGAAGGGCGCGATCCCCATGTTCATCAGACGCGCAATGGTCTGTGGGGCATCGTTGGTATGCAGGGTGGATAGCACCATATGGCCGGTCTGCGCGGCCTTGATGGCGATTTCCGCTGTTTCAAGGTCGCGGATTTCGCCGACCATGATGATGTCCGGATCCTGTCGCAGGAACGAACGCAGCGCGGCTGCGAACGTCATGCCGCGCTTGTTGTTCTGCTGCACCTGATTGACGCCTGGCAGGCGGATTTCCACAGGATCTTCGGCAGTGGAGATGTTGCGGGTTTCGTCGTTCAAGATGCCCAGCGCCGTGTAAAGCGACACCGTCTTGCCCGAGCCTGTCGGACCGGTTACCAGCACCATGCCGTAAGGCTTATGAATCGCATCGAGGAACAGCTTCTGTTGAGCCGCCTCGTAGCCAAGCTTGTCGATACCCAGCTTGGCGGCGCTGCCGTCCAGGATACGCAAGACGATTTTCTCGCCGAACAGCGTCGGCAACGTGCTCACTCGGAAGTCGATCTGCTTCGACTTGGACAGGTTGAGCTTGATCCGCCCGTCTTGAGGAACGCGCTTCTCGGCAATATCCAGCTGCGACATCACCTTGAGGCGTGCAGCAATACGCTGGTTGAGCTTGACTGGAGCCTTGGCTACGTTCTTGAGGAGACCATCGATACGAAAGCGTACGCGGTAGTCGTCTTCATAGGGCTCGAAGTGAATATCCGAGGCGCCCTTGCGGATGGCGTCGACCAGCACCTTGTTGACGAACTTCACTACGGGGGTGTCATCACCCTTTGCGTCCACGCCACTGTCGCTGGTGCCTCCGTCTTCGTCGCCGCCTGCGGAGACGTCCAGGTCCCCCATACCTTCGTCATCGCCCCCCAAGCCGCCACCCAAAGTGTCGTGCTTGGATTGCCACTGTTCCAGGGTCCGGCGTATCTGCTCCTCATCTACAAGAATGGGTTCCACGACCAGATTGGTGTGGAACTTGATCTCATCCAATGAATGCGTGGGATCACTAGTGCCGATGAACAGCTTGCCTCCGCGCTTGAACAACGGCAGCACGTGATGCTTCCGCAGCAACTCCTCGCTGACAAGACTTATGGCGCTCTGGTTGGCGTCGAACACCCCTACATCGAGCAACGGCATTCCGAATTCCAGCGCGTTGGCCGCCGCCAACTGTGCGGACGTAACGAGCTTCTTTTCGGCAAAGTACTGCGGCAGCGGCTGTTTGGCGGCGGCCGCCTTGGCCATTGCCTCTCGCGCTGCAGCTTCCTCAAGGGCCCCGTCCTGAACCAGGCGACGTGCGATGCCGGTGATCCCGACGAGGTTTGCGGTGGCCACGGCGTTCATGGGGCAGTTCCTTCAGTGCGAGTCTTTATTATGGCCAGCTTGGGCAGGTACTACTAGCACCCCGTTGGACGATAGCGTGCGCCAAACTCACTGCCATCGCAGGTCCATACGCCGGCTCCGCTTCGACGCAGCACGAGATTCTTACCGTTCACTGCCGCCCCTCCCTTGACCGTGCAACCAATAGTGCCCACGCCGGACGCATCAAGCGTAGCTGACACGGCGGAGCAACGCTCGCTTACACGGATGCCAATGTAGTCAGGGGTCACAACTGCAGCATCAGAGTTGTCCTGAGCGACGGACTCAAGTGTCGTCTTGCCTGGACGGATATCCGAGAGCGCTGCACCCAATTGGGCTTTGGCAACGTAATCCTGATACAGCGGCAATGCGATCGCTGCCAAGACGGCGATGATCGCCACGACAATCATCAGCTCGATCAATGTGAAGCCCGCAGCTCGCTTGGTGCGCATGATTACCCCCTATGTTTGCGTGCCATGGACGCTGGCCGTAGAAGGGCAATAGCAATATTCGTGCCAACGACCTTTTTTGCCCAAAAAAAGGGGCCCCGTACTACGGGGCCCCCTCTGAAACATGTGGTGCTTGAATTACGGGGCCTTGCAGCCAGCCGGAATGTACTTGTCGTCCAGACCGGTGGTCGAGCAAGCCCAGGTGCCAGCGGCGACGCGAGCCAGGGTCACGGTCTTGCCAGCAACCTTAGAGTTGCCCTTCAGCACGCAAGCCAGAGTGGCGGTGCCATCCTTCGCAGCGCCGGTGGCGGTGATGGCGCAACGCTGCGTGGTTGCAGTCAGGCCCACATCAGCGGCGTTGGCCACGTCCTTGCCTTCGTTCAGCAGCACTTCGGCCTGGGTCTTGCCGGGGGTGATTTCGGCCAGGCCTGCGGTGGCCTGCGACTTGGCGACGTAATCCTGGTACATCGGCAGAGCGATGGCGGCCAGGATGGCGATGATCGCGACGACGATCATCAGTTCGATGAGGGTAAAGCCCTGCTGCTTCTTCATGAGTACATCCCCTAGAGGTGGTTTGAAAAATGAACACTGGGTCGGAGCCTGGCCGGTCGACCGGCTGAGCAAGGCAATCGCCCGTGCGGGTGGTTGAAAGCAGGTTGCGTGCCAACTTCTCAGCAATGCTCCCCAGCATTCCCCGGCGCAATGATGGCACCAATCTTCAGGATTGGAACCCCCCTCACGGTAAATTGCGACCCAACCGGCATTGTGACGCGTTACGTCACCTTCTGACGGAGGCGGTCCTGGACCCCGGTCACGGATTGTCGCTAGGGAGGGATGCCATGACGCCCCGGAACCAGCTACCATTCGGCGCAGAAGCCCGCCTGGGGATGGCGCGGCTGGGGAGCCTGTATGTCTGTAAGCCGTAGTGCCGTCAAGAAACAGCCCGTGGCGCGTAGCACCATGGAGTTGGTTCCGTTTGTCTGGGAGGGGACCGACAAGCGGGGCGTGAAGATGAAGGGTGAACAGCCCGCCAAAAATGCCAACCTACTCAGGGCCGAGCTGCGCCGCCAGGGCATTACGCCCAACGTGGTCAAGCCAAAGCCCAAGCCGCTCTTCGGTGCCGCTGGCAAGGCCGTCAGCGCCAAGGACATCGCCTTCTTCAGTCGCCAGATGGCGACCATGATGAAATCGGGCGTCCCGATCGTGGGCGCACTGGACATCATTGCCAGCGGGCACAAAAACCCGCGCATGAAGAAGCTGGTGGACAGCATCCGAGTGGACATTGAGGGCGGCTCGTCCCTCTATGAGGCCATCAGCAGGCACCCGGTCCAGTTCGATGAGCTCTACCGGAATCTGGTCCGTGCCGGCGAAGGTGCCGGTGTGCTGGAAACGGTGCTTGAAACCGTCGCGAACTATAAAGAGAACATTGAGGCCCTCAAGGGTAAGATCAAAAAGGCCCTGTTCTACCCGATCATGGTCTTTGCAGTAGCCCTGCTGGTGAGCGGCATCCTACTGGTATGGGTGGTGCCGCAGTTTGAAGATGTGTTCAAGGGTTTCGGCGCCGAGCTGCCCGCCTTTACGCAGATGATCGTGAACCTCTCCAGGTTCATGGTGGCTTGGTGGTGGCTGCTCCTGATCATCGGCGTAGGTGCCGCGGTGGGCTTCATTGCAGCCTATAAGCGCTCACCAGCGATGCAGCACACGATGGATCGCATGATCCTGAGGGTGCCGGTCATCGGCCAGTTGATGCACAACAGCGCCATCGCCCGCTTCGCCCGCACCACCGCCGTGACCTTCAAGGCCGGCGTACCGCTGGTGGAGGCACTGGGCATCGTCGCTGGCGCCACGGGCAACAAGGTCTACGAAGAAGCGGTGCTGCGCATGCGCGACGACGTATCGGTCGGCTTCCCGGTCAACATGGCCATGAAGCAGGTCAATCTGTTCCCGCACATGGTGATCCAGATGACGGCCATCGGTGAAGAGGCCGGCGCCCTGGATGCGATGCTGTTCAAGGTGGCCGAGTACTTCGAGCAGGAAGTGAACAACGCGGTTGATGCGCTTGCCAGCCTGCTGGAGCCGTTCGTCATGGTGGTTATTGGTACTATCGTCGGCGGCATGGTGATCGGCATGTATCTGCCCATCTTCAAGCTGGCCTCCGTAGTCGGATAATCAATCAATGGCATTTCTCGACCAGCATCCCGGCCTCGGCTATCCCGCCGCGGCCGCACTGGGGTTGCTGATCGGCAGCTTCCTCAATGTGGTGATCCTGCGCCTGCCCAAGCGGCTGGAGTGGCAGTGGAAGCGCGACGCCCGCGAGGTGCTCGAGCTTCCCGACATCTATGAACCACCCCCGCCCGGGATCGTGGTCGAGCCGTCGCACTGCCCGCACTGCAAGCACAAGCTGTCGTGGTACGAGAACATCCCGCTGTTCAGCTGGCTGATCCAGGGCGGCAAGTGCCGCCATTGCCAGGCGCCCATCTCCATCCAGTACCCGCTGGTCGAACTGCTGACGGGGCTGCTGGTGGTGGCGAGCGTGTGGCAGTTCGGATTCGGCTGGCAGGGCTTCGGGGCGATCGTGCTCAGTTGCTTCCTGATCGCCCTGTCCGGCATCGACCTGCGCACGCAGCTGTTGCCCGACCAGCTCACCCTGCCACTGATGTGGCTGGGGCTGATAGGCAGCATCGACAACCTGTACATGCCGGCCAAGCCTGCCCTGCTGGGTGCGATTGCCGGCTACCTGCTGCTGTGGTCGGTGTGGTGGCTGTTCAAGCAGATCACCGGCAAGGAAGGCATTGGCCACGGCGATTTCAAGCTGCTGGCGGCGCTGGGGGCCTGGTGTGGATTGAAGGGCATCCTGCCGATCATCCTGCTGTCGTCGGTGCTCGGCGCGATCATTGGTTCGATCTGGCTGTACTCGCGAGGTCGCGACCGCGGCACGCCGATCCCGTTTGGCCCGTACCTGGCCGTTGCCGGATGGATCGTATTCATGTGGGGCGAGCCGCTGATCAACGCCTACCTGAGATTGTCCGGCCTGCGCTGAGGGCACGCGGATGAGCGCGTTCGTGATTGGATTGACCGGCGGCGTGGCCGCCGGCAAGAGCGAGATCAGCCGTCGCTTCGAGGCGCTGGGCATTACGGTGGCCGACGCCGACGTGGCCGCCCGCGCGGTGGTTGCGCCCGGCAGCGAAGGCCTGGCGCGGATCGTCGATCATTTTGGTTCCCCTATCCTGCTGGCCGACGGCCAGCTTGACCGCGCCGCGTTGCGCGCACGCATCTTCGCCTCGGCGCAGGAGCGGCAGGCGCTGGAAGCCATCACCCACCCGGCCATTCGCCAGTTACTGCGGCAGACCTGCGAGCAGGCCGAGGGGCCGTATGCGATTGCCGCGATTCCGCTGCTGACCGAGGCCGGCGGGCGGCAACAGTACCCCTGGCTGGACCGGATCCTGGTGGTGGATGTGCCGGTGGCGGTGCAACACGCACGGCTAATGCAGCGCGACGGCATCGATGCCGGGCTGGCCGATCGGATGATCGCGGCGCAGGCCAGCCGCGAGGCGCGGCTGGCGCTGGCGGATGACGTGGTGGTCAATGATGGCCACCCGGATCATCTGCAGGCCGAGGTGGTGCGGCTGGATCAGGCGTACAGAGCCCTGGCGCGGTAGAGCCACGCCCTGCGTGGCTGCGCGTTCCCCGGCGAAGAGCAGCCACGCAGGGCGTGGCTCTACGCAAAGGTGATCCGTCAGCCCGCCGGCGAAAACGTCAACGTCGCCACGACGCCACGCGCTTCACCCGGGCGCACATTCACCTGCCAACCGTAAAGATCGCACAGGCGACTGACGATCGACAGGCCGATACCGCCGCCCTGCGAGTGGCCGGCGTGGGTGCCACGGTAGCCGCGTTGGAACAGCTTGGCCGCATCTTCCGCACTGAGCCCCGGACCGCTGTCGGTCACCTCGACCCGGTTGCCGGTGACCAGCACCCGGACCGAGCCTTCCTGGGAGTACTTCACGGCGTTGCCGATCAGGTTGCCCAGTGCCACCGACAACGCCGATTCCGGTGCGTCGATGACCAGCTCGCGGTCGCCTTCCAGCACCAGCTCAAGCGGCTTGCCACCCAGCTGGGCGCGGTGGGCATCCAGCAGCTGTTCGGCCACGCGCGCGACGTTGCTGCTGCCCTGCCCGCGCTCATTGCGCGACAGCAGTAGCAGTGCACCAATCAGGTCCGTGCACTGCTGTTCTGCACGCTGGATACGCTGCAGGCGCTGCAGCACCTTGGGGTCCAGGTCCGGGCGGGTCAGCAGCAGCTCGGTGGCGCCACGGATCACCGCCAGCGGTGTGCGCAGCTCATGGCTGACGTCGGCGTTGAACTCTCGGTCGCGCTGCACCACTTCGGTGAGCCTGGCCGAGTAATCGTCCAATGCCTGGGCCAGCTGCCCGACCTCATCGTCCGGGAAGCGCGGTGCCAAGGGCGCAGGTTCGCTGGTGCCACCGCGATAGGCGCGCAGCCGAGCGGCCAGGTCGGAGACCGGCTTCATGACCTTAGACGCCGACCACCAGCCCAGCACCAGTGACAGCGCGCTGAAGACCAGTACCGAGAAGAACAGCGCGCGGTTCAACTGCGCTTCGCCGCGCAGGCTCTCGGTCATGTCGTAGGCCAGGAAGAACCAGGCGTCGGGGGTTTTTCGCACCGCCAGCTTGTACGAGAACGGATTCTCCTGCTCGTCAACGCCGCTGACGTTGTAGGTCCCCGAGGGGTAGGCCGCCCACTCTGGCCTCTCTTCTCGCACTCTGTCGAACTTGTCGCTGGAGTAGACGAACGCACGGATCTGCTGCACCGGGAGGTCTGGGCTGCGCGACGGATCGATCTGGAATCGTCGCATGTACTCATCGATGTTGCGGTTGATCACGTCTTCGACGAGCTGGTTCTCCACGCGCGCGCGGGTCCAGTTCGTGGCGAACGCGAACAGTGTTGTCAGGCAGAAGCCCAACAACACGAACGAGACGATGATGCGGCTGCGCAGCCGCCGCCGGTATGGCGCGCGGCGACGCTCCCCCCTGGCCCTCACCGGATCAGGCTTCCGGGGCGGCGATGCGGTATCCGATGCCATGGCGGGTCTGGATCAGCGGTACCTCGAACGGCTTGTCCACCACGGCGCGCAGGCCGTGGATGTGCACGCGCAGCGAGTCGGAATCCGGCAGCTCTTCACCCCACACGCGGGTTTCAAGCTCCTGGCGGGTGACCACGGCCGGTGCGGCTTCCATCAGCGCCTGCAGGATCTTCAGCGCAGTGGGGTTGAGCTGCAGCAGCTTGCCCTGGCGGCGGACCTCCAGGGTATCCAGGTTGTATTCCAGGTCGCCGGTTTCCAGCACCCGCGTCTGCACGCCCTTGCCGCGGCGCGACAGGGCGTTCAGACGGACCTCGACTTCCTGCAGCGCGAACGGCTTGATCAGGTAGTCATCGGCACCGGAGTCGAACCCGGCCAGCTTGTTGTCCAGCGAATCCCGTGCGGTCAGCATGAGCACCGGGGTCTGCTTGCGCGCTTCGTTGCGAAGCTTGCGGCAGACCTCGATCCCATCCATGCCCGGCAGATTGAGATCCAGCACGATCGCGTCGAACTCGTGCACGACCGCCAGGTGCAGGCCGGTCACGCCGTCGGCGGCGAAGTCCACGGTGTGGCCGCGGTCTTCGAGGTAGTCGCCCAGGTTGGCGGCGATGTCGCTGTTGTCTTCAATTACTAGAATTCGCATGTGACCTCTACTGTTTGAATTGGCCCATCCGCTGCGCGTCATCGAGGGTATTTCGACCCGCTTCCTTGGCGCGCGCACGTTGGGCAACGGTCATGCATTGCGTCGTGGCCCGGTTGGATCCCGTCACCTTCTCACGCTTGCAGATCAGTCGGCTATCTTCGCGCGCCTGCGTCAAAACCGTGTTCACAATTTGTTGGTCGTTCAACTGCTCGACCTTGGCTGACTCCGGCATGGACGTACCCTGCGAGTAGCGCTCGGTGATGGCACGCAGGCGTGACAAGGAGGTGCGCACGCGGCTGCGGTCATCCCCCTTGAGCTCTACATAGGTCTCGCCATCGTTCATTTGCTTCTCGATGCGATCAATCTGTTCAGCAAGCGGCTTGCCGGGGGTGAACACCTCCTCCCCCGCTTTCGGACCGGCCTGCGCCGTCCAGACAGCCAGCAACAGCGCAGCAGCTCCGGCCATCACCATCATTCGCTTCATTACAACCATTCCCTAGTCAGTAGAAGAAGCCGAATGTATCGCTGCGGGCGACGCCGCAGCAAGTGAGTTTCGGCACGTCCAGAAAAAGGCCCAGACGGATCCCGCCTGGGCCTGAAGTCATTCCCGATTACCGTTTTCTGCTGAGGAGGGCAGAGCTGCGGTTCGTTGAAGCCTACGCCGGGGGCGATTAAACCCGTGTTAAAACCGGCAAATGTGCGCGAAAAATTATCAGGCCTTTGATTTTGAAGGCTTTTTCATCAAGGCCACCTGGCCGGCGACGTGCTCGATGATGCGCCCCGCCAGATCGTCCTGGCTGATCCCCTCGATGCCTTCCAGCCCAGGCGTTGAGTTGACCTCCAGCACCAGCGGGCCCCGGCTGGAGCGGATCAGGTCGACCCCGGCGATGCCCAGCCCCAGGGCCTTGGCCGAACGCACGGCAACTTGCTGCTCGGCGCGGGTCGCTTTGGCCGCGCCTGCGCTGCCGCCGGCGTGCAGGTTGGAGCGGAAGTCCCCCTCCGGGGCCTGGCGCTGCATGGCGGCCACCACCTGGTCGCCCACCACCAGGCAGCGCAGGTCCGCGCCCTGCGCCTCGCCGATGAACTCCTGCATGAGGAAGTTGGCATACAGCCCGCGCAGCGCCTCGACGATGCCGCGCGAGGCGCTGGCCTTCTCGGTCAGGATCACGCCGCGGCCCTGGGTGCCCTCGTTGAGCTTCACCACGTGCGGCGGCGGGCCCAGCATGGACAGCAGATCCACGGTGTCGTCGGGGTTGTCACCGAACACCGTCACGGGCATGTCGATGCCCTTGGATGCCAGTATCTGGTGCGCGCGCAGCTTGTCGCGCGCGCGCAGGATGGCGTCGGACGGATTGGGCGTGCACGCCCCCATGATTTCAAACTGGCGCAGCACGGCGGTGCCGTAGCGGGTCACCGAGGCACCGATGCGCGGAATCACCGCGTCCACCCCGGTAATGGGCCGGCCCTTGTAATGCATGGTGAAACCGTCGGCCGCAATGCGCATGTAGCAGCGCAGCGGGTCCAGGACCCGCACGGTATGGCCGCGCGTGCGGGCCGCGTCCACCAGCCGCCGGGTGGAATACAACTTGCTGTTGCGGGAGAGGATGGCCAGTTTCATCGCGGCATGGGGGGCAGGAAAGCGCGAAGCATAGCGCGGCGGCGGTACGTGCAGATGACGGCTCTACCGCAGGTATTGCTTCCAGCTTTCGCCCAACGAAAACCGAGGCATGGTGACGATGACCACGACATACCAGGAGCTGTGGGAGCGGCAGTAAGCCTGCGCGCAGCGACACGCGATGATCGCGGTGAACAAATCAAGAAGACGTAAGGGAAATCAGATCGACGTAACAGGCCCCTGGAGTCAAGGGCGCGCGCCGGCAGGCGCGGGGATCTGGAGGCATGCAATGCCACGCTCCATCGGCTTGCCGCGCAAACCGTGGAGCGGGTGAAGGGAATCGAACCCTCGTCAGTAGCTTGGGAAGCTACAGCTCTACCATTGAGCTACACCCGCGTGGTACCCCGCAAGTTTATGCGCCGGGGCGGTAAAAAGGCAACGGGCGGCACGAGCCGCCCGCTGCATTCGGCACGACCAACGGTCGTGCCCTACCGGGCGGTGCACGGCGAATTCGCCGTGCACCGCCGGCTTCAGGCTTAGAAGCTGCCGCTGACCGTGGCGAACAGGCTGATGTCGCGGGCGTTCTTCTGCGCCGCAGTGGTGCTCATGCCGATGTTGCTGTTCAGGCCGAACACGCTCATGCGCGCACCCAGCACGGCAGTGGCGTAGTTCTTGTCGAACTCCAGGCCCGGCACCTTGTACATGCCCACGTCCGGCATGGACTGCAGCCAGGCGCTGGCCTGCTTGCCGTCTTCGAACTCGTGGTCGTAGGTGACCTGCACGTACGGCTTGACGCTGCCGCCGTCGAAGCGGGCCTGCCAGCCCAGGCGGCCGACGGTGGAATCGGTGTCCTGGTTGGCGTAGCCCAGCGCGGTGGCGCTCGGGTTGGACTCGGTGTAGCCGTCCAGCTTGACCTTCTGCCAGATCACGGCGGCAACCGGGCCGTGGCGGAAGCCGCCTTCGGTGCCGAACTCGTAACCGGCGTTCAGCGCGGCGGTCAGGTTGCTGCCTTCCGGCGAGCCGGTGTGGACGCGCTCGGCCGGGCCCAGCTGCAGGCGGCGGGTCACGTCGTAGTCCAGCCAGCTGTAGCTGACCTGGCCGTTGACCCACATGTTCTGCCCATACCAGCCGGCGAACAGGCCCACGGTGGCGTCGGACTGGGTGAAGTCGCCCTTGCTGTTGCCGAAGTCGGCATCCATGCGACCGTAGCCGCCGAAGCCGCCGACGACCATGCCGTCCTTCGCCCAGTCGATACCGAACAGGCCGGCCGGGGCCAGCCCGTCGTACAGGTCGGCGTGGTCGTAACGCTGCATGTCGCCACGCAGGCCGCCCCACCAGCTCAGGCCATCGGCCGGACGGCCGTCAAGATGCCCGCTGACCTGGTCGGCGCGCGCACGGCCCACGGTCTGCGCCGAGTGGGTCAGGATCTGCTGGTTGCGCGGTGCTTCCAGGATCGAGAGCGTGTACTGGCCCAGCATCTGGTGGGTGGCGGTGGTCGGGTGCACGCCGTCGGCGAACACATAGTTGTTGGCCGCGTTCGGGTTGGCGTAGGCGGTCGGGTTGCAGGTCAGCGACGAGGCCGTGGTGCAGGCCGGGCTGCTCACGTTGACGAAGCCGTAGGTGGCCGGGCTGGCGACGATTTCCTGCAGGAGGTGGAAGGTGTCCACCGGAATGACCTGCAGGCCGGCGGCCTTCAGGCCACCGAACAGGGCGTCGTTGTAGGCCTTGGCCAGCGCGGTGCCCTGCGCCATGCCCACGGCACCGCCGGCGCGCGCGGCCGGGGTCAGGCCGATGTCCGGCAGGGTCGGTACCACGATGTACTGGGCGCCAGCGGCCTTCAAGGTGCCGACGATGCCAACCTGGTCGGTCACGGCCGCGCCGAGGGTGGCCTGCAGCGGTGCACCGGCCTGGATGGCGAACAGGTCATTGGCGCCGCCCCACACGGTGTACAGCGCGTTGGCGTCGGCCTTGCCGCCGTTGGCCGCGAGGTACTGCGCGGTCTGGGTCTTGAGCGAGTAGACCGGAATGGCCGGGGTGCCCGGGGCCAGGGTCTGGGTGGTGTCCACGCCGACGCGGGCGCCACCGATGGCGTAGTTGTCGCCGTTCTGGCCATTGCCGTGGGCGGTGGCATTGGTGCCGTAGTAGTCGGCGACGTACTGGGCCCAGACCCAACCCGGGTTGGTGGTGAACTGGCCGGTGACCGGCTGGACCGAGGCCGGCAGCAGCGGGCGGAAGTAGCCCTGGTCGGTCAGGCTGTCGCCGATGAAGACGGTCTTCGAATACGGCGACTGCGCCATCGCGGGCACGGCGGCCAAGGCGATGGCCACGGCCAACAGGGAACGGAGGGGACGCTTGCTGAGCAACATGTAAGACTCCTTGAGGGTGTTAACGGCCGACGTACGCCGGCGCACGGTGCCATGGTTTCACTGCACCCCGGGGACATCACGCTGCGCTGCGGCATGGACAGGGCCAGGGGCGCGCAGACAGCAGACAGGACGCATCGAGGCCGCCATCGGCAGGGGCGCAAGGGTACGCAGAACCGGCGACTTTGGGGGACAATCCCGTCATGAACCACGTCAACATCACGCTCAACGGCGAACCCCGCCAGCTTCCGCAACGTGCCACCGTGCTGGACCTGCTGCACAACGAACACCTCACCGAGCGCCGGGTGGCCGTGGAGGTCAACGGCGAGATCGTCACCCGCAGCCTGCATGCAAGCCATCTGCTCAAGGAAGGCGATGTGGTCGAGATCGTGCACGCACTGGGCGGCGGCTGACGGTGGGACCGCCTGGGCCGGCCAACGGCCGGTGCCACCCTTCGGTGGGGGCGAAGGCGACCGGACAGGAATGGTCGGGTTGGGCGATAATTCGCCGCATGACTGCTCATTCTTCCCCCGATTCGCTGGTGATCGCCGGCAAGACCTACGCTTCCCGGCTGCTGACCGGGACCGGCAAGTTCAAGGACCTGGACGAAACCCGCATCGCCACCGAGGCGGCCGGGGCCCAGATCGTGACCGTGGCGATCCGCCGCACGAACATCGGGCAGAACCCGGGCGAGCCCAACCTGCTGGACGTGCTGCCGCCGGACCGCTACACCATCCTGCCCAACACCGCCGGCTGCTACACCGCCGAAGACGCGGTGCGCACCTGCCGTCTCGCCCGTGAGCTGCTCGATGGCGACAACCTGACCAAGCTGGAAGTGCTGGGCGACCAGAAGACGCTGTACCCGGACGTGGTGCAGACCCTCAAGGCCGCCGAAACGCTGGTCAAGGACGGTTTCGAGGTGATGGTCTACACCTCCGACGATCCGATCCTGGCCAAACGCCTGGAAGAGATCGGCTGCGTGGCGGTGATGCCGCTGGCCGCGCCGATCGGTTCGGGGCTGGGCATCCAGAACCGCTACAACCTGCTGGAAATCATCGAGAACGCCAAGGTGCCGATCATCGTCGATGCCGGCGTGGGCACCGCGTCGGACGCGGCGATCGCGATGGAACTGGGCTGCGACGGCGTGCTGATGAACACCGCCATTGCCGGCGCGCGCCATCCGGTGCTGATGGCCAGCGCGATGCGCAAGGCCGTCGAGGCCGGGCGCGAGGCGTTCCTGGCCGGGCGCATTCCGCGCAAACGCTACGCCAGCGCATCCTCGCCGGTGGACGGGATGATCGGCTGATGACCAATCCCTTCGACAGCGCAGGCGCCAAGGCGCCGCCCAAGCCCTTCACCGTGACCGAAGGCCGCCGCGAGGTGCGCAGCTTCGTACTCCGCCAGGGCCGCTTCACCCCTGCCCAGCAGCGCGCGTTCGACGACCGCTGGCCGCGCTTCGGGCTGGACTTCACCGGCGAACCGCGCGACCTGGATGCGACCTTCGGGCGCGATGCACGCAAGGTGCTGGAGATCGGCTTCGGCAATGGCGCCGCACTGCGCTTTGCCGCGCAGCAGGATCCCAGCCGCGACTACATCGGGCTGGAAGTGCATGCCCCTGGCGTGGGCCGCCTGCTCAATGCACTGGCCGACGACAACGCCGACCACGTGCGCCTGTACCACCACGATGCGGTGGAGGTGCTGGAAAAGGAAATCGCCGATGGCGCGCTGGATGAAGTGCGCATCTATTTCCCCGATCCGTGGCACAAGAAGCGGCACAACAAGCGCCGCCTGATCCAGCCGGCCTTTGCCGAACTGCTGGTGCGCAAGCTGCGCGCGGGTGGCCGGCTGCACTGCGCCACCGACTGGGAAGACTACGCCGAGCAGATGTGGGACGTGCTGGACGCAACCCCCGGGCTGGTCAACCGCGCCGGTCCGCGCGGCCAGGTGGAACGACCGGCGTGGCGGCCGCAGACGCACTTCGAGACCCGCGGCCAGAACCTTGGCCACGGTGTGTGGGACCTGCTGTACGACCGTACCTGATCCCACCCCAAGGAACCGCACCACCCCATGGACACCACGCTGACGCTGACCACCGACATGAAGCTCGTTCTCGGGCTGGTGGGCTTCACGATGGCGATGTTCCTGTTCGAGCGCATCCGTGCCGACGTGGTGGCATTGGTAGTACTGGTGGTGCTGGGCGTGACGGGCCTGATCGCGCCGGAGGAAATCTTCGGCGGCTTCTCCGGTAACGCGGTGATGAGCATCATCGCCACCACCATCCTCGGTGCGGGCCTTGACCGTACCGGCGCGTTGAACCGGCTGGCCGCGTGGCTGCTGCGGCGCGGCCATGGCGTGGAAACGCGGCTGCTGATGATGACCACGGCCATCGCCGGCCTGAACTCGTCCTTCATGCAGAACCCGTCGGTGATGGCGCTGTACCTGCCGGTGGCCTCACGGCTGGTGGCGCGCACCGGGCTGACCCTGCAGCGGCTGCTGTTGCCGATCGCCGCAGCGATCGTGATGGGCGGTGCGCTGACCATGGTCGGCAATTCGCCGCTGATCCTGCTGAACGATCTGCTGGCCTCGGCCAACAACAACCTGCCCTCGGGCCTGGCCACCATCGAACCGCTGCGCATGTTCGCGCCGCTGCCGATCGGCGTGGCGCTGCTGGCCGCCTCACTGCTGTATTTCCGCTATTTCGGCGACCGCAAGCTGGTGGAAGAGGAAACGCTGGCCAACGATGGGGTGACGCCCGCGCGGACGGAGAGTTACTTCGCCAAGACCTACGGCATCGAAGGCGACGTCTTCGAGCTGGTGGTGAGCGCCGAGAGCCCGCTGGTGGGCATGACCCTGGGCGAGGCAGAAAACGTGCATGACGCGCCGCTGCTGCTGGCGCTCAAGACCGGCAACGACACCCGCCTGGCGCCGCCGGCGGAGATGCGCATCTGGGTCGGCAGCGTGCTGGGCGTGATGGGCAGCCGCCAGCAGGTTACCGACTTTGCGCAGAACCAGTTCCTGCGCATGTCCTCGCGCCTGAAGCATCTGGGCGACCTGTTCAACCCGAGCCGCGCCGGCATTTCCGAAGCGGTGGTGCCGCCGACCTCCGAAGTGATCGGCAAGAGCGCCTCCGAACTGCGCCTGCGCAAGCAGCGCGGGATCAGCCTGCTGGCGATCAACCGCGACAAGCAGGTGATCCGCGAAGACGTGCGCAATGTTCCGCTGCGCGCCGGTGACATGCTGGTGTTCCACAGCATCTGGACCGACCTGGCGCAAGCCGCCAAGAGCCGCGACTTCGTGGTGGTCACCGACTACCCGAAGGGCGAACAGCGCCCGCACAAGTTCAAGATCGCGATGTCGATCTTCGCCATCACCATCCTGATCGCGCTGACCTCGAAGCTGCCGGTCGCGCTGACCCTGATGACCGGCGTGGCCGGCATGCTGCTCACCGGCGTGCTGCGCATGGACGAGGCGTATGCCTCGATCAACTGGAAAACGGTGTTCATGATGGCCGGGCTGATTCCGCTCGGCTGGGCAATGGACAGCAGCGGTGCGGCCGCCTGGGTGGCGGGCCACACCATTGACCGCCTGCCTACCGGCATTCCGGTGTGGGTGCTGGAGATCGCGCTGGCGTTGTTGACCACGGTGTTCTCGCTGGTCATCAGCCACGTGGGCGCAACGATCGTGATGGTGCCGATCGCAGTGAACCTGGCGCTGGCGGCCGGCGGCAGCCCGACGGCATTCGCGCTGATCGTGGCGCTGTCGGCATCCAACAACCTGATGACGGCGTCCAACCCGGTCATCTCGATGATCACCGGGCCGGCCAATTACACGCCCCGCGAACTGTGGCGGGTGGGCGCACCGCTGTCGTTGATCTACACCATGGTGGTCGTGGTGATGATCAATCTGATGTTCTGACACCGTACCCCCAAACGGTTGCCCCCACCGTCAGGACCTGTCACCCGTAGTGCCGGCCGCTGGCCGGCTCCAGGTGATGTTCATCGTCAAGGCGTAGTGCCGGCCGCTGGCCGGCTCCAGGTGATGTTCATCGTCAAGGCGTAGCACCGGCCGCCGGCCGGCTCCCAGTGATGTTCATCGTCAAGGCGTAGCGCCGGCCGCTGGCCGACTCCCAGTGATGTTCATCGTCAAGGCGTAGCACCGGCCGCTGGCCGGCTCCCGGTGATGTTCATCGTCAGAGCGTACTGCCGGCCAGATAGACGCTTCCATCGCGGACGTCGAGCGGCACGGCGCGCAATCGGTCGCCTTTGCACGGCCCCGCTACGCAGCCGCCGTCGTCGAGCGAGAACGACGCACCATGCGCTGCACACACCAGATGCCCATCTTTGCTCTTCAGGAACTGGCCCGGTGCCCAATCCAGCCGGCGACCGGCGTGCGGGCAGATGTTCAGCCAGCCGCGCACGCTGCCGCCATCGCGGTACAGCACCAGCGACTCGAAATCGCCATCGATTCCCGCCTCGACCTCGGCAAATCCCCCGTCGGCAATACGCTCGAGCGCGATCAGCGGGGGTGCGGCGGGATCGGAAACGGACATGGGCAACGGCACTTCATCGAGGACGCGTAGTGTCGCACGCCGTCACGTGGCTGGCTCTGCGATGAACACAAGTCATTGATTTCAAATGAACGGCAATCCTATTTAACGACTTTTTCACTCAATGACAGAATCCAGCCCGGATACTGACATCTCGCTGACTTCAGCCATAGAACCGCCATGTACAACCGCTTCCAGTTCAACCAGTTCCGTACCCTGTTCGCGCCGCGCAAGCCGCGCCACCCGCTCGTGCGCGTGGCCGTGGGTCTGCTGGGCCTGGCGATCCTGGCGGCACTGGTGTTCGTCGGGGTGTTCGTGGGTGCGGCGATGATCATCGCCGGGGTAGCGTGGAAGCTGCTCGCCCAGCGCAAGCAGAATGCGAACGCCGCCGATCCGCAGATCGTCGAGGGTGAGTACCGCGTGGTTCGCAAGCCGGCGCTTCCGTTGTCGCGTTGATGATTGTTTGGTTTGCCGGTTGGTTTGCCGGTTGGTTTGCCGGTTGGTTTGCCGACTAACAGTCGGCACTACGGTCGGCACTACAGTCGGCGCTACCTCGGCGCTACACTCGCGTGAACCTTGTCAGATACAGGACGCGCGCATGACCGATGTAATCCCCACACCCGAACAACCCCGCATCCCGGTTGCGGGTGGTGGCACGTTTCCGGTGCGGCGCATCTACTGTGTCGGCCGCAATTTTGCCGACCACGCCAAGGAAATGGGTGCAGCGGTTCCCGCCGCCGATGACCGCGGCCGCCCGATGTTCTTCAGCAAGCCGGCCGATGCGATCGTGGTCGGCCACGACGATGTGATCCCCTATCCGCCGGCGACCCACGACCTGCACCACGAGGTGGAACTGGTGGTGGCGATCGGCCGCGACGCGCCCGAGGGCGAGCTGCCGGTCGACCAGGCCGAGGCACTGGTGTTCGGCTACGGCGTGGGCCTGGACCTGACTCGCCGTGACCTGCAGGCCGCCGCGAAGGCCAAGGGCCACCCGTGGGATCCGGCCAAGGGCTTCGATCACTCCGCGCCGGTGAGCGAACTGGTGCCGGCCGGTGAAGTGGGTGACCTGTCCGCGCTGAACTTGTCGCTGGAGATCAACGGCGAGGTGCGCCAGCAGTCGCTGCTGGACCAGATGATCTGGAACGTGCCGGAGATCCTGCATGAGCTGTCCAAGCTCTGGGCACTGCGCGCGGGCGATCTGGTCTTCATGGGCACGCCTGCCGGCGTGGCGGCGCTGCATCCCGGCGATCGCTTCAGCGCGCGGCTCGAGAACGTCGCCGAGCGTCACGGCATCATCGCTGGATGACATTGGCTGGGTTAGGCTGCGGCGTCCTTTGCTACCCCGAAACAGGAGAACCCGATGGGAATGCTGACTGAGTTCAAGGAATTTGCCATGCGTGGCAACGTCATCGACCTGGCGGTCGGTGTCGTCATCGGTGCTGCGTTCGGCAAGATCGTCACCGCACTGGTGGACAAGATCATCATGCCGCCGCTGGGGTGGCTGATCGGTCGCGTGGACTTCTCCGAACTGGTGTGGACACTCGCCCCGGCACGGCTTGGCCCGGACGGGCAGGAGATTCCGGCCGTGGTGATCGGCTATGGCGATTTCCTCAACACCCTGGTCCAGTTCATCATCGTTGCCTTCGCGATCTTCATGGTGGTCAAGGTGATCAACCGCCTGGCCCGCAAGAAGGAAGCCGCGCCCGCCGCGCCGAAGGAAGAAATCGTGCTGCTGCGCGAGATCCGCGACAACTTGAAGCGTTGACCGCACGCCTGCCGATGGCAGGCACCGACCCGGTAGCGCCGGCCGTTGGCCGGCCCTGCCCGCGTCGCGCGGCGTGTCTGTGGAAAACAGCGTCCGCCCAACCATGACCTCCCGCCCATGTGCGGCGCGGACAGGCTGCTAAGCTCGAACGCTTCTGCCCTGCTCCCCCGGAGTTCGCCCATGCGTCGCCGCGTCCTTGCCATCGCATCTTCCCTCGCCCTGCTGGCCGCCCCGGCGTTCGCGGCGACGGGCACCACCACGCTGCCCCCGAAGTCGCTGGCCACGGCCGCCGAACTGCGCGAGCAGGCGCTCAAGGATGACACCGGCTGGAAGGTGGTGGAATCGCTGACGACCGAGATCGGGCCGCGCATCGCGGGCAGCGAGGCCGATGCCCGCGCCGTGGCCTGGGCCGAAGCCAAGTTCAAGGCACTGGGCTTCGACAAGGTGTGGAAAGAACCGGTGACCTTCCCCAAGTGGGAACGTCGCAGTGAACAGGCCCACGTCCTCGGTACGCATGCCCAGCCGCTGACCATCACCGCACTGGGCGGCAGCCCGGGCGGCAAGGTGGAGGCCGACGTGGTGCGCTTCGCCGATCTGGCTGCGCTGCAGGCCGCGCCGGCAGGCTCGCTCAAGGGCAAGATCGCCTTCGTCGATTACCAGATGACCGCCTTCCGCGACGGTCGCGATTACAGCAAGGGCGGCGCGGTGCGCAGCAAGGGCCCCTCCGAGGCGATCCGCAAGGGCGCCGTAGGGTTCGTGATGCGTTCGGCCGGGACCGATTCGCACCGCGTGCCGCACACGGGCATCACCCGCTTCGATGACGGCCTGACGCCGGTGCCGTCGGCCGCGCTGTCAGTGCCCGATGCCAACCAGCTGGCGCGCCTGGTCGCGCGGGGGCCGACCCGGATCACGCTCGACCTCGACTGTGGCTGGGACGGCACGGCGACCTCGTACAACGTGATCGGTGAGATCACCGGGCGCATCCTGCCCAAGGAAGTGGTGGTGATCGGTGGCCATCTCGATTCGTGGGACCTGGGCACCGGTGCGATCGACGACGGCGCCGGCGTGGCCCTGACCATGGCTGCCGGCCATCTGATCGGCCAGCTCAAGCAGGCCCCGAAGCGCACCATCCGCGTGGTGGCCTTCGCCAACGAAGAGCAGGGCCTGTATGGCGGCAAGGCGTACGCCGAAGCGCATGCCAAGGATGTGGTGTTGCACCAGCTGGCCGCCGAGAGCGACTTCGGTGCGGGGCGCATCTATGCCTTCAACACCGGCTCGCCGAACCCGGAACAGTCGCGTGAGGCGACCCGCCAGATTGCCGAGGCGCTCAAGCCGCTGGGCATCGAGTACGCCCCGGACAAGGGCGGCCCGGGCCCGGACGTGGGCCCGCTGGCGGCCAAGGGCGGTGCGTGGGCATGGCTGGCGCAGGACGGCACCGACTATTTCAATCTGCATCACACCGCCGACGACACCCTGGACAAGATCGACCCGGCCGCCTTGGCGCAGAACGTGGCCGCGTATACGGTCTTCGCCTACCTGGCTGCGGAAGCCGATGGGAGCTTCGGCAGCGAAGCCAAGGCGACCACACCGCCGAACGAGTGACAGCGCGACGCGCTGTCACTCGCGGAGCGGACCTGTAGAGCGGACTGTTAGTCCGCTGTCCGTTGATCCGCTGCCGTCCCCCATCAACAGCAGCCGTCTAACAGACGGCTCTACCTGGGTTGGGCCACGCCCGGCATCAACAGCAGCCGTCTAACAGACGGCTCTACCGGGTTGGGCCACGCCCGGCATTTACGGCAGCCGTCCAGCAGACGGCTCTACCGAATGCGCGGTCCACACGCAGGTGGCGGGCCGTTGCTCCGTATCCGGGCGGTAGACCGGGTCCCGGCCCGCGCGCTTGCTCGCCTCATAGTCGCGCAACGCGGCCAATGCCGGCTTCTGCAGCAGCAGCAACGCGATGATGTTCAACCAGCACATCAAGCCGACGCCGATGTCGCCCAACGACCAGGCCACCGTGGCCGTGTTCAATGCCGAATAGAGCATGGCGCCAATGAAAGCGACCCGGAACAGCCCCATCGCGAGCCATGACGGACGATTGCGGCCCAGGTACACCACGTTGGTCTCGGCGTTGTAGTACAGCGCCAGGATGGTGGTGAAGGCGAACGGCAGGATCGCCAGGGCAATGAACGACTTGCCGAAGCCCGGCAACACCGACTCCACCGCGTGCTGCACGAAGGCCGGGCCCGCCTCCAGCGCTGGCACATTGGCGACCACCCATTGCGTCGGCTCGGCCGGGTCATACACGTTGTACGCGCCCGTGGACAGGATCAGGAACGCCGTGGCACTGCACACCACCAGGTGTCGATGTAGACCGAGCACGCCTGCACCAGGCCCTGCTTGACCGGGTGCGAGACCTCCGCCGCCGCTGCAGGATGCGCACCACTTCCCATGCCGGCTTCGTTGGACAGCACGCCGCGGCGCACACCCCACTGGATCGCGGTACCGATCATGGCGCCGAACGCGGCATCCTGCCCGAGCGCACTCCGCACGATGAGGAGGAACATCTCGGGTACGGCGTCCAGGTTGAGCACCATCACCACGCCCGCCACCACCAGGTAGGCCAGCGCCATGAAGGGCACGATCACCTGGGCGACCTGCGCGATGCGGCGCACGCCGCCGAACACGACCAGACCCACGACCGTGCCGATACCGGCGGCGCTGACCCACCCGGGCACGGCCCACGCCTGGTCCAGTGCACTGACGATGGCGTTGGACTGGGTGCCCGGCAACATCAAGCCACACCCCACCACGGTGCTAAGCGCGAACAGCACGGCATACCAGCGCTGTCCCAGGCCCTTCTCGATGTAATAGGCCGGTCCACCGCGATACATACCGGTGCCGTCGCGCTGTTTGTAGATCTGCGCAAGCGTGGATTCGACGAAGGCGCTGGACGCGCCCAGGAACGCAACGATCCACATCCAGAAGATCGCACCGGGCCCGCCGTAGGCGATCGCTATCGCCACACCGGCGATGTTGCCCACCCCTACGCGACTGGAAAGCGACAGGCTCAATGCCTGGAACGAGGACACACCGGATGCCGAGCTGCGGCCCTGGAACATGAGCTTGAGCATGTCCGGCAATCCGCGCAGCTGGATGAAGCGGGTGCGTACGCTGAAGTACAGGCCGACCACCAGGCACAGGGTGACCAGCATGGGGCTCCAGACGATGCCCAGCACGCGGGCAACGATCTCTTCGATGTTCATGATCCGCTCCTTGCCGGCATCAGAAGAACATCCCCAAGGCGACCTGGGGATTGATGTAGCTGCCGGTGTTGCGGCCTGCGACGGTGAACTCGACGCCGGCGATCAACCCGACATTCGGGCTGAAGTGGTACTGCACCGCAGGGGCGAGGGTGAGATTGCGGCTTCCCGGCAGGCGCAGGTCGATCCGTTGCGCCGAACCGTTCTCGGCCGGCGCATAGCCGCTGATGTGGCGATCACTCTGGCGGCTGGCGGCGACCTCGAACACGCCGACCCAGCGTGAGTTGACGCTGTACTCGCCGGCCACGGAGAGGCCCACCAGCGACCCTGGCGCGACGTTGCCGCGGAACCCTTCCGGCGTGCCGTAGACGCTGTTGTCGTTGAGCGCCACGCGGGCCGGAGCCGGGCTGGCGCTGAGCTGGCCGCGCCAGCGCAGCGGGCGTCCGTTGGGCAGCCACAGCACCTGCTGCACGCCCAGGCCGAAGGTGGTGCGCTGCACGCCATCGCCTTGTGCGTTGAGTGGATTGCCGCCAATGCGGTCATAGCTGCCGGTGGCATAGCGCTGGCTCAGCGACACCGATACCGCCGGGCGCGACCCGTCCTCGTCCGGCGCCTGCAGCAGGTACTGGACCATCGCCGTGGTATCGCCGGCGCGGAACCCGCGGCTGCGCTCGGCGCCGGTCTCGGCACGCGCGGCGCTGAGGTTGACCTGGGCAGTGACGCGCTGGCCCAATCCGTAGGCAATCGGAACGACGGTCAACCACGCGCTGCTGCGCGCGGCGCTGTCGTGGCGGCGGCCTTCACCGTCGAAGTAGCGGTCGCTGTCGATGCGGATCAGGTACGGCTCGACGTAGGCGTGGCCCTTGGGCATGCCGGCCGGGTTCGGCGTGATCAGCGGGCCGGTGAAATTGACACCGTCCAGGCTGTGCCCGGTGGCAGCGGCGAGTGCAGGCGCGCACAGGCCGACGATCAGGGCGAGAGGAATCAGGCGCGGGGAGCGCAGCGCGGTGGGCGTCATGGTGAGTTTCCTTGGTGGCAGTAGTGATGCGGCAGGCCAGCCCGCCGCAGGGGCAATCTGCACACGAAGCACCAAGGGAAAAATCGGTAAATCCCGCGACTATTCGAATGTGTGAACCAACGCACGCACCAATGAGCGCATCACGCCATAGGCAGCCCTCACTCCATAGATAGCGTGCGTAGCGCCTGGTTTTTCAATACATTTCGGCAATGAAGATGGGGTGGCGGATGCGGCGCGCACACGCGATTCAACGCAACCGCGTGTCGCAAGATGCCTGCTCAAAAAAAAAGCCCGGCCACACAGGGCCGGGCTACCGGGATTCATCACACCCCACGCGGTGAGCGACACGGACAACCGTGATCCGGACAACGGCGCCGCACTGGGTGGGTGTCTCTCCTCACCTACACAGTGCAGCGCCGATTCGCACTGTGACGCAGCGCCAAAGCTTGGCACTATGCGAAAAATCCGAATCGACTGTAGTCACCTCTTCATTGGAGCAGTCGATCACACCACGAGGCGCCGCGCGCGCATGCGCTGCCCCGGTCAAGCAGCGACGTCAGCAACGGCAACGCCGTCACCCACCCGCTTACCTCGTCTGCTGCGCGTACCAATGCGACAGCAGTACCGCCGTTGCCGATGCCACATTGAGGCTTTCCACTGCACCGCTGCCGGGGATGGATACCTGCAGGTCGCAGGCCTGCGCCAACGCGCGGTCCATGCCCTCGCCTTCGGCACCCATCACGTACACCAGCCGCGCCGGCAGCGCACTGGCGAACAGGGTGTCGCCGCCCTCCACCAGGGTGGCGGCCAGGCCGAAACCGGCGTCACGCAGCGCCTCCATCGCCTGCGGCACCGCCGGCAGGCGCACCAGCGGCACCGCCTCGGCACCGCCTTCGGCCACGCGCGCGGCCGCGCCGGACAGGGCCAGCGTGGCCTCCGGCGGCAGCAGCAGGCCGGCCACGCCGAAATGCGCGGCCGAACGCAGGATCGCGCCGAAGTTGTGCGGGTTGCCTACGCCATCCAGCCACAGTGCGAGCACCGGCTGGTCGGCGGGCAGGCCGGCCAGCCACGCATCCAGCGCCAGCATCGGCGCGCGCAGCACGTCGGCCACCACGCCCTCGTGGTGAGTGGTGGCGGCCAGCTTGTTGAGATCGCCCTCCTCCACCACGCGGTAACCGACCCGGTTGGCCACGCACCACTTCAGCAGCGGCTGCAGGCGCGGGATCAGCGCCTCGGCCAGGTACAGCTTGCGCAGCGCCTGCGGACGGCGTTCGAACAGCGCCTGCACGGCGTTCCAGCCATACAGGCGCAGCTCGTCGTTGCCACGACCCGGCGGCGGCGGGCCGCCATCACGGGGCGGCAACGGGTTCGCCCGCGGCGGCCGTGCGGACGGCCGGCGGGCATTCTTCCAGGGATCATTCACTACGGGACGGCTCCAGCTTGCGGTTACGCCAGAAATCGGCGTTCTTGATGCCCAGGGCATCGGGGTCGAAGGTCGGATCCAGGCCGAGCTTCTTCTGACGTTCGTAGTCGCGCAGGGCCAGCATTGCCGGCTTCTGCACGATCAGGATGGCGACGATGTTCAGCCACGCCATCAGGCCCACGCCGATGTCACCCAGTGCCCAGGCCATCTTGGCATTGTGGAAGGCACCGAACACGACCATGGCGATGATCCCCAGGCGCAGCGCGAGCACGGTCAGCGGGCGCTTGCGGTTGTTGTTGAGGTAGCTGAGGTTGGTTTCGGCCATGTAGTAGTAGGCCATGATGGTGGTGAAGGCGAAGAAGAAGATCGCGATGGCCACGAAGCCCGAGCCCCAGCCCGGCAGCACGGTTTCCACCGCCGCCTGGGCGTAGCCCGCGCCTTCGGCCACGCCAGCCAGGCCGGCGAACACCGGCTCGGCACCGGCCACCGGCGAATACACGTTGTAGGTGCCCGCGGCCAGGATCAGGAACGCGGTGGCGGTGCACACCATCATGGTGTCGAAGTAGATCGCGAAGGCCTGCACGTAGCCCTGCTTGGCCGGGTGCGAGACTTCCGAGGCGGCGGCCGCGTGGGGACCGGTACCCTGGCCCGCTTCGTTGGCGTAGATGCCGCGCTTGACGCCCCACTCCACCGCCAGGCCCATCATCGCGCCGAAGGCGGCATGCGCACCGAAGGCGCTGCTGAACACGGTACGGAACATGTCCGGCACGCGATCGTAGTTGAGGATCATGATGACGATCGCCATCAGGATGAAGCCGGCGGCCATGAACGGCACGACCACTTCAGCGAAATTGGCGATGCGCTTGACGCCGCCGAAGATCACCACGCCCAGCAGCAGGGCCACCACGACGCCGATGCCCAGCTTGAATGCCTGCACCGTCTCCATGCCCATGAACTGGCCATCCAGCGGCCCGCACAGGGCGCCGCCACGGCAGGAATTGATGATGCTGTCGGCGATGGCATTGGCCTGCACGCCCGGCATCAGGAAGCCGGCGGCCACGATCGTCGCCATGGCGAAGGCCATCGCATACCACTTCAGGCCCATGGCCTTTTCGATGTAGTACGCCGGGCCACCGCGATAGCGGCCTTCGGCGTCCTTGGTCTTGTAGATCTGGGCCAGGGTGCACTCGACGTACGAGGTGGATGCGCCGAGGAAGCCCATCACCCACATCCAGAAGATCGCGCCCGGGCCGCCGAAGGCGATCGCGGTGGCGACACCGGCGATGTTGCCGATACCCATGCGGCCGGCCATGGACATGGCCAAGGCCTGGAACGACGACACACCGGCTTCGGACTTTTCGCCCTGCACGGTGAGCCGGCACATCTCGAAGAACCCGCGCAGCTGCATGAAGCGGGTGCGCACACTGAAGTACAGGCCGGCGGCCAGGCACAGGAAAATCAGCGCCTTGCTCCAGATGATGCCATTGATGAAATCAACTACTGCTTCCACGCGCTCTCTCCAGTCGGCGGAAAATGAAGGACGTCCCGTCGGCTGGAGGGGACCGGGTCGATTCTCCATCATCGCGGGCCAACCCGATAGGGCCGATCTCTTACGCCGGCCGTTGCGCCACGACCAACGGTCGGGACGAAGGCCGGCGGCCCTCAGGGCAGCCGGTCGCGCACGCGGGCGAACCGCCGCAGATCGTGCAGCTGCCCGCGCTTGAAGACGGCGGCACGGGCCGTCCCTTCCTCCACGAACCCGTTGCCCAGCAGCACCCGGGCCGAGCCCTCGTTGAACGCGAGCACCTCGGCCTGCAGCCTGAACAGGCGCAGTTCGTCCATCGCCCACGGCGCGAACAGGGCCACTACGCGCGACATCCAGCCCTGCCCCCAATAGGCGCGACCCAGCCAGTAGCCCAGCTCGGCCGCATGCGCTCGCTCGGCCACGCCCGGCAGGGCTCCGATGCTGCCGCAGGCCGCGCCATCGATCTCGATGGCCAGGCTGAGCGTACTCGGCGCCAGGATCCGCCCGCCCAGGAAGGCTTCGCCGTCTTCACGGGTATACGGGAACGGGAAGCGGTCGCGCAGGCCGCGCGAGACCGCTGCATCGTTGGCATGCCGCAGCAGCGCGTCCAGATCGTCGCCGCGCCAGGGGCGCAGCACGAACCCGTCACCCTGCAGCCGCGGCAACCCGTCAGGCATGCCCACCCACCGACGGCGTGTCGGCCTCCTGCTGCTCAAGCTCGCGGGCCACCGCTTCGGGCGACCGCGTGTACGGCGCCAGCAGCGCATAGAAGGCCGGCACCACGAACAGCGAGAGGAAGGTGGACACGGTGACGCCGAAGATCACCACGATGCCGATGGTGCCGCGGCTGGCCGAGCCAGGTCCGCCGGCGACCACCAGCGGGATCGCGCCCACCACGGTGGCGATGGAGGTCATCAGGATCGGACGCAGGCGCACCATCGCCGATTCAACAATGGCCCGGTGCACATCGCGGCCTTCGTCGCGCAGCTGGTTGGCGAACTCGACGATCAGGATGCCGTTCTTGGCCGCCAGCCCGACCAGCATGACGATGCCGATCTGGCTGAACAGGTTGATGGTGCCCCCGCTGACATACAGCCCCAGCAACGCGCCGAGCACGCCCAGCGGCACGGTGAGCATGATCACCAGCGGATGGATGAAGCTTTCGAACTGCGCGGCCAGGACCAGGTACACCACCAGCAGCGCCATGGCGAAGGTGAGCAGCACCGCGCTGCCGGCGTTCTGGTACTCGCGCGATTCGCCCTTCCAGTCGATCTGCGCGTGCTGCGGCAGTTCCTCGCGGGCGGTCTGCTGGGCCCAGGCAATCGCCTCACCCAACGGATAGCCCGGCGCCAGGCCGGCGGTGATGGTGATCGAGCGCAGGCGGTTGAAGCGGTTGAGGTTGCCCGCTTCGGCCACTTCGCTGAGCGTGACCAGGTTGGACAGCGGCACCAGCTCGCCGTTGGTGGCGCGCACGCGGATCGCGGCCAGGTCGTCCGGGCTGGCGCGCCCGTCGCGGCCGGCCTGCACCAGGACGTCGTACTCCTCGCCGTTGTCGACGAAGGTGGTGACGCGGCGCGACCCCATCATGGTTTCCAGCGCCGAACCAATCGCGGTGACCGACACGCCCAGGTCGGCCGCACGCTGGCGGTCGATATTCACCCGCATCTGCGGCCGGGTTTCCTTGTAGTCCGAATCGGGACCGACCAGGCCAGGGTTGTCGGCCATGCGCTCCAGCATGCGGTCGCGCCACTGCGCGATTTCGGCGTACTCGGGCCCACCCAGCACGATCTGGAACGGCTGGCCCTGGCTGCGGACCAGGCCACCACCGACCTGGGTGCGCACGCGCACGCCACGGATGCCATCCAGGTCCTTCTGCAGCTCGGCGGCCACGTCGGGGGTGGCGGCAGTGCGTTCGCGCCACGGCTGCAGGAACACGCTGATGCGGCCGGTGTGCATTTCCTCGCTGGCCCCGAAGCCACCGGGCACGCGCGGGTTGGCACGCACGATCGGCTTGTCGTTGCCGACGAAGCCGGCCACGACCTTCTCCACCTGCTGCACCTGGGCAACGGTGTAGTCGTAGCCCGCGCCTTCAGGGCCGTCGATCATGATCTGGAACGAGCCCCGGTCTTCGGCCGGGGCCAGCTCGGAGGGCAGCACCTTGAGCAGCAGCGCGCTGGCCAGCAGCGACAGCAGCATGACCACCACGTAGATCCAGATGCGACCGACATGCGCGTCGAGGAAGCGCCCGTACGCGGCAGAGACGCGGTCCAGGTTGCGGTTGATCAACCCGTGCAGGCCCTTCGGCGGCTGGCCGGTATGCGGCTTGAGCAGTTTGGAGGCCATCATCGGGGTCAGCGTCAGCGAGACGAACGCCGACAGCGCCACGGCGGCGGCGAGTGCAACCGCCAGTTCGCGGAACAGGCGGCCGGTGTTGCCTTCCAGGAAGCCGACCGGCAGGAACACCGCCACCAGCACGGCGGTGGTGGCGATGACCGCGAACGCCACCTGCGCGGTGCCGCGCTTGGAGGCGACCAGCGGCGGTTCGCCCAGGTCGATGCGGCGCTGCACGTTCTCCACCACCACGATCGCATCGTCCACGACCAGGCCGATGCACAGCACCAGCGCCAGCAGGGTCAGCAGGTTGATGGAGAAACCGAAGGCGTACAGGGCGATGAACGCGGCGACCAGGCACACCGGCACGGTCACGGCGGGAATCAGGGCGGCACGGAAGCTGCCGAGGAACAGCCAGATCACCACCAGCACCAGCAGCATGGCTTCCACCAGCGTGGCGTAGACGCGGTCCACGGCGGCTTCGATGAAGGTGGTGTTGTCGAACGCGACGAAGATGTGGGTGCCTTCAGGCAGGGTCTGCCCGACCCGCTCGGCCTCGGCGCGCGCGGTGCGCGCCACGTCCAGCGAGTTGGCGGTGGAGGTCTTGACGATGCCCAGGCCGATGCCCGGCTCGCCGTTGCTGCGGTAATACGCGCGGCGTTCGGACGAGGCCAGTTCGATCTTGGCCACGTCGCCCATGCGCACCACATAGCCGTCGGCGCCCTTGCCCAGCGGAATGGTGGCGAAGTCTTCGGGCTTCACATAGTTGCGCTCCACGCGCAGGGTGAAGTCGCGGTCGGCCGATTCGATGCGGCCGGCGGGAAGTTCGACATTCTCGTTGCGCAGCGCGGTTTCGACATCGCCCACGGTGAGGCCGCGCGCGGCCAGCTGGTCGCGGTCGAGCCAGATGCGCATGGCGTAGCGCTGGCGGCCGCCGATGCGCACCTGGGCCACGCCGTCGAGGCTGGAGAACCGGTCCACCACGTAGCGGTCGGCGTAGTCGCTCAGCTCCAGCGTGTCCATGCTGGAGGAGGTCATGTTGAACCAGATGATCGGATCGGCGTCGCTCTCGACCTTGGCGATTTCCGGCGGGCGCGCTTCCTCGGGCATGCGGTCGGCCACGCGGCTGACCGCGTCGCGGACGTCGTTGGCGGCCGCTTCGATGTCGCGGTTGGAGGTGAACTCGATGCTGACCTGCGAGCGGCCGTTGGAGCTGCGCGCGTTGATGGTGTCGATGCCCTCGATGCCGGCCAACGCGTCTTCGAGCACTTGGGTGATACGGCTTTCGATGACGGCGGCGGAGGCACCGGTGTAATCGACGGAGACCGAGACGATCGGCGGGTCGATTGCGGGCAGTTCGCGCAGGGTCAGGCGGGTGAACGACATGATGCCCAGCACGACCAGCAGCAGGCTCATCACCACGGCAAAGACCGGCCGCTGGATGGAGATGTTGGAAAGTTTCATCCGGCGCTGCCCGCAGGGGCCGGTGCGGTGGCCTTCCCGGCCGGGGCGGGAGCCGGCGCCGCTGTGGGCTGGGCAGCCGGTGTAGGCGCAGCCGGTGCTGCTGCCGGTGCGGCGCTGTCATCCACTTTCAGGCCTGGGCGCAGCTTGCCAGTGCCGTCGACGACGATGCGATCACCGGCCTTCAGTCCTTCCCGGATCTCGACGACGCCGGAGCGGCGCGCGCCGCTGACCACGTCGAGGCGTTCGACGGTATGGTCGGCCTTGACGCGGAACACGTACGAATCGCGCCCGACCTGGACCACGGCGATCTCGGGAATCACCACGGCCTGGCGTTCCGGGCGGAACATGTGCACGTCGAGCAGCATGCCCGGGCGCAGGGCGTGGTCGGCATTGATGAAGTCGGCACGGACGGTCACGGCGCGGGTGCCGGGATCGACACGGGTGTCGATGGTGGCCACCTCGCCCTCGAAGGTGCGCCCCGGGTAGGCGACGCTGGTGGCGCTGACCTTGTCGCCGTTGGACAGCGAGGCCAGCTCGGCTTCGGGCACCTGGAAGTCGACGTGCATGCGTTCGATGTCATCCAAGGTGGCGATGACGGTGGTGGGGGTGAGCAGCGAACCTTCGCTGACCTGGCGGATGCCGAGCACGCCGGCGAACGGTGCGCGGACGCGGCGATCGCCGATGTCGGACTGCATTTCACGCACGCGGGCGTCGGCGGCATCGCGGATGGCGCGCTGGGTATCGAGGGTGGCGCTGGCGACAAGCTGCTGGGCGGCCAGTTCGCGCTGGCGCTTGTAGAGCTGGTCGGCTTCGGCAAACGTGGCCTGTGCCTGGAGCAGAGCGGCTTCCTGGGCCTGGCCGCGCAGGGTGACCAGCGGGGTACCGGCAGAAACCTGCTGGCCGCTCTCGAAGTGGACGGTCTCGATGATCTCGCTGACCTTGGCGGTGATGGTGACCGACTCACGGGCCTTGGCGGTGCCGAGGGCCTGGAGGGTGTCGCTCCATGCGGAGGTCTGCACCACCTGGGTGGTCACCGGCACAACGTCGGCGCCCTGTCGGCGGCCGCCGTCCTCCTTGCTGCCACACCCGGCCAGGATGACCAGGCCGAGGCCAACGGCGATGCGCGCGGTGATGCGTCCCAACATGAAGATGAATCCCTGGTATTCCACGACCGGCAAGTGTAGCCATGGGTTGCGTCAGGCATATGTGCCAAGCGTTTACCGGCGCCTTCACATCGCCGGGTGACACGCGCAACCCCTTTCGTGCTGGGGCATTGCGGGTGTGTAACGGCGTGTGTCAGCGAATGTCGGATTACGTCGTTGGTCGGCGGCAAGGTCAAGGTCAACTGCAAAAGCGCTTTCGTTTCCATTGCTACGGGCTGGGGAGGCCGACGGATGGCCCCGCTCCGGGACACGCCGTAAACCGCCCTCCGGTCCCCGGCCCAACCGCCAGCGGTTGTGCGTTCAGTCGCACGCGAGGCAGTGCCTCGCAAGCAGTGCGCCTTCACCCATGGGGGCTTGGCGAAAACATCCATGTTTTCGACAGTCCCTACGGGGGCCACCCGCCGGCCTCCCCCGACAGTTGGCTGCGTGGGGTGGGAGAGAGCAGCCAGGCAGGGCCTGGCTCTACGGCTTTCCATGGCCGCCGGCACATTGTCG
>NZ_DAMCID010000026.1:0-46311 GCF_032099025.1 Stenotrophomonas sp.
TCACTGCTGGCCGCGCTGGGTACCCTGGCCTGCGTGTACGACCTGGGCCGTCGCCTGTGGACCCGCCAGGTGGGCCTGTACGCGGCCTGGGCGCTGCTGTTCGCCGTGCACTTCACCTTCCAGTCGAAGAAGGCGCAGATCGACCCGCTGGTGGTGTTCTTCATCACCCTGGCCAACTACGGCCTGCTGCGGCACCTGCTGTGCGGGTCGGCGTGGCGCTGGTGGTGGCTGGGCTGGTTCGCCGCCGGGCTGGGCGTCATCACCAAGGGGGTGGGCTTCATCGCGCTGCTGATGCTGGTGCCGGCGGTCATCGCCGCCGCGCTGGGCTGGCCGCGGGTGCGCCTGCACCTGCGCGACTGGCGGTTCTGGATGGGACCGCTGGCATTCGTGCTGGCGGTGGCGCTGTGGCTGGTGCCGATGGTGATCACGGCCACCAGCAGTGGGATGGCCGAATACCGCGCCTACATGAACGACATCCTGTTCCGGCAGACGGCCAAGCGCTATGCGCAGTCGTGGGACCACCACCAGCCCTGGTGGTATTTCCTGGCCACCATGCCGTCGATGTGGATTCCAGCGTTCCTGCTGGTGCCCTGGGCCATTCCGGCCTGGTGGCGGCGACTGCGGCGGCGCGACCCGCGCTATCTGCTGCTGCTCGGCTGGTGGCTGCTGATCGTGCTGTTCTTCTCCATCCCGCACGGCAAGCGCGACGTGTACATCCTGCCGGCGCTGCCCATGTTCTGCCTGGCGCTGGCGCCGTTGCTGCCCGGCCTGTTGCGCCGACGCGACGTGCAATGGGTGCTGGGTGGCTTCGCCGCGCTGCTGACCGTGGCGCTGCTGGGCGTGGGGGTGGCGATGCTGGGTGGTGAACCCAGCTTCGAACAAACGCTGATCCTGCAGCGCGGCATCGACACGTCGGTGACCACCGCGCTGGGCTGGGTGGGCATCGCACTGGGCAGCTGGGGCGTGGTGAGCCTGGCGTTCAGCGGCCCGCGCCGGTTCCACCTGGCGGTGGTGTCGATCCTGGCCCTGGCGTGGGTGACCTATGGCCTGGTGGGCTACCCGCTGTTCAATGACTCCAGTTCCGCCCGCGGCCTGATGTACCAAGTCGGCCAGCGGATCGGCCCGGACGCCGAGCTGGGCCTGGTGGGCTGGAAGGAGCAGAACCTGCTGATGTCCGACCGCCCGGTGCGCACCTTCGGCTTCAAGCGCCGCTGGTACCGGCAACTGCAGGACGGCCGGGAGTGGCAGGCGCAGGCACCGCAGCAGCGCTGGCTGCTGGTGCAGGAGGCGGCCCTGCTCACGTGCGTGGACCGCGACCACGCCGAGCGCGTCGGCGTGGCGAACCGGCGTGGCTGGTGGCTGGTGCCGGCGCAGGCCTTCGTCGGGCAGTGCCGCCCCAGCGCGCTTGAGCTGGCCCGCATCCGCCGGGAGCAGGGCAAGGAAGACGACGAGGAATAGACGCAGGCTCATGGATCATTACGGACCGATCGGCGACAATGCCGCCCGCTCGCTGATGGCGGGCCGGATCCATCGACGCAGCGACGTTGGTGCGCGCGCCGTGGCGACCTGTCATCGTTGCTGGACGGTGTATTTCCTTTCATCCCGCTGTCCGCCCGAGTCGCATTGAACGTGAACAACGCGCTTTCCCGTCCTGCCGGCGCCAACCCTGTACTGGCGTGGGCGTTCACCGTCGTCCTCGGCCTGTCGCCGGTGTTGCTGATGTCGACGATGGATGGTGGCAGCGCGGGCTACTACGGACTGGTGCTGCTGAGCTTCATCGTGCTGGCCTGGGTGCGCCGCCCGGTGGTGGGCACCGCGTGGTCTGACAACCGCCGCGAGTACCGGTGGCTGGGGCTGGGTGTGGCGGTGATGCTGGTGGGCGTGCTCACCAGCCTGGCCGTACATGGCATCTGGAAGGGCTCGGAAGTGGAGAAGGCGGTGCGCTTTCTCACCGTGCTGCTGATCCTGGCCGCGGCGTTGCGCATTCCGCGCCGGATACTGTCCCATGCGGTGTTCGGGCTGCTGCTGGGCATCTGGTATGCGGTGATCAACGTGGCCTGGCTGGTGTTCAGCACCGGCGCACGACCGGCGACGCGCCAGTTCAATGCCGTCACCTACGGCGACCTGACCCTGCTGTTTTCGGTGCTGGCGTTCCTGCTGCTGGGCGTGCGCATCACCCGTTTCCACCGCACCGAGTTTGCCCTCAAGCTGATCACCGGCATGTCGGGCGTGGGGGCGTTCCTGGCCACCCAGACCCGTGGCGGGCTGCTGGCCATCCCGTTCTTCCTGTTCATTGCATTGCTGGTCCAGGGCCGCCGCATGAACCGCTTCAAGGCCCTGGCGGCCGTGCTGCTGCTCGGTGTGGCGGGTGCGATCGTGGCCAGCGACGGTTCGATGCGTGAGCGCATCCACCTGGGCGTGAGCGAATTCGACCAATGCCAGGTCGCCCACCTGTCCGACACCTCGGTGTGCATCCGGCTGCAGCTGTGGAGCGCGGCCGGGCACATGATCCGCAGCGAGCCGGTGTTCGGCGTGGGCGGCGGCGACCGCTTCCGTGAGGAACTGGCCCGGCTGGCCGAGGCCAAGCAGGTCACCCCGACCGTGGCCCGCGACTTCGGCGAGACCCACAACGACCTGCTGTACTTCCTGGCCACCTATGGCGTGCTGGGCGGGTTGGGCCTGGTACTGCTCTACATCGCACCGGGCTGGCTGTTCGCCCGCCGCCTGCGGCTGGGCATGACCGATCGCACCACGCGCCTGTTCGCCGGCGCGGGGCTGATGATCTGCGTGGGCTTCATGGTGTTCGGCGTCACCGAGATGATGTTCCGCGACATGCGCACCGCCTCGTTCTACGCCACCTGGATCGCCCTGTTCCTGGCCCTGTCCGACCCCCTGCGGCTGCGCACCGAACGCACTGTGTAGAGCGGACTGTTAGTCCGCTACCGCTCCGCCTGGCGGCCCACGCAACACCGCCTCATAACACGCTTCGGTCAACCGACTGAACGTCTCCAACCCAAACGCCTCAACCGCATGCGCCCGCGCGGCCAGGCCAACCCCAGGCAACGCAGCGCGCTGTTCGTATAGCGCCGCCACCTGCGCGGCGATGGCAGCCACGTTGCGCACCGGCACGATCCAGCCGTTGCGGCCCTGCGCGATGTTCTCCGGCAGGCCGGCGTAGTCACTGACCATCACCGGCTTGCCCATGGCCATCATCTCGCGGCAGGCGAAGGAGATGGTTTCCACGTCGTAGGACAGCACGAAGCCGGCATCGCCGCTGGCCACGAACGGGCGGATATCCTCCAGCAACCCGGCGAAATGCACCTGGTCCGTCAGCCCCAGCTGGGCCACTTCGGCCACCAGGCGTGGGTCCGGCTCACGACCGGCCACGGCCATGTGCACCTTGCCGCGCAGCGGGTCAGGCAGCGTGGCGATGGCGCGCGCCAGGTCGATCCAGCCCTTGTGGCCGTCGGTGCCGGCGTTGCTCACCAGCACCAGTGCATCGGGATCGAGCGTCCAGCGCGCACGCAGCGCCGCGCCGTCGGCGGCATCGACCGGCGCGAACCGCTGCAGGTCCACGCCGTTGCGGATCACATCGATCGGGCAGTGCCGGTAGGGGCTGTCCAGCAGCATCTGGCGGGTGTGTTCGGAGACCGCGATGACGCGGTCGGTACCCCAGCGCGCGCGCAGGGTGTTGCCCAGCGTGTTGCTGGATTTGCTGTTGTGCTTGGTGAACACCAGCTTGGGCCGGCGGGCCAGGCCGGCCACCGCTTCCATGGCCACGCGGTGGTCGCGGGCGCCATTGGCGTGCACGATGTCGATGCCATGGCGCTGGATCAGGCCACGCAGCGTGCGCAGGTCCGACCACTGGCGACCCAGTGTGGCCAAGCCGCTGCTGAAGGCGATCTCGACCGGCTCGGCGATGCCTTCCTGGCGCAACACGCGCAGCACGCGGCTGTCGGCGGGGGCGGCCATGAACAGCGCGTGGCGCGGCGACAGCGCACGGGCCAGCGAGGCAAGGTAGGTGGTATGCCCACCGCCGTCGCCGGCGTGGAAGTTGGTGTAGAGAATCTTCATGGGGGCCTTCGGTAAAACGCCGACGAAGTCTGCCACACCCATGTTCAGGCGGTGTCGCCAGGGCGCGGCGGGTCGCTCACCGGCTGCCCGTGCTGCAGCATCCACAACATGATGGTCTTCTGCCGCACGTAGTTGGCGCGCACGTAGGCATACACCAGCCCATGCCAGCCATCGCGGAAACCGCCGCGCAGCAGCAGCCCACGCCAGAACCGCCATGCCGGCGCCAGTACCAGCTTGGCCAGGGTGGCGCGCTTGCCGCGCGCGAACTCGTGCTCGGCCATCATCCGCGCATAGCGCTGGGTCTTGGCCAGCTGCTGTTCCAGTGACCGGTAGGGGTAATGGACCAGATCGCCCTGCAGCGTGCCCACCTGGCCGTCCACGCTGGCCGCCTCGTGGATCTCGCGCGTGCCGCGCCAACCGCCGTGGCGGCGGTCGAACAGGCGCAGCACCCGGTCCGGGTAGGCGTTGCCATGGCGAAGGAACTTGCCGAAGTATTCGGAGAGGCGGGCAAAGCGGTAGCCGTGGTGGCCGGCGAAGCCGCTGGCCTGGGCGGCCTGGATCGCCTCACGCAGCGCCGGTCCAACGCGCTCGTCCGCGTCCAGGCACAGCACCCAGTCATGCGTGGCCTGTGCCACGCAGAACGCCTTTTGGCTGCGGAAGCCATCGAACGGCCGCTGCAGCACCCGGGCGCCTGCGGCGGTCGCGATCGCCACCGTCGCGTCGGTCGAATACGAGTCCACGACGATCACCTCGTCGCAGAAGGCCAGCGAGGCCAGGCAATCGCCGATGCGGTCGGCTTCATTGAACGCGATAATGCAGGCCGAGATGCGAGGCCGTTCAACGGGAGCGGTCGTGGAGGACATGATGGCCGAGTACCTGCTGTTTGCGACGGAGCGCTATGCGCTGCCTATTCTCGCCCCGTTGGCCCAGGCGTTGCACGCGTCCGGTCAATCGGTGTCGGCCTGGTTCGCCGATGGGGCGGCCGGTGGCAGCCTGCCGGGGGTGCCCAACGTGGGCCTGAAGGAGGCCCTGGTGCTGCAGCCGCGCGCGGTGTTCAGCGCCGCGAACTGGGTGCCGCCGTTCATCGCCGGGGCCAAGGTGCAGGTCTTCCATGGTTTCAATGTGCAGAAGCGCGACAGTGCGCGCGGCCATTTCCGCGTGCGCGGGCTGTTCGACCTGTATTGCACGCAGGGGCCGGCCACCACCACCCCGTTCCGCGAGCTGGCCGCGCGCGAAGGGCACTTCGCCGTGGCCGAGACCGGCTGGCCCAAGCTGGACCCGCTGTTCCGCGACGACGGGGGTGCCAGCGCAGCCCTGCGGGCACCCGCGCAGGGGCGCCCGGTGATCCTGTTCGGCTCGACCTTCACCGAGCGCTTGAGCGCGGCCCCGCACCTGTATGAACACATCGCGGCCGACATCGCCCGCGGCGATCGCTACTGGCTGCTCACCCTGCACCCCAAGTGCGCGCCGGAGCTGTTCGAGCGGTACCGCGCGCTGGCCGGTGCGAATGCCGCCTTCGTCGAACCGGAGCAGGTCATGGCCGCGCAGCGTGCCGCCGATGTGCTGGTGTCGGATACGTCCTCGATCGTGTCCGAGTTCGTGGTGCAGCACAAACCCGTGGTGACCTTCCGCAATCGCGTTCCGCAGCCACACATGATCGACTTCGACGATGCGGCCCAGTTGCCGGCGATGCTGGCGCGCGCGCTGGACCCGGAACCGGCCTTGATGGCGGAGATCCGCCGCTATGCCGACGATATCCACCCGTGGCGCGATGGGCGCTCGAGCGAGCGGGTCATCGCCGCCACCGAGGATTTCCTGGCGGGCGAGCTGGGCGCGCTGAAGCGCAAGCCGTTCGGCGCATGGACGCGCGGTCTGCAGATCCGCAAGGAGCTGGGCTATTGGGGCCCCGCGAAGCGATAGCGACCAAGGGCGGGACCAAGCGACCAAGGATCGTAGTGACACGCCGTGCGTGTCAACGCTTCACGAATGCATCGTTGAGCTGTTCAAACACCGCGCGCGCCTCGGCCTCCGGCAGATACCGCAGGCACAGCGCGATGCTGCCACCGGCCCCTGCCGTATCCAGCCACACGCTGCTGGTACCCAGCAAGCGGTCCAGCGGCGAGCGGCTCAACCGCAGCGACTGCAGCTTTTCCAGTTCGGCAAAGCGCCACCAGCGCTGCCACCAGCCGCCGCGCACCGCCACGTAGCGTGCGTCGAGGTGGTAGCCCATGCGCGCCATCTGCCGGTGGGCGCGGAACGCCGACCATGGCAACCACGCCAGCAGCAGCGCGCCCCAGGGCCCGACTTCCCAGACGGCACCGGCCGCCAACAGCGGCACGATCAGCAGCGCGGGCAGGCACAGCCGCCACCAGCCGCGCTGTGGCACGGCGCGCCAGTGCGCAGGCGGCCACTGCAGCTTGGGCAGCAGGTGCTGCACCAGGGCATCGCAGGCCTCGGGTGTGGCCAGCGGCGCCAGTTCGCGCAGGTCCCGGCGCTCACCATCGGCGGCCACGCCGGCGGCAATGTCGATGCGCAGGTGGCGGCGTTTGAACCAGCGCTGCAGCGCGGTTTCGCGCAGCGTCCAGGCCTGGATGCGGCGGCGCGCCACGCTGGTGCGCATGCGCGTGAACAGACCGCTGGCAACGGTGAGGCGGCGCTCGTGTTCGGTAAGGCGGAAGCCGTGGTAGCGCAGCAGTGCCAGCACCACCGACAGGACCCGCAGCATCCCCCAGAACCCCAGCATCATCACCAGCGCGACCACTACCCACACCCAGGTGGCCGGGTGCAGATGGCTGGCGTAGCCCATCGCCTGGCGACCGCCGTACTCAATGGCGTTGTCGACCACCCCGCGCGGGAACAGCTGGTATGAGGCACCAAACAGCGCCAGCACCACCACCCAGCCGCGGTTGGAGAGCAACCCGATGCGTATCACGTCGGTGGTGCGCAGCTGCAGCAGCACCTCGTCGGCGGGTGCCGCCGGGGCCGGTGCATCGACAGTCTCCACGGGCAGTGCCTGCTGCCCGCGCTGGCGCACCAGCTGCTCCAGTGCCAGTGCCTGGTCGAGCCGGAGCACGCGCATTTCCGCTTCGGGGCGGTGGCCGCCGGCCGATTCCAGGCGCAGCTCGGCGACCCCGAACAGGCGGTGCAGTGGGATCTGGTGCACCACCACGTTGTGGATGCGCGCGAAGGGAATCTCGCGTCGGTTACGCGATATCACCCCGCTGCGCACACTGATCGCATCGCGGCCGATGCGGTAGTGGAAGGTCAGGTATTGCAGGATTGAGGCCGCCACCAGCACCGCGATCACGATCAGCGCGGTCAGGTAGGACCACATCTCGTCACGGTCGCCACGGCCGCCAAATACCAGCAGCGCCACCAGCGGCAGCAGGAACTGGCGCAGCTGCATCAGCATCACGAACAACCACGACCACGGATGCAGCCGTTGGTCGGGCGCGGCGTCGAGCGGCGGCGGGGTACTCACAGCGCGTCGTCGTCCTGATCCAGCTGGTGGCCCAGGGTATCGCGCAGGCGTTCGGCGTCGGCCTGGTCCAGCCCGCTCAGCGACACCGCGCTGAAGCGGCTGCCGGCGGTGTGCACCACCAGCGTGGCCAGCTTCGCGGTGCGCTCGATCGGCCCGCGGCGCAGGTCCAGGTGCTGTACCCGCGACAGCGGCACCCGTGTTTCCAGCTGCCACATCAGGTCGCGACGTACGCCCAGGCCCTGCGCATCCAGCCGCCACCAGGTACGGCGCTGGCGGCGGTAGCCGAAGAACGCGCCGACCACTGCGCCCAGCGGCAGCATCGCCACCGCGCCGACCCAGCGCATCGGCAGCTCGAACACCACCCACAACGTGCCCAGTGCGCCGCCGATCAGCAGTGCACCGGTGATGCCGCCAGCCACGCCGGCCAGCGTGGCCGCACGTTGTGGCAACGGCTGCCACGCGGTGTGCGCCGGCAGCGGTGGTAGCGGTGGCGGGGTGGGCAGCGGCGGAACGAAGGCAGGGTCGGACAAGGCAAGGCGCTCGGCAGGAGGAAACATGCCGGGCGTCGTGGTCAGCGCTGCAGCGCCCGTCGCGCAGACGGTAGCAGGTTGCCGCGCGCTATTGCGCGGCCTGGATCAGCGCGTCCACGTCCAGCAGATGGCCGGCACGCTCGGCCTTGGTGCGCAGGTAATGCTCGTTCTCTGCGGTGATGTCGCCGGTGACCGGCACGCAGTCCACCACCTCGATGCCGGCATGGCGCAGGCGCTGGGCCTTGGTGGGGTTGTTGCTCAGCAGCTGCACACGCTGCACGCCCAGACCCTGCAGCATCGCCACGGCACTGCCGTAACGGCGTTCGTCGGCGCCGAAGCCCAGCTGCGCGTCCGCGTCGATGGTGTCCAGCCCGTCGTGCTGGTAACCATAGGCGCGCATCTTCGCCGCGATGCCGGTGCCGCGCCCTTCCTGGTCCAGGTACAGCAGCACGCCGCCGCCCAGTTCCTTGAGTTTGCGCAGGCCGCGCCGCAGCTGGTCGCCGCAGTCGCACTTGAGCGAGCCGAACAGGTCGCCGGTCAGGCACGAGGAATGCACGCGCACCGGTACCACGCCCGACAGGTCCGGGTTGCCGACGATGATCGCCACCTGGTCGCGCTGCGCCACGCCGCCGCGGAACACCGCGAATTCGGTCATGCCGACCTCGCGCAACGGCACTGGCGATCGCGCCACCAGTTCATAGGCATGCGCGGCCTGCTCGGCGCCCTGCGCCAGGTCGCACAGCGATACCTGCGCGCAGCTGTCGAAGCGGGTATCGCCCGGCGCCAGCAGCACCCCGACCATGGCCGGCAGCAGCAGGCCCAGGCGGGCGATCTCCACCGCGCCGTCGTCCAGCGCCTGGCCGGCGGTCCACCCGGCGGGCATCGGTTCGGGTTCGCGCAGGTAGCTCAGCGAGGGCAGGGCATCGAAGTCGATCCCGGCCAGCGGCACGCGCGCGCCATGCTCGGCGGCCACGCCCAGTACCCGCGCCCGGGTGGCGGTCAGGAACAGGTAATGCTGCCCGGCCGCGACCTCGGCAAAGGCGCTGTAGCTGCTGCGGGTACTGCTGTCCAGGGCGATGAACGCCAGGCGCTGGCCACGGCCGTCATCGATCAGCACCGGGCGGCCGGCGCGCAGTTCGGCCACCGCGCGCTCGCAGCGGATCGCGGCCGGATCGCCGAACGGAGAAGAAGCAGCTGGGGACATGGCAGGGGCCGTGGGGGACATCGTGGGTTCCACAGTGGGGTCGGATGGCGCCGATTCAATTGCGGCCGGGGCGACAGAGCGTCGCGCTCGGTGCGGCGGCTCTCAGTGGGGATGTTCCTCGGTGGCGTAGGGGTCTACTTCATCGCTGTGCGGCGGGCGCAGCGTGTAACGCTTGTAGGTCCACTGGTACTGCGCCGGATCGCGGCGGGCGATCGCCTCGATCCCGGCATTGAGCGTGGCTGCCGCGGTGCGCGGGTCCGGATCGGCCACGCCCGGTGCGGCCGGCGTGATGTGCAGGGCGAACTGCATGCCTGGGCCGGTCCGTTCGCACCAGCCATACAGCACGGTAGCACCGGTGCGCTCGGCCAGCCGGTTGACCAGCGTCATGGTCAGCGCCTCCACCCCGAAGAACGGGGCGAACACGCCGTCGCCGGCCTTGGGCTGCTGGTCCGGCAGGATCCCGGTGGCCCCGCCGTCCTTGAGCACCTTGAACAACTGGCGCACTGCCGGGCCCTCGGCCCGGACCTGCTGGACATTGCTGCCGCCCCGGACCAGTTGCAGGAACGCATCGCCCACGGCTTCGTCGGGTGCCTTGTAGACGATCGCGATCGGCCCGCGCGAGGCCAGCCACTGGTTGAGCAGTTCCCAGTTGCCGTAGTGGGGCGCGGCCACGATCACGCCCTTGCCGCTGGCCAGGGCGGCGTCGTACAGCGCCTCGCCGTGGCGCTCAGTGAGCAGGGCCAGGTTGCGGTCGCGCGGCTGGGTCCACAGGCGCAGGGTTTCCACGGCCTGCAGCGCGGTCGAACGCAGCACCTCCCGGTGCAGGGTGGCGCGTTCGGCAGCCGACAGCGCCGGGTAGGCCAGCTCCAGATTGCGCCGGGTGACCCGGCTTTCGCGGGCATCCAGGCGGATCCACAACCAGGCCAGCGCGTGGGCGAAGCCGCGCAGCCAGGACCAGGGCAGGCGGGTGAACAGGGCAGCGGCGCGGTACGCCAGGCGGGCGGTGGTTTGCGGTTTCATCGGGGCAAAGTCTAGCCGGTGCGCGTGGCGGGCGGTTTGCCGCGACCGGCAGGCAAGGGTTTCCCAGCCCCGCGCGCAGCCACTAAGGTAGGCCGCCCCCCCCCCCCTTGATGGAACCCCACCATGCTCGTCCTCATCCAGCGCGTCACCCAGGCCAGCGTCAGCGTGGACGAGGCCGTGGTGGGCCAGATCGGCCCCGGCCTGCTGGCCCTGGTCGGCATGGAGCCGGGCGACACCGACGCGCAGATCAGCAGGATGGCCGATCGTCTGCTTGGTTACCGTGTGTTTGCCGATGAGACCGGAAAAATGAACCGGTCACTGGGGGAGACGGGCGGCGGCCTGCTGCTGGTGAGCCAGTTCACGCTGGCCGCGGATACCGCCAGCGGGATGCGCCCGGGATTCAGCACGGCGGCCCCGCCGGCCGAGGCTGAACGTGGATTCAACCGATTGGTGGAGATCTGCAGGCAAAAGCACGCTTCGGGGGTGGAAACCGGGCGATTTGGCGCCCATATGGTAGTCAGCCTGGTCAATGACGGTCCGGTGACCTTCCTGCTCAGACCCTGACCCCGGGACCACCGCCCGGGCCGGAAGGGCGCTGGGCTGGTATAATGCTAGGTTCTATTCCTCTCCCTGCCGGTGGCGCGAGCACTACATGGCCAACGAACGTCCTGCCCAGCAAAACGACATCAAGCTTCTGATCAGCAAGGGCCTGGAACAGGGCTACCTGACCTACGCCGAAGTCAATGACCACCTGCCCGACGATATTGTCGACCCGGAGCAGATCGAAGACATCATCGGCATGATCAACGGCATGGGCATCGATGTCCATGAAGTGGCGCCCGATGCCGAAACCCTGCTGCTCAACGACGGCAACACCGGTAACCGCGAAGTCGATGACACCGCGGCCGAAGAAGCTGCCGCCGCACTGAGCGCACTCGACACCGAAGGTGGTCGCACCACCGACCCGGTGCGCATGTACATGCGCGAAATGGGTACCGTCGAACTGCTGACCCGCGAAGGCGAAATCGCCATCGCCAAGCGTATCGAAGAAGGTCTGGGCCAGGTCCAGGCTGCACTCGGCACCTTCCCGGTGTCGGTCGAATCGCTGCTGTCCGATTACGAAGCCCACAAGGAAGGCAAGAAGCGCCTGGCCGAAGTGATCGTCGGCTTCAACGACCTGGTCGAAGAGGTTCCGGCGCCGGCCGTGGCCGAAGACACCAGCGACGATGCTGACGAAGAAGCCGACGACGAAGAAGACGCCGGCGACGACGTCGAAGAAGAGGCCGGCCCGACCGGTCCGGATCCGGAAGAAGTCGCCCGTCGCATGCAGGCCCTGGCCGATGCTTACGCGGCCTTCAAGAAGGCGTCCACCAAGGCTGACCGCAAGCCGCTGACCAAGCTGCGCGACGACATGGCCGCCGTGTTCGTCACCCTGAAGCTGCCGTTGCCGCTGACCGACGTGCTGGTCAAGCAGCTGCGCGACGTCATGGCCGACATCAAGGGCCACGAACGCCGCGTGCTGAACCTGGCCACTGTCACGGCCCGTATGCCGCGCAAGGATTTCATCCGTTCCTGGGAAGGCAACCAGACCAACCTGGAATGGGTGGAAGACGCACTGAAGCGCAAGCAGAAGTGGTCGTCGGCCCTGCGTGACGTCAAGGACCAGATCATTGCCGAACAGCAGTCCACCATCGACATCGAGAAGCACACCTCGCTGGAGCTGGAAGAGCTGAAGGAAATCAGCCGGGCCATGGCCTACGGCGAAGCCAAGGCGCGCAAGGCCAAGAAGGAAATGGTCGAGGCCAACCTGCGCCTGGTGATCTCCATCGCCAAGAAGTACACCAACCGCGGCCTGCAGTTCCTCGACCTGATCCAGGAAGGCAACATCGGCCTGATGAAGGCCGTGGACAAGTTCGAATACCGTCGCGGCTACAAGTTCTCCACGTATGCGACCTGGTGGATCCGCCAGGCCATCACCCGTTCGATCGCCGACCAGGCGCGCACCATCCGTATCCCGGTGCACATGATCGAAACGATCAACAAGTTGAACCGCATTTCCCGCCAGATGCTCCAGCAGTACGGCCGCGAGGCCACGCCGGAGGAGCTGGCCAAGGAAATGGACATGCCGGAAGACAAGATCCGCAAGGTGATGAAGATCGCCAAGGAGCCGATCTCGATGGAAACCCCGATCGGCGACGACGAGGATTCCCATCTGGGCGACTTCATCGAGGACACCAATGTGGAGTCCCCGATCGAGAACACCACCAACATCAATCTGTCTGAAACCGTGCGTGACGTGCTGGCCGGCCTCACCCCGAGGGAAGCCAAGGTGCTGCGCATGCGCTTTGGCATCGACATGAACACCGACCACACCCTCGAGGAAGTCGGCAAGCAGTTCGACGTCACCCGCGAGCGCATCCGCCAGATCGAAGCCAAGGCGCTGCGCAAGCTGCGTCACCCGAGCCGCTCCGAGCAGCTGCGCAGCTTCCTGGACATCGATTGATTTCCAGGGTGGTGCGTTGATGAAAAAACCCCGCTTCGGCGGGGTTTTTTTATGGCGCCGTCGAGGCGAACGTCATGTGCCCATGCCTCAGGTGCGCTACGGGCTGGTTCCAGCCGGGCCCGGCGGGACCCGCATGCCAGGAAACGAAATCTGGGTGGCTGCATGGCGATGCTCGATCACCTTGGTCACTTCATAGTCGGTCTTCGCACCCGACACCGTCTGCCATTGAGTGATCTTTACCTCGCAGATCAGAACGTCTCCCTTCGTAAACGAGGTTTCGTTGTTGTTCACCCCTGAAAGAAACGCGGCATCGGAGATCTTGGCGTTGATGGTCGAATTCCCGTCAGACAGCCTCCACTTGTTTTCTTCCTTGAATGCGAGGTAGACGATGGAAAATGCCATCTTCCTCGTATCTTCAAGGATCAGCTCGTCTTGACCGGCAGGGGCGGAAAAGAGATGACGCTCGACGTCGTTGATGACCACGGCGAATGACGACGGGTCACCGGCGGCAAAGGTGTCAATTCCGTCGCGATCCAAGGGGGCAAGAACCCGGTCAAATGCCTGGCGCACGGGAAGGTCGCGCAGTAGAACCAGTACATGCAGCTCCACCTCCAGGGCATCTTCATCAGTGAAGAGGGTGACGTGCCCATCATCATTCATTTGAACGTTCGTTATCCTGCGGCCGCGCAGCCATTTCAGGACCTGCACGACGCCTGTGTAGCCGACCGTGGCTGTGAGGCCGAGTGCGGTCAGGACCGCCGTGGCGTTGGCGATGGCCGTCATGCCGTCGCCCGAAAACATGTCTTTTGCGGCGGTCAGGAAATTCAGGGCGGTGGTGAAGTCAACATTGAAGCTGCCGGTCTTGAAGGACCCTTTGACGTTGATCTGCGCCTTGGCGCGATCGCCATGGAGTGCGCGCACGCTTGAATCGAGAAGGTCGGCCATGGCCATCAGCGCGGGAGCCAGCTCTCTGGCATCCATCTCATGCGTGGCGAGGGCGGGGCCGTCGTAGGTGATGCGGAACTGCGTCATGTCGTCCATGGTACCCCTGTCATTTCCCGTGCCGTGAGCGCTTGGCCGGGGCATGGGAAGGCTATCACCGCCGATGCAGGCCATGCTGTGACCGCTACCGGTTACCTCGGGATGTGGGGCCGGTTTCCTGCAGCGTTGCCCGGCCGCGCGAATCGTGCCGCAGGCGCCAGGGGCAGGGGGCAGATTGCGGCGTACCGTGGGCTCCCCATGACCGCAGACGTGCCGCCGGAATGCGCGGCTTCGGGGTTGAGGGCAAGGCCCCAGTAGCAAGCCCAACCGCGCCTCCACTACACTGTGCAACCGCGCAGGGCCTATAGCTCAACGGTTAGAGCAGAGGACTCATAATCCTTTGGTTCCAGGTTCGAATCCTGGTGGGCCCACCACATTCCCATGCGGTGCACCCTGCGTGTGGGCATCACAGCCACGGCGCCTCGTCCTGCACCACCTTCTTGTAATAGCTGATGTTGGCGCGGATGGCGTAGACGGCACTGAAGCCCATTCCCATCGCCCGGATCACCTTGTCCAGGCCGAGCGCGTCGAGCACCAGCACCAGCGCAATGGCAATCAACACGTAAGCGATGGTCTGGCGCCAGAGGCCCTTGGCCAGGAAGTAAAGAGGCCCGAAAATGAAGGCCAGCCAGTTGAACTGGATGGAGCTGCGCTCGCGGAAGGACAGCTTTTGGAACTGCGGCAGGCTTGGGCCGCCGGCGCGGTCGATCGCCCTGAAACGGTCCTTCCATTTGTCCGAGACGTCCAGCCCTGAGATCGCATCCCGGGTGGGCCGGGCAGGGGGTGCTGCAACAACGGTGGTGGGCGCGGTGGGTCCTTGGTACGAGTTGTATGGATCCGTCATGTAACTCTCCGATGGAATGCTCTGCACCTGATCAATCAGACCCGGACCATGCGCAATCTCCGTGCTCCTGTCCGGGCGTGTGCGCCCGCGCGCGGCACCGCCAGGGTGGCCGGAGAATCGGCAGCCTCAGAAGCGTCAGCGCGTTGCGTTGCGCAGCTTAGACAAGCCGCAGGACCTTGAACAGGGGGCGCGCCTGCGGGAACCCATGTCCGGTGGTCGCGCCAACCGAAAAATACGCCAGCCCGGCATGGGGTAGGCCGCGCCATCCCACAATGTGTTCACGACCTGGATTCCACACTGCCTCCAGCCAATCGGCCCGTTCTGGAGAAAGTGCCATGCGTCTGTCCACCAACCTCGCAGTCCTCATTGCCTCCCTTGCAGTCGCCGCAGCTGCCGGGTGTTCCCGGCAGAGCCAGGAAACCAGCGAGAACGGAGTTCGCACCGGCATGGCCAATCCAGCGTCCGAGTACTGTGTGAAGCGCGGTGGCAAGGTCCATATCGAGAAGGACGCAAGCGGTGGCGAGCGCGGCATCTGCCACCTGCCGAACGGTGACAGGATCGATGAGTGGGAACTGTTCCGCCGGGACACGCCAAAGACATCGACCTAGCGGGTGGCACAATACGCGGCGCTGAAGTTGCGGAGCTCAGACATTCGTGGTTGTCGCGGAACGGATCAATCGACTGCGTCCTCACTCGCGATCTGAGCAGAGAAGGTAAGACATACAGCCGCCACGGAGTGCCATGAGAAACAGACGCAGTTTCGTTCCCCGCTCGGCCGTGCTGCTCGCGTTCGCCACGTTGCTGCTTGTCGGATGTTGGCGCACCAGCCGTGAGACGGTCTTCTCGTCGGACGCGCTGAAGGTCGTGGCCGTGACCGAAAGCACGCTGGACATCAACATCAGCGAATATCGCCACTACACCCGCTATGCGCTCTATGTGCACGGCGACACGTTGACTGACAGCGGCTTTGCCGCGCTTCTGCGTGACCCGGACGCGGGCAGCGATCCGTTCGTGCATACCGAGGCGATCGTGCTGGACCCGCGCTCCATCCTGCTTGCATCGCACAACAGCGATGGGCGGCGCTGCTGGACGACGCGGTTGATCGACACCGGCGCCACACCCATCCTCGAAACGATCAACAAGGGCAGCATCGACTGCACGACGCGTCAGGCCCCGCGCGGATGGCGAGCGCTCTACGACGAATCCAGCAATCTGCTGCTGATCCGCGAACAGCCCTTCCATGTCTACCCGATTGCCGGGTATTGGTATCCGCTCTGGATCCAGGGCGATGTGGTTGCGCTCTACCAGCAACAGAAAGAGCGCGAGCGGCTCGTCGTGAAGCTGGCGAAGATATCCTCCGGTGAAATGCTGGCGGAGGAACTGCTGCCCATGGACAGGTTTGCCGAGCCCGACCTGCATCAGGCGTCTGCGGAAGCGCGGCAGCAGTGGCTGCTGGACAATTTCACGGTGTCGGCCGCGCCCTCCGCGTCGATACGCCTGCGCCCCGACAACCGGCTCAAGACGATCTCGCCCGAGGTGTGGGCGGAGTACAAGGAGATCGAGCGGCACAACCGCGAGGAAGACGCGCGCGTGCAGGCCGCGGGCGAGGCCTGGCACAACGCGCAGCGCGAGCAGTTGAACCGGGACGAGGCGGAAAGGCAGCCTCCCGCCACCAGCCCGTAAACGGCGACCCCACACCGGCCTGACTAGACTCGGCCGCATGCCTTCCCCCACCTCCATCGGCCTGGCCGACATCAACATCGAGTCCTACATCTACTTCGGTGCAGGCGCAGCGGTGGCATGGCAGCTGGCCGACCCCGGGGTGGGGCGGGGCGTGGCCCGGCACAGCCAGACGCTGCGCCGGCCGCTTTCGCGGCTGCGCGCCACCATGAGCTACATCTACGCAGTGTCGCTGGGGACGGATGAGGATCGCGCGGCGATCGCCCGCCACGTCAACCGCGCGCACGTTCCGGTGCAGGGCGAAGGCTACAACGCCTTCGACCGTGACCTGCAGTTGTGGGTGGCGGCAACGCTGTACCGGGGTGCAGTGGAGATGTACACGCTGTTCGTGGGCCCCGTGCCTGCCGCCAGCCGTGAGGCGGTGTATCGGCAGGCGTGGGCCTTCGGACGGACCCTGCAGGTAGACGATGCGCAATGGCCCGCCACCGCCGATGCGTTCGAGATGTGGTGGGAGAGCCGTCAGGCCAGCCTGCGGGTGGATGATGAGGTGCGCGCGTATCTGCAGGCGGTGCTGAGTGGCGGGGCACCGTGGTACCTGCGTCCTGCGCTGCCGCTGCAGGCGTTCGTGACCCGTGCGCTGTTGCCGGCGCATGTACGGGCCATGTTCGGGTTGCCGTGGACGGCGGTGGACGCACGCCGCTGGCAGCGCTTCCAGCGCTGGGCGCCGCGCCTGTACTGGATGCAGCCGCGCTGGCTGCGGCACCTGCCGGCCCGTCACTTCCTGGCCAGGCTTCGGGCGCAGGCCGACCCATGATCCGCCAAGCGCCGCGCCTCTTGTGCCTTGCACAAATACCCCGTACCTAAATCGATCTAAACTGAGGATTCATCGATCTGGCACGGGAGGGCAGGGCATGGTGTTGCGCAAGGTGATGGTGGCCGCAGTGCTTGCGGCAGCAGTTCCGTTGATGGCGCTGGCCGCGCCCTCCACGCACGATGCCCCGGCCCCGCAGATGTCGGGCAACCCCATCCTGCCCGGCTGGTACGCCGATCCGGAGGCGGCGATATTCGGCGACCGCTACTGGATCTACCCGACCACGTCGACGGTATACGAAGCACAGGTCGCGTTCGATGCCTTCTCGTCGCCCGACCTGGTGCAGTGGACCCGGCACCCCGGCGTGCTGAAGATGGATGCGGTGCCGTGGGCGAAGCAGGCCATGTGGGCACCGTCGGTGGTCGAGAACGCCGGCCGGTATTACCTGTTCTTCTCCGCCAACGACATCAAGAACGACAGCGAGGTGGGTGGCATCGGCGTGGCCGTGGCCGACCATCCCGAAGGGCCGTACCGCGACCTGCTCGGCAAGCCGCTGGTCGGTGCCTTCCACAATGGCGCGCAGCCCATCGACCAGTTCGTGTTCAAGGATGACGACGGCGCCTGGTACATGATCTACGGCGGTTGGAAGCACGCCAACCTGGTGCGTCTCAAGGACGACTTCAGCGGTGTGCTGCCGCTGGCCGACGGCACGCTGTACAAGGAAATCACGCCGTCGCCGGAGTACGTGGAGGGGTCGCTGATGTTCAAGCGCGACGGCCGCTACTACTTCATGTGGTCCGAAGGCGGTTGGGGCCAGCCGGACTATTCAGTGGCCTACGCCATCGCCGACACCGTCACCGGCCCCTTCAAGCGCATCGGTACGATCCTGCGGGAGGATCCGGACATCGCCACCAGCGCCGGCCACCACTCGCTGATCCACGCGCCCGGCAGCGACAACTGGTACATCGTCTATCACCGTCGCCCGCTCGGCGATACCGCGCGCGATCACCGGGTCACCGCCATTGACCGCATGTACTTCGATGCGAACGGGCACATCCTGCCGGTGAAGATCACCCGCGAGGGCGTGCCGGCCGATCCGATGCGGCCAGCAGCGGTTCCCCGCCACCCTGCAGCGCAGCCTTGACGCCGGCGAGCAGTTCCTCAATGCGAAACGGCTTGGCGACAAACGGCACGTCCCGGTGGCGGGTGGGCACCATCTGCGAGTAGACCGCAGAGGCGAACAGGAAGGGCGTGCCCAGTTCCGCCAGGCGGTCGGCCACCGGGAAGACCGTGCCATCACGCAGTTCGATATCCAGCACGGCAGCGTCGAAATGCTGGTGGGAGAGCGCACCCAATGCATCCGTGAGGGAATAGGTGGGCACTGCGGTGTAACCGGCGTGGGTGATGACCTCGACGAACAGCCGGGACAGCTCTATTTCGTCCTCGACCACCAGCACCGTGCCATTCATTGGAGATGTATCGACGATGCCGCTCACGCGCCCTCACCCGGAACCGGCGTGGCAAGCGGATTGCTTCCTTCCGCGTTTCCCATGGGGAATCGCGCGGCGAATTCCACGAAGCGGGCACCCGATATCGCCTGTCGCCGGCTGCATGCGGGGCAGGTCAGGATCGCACCGCCGCCCGCGATGTTTTCCAGCAAGGGGCGTTCGCTCGCCCGGAAGATCCCACGGCACGCATTGCACTGGGCCCGGATGAACTCAATGGTGGGAATGGCCGCCTCTGCACTGAAGCGGACGTCGTAGAGATGAAACATGCCAGTGTCTGGCATCTGCAAAACCTCGGCACGCAGCTCAACAGGGCCAGTGCTGGGTCGTGTGCTTGATTGCCGTATCAACGATAGAACGGCGCACGGTCAGCCTACCCGGTCAGTTGTGAGCCGAAGGTGTTCGTTGCCTGACCAGGCAGTCGCACGGCATCCACATGAACCTGCCCACACTGTGCATTCCCCACTGGAAGCACGCCATGCGCCAGCATTCCGCTTCACCCTGCGACGCCATCGTTGTGGGCGGTAGTTATGCCGGCTTGTCCGCCGCGCTGCAGCTGGCGCGGGCCCGTCGCAGCGTATTGGTCATCGATACCGCATCGCCACGCAACCAGCGGGCGGCGGTGTCGCATGGCTGGCTGGCGTCGGACGGCAGAAGCGGGGCAGAGATCCTTGCCCACGCGCGCGCCGAGCTCGCGCGCTATCCCTCGGTCTCATGGCAGAACGACGAAGCGTTGACGGCCACGCGTCAGGACGCCAGCCCGGCGTTCAGCGTCGGCTGCGCGTCAGGTGCGGTGTTCAATGCCGAACGCATCATCCTGGCGTACGGCGTACGCGATGTGCTGCCCGACGTTGAGGGGCTGGAAGAACGCTGGGGACGCAGTGTGTTCAGCTGCCCGTATTGCCATGGGTACGAACTGAATCAGGGGCGCATCGGGTTGTTGTGCGTGACGGTGGAGAAGGCCGTGGAGCAGGCCGTGCTGCTGTCCGACTGGGGCAAGGTGACCGTGTTCTGTACCGACGCACAGACCGCCCCAGGCACCGCATCGACGCGGGTGCTGGACGCGCACGGCATCGGCGTGGAACTGACGCCGGTGCGATGCGTCGATGACGTGGCCACGATGCACCTGGAGGATGGGCGACGGGCGCCCATGGATGGCCTGTTCGTTTGCCACGACACCGTGCTGTCCAGCACGTTGGCCACACAGCTGGGCTGCGGGCTTGAGGACGGTGGCTGCATCACCACCGATTCGGCGAAGCAGACCACGGTGGACGGCGTGTTCGCGTGCGGCGACATCGCGCGGATGGCCGGCAGCATCGCGCTGTCGGTAGGCGAGGGTGCACTGGCCGGTGTGGCGGTGCACCGCTCGCTGATGGGGCTGCTTGAACGTTGAAACACGCGGCCGCAATGCGGTGCGCGTTCCGCAACCCGGACGCGCACCGCAGGCACACCTCACGCCTTCGCAGTCTTCTCGACCTGTGCCACCAGCACCGCGGCCGCTTCGGCGGACGACGCCGGGTTCTGCCCGGTGATCAGCAGGCCATCGCTGACCACGTACGAGCCCCAGTCCGGTCCCTTCGAGTAGAGGCCACCTGCCGCCTTGAGTTCATCCTCGACCAGGAAGGGCACGATGTGGGTGAGGCCAACGCCTTCTTCTTCGCTGTTGGTGAAGCCGGTGACCTTCCTGCCCTGGACCAGCGGGTTGCCGTTGGCGGCCTTGACGTGGCGCAGCACGCCCGGTGCATGGCAGACCAGCGCGACCGGCTTGCCGGCCGTGATGAACGATTCGATCAACGCGATGGAGTGCGTGTCTTCGGCCAGGTCCCACAGCGGACCATGGCCGCCCGGGTAGAAAACGGTGTCGAAGTCGGCCTGGGAAACGCTGTCCAGCCGCACGGTGTTGGCCAGCTGGGCGTTGGCGGCGGCATCGGCTTCGAAGCGACGGGTGAGCTCGGTCTGGAAGTCGGGCTCATTGCTCTTCGGATCCAGCGGTGGTTGGCCGCCCTTGGGCGAGGCCAGCACGATCTCCGCGCCCGCATCCTTGAAGGTGTAGTACGGCGCGGCCAGCTCTTCCAGCCAGAAGCCGGTCTTGCGGCCGGTGCTGCCGAGTTCGTCGTGGGAGGTCAGAACGATGAGGACTTTCATGGGCGATTCCTGTGGTGGGTAGTTAACAGTAGACCGGTCGTCTAGAAACAGGTCGTGAAAAAAGGCACTTCAGGGGGTGAAGTGCCTCGTGTTCCGGGGGTCACTCAGGGTGAAAGGCGCAGCATCCCGCGGGTGGTCTGCCAGGCGGCGTCGAACGGCTGGGGGGTGCGGACGATCTTGACCATGACACTGGCGCCGAGCCACAGCTGGTACAGGCTCTGCGCGACGTTCTCCGGCGCATCGTCCAGGCTCAGGGAGCCGTCTTCGACCCCCTGCCGCATCGCCTGCGCCAGGCGCGCGATGATTCCCGCGGTGCCGCGCTTCAGTGCGGCGCGCATGCTCGCCGACAGGTCGGCGACTTCCGCACCCAGCTTCACCGCCAGGCACTTGCCCTGGCAGTCGTCGAACGACTGGTTGTCACGCCAGGACTGGAAATACGCCGCCACCTGCTGCGCCTTGGTCTGGCCGGGCAGGCGGAAGATGCCCTCCATCTCGGCCAGGTAGGACGCGAAATAGTCCTCCAGCAGCGCCTCGCCAAAGGCTTCCTTGGAACCGAAGTAGTGATAGAACGACCCCTTCGGAACGCCGGCGGCGGTCAGTACCTCGTTCAGGCCGACGGCGGAGAAGCCCTTGCCGCCCATGATCCGCTGGCCGGTGGCCAGGATCTTGTCGCGGACATCAAGGGCGTCGGTGGCGGTGGCGGTGGCGGTGGCGGAGTTCATGGGGTGCACTGTACATACAATTAGACCGGTCGTCTAGTGGTCGCAATCAGGGTGCGGCGCTCCCCTGCGGCGTGCCCTCTTCCCGCAAGGAACCGCGGATCGAGCGCGCCAGATCGCTGCGGGTGAAGGGCTTGGCCAGGATCGCGATGTTCCTGCCGACCTCCCCGCTGGCATCGATGTCGCGCGGGTAGCCCGAGGTGAACAGCACGCGCAGGCCCGGCTTGTGTGCCAGGGCACGCCTGGCCAGTTCCCAGCCGGACATGCCGGGCATCACGATGTCCGAGAACAGCAGGTCCACGCTGACATCGGTACGTTCCAGCAGGCGCATCGCCGACGGACCGTCATGCGCCTCCAGCACGCGGTAACCGAGCTGGCGCAGCGTCTCGACGGTGTAGGCGCGCACATCGTCGTTGTCCTCGGCCACCAGCACGGTGGCCTCGTCCTGCATGTCATAGCCGGCCAGGCCGCGCGTCTCCGCCTTGCCGGCCTGCGGCAGTTCCGCCGCCGAACGCGGGAACAGCAGGGTAATGGTGGTGCCGACGCCCTCTGTCGAATCGACCAGCACATGGCCACCAGACTGCTTGGCAAAGCCGTAGACCATGGACAGGCCCAGCCCGGTGCCGCGGCCGACTTCCTTGGTGGTGAAGAACGGCTCGAACACCCGCGTCATCGTCTCGGCCGACATGCCGTGGCCGGTGTCACTGACCCGCAGCATCGCGTAGTGGCCGGGCGGCACGTCGGGGTTGTGGGCGCTGAAGTCGGCGTCCAGGTGTGCGTTGTCCACTTCGATGATCAGCCTGCCGCCCTCGGCCATCGCATCGCGCGCGTTGACCGCCAGGTTCAGGACCGAGGCCTCGAGCTGGCTGGTGTCGACCTCCACGCACCATATGTCGGGGCTGTGCACCATCTCCAGCTGGACCAGTTCACCGAGTGCGCGCTGCAGCATGTCCTGCATGTCGCGCACCTGTTCGTTGAGATCCACCGGCTGGCTCTTCAACGGCTGCCGGCGCGAGAACGCGAGCAGGCGCTGGGTGACGTTGGCCGCACGCATGACGCCCTTGAGCGCGTTGTCCAAGGCGCGCGACGAATTGCCGGCCGCATCGCCGAGGCGCTCGGTCAGCATCATGGCGTACTCCACGTTGCCGGCGATCACGGTGAGGATGTTGTTGAAGTCGTGCGCGATGCCGCCGGTGAGCTGGCCCACCGCCTCGATCTTCTGGCTCTGCCGCAGTGCTTCCTCGGCCTGGCGTCGCGCGGTGGTTTCCACCGCCTCCGACACCACGGCGGTGACGTTGCCCTGGTGGTCGAGCAGCGGCCGGAACGAGAACTCGAACGCGCGCTTGCCGGTGGGCAGGCGCAGCTCCAGCTCATGCCGGGAGGCGCTGCCGCCAGCGGCCTCCAGCACCGCCGCGCAGACGATCGCCGGCACGCCCTCGGTATCGGCGAACCACGCCGATTCACAATAGAGCGCGCCGCGCACATCCGCCTTGGTGGCCAGGATGGCGGCCAGCGAGGCCGAATTGGTGTCGATGATGTGGCCATCGAGCGTGAGCAGGTTCTGGTGCTGGAAGCTGGACTCGAACAGCGCCTGCAGCCGGCTCTCGCTGCGGTGCAGGGCCGAGGTGCGTTCGTTGACCTGGCGTTCCAGCGATTCGTTGCTGGCCTTCAACAGCGCCTGCGCCTGCTTGAGTTCGCTGATGTCGCGGGCCATGGCGTAGTAGCCCAGCACCGTGCCGTCCTCGGCCAGCTCGGGCACGCAGTCGATCTGCGCATGGCGCAGCGTGCCGCTGCGGCGTCCCGACAGCGTCTCGAAACTGACCCGCTCACCCTGCAGTACCTTGTCCAGGTGTGTCTGTATCTGGGCGAAGGTTTCCTCGCCTACCACGTCGCGGGTATGCATGCCGATCAGCTCATCCGGCGCCAGACCATGCCACTCGAAGTACGCCTGGTTGGCGAAGCGGTAGCGGTGGTCGTGGCCCAGGTAGGCGATCAACGCCGGCAGGGAGTCGGTGATGAGGCGCAGGCGCTGGTCGCTGCCGCGCAGCTCGGTCTGGACGCGCTGCAGCTTGCGCCGTTCGTCCGCTTCGCTGATCGCCCGGACGATGGCGTCGGGCAGCCGTTGCAGGCGCGCCTTCACCACGTAGTCGCGTGCGCCGCGCTTGAGCGCCTGCACCGCGAGTTCTTCAGTGAGCGTGCCGGAGACGAAGATGAAGGGCACCTGCGGCGCCACCTCACTGGCCAGGGTCAGCGCCGCGTCGCCGTCGAAACCGGGCAGCACGTGGTCGGCCAGGATCACGTCGAACGCATTCGCACGCAATGCCGCCAGCATCCCCTCATGCGACCAGGTCCGCTCGAACGTGAACGGCAGCCCGGCGCGGGTGAGCTGCAGGGCGATCAGCTCGGCATCCAGCGCATTGTCTTCGACCATCAGGATCCGGATCGAAGCGCCGGTAGGGGCATCAGCCATCTTTTCTGCTCTTTGCGCCAAACAGGGTGCCGTGTGGCGGCGGCTGGTTGGTGATGCCCCAGAACATGCCCAACCCCTGGATGGCCTCCAGGAATTCCTTGAAGTCCACGGGCTTGACCACGAACGCATTCACGCCCAGTTCGTAGCTCCTGACCAGGTCCTGCTCCTCGCGCGAGGAGGTCAGCATCACCACCGGCGTGCTGCTCAGGGCGGGATCGGTCCGGATCTCCCTCAGTACGTCCAGCCCGTTGAGCTTGGGCAGTTTCAGGTCCAGCAGCACCACCACCGGGCCGCCATGCAGCAGGCCTTCGTAGCGGCCCTGGCTGCGCAGGTACTCCAGCGCCTCCACACCGTCCCGCACATGGGTGACATCGTTCAGCAGCTGGCAGCGGGCGAGTGCAGCCATCGTCAGCTCAGCGTCCTTCGGATTGTCTTCCACGAGCAGAATCGGCCGCAGGTCTCTCATAGGTTGTCTCCAGTAGCAAAGGGAATGGTGAAGAAGAATGTCGCGCCCACGCCTACCTCGCCTTCGGCCCAGGTACGGCCGCCGTGGCGGGTGATGATGCGGTGGACGTTGGCCAGGCCGATGCCGGTGCCTTCGTACTCGTCCGCATGATGCAGGCGCTGGAACACACCGAACAGTTTGTCCACGTAGCGCATGTCGAAACCACAGCCGTTGTCGCGGACGAAGAACACATCCTCGGTGTCGTTGCGACGGTGGCCCACCGCGATGGCAGGGTGGGGCGTGTCGCGGGTGAACTTGATCGCGTTGGACAGCAGGTTCTGCCACACCAGCCGCACCATGCCCGGATCGGCCTTGACGCGCGGCAGCGGCGGAAGGGTCCAGTGAATGCTGCGACCGGCGTACTCCATGTCCAGCTTGTGCCGCACGTCTTCGACCAGGGCGGTCATGTCCATCGTGATCTGACCCATCGTGGAGCGACCCATCTGAGAGAAGCTCAGCAGGTCATCCACCAGCGTTCCCGCCGATTGTGCAGATTCGACGATGGTGTCGAGAAATCTTTTTTCTGAATCATTCAATCGTTCGCCCGCCGAGGCCCACAGCAGTTCCGAATAGCCCACGATGTGACGGAACGGCGCACGCAGGTCATGGCTGACCGAATACGAGAATGCCTCCAGCTCCTTGTTGCTGCGCAGCAGCTGTTCGTTCAGCACGGCCATCTCTTCGGCCTTGCGCAGCACGATGTCGACGATGGCGGTGCGCAGCTCCAGCGCGGCATCGCGATCCACCTCGTTCCATGCCAGCGACTGCTTGCGCACCGTTTCCTTCCAGCCCTCGAACGAAGTGCGCGGCGACAGCGGCAGGCCGGTGTCCTCCTTGCGCGGATCGCCCCCCCAACGCACGGTGCGGATGACTTCCGGGCGGAACCAGAGCACGAAGCTGTCGTGCAGCTGCGAGATCGAAATCGCCAGCACGCCGCTGGCCACGTCGGAGAACGCATCTGCGTCCTTCCACAGCATGGGCAGCCGCTCGGTGCAGAACAGCTCGCCCTGGTCCGGCTGCGCGGTCAGCCACTGCACCAGTGCCATCACCTGCTGCGCGGTCGGGCAGTGGCCATGCAGGATGCACTCGCCGCGGTGGACGATGGCGGCGCCACTGGACTCGGTGAGCGCCAGCAGGTTCTGCTGGTCACGGCCCAGCGCGACCATGAAGTCCTGGTCGCCCGCCATGCGCCCGAGCAGGCGTACCTGGATGGCGCGGCGTGCGATGCGCTCTTCGATCACCCGCGCGCGTTCCTTCAACGAGATCTGCAGCGACAGGATCTGCCCGATGAACTCGCAGGCGGTACGCACGTGGTACGGCACCCGCTGTGGCGCCTGGTTGTGGCAGGAAATCAGCCCCCACAGTTCGCCTTCGCGCAGCAGCGACACCGACATCGACGCGCCGGTGCCCATGTTGCGCATGTACTGCAGGTGCACCGGCGACACGCTGCGCAGCATCGACGGGCTCAGGTCGGTGGGCGGTGCATCGGCGTTGGCCGCGCTGCGTACCAGCGGCACGGGCCGGTAGTCGCTGTCGGCGATCAGCCGCACGCGGTTCTGGCGATAGAGCTCGCGCGCCTGGGCCGGAATATCCGACTCGGGGAAGCGCAGGTCCAGATAGCTGGGCAGCACGCCATTGCCGTCCTCGGCGACCACTGCGCCATTCCACTCCGTGTCGAACTGGTAGACCAGGGTGCGGTCGAAGCCGGTGAGCTCGCGGATCTGCGCCGCCGCCAGATCGCACAGCTCGCGCGTGGTACTCACGCGCTCGATCTCGCCCATGAAGCGGCGGATGGAGGGATACAGGTCTTCCAGCGAGCCCGGCTCGCCGGGCACCGGCGCCTCCAGCTCGACGATGATGTTCCCGCCCAGCCGGTGCGCGACCACATGGTGACCGCCGTGGTCGCCGATGCGGTGGGCACCCAGGAAGTGCGAGGTGTCCGGTTGCAATGCCTCCAGCGCCGGCCGGCACGACGCCAGGGCGGCGCCCAGCACGGCCTCGACCGGCTGTCCGAGCGGGTCGCCCAGCGCATCAAGAATGCCGGCCTCGGCGACCGCGCGTTCCGTTACCGTCAGGGTACGGGCATCCAGGACCAGCACGAGACCGTAAGGTTGAATGGCACCGGGGGTTCGGATGGGTTCACTGGCGCAGCGGGTGATATCCAAGGTGCTTTCGCTGGCGTTCCAGGATGACATTCGGTAACCCTATCCAATACGGTATTGACGTGCGCTGTCACGCAGACCCTGTGACGGGCCACATAGCTTGGCACATCGTCGCATTCACACCGTGACGACGCCGCCTCGGCGGCTCAGGGCTTCGGCGGGCGCTCGTAATCGTCGGGCGTGGCGGTGTGCTCCTGTTCGGGCATGTCCTTGTCTTTCCACCGCGCATCGTCGTTGCGCAGGGTGTCCGGGGTATGCGCCTTCTGCTGGTCGTCCTTGCCCTCCAGCGGGTTGGAAGCTGAGGCGTTCATGCATGTTCTCCTGTTCGCGGGTGGTCGCGCTGCAAGCGTGTGCGCAGTCAAGTGAGGGCGGTGTACGCAGCGGCTGCACGGCACACACACGCATCAGTCACCGCCCCCCGACGCGCAACGCTGTATCCCGTCGGCATGGACCAGCTTTCAGAACATGCGGCGCCCGCGCTTGAAGCGGCTGCCCGCGATACCCTGTTGCGCCACCCCACGCTGCCGCTGCCCGGGCGCGGTCACACGCTCGAACGCTGGCGCGCCCTGGCCGACATTGCCGGGCAGGACCTGTGCGTGGCCAAGGTGCTTGAAGCCCACTACGACGCGCAGGCCATCCTGGCGGACCTGCATGCCCCCCCGCTGATGCCGGGCATCCTGGCGGCGGTATGGGCGGCCGAGGGGCCACAGGCCACCCTGCGCTTCGACGAGGACAGCGGTACGGTCAGTGGCAACAAACCCTGGTGTTCGGGCGCGGGCCTGGTGGACGTGGCGCTGGTCACCACGCAGAGCGAGGCCGGCGCGCGTCTGGTCTGCATCCGCAGCGATGCGCCGGGCCTGCTGCTGCAGCCACAGCGCTGGCATGCCACCGGCATGGGCGGCATCCCCAGCGGCAGCGTGCAGTTCGAGCGGGTCCCGGCCGAGCCGGTTGGACGTCCGGGCGCGTACCTGGCGAGACCGGGCTTCTGGCACGGCGGTGCCGGGATTGCCGCCTGCTGGTACGGCGCCGCCGTCGCGCTGGCCGCGCCCCTGCAGCGTTCGCCACGTGTGGAAGGCGACGCGCAGAGCGCGGCGTTGCTCGGCCAGGTCGACATGGCCCTGCAGTCCTCGGCGGCGTTGCTGCGTGAACTCGCCGCGTGGGTCGACGCCATGCCGGCACAACCGCATACGACCGATGTCATCCGTGTGCGCAGCGTGGTGGAGCGCAGTTGCGTGCAGGTGCTGGATGCGGTGGGCCGCGCGCTGGGCCCGGCGCCGATGTGCCTGGATGCCGAACACGCGCAGCGCTGGAGCGACCTCACGGTGTTCATCCGGCAGAGCCACGCCGACCGCGACTGGGCCGAGCTCGGCCGTGCGGTCCAGCACGTGGAGGCGCCGTGGACGCTGTAACCGTGCGCATCGAAGGCCGCGGTACCCAGGAAGCAGACTGGGACGACTGCGTATGGCTGGACGCGCTGCCGTCCGTCGAAGCGGACACGGTGCTGCTGGGTGCACGCCGCCTGGTAGTGGTGTCGCCGCACCCCGATGACGAGGTGCTGGGCTGTGGCGGCCTGATGCAGGCTGCCCTAGCGCAAGGCATCGCGGTACAGGTGGTGTCGGTCACCGATGGCGAAGCCTGCTATCCGGACCACCCTCGATGGACGACCGCGCGACTGCGCGATGCCCGCCGTCGAGAGCTTGTCACCGCCATGCAGGCGCTGGGCATGGACGCGTCACACGTCACCACGCTGGGCCTGCCCGATGGCGCGGTGGCGCGCCATGAAACCGATCTGGCCGCGCACCTCGCCGCCCGCCTGTTGCCGGGTGACATGGTGGTGGCGCCGTGGGTGCACGACGGGCACCCGGATCATGAGGCGGTCGGGCGTGCAGCGCGTGCGGCGGCCATCAGCTGCGGCGCGCGGACGCTGCAGTACCCGGTCTGGGCCTGGCATTGGCTCGATGCACGTGCTGCGGGCGGTCCGTGGACGTCCGCGCAGCGTATTTCGCTGTGCACCGACTCACAGGCGCGCAAGCGCCTGGCGATGACTGCGTTCGCCACCCAGACCGGCACGGTGGAGGATCTGGACCGCGAACCGGTGCTGCCCGAACACGTGCTGGCGCGCTTCCGCCGCGCCTACGAGGTGCTGATCGGATGAATACCGCTGCCTACTTCGCGCAGATCTACCGCGAACCCGATCCCTTCCAGTACCGCCAGCGCTGGTACGAGGCGCGCAAGCGTGCGCTGACCCTGGCCTGCCTGCCCCGGCAGCGCTATCGCAACGCCTGGGAACTGGGCTGCTCCAACGGCGTGCTGAGTGCCGCGCTGGCAGAGCGCTGCGATGCCTTGCTCGGTACCGATCTGAGTGCGGCGGCGCTGGCCGATGCGGCGTCGTCCACCGCTGCATTCGCCAACGTGCGCTTCGAGCAGGCCCATCACCCGCAGGATTGGCCCACGGGGCAGTTCGATCTGATCGTGGTCAGCGAAGTGGGCTATTACCTGTCCGCACCGGATCTGAGCGAAATGGCGACCCGACTGCGTACCAGCCTCGCCGACGACGGTCTGCTGCTGGCCTGCCACTGGGTGCACCCGTTCGCCGAGGCCCTCAGTTCCGCTGCCGAGGTGCACGAAGCCCTTGCCGGCGGGCTGGTGGAAGCGTTCACCTATCGCGACGCCGACCTGGTGATGCAGGGCTGGGGTGTGTCGCCGACCAGCGTTGCCGCCTGCGAGGGCCTGCGATGATCGGGGTGATCGTGCCCGCGCACAACGAGGCACGCGTGATCGACCACTGCCTGGCGTCCATCGCGGTCGCGGCGGCGCATCCAGGCCTCGATGGTGAGCCGGTGCTGGTGGTGGTTGCGCTGGACGACTGCAGCGACGCCACCGCCGCGCGATGCGCCGGGCACGGCGTGATGACCGTGACGCTGGACGCGCGCTGCGTGGGGGTTGCCCGCGCGGCGGCAGCAAGCTGCGCACTCGCGCACGGTGCACGCTGGATCGCGAGCACCGATGCCGACACCTCGGTGCCGGCGGACTGGTTGTGGCGCCAGGTCAGCTGTGGCGCCGATGCCTTCTGCGGCGTGGTCGAGGTGGTGGACTGGCTGGACTATCCCGAGGCGGTCCGGGTCGCCTTCAACCGGCATGGCGAGGTCGTGCGGGATGGCCATCGCCACATCCACGGCGCGAACATGGGGTTCAGCGCGGCTGCGTACCTCGCCGCCGGTGGCTTCCCCGCGCTGGCCACGTCCGAGGACGTGGCGCTGGTGGCGGCATTGACCGATACCCAGGCCCGCCTCGCGTGGCTCGCCCAGCCGGCGGTGGTCACCAGCGCGCGCCGTACCGCGCGCGCGCCGCTGGGTTTCAGCAGCTTCCTGCGGGCGCTCGAGCGCGAAGTCATGGAGGCCGGCGCGGGCCTGCTGCCGGCGCGGCTGGTCCCGTGATGATCGAGCAGCCGGCCGATCTGCTGGGCTGGGCCGCCACGGTCGTGCTCATCGCCACCCTGGCACGCCAGATCCATACCCAGCACAAAGCCAACTCGGTGGAGGGCGTATCCACGTGGCTGTTCGTGGGGCAGATCACCGCCTCGGTGCTGTTCATCGCCTACAGCGCGATGCTGGGGTCCACCGTGTTCGTGGTGACCAACAGCCTGATCCTGCTGACCGCCGTGGTCGGCCAGGTGCTTGCCGTGCGTCGTCGGCGCGCCCAACAGGACGGCTGACCCGGCGACCGGGCACGCGCGCGACCCGCGCGGCGGCCGCAGTGTGAATGAGTTAGTTTTGTGCGTGAGGTCTTCACGCGGGAAGGTTTGTTGTGATAGCTGCCCTACCTGAATTCATTTAAGCTCAGGCGCTCTGAAGCCCTGCGCGTGCATCACGCCGGGGCTTCTTCTCCTTTTTAATAGGAACCACCTCCATGGCGGCATTGCAGCAGCGCACCCTCGACCTCATCCGCGGCCACCAGGACACGGTGGTGACGCAGTGGGCTGAACAACTGGCGGGCCAGAGCCAGGACGGCCGGCTGTCGGCGCGTGAGCTCGACACGCAGGTGCGCGGGTTCTGGGGTCTGTTCCAGTCCGCCCTGTCCACCTCGGGCAGCGGCCTGACCGGGCCGGAGTGGCAGGAGATCCAGCACTTCCTGGAACAGCTCTCGCGCGACCGCGTGCTGAAGGGCTTCAACTCCGCCGAGACCGCCAGCTTCCTGTTCTCGCTCAAGCGCCCGTTGTTCGAGCTGTTCCAGCAGCACCTCGCCGACGATCCCAAGGTGCTGGGCGACCAGCTCTGGGCGATCTCCGAGCTGATCGACGGGCTGGGGCTGCACAGCGTCAAGGCGTACCAGAAGACCCGCGAAGACGTGATCCAGCGCCAGCAGGAAGAAATGCTGGAGCTGTCCACCCCGGTGGTGAAGCTGTGGGAAGGCGTGCTGGCGCTGCCGATGATCGGCACGCTGGATTCGCAGCGCACCCAGGTGGTGATGGAGTCGCTGCTGCAGCGGATCGTCGACACCGGGTCGGAGATCGCCATCATCGATATCACCGGCGTGCCGACCGTGGACACCCTGGTCGCGCAGCACCTGCTCAAGACCGTCACCGCCATCCGCCTGATGGGCGCCGACGCGATCATCAGCGGCGTGCGTCCGCAGATCGCGCAGACCATCGTGCACCTGGGCCTGGACCTGCAGGGCATCGTCACCAAGGCCAACCTGGCCGACGCCCTGGCACTGGCGCTCAAGCGTACCGGCCAGACGGTTACCAAGGTCGCCCGCTGAAATGGATCGCATCCCTATCCTGCAGATGGGCGACCTGTTGCTGGTGACGATCCAGGTGGACATGCATGACCAGCTTGCGCTGACCCTGCAGGACGACCTGACCGATCGCATCCAGCGTACGTCCGCAAGCGGTGTCCTGATCGACATCTCCGCGCTGGACATCGTGGACTCGTTCATTGGTCGCATGATCTCCACCATCTCGTCGCTGGCCCGGATCATGGATGCCACCACCGTGGTGGTGGGCATGCAGCCGGCGGTGGCCATCACCCTGGTGGAGCTGGGGCTGACGCTCACGGGCGTGCGTACGGCGTTGAATGTCGAGCGCGGCATGCACCTGCTGCGGCAACCCGACGAAGACGCATCATGACGGCGGTGAGTGGATCGCTGCCGATCCGCGTCGAGCAGGACGTGGTCCTGGCCCGCCAGGCCGCGCGCCAGGCCTCGGTGGCCTGCAAGATGCGGCTCATCGACCAGACCAAGCTTGTCACGGCCGCCAGTGAGCTGGCCCGCAACGCGGTGATCTATGGCGGCGGCGGCAGCATGGAATGGGACGTAGTGGACCGTGGCGTGCGCCGTGGCCTGCGTCTGGTGTTCTCGGACAACGGCCCGGGCATTCCCGATATCGCCCAGGCACTGACCGATGGCTGGACCTCGGGTAGCGGCATGGGCCTGGGCCTGTCCGGCTCACGGCGACTGGTGGACGAATTCGAACTGGAGAGTGCGCCCGGCAAGGGCACGCGGGTTGCCATCACCAAATGGATCTGAATTTCTCCGGCCGCGTCACCCGCGTCGTGGTCGTGGAGGAGGTCTCGCAGGTGGGGCAGGCACGGCGCGAGGCGCAGGCCCTGGCCGACCACATCGGCTTCGACGGGATGGACGCCGGGCGCGTAGCCCTCGCGGCCACCGAACTGGCCACCAACGTGATCAAACACGGGCACGGCGGGCGCATGTACCTGTCCGTGGTCTGCGCGCGCGGCGGCCTGGGCGTGGAGTTGTGCACGCTCGACGCCGGCCCCGGGTTCTCGCTGGCGCAGTCGCTGCCCGATGGCTACTCCACCGGCGGCACGCAGGGCCTGGGGTTGGGCGCGATCCGGCGCCAGGCAACGGTGCTGGAGGCGTGGTCGGATGCGAAGGGCAGCGTGGTGGTGGCGCGGATCTACGCCAGCCGCGCCGCGCGTGACGTGGACGTGCCCTACGGCGCGCTGCGCCTGCCCATGCGCCATGAGGAGGCCTGCGGCGACGCATGGCACCTGCATGCCGATGGCCAAGCGGTTGCGATGACGCTGATCGATGGGCTGGGTCACGGCCTGCAGGCGGCGGATGCCGCGCAGGCCGGCGTGGCCGCGGCCGCCCAGCGCGGCACCGCGTCCGCACCGGACCTGATCAATGCGCTGCACGTGGGCATGTCCGGCAGCCGCGGCGGTGCGGCGGCGGTCGCGCGCGTGGACGTGGCCAGTGGCGCGCTGGAGTTCGCCGGCATCGGCAACATCTCCGCCACCCTGTGCGAACCCACCGGCAGCCGCGGCATGGCGTCCCACCCGGGTATCGTGGGCGTCCAGTTCCGCAAGACCCAACCATTCCATTTTCACACGACGGCAGGCACGCTTCTGCTCATGCACAGTGATGGACTGCAGGCGCGTTGGAGCCTGCGCGACTACCCCGGCCTGCTCCACCGCCACCCGGCCCTGATCGTGGCGGTGCTGCAGCGCGACTTCGACCGTGGCCGCGACGATGTCGGCATCATTGCCCTGCGCCTCGGAGACCTGCATTGAACACCCTTCCCGCCGAACAGGAACGTGACCGGCTGCGCGCCGAAGCCGACGCGCTGCGCGCCGAACTGGACGAAACCAACCAGGGCGTGCTCGCCCTGTATGCCGAGCTGGACCAGCAGGCCGAACAGCTGCGCGAAGTGTCCGAGCTGAAGAGCCGGTTCCTGTCGTACATGAGCCATGAGTTCCGCACGCCGCTCGGCTCGATCCTGAGCATGACGCGGCTGCTGGAAGACGGCATGGATGGACCGCTGACCGACGAACAGCGGCGCCAGGTGCGCTTCATCAGCGGCTCGGCCAGCGAACTGCGCGAGATGGTGGACGACCTGCTCGACCTGGCCAAGATCGAGGCGGGCCGCATCACCATCTCGCCGGCATGGTTCGACCTGATGGACCTGTTCTCCGCGCTGCGTGGCATGTTCCGCCCGCTGATCGAGGGCAACCAGGTGGACCTGCTGTTCGAGGACCCGCCGCCGCTGCCGCTGCTGTACACCGACGACAAGAAGCTGGCGCAGATCCTGCGCAACTTCATTTCCAACGCAGTCAAGTTCACCCCCAATGGCCAGGTCGTCGTTTCGGCCCGCCTGGTGGAGGACCATTCGGTGCGCTTCAGCGTGCGCGATACCGGTATCGGCATCCCGCAGGACGCGCTGCCGACCCTGTTCGAAGACTTCGTGCAGGTCGATACGCCGCTGCAGAAGCGCCTGCGCGGCACCGGCCTGGGGCTGTCGCTGTGCAAGCGCTTCGCCGAGCTGCTCGGTGGGCGGGTGGGCGTGGTCAGCGAGGTGGGTCACGGTTCGGAATTCCATGTGACCCTGCCGCTCAAGCTGGCTGGGGAGACCGTCGATGCCGATGCGTGACACGATCCTGGTGGTGGATGACAACGCGGCCACGCGTTACGCCGTGCGTCGGGTGCTGGAGCACCATGGCTTCCGCGTCGAGGAAGCCGGCACCGGTGACGAAGGCCTGCTGCGCCTGGCCGAACAGGATTTCGGCGCGCTGGTGCTGGACGTCAACCTGCCCGACATGAGCGGCTTCGACGTGGTGCGCCGGCTGCGCTCGGACCCGCGCATGCAGCTGTTGCCGGTGGTGCATGTGTCGGCCGCCTCCATCGCCACCGGGGACCTGATCACGGGTCTCAACGCCGGTGCCGACGCCTACCTGATCCACCCGGTGGACCCGGACGTGCTGCTGGCCACGCTGCGCAGCCTGTTGCGCGCGCGCCGTGCCGAAGAGGCGCTGCGTGAAGCCGAAGCGCGCTTCGGTGAGATATTCCGCCAGATCAATGCGCCGATCGGCGTGCTGGATGCGCAGCTGCAGGTGCACGAGGCCAACGATGCCTTCAAGCGCCTGCTCGGCGACGACCTGGGGCCGGGCCAGATCGAGTCGCTGCTGGACCACCAGTTCGGCCTGATGAGTGCACTGAAGGTGGCGCTGTCCGAAGGCGAGCGCTGGCAGGGCACGTTCACGCTGCCGGTGCTGGGCAGCCGGCGGATGACCGAATGGCGGGTGACGCCGTACAGCGCGCCCGGGCTCGGCCTGGTCCTGGTCGAGGACATCACCGAGCGGCATGTGCGCGAGCTGGAACAGCGCCAGGAGCTGGAAAGCGCCAACAGCGAGCTGGCCTTCCAGATCGCCGAGCGCGAACGCACCGAGATGGAGCTGATGCAGGCCCAGAAGATGGACTCGCTGGGCCAGCTGACCGGCGGCATCGCCCACGACTTCAACAACCTGCTGACCACCATCATCTCCGGCCTGGACATGATTGAAATGGCCGCCACCAGCGGCAAGTGGGACAAGGCCAGCCGCTATGTGGACATCGCCACCGCGTCGGCACACCGCGCGGCGGCGCTGACCCAGCGCATGCTGGCCTTCGCGCGCAAGCAGCCGCTGGACCCGCAGACGTTCGACGTGGTCGCCCGCGTGCGCTCGCTGGAAGACATGCTGCTGCGCTCGATCGGCGAGAACATCGAGCTGGAGCTGGAGCTGGGAACCGAACCGCTGGTTGCGGTGGCCGACCCCAACCAGTTCGAGAATGTGATGCTCAACCTGGTCATCAACGCGCGCGACGCGCTGGCCGGGCAGGGGCTGATCCGGGTCCGCGCCGGTCGTGCGCACATCGAGCGCGACCATGAGCTGTCGCCCGGTGACTACATCAGCGTCAAGGTGATCGACAACGGCAGCGGTATTCCGCTGGAGCTGCTGACCAAGGTATTCGAGCCGTTCTTCACCACCAAGCCGCAGGGCGAGGGCACCGGCCTGGGTTTGTCGATGACCTACGGGTTCGCGCGCCAGTCCGGGGGCAGTGCCCGCATCGCCAGCGAGCCGGGCGAGGGCACCGAGATCGAGCTGCTGCTGCCGGAAGGCCGGCTGCTGGCCGTTGAAGAGACGGCCGCGCCGGTGCAGATCCAGCGCGGGCATGCCGAGCGGATCCTGCTGGTGGACGACACCGATTCGGTGCGCACGATGGTCCGCGAAATGCTGATCGAGGCCGGTTACCTGGTGGTGGAAGCCACCAACGCGCAGCAGGCCCTGTTGGAGCTGCATTCCGACCGCGAGATCCAGCTGCTGCTCTCCGATGTGGGCCTGCCGGGCATGAACGGCCGCGACCTGGCCGACGCCGCCCGTGTGCTGCGCCCGACTCTGCCGGTGCTGTTCATCACCGGCTATACGGAGAGCGCGGTGGTGCGCAACGAGTTCCTGGGCGAAGGCATGTCGTTGCTGCCCAAGCCGTTCAGCGTCAACGAGCTGCTGCGCAGCGTCCGCGCCATGTTCGGCAGCGCGTGATGCCGGGGGCGGCCGTCCCCGGCCGCCCATATCCCAGCCTGCGGCGGTGGGGTATCCTGCGCGCCGCTGATCGTCGGCGCACCGAGTTCTGCCCATGCCCGTTTCGTACCCGCTGCGCCAGCAATGGCTCGGCAACCTCCGCGGTGACCTGCTGTCCGGCACCGTCGTTGCGCTGGCGCTCATTCCCGAGGCCATCGCCTTCTCCATCATCGCCGGCGTCGACCCCAAGGTCGGCCTGTATGCCTCGTTCTGCATCGCGGTAGTCACCGCGATCGCCGGTGGGCGACCGGGCATGATCTCGGCCGCCACCGGTGCCATGGCGCTGGTGATGGTCGACCTGGTCAAGGACCACGGCCTGCAGTACCTGTTGGCGGCGACCCTCCTCGCCGGGTTGCTGCAGATACTGGCCGGCGCGCTGAAACTCGGGGCACTGATGCGTTTCGTATCGCGCTCGGTCATCACCGGCTTCGTCAACGCCCTTGCCATCCTGATCTTCCTGGCGCAGATGCCCGAGCTGATCGGACGCGCCTGGCAGGTGTGGGCGGTATGCGCCGCGGGCCTGGCCATCATCTATCTGCTGCCGCGGCTGACCCGGGCGGTGCCGTCGCCGCTGGTGGCCATCGTGGTGCTCACCGCGCTGTCGATCGGGCTGCACTGGGACGTGCGCACCGTGGGCGACATGGGCGCGCTGCCCGACAGCCTGCCGGTGTTCCTGTTCCCGGACGTGCCGCTGACCTGGGATACGCTGAAACTGCTCTTGCCGGTGTCTGCGACGCTGGCGGTGGTGGGCCTGCTCGAGTCGATGATGACCGCGCAGATCGTCGAGGACATGACCGATACCCCGAGCCAGCGCAACCGCGAATGCGCCGGCCAGGGCCTGGCCAACATCACCGCCGGACTCTTCGGCGGGATGGGCGGCTGCGCGATGATCGGGCAGTCGGTGATCAACGTTTCCTCGGGTGGGCGCGGGCGGCTGTCGTGCCTGTGGGCAGGCGTGTTGCTGTTGCTGCTGGTGGTGTACGGCGCCGAGTGGGTCCGCCAGATCCCGATGGCGGCGCTGGTCGCGGTGATGATCATGGTCAGCATCGGCACCTTCCACTGGCGCTCCTTCGCCGAGTTCCGCCTGCATCCGACGAGTTCATCGGTGGTGATGGTGGCGACGGTGGTGGTGACGGTGGCCACCCACGACCTGGCCAAGGGCGTGCTCACCGGCGTGCTGCTGTCGGCGCTGTTCTTCGCGCGCAAGGTCGGCCGGCTGCTGGTCGTGGACGACCACGACGACGCTGACGGCGTGCGCACCTACACGGTCACCGGCCAGGTGTTCTTCGCTTCGGCCGGGCAGTTCGCCGAGAGCATCGATTTCCAGCACGTGCCTCCGCGGGTGGTCATCGACCTCAGCCATGCCCACTTCTGGGACCTGAGCGCGGTGGGCGCGTTGGACCGGGTGCTGCTCAAGTTGCGCGCGCACGGTGCGCAGGTGGACGTGGTCGGGTTGAACGCGGCCAGCCAGACCCTGGTGGAGCGGCTCGGGCGACGCCCGCAGGCCGGCGGAAGCGCGTCCGGCAGCGCTCACTGAACTGAACCCGGTCAGGATTCGACCCTCAACATCGGCAGCCCAGGGCCGCTACCAGCTCACTGCCCCGGATCACGCGTGAGTTGCACCGCGCCGACCGGGCCGCAATGGACTGCGTGACGTCGTAGCGGCGCCCAAGGGCGTGCGCTGTTCTGTACTCCTGCCTGGAACACCCCATGTCCGTGTCCCGCTCGTCCGTGTCCAAGCGCCCCGGCAGCATCGCCCATCGGCTGATGCTGGGAACGGCGCTGATCGCCATGCTCTGCTTCGGCGTGACCGCCGCCCTCAGCTACCACGAGGCCAGCCAGGCGCTGCTGGAGTCCTCGCGGCGGACCATGGAAAGCCAGGCCGAGGCGGAGTCGCGCCGGGTCGGTGCCGACCTCGCCGCCGCGTTTTCCACGAGCCAGGCGCTGGCCGACAGCCTGGTGGTGCAGCACCGGGTGGGCACACTGACCCGCGTCACCGCCGCGCAGGTCCTGCAGCAGCAGCTGCAGTCGCACCCGGAGTGGGTGGGGTTGGGCACGCTGTGGGAACCGGAGGCGTTCGATGGCAGGGATGCCGCGTTCGTCAACGCCGAAGCCCACGACGCCACCGGCCGTTTCATGAGCTACTGGGCCTGGCAGGACGGTGCGCCGGTGCAGGACGTATTGAAGGGCTACGACGTGCCCGGCGATGGCGACTGGTACCTGCGGCCGCGTGCGCTGAAGCGCCCCACCGTGAGTGAGCCATACAAGTACGAGATCGGCGGCAGGCAGGTATTGATGACCACGCTGTCCACCCCGGTGCTCGACAACGACGCGTTCCTGGGCGCGGTGACCGTGGACGTCGGCCTGGCGGCATTGCAGGAGCGACTGGCCGCACTGCGTCCGATGGGCGAAGGCCATGTGGAGCTGATCTCGCCCGGTGGCATCGTGCTCGCTGCACAGGACGCCAGCCAGATCGGGACGCGCCGCGATGACGCCACGACCGCGCAGGTCCTGTCGGCAGTCGCCGCTGACCAGCGCTTCGAGGCGCTCACGCCCGACGCCGCCGGCAACGTGAAGGCCTACGTGCCGCTGCGCATCGGCGCCAGCCAGGAACGCTTCGCCCTGGGCGTGATCGTGCCGTACGCGCTGATCACCGCGCAGGCGCGCGCGCTGTTGTGGATCATCCTGGCGGTGGGCCTGGGCGCGGCGCTGGTGCTGAGCGTGAGCGTGTACGTGCTGCTGCGCCGGCAGGCGATCCGCCCGCTGGCCGATGCGGTACGCCTGTCGGCCGACGTGGCCGAAGGCCGCCTGGATACGCCGTTGCCGCCACCGCGCAATGATGAGGTCGGGCGGCTGCTCGAGTCGATGCAGCGCATGCGGGGCCAGCTGCGCGCGGTGATGGCCGCGCAGAGCGAGATGGCCCAGCGCCATGACGCCGGTGAGCTCGGCTACCGCATGGACGCCCAGGCGTTCCCGGGCGAATACGGGCGCATGGTGGACGACACCAACCAGCTGGTCGGCGCCAACATCGCCGTGACCCGGCGCCTGGTCGAGGTGATGCAGCGCTACGCCGTCGGCGACCTGTCGCAGGACATGGACCGGCTGCCGGGCGAGCAGGCGGCGTTCACCGACGCGATGGACACCACCAAGACCAACCTGCGCGCGATCAACACCCAGATCCGCGACCTGGCCGGCGCGGCCGCGCTGGGCGACTTCACCCAGCGCGGTGATGTGGTGCGGTTCGACCATGATTTCCGCGGCATGGTGGAAAACCTCAACACCATGATGCAGGTCAGCGACGACAATCTGCAGCAGATCTCCGCACTGCTGCGCGCCATCGCCGCCGGCGATCTCACCGCGCGCATGCAGGGGGAATTCCATGGCGTGTTCGCACGCATGCGCGACGATGCCGATACCACCGTGACGCAGCTGACCGACATCGTCGGCCGCATCCAGCAGGCCACCGCCAGCATCAACCTGGCCGCCGGCGAGATCGCCTCGGGCAACAGTGACCTGTCGCGTCGCACCGAACAGCAGGCGGCCAGTCTGGAAGAGACGGCCGCATCGATGGAGGAGCTGACCTCCACGGTCCGCCAGAACGCCGATCACGCGGTGCAGGCCAACCAGTTGGCTGCCGGTGCGGCCGAGGTCGCCGAGCAGGGCGGGCACGTGGTGGGGCAGGTGGTCAGCACCATGGCCGGCATCGAGTCATCGTCCAAGCGCATCGCCGAGATCATTTCGGTGATCGATGGCATCGCCTTCCAGACCAACATCCTGGCGCTCAACGCAGCCGTGGAAGCGGCGCGTGCAGGCGAACAGGGACGCGGTTTTGCGGTGGTGGCCACGGAAGTACGCGCGCTGGCACAGCGCTCGGCCGGTGCCGCCAAGGAGATCAAGCACCTGATCGACGACTCGGTCGCGCACGTCAGCGAGGGCTCGGCGCTGGTGCAGACGGCCGGCCGCACCATGCAGGAGATCGTGACCGGCGTGCGCCGGGTCAACGACATCATGGCCGAAATTTCCGCCGCGTCGAAGGAACAGTCCGCCGGTATCGAGCAGGTCAACCAGACCATCACCCAGATGGACGAGACCACCCAGCAGAACGCGGCGCTGGTGGAAGAAGCCACCGCTGCCGCCCGTGCGATGGAAGAGCAGGCCCAGCACCTGGGCACCGCGGTGGCGATCTTCCGCACCGACGCGTCGGTGGCGATCGGTCCGCGCTCTGCGCCCCGCCGCGGGACGCCGGTGTCGCGCGCGGTGGCGGCACCGGCCGAGGCATGGGAGACGTTCTGACCCGCCGCGGCGCCAGAACGCAAAAGCCCGGTCGCATGACCGGGCTTTTGGGGGGCATTTACAAGGAATGGCTTACCAGCGCATGCCCTGGAAGGGGTTCCAGCTGGTGTCACCCTTTACCTTTTCCAGGTAGTAGTTGTAGTTGGTGGTGAGTGCGATGAGCAGTGACCAGGCGACGGCCATGCCGCGACCGATCACGTCGGGCAGGAAGGCCAGCACCACGGCGAGCACCACGGTCAGGCCGACGATGGTCAACGCCTTGCGCCACATGCCCAGGACGAACAGGTAGATGCAGCCGAAGAACAGGGCGAAGAAGTTGAAGTTGACCTTGATCTTCTGGCCGAACGGCAGCGCTTTGTAGGCGGCCTTGAAGGCGGGGGAGCTGGGGGCGCCGTGCGTGGCGAAGAAGTTGAAGCGGAACTGCCACTTGGGGCTGTAGGACGAAGCGATGTTGGAATCCATATCCGATTACTGAGGTTGAAAACGTTTACATGATAGTTGCTGCCTGGTACTTCGCGCCAGTTTCCTGACGCTGCAACGCACCTCCGCGAGGGCGCGAAGGTGGCGTCACACATTCGTCCCCAAATTGATATAGGGTTCGCATTCCGCGCGGCAGGGAGCCCCGCGGCGTATTCGGAATGCCAAGAGAAAACAGACCATGTCGAGTGTAGTGATGTCCCCTGAGCGTCCTCAGGCCGGCCCGCGGATCGCGCCGTGCCCGATCGCCACCCAGGCGCAGCATCTGCTGGCACAGCTGCAGTATTCCCACGTGGGTTCGCGCGCACTGGCGCGGCCCCCGGTCGAGACCGACGTCGCCGTCGAGGCGACGCCTGCCTGACCCGCCGGCGTGGCGCTGACCTGCGCTGCGCTGCGCCTTGCCAGGTGGCCTGCCGAGGACCCTTGCCCGACCGATACGGGCGGGCGGGTTTGCGCAGTACAGCCTGCGGCCATATCCAAACGAGGGCGCCCGCCGATCTGCGCTGCCAGACCGGGGGCGGCTACCCCGCATCTCCACGCTGAATGGGCAGAACCTTGTGCCGCAAGGCCTGCGGCTATTTGTCGCATTGGGCAGGGTGGGGACCTCGGCCGGATTTGCTGAATGGGGGGGAATCCGCGAAAGCCCCTTTCGCACCCGGCTTACATTTGCCCCCCTATGCTGGGCCGCATTTTTCGTCCCAAGCGGTTGGAGAGTTCGTGGGTTCCGGTAGTCACAGACATCAGCGGGGCACCGGCCATGGCCACGCCCACGCAGGACACAGCAGCGCCAGGGTGCGCGCCGGGATCGGGATGACCCATCAGGTGCCGGGCAACGCCGGCTGGACACGCGCTGCACAGGGTAGCCAGGCATGAGTGTGCAGACAGTCAACGCCACGCTCGATGCGGGGCGCTCGGTGCTGCCCCCCGAAACCCCGCTGGGCATGCCGGAGCAGACCTTCCGCGACGGGCGGCTGCAGGTGCGTCGCCAGCGTACCGCGCCGCGCATGATCGCCTTGCGCCGCTTCTATATCTTCGGCGGCACCGCCGCGATGACCGTGGCCGCCACCGCGATGATGTGGAAGGTGCTGGCCACCAATGGCATCACCGTGCTGGAAGGCTGCCTGCTGGTGCTGTTCGTGGCGCTGTTCGCCTGGATCGCCCTGTCTTTTGCCGGTGCCGTGGCCGGGTTCCTGACGGCGGTGTTTGATCGCGGCTACAAGCTGGGCATCGATCCGGACCAGCCGCTGCCGCAGGTGCATACCCGCACCGCGCTGTTGATGCCCACCTACAACGAAGACCCGCGCCGGCTGTTGGCGGGATTGCAGGCGATCTACGAATCGGTCGCCAGCACGGGACAGCTGGAACAGTTCGACTTCTTCGTGCTGAGCGATACCCGGCGCGACGACATCGGCGCGGCCGAAGAGCAGGCCTTCGCCGAGCTGTGCGATGCGGTCGGCGGGCATGAGCGCCTGTTCTACCGGCGCCGAGGCGACAACAGCGGGCGCAAGGCCGGCAACATCGCCGACTGGGTGCGCCGGTTCGGCGCCGGTTACCCGCAGATGCTGATCCTCGACGCCGACAGCCTGATGACCGGCGACACCATCGTGCGCCTGGTGGCCGGCATGGAACACAACCCGGATGTCGGGCTGATCCAGACGCTGCCGGCGGTCATCGGCGGGCGCACCCTGTTCGCCCGCATGCAGCAGTTCGGCGGGCGCGTGTACGGCCCGGTGATCGGTCGCGGCGTGGCCTGGTGGCATGGCGCGGAAAGCAACTACTGGGGCCACAACGCGGTCATCCGCACCGAGGCCTTCGCCGACAACGCCGGCCTGCCTCCGCTGCCCGGCCGGCAGCCATTCGGCGGCCATGTGCTCAGCCACGACTTCGTGGAGGCGGCGCTGATGCGCCGCGGCGGCTGGGCCACGCATATGGTGCCGTATCTGCGGGGCAGCTATGAGGAGGGTCCGCCGACCCTGACCGACATGCTGGTGCGCGACCGCCGGTGGTGCCAGGGCAACCTGCAGCACGCCAAGGTGGTCGGCTCCAAGGGCCTGCACTGGGTCAGCCGCATGCACATGATGATCGGCATCGGCCACTACTTCACCGCGCCGATGTGGGCGATGCTGATGCTGATCGGCATCGCGATCCCGCTGTTCCAGGGCGGTATCGACTTCAGCGAAATGCTGCACCTTTCGCCGGGCGTGTACTGGCGCCAGCAGGATGAAACCCAGGTGATCCGCATGTTCGCGATCACCATGGCCGTGCTGCTGCTGCCCAAGGTGCTGGGCTACATCGCCATGCTGATGGACCCGGTGGAGCGGCGCGGCTGCGGCGGCGGGATCCGCGCGTTCGTGTCGATGCTGCTCGAAACCGTGCTGGCGGCGCTGATGGCACCGGTGGTGATGTACGTGCAGTCGCGCGGTGTCGCCGAGGTGCTGGCCGGCAAGGACTCGGGCTGGGATGCGCAGCAGCGCGACGACGGCGGCATTTCCTGGCCGGCCCTGATCCGCGGCTATGGCGGGCTGAGTGTGTTCGGGCTGTTCATGGGTGTGCTGGCCTACGCGGTGTCGCCGGCCCTGGCGGCGTGGATGGCACCAGTAGTGATCGGCATGGTGCTGGCCATTCCCGTGGTCGCGCTTACGTCCGGGCGCCGTGCCGGTGACGTGCTGCATCGCCTGGGCCTGATGGACATTCCCGAGGAGCTGGCCCCGCCGACGATCCTGGTGCGGGCGGCGCAGCTGCGCCGCGCCGCTGCCGAACGCGCCGGGCACTGAGCCGCACCGCCGCACACCCCGATGACTGCCACGGGCCATCTGCCCGCATAATGCCTCCAGAAAGCACTGGAGCTGCACGATGTCGCACCTGTTGGAAACCGTCGTCAACGAAACCGCCCCCGCGCCGCAATGGTCCGTGATCTGGCTGCATGGCCTGGGCGCGGACGGCAACGACTTCGCACCGATCGTGCCCGAGCTGCTGCGCCCGCACTGGCCGTCGATCCGCTTCGTGTTCCCGCACGCGCCCGTGCAGCCGATCACCATCAACAACGGCGTGCGCATGCGTGCGTGGTACGACATCATCAGCATGGATTTCCGCTCGCGTGCCGATGCCGCCGGCGTGGACGCATCCGTGCAGGCGCTGGACGCGCTGGTCGAGCAGGAGATCGCGCGCGGCATTCCCGCCGAGCGCATCCTGCTGGCCGGCTTCTCGCAGGGCGGCGCCATCATCCTCAGTGCGGCGCTGCGCTGGACGCGGCCGGTTGCCGGCCTGATCGCGCTGTCCACCTATCTTCCGGACCCGGAGGCGGCCGCCGCCAACCGCGTTGCCGATGGCATCCGCCCGCCGGTGTTCATGGCGCATGGCGCGCAGGACCCGGTGATTCCGCAGCCCATCGCCGCCCACACCGCCCAGGCGTTGAGTGCGCTCGGCTTCCCGCTGGAGTGGCATTCCTATCCCATGGCGCACCAGGTCTGCGCCGACGAGCTGCAGGCGTTGGGCGACTGGCTGGACGCGCGTTTCACGACGGCCTGAGCCATGAACGATCCGCGCCAGCAGCCCTGGTTGCCCGAGTTGTGCCGCCTGCCGCGGCTGGGTGCGATGCTCGGCCTGGCCGAACTGGTGGTCGTGGTGGTGGCGTTGGCACCGGACGGCAGCCGCCACTGGGGCCTGTCCGATTTCCTGTCCGCCAGCGGGCTGGCGCTGTGGCTCGCGCTGGCGGTGACGGTCTGCCTGTGTGCGGCGCGCACCCCGTTGTCGCGGTTGCCTGAAGGGCCGGGCACGGTGGTCGCTGTCGGCATGACCGCGTTGATCGCCGCGCTGTGCACCGGCATCGTGCATGCGCTGTATGCGGTGCTCGACGTACAGGGTTTCGCGGGGGTGGTGGGCTTCTGGCGGTTCACCCTCGGCTGCGCCACGGTCACCGCGTTGATCGTGGCGTTGGCCCTGCGCTATTTCTACGTGAGCGACCGCTGGACCGCGCAGACCGTCGCCAACGCCCGCGCGCAGGCCGATGCGCTGCAGGCGCGGATCCGCCCGCACTTCCTGTTCAACAGCATGAACCTCATTGCCAGCCTGGTCCGCCGCGATCCGGTGGTGGCCGAACGTGCGGTACTGGATCTGTCCGACCTGTTCCGCGCCGCACTGGGGGCAGGCGACGGCGACGCCACGCTGCAGGCCGAGTGCGAGCTGGCCGAAGCCTATCTGTCGATCGAATCCCTGCGCCTGGGCGAGCGCCTGCAGGTGCAGTGGCAGCGCGAAGAGCCGTTGCCGTGGACGCTGGCGATGCCGCGCCTGGTGCTGCAGCCGCTGGTGGAAAATGCCGTGCTGCATGGCATTTCGCGCCTGCCCGACGGCGGCACCATCGTCATTGCGCTCTCCTGCGCAGGCGGCCAGCTGCACATCCGCGTCCAGAACCCGGCGCCGGACCCACACGCCCGCGCGCTGCCGCTCATGCAGGGTGCGGGCCATGCCCAGCGCAGTATCGCCCACCGCCTGGCATGGCGGTTCGGGCCCGCGGCGCGGATGACGGGGGCATGGGCCGACGGCTACTATGCCTGTGACATCTTCGTGCCCGTCCAGTGAGGAAGCCTGCTTGAAAGTGGTGATCGCCGACGACGAGCCCCTCGCACGCGAGCGCCTGCGCAGCCTGCTGGCCGAGCAGCCCGGCGTCGAGGTGGTGGCGGAGGCCGAGAACGGCGAACAGGCCCTGCATGCATGCGCCGAACTGCAGCCGGACCTGGTCCTGCTGGACATCGCCATGCCCGGGCTGGATGGGCTGGAGGCGGCGCGTCACCTGGCCACCTTCGATCCGCGCCCGGCGGTGGTGTTCTGCACCGCCTACGACGCGCATGCGCTCTCCGCGTTCGAGGCGGCCGCGATCGATTACCTGATGAAGCCGGTGCGTTCCGAGCGCCTGGCGGCCGCGCTGGAACGTGCGCGCACGTTCCTGGCCGGGCGCAATGGCCAACCCAGCACGCCCAGCGCGCAGGCCCGCACCCTGCTGTGTGCACGCCTGCGTGGCAGCCTGCGGCTGATCCCGATCGACGACATCCACTACATGCAGGCCGAGGAAAAGTACGTGGTGGTGCATCACGCGCGCGGCGAGGACCTCATCGAGGAATCGCTGAAGTCGCTGGAAGAGGAGTTCACCAGCCGCTTCGTGCGGATCCACCGCAACTGCCTGGTGGCGCGTCACGAACTGGTGGAGCTGCGACGCAATGGCGCAGGCCAGGTCCAGGCCGTGCTGCGGCATGGCAAGACGCCGCTGGAAGTGAGCCGCCGCTGCGTGGCGAGCCTGAAACAGGATTTGAAACACCTGTAACGCGGTCACGACCCACGGTCGTGACCTGCCGGCGGACCCGGAGGGTCAGGCGGCAGGTGGTGCCCCCGGTAGGCATCGACCGTTGGTCGATACGCTTCCTGCCGGCGATAATGGGCGCATGGACACCTGCGCATCGCCACCCGAAAGAGCCCGCTTGCCCTCTGGCAGAGCGAA
>NZ_DAMCID010000027.1:0-45350 GCF_032099025.1 Stenotrophomonas sp.
GGGACATTTGCATAGGGGCCTGCCGGCCGCGGCGGGGCCCTCAACGCTCGCGATGGATCTGATCGAAGACCGCGCCCCGGCTCCTACAGCCGTCGAACCGACACGCTCCCATCATCGCGAGACGAACCTCGTTGGGGCCTGCCGGCCGCGGCGGGGCCCTCAACGCTCGCGGCAGATCCGATCGAAAACCGTGCGCAAAGCTCCTACAGCCTTCAGCCGAAGAAGATAAAAAGGGGAGCAGAAACAACAACGGGCCCACAAGGGGCCCGTTGCAGAACGTCCGACAGCAGCGCTTAGAAGCGGGCGCCGATACCGAAGCCCACGGTCCACGGATCCAGCTTGGCCTTGTCGCCGGTGCTGTCGCCGTTGACGGTCAGCTCCGGACGCGAATGCATGTAACGGGCATCGGCGCGGGCGAACCAGGTGCTGTTGATGTTCATGTCCACGCCGACGGTGCCGATGGCGCCCTTGGCGGTTTCCAGCCCGATGTGGCCGACGTCGCTGGCCAGCTTCTCGTTGCTGAAGTTCGACTCGTAGTAACCGGCGCCGACGAACGGACGGAACACATTGTCGGCCTGGCCGAAGTGGTACTGGCCGCTCAGCGCGATCGGCTGCTGCTCGACGGTGCCCAGCGGGCCGTTGTTGCCGCGCACGCGGTGGTCGAACTTGTCGGCTGCGCCCCACAGTTCAACGGCCCAGTTGTCATTGATGTAGTAGCTGACGCTCAGGGTCGGAGCCGGGCCGCCGTCGACCTTGTCGATGCCCTCCAGCGCGTCGTTCTTCGGCTGCAGCAGCGCAACGCCGCCGACAACGGCAAAATGCTTGCCCGACGCGGTGTCGGTGCTGCTGTCCTGCGCGAAGGCGGCAGGTGCGAAGGCAAGTGCAGTCAGGGTAGCCAGGGTCAGGGTACGGATGGAGCGCATGGGGGAATCTCCTCAGGTCTTTTTTTGTTCTGGACCCCGTGCATCGGGGCGAGGCAAACGTAGTCCTCTCAACATGAATCGAATCCGACGCACGTTAAAAATTAGTTTGTTGCGTTCAGCGAGCAGCGCGAAATCGCCGTGGTGGCGCGCGATCATGCAACGCTCGACATTCACGCATCTGGAGGCGGTGTGACGGAATTGACCCGCTGTATCGGTCTTGCCGCGCAGGTTGCACCGGATTGCCGCGTGCTGGTGCTCGGCTCGATGCCCGGCGTTGCGTCGCTGCAGGCGGCGCAGTACTACGCGCATCCGCGCAATCGCTTCTGGCCGCTGATGGGCGCGTTGACCGGCATCGATGCGACCCTGCCGTATGCCGCGCGGCTGCACGCGGTGCAGGCGGCCGGTGTCGGCCTGTGGGATGTGATCGGTGCCTGTGAGCGCCGCGGCAGCCTGGATGCGGCGATCGTGCGCGGCAGCGAGGTCGCCAATGCGGTGCCTGCGCTGATCGAGCGGCTGCCGTCCGTGCGCGCGGTGGCCTGCAACGGGGGCACCGCGCACCGGGCCTTCCTGCGCTGGGTCCAACCGGCGCTGGGCGCACGGGGTCTGTCGCTGCCGGTGTGGTCACTGCCGTCGACCAGCCCGGCCAATGCGGCCTGGCCATTGCCGCGGCTGCAGGCCGCGTGGCAGCCGCTGGCCGATGTCCTGGGCGGCTGAGCCGATGGGCGCGGCAGGACAGCGAAGACAATACGGTACCGACTGGAACAGCCTGCGGCACCCGGGTGTACGCCCCGGATTGCACGCTACGCAGCCGCTGCAACAGGCTGTCCCGGGACAGATCGATTGAAAATTGCGCAAGCTGGTTGGCGCTGACGCCTCATGCCCCCACAATAGGCGATTCCCTACACCAGATTGCCGGAGTTATCCCCATGGCCGAAATCAAGGAAGCACTTGTCCCCGATATCGGTGACTACAGCGATATCCCGGTAATCGAGGTGCTTGTCGCCGTTGGTGATACCGTCAAGAAGGACCAGGGTCTGGTGACGCTGGAATCCGACAAGGCCACGATGGAAGTGCCGTCCTCGGTGGCTGGCGTGGTCAAGGAAATCAAGGTCAAGATCGGCGACAACCTCTCCGAGGGCAAGGTCGTGGCCCTGATCGAGGTCAGCGAAGGCGAGGCCAAACCGGCCGCCGCCGCCGCCCCGGCCCCGGCTGCCAAGGTCGACGCCGCCGAGACCGCCACCAAGGTGGAGCCGGTGGCTGCCCCCGCCGAGCCGGACCGCCTGGCCGCCCGTGAGATCGAGCAGGCCGCCGCCAAGCCGGCACAGCCGGCCCCGGCCGCTGCCGCGCCGTCTGCGGGCGCCCCGAGCAGCCCGCCGGTGCAGTTCAACGCGGACAGCGTGCTGCCGCAGAAGGTCCCGTACGCCTCCCCCGCGGTGCGTGTGTTCGCGCGCGAACTGGGCGTGGACCTCAACCAGCTGAGCGGCACCGAGAAGGGCGGCCGCATCACCAAGGGCGACGTGCAGAAGTTCGTCAAATCGGCCCTGACCGGCGGCGGCGCAGCCACCGGCGGCACCGTGGCGGCCGGGGGTGGTCTGAACCTGCTGGCATGGCCGAAGGTCGACTTCAGCAAGTTCGGTGAGATCGAGGTGCAGCCGCTGTCGCGCATCAAGAAGATCTCCGGCGCGAACCTGGCCCGCAACTGGGCGATGATCCCGCACGTCACCCAGTTCGAGCAGGCCGACATCACTGAACTGGAGGCCCTGCGCGTGGCCCTGAACAAGGAAAACGAGAAGGCCGGCATCAAGCTCACCATGCTCGCGTTCCTGGTCAAGGCCAGCGCCGCGGCGCTGAAGAAGTTCCCCGAGTTCAACGCCTCGCTGGATGCCAGCGGCGAGAACCTGACCCTGAAGAAGTACTTCAACATCGGCTTCGCGGCCGATACGCCGAGCGGCCTGGTCGTGCCGGTGATCCGCGACGTCGACAAGAAGGGCGTGGTGCAGATCGCGCAGGAATCCGGCGAACTGGCCAAGAAGGCCCGCGACGGCAAGCTCGGCCCGGCCGACATGAGCGGCGGCTGCTTCTCGATCAGCTCGCTGGGCGGCATCGGCGGCACCGCGTTCACCCCGATCGTCAATGCGCCGGAAGTGGCCATCCTGGGAGTGTCCAAGTCCTCGATCCAGCCGGTCTGGAACGGCAAGGAATTCGCTCCGAAGCTGATGCTGCCGCTGTCGCTGAGCTACGACCACCGCGTCATCGATGGTGCGCTGGCCGCCCGCTTCACCACGTACCTGTCGCAGGTGCTGGCCGACATGCGGCGCGTGCTGCTGTGAGGCAGCCGCGGGCAATGCGGCCGGGCGTGGCCCGGCTCTGCGTGGTTGCCCTGATGGGGTGGGTCGTTGCGCCCGGCGCATCGGCCGCGTGCACGACCGATCTCGGCCGCGGCTGGCCGCCGGCGGTAGGCAACTACGGCCAGGCCGTGGAAACCCTGTTCGAGGGCAAGGCACAGCCGGCGCTGTCGCTGGTGGTCCTGCCCACGGGCGGGGTCGAAACCGGCGTGGCATTGCTGCCCGGCACCCAGGACCAGGAATGGACGCTGCGCTACAGCAAGGCCGACAAGCGCGTGTACAACTGGAACAACAGTGCCCGCAGCGGGGGTCTTGAGCTGCGCGTGGACCAGGAGCCGGACCAGTACCAGGTGGCCATTCCGGCCGCGCTGGCACAGCGCCTGATGCGCAACTGGCGTGCCGCGCTCGATTCGGCGGTACCGGCCGAGCGCAAGGCGCCGGTCGGCGACGGTGAAGTGGTGTCCTTCCTGGTGGACGGCGAGCGGTATAGCGGTCCGCGCTGGGAGTGCGGCGCCGGCAAGCTGATGATGAAACAGGTGGCGCTGCTGATCGAAGCCAGCGACACCAAGGAAAAGAAGCTCGACCGTCGCTGGAAGGATCTGGACGAGTCGCTCGACGAACTGCAGCAACTGCTCGCCGGCACCGCCGGCTGAGCACCAGGAGAACACGAATGGCCGCTATTGAAATCAAGGTTCCCGACATCGGCGATTACAGCGGTGTCCCGGTGATCGAACTGCTGGTTGCCGTGGGTGACACGGTGAAGAAGGACCAGGGCCTGGTCACGCTGGAATCGGACAAGGCAACCCTGGAAGTGCCGTCCTCGGCCGCCGGTGTGGTCAAGGAAATCAAGGTCAAGCTCGGCGACAACCTCTCCGAGGGCGACGTGGTGCTGCTGCTGGAGGCCGAAGGCGAGGCCGCCGCGCCCGCTGCTCCGGCCGCCGCGCCGAAGGCGGATGCCCCGGCCAGCAAGCCGCCGGTGACCCCGTCGCACCGCGCCCCGGCCGAACCGGCCGCGCCGCAGCCGGCGCTGTCCTCCGGCAAGCCGGCCGATATCGAGTGCGCCATGGTGGTGCTGGGTGCGGGTCCGGGCGGCTACACCGCCGCGTTCCGCTCGGCCGACCTGGGCGTGGACACCGTGCTGATCGAGCGCTACGCCAGCCTCGGCGGCGTCTGCCTCAACGTGGGCTGCATTCCGTCCAAGGCGCTGCTGCACGCGGCGGCGGTGATCGACGAAGTAGCCCATGCCGGTGAGTTCGGCGTGGACTTCGGTGCGCCGAAGATCACCCTGGACAAGCTGCGCGGCTACAAGGAAAAAGTGGTCACCCAGCTGACCAAGGGCCTGTCCGGCATGGCCAAGCAGCGCAAGGTGCGCACCGTGCAGGGCGTGGCGACGTTCGTCTCGGCCAACGAGCTGGAGATCGTCGGCGACGACGGCAAGACCCAGCTGCTGCGCTTCGAGAAGTGCATCATCGCGGCCGGTTCGCAGGCGGTGAAGCTGCCGAACTTCCCGTGGGACGACAAGCGCGTGATGGATTCCACCGATGCGCTGGAGCTGGCCGACGTGCCGGGTTCGCTGCTGGTAGTGGGTGGCGGCATCATCGGCCTGGAAATGGCGACGGTGTATGCGGCGCTGGGCAGCAAGGTCACGGTGGTCGAGTTCATGGACCAGCTGATGCCGGGCGCCGACAAGGACCTGGTCAAGCCGCTGGCCGACCGCCTGAAGAAGCAGGGCGTCGAGGTCCACCTGAAGACCAAGGCCTCCGGCGTGAGTGCGGACAAGAAGGGCATCACGGTGACCTTCGACGCCGCCGCCGAAGGCGAGAAGCCGGGCCTGGAGCAGGGCACCTTCGACCGCGTCCTGGTTGCCGTGGGCCGTTCGCCGAACGGGAAGAAGATCGGCGCCGAGAAGGCCGGCGTGGGTGTCACCGAGCGTGGCTTCATCCCGGTGGACCGTCAGATGCGCACCAACGTGCCGCACATCTTCGCCATCGGCGACATCGTCGGCAACCCGATGCTGGCCCACAAGGCTACGCATGAGGGCAAGCTGGCCGCGGAAGTGGCCTCGGGCGAGAAGAAGGAGTGGGTGGCGCGGGTGATTCCGTCGGTGGCCTACACCAACCCGGAAATCGCGTGGGTCGGCGTGACCGAGACTGAAGCCAAGGCGCAGGGCCTGAAGGTCGGCGTCGCCAAGTTCCCGTGGGCCGCCAGCGGTCGCGCGATCGGCATCGGTCGTACCGAAGGCTTCACCAAGCTGATCTTCGACGAGGAAACCCACCGCATCATCGGCGGCGCGATCGTCGGCGTGCACGCCGGCGACCTGCTGGCCGAGATCGGCCTGGCGATCGAGATGGGCGCGGAAGCCGAGGACATCGGCCACACCATCCACGCCCACCCGACGCTGAGCGAATCGGTGGCGATGGCCGCGGAGATCTACGACGGCACCATCACCGATCTGTACATCCCGAAAAAGAAATAAAAAGAAACCCGGCGAACGCCGGGTTTCTTCATCTCGGTAGAGCGGACTGGTAGAGCGGACTGTTAGTCCGCTGCTCCATCAACAAAAAACCCGGCTTTCGCCGGGTTTTTCGTGCGGTAACACAACCAACCAACGCGGTTGGATCAGAACGAAACGCTGATGCCGGCCACCGGGCCCTTGAACTCCTGCTTCAGGCCGATGGTGCCATCGCTGCCGGTCTGGTCCACGTCCAGCTTGAACCAGTCGTAGCCGGCGAAGATGCCGAAGTTGTCGGTGAAGCGGTAGTCGACGATGACGTTGGCGCGGCTCAGGTCGCCGTCGTAGTCGTCGAAGTTGCCCCACTTGGTGTTGAGGTACTGGCCCTGCGCGGTGATCATCCACTTCTCGGACGGGGTCACGGTGAAGCGTGCGCCCACCACCGGCGCAACGCCGTCGGCCTTCTCGTCCAGGAACGTCCCTTCATACACGGTACCCAGGTCGGCGTAGGCCTTGGTGCTGACCTTCGCGTATTCGGCACCCAGCTGCAGGCCGAGGTCGAACTTCTCGGTGTCCACCACCGAGTAGTCGTACACCAGGCTGGCCACCTGGTACTTCAGCTCACCCTTCACGAAGCTGCCGGCCGGCACGGTCTCGCCGCCGAAGCTGATGCCGTCGTTGAGCGTCTCGCGGCGATCCTTGTCGTACTTGAAGTAGTTGAACAGCAGGCGCTGGCGGTCGCTGATGCGGAACAGGCCGTCGATGCGCGGCTCCCACTCCTTGCCGCCCAGGCCAAAATCTTCAGAGAAGCCAACATCCTGGCCCAGCACCGTGGTGTTGCCGCGGATGGTGTTGTCCGAGTCGATGTTCATCGCGCCCAGGCGCAGCGCGAAGCGGTCATCACCCTCGGCCGCGCTCGCGGTGGTGGCGTGGGTGAGGGCGGCCATGGCCAGCGGCAGGGCGAGCAGGGGAAGCAGGCGCATCGTGTGGGTGTCCTTGCGGTGATGTCTGAATAAGTGGAAGCACTCTGCCCACCGCGGCGTCCACCATTCGTGAACGTATGGTGGACGGCATGTGTACCGTTCATGCAGCGCCGGTGCCCGTCCAGGCCCACCGATGGCCGGTTTTCGCCGCGATTCCGTTGCGGCAGGCGCGCCCGGGGATGCGCACGGGCGGGATGAAGACGGTAGAGTGCCGGGGCCGGGAAAAAGAGCGGCCCCGGAGAGAGTTCGGGGCCACCCGGTACCAGCCTGCTTCAGGGGCGTCGACGAGGATTGAACGACAGGCCGATCAGTGAGACCCGTCGGTGCGACCAAAGTTCAATATGCTGCGGCGCGACATGAATTGGGGGTTGCTTCCATGGGCCTGGACCGCCCTGCCGGGCCAAAATCTTTGGCGATGCAGCAACTTGCGTCATCCGGGATGAACAGGGGGCGGTTGTCTCGCAAATTGTCCCGTTGCTATAATTCGGGGGCTCGACGAGGCAATAGTGTTTGCGGCCTCGGCCCTTCTTTCCATCAACATGCAGGACAATCGTGTGCTGAACTCCGTTGAAGCGGGTCGGCGACTGATGCTGCGCGCCGCGGTCTACCCGCTGGTCGCAGTGGCTGTCCTGGCCGTGGTCCTCCTGCTGCTGGCAGGCCCGAAGGCCGCCCTCGGGGCGTTGGCCTCCGGCGTGGCGGTTACGGCGGGGGGCTGGTTCGTTGCACGGATGGGGCTGGACGGACGCGTGCGCCCGGCCGGCTCGGCCCTGCTGAGGCTGGTGCTCGGCATGGCGGCAAAACTGGCACTGCTTGTTGTCGTGCTGGTGGTGAGCATCCTGGTCTTCAAGCTGCCTGGACTGGCGCTGCTGGCCGGAATCATCATCGGACTGACCTTTCAGGCCCTGGCACTGGCCAGGCACTGATCCCCATTCATTTTTAAACTCTAAGGTTCCGGACACATGGCAGGCGAGGCGCTTACACCCACCTCCTACATCCAACATCACCTGCACAACCTGACCTTCCATATGCAGGAAGGTGGGTTCTGGGCGATTCACGTCGACACCATTGTGACTTCGGTCCTGATGGGTTTGTTGATGGTGTTTGGCTTCTGGATGGCAACCCGCAAGGCCACGGCCGGCGTGCCGGGCAAGTGGCAGGCGTTCGTGGAGATCTGCCTGGAGTTCGTTGACCGCCAGGCCAAGGACACCTACCACGGCACCAGCAAGCTGGTGACCCCGATCGCCATCACGATCTTCTTCTGGATCCTCCTGATGAACCTCATCAAGATGATCCCGGCCGATTTCATCGCCCTTCCGCTGGAAGCGCTTGGCATTCCGTACTGGAAGCCGGTCCCGACCGCCGACGTCAATGCCACGCTGGGCATGTCGATCAGCGTGTTCTTCCTGATGCTGTTCTTCGCGCTGCGTGCCAAGGGCCTGGGTGGCTTCACCAAGGAATTCCTGACCGCACCGTTCGGCAAGTGGATGCTGCCGTTCAACCTGATCCTCAACATCGTCGAGTGGCTCAGCAAGCCGATCTCGCTGGCGATGCGACTGTTCGGCAACATGTTCGGCGGCGAAATCGTCTTCCTGCTGATCTGGGTGCTGGGCAGCGCGGGTATTGCCGGCGCCATCGCAGGCGGTGCATTCGGCCTGGGCTGGATGCTGTTCCATCTGCTGGTGATTCCGCTGCAGGCCTTCATCTTCATGATGTTGTCCATCGTGTACCTGAGCCTGTCGGAAGACGCTCACTGAGTTTTCGCTTCACCCTTCATCCGTTTGTTTCTAAACCCTTAGCTATTCAAAGTTCCAGGAGAAAACCATGTACCTCGCCGTCCTGACCAACCTCGCCCAAGTCCAGAGCTCCACCGTCCTCGCCGTCGGCATCATGATCGGCCTGGCCGCGCTGGGTGCCGGTCTTGGTCTGGCCATCATGTCCGGTAAGTTCCTGGAATCGGCTGCCCGCCAGCCGGAACTGATTCCGGTCCTGCAGGTCCGCATGTTCATCACCGCCGGCCTGATCGACGCCGCGTTCATCATCTCGGTCGCCGTTGGCCTGCTGCTGGCCTTCGCCAACCCGACGATCGGCGAGTTCGTTGCACGCCTGCCGGCAGTTGCTGGCTGATCCAGCAACAGCGAAACGATCAGGCGCCTTGTGCGCCTGGTCGCGGATGAAGGATCGGATGCGCCGCTTCGGCGGCCCATCCACCCCGTCACCCCCGATTGAGCGAACCCCATGGATATCGGTTTTACCCTCGTTGCCCAGGCACTGGCTTTTGCCGGTCTGATCTGGATCATCGCGACCAAGATCTGGCCGCCGTTGATGAATGCCATCGAAGAGCGCCAGCAGAAGATCGCTGAAGGCCTCGCCGCTGCCGACCGCAGCCAGAAGGATCTGGCCCAGGCGCAGGAAAAGGTCAACGAAGCACTGAAGGATGCACGCGGCAAGGCCAACGAGATCATCGACCAGGCCCACGCGCGCGCCAATCAGATCGTTGAAGCCGCCAAGAATGAAGCCATCGCCGAAGCGACCCGCCAGAAAGATCTGGCCCACGCTGAAATCGAGGCTGCCGCCAACCGTGCCCGCGAAGAGCTGCGCAAGCAGGTATCCGTGCTGGCCGTGAGCGGTGCCGAAAAGCTGCTCAAGCGCGAAATCGACGCCAACGCCCACAAGGCGCTGCTCGACGAGCTGGCCTCGGAGATCTGATCGATGAGCCAGGCCCTCACGCTTGCACGCCCGTATGCCCGCGCCGCGTTCGCGACCGCGCGCGACGAAGGCACGTTCGCGCCGTGGTCGGACGCGCTTGCGTTCTCCGCCCACGTAGCCGCCGATCCGCGCGTGTCGGCCCTGCTGTCGAACCCGGAGCTGGACCGCGCCGATGCCGTCGCGTTGCTGGTGCCGGAATCGTCCAGCGAGGCCTTCGGTCGCTTCCTGGCCATCCTGGCCGAAGCACACCGTCTGCCGCTGCTGCCGGAAATCGCAGGCATGTATGACCAGCTGCGCGCTGAAGCCGAACACGTGGTCAAGGCCACGGTGACCTCGGCCGCCGAGCTGTCCACCGCTGAACTGGACGCCATCAAGGCCGCGCTGCGCAAGCGCTTCGGCCAAGAGGTCGACGTCACCACCGCGATCGATGCTTCGCTGATCGGCGGTGCGGTGATCGACGCTGGCGACGTGGTGATCGATGGCTCGCTCAAGGGCAAGCTGTCGCGCCTGCAGACCGCGCTCGCTAACTGAATTCATTTAACGTCCGGCGTGACCGCCGGCACTAGGACTTGACGATGGCAACCACGCTCAACCCCTCCGAAATCAGCGAACTGATCAAGAACCGCATCGAGAAGGTCAAGCTGGCCGCGGAATCGCGCAACGAAGGCACCGTGACCAGCGTGTCCGACGGCATCGTGCGCATCTTCGGTCTGGCCGACGTGATGCAGGGCGAAATGATCGAACTGCCGAACAACACCTTCGCCCTGGCCCTGAACCTGGAGCGCGACTCGGTCGGCGCCGTGGTCCTGGGTGACTACCAGCAGCTGCGCGAAGGCGATGTCGCCAAGACCACCGGCCGCATCCTCGAAGTGCCGGTCGGTCCGGAAATGCTGGGTCGCGTGGTCAACGCGCTCGGCGAGCCGATCGACGGCAAGGGCCCGATCGCCGCGCAGGCCACCGCACCGGTGGAGCGTGTTGCCCCGGGCGTGATCTGGCGCAAGTCGGTCGACCAGCCGGTGCAGACCGGTTACAAGTCCGTCGACTCGATGATCCCGATCGGCCGCGGCCAGCGCGAGCTGGTCATCGGTGACCGCCAGACCGGCAAGACCGCCCTGGCCATCGATGCGGTGATCAACCAGAAGAGCACCGGCATCAAGTGCGTGTACGTCGCGATCGGCCAGAAGGCCTCGACCGTGGCCAACATCGTGCGCAAGCTGGAAGAGAACGGCGCCCTGGCCCACACCGTGGTGGTCGCTGCGACCGCGTCCGAATCGGCCGCGATGCAGTACATCAGCGCCTACTCGGGCTGCACCATGGGTGAGTACTTCATGGACCGCGGCGAAGACGCCCTGATCGTGTACGACGATCTGTCCAAGCAGGCCGTGGCCTACCGCCAGATCTCGCTGCTGCTGAAGCGTCCGCCGGGCCGTGAAGCCTACCCGGGTGACGTGTTCTACCTGCACTCCCGCCTGCTCGAGCGCGCAGCCCGCGTCTCGGAAGAGTATGTGGAGAAGTTCACCAACGGTGCCGTCAAGGGCAAGACCGGCTCGCTCACCGCGCTGCCGATCATCGAAACCCAGGCCGGTGACGTCTCGGCGTTCGTGCCGACCAACGTGATCTCGATCACCGACGGCCAGATCTTCCTGGAAACCGATCTGTTCAACTCCGGCATCCGCCCGGCCGTGAACGCCGGTATCTCGGTGTCGCGCGTCGGTGGTGCAGCCCAGACCAAGATCATCAAGAAGCTGTCGGGCGGCATCCGCATCTCGCTGGCCCAGTACCGTGAGCTGGCGGCGTTCGCGCAGTTCGCTTCCGACCTGGACGAAGCCACCCGCAAGCAGCTCGAGCGCGGTCAGCGCGTCACCGAGCTGATGAAGCAGAAGCAGTACGCCCCGATGTCGATCGCCAACCAGGCGCTGACCATCTACGCCGTCAACGAGGGTTACCTCGACGACGTGCCGGTCAACAAGCTGCTGGCGCTGGAAGAGGGCCTGCACGCGCACTTCGCCAACACCCAGGGCGAGCTGATCAACAAGATCAACGCCACCGGCGGTTGGGACAACGACATCGAAGCGGCCTTCAAGCAGGGCATCGCCGAGTTCAAGACCACCGGCAGCTGGTAAGGCGCATGTGTGGCGGGGCCTTGCCCTGCCACACCGTTGAATGCAGCGGGGCAGAGCCCCGCTCTACGGGAATCAAAGATGGCTAGCGGACGCGAAATCAAAACCAAGATCAAGAGCGTGCAGAACACCCGCAAGGTGACCCGCGCGCTCGAAATGGTCTCGGCCTCCAAAATCCGCAAGGCGCAGGAGCGGATGAAGACGTCGCGTCCGTATGCGCAGGCGATGAAGCAGGTGATCGGTCACCTGGCCCAGGCCAGCACCGATTACCAGCATCCGTTCCTGGTCCAGCGTGACGAGGTCAAGCGCGTCGGTTACATCGTGATCTCGTCCGATCGCGGTCTGGCCGGCGGCCTGAACAACAACCTGTTCCGCAAGATGCTGGGCGAAGTCCGCCAGTACCAGGAAAAGGGTGCCGAGATCGATGTGGTGACGGTGGGCCAGAAGGCCTCCACCTTCTTCCGCCGGGTCAAGGTCAACATGGTGGGCAGCGTCACCCACATGGGCGATGTTCCGCACCTGGAACAGCTGATCGGTGTGATCAAGGTGATGCTGGATGCGTTCACCGAAGGCAAGGTCGACCGCGTGTACCTGGTCTACAACCGCTTCATCAACACGATGACGCAGAAGGCCAGCTTCGACCAGCTGCTGCCGTTGCCGGCCGCCGAGAAGCAGGTCGCGCATCACGACTGGGACTACCTGTACGAACCCGACGCCGCGACCGTGCTCGAGCACGTGATGACGCGTTACGTCGAGTCGCTGGTGTACCAGGCGGTTCTGGAAAACGTCGCCTCCGAACATGCGGCACGCATGGTGGCGATGAAGTCGGCCAGCGACAACGCGAACAAGCTGATCGGAACCCTGCAGCTCGTCTACAACAAGGCGCGCCAGGCAGCGATCACCCAGGAAATTTCGGAAATCGTCGGCGGCGCGGCAGCAGTCTGACCGCGTTCGTTCAAAGCACACATTTAGAGGATGCAGCAATGAGTCAGGGCAAGATCGTTCAGATCATCGGCGCCGTCGTCGACGTCGAGTTCCCGCGTGAATCGGTGCCGAAGGTGTACCACGCGCTGAAGGTGGACAACACCGAAATCACGCTCGAAGTGCAGCAGCAGCTCGGTGACGGCGTGGTCCGCTGCATCGCGCTGGGCTCCACCGACGGCCTGAAGCGCAACCTGGTGGCCACCAACACCGAACGCGCCATCTCGGTGCCGGTCGGTGCAGGCACCTTGGGCCGCATCATGGACGTGCTGGGCCGTCCGATCGACGAAGCCGGTCCGGTGACCGCCAGCGACACGTGGGAAATCCACCGTGGCGCCCCGTCGTACGAAGACCAGTCCCCGGCCACCGAACTGCTGGAAACCGGCATCAAGGTCATCGACCTGATGTGCCCGTTCGCCAAGGGCGGCAAGGTCGGCCTGTTCGGCGGCGCCGGCGTCGGCAAGACCGTCAACATGATGGAACTGATCAACAACATCGCCAAGGCGCACAGCGGCCTGTCCGTGTTCGCCGGCGTGGGTGAGCGTACCCGTGAGGGCAACGACTTCTACCACGAGATGAAGGACTCCAACGTCCTGGACAAGGTCGCGATGGTGTACGGCCAGATGAACGAGCCGCCGGGCAACCGCCTGCGCGTCGCGCTGACCGGCCTGACCATGGCCGAATACTTCCGCGACGAGAAGGACGAGAACGGCAAGGGCAAGGACGTGCTGCTGTTCGTCGACAACATCTACCGTTACACCCTGGCCGGTACCGAAGTGTCGGCACTGCTGGGTCGCATGCCGTCCGCGGTGGGCTACCAGCCGACCCTGGCCGAGGAAATGGGCGTCCTGCAGGAGCGCATCACCTCGACCAAGAACGGCTCGATCACCTCGATCCAGGCCGTCTACGTGCCTGCCGATGACTTGACCGATCCGTCGCCGGCGACCACCTTCGCCCACCTGGATTCGACCGTGACCCTGTCGCGTTCGATCGCCTCGCTGGGTATCTACCCGGCGGTGGATCCGCTGGATTCGACCAGCCGCCAGATGGACCCGCTGGTCATCGGCCACGAGCATTACGACACCGCCCAGCGTGTCCAGCAGACCCTGCAGAAGTACAAGGAACTGAAGGACATCATCGCCATCCTGGGCATGGACGAACTGTCCGAAGAAGACAAGCAGGCCGTGACCCGCGCCCGCAAGATCGAGCGTTTCTTCAGCCAGCCGTTCCACGTGGCCGAAGTGTTCACCGGCTCGCCGGGCAAGTACGTGTCGCTGAAGGACACCATCCGTGGCTTCAAGGCCATCGTCGATGGCGAGTACGACCACCTGCCGGAGCAGGCGTTCTACATGGTCGGCAGCATCGAAGAAGCGGTCGAGAAGGCCAAGAAGATGGCTGAGAAGGCCTGATCATGAGCACCATCCGTTGCGACATCGTCAGCGCCGAGCAGGAAATCTTCCGTGGTGAAGCGACTCTGGTCGTGGCCACGGGTGAGCTTGGCGAACTGGGCATCGCGCCCAAGCATGCCCCGCTGATCACCCGGCTCAAGCCGGGCAAGGTGGTGGTCACCCTGCAGACGGGCGAGCAGCTGGACTTCGCCATCTCCGGCGGCATCCTCGAGGTGCAGCCGCAGGTCGTGACCGTGCTGGCCGACACTGCCATCCGCGCGCAGGACATCGACGAAGCCTCGGTCCGCAAGGCCAAGGAAGAAGCCGAGCGCATCCTCGCCAACCGCGGTGAGGCGATGGAAGTGGCCGAGGCCCAGCAGAAGCTGGCCGAGGCAGTGGTGCAGCTGCAGGCGCTGGAGCGCCTGCGCAAGACCCTCAAGCACTGAGGGGAGCGCCCGTAACAACCGACGACGCCGGCCCAGTGCCGGCGTTGTTGTTTCCGGCCGGTGCCGTGCATTGGCAGCACGTTGACCGCGCGCGTCATAGAATCGCAGCCACACCCGTCGATCACGCCTCTGTCCATGACCCAAGCCCTGCACGTCATCATCCTCGCCGCCGGCGCTGGCAAGCGCATGAAGTCCGCCCTGCCCAAGGTGCTGCAGCCGATCGCCGGGCGGCCGATGCTCGCGCATGTGATCGACACCGCGCGCCAGCTCCAGCCCGACGCGATCCATGTGGTGTACGGCCACGGTGGCGAGGCGGTGCGCACGGCGTTCGCCGACCAGCCGGACCTGCAGTGGGCCGAACAGAGCCAGCAGCTGGGCACCGGCCACGCGGTACAGCAGGCCATGCCGCAGGTGCCCGAAGCCGCCACCGTGCTGGTGCTGTACGGCGACGTGCCGCTGATCCGCGCCGACACGCTGCGCCACCTGCTGTCCCAGCAGGGTCGGCTGGCGGTGCTGGTGGCCGACATGCTCAACCCGACCGGCTACGGCCGCATCGTGCGCAATGCCGAAGGCAAGGTCGCCGCCATCGTCGAGCAGAAGGATGCGAGCGATGAGCAGCTGGCCATCCGCACCATCAACACCGGCATCATCACCGCCGAGTCGACCGCGCTGCGTACGTGGCTGTCGCAGCTGTCCAACAGCAATGCGCAGGGCGAGTACTACCTGACCGACGTGTTCGCGTCGGCCGCGGCGGACTACACCCCGGCCGACATGGCCTTCGTGGAGGACGCCCAGGAGGCGGAAGGGGCCAACGATCCCTGGCAGCTCTCGCAGCTGGAGCGGGCCTGGCAGCTGCGCGAAGTGCGCGCGCTGTGCGCGCAGGGCGCACGCGTGATCGATCCGGCGCGGCTGGATATCCGGGGCACGGTCACGGTGGGGCGCGACGTGCAGATCGACGTCAACGTGATCCTCGAAGGCAGGGTCGAACTGGGCGACGGAGTCAGCATCGGGCCGTTCACCCGGCTCAAGGACGTCACGCTGGCCGCCGGTACCGTGGTCAAGCCGCACTGCGACCTGGAAGGCGTGGTCAGCGACGGCGCGGCCGACATCGGCCCGTTCTCGCGCCTGCGTCCGGGCACGGTGCTGGCGGAGGGCTCGCACGTGGGCAACTTCGTGGAGACCAAGAAGGTGCGCCTGGGCGCCGGCAGCAAGGCCAACCACCTCACCTACCTGGGCGACGCGGTGATCGGCAGCAAGGTCAACATCGGCGCGGGCACCATCACCTGCAACTACGACGGGGTGAACAAGTCGCAGACCACCATCGGCGACAACGCGTTCATCGGCTCCAACAGCTCGCTGGTGGCCCCGCTGACGATCGGTGAAGGCGCCACCATCGCGGCCGGGTCGGTGATCACGCGCACCGCGCCGGAAGGCAAGTTGACCCTGGCGCGTGTGCGCCAGGAGACCATCGACGGCTGGAAGCGCCCGGTAAAACGATAACGGGTGACGACCAACGGTCGGCATCTGCCGCCGTGGCAGGTACCCACGGTTGGTGGGTACGCCGCGCAATCGGCAGGCACCCACCGTTGGCGGGTACGCATCACGCCGGCAGGAAAATGGCCACGCACAACCCGCCCTCGCGGCGGTTCTGCAGCGACACGCGGCCCCCGTGCGCCTCCACGATTTCGCGGGTCAACGCCAGGCCCAGCCCGGTGCCGTTGCGCTTGGTGGAATAGAACGGCATCAACGCATTCTGCAGCACCGCCTCGTTCATGCCCTTGCCACGATCCAGCACCTCCACCCGCAGCCACTGCGGCAGGCGGGTCAGGCGCAGCTCGACGTCCTCGTTGGGCGGGTCGGCGTCGGCGCACGCCTCATGCGCGTTCTTGAGCAGGTTCAACAGCGCCTGGCCGAGCTGGGCAATATCCACGCGCCCGTACAGGTCGTCAGGGATGTCGGCCATGCGGAACGGAATCTGCAACTGCAGGCCGCCCAGGAACTGCCGCCACTGCACGTTCTGCAACTGCGGCTGCGGCAGCTTGGCGAAGCGCGCATAGCCACGGATGAAGCCTTCCAGGTGGCGCGCGCGCTCCTCGATGGTGGCGAAGACTTCCTCGAGGCGTTCGGTCTTGTCGCGCCTCACCAGCTCGCCACCGGAATGCGCCAGCGAGGCGATCGGGGCCAGCGAGTTGTTCAGTTCGTGGCTGATCACCCGGATCACCTTCTTCCAGGTCTGCACTTCCTGGCGGCGCAGCTCGGCGGTGAGCAGGCGGATCAGCAGCAGGTCATGCGGACGGCCATTGAGGTGGAAGTTGCGCCGAGACAGGTGGTACACCTGCTCGTCGTCGTCATCACCATCCTCGGCTTCATCGCCCGGGCCGCGTACCGCGAACAGGCTGTCGCCGCCGCGTTCGATGGCGTCGCGCAGCTCCACCGGCATGGTCTCCAGCACGTTCTGCATGGGCTGGCCTTCCAGCTTCCAGCCGTTGTGCAGCAGCTTGCGCGCGGCCAGGTTGGAGAACACCACGCGCTGGATGCCATCGCCGCCATTGGCCAGCAGCAGCATCGATACCGGCGTGTTCTGCACCATGGTGTCGAGCAGCAGCTCGCGCTGGACCAGGCCTTGGCGCTGTTCACGCAATACGTCGCCCAGCTCGCGGTGCGCCTTGACCAGGTCGCCCAGTTCGTCGTTGCCCGGCCAGTACACGCTGAAGTTGTATTCGCCGTCGCGGTAGCTGCTGGTGGTGCCCGACAGCGCACGCAGCAGCGAACGCACCGGCGCCGTGGCGCGGCGCAGGGTCCACCACATCAGCAGCAGCAGACCCACGCTGGAGACCAGCGTCACCAGCCAGCCATGGTCCAGCCAGAAGGCCAGCAGCCACGGTCCGGCCGCCGCCAGTGCCAGCACCGGCAGCAGGCGCACGAACAGGCGGAAGGTGAACGAGGTGCGCTTCATTCGCGCGGAATGCCGTAACGGTCCATGCGGCGGTACAGCGCCTGGCGACTGAGGCCCAGTTCCGCCGCCGCCTGGGCAATGATGCCGTGGCTGTGCGACAACGCCGATTCGATGCGGCTGCGGTCCGGATCGACGCCAGGCGTGGCCACGCGCGGGGTCGCTGCGCGCGGCAGGTTCAGGTCGCTGGCCTCGATGCGTGCGCCCTGTGCGAGCAGGCCGGCGCGCTGGATCACGTTGCGCAGTTCGCGCACGTTGCCCGGCCAGCTGTGTCGCTGCAGCGCGGTGGCAGCGGCGTTCGACAAGGGCTTGCCGTCGCCGAGAAAACGTTCGGCCAGCGGCAGGATGTCGCCGGGCCGCTCGGCCAGCGGCGGCAGCGCCAGCTCCACCGTATTGAGACGGTAATACAGGTCCTCGCGGAACAGGCCATCGCGGATCATCGCCGGCAGGTCGGCATTGGTCGCGCTGATCACGCGCACCTTGACCTGGCGTTCGCGGTTGGAGCCCAGGCGTTCGAAGCGCCCGGTCTCGAGCACGCGCAGCAGCTTCATCTGGCCGCCCAGCGACAGGTTGCCGATTTCGTCCAGGAACAGCGTGCCGCCGTCGGCCGCCTCGAACTTGCCTTCGCGTGCCTTGTTGGCGCCGGTGTACGCGCCGGCTTCACTGCCGAACAACTCGGCCTCGATCAGCTCGGCAGGAATGGCACCACAGTTGAGCGCGACGAATGCGCCCCTGGCGACCAGCGAATTGGCCTGGATGATCTCGGCGATCTTCTCCTTGCCGGCACCGTTGGGTCCGGTGATGAGCACCGGCAGTTCGGAGCGCGCCACCTGGCAGGCCAGATTCACCACGCGCTCGCTGGCCGGGTCGGCCACCACCGCACCGCGCAGGTCGTAGCGTGCTTCCAGTGCGGTGCGGTCGCGCTGCTCGCGGTCCCGGCGGCGGTCCAGCTCGCGACGGGTCTCGGACAGCTCCAGCAGGTTGTTCACCGTGGTCAGCAGCTTGCGGTCGTCCCAGGGCTTGGCCAGGTAATCGGCCGCACCCGCCTTGACCAGGTCCACCGCACTGCTCAGGTGCGTCCAGGCGGTGAGCAGGATCACCGGCAGGTCGGGGTGGCGGGCGCGGATCTGCTGGAACAGCGCCTCGCCCTCTTCGCCGGAGGTGGTGTCCTCGGTGAAGTTCATGTCCTGGATGACCAGGTCGATGGGCTGCTCCGCAAGCAGGGCCAGGCCGGCCTCCGGCGACAGCGCGTGCACGGCCTCGATGTCGTGCAGCGAGAACAGCACTTCCAGCGCGGTACCTACGCTGGCGTTGTCGTCAATGATCAGGATCGAAGGCATGCGGCAACAAAGGACCGGAAAGTAGGCAGAGAGTACCCGAGCGCCGGGCCCACCGGCAGGGTGGGCCCGGGACGCGGATTACGGGCGGTCCGGCGGCGAGGGGGGCGACGGCGGGCGCGGCGCCGGCGGAGGGCGCAGCGCCCGCCATGCAGCGGTGGGCACGCTGAGCACCTGGTCGCGGCCGGCGCGGCGCACCGTGACCGGCACCGTGGCCTTGTCGCTGGCCCCGAGTGCGTCGGTCAGGGCGCCCACCTTCTGTACGGCAACGCCATCCACGCGCAGCACCTGGTCGCCGGCCTGCACGCCGAAGCGGCTGGCCGGCGATGCGGCGGTGATGCTGACCACGCCCTGTGCGGACTCGATGGTCAGGCGCGCGCCGTCCTGCCGCCAGTCCATGCGCGAGGACTCGCTGCGCGTGCTCTCGGCGCACGCTGTGGTGCTCACCAGCAGCATCACGGCCAACGCCAGGCGGATCCGGGAGGGGATCATGTCAGGCGCTCCGCGTGGCGACGGCCGGCGGCACCGCCGCGGCACGGTGGGCCGGACCGAACACCGCGATCTGGCCCAGCAGCCACAGCAGCACCGCGCCGATGGGCAGGTAACTGATCGGCATGCGCGGCAGCTCGTAGGCACCCATCAGCCACAGGTTGATCGAGTACGCGAGCAGCATGCCGAGCACGATGCCCACGGTGGCCAGCAGGAAGTTCTCCGTCTGGAAGTAGCGCAGGATCTGGCCACGGGTGGCGCCCAGCGCGCGGCGGATGCCGATCTGCTTGGTCCGCTGCTGCACCCAGAAGCTGGCCAGGCCGACGATGCCCAGTGCGGTGACCACCAGCAGGGCCACGCACACGGTGATCAGCAGGCCGACCATGGCGCGGTCGTTCTGGAAGTACTTGGCGCGCTGTTCCTCGTACGTGAGCTTGCCGCGCACCATGCGGTTGGTGTCCACCTTCTCCAGCGCCGCCACGGCCGCCGCGAGCACTTCCTGGCGCCGCGCAGCGTCGGTCACCCGGATCAGGTACAGGCCCATGTCGTAGTTCACCCGCACCGGCAGGATCATCGAGTAACCGGTGTCGGCCTCCACCGTGACCGGACGCGCCAGTTCCTTCACCACGCCGACGATGCGCAGCGGCATGCGCCCGGTGTAGATGGTCTTGCCCACGGCCTGGCCATCGGGGAACAGCTTGGTGGCCGCTTTGCTGCTCAGGATCACCGCCGAGCCGCGCTGCTCGACGGTCGCGTCCTTCTCCACGTCCTCCAGGTTGGCAAACTCGTCGCCCTCGAAATCGCGGCCGGCAATCAGCTGCAGCCCCATCGTATCCAGCGTGCCTTCGCTGGCGAAGTACTGCGCGGCGTTGAAGTTCGGGCGCTCCTGGTCGGGGATCAGCGACAGGCTGGTGTTCCACGAGTTGCGCCGGAACGGCAGCTGGTTGATCGGCACCGCATTCTTCACCCCGGGGATGGACCGCAGCGCGGCCAGGTCCTCACGGGTGCGCGCGGTGGCGTTGACCTGGTTGCCGATACCGCCCAGGCGCACTTCCAGCAGCTCCTGCTCGGCAATGCCGCTGGGCTGGTTGATGGTCTCCAGGCGCTGGCCGATCAGGAACAGCGCGTTGCAGACGATCGCGCAGGTGAGGGCGATTTCCAGCACGATGAGGGCGGCGGCGGTCTTGTGCCGGCGCAGCGTGGTCAGGATGGGTCGGATATCCATGATGTGCTCCGGAGCCTTACTGCGTTTTGAGTTGGATGGCGGGCGTGACCTGCATGGCGCGCAGCGCTGGCAGGAAACCGGCCAACAGGCTGGCGGCCAGGGTCAGGCCGAAGGTGAGCAGCAGCATCTTGCCGTCCAGCGTGGCCAGCTTGGCGTAGTCCACGGGTTGCTGGCGCACGGCATACAGGCCCAGCAGGGCCAGTCCGAGCCCCAGCACGCCGCCCGCCAGGCCGACGGTGCCGGCTTCCACCAGCGACTGCAGGAAGATCTGCCCGCGGCTGGCGCCCAGGGCACGGCGCACGCCGATTTCGCCGCTGCGGCGCAGGAACTTGGCCAGCAGCAGGCCCACCGTGTTGATCAGGCACACCGCCAGGAAGCCCAGCGCCAGCCACAACTGCAGGCGCACATCGCTCGGAACCACCTGCTTGAAGTCGAGCCACTCCATCACGTTGCGCAGGCGGACGTTCGGCGGCCGCTGGAAGCGGCCCGCGGCTTTCTGCTGCGCCGAATAGTTTTCCAGGTACGCACGGTAGTCAGCGGCGTCGGCCGGCGAGGCCAGTTCCACCCAGTACTGCATCCACACGCACGGTGCGTTGAGTGCGGTCTCTTCGCCGTTGGCGTTGTCCCAGCAGTTCATGTTGCCGCTGCGGCCGAACTTGAGGTCCAGCGCGGTGAATACCGGCACGTAGACGTCTTCGCTGTCGCCGTAGCGGCCGGTTTCCAGGTCATAGAAGTGCGGGTTGGGATTCCACGCGTCGAGCACGCCGACGATGTTGAAGGTATGCCCATCCATGCGCAGCGGCTTGCCCACGCTGTTCTGGCCGTTGAACAGCTTCTCGTTCAGCGCCTTGGAGATCACCGCCACGCGGCCACGGCCTTCGTCCTGGTCGGCCTTCCAGCCCTGGCCATACAGGAACGGGGTGTCGAACATGGCGAAGAAGTCGGTGGAGGTGTAGCGCGCGTCGGTGGTGAACGGGCGCAGCGTGCTGCTGTCCGGTTCCAGGGTGACGCCGCCGCCGGTCATCAGCACCTGGTGCCTGGCCTTCTTCTCACGCAGCAGCGTTTCGCCGTCGAAACGGGTGACCTGCTCCTCGGGTTCTTCGCTGGGCTGGTAGCCGATCATCGGGCGCGGGTCGACCTGCACGGTGAACAGGCGATCGCTCTTCTGCGGAATCGGATCACCCGACAGCACATGGAACACGGTCAGGGTGGTCATGGAGGCGCCGATGCCCAGCGCGATGGCGATCACCATCAGCGCGGTCAGCACCTTGTTGCGCCGGAAGCTGCGCAGGGCCAGTCGGAAATAGTAGGCGAGCATGCTGGCGGCCTCAGTCGTTGAGCGTGGCGATGGCAACGCGCGGGGTGGCCAGCACCGGCTCGCGCACCAGGTCGGTGGCCTGGCCATCGACGATGTGCACGTTGCGCTGCGCGCGTGCGGCCAGTTCCGGATCATGGGTCACCATGACGATGGTGGTGCCGGCGGCATTGATCTCCTCCAGCAGCTCCATCACGCCGCGGGCCATCTGGCTGTCCAGGTTGCCGGTCGGTTCATCGGCCAGCAGCAGGCGCGGGCTGCCGGCCAACGCACGCGCGATGGCCGCGCGCTGCTGCTGGCCGCCGGAGAGTTCGGAGGGGTAGTGCTTCATGCGCGAGCCCAGCCCAACCTGGCCTAGCGCACGCTCGATACGCTGCTTGCGCTCGCTGGCCGGCATGCCGCGGTAGCGCAGCGGCACATCGACGTTGTCGAACAGGTTGAGGTCGGAGATCAGGTTGAAGCCCTGGAAGATGAAGCCGATCTTCTGGTTGCGCAGGCGGCTGCGGGCGTCGTCGCCCAGCTTGCTCACGTCCTGCCCATCGAGCAGGTAGGTGCCGCTGGTGAAAGTTTCCAGCAGGCCGGCGATATTGAGGAAGGTGGTCTTGCCCGAACCGGACGGGCCGGTCACCGCAACGAATTCACCCTCGCGGACATGCAGGTCCAGCGAACGCAGGGCATGGGTTTCCACCTGTTCGGTGCGGAATACTTTGGCGACCGAGCGCATCTCGAGCATGGCTGTTTCCTTGGTTGATGTGGTGAGGGTGATCAGTTGAGGGAGACGGTGTCGGCGTCGCCGAACAGTTCGGCGCCGGAGACGACCACGCGGTCGCCCGGGCGCAGGCCGGAGAGGATTTCCACTTCGCCGAGGCTGCTGACGCCGAGCCGCACCGGGCGACGGATGGCGGTGTCGCCATCCATGACGTAGGCCTGGCCATTGCCCTGTTCGACGAACGGGCCACGCTCGACCTTGATCACGTTGCGGCGGGTGTCCAGCACCACGCGCGACTGCATGCGCTGGCTCTGGCGCAGACCCTGCGGCTGCTTGTCGGTGAAGCGGATGCGGGCGTTGACCTCGCCAGCCACCACTTCGGGCGACACGGCGCTGATCTCGCCCGGGAAGGGCTGGCCGCTGCCGCTGGTGAGCTGGGCCGGGATGCCGATCGACAGGTCGCGGGCGAAGCTCTCCGGCACCTTGATTTCGATCTCGAAGCGCGACAGGTCGACCACGCCCAGGATCGGGGCGTTGGCGGCAACCTGCGTGTGCTGGGTGGCCTGTACCTGGCCGACCTGGCCGTCGAACGGCGCGCGCAGGGTCAGCGCGTCCACCTGGCGCTTCACCTCGTCCACCACCGCACGCTGGCGGTCGGCCAGCAGGCGCTTGTTGCGCGCATCCAGGTCCGCGCCCTGGCCCTGCAGGCGGGCGTCGGTCTGCGCGTTGGCCAGCGAGATGTCGGCCTTCTTCAGGCTGTCGTTGGCCTTGGCCAGGTCGATCTGCGGGACCGCGCCGCCGTCATACCCGCGCTGGTAGCGCTGCAGGTCACGCTCGGCGGCTTGCCGCTCGATGCTGGCCTGGTCGGTGTCCTTGCGTGCCTTGGCGCGGGCCAGGGTGGCATCGAGCACGGCGCGGCTGGCTTCGGCTTCCAGGCCGGCCAGGGTGGATTGTTCCTGGGCCAGCTTGCTGCGCAGCTCCGGGCTGTCGATCACCGCCAGCTCCTGGCCCTTCTTGACCACGTCGCCGGCCACTACCTTCAGGTCAACCGTACCGGCCGAGATCGCGTACAGGATCGGGCTGTTGGCAGCGATCACCCGGCCATCGGCGGCAAGGTCGCGGACCAGATCACCCTGCTTGACCTCGGCGATGCGCACCCGCGCGCTGTCGAACGAACGGCTGGCACCCAGCCAGGCCCGGGCAGCGAAGCCGATGGCCAGCAGCACCACCAGTGCGGCGATGCCCGGCCACAGCCAGCGCTTCCACGGCGCCGCCGTGGACGGGGTGGAGAGGGTCTGGTCCTGTGCGGAAGTGTCGCGGATCATCGGGCTCGTTCGCGGTTGGGTTGCGGTATACCAAGCACACCGCGTGCCAACTTTGACGCCTTTTAAAACAATGACTTGCACGGGCATTCCGGTTGTCCGGGTGTCCGCGGACACCCCGCCGGACACTTTTGTTAAGCGGACAGCGGCCAAGCCATCCGGGCGCCCACGCTAGAATGCGGCTTCGACAGCAGGGATCTGAATCTATGTGCGGGATTGTGGGAGCGATCGCGAATCGCGATGTGGTGCCGGTACTGATCGAAGGACTGAAGCGACTGGAATACCGCGGCTACGATTCGTCCGGTATCGCGGTGCTCGACCTGACCCAGGCCCAACCCGACGTTCGCCGCGTGCGCCGTACCGGCCGCGTGGCCGAGATGGAAAAGGCCGCTGCCGCCGAAGGCTTCGATGCCACCCTGGGCATCGGCCACACGCGCTGGGCTACCCATGGCGGCGTCACCGAGGCCAATGCCCACCCGCACATCAGCCACGGCGTGGCGCTGGTGCACAACGGCATCATCGAGAATCACGAGGAGCAGCGTGAGCGCCTGCGCGGGCTGGGCTACGTGTTCGAGTCGCAGACCGATACCGAAGTCATCGCGCACCTGATGCACCACAACCTCAAGCACGGCGACAGCCTGCTCTCGGCGTTGCAGCGCACGGTCAAGGAGCTGACGGGTGCCTACGCACTGGCGGTGATGAGCCGTGCCGAGCCGGACCATTTCGTCTGCGCACGCATGGGCTGCCCGCTGCTGGTCGGCCTGGGCGAGGGCGAGAACTTCGTCGCCTCGGACGTCTCTGCGGTGATCTCGGCCACCCGCAACGTGATCTTCCTGGAAGAGGGCGACACGGCCGACATCCGTCGCGATGGCGTGCAGGTGTTCGATGAGCACAACCAGCCGGTCGATCGCGGCGTGCACCAGTCGGATGTGTCGCTGGCCTCGCTGGAGCTGGGCCCGTATCGCCACTTCATGCAGAAGGAAATCCACGAGCAGCCGCGCGCGCTGGGTGACACCATCGAAGCGGCGATCGACGCCGGTGGTTTCCCGGCCGAGCTGTTCGGCAAGAACGCCGACGCCGTGCTGTCGGGCATTGAAGGCGTGCAGATCCTCGCCTGCGGCACCAGCTACTACTCGGGCCTGACCGCGCGCTATTGGATCGAGGCCATCGCCGGCCTGCCGTGCACCGTGGAAATCGCCAGCGAGTACCGCTACCGCGCCGCGTATGCCAATCCCAAGCACCTGATCGTCACCATTTCCCAGTCCGGTGAAACGCTGGATACGATGGAGGCGCTGAAGTACGCCAAGTCGCTGGGCCACCTGCACACGCTGTCGATCTGCAACGTGCCGGAAAGTGCCATCCCGCGCGCCAGCGAGCTGGTCTGCTACACCCGTGCCGGCGCCGAGATCGGCGTGGCCTCGACCAAGGCCTTCACCACCCAGCTGGCCGCGTTGTTCCAGCTGACCATGGTGCTGGGCAAGCTGCGCGGCCGCATCGACGCGGCGCAGGAAGCGGACTACCTGGAGCAGCTGCGCTTCCTGCCCGGCAGCGTGCAGCATGCGCTGAACATGGAACCGCAGATCGCCGCGTGGGCCGAGCGTTTCGCGCGCAAGAACAGTGCGCTGTTCCTGGGCCGTGGCCTGCACTATCCGATCGCGCTGGAAGGCGCGCTCAAGCTCAAGGAAATCACCTACATCCACGCCGAGGCCTATCCGGCCGGCGAACTCAAGCACGGCCCGCTGGCGCTGGTGGACGAAGACATGCCGGTGGTGGTGATCGCGCCGAACGACAGCCTGCTGGAGAAGGTCAAATCCAACATGCAGGAAGTACGCGCGCGCGGCGGCGAGCTGTTCGTGTTCGCCGACCAGGACAGCAATTTCGTCGAATCCGAAGGCGTGCACGTGATCCGCACGCCGCGCCATGCCGGCGTGCTCAGCCCGGTGGTCCACACCATCCCGGTGCAGCTGCTGGCGTACCACACCGCGCTGGCCCGCGGCACCGACGTGGACAAGCCGCGCAACCTGGCCAAGAGCGTCACGGTCGAGTAGAGCGGACGGTGAGTCCGCTGCCAGCACGAGTAGAGCGGACTGTTAGTCCGCTACCAGCACGAGTAGAGCGGACTGTTAGTCCGCTGCCACAACGGGAGCACCCTATGCGCATTGGATTTCTCCGCAGCGGCGTGCTGGCGCTGCTGTGCCTTGCGGGCGTCGCACACGCGGCCGCGCCGGACCGGCGCATCGCGCTGACCATCGACGACCTGCCCTGGCAGCGGCTGGATGAACGCGCCGAGCCCGAGCTTGCTGTCCGGCACGCACAGTTGATGGCTGCCCTGAAGCAGGCCGACGTGCCGGTCGTGGGTTTCGTCAACGAGGCCAAACTCGAGGTCGATGGCCAGGTGCAACCTGCCCGGGTGCAGATGCTGCGTGACTGGCGCGATGCCGGTTTCGAGCTGGGCAACCACACCTTCGGCCATGTCGATCTGCATGCGATGACGCTGGAGGCGTACGAGCAGGACATCCTGCGCGGTGAAGCCACCTTGCGCCCGCTGCTCGCCGAAACCGGACAGGCACCGCGCTGGTTCCGCCATCCGTACCTGCATGCGGGCCAGACCCCGGAAAAGCGCGCCGCGCTTGGCGTATTCCTGGCGCAGCACGGATATCGGATTGCGCCGGTCACCATCGACAACAGCGAGTGGATCTGGGCGTTCGCGTACGACCATGTACGTGAAACGGAGACCGATCCGGCCACGCGGGATGCCCGCCTGCGCCAGCTTCGCCGTGGCTACGTGCCGTACATGCTGACCAAGCTGGACTACTACGAGCAGCGCTCGCAGCAACTGCTGGGCCGGTTGCCCGCGCAGGTCTGGCTGATCCATGCCAATGCGCTCACTGCCGATTGCGTGGAAGAACTGGTGGCCGCGACGCGCCGGCGCGGCTACCGCTTCATCTCCCTGGACACGGCCCTGCAGGACCCGGCCTATCAACGCGCCGACGGTTACAACGGCGGCAGCGGGATCAGCTGGATCCAGCGCTGGGCCATGGCCGGGAAGGCGCCGAAGTCCTTCTACGCCGACGAACCGAGGGTGCCCGGCTGGGTGATGACCCTGGCCGGGCGGGAAGGGGAGTAACCGGCCACCCCAGCCCCACCGGTAGAGCGGACTGTCAGTCAGCTGCCTCATCCCCCACCTGTAGAGCGGACTGTTAGTCCGCTGCTCACAGGCCGCCCTTTGCCGATTCAGGCGTTCGGAAAACTTTAGTAGGGGGCCGCAGCGACATTCAGCGACGGTTTTAGTCACAGTGCCATTCTCGGGGTGAGGGCCGGTGGGTGCGACAACCGGTCCCAGGCGCGTCACCTCTCGAATTCAGTAGCCTGTAACAGGAAACAAGAATGAACGTTCGTGAATTGCTGCAAACCAAGAAAGAAGCCATCGTCACCATCGATGTGGAAGACACCATCGGCGCCGCCGCACACAAGATGAGCGCGCACAAGATCGCCGCCCTTGTGGTGATGAAGGACGATGCACCGGTCAGGATCATTTCGGAAAAGGACATCGTGCGCAGCCTCGCCGATGACGGTCCGCAGGCAGGCAGGCGGGTCATTTCCACACTGCCCTCGGCCGGCCTGGAAGGCATTTCGCCGGAGGCCACGCTGAAGCAGGCCATGGCGCTGATGACATACTCGCGCCACCGTCACCTGATGGTGACCGAAGGCAACACGCTGGTCGGCATCCTGAGCCTGGGCGACATCGTCAAGAACCTGCTCAGCGAGCTGGAGCTTGAGAAGGCAGTGCTGCAGGACATCTACATGGCGGCGCACTGAAACCACCGCCACGGCGTGGAGCGGACGCCTAGTCCGCCTCCACACGTCGACGCGCTTTGGGATTGGCTTCGCGCACTGCAGTCAATGCGGCTTGGGCGTTGGCCAGGTCTGCTTGAGAAAGCTGCTCGGCGCCGAGTGGTAGAAACCAGCCTTTGATACAGGTGAAGTCTCTCAGGGCAATCTGTACATGGCTGTCCCGATGAAACCCTGAGCCCGGTGCGATCTCCTGGCCCTGTCGGAATGCGCCCCTTACGGCTTGAAAGTATTCAGATCCGAAGGCTTCCAGGAAGTTGGAATGAATGAACTGGAACACTGCTCGGTCCAGCCCGCGTAGGAGAGCCTCTTCGTCGCTGGGATTGACCGGAACATTCATTGGCATTCCTTGGCCGCTTAGAAGATTGGCTGCCTGAAAATGCAGATAGGCTTTCTCGAACTCCAGGCGACCGGCTTTGGTGGTCATATCCAGGCAACGCTGAATGCTGAAGACGCAGCCGACGACGGCGGGAGTTGCAATCGGCTTCGCCGTGAGCCGGCGCAACGGTGTAATGGCAGCGGCCTCCGCGAATGCGAGCGCCCTTTCTTCGTCTCCCTCAAAAAGGTAGAAGCCCGATCCAAGCCAGTCGTACTGGTTGTTGCTCGGCGCGGGCTCCAACCTCCCGGAGATCAGACCATCCCTTACCGTGATATCGCAGCCGTGATATCCGATCTGCAGGTGACCATGATTCATCGATAGCAGCGTTTAAGCCTGCCGGATGGCGTCAGTATTCCCGCTTTACGCATGATTGCGGCTGCCTGCTCCGGCGTCATGTCGTACATCCTGCGGATCCGTTCCTCATCGCTCAAGGTGAGCAACTCTCCGGCTGTCATCGGGACGCGCCGGGTTGCCAGCGCTTTGGCGGCGGGCTGCTGCTTTCTGGACGTTGGAGTGACCATGCGTAGAGCATACCCCCTGTCCCGTCATCTACGGCCGCTCTCCCGGTGCGCAGCGCGGCAGGCCAACGTCCAATGCGATGGAAACGCCTGAAAATTCCGCACATCTGCAGCCTTGATTGACTCCTCCCGCGCTTCAGAGACGCGGCGAACGGGTGTCGCGAACGGCAGTGACGGATGTCGCTGCCTTACGTGACACCGTGTTGAGTGTCGCTGCTCGAACGCTCCGCCAACGTCGACAGGTCGCCCAGCAATAGTCGATACGCATCCTCCTGCGCAGCCCCCGTCGGCTGCCGCAGCACCCACGACGGATGCACGGTGGCGAACCCGCGCGTGCCATCGTCCAGCGTGTGCCACTGGCCGCGGTCCCGGCCCAGGTGGAAGCTGCTGCCAAACACGGCGCGCGCTGCGCTGGCGCCCAGGCACACGATCACCTTGGGGCTGACCTGCTCGATCTCGGCCATCAACCACGGGCGGCAGGCGTTGATGTGGGTGACCTGGGGCTTGGAATGGATGCGCTTTTTGCCGCGCCGCTCATAGCGGAAGTGCTTCACCGCATTGGTCAGGTAGAGCGTGCTGCGGTCGATGCCCAGCTCCGCCAGCGCCCTGTTCAACAGCTGCCCGGCAGGGCCGACAAACGGGTGGCCGCTCAGGTCCTCGGTGTCGCCGGGCTGCTCGCCCACCAGCATCACCTGCGCATCGCGTGGACCTTCGCCGAAGACGGTCTGGGTGGCGGGTTCCCACAGCGGGCAGCGGCGGCAGCCAGCGGCCGCTTCGCGCAGTGCATCCAATGCATCGCCCGTGGCGGTGGCGGGGCCACGCAGGGGGATGGTCCGCGTGGGGATCCGTCGCTGTGGCGCCAGCGCCTCGCGGTCGTGCATCTCCTGCACACGGTCACCGGCGTCGCGCACCAGCGCAGGCAGCAGGGTGGCTTCCGGCAGGTGCTTCCAGTACCGGGCCGGCATCTCCTGCTGCATCATCTTCGTGTTGAGGCGTGCCGGATTGAAGATGTTGGCGTAGTAGGTGCGCCACAGTTCCTCGCGCGCGTCTTCCACGGGGGCGTCCGCCTGCGTCGCACCGGGTCCGAAGGCCAGCGCCTGGCCGTCCCAGCTTGCGCTGCGGTACGGGGTCAGGATCGCCCAGCGCATGCCGGCGAACCGGCGCGCGAAGAACGGCGCAACGCGGTCCACGATGTGGTGGTCGGGTTCGAACCAGGCGATGAACGCATCGTCCTCGCCGGGCACCTCGCGGAAGCGCACGAACGCCTTCATCTTGTGACTGTCGCGGCGCACGGCCTGGGCCAGCGCCATGGCGCGCAGCACGTCCGGATCGGCCGGGTTGGTGAGCAGCCCGCGCTCGCCGCCGGCGATGCGCCACAGCATGCGGTACAACAGCGAGAGTCGCTGCGGATCGCGATGGCACAGGCAGGTGGCGGCCAGTTCGACGAAGGCCTTGGGCACGCCGATCGTCGCACCGGCATCGGCGGGTCCCGGCGCGCCGGCCAGGGACGGCGCGTCCAGCAGCGACGATTCCTCATCCTGCAACCAGTCGAGCTGCTCAGGCGCAACGCGATGCCGCAGCCCCAACCGCGCGCGCTCACGCCATGCCTGCAGCGACCAGGCCGGATCCACCCGCACACTCCAGCGCGTCATCTCAGTGCGTGGCCACGTCGGGGAACAGCGATGCCTGGCGCGGTGGCGGGGCCAGCCGCGCACGCAGCGCGGCCGGATCATCCAGCGCACGGCGCGGGTGATGGTCGGCCAGCTGCACGAACGGCAGCAGCTTGCTCATCGGCGCGCGCAGCCGGGCCACGTCGGCCACGCGCAGACGCCCGTGGCGGCGCGCCATCAGCACGCGCTTGACGTTGCGCACGCCCAGCCCCGGCACGCGCAGCAGCATTTCCTTCGATGCGATGTTGAGGTCGACCGGGAAGCGCTCGGGGTGGCGGATCGCCCAGGCCATCTTCGGGTCGATGTCCAGGTCGAGCATGCCGCCCTGCGTGGTATCGGTGATTTCCTCCACGCCGTAGCCGTAGAAGCGCAGCAGCCAGTCGGCCTGGTACAGCCGGTGCTCGCGCGCCAGCGGCGGTGCCTGCAGCGGCAGCAGGCGGCTGGCGTCGGGGATCGGGCTGAACGCCGAATAGTAGACGCGGCGCATGCGGTAGTTGCCGTACAGCGTGTCGGCGGCGGTGAGTATCTGCTGGTCGCTGGCGCCGTCGGCACCGACGATCATCTGCGTGCTCTGCCCGGCCGGGGCGAAGCGCGGTGCACGGGCGCGCCGCCTGGTAGGTACGTCCGGTGCAGGCGGGGCAACTGCGGTCGAGCTGGCAGTGCGGGCTGCCTTTGCTTCCTTGGCCTCCTCGATCCGCCAGCGCAGCTCGCCCATCGCGCCACGGATCGAGGGCATCGATTTTTCCGGCGCGAAGCTGGCCAGGCCTTCCTCGGTGGGCAGCTCGATGTTGATCGACAGGCGGTCCGCGTAGCGGCCGGCCGCCGCCAGCAGTTCCGGCGACGCTTCTGGGATGGTCTTGAGGTGGATGTAACCGGAGAAGCGATGCGCCTCGCGCAGTTGCCGCGCCACCTCCACCATCTGCTCCATGGTGTAGTCGGCATTGCGGATGATGCCGCTGGAGAGGAACAGGCCTTCGATGTAGTTGCGCTTGTAGAAGTCCATGGTGAGCGCCACCACTTCGGCCACGTTGAAACGCGCGCGCGGCACGTTGCTGGACACGCGGTTGACGCAGTACGCGCAGTCGTAGATGCAGAAGTTGGTCAGCAGTATCTTCAGCAGCGACACGCAGCGCCCATCGGGCGTGTAGCTGTGGCAGATGCCGGCGCCCTCGGTGCTGCCGATGCCGCCGGACGTGCGCGAATCGCGGCGTCCCGCGCCACTGGAGGCGCAGGACGCATCGTACTTGGCGGCATCGGCCAGGATCGCCAGCTTGCGTATCGTCTCCATGCGGAAACGGTAGGCAAGACCAATCTCATCCCGTGAGACTGGTCCGGCAGGAGCCTGAAGGATTCAGCAGGCGTCGAGCGCAGCCACCCGCGCGGGGGCGCTACGGGGCGAAGCTGACCTTCACCGACGCGGCGCTGTACGTGGCCGGGCCGTGGTACACGACCTCGATGTTGTTGCCATCCGGATCGATGGCGAAGGCCGCGTAGTAGCCCGGGTGATAGGGCCGTTCGCCGGGCGCACCGTTGTCCTTGCCGCCGGCGGCGAGCGCGGCCGCGTGGAAGGCATCGACGGTGGCACGATCACGGGCCTGGAAGGCCAGATGGTGGCGGCCGGTCAGTTCGCCGGCGGCCGCTTCGCTGTCGGCGGTGGAGATGAACAGCTCGTCGGCCCAGAAATACGTCTCGCCTTCGCCGGCGATCGGGATGCCGAGGGTATCGAACACGGCCTGGTAGAAGCGGCGGCTGGCGGGCAGGTCACGCACCACCAGTTGCAGGTGGTCGATCAGCCGGCCGCGGTGCAGTTCCATGGTGTCCATGCGGGCGCCTTCGTTCGAGGGAAGCGCTGGTATACCACCGGGCCGGTAGAGACATTGTTGCGGCGCGCCGCAGCGGCAGGTAACGACCATGGGTCGTTACCCCCTGGATCAGGCGATCGGGGTGTTGGAGATGATCTCCACCCAATAGCCATCCGGGTCCTTGATGAAGGCCAGGTGCTTCATGCGGCCGTCTTCCAGGCGCTTCTGGTAGGGCACCTGCAGGTCGTCGAAGCGCTTGCAGGCGGCCTGGATGTCCGGCACCGACACGCAGATGTGGCCGAAGCCGCGCGGGTCCTGGTTGCCGTCGTGGTAGACACGCCCTTCCTGCGCTTCGGTGCCGTGGTTGTGGGTCAGCTCCAGCACGCCGGGAAGGCCCGCCATCCACACGCGGCGCGCATCGCCGGCGTCCGGGACCTGGGTGCCGGCCGGCAGCAGCGCCAGGAAATACAGGCTGAACTGCGCGTCCGGGAAGTCGCGCTGGTCGAGCAGGCGGAAGCCCAGCACGCGGGTGTAGAAGTCCAGCGAGGCGGTGGCGTCCTTGACCCGCAGCATGGTGTGGTTGAAGACGAAACCGGTGGTTTCGACCGGCGGCTGGGCGGCAACGCCGGGCGGGGACTGAAGCGGGGCAAGGCTCATGAGGGATCCTGTGACGGGGCCGTAAGGGGCGGCAAGGCCGTTCATTTTAGCGGGCCCGGCGCAATGCGACGTAGAATGCTGCATCTCCTCGTGCCGTCGCCGACATGTCGCAGCGTGAATGGGTGGCCGCCGCCATCCGCAAGATCGAAGCCGATTTCAACCGCTCGGCCGACACCCACCTCATTCCGATGGATCTGCCGGGCCACCCCGGCATCGAGCTGTACTTCAAGGACGAGTCCAGCCACCCCACTGGCAGCCTGAAACACCGCCTGGCGCGCTCGCTGTTCCTGTACGCGCTGGCCAATGGCTGGTTGCGCGAGGGGCGGCCGGTGATCGAGGCGTCCAGTGGCTCCACCGCCGTATCCGAAGCGTATTTCGCGCGGTTGCTGGGGCTGCCGTTCATCGCCGTGATGCCGGCCACCACGTCGCCGGAGAAGATCGCCGCGATCGAGTTCCATGGCGGCCGCTGCCACCTGGTCGAGCGCGCCTGCGACCTGAACTGCGATTCGGAGAAGCTGGCCCGGGAAACCGGCGGCCACTTCATGGACCAGTTCACCTACGCCGAGCGGGCCACCGACTGGCGGGCCAACAACAACATCGCCGAGTCGATCTTCAAGCAGATGGCCGAAGAGCCGCATCCGGTGCCCGAATGGATCGTGTGCAGCCCCGGCACCGGCGGTACCGCCGCCACGTTGGGCCGCTATGTGAGCTATCGGCGGCACGACACCCGCATCCTGTGCGCGGACCCGGAAGTGTCGGTGTTCTTCGACGGGTACTGCGCCGCGCTGGCCGGTGAGCCGTGGCGCGAGCTGACCTGTGCAGGCGGCTCGCGGGTGGAAGGCATTGGCCGGCCGCGCGTGGAATCCAGCTTCATTCCGACCAGCGTGGATGCGATGGTGAAGGTGCCCGACGCGCTGAGCCTGGCCGCGATGCGCCATGTCAGCCGCCAGCTCGGGCGGCGCGTGGGCGGCTCGACGGGGACCAACTTCATCGGGGTGCTGCAGGCGGCCGAGCGCATGCGCCAGGCCGGGCGCAGCGGCTCCATCGTGACCATCCTGTGCGACAGCGGCGAGCGCTACGCGCACAGTTACTACAACCCGGCGTGGTACCCGAAGCAGGGCATCGACGTGGAGCAGGCCGACGCGGTGGTTGCCGCCGCCGTGGCCGGGCAGGGGCTGCCCGTGCTGCCGGAGGCCTCGCTGGAGGCGTTGTACTGACGGCGTGAACCGGGTCCGCGGCCGGGCCTTGTGCGCGGTCGGGGCCGGTGCCATATGGTGGGGGATGCCGCCGCGGCGGCCCCGCTGTCTGGAGATGCCTGTGACCCCCACCAACCCCCTGCTCGATTTTTCCGGTCTGCCCCGTTTCGATGCGATCCAGCCGGCGCACATCGGGCCGGCCATCGACACGCTGCTGGCCCAGGCCGAGGCTGCCGTGAAGGCCGCCGAGAGCGTGCAGCCGGTCAGCTGGACGACGTTCGTCGAGCCGCTGGATGACGCCACCGAGCGCCTCTGGCGCGCCTGGGGTCAGGTGGGGCACCTGCAGGGCGTGGTCAATACGCCGGCGCTGCGCGAGGCCTACAACGCCAACCTGCCCAAGGTGACCCGTTTCGGCAGCGCGCTGGGCCAGAACCTGGCCCTGTTCGAGCAGTACCGCGCGTTGGCCGCGACGCCGGAAGCGGCGCAGTACGAACCGGCACGGCGCAAGGTGCTGGACAACGCGCTGCGTGATTTCCGCCTCGGCGGCGCCGAGCTGGACGAGGCGGGCAAGGCCCGCTACAGCGCCATCCGCGAGGAACTCTCGGCGTTGTCGGCGACGTTCTCGCAGAACGTGCTCGATGCCACCGACGCGTGGTCGCTGCACGTGGAAGACCGCAGTGACCTGGCCGGCCTGCCGGATGACGTCGTGGCCGCCGCCCGCGCCGCCGCGGAAAAGGACGCGCTGCCGGGCTGGAAACTGACCCTGCAGATGCCGTGCTACCTGCCGGTGCAGACCTATGCCGAACACCGCCCGCTGCGCGAGACGCTGTACCGCGCCAATGCGCTGCGCGCCTCCGAATTCGGCGATGCCGCGCTGGACAACAGCGCGCATATCGATCGCATCCTGGCACTGCGCGCCGAACTGGCCGCGTTGCTGGGGTTCCCCAGCTACGCCGAGTATTCCATCGCCACCAAGATGGCCGACGACGCGCCGCAGGTGCTTGGCTTCCTGCGCGACCTGGCCGCACGCGCCAAGCCGTACGCGCAGCGCGACCGTGCCGAGCTGGAGGCGTTCGCCCGCGACGAACTGGGCCTGCCGGCGCTGGATGCGTGGGACCTGGCGTTTGCCGCGGAGAAGCTGAAGCAGGCGCGCTACAGCTATTCCGAGCAGGAGGTGAAGCAGTACTTCACCGAACCGAAGGTGCTGGAAGGGTTGTTCAGCGTCATCCACGGTCTTTACGGCCTCCAGGTGCAGCCCGACCAGGCGCCGGTATGGCACCCGGACGTGCGCTTCTTCCGCCTGGTCGATGCGCAGGGCCAGCTGGTGGGTCAGTTCTATCTGGACCTGTACGCGCGCGAAGGCAAGCGCGGTGGCGCGTGGATGGACGACTGCCGCAACCGCCGCGACACCGCGCAGGGCGTGCAGACGCCGCTGGTGTACCTGGTGTGCAACTTCGGCAAGGGCGCCGATGGCACGGTGTCCACCTTCAGCCACGACGAAGTCACCACGCTGTTCCATGAAATGGGCCATGGCCTGCACCAGCTGCTGACGCGGATCGGTGAGCTGGGCGTGGCGGGTATCAACGGCGTGGAATGGGATGCGGTGGAACTGCCGAGCCAGTTCATGGAGAACTTCTGCTGGGAATGGGACCGCGTGCAGGCGATGACCGCGCACGTGGACAGCGGTGAGCCGCTGCCGCGCGCGCTGTTCGAGCGCATGCTGGCCGCGCGCAACTTCCAGAGCGGCATGTTCACCGTGCGCCAGCTCGAATTCGCGCTGTTCGACATGCAGCTGCATAGCGATTTCGACCCGACCCAGGACAGCGTGCAGGCCCTGCTGGAGCGCGTGCGCGACGAAGTGGCGGTCAACCGGCCGCCGGCCTGGAATCGCTTCCCCAATCAGTTCAGCCACATCTTTGCCGGTGGCTATGCGGCGGGCTACTACAGCTACAAGTGGGCCGAAGTGCTCAGCGCCGATGCCTATGCGGCGTTTGAAGAAGCGCCTGACCAGGTGGCGGAGACGGGCAGGCGGTTCCGCGATGAGGTGTTGTCACGGGGCGGCAGCCGCAGCGCAGCGGAGAATTTTGCCGCGTTCCGTGGGCGCGCGCCGAGCGTGGATGCGTTGCTGCGGCACAACGGGATGGCGTAAACGCGTGTGGGCCGGCCGTTGGCCGGCTCCAAGCGATGCCGGATGCACCACGTAGTGCCGGCCGCTGGCCGGCTCCAAGCGATGCCGGATGAATCCCGTAGCGCCGGCCGCTGGCCGGCTCCAAGCGATGCCGGATGAATCCCGTAGTGCCGGCCGCTGGCCGGCTCCAAGCGATGCCGGTGTCATGAGGAGCCGGCCAGCGGCCGGCACTACCCGGCTCCGCGCGATGCCGGCGTCATGAGGAGCCGGCCAGCGGCCGGCACTACCCGGCTCCGCGCGATGCCGGTGCCATGAGGAGCCGGCCAGCGGCCGGCACTACCCCGCAGCGTGATCGGACGGTACGTGGGTTATTCCGCGTAGATCATCGTGCGGCTCATGCCGCCATCCACGACATGGTCCTGCCCGGTGATGAAGCCGGACAGGTCCGACAGCAGGAAGACCGCCAGCGCGCCGATGTCGTCGGGTTGGCCGACACGGCCCACCGCGTGCTGTGCATGATCGCGACGCGACAGCTTGGGCGTGCGCCGCCGCGCCGGTGCCTGCCACGCGTCGGTGGTGATCCAGCCGGGGCTGATGCTGTTCACGCGTACCTGCGGGCCGTTGCTGATCGCCAACGCGTGGGTGAAGGCCACCAGCCCACCCTTGGCCGCCGCATAGGCTTCGCTGTCCGCCTCGGATTGCCAGGCGCGGGTGGAAGCGATGTTGATGATCGAGCCGCCACGCGTGTCGGCCGCCTGTTCGCGCAGCGCGGGCAGCGCATGCTTGCTGCACAGGAAGGCGCCGTGCAGGCTGGACAGGCGACGCTGCCATTCGGCCAGCGACATCTCCGCCAGCGGCGTGCCATGCGCACTGGCGATGCCGGCATTGTTGACCAGGCCATCGATGCGGCCAAAGCGCTTCAGCGTGGCCTTCATCAGCGCCTGCACACTGCGCTCGCTGGCCACGTCCGCGCGCTGGAACGCCGCGCGTTCGGGCAGCGCCCATTCCTTGAGGCAGGCCTTGCCGGCATCGGCATCCAGGTCGGCGATCATCACGCTGCCGCCGGCACCCAGCACCGACTGCGCGATGCCGCGCCCGACGCCCTGCGCGCCGCCGGTGATCACCACCACGCGATCACGCAGCGGCTGCGCCGGCCAGTCGAGGATCGGCGGCGTCAGTGACACGGGGGCATGTCGTTGCGGCCCAGCAGGCGCGTCCAGCCTTCGATGCCGAGCTTGTCCAGGGTCTCGATGTTGCGCTCCACGATCACGTCCGGATCCGGGAACGCGGCGACCGCGCGCTCGACACTGTCCTCGCGCAGCAGGTGCAGGATGGGGTAGGGCGCGCGGTTGGTGTAGTTGCTCACGTCATCCGGGGCCACGCCGGCGAACTGGTACTGCGGATGGAAGCTGGCCACCTGCAGGATGCCCTGCAGATCCAGTGCTTCGATCGCCGCATCGGCGTTGTCGAGGAAGTCGTTGTAGTCCAGGAAATCGGTCAGCACGTCCGGGTGCACGATCAGCGTGGTGTCGATCTGCTCGGCCGGGGTATCGCGCAGCAGGATCAGCTCTTCGGCCAGTTCTTCAACCAGCGCTTCGGGCGTGGTCGCATCGCTGAGCACGAACCGCACCTGGTCCTTGACGTACACCGCCTTGGCGAACGGGCACAGGTTCAGGCCGATGACGATCTGCTCCAGCCATTTCCGGGTCTCGGCGATGGGGTCGTGGGTGGCAGTGAGGGAAGCGTCATTCATGGCGGGCGGTGTCGCTGGCTGGGGCTCGCATTGTACGGGCGGGCGTGTAGGGCGGCGTGTGGCGGGGGCGTCGACCGGTAGCGCCGCCCAACAGCCGGCGCTACGGATTGTCACGTGATTGCAGTCACCCGGATACGTCCAGACGGGCAGTCAGAAATTTCCGGCTGCCATCAGGGGGTCAGTCGCGGAAATTGTCGAACTGCAGGGGAACCTCGAACGTCCCCTTTTTCAGCAGGGCCATCACGTCCTGCAGGTCGTCGCGCTTCTTGCCGGTCACGCGCAGCTTGTCGCCGTTGATCTGGCTGTCGACCTTGAGCTTGGCTTCCTTGATCGCTGCGGCGATCTTCTTGGCCACCTTCTGCTCGATACCTTGTTTGACGGTGATCTTCTGGCGCGCGCCGGCCAGGTTGGTTTCGATATCGCCGAACTCCAGGCAGGCCGCGTCGATCTTCCGCGCGGTCAGACGCTGGCGCAGGATGTCGGTCATCTGCTGCAGCTGGAAGTCGCTCGGGGCGGACTGGCTGATCACGCTGTCTTCCAGCACGAATTTTGCGTCCACGCCCTTGAAGTCGAAGCGGGTGGACAGCTCGCGGTTGGCCTGGTCGACCGCGTTGGTCAATTCGTGGATGTCGACTTCGGAAACGACGTCAAAGGAGGGCATGGGGAAACTCCAGCAGGTGAAGGCCCCCATTCTAACCAACCCCGCATGGACGGCCCGCCGTGGAGGGCGATAATGGGTCATGAACACGCAACGCTCCCCAACCCGTGCCGTCGCCTGGATGCTGATGGCGGTCGCCTGCTTCTCGCTGATGGACGCGGGCATGAAACAGCTCTCGTCCAGCTACCCGACCCTGCAGGTGACCTTCCTGCGCGGCGCCGCCTCGCTGCCGTTCGTGCTGGTGTGGGTGCTGGCCACGGCCGGCCCGCGTTCGCTGGTGCCGGTGCGCTGGGGCCTGCACCTGCTGCGCGGGCTGCTGGGCATGGTGATGATCGGCTGCTTCGTGTACGCCCTGCGCAGCCTGCCGCTGTCCACCGCGTACACCATCTATTTCGTCGCGCCGCTGCTGATCGCCGCGCTGTCGGTTCCCCTGCTGGGCGAACACGTGGGTCCGCGGCGCTGGATCGCCATCGGGATCGGCCTGGTCGGGGTGCTGGTGGTGCTGCGCCCGGGCGTGGGCGGCTTCATCTCGGTGCCCGGCCTGATGGTCCTGATCGCCGCCACCGCCTATGCCATTGCCGCGATCACGGTAAGCATGCTGACCCGCACCGACACCCCGCAGTCGATGGTGGTGTGGTTCCTGGTGATCCTGGCGATCGGCGCCGGCCTGCTCGCGATCCCGGACTGGCAGCCGCTGCAGCTGGACCACGCGGGCCTCATTGCCGGCATGGGCCTGGCCGGCGCCGCCGGGCAGGTCGCCCTGACCCGGGCGTTCCAGCTGGGCGAGGCCTCGCTGATCGCGCCGCTGGAATACACCGGGCTGGTCTGGGTGATCGGTTGGGACCTGCTGTTCTGGGGCGTGCTGCCCGACCAGGTGACCTGGCTGGGCGCGGCCATCATCGTCGCCTCGGGGCTGTACCTGCTGCATCGCGAACGGGTCCGCCAGGTCCGGCCGACCCCGCCGTTGGACCACCCCTGAGGCCCGCCGGGCGGGCGATGACGTCACCTTATAATCAAACGGAATATGATTCCGTTCTGCCGAGCGGGCGAGGGCCGTCCCGCGCTGGTAGGCTGCACGCCCCCTCCCGTCGATGCCCCGGTTGACCGCGAAGTGATCGAGTTCCAGCGCCTGCACAAATCCTATGCCGTCGGCGGCCGCGCGATCGCCGCGCTGCAGCCGCTGGACCTGACCATCCAGGCCGGCGAGGTATTCGGCATCATCGGCCATTCCGGCGCGGGCAAGTCGACCCTGATCCGGCTGATCAACCGGCTGGAAGAGCCCACCGGTGGGCGCCTGCTGATCAACGGCGAGGACGTGACCGCGCTGGACAGCGACGGCCTGCGCGCACTGCGCCGGCGCATCGGCATGATCTTCCAGCACTTCAACCTGCTGTCCTCGCGCACGGTGGCGGCCAACGTCGCCTTCCCGCTGGAACTCGCCGGCACGCCGCGCGCCGAGATCGATGCGCGGGTGGATGAGCTGCTGCACACCGTGGGCCTGGAGGCGCATGCCAGCAAGTACCCGGCGCAGCTGTCCGGCGGGCAGAAGCAGCGCGTCGGCATCGCCCGTGCGCTGGCCACGCGCCCGCAGATACTGCTGTGCGACGAGGCCACCAGCGCGCTGGATCCGCAGACCACCGCGTCGGTGCTCAAGCTGCTGGGGAAGATCAATCGCGAGCTGGGCCTGACCATCGTGCTGATCACCCATGAAATGGACGTCATCCGCCGCGTCTGCGACCGCGTCGCCGTGCTCGATGCCGGCCACCTGGTCGAGACCGGTCCGGTCACCGAGGTGTTCCTGCACCCGCAGCACCCCACCACGCGCCGCTTCGTCAACGAATCCGAGCAGGTGGACGAGGGCGAGCTGCACAAGGATTTCGACGCCGTGGCCGGGCGCATCGTGCGCCTGACCTTCCTGGGTACCGATACCTACGAACCGGTGCTGGGTCGTATCGCACGCGAGACCGGCGTGGACTACAACATCCTGTCCGGACGCATCGACCGCATCAAGGACACCCCGTATGGCCAGCTGACGGTATCGCTGGTCGGCGGCGACGTGCAGGCCGCACAGGCCGGGTTCGTCGCTGCGGGCGTTCACCTGGAGGAGCTGCGCCGATGATCCTGGCTGCTGCCGGCGGATTCTTCCGCCACCTCGACGCCGCCAAGTGGGCCGACATCGGCCAGGCCACCCTCGACACGCTGCTGATGCTGGGGGGATCGCTGCCACTGACGCTGGCCATCGGCCTGCCGCTGGGCGTGCTGCTGTTCCTGACCGGCTCGCCGCAGCTGCACCGCAAGCCGGTGCTGTACGGCGGACTGGCGCTGCTGGTGAACCTGCTGCGGTCGGTGCCCTTCATCATCCTGATGATCGTGCTGATCCCGATCACGCTGTCGATGATGGGGACCTCGCTGGGCGTGCGCGGCGCGATCGTGCCGCTGGTGATTGGCGCCGCCCCGTTCTACGCCCGCCTGGTGGAAACCGCGCTTCGCGAAGTGGACCGCGGCGTGATCGAGGCCAGCCAGGCCATGGGGGCCACCACCTGGCAGCTGGTCAGCCGCGTGTTGCTGCCCGAAGCGCGCCCCGGCCTGATCGCCGGCGCCACCGTCACCGTGATCGCATTGATCGGCTTCACCGCCATGGGCGGCGCGATCGGCTCCGGCGGCCTGGGCGACCTGGCCTTCCGCGATGGCTACCAGCGTTCGCACACCGACGTGGCCCTGGTCACCGTGGTGCTGCTGCTGGTGCTGGTGCAGCTGCTGCAGATGCTGGGCGACTGGCTGGTGGGGCGGTATTCGCGGAAATGACGCGGGTGCCGGCCAACGGCCGGTGCTGCCGCACCTTGGCGCAATGCCACGCCGCGCCCGATGACCATAGGGCACCACTGCGATGAAGGCATCGCCATGAACGCCTGAAGCGCGCCGGTGCGATTGATGGAGCGTTGGCCCCGTTCGGCGTTGCGTGACCCGCGTCTGTGATATATTCCGTTTCACGTAATACGCTTTACGGAATGATCCAGTCCTTCCACTGCCGTCAGACGCGTGCCCTTTTCGAAGGCCGTTGCCCTCGGCAGTTCCGCAGCATCCAGGCCGTTGCCGAACGCAAGCTGCAGATGCTCGACGCGGCGCAGACCCTTCAGTTCCTGCGCTGTCCGCCCGGCAACCGCCTTGAGGCGCTCGGGGGCGACCGGCGAGGACAGTACAGCGTCCGCATCAACGCCCAGTGGCGCGTGTGCTTCATCTGGACAGACGCGGGTCCCTGTCGTGTCGAAATCGTTGATTACCACTGAGGATGCCGACCATGAGCCGCCCCACCAACAAACTCAGGGCCATTCACCCGGGCGAAGTCCTGCGTGAGGAGTTCCTGGTGCCGCTGGAGCTGAGCATCAACGCGCTGGCGCGTGCATTGGATGTTCCAGCCACCCGGCTGCATGCCATCGTGCATGAAACCCGCGCCGTGACCGCCGATACGGCGGCGCGGCTGGCCCGTCACTTCGGTGGCGACCCCGCCTCATGGCTTGCGCTGCAGGCCGAATACGATCTCAAGACGCTGGCCACGTGGCAGGACATCGAACGCCGGGTCTTACCGCGACAGGCGGCATGATCACCTTACGTTCGGTACCTCGTACCCCAGCCGGTCCACCTGCTCGGGGTGCTGCGGCACGCGCTTGAGCTTGTCGGTGTTGACCCCGTACTGGTCGCGCAGGCGCGTTGCCAGCTCCTTGTACAGGTCTTTGTCCATGTCCGGCTTGCGCGCGAAGATCCAGGCCATCTCGCGGCCCGGGTAGCCGAGCATCGCCCAGGAGTAGTCCGGCGCCACTTCCAGCACGCGGGTATGGGTCGGCACGACCTTGTAGAACCAGGTGCGCCAGTTGTGGTTGCCACTCTCCTCGTCCACCGACGCGCGTACGGTCAGTTCCTGCTGGGGCTCGGAGAAGCCATCGCGAAAGCGATAGGAGATGGAAACCTTCTGGTCGCCGCGCAGGGAGTACTGGTTGACGCTGGCGACGTGGCCGCGCTCCACCGGGTTCGGTACGCGGCCGATGACATACCAGGTACCCATGAACCGCTGCAGGTCGATCGGGGCATTGGCCGTGGTGCTGACCGCCGGCGCGGGTGTCGGCTTGCTCTCACCGAAGGAACAGGCGGACAGCAGCGACAGCGTCGACAGCAGCAGGACAACGCGAAGCGGGCGGTTCGAAGACATGCGGCGGAGAGCTCCAGTGGCTTGCAGGGGCATGGTGGGTGGGACGACGAAGAACGTCAATGGCGATCGACACCGAGGTCGCAGCCAGTGAGATGGACGCGGGGCAAGGTAGCGCATCACTTTCGCACGGAGTCGTGTCATGTCCCTGTCGTCTTCGCGTCGTTCCCGGCCTTCACAGTCCGCCTCGCGGTCCCATGACGCGCCCGATCCGCGTGTGTTGCGCTGCGTCAGGCAGGTTGCCCTGGCCGGTCTTGCACTGGTGCTGGTCTGGCCGGCCGCACGCGGTGACAGCCAGTGGCTGGGCTGGCTGCCGATGTGGCTGGTGGCCATGCCGTGGCTGGCCTGGTGGGCGCTGTACCGGTTCCGACTGCCCGTGCGCCTGCTGCGGCGCCCGGCCCCGCGCCGGCGCGGACCGCAGGCGCGTCGGCGCGGCCGGGTGCCGCAGCGCCCGGTCCGCCCTGACCTTCGACAGGGGAACGCCGGGCAGGCCGTGTGATAGCGTCATCGGGATATGAACGCCTGGAGCAGCAATGTCACGATTCGCCTCCGCCTGCCTGATGGCAGGCCTGATGTCCGCCGGCACCGCGGGTACCGCCATGGCCGCTGAGACCCCGGCCGACCCGTACGCCTGGCTGGAAGATGTCGGCGGCGACGCCTCGCTGGCCTGGGTGAAGGAGCAGAACGCCCTGTCCGAAGGCCGCCTGGCCCAGACGCCGGCGTTCAAGCAGATGGAAGCCAGCATCCGCGAGGTGCTCGATTCGGACGCCAAGATTCCCGGCGTGCAGAAGATCGGCGACTACTACTACAACTTCTGGAAGGACAAGCAGCACGAGCGCGGCCTGTGGCGTCGCACCACCCTGGACGAATACCGAAAGCCCGCGCCGACGTGGGAAACCGTGCTCGACCTGGACGCGCTGAACAAGGCGGAAGGCGAAAACTGGGTGTGGCATGGCGCCGAGTGCCTGCGCCCGGACTACGCGCGCTGCCTGATCGCGCTGTCGCGCGGTGGCGCGGACGCCGACGTCACCCGCGAATTCGACCTGACCAGCAAGACCTGGATCAAGGACGGCTTCTTCCGTCCGGAGTCCAAGGGCGGCCTGGGCTGGATCGACCGCGACACCGTGTTCGTCTACACCGATTTCGGCAAGGACAGCATGACCACCTCCGGCTACCCGCGCGTGGCCAAGCTGTGGAAGCGCGGCACGCCGCTGACGGCGGCCAGCGTGGTGTACGAAGGCAAGTCCGATGACATGTACATCGCGGCCATGCACGACGACACCCCCGGGTACGAGCGCAACCTGGTCAGCCGTACGCTGGCCTTCTACAACAACGAGCTCTACCTGCGCGCCGACGACGGCACGCTGACCAGGATCGATGCGCCAAACTCGGCCGAGAAGGGCCTGCGCAAGCAGTGGTTGACTCTGGAGCTGCGCGATCCGTGGACGGTGGGCGGCAAGACCTATACCGCCGGTTCGTTGCTGGTGACCACGCTGGATGAGTTCGTCGCCGGCAAGCGCGACTTCGAGGTGCTGTTCACCCCGACCGCGACCACCTCGCTGGCCGGGTCGACCTGGACGAAGAACCACCTGGTGCTCAACGTGCTGGATGACGTCAAGAGCCGTCTGGTGGTGCTGACCCCGTCGGCGAATGGCTGGACGCAGAGCGATTTCACCGGTGCACCGTCGTTCGGTACCGTGGCAGTAGGCGCGGTGGATGCAGATGAGAGTGACGCGGTGTGGATGACCGTCACCGACTACCTCACGCCGACCACCCTGGCGCTGGCCGAGGTCGGCAAGCCGCCGGAAGTGCTCAAGACCATGCCGGCGTTCTTCAACGCCGAGGGCAAGGTGATCGAGCAGCACTTCGCCACCAGCAAGGACGGCACCCGCGTGCCGTACTTCGTGGTGCATGCCAAGGACATGACGCTGGACGGGTCCAACCCGACCCTGCTGTACGGCTACGGTGGCTTCGAGATCTCGCTGACCCCGTCCTACTCCGGCGGCATGGGCCGTGCGTGGCTGGACAAGGGGGGCGTGTACGTGGTCGCCAACATCCGTGGCGGTGGCGAGTATGGTCCGCGCTGGCACCAGGCGGCTCTGAAGCAGAACCGGCACAAGGCCTACGAGGACATGGCGGCCGTCGCGCGTGACCTGGTCAACCGCAGGATCACCTCGCCCAGGCACCTGGGCGTGCAGGGCGGCAGCAACGGCGGCCTGCTCACCGGCAACATGCTCACCCAGTACCCCGAGCTGTTCGGCGCGGTGGTGGTCCAGGTGCCGCTGCTGGACATGAAGCGCTACAGCCACCTGCTGGCCGGCGCCTCGTGGATGGCCGAGTATGGCAATCCCGACACGGCCGACTGGGACTACATCAAGACCTTCTCGCCGTACCACCTGTTCGACCCGAAGAAGACGTATCCTCCGGTGCTGTTCACCACCTCGACCCGCGATGACCGCGTCCACCCGGGCCATGCGCGCAAGATGGCGGCCAAGATGCTCGCGGCCGGCAAGGACGTGACCTACTACGAGAACATCGAAGGTGGCCACGGCGGTGCGGCGAACAACGCGCAGGCGGCGCATATGTCGGCGCTGGCGTACAGCTTCCTGTGGGAACGCCTGAAATAACCTCCGGGTGGTGGGGCGTCAGGTTGGCTCCACCCCTTTTCGACGCCGCGCGTAATGCGCGGCGTTTTTTTTGGTTCTTCGCCCAACAGGGTGATGCGCTGGAGCAGACGCGGCTGCCGGCGGGGCTAGCGCTCTGAAGCAGACGCGGCTGCCGGTGAATCGAGCGCCGGGCCGCCTTACCCTTTCCGGCGAATGTCCCCCGGCGTCGGCCTTCG
>NZ_DAMCID010000028.1:0-11763 GCF_032099025.1 Stenotrophomonas sp.
GGGCGTCGCAGGCAAGGGTATGGCGGCCCCGCGCTCGCCCCACCGGCAGCCGCTGCTGAGGGACCTTCCCCGGCAAAGATATGGCGGCACGGCGCTCGACCCACCGGCAGCCGCGTCTGCTTCAACGCGCGCCCTCCCAGCAGATGAAAGAACAGCCAGACAAAAAACCCCGCGGCGAAGCCGCGGGGTTGCTTTAACCGGTGTAACAACCAACGGTATGCCCACCGTGGGTGGGCACCCTTCGGGCCGTCGACGAGCGACGTCAGGAACGGCTACGCGTCCCTTGCGTTACCTGCCCGTGAGGTTCAGTTCCTTGAGCAGCTGCGGAGCCGGCGCCACTTGCTGCATGATCCACTGCATGTAGCGGCTGTCCACCGCGATCATGCGGGTCATCACCGGGTCGAACACCCAGTTGGAGCTGACCGATTCCCAATTGCCATCGAAGGCCAGACCGACCAGCTTGCCGTGCGCGTCCAGCACCGGCGAACCGGAGTTGCCGCCGGTGATGTCCAGGTTGGACAGGAAGTTGACCGGCACCGAACCTACCCGCTTGTCTTCCAGACCACCGTAACGCTTGGCCTTGACCGCATCGAGCAGGGCCTTGGGCGAATCGAACGGATCGGCGCCGGTTTCCTTGGCCACGATGCCTTCCAGCGTGGTGAACGGGGTGTACGCCACGCCATCCTTGGGCGTATAGCCCATCACGTTGCCGAAGGTGATGCGCAGCGACAGGTTGGCGTCCGGATAGACGAACTCGCCCTTGCTCTTCTTGTAATCGGCCAGCGCCTGCAGGTACGCAGGACGGGCCAGCAGCGATTCGCCTTCGCGGGTCTTCTTCTGCTCTTCCTGCTTCAGCAGCGCCGGCATCATTGCCACGGCGTACTGGATAACCGGATCGGTGCTGGCCTCGAAGGCGGCGCGGTCGGCCTTGAACCAGGTCAGGCGTTCGTCAAGGCTGCCGAGCCGGGTGCCGGACAGCTTGGCGACCAGGCCGTCCACGGCGCCGGCATCGCTGCCTGCCAGCCACTGGTTCAGCACCTCGTTGGAGCGCTGCGCCGGCGGCAGCGCCACGTACTGGTTCAACCAGTACTGCTGCAGTTGCCGGTCCATGCCTGCCACGTAGCGGCGGTCCATCTGGCGCAGGCTGCCTTCAATGGTGGGCAGGTCGCGTTCCTGATAGCCGGCCTCGCGTTCGGCATCGGGCTTGGCGCGCTCGATGGACAGGCGGTACAGCGACAGCGCCGCCCCCACGGCCGAGGTGGCGTTGAACTGGCTCACGAACAGGTCGCGCTCGCGCGTCGCCTTGCTGGTGTCCAGGTGTTTGATCAGCTGCGCATGCGCGGCCAATGCCGGTTTGCCGGCGGCGCCCTGCTGCTTCAGCCAGGCCAGCACGGCGGCTTCCTCGGCCTGCTTCTGACCGGCGGCATCGATGCGCTTGAAGCCTTCCAGCTGGCCGGCGTAGTTCTTGGCCACGTTGTTCATGCTGGCGGCGGTGGCGGCGTACTTCACCTTGACGTCCGCATCGGCCTTGCCGGCCTTGTCGATCAGCGCCAGCACCGCGTTGTAGTGGCGGGCGATGGTCGGGTAGGTCCAGTCGGCGGTTTCGTTGAACTCGCCGGCGAGCGCATAGCGGTTGGTACGGCCCGGGTAGCCGGCCACCATCACGAAGTCGTCGGCGCCCAGCGGCTGGTCGGCGAACGTCAGGAAGTGCTTGGGCTGGTAAGGCACGTTCTCGGCCGAGAACGCGGCCGGCTTGCCGTCCTTGCCCACGTAGGCACGGTAGAACGAGAAGTCACCGGTGTGGCGCGGCCACATCCAGTTGTCGACGTCGCCGCCGAACTTGCCCACGCTGCCCGGCGGCGCGTAGACCAGGCGTACGTCCTTGATTTCCATGTTGCGGAACAGGCGGTAGGTATTGCCGCCGGAGAAGCTGTACAGGCGGCAGCGGAAGCCGGCGTCGGCTTCACAGGCGGCGGTCTGGGCCTTGTCGAAGGCGTCCAGCGCGCGGGTGCGGGCCAGCGGGTCCTTGCCGGCGGCGGCGATGGCGGCTTTGGCCTGGTCGGTGACGTCGGTGATCTGGTCCAGCACGAACACGCGGGCATTGGGGCCGGCGCTCAGCTCGTCCTTCAGGGTCGGCGCATTGAAGCCGTCCTTGATCAGGTTCTTCTCGGCCGTCGAATTCAGCTGGATCGCACCGTAGGCACAATGGTGGTTGGTGACCACCAGGCCCTTCGGCGACACGAAGCTGGCGGTGCACCCGCCCAGCGCCACCACCGCGCCCATCGGGTCGCCGGTCAGGTTCGAGATCTGTTCCGGGGACAGCTTCAGGCCCGCCTGCTTGAGCGGCCCGGCGATTTCCGGCAGCTGTTGCGGCACCCACATGCCTTCAGCGGCATGGGCGGCCTGGACCAGCCCAAGGCTGGCGACGACGGAAAAAGCGAGCAGGTTCGAGCGCATGGGCGGCCCCGGAATAGAGAACCGCCGATTGTATCCGGCTCCCCCACCCGCCCTGTCGGCCAAAAGTCATGGCAAAAACGGCCGGCTCCCAATGGGCCCTTGATGAAACACACCTCGACCCCCGTTGCGCACGTAACCATTCATAGCGACACGCCGCGCGTGTCCGCCGCGCGCCGCGCGGCGCAAGCGTCCGGAGCCCGCCGGTTGTCGTTTGCGGCCAACTTCCCGCGTTTACACCCACCGAAGCCACCCGTCAGGCGTTCATGGTCCCTGAACGAAGAGCAGACACGCATGGCGTGCCCCTACGCCCCGCCCTGCCCGTCATTCCCACCCGCACCGCAACATGCCCCGGCCCCCGCCGGCCCTATAATTCGCCCTTTCCCCCCAGACGAGTTCCACCCCGATGGCGCAGCAAACAATGAAGGCCCTGGTCAAGCGTGAAGCCGCCAAGGGCATCTGGCTCGAAGACGTGCCGGTGCCGGTGCCGGGCCCGAACGAGGTCCTGATCAAGCTGGAAAAGACCGCCATCTGCGGTACCGACCTGCACATCTACCTGTGGGACGAATGGAGCCAGCGCACGATCAAGCCTGGCCTGACCATCGGCCATGAGTTCGTCGGCCGCATCGCCGAGATCGGCCCGGGCGTGACCGGCTACGAGATCGGCCAGCGCGTCTCGGCCGAGGGCCACATCGTGTGCGGCCACTGCCGCAACTGCCGCGGCGGCCGTCCGCACCTGTGCCCGAACACCGTGGGCATCGGCGTCAACGTCAACGGCGCCTTCGCCGAATACATGGTGATGCCGGCCAGCAACCTGTGGCCGATCCCCGACCAGATTCCCTCGGAACTGGCCGCGTTCTTCGACCCCTACGGCAATGCCGCGCACTGCGCGCTGGAATTCAACGTCATCGGCGAAGACGTGCTGATCACCGGCGCCGGTCCGATCGGGATCATCGCCGCCGGCATCTGCAAGCACATCGGTGCGCGCAACGTGGTGGTGACCGACGTCAACGACTTCCGCCTGAAGCTGGCCGCCGACATGGGCGCCACGCGCGTGGTGAACGTGTCCAACACCTCGCTCAAGGACGTGATGAAGGACCTGCACATGGAGGGCTTCGACGTGGGCCTGGAAATGAGCGGCAATCCGCGCGCGTTCAACGACATGCTCGACTGCATGTACCACGGCGGCAAGATCGCCATGCTCGGCATCATGCCCAAGGGCGCCGGCTGCGACTGGGACAAGATCATCTTCAAGGGCCTCACCGTGCAGGGCATCTACGGCCGCAAGATGTACGAGACCTGGTACAAGATGACCCAGCTGGTGCTGTCCGGCTTCCCGCTGGGCAAGGTGCTCACCCACCAGCTGCCGATCGATGATTTCCAGAAGGGCTTCGACCTGATGGAACAGGGCAAGGCCGGCAAAGTGGTGTTGAGCTGGAATTGAGGCAAGAAAAAGGCACCCGACGGGTGCCTTTTTCTGTAGTGCCGGCCGCTGGCCGGCTTCCCACGATGTCAGAAGCTGCGGAGCCGGCCAGCGGCCGGCACTACGACAGCGCCGTTTGTTGGGTCACTGCCCTACCGCCACGGTGAACACCACGCGGTTGTCGGCCAGCTTGCCGGAGTTGTCACGCCCGTTGCCATCGGTGCCGTAGTAGCCCAGGCCCAGGGTGAACAGGCCCCAGGTGCGGTTCACGCCGATGTTCCAGTCGGTGTAGTCCTGCGCGATGCCGTCCTCGAACGTGCTGCGGCCTACGTTGGCGGTCAGGTTGAACTCCTTCGGCAGCGCCCACTCGGTGCCGGCCGCGAAGTACCAGCCGTCGGTGTCGGTATTCCAGACATCGTTGGTGTAGGCCACGGTCACGTTGTAGTGCTCGGCGAAGCTGGTCTTGGTGATCAGCTCGGTGTAGGCCAGTTCGCTCGAACCGGGGTAGCTGTAGTGGTTGAGCATCACATCGAAGTTGACGCTGTCGGTGATGTCGACGCCATAGCCGACGAAGTAGTCGACCTCGGCATCCGGACCGCCGTCGCCGAAGTCCACGCCCGAACCCCACACGCCCGCGTAAAGACCCACGGGCGAGGTGTAGGTGAAGCCAGCCTGCAGGGTCGGGTCTTCGTCGGTCTGCGACAGGCCGCGGAAGACGTAATCGGACACGCCGGTGACGTTCCAGCTGAACGGAGATTCGGCCTCGTCCTGGGCACTGGCGGCGAACGGGGCAAGCAAGGCGGCGCAGAGCACTACGGCGGCGGTACAGCGCGTGGCGTGGTTCATGCGGGGTCTCTCCGGGACGTGGGATGGGCGGGTGCGGCGCGGTTTACAGTTTTTTAACCTGATTGATATTGCGATGCAACAATGTCATGCGCAACCGTTTCCCTGCCCCCGGCTTGCCCGCCGGTTGCAGGGGCCGCCCGGTGGCCGGTCCCGGCAGGTAAAATCCCGGTTTTCCCGTGCCGATGACCGCCTGCCATGACCGACGCCACCTCCGCCCCGCTCACCCAGCACTACGTTGAGGAACTGGAGGCGATCCGCGCCCAGGGCCTGTTCAAGTCCGAGCGCGTGATCACCAGCCCGCAGTCGGCCGAGATCACCCTGGACGATGGCCGCACGGTCCTGAACTTCTGCGCCAACAACTACCTGGGCCTGGCCGACCACCCGGACCTGATCCAGGCCGCCAAGGATGCGCTGGATACCCACGGCTTCGGCATGGCCTCGGTGCGCTTCATCTGCGGCACCCAGGACCTGCACAAGCAGCTGGAGAAGCAGATTGCCGCGTTCTTCGGCAAGCAGGACACCATCCTGTATGCGGCCTGCTTCGACGCCAACGGCGGGCTGTTCGAGCCGCTGCTGGGCGAGAACGACGCGATCGTCTCCGACGCCCTCAACCACGCCTCGATCATCGACGGCGTGCGCCTGTGCAAGGCCAAGCGCTTCCGTTACGCCAACTGCGACATGGCCGACCTGGAGGCCCAGCTGCAGGCCGCCGATGCGGCCGGTTGCAGGACCAAGCTGATCACCACCGACGGTGTGTTCTCGATGGACGGCTTCATCGCACCGCTGGACGAGATCACCGCGCTGGCGAAGAAGTACAACGCGCTGGTGCACATCGACGAATGCCATGCCACCGGCTTCCTGGGCGCGACCGGGCGTGGCTCGGCCGAGGTCAAGGGCGTGCTGGACAGGATCGACATCATCACCGGCACCCTGGGCAAGGCGATGGGCGGCGCCCTGGGCGGCTTCACCTGCGCCAGCGCCGAGGTGGTCGAGCTGCTGCGCCAGCGCTCGCGCCCCTACCTGTTCTCCAACTCGCTGCCGCCGCACGTCGTCGCCGCCGGCATCAAGGCGTTCGAGATGCTCGCCGGTGCCGACGACCTGCGCAGCACGCTGGCCGAGAACACGGCGTACTTCCGGGCGAAGATGACCGCCGCCGGTTTCGACGTGAAGCCGGGCGTGCACCCGATCAGCCCGGTGATGCTGTACGACGCGCCGCTGGCGCAGAAGTTCGCCGAGCGCCTGCTTGAAGAAGGCATCTACGCGATCGGCTTCTTCTTCCCGGTGGTGCCGCAGGGCAAGGCCCGCATCCGCACCCAGATCAGCGCGGCGCATACCCGCGCCCACCTGGACCGCGCCATCGACGCGTTCACCCGCATCGGGCTGGAACTGGGCGTGATCAAAGGCTGAGGCGACTGGGTAGAGCCGACTGGGTAGAGCCGACTGTGTAGAGCCGACTGTTAGTCGGCTAACCCCCTCAGCCGCGGCGAAATCCAACCTGCGCGCTCCGCGCGTTGCCGACTAACAGTCGGCACTACAGCGGCACCACAGCGGCACCACAGCGGCAAATCAGCGGCAAATCAGCGTAAATCAGCCGCAAATCAGCAGCAAATCAGCCGCAAGTCAGCGGCACCACAACGGCACCGCAGAAATGACGCGCAACACGCGTCATTTCTTCTTTTTCTTCTTGTCCTTCGGGTCCTCTTTGCTGGCGACCACCACCGGCTTCGGCGCCGCATTGGGGTTGCCCTTGGCCACGCGGATGCCGTTGGACTTCATCCACGCGTCGAATTCATCGGCGCTCATCCGCTTGTCGCCATCACTCATCAGAAAGCGGTAGCTGCCGCGGCCATCGCGCTCGGACGGCTGCAGCTCCACGATCTTGTCGGTCACCGGCGGGCTGGCTTTGGCCACTTCTTTGTGGCCACCGCAGGCGCTCAGCAGCGCGGCCGGCAACAGCAGGCAGGTGCCGCGCAGCAGGGAACGGGTGAGGGGGTGGGCGTGCATGGCATTACTCCCGGTAGTGGACGGAATCTCGGTTGCAGGCCATCCCTTGCCCGGTGGTGGGCCTGCCTGGCGGCAGGCCACGGGGTCACGCGTCGGCCACGGCACGCTCGGCCGTGGCAGTAAGCAGGTGCAGTTCGTGCGGCTCCAGTTCGCGCCAGGCACCCTTGGCCAGCGTGCCCAGCGGCAGCCGACCAATGCCCACGCGCACCAGGCGCAGCACGTTGATGTCGAAAGCGGACAGCAGCCGGCGGATATGGCGGTTGCGCCCTTCCTCCAGCACCACTTCCAGCCAGGCGGTCTTGTCGCCGCTGCGCAGCAGCCGCGCCTCGCGTGCGCGCAGGAACTCGCCGGCATCGTCCACGCCCGTGCACAGCGCGGCCAGCTGCGCGGCATCGGGAATGACATCGATCTGCACGTGGTAGGTCTTGTCCGGCCCGGTGGCCGGATCGGTCAGCAGCGCGGCCCACTGCGGGTCGTTGCTGAAGAGCAGCAGCCCTTCACTGGCCTTGTCCAGCCGGCCCACCGGCGCCAGCCACGGCAGCCCCGCGCCGTCGAAGCAGCGGTAGACGGTGTCGCGGCCACGCTCATCCTGCGCGGTCGTGACCAGGCCGCGCGGCTTGTTGAGCACGATGTGCAGGCGACGCGGCGCGTCCAGCGCGCGGCCATCGACATGCACCACGTGGCGGCCGTCGATGATCGGGAATTCGGGGTTGTTGATGGTGCGGCCGTCGACCGTTACCCGGCCGTCGGCGATCCAGCGCGCGGCTTCGGTGCGCGAGCACAGCCCGGCCTTGGACAGCACCCGCGCCAGGCCGTGACGTGGCGCGTCAGTCGCGCGCGTGGCGGGCTTGGCCGGCGCGGACGCACGCCGCGGATCGCGGCGTGGTCGGGACGGTGGCGCGGCAGGGGGCCGACGTGTGCTCATCGGTCTCCGCGCGCAGTGTCTTACTTCTTGCCGCCCGGCTTGCTTTCAGCCGGTGCTTCGACGGCCGGTGCTGGTGCGGCTGCGGCGGCCGCGCGCGGCTTGACCACGCGCACGCCGCGCGACTTCATCCAGGCGTCGAACTCATCAGCGGTCATGCGCTTGCCGTTCTGGCTCATGTCGAAGCGCCAGGGCGTGTTGTCGAACTCGGTCTGCGGCTTGTACGCGGCCGGATCGTTCGGCTTGATCGCCGGGGCACCCGGCATCGCCTTGGCGATGTTCTGGCAGCCGTCGATGCGCAGGCGCTGCAGCACGCGGTCCAGCGACTGCTGCTGGTCGAAATTGGAGGTCAGCACGCCGGCGGGCATGCCCAGCTGCACGTTGCGGATGTAGAGCTCGGAGGCGACCGGCGCGATCGCGGTGGCCGGCAGCGGCAGCGGCGAAGCGCTGGTGGCCGATGCCGAGCAATCCACGGCTGCGTAGGCGGTGGGAACCAGGGCCAGGCCAAGTGCGGCGGCCAGTGCAATACGCAGCATGGGATGCATCCAGGAAAGGGGTCGACGCGCCGAGTTTAACAGCGCCACAACGGCTTTCAAGGTCCAACATTCAATGAATACGGCAACTTGTTGGAATTATTGTTGATTTTCGTATTTTTAAGCAGCAGCCGACTAACAGTCGGCTCTACCCCATCGGCTCTTACCCCGTCGGCTCTACCGCGCGGCAAAAAAAAACAGGGCCCGGCAATGCCGGGCCCTGTCCTGAGGCTGTACTACCAGAAGGATCAGTTCTGGACGTTCAGCTCGGTACGACGGTTCTTTGCACGACCTTCCGGGTTGTCCGAGCCATCCGGGTTGGTGTTCGGCGCAATCGGACGGCTCTCGCCGTAGCCGATCGGACCCACCAGACGCGAAGCGGCAACGCCGTTCTTGGTCAGGTAGTCGTACACCGCGGTGGCGCGGCGCTCGGACAGCTTCTGGTTGTACTCGTCGGTGCCCTTCGAGTCGGTGTGACCAGCGACTTCAACCTTCAGATCCGGGTAACGGGTCAGGATCTGCGAGGCTTCGGACAGGATCGCCACGGCGTCCGGACGCAGGGTCGCCTTGTCGAAGTCGAAGTTCACGCCCTTCAGGTCGATGGAGACCGGAACCGGGCAACCGTCCGGACCGATGGTCTGACCCGGCTGCGAATCCGGGCACTTGTCGTCGCAGTTGTTGACGCCGTCACCGTCGTCATCCAGGTCTGCGCAGCTCGGAGCAACCGGAGCCGGTGCCGGAACAGCAGCGGCCGGCGGCGGACCCAGCGGGATCACGACACCAACCGACGCCAGCACGTCGCCGAACCAGCTTTCATCATTGCCGGCCAGGGCCGGGTTGTAGCTGCGGTCGTCGAAGTCACCGCGGTAGGCCACTTCGGCGCGGACAGCAACGCGCTTTTCGAAGGTGGTCTGCAGACCGACGCCGACCTTGGCGGCAAAGTTGCCGTCCTTGCGGTCGCCCGGGCGATCATTCAGACGCGAGTACTCTTCTTCCGACTGCTGGTAACCCAGACCCATCAGCAGGTACGGGTTCCAACCACGGCCTTCGGAGATGAAGTGGCGACGCAGATCGATCGAGGCGCCGTACTGGCTCCAGTTCAGATCCTGGTTGTCATCGAAGTTCGGGTTCTGGTAGTTCAGCTCGCCGTCCAGCGACCAGTTGGGGCTGATGAACTTACCGAGGCCCAGGGTAACGAACGGAGCGTCGTTGGTCAGACGGTCGCTATCCTGGAAGTTGAAGCCGGCCGAACCGGTCAGGTACCAGCGGTCATCAAAATCCTGCGCCGATGCAGCCTGGGCGAAAGCCAGGCCGCCCAGCAGCGCGGCAGTGAGGATCTTCTTGTTCATTGAGTACAGCTCCTATTTCGGGGGTATGAAACCGGTAGAGGCATGGGCCAGCACTACTGCGTCGTTTTCAGACTGCCGATTCAGCACGCCACCGCCGCGAACATTATGCTCAGGCGAGTGAAGGTGATGTTAACGGTCACGTAACATGTGAAGACGGCGACCAGACCTCCACCGGTCCAGCTGGAGGCACCCTATACAGGTTGATGAAGTTCCGCAAGACCCAACAATGACAAGGGTTTTGCCACCTTCTCAGAGTTTTCAATGACTCGCCACAGTATTTGATGCAGATCGGACGCGCATTCTTATTCAGCGCACAAACAGGTTTCATGGCAACCGTATGATGAGGAGGAATTCCCCCCCACGGAGTTGCCATGAAAGCTGTAGGCCTGACCCGCTATCTGCCCATAGACGACCCCGCTTCGCTGCAGGATCTGGAACTTCCAGATCCTGGTGTACCCAAGGGCGCTGACCTCCTGGTGCGCATACAGGCTGTTTCCGTCAATCCCGTCGACACCAAGCAACGCGCGGCGCGTGAGGGCGAAGAAATTCCGGCGCGCGTACTCGGCTATGACGCTTCCGGCACGGTCGAGGCGGTGGGTCCGGATGTCACCGCGTTCGCCCCTGGCGACGAGGTCTTTTACGCAGGGGATGTGACCCGCCCCGGCAGCAACGCCGAGTGGCACTGGGTGGACGAACGCCTGGTGGGGCGCAAGCCAACCACACTCGATTTCACCGAAGCGGCCGCGCTGCCGCTCACGGTGCTGACCGCCTGGGAGCTGCTGTTCCAGCGCATGCCGCTGCACTTCGATGGCCGCCGCCATGCAGGGCAGACGCTGCTGGTGATTGGCGGCGCGGGCGGCGTGGGTTCCATCGCGATCCAGCTGGCGCGGCATGCCGGCTTCACCGTGGTCGCCACCGCATCGCGCGATGCGTCGGCCGAATGGTGCCGCCGCATGGGAGCCGATCACGTCATTGACCATCACCAGCCCCTGCCCGAACAGCTGCACGCACTGGGTCTTGCGCAGGTCGACGTGGCGCTCAACCTGGCCGATACCGATCGCTACTGGGACGTGCTTGGTGAACTACTGGCACCGCAGGGCCACGTTGGGCTGATCGTGGAACCGCGAGGCGCGCTGCGTATCGGCGATCCTTACAAGTCCAAGTGCATCGGCATCCATTGGGAGTTCATGTTCGCGCGGGCGCGTTTCCGCACGCCCGACATGATCGAGCAGCACCGCATCCTCAGCCGCGTGGCCAGCCTGGTGGATGCCGGCGCGTTGCGCTCCACCGCACACACCTCGCTGGGCACGATCAATGCCGCGCACCTGCGCGAGGCGCATCGCCTGCTGGAAGGCGGCGGCGTGATCGGCAAGCTGGTGCTGTCGGGCTGGTGATGCGAGGCGGCGCCGGACGCTACTGTGTGCGCGCATTGGTGCCCATCTGTATCTGTCGGCACGCGCCAGCACCGCCTACATTCCATGCTCCTCCCCGGTGAAGCCGCCATGCCCACGTCCCTGCCCCTGCGCCTGCTGCAACTGCTGATCGGCCTGTTCCTGTACGGCATGGGCGCGGCGGTGATGATCCGCGCGGCGATCGGCGTGGCGCCGTGGGACGTGCTGTCACAGGGCATCGCACTGCAGACCCCGCTGTCGTTCGGCGTGGCCACCAATGTGATCGGCGCGCTGGTCCTGCTGCTGTGGTGGCCGATCCGGCAGAAGCCGGGCCTGGGCACGGTACTGAACGTGTTGATGATCGGTCCCAGCGCGCAGTTCGGTCTGTGGCTGCTGCCGGAAGTGCATGGACTGCTGTGGCAGGTCCCCATGTTCCTGCTGGGGCTGGGGCTGGTCGCCCTCGCTACCGGCCTGTACATCGGGGCGCGCTTCGGGCCGGGCCCGCGCGACGGGCTGATGACCGGCCTGCATGCCCGCACCGGCTGGCCGATCTGGCTGGTGCGCAGCCTTATTGAAGGCACGGTGCTGGTGATCGGTTGGCGCCTGGGCGGCAACGTAGGCGTGGGCACCCTGGCCTTCGCCCTGCTGATCGGCCCGCTGTGCGGCGTCACCCTGCCCCTGTTTGGCATCCATCGACCCGTAGTGCCGGCCGCTGGCCGGCTCCCCTGAATCCCCGGCATTACGTGGCGCCCGTAGTGCCGGCCGCTGGCCGGCTCCCCTGGATCCGGCATTACGTGGAGCCCGTAGTGCCGGCCGCTGGCCGGCTCCCCTGAATCCGGCA
>NZ_DAMCID010000028.1:11863-44765 GCF_032099025.1 Stenotrophomonas sp.
CCGGCACTACGTTTACCCCGCACCACGCTTGCGTGCGGGGGCGATTCGCGGCACGCTTCACGCTTACCGTACGCAAGCGTATCTACATGTCGCCAGCCACCGAATCCGCCGCCTATCCGCATCTGTTCGCCCCGCTGGACCTGGGCTTCACCACGCTGCGCAATCGCATCCTGATGGGGTCCATGCACACCGGGCTGGAGGACCGCGCGCGCGACTTCCCGCGCCTGGCGGCGTATTTCGCCGAACGCGCGGCCGGCGGCGTGGGCCTGATCGTCACCGGCGGCTACGCGCCCAACGTGGTGGGCTGGCTCAAGCCGTTCGGCGGCAAGCTGTCCTGGCCGTGGGAAGTGGGCCCGCACCGCCAGCTGACCCGTGCCGTGCATGAGCATGACGGCAAGATCTGCCTGCAGTTGCTGCACGCCGGGCGGTATGCCTACCACCCCTTGTCGGTGGCGCCTTCGAAGAAGAAGGCACCGATCAACCCCTTCACCCCGCGCGCGCTGTCCGCACGGGGCGTGGAGCGCCACATCGCCGACTACGCCCGCAGCGCGCGGCTGGCCCGCGACGCCGGCTACGACGGTGTGGAAGTGATGGGCTCGGAAGGCTATCTGATCAACGAATTCATCGCCCCGCGCACCAACCTGCGCAACGACCGCTGGGGGGGCGACGCCGCCCGCCGCATGCAGTTCGCGGTGGAAATCGTGCGCCGCATCCGCGAAGCCTGCGGGCCGGACTTCATCATCATCTACCGGCTGTCGCTGGTCGACCTGGTCGAAGACGGCAGCAACTGGGACGAGATCGTGCAGCAGGCCAAGGCGATCGAAGCGGCCGGCGCCACGCTGATCAACTCCGGCATCGGCTGGCATGAGGCACGCGTGCCCACCATCGCCACCTCGGTGCCGCGCGCGGCCTTCGCCGGGGTCACCGCCAAGCTCAAGCCGCACGTGCAGGTGCCGGTGATCGCCACCAACCGCATCAACATGCCCGACGTGGCCGAACACATCCTGGCCGGCGGCGGCGCGGACATGGTGTCGCTGGCACGGCCCCTGCTGGCCGATCCGGAATGGGCCAACAAGGCCCGCGCCGGTCGCGCCCACGCGATCAACACCTGTATTGCCTGCAACCAGGCCTGCCTGGACCACGTATTCGAGAACAAGACCGCCAGCTGCCTGGTCAACCCGCGCGCCGTGCATGAAACCGAGCTGGTCTACCGCCCCACCACCGCGCCGCGCACGGTAGCGGTGGTCGGCGCCGGGCCCGCGGGACTGGCCGCGGCCACCGTGGCCGCCGAACGCGGCCATTCGGTGACCCTGTTCGATGCCGGCAGCGAGATCGGCGGGCAGTTCAACGTGGCCAAGCGGATTCCCGGCAAGGAAGAGTTCCACGAGACGCTGCGCTACTTCCGTCACAAGCTCGAGGAGACCGGCGTGACCGTGAAGCTCGACACGGTGGCCGACGTGGCCAGCCTGGCCGGCTTCGATACGGTGGTGGTGGCCACTGGCATCACCCCGCGCCGGGTCGATTTCCCCGGGGCCGATCACCCCAAGGTGGTCACGTATCTGGACGTGCTGCTGGGCAAGGTGCAGGTGGGGGCCGAGGTGGCCATCATCGGCGCCGGTGGCATCGGCTTCGACGTGGGCGAATTCCTGGTCCACGAGGGTCCCTCGTCCGCGCTCGACACGGGCCGCTGGATGGCCGAATGGGGCGTGGACCCCAGCTTCGAGGCACGCGGCGCGTTGGCCCGCCCGCAGCCGGAAGCACCCGCACGCAAGGTGTGGCTGCTGCAGCGCAGTCCAGGCAAGCCCGGTGCCCGGCTGGGCAAGACCACCGGCTGGATCCATCGCGCCACGCTCAAGGCCAAGGGCGTGAAGATGCTCGGCGGCGTGGAATACGCAGGCGTGGACGACACGGGCCTGCGCATCCGCATCGATGGGCAGGAACAGACGTTGCCGGTCAGCCACGTCGTGGTCTGCGCCGGGCAGGAACCGCGCCGCGACCTGCATGCGGCGCTGCAGGCCGCCGGTGTCGACGCGCACCTGATCGGCGGCGCGGACGTGGCCGCGGAGCTGGATGCCAAGCGTGCGATCGAGCAGGGCAGCCGCCTCGCGGCGGCGCTGTAACCGGAATGCCGGCCAGCGGCCGGCGCTACGTGAAACCTGAGGCCCTGTAGTGCCGGCCGCTGGCCGGCTCTTCATGAAACCTGATGTCCCCAGGAGCCGGCCAGCGGCCGGCACTACCCCCCCCGAACGTTGCATTGCACGTTGTAGGGCGGGCCGTTGGCCGGCCCTCACACGGTCGCCACCGGCACCTGAATACGATAATCCACTCGCTCTCCGAACCTGAATGTCAAGCCTTTCGGTTCAGGATGCGTTGCGAAATCCCCCCCTATCGTGCGCCAACTTTCCCGCTCACCACCCAGTTCGAGTGAGCGTGCGGCCCCCGACTTCTTCCGGGTGCCGCCAACGGGCGACCCCGATGGTCGCCTCCCCATGACGCCAAGTCGTACGCCTTGCCCCCTTCCGCCCCTGCGGATGGACAGCCAGGTGCGGCCCATACGGAGCAAGGAGATTTATGAAACTGGCCTGGATTCTTTGGCTGTCACAGTTGTTGCCGCAGCCGGCTGCCGATTCGTTGTGCCTGAGCACGACCGTCTACCTCGAAGCGCGTGACCAGACCCTGCGCGGCCAGCAAGCCGTTGCGGAAGTGGCCCTGCGCCGCCTGGACAGCGGGCTGTGGGGCGATTCGATGTGCAAGGTGGTCACCGCACGCAAGCAGTTCGCCCCCACCATCGTGGCGCCGGGCACCCAGCTGGGCAATACCGATGCCTGGGAAGAGGCGATGACCGTGGCCTTCGACGCCGAGCGCAACTGGGCGCTGCCGGTGGGCGAGCGCAAGGAAATCGTTCCCGGTGCCAGCCACTTCGCGGCCCTGGCGATCGCCAACCCGAGCTGGCGCAATGCGTACCAGGTGGCCACCATCGGCGACCACACCTTCTACAAGGTGCAGAGCCTCAAGCCCCGCCAGTCGTAACGAACTGTTGCCGGCGCGCCGTTGCCGTGCGCCCCGGGCCTCTGGGATAGTGGTGGTTTCCACCCTCGACCCCGAACGGAGTCCCCATGAAGCTGTACAGCAAGCCCGGCGCGTGTTCCACCGCTGACCACATCGCCCTGCAATGGACCGGCCAGCCGTTCGAGGTGGAACTGCTCGACAAGGACACCATGAAGGCACCGGCGTTCCTGGCCATCAATCCGGCCGGCGCCGTCCCCGCCGTGGTCGATGGCAGCTTCGTGCTGACCCAGAACGCGGCCATCATGGGCTACATCGCCGATACCTACCCGCAGGCCGGCCTGGCCGGTGACGGCAGCCCGCAGCAGCGCGCCGAAGCGGCCCGTTGGCTGTCCTTCGTCAACTCCGATGTGCATCCGGCGTTCTCGCCGTTGTTCGGGCCGGGCAAGTTCATTGCCGACGAGACCCAGTACGACGCGGTCCGCGCCGCCGCACGCAAGCGCCTGCGTGGCCTGTTCGAAACCGCCGATCGCCAGCTGGCCGACAAGCCCTGGCTGGCCGGTTTCCGCAGCTTCGCCGATCCGTACTTCTACATCACCCTGCGTTGGGCGGCCGCGGCCAAGATCGACCTGGGCGGGCTGGACAACCTGGCTGCGTACAAGACCCGGATGGACGCCGACGCCGGCGTGCAGGCCGCGCTCAAGGCCGAAGGCCTGAATTGAGAGACACCCTGTAGAGCCAGGCCCTGCCTGGCTGAAGCACAGGCCACGCCTGGCTGAACAACCGACCTCCATGAAACGCCCGGCACTGCCGGGCGTCTTCATATCCGCTCAGCCGATTTCCCGCACGACTCTGTCCTGCGCATCGCGCAACACCGTCGGCACCACCTCCACCACCAGCGCCGTACCCGGCACCGGATAGCGTCCGCGCTCGGGGCGTACGCACTGCTGCAACGCGGCCAGGCCCTGCGCACCCAGCGTGCAGCGCATGCCGTCCTCGACCCGGGTCACCGCATCGTGCGCACCAGGTGCGAATTCCCATTCCCGCTGGCGGCTGACCAGGGTCAACGGGTGGCCGTGCTGCAGGCGCAAGGGCAGCAGCTCAAGCAGGTTGGGCACCTGCCCTGCACCGAGCACCAGCACGACCGCCTCGCCTTCCTCGCGCCAGTCCAGGGTCTCCACGAACAGCACTGCGGTGCTCGACCCCTCGCGTTCACTGCCCTGCTGCAGCAGCAGCGCCAGTGCGGGATCCTCCAGCAGCGATGCCCGGTGCAGGTCGGTGATCCACAGCGGCATGCGTGGCGCCAGCGCCTGCAGCACGCCATCGGTCGACCAGCGCTTGATCGCCGCCATCTCCGCATCGCTCAGCCCGATCACCTGCAGGAAAACCAGCCGGCCGTTGGGCGTGTCGCGTGCCGGTAACTGCGGGTCCGGCATGAAGGCCAGGTGGCGCAGGCAGGTATCGGTATCCAGCGCGATCGGCCCGTTGGCATCCATGTGATGGCCCGCCTCGAACACGTTGCCGCTGCCGAACACATAGCGCGCCAGGTTCTGCAGCAGGTTCATCGGCCACACCGGCGGCGCGTCCTCGCCCTCCTGCACGGCCAGGCGGAACGTCAGCTCGAACCCGAAGCCGCTGTCGTCGGCGTCATCGCTCTGCTTGTCGTACAGCTCCGAGAGGCCATAGCTCACGTAATGCCAATGCGGGCGCGACGCGCCGCTGCGGTAGACGCTGATGCCATCCAGCGGGTCGCGTCCGCCCAGCGTGTACGGCACCGCAGTGCCGAAGTGGCGCGGCTCCTGCCCCGGGTACAGCGGCGCCAGCGCGGCGTTGATGGCGTCCCAGCCGCGCGTGCCGTTGTCGGTGGTCATGTCGATGTCCTGTTCGTCCATAGCGGTCGCCCTGGCGCTCCCGTAAAGGCGGCCAATGTACGCCATCGACGCGGCCCGGTGCCGCGCCGGTCAGGCCGGCTGCGGTGCGCTGTGCAGCAGCGCGCGGGTTTCCTCCAGCCAGCGGCTGGCCAGCGCGGGGCTCTTGGCCTTGGACACCGCCGCAGCCATGTCGGGCCACAGCTTTTCCAGGCTGGCGGCATCGGTGCAGCGTTCGATCTTGAGCTGCATGAAGTAGCCCTTCAGGCCCAGGTGCTTGCGCACCGATTCGCTCATCCAGTCATACAGCTGCTTGTAGAGCTGCGGGTCCTGCTCGCGGCCGGCGGTCAGCGCGCGCGGCACGGCGGCCGCCAGCGCCCCGCCGATGGTCTCGATCAGGCCCATCTGCGCAAGCTGTTCCAGTGCATCGTCCGGCGCGCGCAGCCCCGGCAACATGCTGGTCAATTCGTCGTCATCACGCTGACCATCCACCATCAGCAGAATGGAGCGCAGCCCCGGCGGCAGCCGACGCGCGCGGTCTTCGATTTCCTGACGGCCAGCGGCCGTCTTGGCATGGATATACGCCATGTGTTTCCCCCTGTTGCCTGGTCCCCTGCACGCACGCCCCCGGCGATCACCGGACCACGTACGCCCCCCTGCGTTCGTCCAGGCCTGGGCCGTTCCGGCGCGCCATCCCCGGCGTGCCATGCCTCCGGCCTGCAACGATCACCCCGGCAGCTTAACCGAGCGGCCGGAGAGCGCGTAATGCGCTGCAACACGCCCGCCTCCCTCACCCGAGGCCAGGCCGTGCGCGGCAGGGTCGCATCCCGATGACCGGACTCCCTCGCCGGGCGCTTCGCCGCACGTACGGACTGTATGTCCGTACGCACTACCGCCCCAGCGCCCTCCGGATTTCATCCAGGGCACCGGGATCGTCCAGCGTCGACAGATCGCCCGGGTCGCGCTGTTCGGCCAGGGCCTGCAGCGAGCGGCGCAGCAGCTTGCCCGAGCGGGTCTTGGGCAGCGCGTTGACCAGGTGGATGTGCGCCGGGCGTGCCAGCGCGCCCAGGCTCTGGGTCACACGCTGCATCATCTCGGCGATCACCACACTGCCGTCGCCGTCGACCGCCTGCTTGAGGGTCACGAACACCAGCGGCACCTGGCCCTTGAGTTCGTCCTTGACCCCGATCACCGCCGCTTCGGCCACCAGCGGGTGGCCGGAGATGCATTCTTCGATCTCGCGCGTGCCGAGCCGGTGGCCGGCCACGTTGATCACATCGTCGGTGCGCCCAAGAATGAAGGTGTACCCGTCCTCGTCGCGGATCGCCCAGTCCAGCGAGCTGTACAGCAGCTCTTTGAAGTGGCTGAAATAGCTCTGGATGAAGCGCGCGTCGTCCTTCCACACGGTGCTCATGCAGCCGGGCGGCAGCGGCGGCACCATCACCAGCACGCCCTTCTGACCCGGCTGTACTTCGTCGCCGGTGTTCTCGTCGATCACCTTCATGCGGTAGCCGAGATTGGCGAAGCCGGGCGAGCCGAACCGCACCGGCTTCATGTCCACGCCGGGCAGCAGGGTCAGCGCGGGCCAGCCGGTTTCGGTCTGCCAGTAGTTGTCGATGATCGGCTTGCCGAGTGCATCGTTGATCCAGTGCGCGGTAGGCTCGTCCAGCGGTTCGCCGGCCAGGAACACATACTTGAGCGCGTCCAGGTCATGGCGACGGATGAAGTCGACATCGTGCTTCTTCAACACGCGGATCGCGGTGGGCGACGAGAACAGCGTGCGCACGCCGTACTGCTCGCATAGCGCCCACCAGATGCCCGGATCGGGATGGGTCGGCAGGCCTTCGTACAGCAGCGAGGTACAGCCGCCAATCAACGGGCCGTAGACGTTGTAGGAATGGCCGACGGCCCAGCCGACATCCGAGGTGGAGAACATCACCTGGCCCGGCTTGCAGTCGAACACCGTTTCCATCGACTGCGCCATTGCCACTGCATAGCCACCGACGTCGCGCTGCACGCCCTTCGGCTTGCCGGTGGTGCCGGACGTGTACAGCAGGTAGCTGGGTTCGCTCGATTCCAGCCAGACCACCGGCACGTCCTGGTCGCCCACTTCTTCGCGCAGCGTGGCGTATTCGACGTCGCGTCCCGGCACCTTCGGTTCGGCCGGATCCAGCCCGCGCGAGACGATCAGCACATGAGGCGGCGGCGACTGTGCTTCGGCGCAGGCGGCATCGACCATGGCCTTGTACGGAATCACTTTGCCACCGCGCTTGCCCGCATCGGCGGTGATGAGCAGTTTCGGCTCGGCATCATCGATGCGCAGCGCCAGGTTGTGCGCGGCGAAGCCACCGAACACCACCGAGTGGATCGCACCGATGCGCGCGCAGGCGAGCATGGCGAACACGGCTTCGGCCATGTTGGGCATGTAGATCACGACGCGGTCGCCGCGCTGCACCTCCAGCCGCTGCAGCACGGCGGCGAATGCATTCACTTCGCGGTAGAGCTCGCGGTAGGTGATCTCGCGGGTGACGTTGGTCTCGGTAGAGATGGCCACCAGCGCCAGCTGGTCGGGCCGGTCGGCAAGGTGGCGGTCCACCGCGTTGTAGCAGAGGTTGGTTTCCCCGCCCACGAACCAGCGCCGGAACGGCGGGTTGCTGTAGTCGAGGATCTGCTGCGGCGGCGTGTGCCAGTAGATCCGGTGCGCCTCTTCCGCCCAGAACGCCTCAGGTTCCTCGACCGAACGCCGGTAGACATCTTCGTATCGCATGACAGCCCTCCCAGACAAGGTCATGGGTTCGAGCATAGTCCGATGGCGGCTGCCGAGCCGTCCTACCTTGGTCGTACGGAGCGCGTGCTCGCGGCCTGAAGCAGACGCGGCTGCCGGTGAATCGAGCGCCGGGCCGCCTTACCCTTTCCGGCGAATGTCCCCCGGCGTCGGCCTGCGGCCGCCCCCTCCTCCTTTACTTCGCCTACAAGGGCAAGGCGACCCGGCACTCGACCCACCGGCGTTGCACCCTGACTTCCGCTTTCCATCGCGTGCCGCAAGCCGAGCCCCGTCGCGGCCGGTAGGTCCCTGGCAAAGTAAAGGAGGAGGCGGCGGCGAATGCCGACGCCGGGGGACATTTGCATAGGGGCCTGCCGGCCGGGACGGGGCCCTCAACGCTCGCGATGAAGGTGATCGAAGATCCTGCCCCACGCTTCGAAAAGAAAAAACGCCAGGCAAGCCCGGCGTTTTTTCATCCAGTGCCAACCAAACGGTCGGCAGCCGCAAGCATCAACCCAGCAGGTGGGCCACGCCGGCGCGCTCTTCTTCCAGCTCGGCCAGGGTCTTGTCGATGTACTTCTGGCTGAAGTCGTCCACCGGCAGGTCCTTGACCAGGGTGTACTCACCGTTTTCGGTGGTCACCGCGAAGCCGAAGATCACACCTTCCGGAATGCCGTAGGAGCCGTCGGACGGCACGCCCATCGTCACCCACTTGCCGTTGCTGCCCAGCACCCAGTCGCGGATGTGGTCGATGGCGGCATTGGCGGCCGAAGCAGCCGAGGACGAACCACGGGCTTCGATGATCGCCGCGCCGCGCTTGCCCACGGTCGGGATGAAGGTGTTGGCGTTCCATTCCTGGTCGTTGATCGCATCGGCGATCGACGCGCCATCGGCGGTCGCGAAACGGTAGTCCGGGTACATGGTCGGGCTGTGGTTGCCCCACACGACCAGCTTCTCGATGCCACCGACCGACTTGCCCAGCTTGGACGACAGCTGGCTCAGCGCGCGGTTGTGGTCCAGGCGCAGCATGGCGGTGAAGTTGCGCGGGTTGAGGTCCGGCGCCGACTTCATGGCGATGTAGGCATTGGTGTTGGCCGGGTTGCCGACCACCAGGACCTTCACGTTGCGGCTGGCGACCTTGTTCAGCGCCGCGCCCTGCGCGGTGAAGATCTTGGCGTTTTCCAGCAGCAGGTCCTTGCGCTCCATGCCCGGGCCGCGCGGACGCGCGCCGACCAGCAGGGCGATGTCGGCATCCTTGAACGCCACTTCGGCGTCATCGGTACCGACCATGCCGGCCAGCAGCGGGAACGCGCAGTCTTCCAGTTCCATCATCACGCCGCGCAGGGCGGCCTGGGCCTTGTCGACCGGCAGCTCGAGCAGCTGCAGGATGACCGGCTGGTCCTTGCCCAGCATTTCGCCGGAGGCGATGCGGAACAGCAGGGCGTAGCCGATCTGGCCGGCGGCGCCGGTCACGGCAACACGAACAGGTGCTTTCATGGGGATTTCCTCTGCTAAGAAGCTGTGTGGGAGTGGCCACCGGGCGGGGAAAGACCTGGCGGGGCGGCCGGAAACGCGAAACGGCCTCCCATTACAGGAGGCCGTTGGAGGGAATCAGGCGGCGAGGATCTTGTTCCACTCAGCCACCTGCTCGGCCTGGGCGGCCAGCACGGCATCGGTATCGCCTTCCAGGGTGATCGAATGGATCACGTCGCCCTGCTTGACCGAGTCGACGATGGCCTGGCCATCCAGCACCTGGCCGAACACGGTGTGCTTGCCGTCCAGCCAGTCGGTCTTGATGTGGGTGATGAAGAACTGGCTGCCGTTGGTGTTCGGGCCGGCGTTGGCCATGGACAGCGAGCCGATCTGGTGCTTCACACCGTTCTTCTCGTCCTCGAACTTGTAGCCCGGGCCGCCGGTGCCCTGACCCTTGGGGCAACCGCCCTGGATCATGAAATCGGGGATGACGCGGTGGAAGATCAGGCCGTCATAGAAGCCCTTCTGGACCAGGTTCACGAAGTTGGCGACGGTCTTCGGGGCCTTGTCGGCGAACAGCTCGACCTTGATCGGGCCCTGGGTGGTGTCGAAGGTGGCGATGAGGGACATGGGGATCCTTGGTATACGGGGTTGTTGTCAGCCCATAAGGATACACCGCGGCCCTTGAACGACGTGCGCCGGTTTCACGAACGCGGCCCGAACCGCCTTTCCTGAACGCCCCGAAGCCACGCCGGGCGTGGCTCTACCTGAATGCGCTACAGGTTGTTTTCGCGTTTGGTCATGGAAGCCGTATAATGTTGGACTTCTTTTTCCAAATCCGGCGCCGACTGGCCCCCTTTCGCATGTCTATCGAAAATCTTCGCAACATCGCCATCGTCGCCCACGTCGACCACGGTAAGACCACCCTCGTCGACCAGCTGCTCAAGCAGTCCGGCACCCTCTCCGAGCGCACCGTGCTCGCCGAGCGCGTGATGGACAGCAATGATCAGGAAAAGGAGCGTGGCATCACGATCCTGGCCAAGAACACGGCCATCACCTGGGAAGACAAGAAGACCGGTATCAAGAACCGGATCAACATCGTCGACACCCCGGGACACGCCGACTTCGGCGGCGAAGTGGAGCGCGTGCTGTCGATGGTCGACACCGTGCTGATCCTCGTCGACGCGATGGACGGCCCGATGCCGCAGACCCGCTTCGTGACCCAGAAGGCCTTCGCGATGGGCTTCAAGCCGATCGTCGTGGTCAACAAGGTCGACCGTCCGGGTTCGCGTCCGGATTGGGTGATCGACCAGGTCTTCGACCTGTTCGACAAGCTCGGTGCCACCAATGAGCAGCTGGACTTCCCGATTGTCTACGCCTCGGCCCTGAACGGCTATGCCGGCCTGGAAGACAGCGTGCGCGACGGCGACATGACCCCGCTGTACGAAGCGATCATGCAGCACGCGCCGAAGCCGGAAGTGGACCCGGAAGGTCCGTTCCAGATGCGCATCAGCCAGCTGGACTACAACAACTTCGTGGGCGTGATCGGCATCGGCCGCGTGCAGCGCGGCACCCTGAAGAAGAACATGCAGGTCGCGGTCATCGACCGTGAAGGCAAGAAGCGCAACGGCAAGGTCGCGCAGGTGCTGGGCTTCCTGGGCCTGGAGCGCATCGAGCAGGACACCGCCGAAGCCGGCGACATCGTCGCCATCTCGGGCATTCCGGAACTGACCATCTCCGACACCCTGTGCCACCCGGATACCCCGGAAGCACTGCCGGCGCTGACCGTCGATGAACCGACGATCTCGATGACCTTCCAGGTCAACAATTCGCCGTTCGCCGGCAACAAGGACCTGTCCGGTGGCAAGTTCCTGACCAGCCGCCAGATCAAGGACCGCCTGGACCGCGAACAGGTCCACAACGTGGCCCTGAAGGTCGAGCAGCTCGAAGACGCCGACAAGTTCCTGGTCTCCGGCCGTGGCGAACTGCACCTGTCGGTGCTGATCGAAAACATGCGTCGTGAAGGCTACGAGCTGGCCGTGTCGCGCCCGGAAGTCATCATCAAGCAGATCGACGGCCAGGCCATGGAGCCGATCGAGCAGCTGGTGGTGGACATCGAAGAACAGCACCAGGGCGGCGTGATGGAAAAGCTGGGCACCCGCAAGGGCCAGCTGAAGAACATGGAGCCGGACGGCAAGGGCCGCGTGCGCCTGGAATACCAGATCCCGGCGCGCGGCCTGATCGGCTTCCAGAACGAGTTCAAGACCCTCACCCAGGGTTCGGGCCTGCTGTTCCACGTGTTCGACCATTACGGCCCGAAGGAACAGGGCGCCATCGCCAAGCGCCAGAACGGCGTGATGATCGCCAATGCCCCGGGCGCCACCCCGGCGTACTCGCTTGGCCCGCTGCAGGAACGCGGCAAGCTGTTCGCTGCTGAAGGCGACAACGTGTATGAAGGCCAGCTGGTCGGCATCCACTCCAAGGACAACGACCTGACCGTCAACGCCATCAAGACCAAGCCGCTGACCAACATGCGCGCCTCGGGCAAGGACGATGCGATCCAGCTGACCCCGGCGATCAAGTACTCGCTGGAACAGGCCCTGGACTTCATCGAAGACGACGAGCTGGTCGAGATCACCCCGAAGGAGATCCGTCTGCGCAAGAAGGGTCTGACCGAGAGTGATCGCAAGAAGGCCTCGCGCGGCGGCTGATCGGACACCTTCGTGACCGACACGCCTTACAACCCGGATCCGCACAGGCATCCGGGGCTTCACTTGATCGCCTTGCTGGAAGCCAGCAAGGCGGCCTTGGCGCTGCTGGCTGCCACCGGGCTGGAAATGCTCGGTCCGCAGCCACTGCGCGACGCGGTCAATGCCCTGATCCGGCGTTTCAGCCTGGACCCGGATCACGGCACCCTGCCCTCGCTGCTCAACATGATCAGCCCCGACGCCGTGCACCTGGCCGCTGCGGCCATGTTCGGCTACGGCATCCTGCACCTGTTCGAGGCCTGGGGCCTCTGGCGCGCCAAGGCCTGGGCCTCCTGGCTGGGCTGCGTCACTGCCGGCATCTACCTGCCGTTCGATATCTACGCCATCATCCGCCACCCTGGCTGGGCCTCGTGGTCGGTGCTGGTCATCAATCTCATCGTGGTCGGCGTACTCGCCCGTGACATCCGCAAGCGCACCCGTCCTGTCGATCCCACCGCCTGAGTTGCCAAGCGCGCGTGTCGCTGGTTAGCCTGAGCACTGGTTTCGGGAACACACAGATGCGCGTGTCACTGACATCGATGGTGATCGCCATCGCGCTGCTGGGCTGCGCGCAATCGCCTGCGCCCCTGTTGAGCCAGGCCCATGCGGCCGCACCGGTCACCGCACCCGACACCCCCTTCGTCTACGCCGAAACCGACATCAGCACCCTGCAGGCGCAGATGGCCGCAGGCGAGCTGGACAGCGTCATCCTGACCCGCGCCTACCTGGAACGCATCGCGCGCCTGGATCGCGCCGGGCCGCGCCTGAACGCGGTGATCGAGCTCAATCCCGATGCCCTGAAGGAAGCCGCCACCCTGGACGCCGAGCGTCGCCGGGGCCAGCTGCGCGGGCCGCTGCATGGCATTCCGCTGCTGCTCAAGGACAACATCGGCGCCCGCCCGATGCGCACCAGCGCCGGCTCGCTGGCGCTGGCCGGGTTCCATCCGGATGACGCCTTCCTGGTCACCCGCCTGCGCGCGGCCGGGGCGCTGATCCTGGGCAAGACCAACCTCAGCGAATGGGCCAATTTCCGCTCCAGCCAGTCCGTTTCCGGCTGGAGCGCACGCGGCGGACAGACCCGCAACCCCTACCGGCTGAGCCACTCGCCCTGCGGCTCCAGCAGCGGCAGCGCGGTCGCGGTGGCGGCCAACCTCTCCGCCGCCGCCGTAGGCACCGAGACCGACGGCAGCATCGTCTGCCCGGCGGCCATGAACGGCGTGGTCGGGCTGAAGCCGACGGTCGGGCTGGTCAGCCGCGACGGCATCATCCCCCTCTCCTTCAGCCAGGACACCGCCGGGCCGATGGCGCGCAGCGTGGCCGACGCCGCCGCCCTGCTGACCGCGATGGCCGGCCGCGACGCCGCCGACCCGGCCACCGCCACCATGCCCGGGCGGGCCGTTTACGACTACACCTCCCGGCTCAATCCGGACGGTCTGCGCGGCGCCCGTATCGGCGTGCTGCACGGGACACTGGACCAGCTGCCCGGCGTGGCACCGGCGCTGCAGCACGCCCTCGGCGTCCTGCGCGATGCCGGCGCGGTGGTGGTGCCGGTGGAGCTGCCTACCCAGGGCCAGTGGCAGGACGCCGAGCAGGTCGTGCTGCGGCATGAGTTCAAGGCCGGGCTGCAGCGCTACCTCACCGCCCGCAAGGCACCGGTGCGCGACCTGGACGCGATCATCGCCTTCAATCGCAGCCACGCCGACAAGGAGCTGGTGCTGTTCGGCCAGGACCTGATGGAGTCCGCCGCGCAGGCGGGCGGCCTGGGCAGCCCCGACTACATCGCTGCGCGCACGCAGGCGCGTCGGCTGGCCGGTCCCGAGGGGATCGACGCGGTGCTGCGCGCGGAGCGCCTGGACGCGCTGGTAGCGCCCACGACGGGGGCAGCCTGGCCGATCCGTACGGGCCAGGGCGACACCTTCCCGGGAGAGAGCTACAGCGCCGCCGCCGTCGCCGGCTATCCAAGCCTGACGGTGCCGATGGCCCACGTGAATGGCCTGCCGCTGGGCCTGCTGTTCATGGGCACCGCCTGGAGCGAACCGAAGCTGATCGAACTGGCCTACAGCTACGAACAGCGCACCCGCGCCCGGCGCCCGCCGCGGTTCGCGACCGAGGCGTTGCTGCCGTAATCGGCGTATCGACCCACGGTCGATACCTACCGGTGATGCCCCCCCCCCGAAGATGTAGCCCCCGGCGATATCCCGCCGGCGATGTCACACCTGCGATGTCACGCCGACGATGCAACCGCGGCGATGCCCCGCCGACGACGTGCATGTCGACGTCATCCCGGTAGCGCACGACCGTTGGTCGTGCGCCACCTCACCGCGCGGGCTCCTCGACCGCCACCACCGCGGGCGGGCCGTCTTCGGCGCCCGGCGATCGTACGTCGTCGGCCGGTTGCGAGCGGGGGGTGCGGGTCGCTGGATCGGGGCGGTCGAGGATCTCGGCGCGGGTGCGCGGCAGCGCCTGGGGATGTTCGCGCGCCAGGAAATCCAGCATGCGCTCACGCACGATGCAGCGCAGGTCGAAGGCGTCGCCCGAGTTGCGCGCACTGACCAGCAGGCGCACCTGCAGGGTGTGTTCGCTGGTCTCGGTTACCTGGGTCACGCAGACCCGGCCGTCCCACAGGGACTCGCCCTTGCAGATGCGCTCCAGCTCGGCCCGGATGGCCACGATCGGGGCGCGGTAGTCCAGCCACAGGAAGGCGGTGCCCAGCAGGTCGGCGCTGCGCCGGGTCCAGTTCTGGAAGGGGTTCTCGATGAACCAGGTCAACGGCACGACCATCCGCCGTTCGTCCCAGATGCGCACGACCACGTAGCTGCTGCCGATCTCCTCCACCCGCCCCCACTCGCCTTCCACGATGACCACATCGTCGAGGCGGATCGGCTGGGTCAGCGCGATCTGCAGCCCCGCGATCAGGTTGCCGAACACGGGCTTGGCCGCGATGCCGGCCACCAGGCCGATGATGCCAGCCGAGGCCAGCAGCGCGGTGCCGATCTGGCGCACCATCGGGAAGGTCAGCAACACCATCGCCGCCCCCACCAGGATGATCGCCCCCATCAGCACGCGGCTGAGCACGCGGGTCTGTGTCTGGATGCGCCGGGCCGCCAGGTTGTCGGCCACCTCCATGGGGTTGTCACGCAGGATCGCCTGCTCACCGGCCGCCACCGCACGCACCAGCAGCCAGATGAAACACGCGGTCAGGCCGATGTGCAGCAGCCGCAGTGCCTGGTCGAGCCAGCGCCCGTCCAGCGGCGTGGCCTCAAGCGCGGGAATGAGCACCAGCATCGGCAGCGCGAAGGCCAGCGGCCGGCTGATCACCCGTGCGATACGGGCGCGGCGGTAGTCCCGGCCCTTCAGACGCCGGGTCAATGCCATCAGCAGCCACCAGCAGGTGATACCCACCACCAGGGCGATTCCGATGGGCCACAGATATGCGGCCGCCATCTGCCAATCCACTCGCATGCATGCTCCCGCAGGATTTCAACGGACGCCCCACCGTGCCAGAGCAGGGATGATCGTCACGTAGAGCCACGCCTAGCGCGGCTGCGCAGTACCCGGCAAAGAGCAGCCACGCAACAGAATCCCCACCCGTGCCGCTGCGGAAAGCTACGGGCGCGTGGCGACGCGTTCATCGCAATGGCGCACGCCGGTCGTGGGGCGCGGCGTGGCTCTACGTGCGGGTCAGCCGCCCTGCTTGCGCACGATCGCCATCGCGATCTCCAGCGACTGCTCGTAATTCAGGCGTGGGTCCACCGAAGAGCGATACGCACGCTCCAGGTCACGCTCGGTCAGCTCACGTGCGCCACCGGTGCATTCGGTCACGTCTTCGCCGGTCAGTTCCAGGTGCACGCCACCCAGGCGGGTGCCGGCTGCCGCGTGCAGGTCGAACGACAGCTCCACTTCGCTGCGCACGTTGTCAAAGCGGCGGGTCTTGTAACCGTTGCTGGTGCTTTCGGTGTTGCCATGCATGGCATCGCACACCCACAGCACGCGGCGACCATCGCGCTTGACGGCGTCCAGCAGCGGCGGCAGCTTGTCGGCGATCTGCGCCGCGCCCATGCGGTGGATGAAGCTCAGGCGGCCCGGCTCATCATCCGGATTGAGCACGTCGATGAGGCGCAGCAGCTGGTCCGGCTGCACCGACGGCCCGACCTTGATCGCGATGGGATTGCGCACGCCACGCAGGTATTCAACATGGGCGCCATCGAGCGCGGCGGTGCGCATGCCGATCCACGGGTAATGTGTGCTGAGATTCAACCAGCCATGCTGGCGTGGCACCTGGCGGCTGAGCGCCTGCTCATACGGCAGCAGCAGCGCTTCGTGCGAGGTATAGAAGTCGATGCGGTTGAGGTTGTACACCTGCGCGCCCGACAGCGTCTCCATGAAGCGCACGGCATCGCCGATCGAGGACACCATCTTCTGGTAGTCGGTGGCCAGCGGCGAGTGCCGCACCCACTCCAGGTTCCAGTATTCGGGGTGGTGGAGGTCGGCGAAGCCGCCATCGATCAGGGCCCGCACGAAGTTCATGGTCATGGCCGAGTGCGCATGGGCCTGCAGCATGCGGCGCGGATCGGGCAGGCGCGCGGCTTCGGTGAACTCCGGCGCATTGATCACGTCGCCGCGGTAGCTGGGCAGGGTGACGCCATCGCGGGTCTCGGTGTCGGCCGAACGCGGCTTGGCATACTGGCCGGCAAACCGCCCGACGCGGATGACCGGCTTGCGCATGCCGTGCACAAGCACAAGGCTCATCTGCAGCAGCACCTTGAGCCGGTTGGAGATGGTGGTGGATTCGCAGTCGCTGAAGTTCTCGGCGCAGTCGCCGCCCTGCAGGAGGAAGCGCTTGCCTTCCTGGGCGTCGGCAAGCTGCTGCTTGAGCGAGAGAATCTCCCACGAGGTCACGAGCGGCGGCAGGCGCTTGAGCTCATGCAGCGCTGCGTCCAATGCGACGGGATCGGGATAGGTCGGCATCTGCAGCGCCGGCTTCCCACGCCAGCTCTCCGGCGACCAGTCGGTCGGCACGGCGGCGAAGGTAGGGTCACGGTCGGAAGCAGTCATCGGAATATCCAGCAGTTCAGCGGTAAAAAGAGGTTCAGTGGCGGCGGGCAGGACGACGGAACGACACCACCAGGGCCCACAGGCCCAGCAGGACGAACCAGACCACACTCCACATGGGAATGCTCATACCCAGGAAGGTCCAATCAATGTTGCCGCAGTTGCCGGTACCGGTGAGGACGGTGCGGAACACTTCGAACGGCCCCATCGTCTCACTCAGGAACGACAGCGGCGGCCCGCAGCTGGACCCGAGGTCCTGCGGCAGCAACTGCACATACACGTGGCGCGCGGCAATGCCGGCACCCACGGCGGCGGCAATGAATGCAAGCACGCCGTAGGTAATGCGCCCGGGACGATCGCGCGGTCCATGCAGCGCCCCGATCAGGAACAACAGACCCAAGGCAGCGAACGCAATGCGCTGGAAGATGCACAACGGGCAAGGTTCGAGCCCCATCTTCAGCTGCAACCAGATCGCGTAGCCCAGCAACGCGGCACAGATCAGGAACCCCAGCAGGAACTGGGCGCGGTAATTCCAGCGCAATGGATTCATTGCCAACACTCGTGAAAGTCCAGGCAGCAAGATTAACAGGCCGCTGCGGGGTTCAGGCTGCGACGCTTTGCCGTATGTCGGCTTGGTTGGCCTTATGGGGTGTTTTGGGTTTCGGGCGGACAGCCGCGCTGCCGCAGTGTTCAGTGCCCGGCCGCGCCGGGTGTGGGTTTGCGGGGGACGCCGTGAACCCGTCCATGGGGGCTTGTAGAAAACATCCATGTTTTCTACACCCCCGCAAACCCACCCCCGCCGCGACCCCGATCTTGCGTCGGTGCTCATGGGGCCCATCGGCTCGTTGTGGAAGGTCGGCAACAGAAACAGGCCGGGCACGCCCGGCCCGGCTCCGACATGGAAAGTCAGACACGCCGATGGCTGCGGCTCTTCGAACGAAGATGGGCCGGGCCTGCCCGGCAACCATCCGATCGCGGCCTCCCATGCCGAGCCGATGGACCCTATGAGCACCGACGCATCATCGGGGTCGCGGCGGGGGCTGGTTTGCGGGGGTCTGAGCGGCATGGATGCCGCGACGAAGCCTACAGGGACGTATTCACGGCGTCCCCCGCAAACCAGCACCCGGCGCGGCCGGGCACTGGACAATCCCGCTGCGCGGCTGTTCGCCCATGACCAGCAGCAGCCGGGCAACGCCCGGCGACACGGGATCAACGCTTCCGGGAGAGCAGAAATGAAAAACCCGGCGCAAGGCCGGGTTCTTCAACAATCTTGGGGTGTTGCGCGTCGATTATTCTTCGACGGCTTCAGCCACGGCAGCCGGACGGTCGACGAGTTCGACGTAGGCCATCGGAGCGTTGTCGCCAGCGCGGAAACCGCACTTCAGCAGACGCAGGTAACCGCCCGGACGGCTCGCGTAGCGCGGGCCCAGGGTGGTGAACAGGTTGCCCACGGCTTCGTTGTCACGCAGACGGGCGAAGGCCAGACGGCGGTTGGCGACGGAGTCGACCTTGGCCAGGGTGATCAGCGGCTCGGCGACGCGGCGCAGTTCCTTGGCCTTCGGCAGGGTGGTCTTGATCAGCTCGTGCTTGAACAGCGAGGCAGCCATGTTCTTGAACATTGCTTCGCGGTGAGCGCTGGTACGGTTGAACTTACGGCCAGACTTCATGTGACGCATGGGATGTAATCCTTGAAAGAATGTTGGATCGGTTGGGTGTCGCTGTCGCCTTCCTGGCGTTGCTGCTTGGACTGCGGATGGTCCGGTGCCGGCCCTCCTGGCCGACCGTCACCGCAGGCTATGGGCCTGTCGGTGCGAGGTACTGCGGGTAAAGTCCCCGCACCCGAAGGTGCGGGGTGAAACCTGAGCGCTGGATCAGCCGAGCATGCCGTGCTGGGCGACACCGGCCGGCGGCCAGTTCTCCAGCTTCATGCCGAGCGAAAGGCCGCGCTGTGCGAGGACTTCCTTGATCTCGGTCAGCGACTTCTTGCCGAGGTTCGGGGTCTTGAGCAGTTCCACTTCGGTCTTCTGGATCAGATCGCCGATGTAGTAGATGCTCTCGGCCTTCAGGCAGTTGGCCGAACGCACGGTCAATTCCAGGTCGTCGATCGGGCGCAGCAGCACCGGATCCACGCCGTTGTTGGCCGGCTTCGCTGCACCGCGGTCGCGGTGGGTGAAGTCACCGAAGACCGACAGCTGATCGCTGAGGATGTCGGCGGCGGTGCGCACGGCTTCCTCGGCATCGATCGTGCCGTTGGTTTCGATGTCCAGCACCAGCTTGTCCAGATCGGTACGCTGTTCGACGCGGGCCGCTTCCACCGAATAGGCGACGCGACGGACCGGCGAGAACGACGCATCCAGAACCAGACGACCGATGGCACGGGTCTCTTCGTCCGGACGACGACGCGCGGCCGCCGGCTGGTAGCCGAAGCCACGCTCGATCTTCAGACGCATGTTGATCGCCGTGTCCTTGGTCAGGTGGCAGATAACATGATCGTTGTTGAGGATCTCGACGTTGTGGTCGACCTTGATATCGGCAGCGGTCACAACACCCTGACCCTGCTTGGACAGCGACAGCGTGGCGCTGTCACCGGTATGCATACGGATCGCCACGTCCTTCAGATTGAGCAGGACATCGAGGACGTCCTCCTGCAAACCTTCAAGCGTGGTGTACTCGTGCAGCACGCCGTCGATCTCGACTTCCGTGATGGCGAAGCCCGGGATGGACGACAGCAACACGCGACGCAGGGCATTGCCCAGCGTATGCCCGTAACCACGCTCCAAAGGTTCGATAACGACCTTGGCTCGGGTGTCGGTAATGCGTTCGATCTGCGGACCGCGAGGACGCAGAACCTGATTGGCGGTAACCGTCATGTTGCGGGTTCTCCTAGTGAATCCCCGGCCGTCGCCGGGGATTCTCCGATGTGAATTACTTCGAATACAACTCGACGATCAGCGCTTCGTTGATATCCGCAGGCAGGTCCGCACGATCCGGAACAGCCTTGAAGATGCCGGCGAACTTGCCGGAATCCACTTCAACCCACGACGGACGCAGGTCGTGCTGGGCGGCGACGGTCAGGGCTTCCTGAACGCGCAGCTGCTTGGCAGCCTTCTCGGACAGAGCAACAGCGTCGCCAGCCTTGACCTGGTACGAAGCCAGGTTGACCGACTTGCCGTTCACGGTGACACCGCGGTGCGAGACCAGCTGACGCGCAGCCGGACGGGTCACAGCGAAGCCCATGCGATAGACGACGTTGTCCAGGCGGGTTTCCAACAGCTGCAGCAGGTTCTCGCCGGTGTTGCCCTTCTTGGTCGAGGCCTTCTTGTAGTAGTTGCGGAACTGACGCTCCAGCAGGCCGTAGATACGCTTGACCTTCTGCTTTTCACGCAGCTGGGTAGCGTAGTCGGACAGCTTGCCCTTACGGGCAGTGGCGCCGTGCTGGCCGGGCTTCTGCTCCAGCTTGCACTTCGAGTCCAGCGCACGGGCCGGGCTCTTGAGGGAAAGGTCGGCGCCTTCGCGGCGGGCGAGCTTACAGGTAGGACCGATATAACGAGCCATTTCTTATCGCTCCTTTAGACGCGACGCTTCTTCGGCGGACGGCACCCGTTGTGCGGGATAGGCGTCACGTCGATGATGTTGGTGATCTTGTAGCCCACGTTGTTCAGCGAGCGCACGGCCGACTCACGACCCGGACCCGGGCCCTTGATGCGGACTTCCAAGGACTTGACGCCGTAATCCAGCGCGGCACGGCCGGCTTTCTCGGCAGCCACCTGGGCAGCGAACGGGGTGGACTTACGCGAACCGCGGAAGCCAGCGCCACCGGACGTCGCCCACGACAGAGCGTTGCCCTGGCGGTCGGTGATGGTCACGATGGTGTTGTTGAAAGAAGCGTGGACGTGGGCGACGCCGTCAGTGACGACGCGCTTGATCTTCTTCTTGGTCTTAGCGACGGGCTTAGCCATTTCTTAGGTCCCTTACTTCCTGATCGCCTTGCGCGGGCCCTTGCGGGTGCGGGCGTTGGTACGGGTGCGCTGACCGCGCAGCGGGAGGCCGCGACGGTGACGCAGACCGCGATAGCAGCCCAGGTCCATCAGGCGCTTGATCGCGATACCGATTTCACGGCGCAGATCGCCTTCCACGATGTACTTGGCCACTTCCGAGCGAAGACGCTCGATTTCCGGCTCCGACAGATCGCGGATCTTGGTGGTCGAGGTCACGCCTGCAGCGTCGCAGACCTTCTTCGAACGGGTACGGCCGATGCCGTAAATGCTTTGCAACCCGACCCAGACGTGCTTCTGGGCTGGCAGGTTGACGCCTGCAATACGCGCCATGACGCGGTTCTCCAGCTGAGTGATGGCCGACAGCGCACCCGAAGTGCGCCGATCCGGCAGGATGGATCAAAAAAGTGAACTAGCGATACTAACAAGGTTCCGGTTTACATGGAAGCCCGTGAAACCTGAAAGGTTTCATGGACCCGGCCCAGGGAGTGTGCCCAGGCTCCGGCGCCGGATCAGGTTGACCCCGTGAGAACGACCCTTGCGAGCCCTTCCCCGGTGTCGCCCGCGCTACTCCCGCGCAGGACAACCCGATCTCACCCCCACCCGGAACCGCTGCGGGGGCCGCCCTTCGTTTGTGTGGCCAGGTCCGCGAAGCGGAGGACCATCACGTCAGGAAGACGATAGTGTAACAGGCCAATCAGCCGCGGGCAAAACCGCCGCGATTGCCGCCCTTCAGGTTTGCCTTCTTCAACAGGCTTTCGTACTGGTGCGACATCAGGTGCGCCTGGATCTGCGCAATGAAGTCCATCACCACCACCACCACGATCAGCAGCGAGGTGCCGCCGAAGTAGAACGAGGCATTCAACTGCGTGCGCATGATTTCCGGCAGCAGGCAGACGATCACCAGGTAGGCCGAGCCGGCCGCGGTCAGGCGGGTCAGTACCCCGTCGATGTAGTCGGCGGTGGCCTTGCCCGGACGGATGCCCGGAATCAGCGCGCCCGACTTCTTCAGGTTGTCGGCAGTTTCCTGCGAGTTGAACACCAGCGCGGTATAGAAGAACGCGAAACCGGTGATCAGCGCAGCGAAGACGATCATGTGCAGCGGCTCGCCCGGACCCAGGGCGTTGGCGACCTTCTGCAGCCAGGTCGCCGAGCTGGCCTGGCCGGACCACATGGCCAGGGTGGTCGGGAAGGCCAGGATGCTGGAGGCGAAGATGGCCGGGATCACGCCCGCCATGTTCAGCTTCAGCGGCAGGAACGAGGTCTGGTTCATGTACGCGTTGCGGCCGCCCTGGCGACGTGCGTAGTTCACCGTGATGCGGCGCTGGCCGCGTTCGACGAACACCACGAAGAAGGTGAAGGCCAGCACCACCAGCACGATCAGCAGCAGCTGGATGAACTGCAGGTTGCCGTCCTGGTAGGCATCGAAGGTGTGGAGGACCGCACCCGGGAGACCGGCCACGATGCCGGCGAAGATGATCAGCGACACACCGTTGCCGATGCCACGTTCGGTGACCTGCTCGCCGACCCACATGAGGAAGATGGTACCGGCGGTCAGCGCGACCACGGCGGTGAGCACGAAGCCCATGCCCGGCGCGTAAACGACCGGCGCACCGCTCGGGGACAGCTGGTTCTGCAGCGCCAGCGCGATGCTGCCGCCCTGCACCACCGCCAGCAACACGGCGCCGATGCGGGAATATTGGGTGATCTTGCGGCGACCGGATTCACCTTCCTTCTGCAGCGCCTTGAGCGCCGGGAAGATGTGGACCGCCAGCTGCATCACGATCGATGCCGAGATGTACGGCATCACGTTCAGCGCGAAAATGCTGAAGCGGTGCAGGGCGCCGCCCGAGAACATGTTGAACATGTCCACGATACCGCCGCCCTGCGCCTGCATGAGCGCAAGCATGGCATCAGGATTGACGCCCGGCACCGGCACATAACAGCCGATGCGGTAGACGATCAAAGCCCCGACGACGAACAGCAGACGCTGGCGAAGTTCCGTGAACTTGCCGAGCCCGCCGCCCAGGTTACCAATGCCAGCTTGCGCCATGTCTTACTCCTGTACGCTGCCGCCGGCAGCTTCGATCGCGGCCTTGGCACCGGCCGTTGCTGCGACGCCCTTCAGGGTGAAGGCCTTGGTCAGGCCGCCCTTCATGACGATCTTGGCCTGCTTGGCCGAGGTCGGGACCAGGTTCGCAGCGCGCAGCGCGGCGAAATCGATCTCACCGGCTTCCAGCTTGTCCAGCTGGTAGGACAGCACTTCGGCCGTGTCCTTGGCGATCTTGGAACGGAAACCGACCTTCGGCAGACGACGCTGCATGGGGGTCTGGCCGCCTTCGAAGCCTGCCTTGATCTTGCCGCCACCCTTACGGGCGAACGAACCCTTGTGACCGCGGCCGCAGGTCTTGCCCAGGCCCGAGCCGATACCACGGCCCACGCGGGTGCGCTCTTTGCGCGCGCCCGGTGCCGGGCTCAGTTCATTGAGATGCATGGTCATTGGATTATTCCTCAACCTTGACGAGGTAGTGGACCTTGTTGATCAGACCGCGAACCTGCGGGCTGTCCTTCAGTTCACGTACGCTATTGAGCTTGCCGAGGCCAAGCGCCTTCACCGACAGGCGGTGACGTGCCTGGGCGCCGCGCAGGCCGCCAACCAGACGGACCTTGATGGTCTTGGTGGTGTCATTAGCCATGGTTGAGATCCTCCACCTTCTTGCCGCGCTTGGCCGCAATGCGGGCCGGCGACTGCATTTCGGACAGACCCTTCAGCGTGGCGCGAACCAGGTTGATCGGGTTGCGCGAACCGACGGCCTTGGCCAGCACGTTCTTGACGCCAACGGCTTCCAGGACGGCGCGCATGGCACCACCGGCGATCACACCGGTACCTTCCGAGGCCGGCATCATGAACACGCGGGCTGCGCCGTGGCCGGACTTCACCGGGTGCCACAGGGTGCCGTTGTTCAGATCGACGTCGGCCAGGTTCTTGCGAGCCTGCTCCATCGACTTCTGGATGGCGACCGGCACTTCGCGCGCCTTGCCATAACCGAAACCGACCTTGCCTGCGCCGTCACCGACCACGGTCAGCGCGGTGAAGGTGAACTGGCGACCGCCCTTGACGGTCTTGCTGACGCGGTTGACCGCGACCAGCTTCTCGATCATGCCGTCGTCGACTTTCTCTTCGCGGTTGCGGTCGCGATCGCGACCCCGCTGCTGACGTTCTTCTGCCATGTTGATTCCTTGATTGATTGGGTATGTACGGCTCAAGGCCGCTTATAGCTGTGAAGTGAAGCGGTGAACCGATCGCCCCTGCAGAAGAAGGACGTCGTCCGGCACAACCCGTGCCGGCAGGCAGGCGGAAGCGGGGACCAGCCCCGCTCCCTTAACCCTTAGAACTGCAGGCCGCCTTCGCGGGCTGCATCGGCCAGCGCCTTGATGCGGCCGTGGTAGCGGTAGCCCGAGCGGTCGAAAGCGACCTTCTCGATGCCCGCAGCCTTGGCGCGCTCGGCAACCAGCTTGCCCACCTTGGCGGCGGCGTCGCTGTTCTTGCCATTCTTCAGGCCTTCCTTGACGTCGGCCTGGGTGGTGTTGGCAGCAGCCAGCACCTTGGAGCCGTCGGCGGTGAAGACCTGGGCGTACAGGTGCTGACCGGTGCGCAGCACCGACAGACGCGGCACGCCGAGGACGCGGATGTGCGCGCGGGTGGACTTGGCGCGACGCAGGCGAGCGATGTTCTTGTTCATGTTTTTGATCCTCGAAAGCTGAAGGCTGGCGTGTCCTGAAAAGTCCGCACAGTGATGTGCGGGCTTCTGCGGGGGACTCGCATTAGGCCTTCTTGGCTTCCTTGCGAATGATGACTTCGTCGGAGTACTTCACGCCCTTGCCCTTGTACGGCTCCGGCTTGCGGAACGCACGGATCTTGGCGGCAACTTCACCGACCACCTGCTTGTCCGCGCCCTGGACCAGGATCTCGGTCTGGGTCGGGGTGGTGATGGTGATGCCTTCCGGCGCCACGTACACGACCGGGTGCGAGAAGCCGAGCGCCAGGCTCAGATCCTTGCCTGCCATGGAGGCACGGTAGCCCACGCCGACCAGCTCGAGCTTGCGCTCGAAGCCTTCGGAAACACCCTTGACCATGTTGGCCAGGATGGCGCGGAGCGTACCGGTCAGCGGGATCAGATCCGCGTTCTCGGCGCTCAGGCTCGCAACGCCGTTCTCGACATTGATGGCGATACCAGCCGGCTTGGCCATCGACAGGGTGCCCTTCGGGCCCTTGGCGGTGACGGTGTCGTTCTGGACGTTCAGTTCAACCTTACCCAGGTCAACGGGCTTCTTGGCTACGCGGGACATAGTAGTTTCCTTCTCGCCTTAGGCCACGAAGCACAGGACTTCGCCGCCGACGCCCAACTGGCGCGCCTGCGCATCAGTCATGATGCCCTTGGAGGTGGAGATGATGGAGATGCCCAGGCCGTTCAGGACCTTCGGCAGCTCGGACTTGCCACGGTACTGGCGCAGACCCGAACGCGAGAAGCGCTTCAGGGTCTCGATGACCGGCTTGCCTTCGAAATACTTCAGGACGATTTCAAGCTCGGCCTTGTTGTTCTCGATCTTGGTGACGCGCAGGTCGGTGATGTAGCCTTCGGCCTTCAACACTTCTGCGATTGCTACCTTGATCTTGGAGGACGGTGCTTTCACCGTCTGCTTGCCAACCGCGGCCGCATTCTTGATGCGTACCAGCAGGTCGGCGATGGGATCAGTCATGCTCATAGTCGATACCTTTGAGTGCACCGATATCCGCTTTCGCGAAAATCTTGCTATTTCTGAAATGGGCCTGGAGGCCCTTCGTTCTTGTTCAGGGTATCCGGCCAGCCGACCCACAGTCGGCTCTACCGGTCGCCGTTTCAGCGCCCTACCCCACCGTTACTGCCAGTGAGACGCGGGAGTATACGACAAAAAGAGCCCGACCAGGGTCGGACTCTTCACGTTGGGGTGAACCTGAACAGGCTCACCCCGTACTGCGGGGACGAATCCCTTACCAGCTGGCCTTGCGAAGGCCCGGCACGTCACCACGCATGGTGGCTTCGCGCAGCTTGTTGCGGCCGAGGCCGAACTTGCTGTAGACGCCACGCGGGCGGCCCGAGAGCTCGCAACGGTTGCGGTGACGGCTCGGCGACGAATCGCGCGGCAGCTTCTGCAGCTTGATCACTGCTTCAGCCTTCTCGTCGTACGAAGCGGTCGTGCTGGAGATGATCTTCTTCAGCTCGTCGCGCTTGCCGGCGTACTTGACGGCCAGCTTGGCACGCTTCAGATCGCGGTTGACCATGGAGGTCTTTGCCATTTCGAATTCCTCGACGTATCAGTTACGGAACGGGAACTTGAACGCTGCGAGCAGCGCCTTCGCTTCCGCATCGGTCTTGGCGGTGGTGGTGATGGCGATATCCATGCCGCGGATCGCGTCGACAGCGTCGAAGTCGATTTCCGGGAAGATGATCTGTTCCTTCACACCCATGTTGAAGTTGCCGCGACCGTCGAAGGAACGACCCGAGACACCACGGAAGTCGCGCACGCGCGGCAGCGAGATGTTGATCAGGCGATCCAGGAACTCATACATCTTGGCACGACGCAGCGTGGTCTTGCAGCCGATCGGCCAACCATCGCGGATCTTGAACGAAGCCACCGAGACGCGGGACTTGGTCACGATCGGCTTCTGGCCGGAGACCTTGGCCATGTCGGCGACGGCATTTTCCAGGATCTTCTTGTTGGTCGCCGCTTCGCCGACACCCATGTTCAGGGTGACCTTGACCAGCTTCGGGACCTGCATCGGATTGGTGTAGCCGAACTGCTTCATCAGCGCCGGCACCACTTCTTCCTGGTAGAACTTTTCGAGACGGGAACTCATCTTCTCATTCCTCAGGCGTCAAGCGCCTCACCGCTGGAGCGGAACACACGCAGTTTGCGTCCATCCTCCAGCACCTTGAAGCCAACGCGCTCGCCCTTGCCCGAAGCCGGGTTGAGCACATTCACGTTGGAGATATGGATCGACGCTTCACGCTCGACCACGCCGCCGGCAACGCCTGCCTGCGGGTTCGGCTTGGTGTGGCGCTTGACGATGTTCACGTTGGCGACGATCACACGATCGCCGTCGACGCGGACGACTTCGCCCTGCTTGCCCTTGTCCTTGCCGGTGTTGACGACAACCTGGTCGCCCTTCTTGATACGGTTAGCCATGATTATCTCCTGGCGCTCACAGCACTTCGGGAGCGAGCGAGACGATCTTCATGAACTTCTCGGAACGAAGTTCACGGGTCACCGGCCCAAAGATGCGGGTGCCGATCGGCTCTTGCTTGTTGTTGAGCAGGACCGCGGCATTGCCGTCGAAGCGGATCAGCGAGCCGTCGGCGCGACGCACACCCTTGCGGGTACGCACCACGACAGCGTCATACACTTCACCCTTCTTGACCTTGCCGCGCGGGATCGCATCCTTCACGGTGACCTTGATGATGTCGCCGATGCCGGCGTAACGGCGCTTGGAGCCGCCCAGCACCTTGAAGCACATCACCTGCTTGGCACCCGAGTTGTCGGCGACGTCAAGGTAGCTCTGCATCTGGATCATGATTCAGATCTCCTTATTGAGCCGAACGCGTGATGACTTCCACCACGCGCCAGTTCTTGGTCTTGGACATCGGAGCAATCTCGGTCACCAGCACGACGTCGCCTTCATTGCAGGCGTTGTCGGCATCATGTGCGTGCAGCTTGGTCGAGCGCTTCAAGTACTTGCCGTACAGGGGGTGCTTGACCGTACGTTCCACCAGCACGGTGACCGTCTTGTCCATCTTGTTGCTGACGACACGGCCTTGGACCGTGCGCAGCGCCTTGTTTTCAGTAGTGTCGCTCATCGCGGCCATCCTTACTTGTTGCTGCCGAGCAGGGTCTTGACGCGAGCAATCTCGCGGCGGACCCGGCGGGTTTCGTGAGTCTTCGGCAGCTGCCCGGTGACCTGCTGCATACGGAGCGAGAACTGCTCCTTACGCAGATCGGTCAAGTGGGACTTGAGATCGTCAGCCGACTTTTCGCGAAGTTGTTTGATATCCATCACATCACCGTCCGGGTCACGAAGGTGGTGGTCACGGAGAGCTTGGCAGCTGCCAGGCGGAACGCCTCGCGTGCCACGCTCTCATCCACGCCTTCAATTTCATAGATCATGCGGCCGGGCTGGATCTGGGCGACCCAGTACTCCACGTTGCCCTTACCAGAACCCATTCGCACTTCGATGGGCTTCTTGGTGATCGGCTTGTCGGGGAACACTCGGATCCACATCTTGCCACCGCGCTTGACGTAGCGGCTGATCGAGCGGCGAGCCGCTTCGATCTGACGCGCGGTCAGCTGACCGTGGGCGGTTGCCTTCAGGCCGTATTCGCCGAAGCTGACAGCGTTGGCGCTCCAGCTCAGGCCATCGTTACGGCCCTTGTGTACCTTGCGGTACTTGGTTCGCTTGGGTTGCAACATTGTCGTTACCTCGCTTCACGGGCCGGGCGCTGACGGTCACCGCGGTCGCCGCGATCGTTACGATCGTTGCGCGACGGGGTGTCGTCCTGCTTTTCCTGGCCAACCTGGGAGAAATCGAAAACCTCGCCCTTGTAGATCCAGACCTTGATGCCGATGATGCCGTAGGTCGTCTTGGCTTCAGCGAAGCCATAGTCGATGTCGGCACGCAGCGTGTGCAGCGGCACGCGGCCTTCGCGGTACCACTCCGAACGGGCGATTTCCGCACCGTTCAAACGGCCACCGACGTTGACCTTGATGCCCAGGGCACCGAGGCGCATCGCGTTGCCGACCGAGCGCTTCATTGCACGGCGGAACATGATGCGACGCTCCAGCTGCTGCGCGATCGACTCGGCAACCAGCTGCGCGTCCAGCTCGGGCTTGCGCACTTCGGTGACGTTGATGTGCGCCGGAACGCCCATCATTTCGCTCACTTCCTTGCGCAGCTTTTCGATGTCCTCACCGCGCTTGCCGATCACCACGCCCGGACGGGCAGTGTGGATCGTCACGCGAGCGGTCTTTGCCGGACGCTCGATAAGGATCTTGCTGATGCCGGCCTGCGCAAGCTTCTTGCGCAGCATTTCCCGCACCTTCAGGTCGGCTGCCAGGTAACCAGCGAACTCGGCCTTGTTGGCGTACCACTTGGAGTTCCAGTCCTTGGAAATGCCGAGGCGGATACCAATCGGATGAACTTTATGACCCATGGTGTTTTCCTTTCCGCTTACTTGCCGGCGCCCACAACCACAGTGATGTGGCTGGTGCGCTTGAGGATGCGGGTGCCGCGGCCTTTCGCCCGCGCCATGAAACGCTTCAGGGTAGGACCTTCATCAACCATGATGGTCTGAACCTTCAGCTCGTCGACGTCGGCGCCCTGGTTGTTCTCGGCATTGGCAATAGCCGACTCCACCACCTTCTTGATCAGGTGTGCAGCCTTCTTGTCCGAGAACTTCAGCAGGTTGACCGCACGCTCGGCCGGCAGGCCGCGCACCTGGTCAGCGACCAGGCGGGCTTTCTGCGCAGAGATGCGCGCGGAGCGCAGGATTGCTTTCGCTTCCATTGTCATCTCTCCTTACTTGCCCGACTTCTTGTCACCACCGTGACCCTTGAAGGTCCGGGTGATGGCAAATTCGCCGAGCTTGTGGCCGACCATGTTCTCGTTGACGAGCACCGGAACGTGGTTCTTACCGTTATGAACGGCGATGGTGATGCCTACCATTTCCGGCAGGATCATCGAACGGCGCGACCAGGTCTTGATCGGCTTCTTGCTACCCGCAGCGGCCTCCACCTTCTTGACGAGGTGGTGATCGACGAACGGGCCCTTCTTGAGTGAACGTGCCATGGTCGATTAGCCCCTACGATCGCGGACGATGAATTGCTGGGTGCGCTTGTTCTTGCGCGTCTTGTAACCCTTGGTCGGCACACCCCACGGGGTGACCGGGTGCGGATTACCCTGGCCGGCCTTCGCCTCACCACCACCGTGCGGATGGTCAACCGGGTTCATGGCAGCACCACGAACGGTCGGGCGAACACCGCGCCAGCGCTTCGCGCCCGCCTTGCCCAGCTTTTCCAGGTTGTGTTCGTCGTTGCCGACTTCACCGATGGTGGCGCAGCACTCGACCGGCACCTTGCGCATTTCACCCGAGCGCAGGCGCAGGGTGGCGAAGAGGCCTTCACGAGCGACGAGCTGCACGGCAGCGCCGGCGGCACGCGCGATCTGTGCACCCTTGCCCGGCTTCAGTTCGATGCCGTGGACAGTGGTACCGACCGGGATGTTGCGCAGCGGCAGGGTATTGCCCGCCTTGATCGGCGCGTCCGAGCCCGCGATCACCTGGTCACCGGCCTTCAGGCCCTTCGGTGCGATGATGTAGCGGCGCTCGCCGTCGACGTAGCACAGCAGAGCGATATGGGCGGTGCGGTTCGGATCGTATTCGATACGTTCCACGCGCGCCGGGATACCGAGCTTGTTGCGCTTGAAGTCGATGACGCGGTAATGCTGCTTGTGGCCACCACCGATATGACGGGTGGTGATGCGGCCGTGGTGGTTACGACCACCGGAATTGCTCTTCGGCTCCAGCAACGCTGCGTGCGGTGCGCCCTTGTGCAGATCGGGCGTAACCACGCGCACGGCCGAACGGCGGCCGGGGGAAGTGGGCTTGAATTTCATCAATGGCATGGGATGTACCTCAGGCCTTGGCCGTTACATCGATGGACTGGCCATCGGCGAGACGCACGTATGCCTTGCGCCAATCGCCGCGACGGCCGGTGCGGTTACGGAAGGACTTGTTCTTGCCCTTCACGTTCAGCACGTTGACCGCTTCGACCTTGACGTCGAACAGCTGCTCAACCGCGGCCTTTACATCGGCCTTGGTGGCTTCGTTCGAGACTTCGAAGACATACTGGTTGGAATGTTCCTGCAGGCGCGCGGTCTTTTCGGAGACCCGCGGAGCACGCAGCACGCTGAAGATTTTTTCGTTGCTGTTCATGCCAGCCACTCCTCGACCTTCTTGACCGCGTCAGCGGTGATGACGACCGTGTCGGCACCGACCAGCGACACCGGATCCAGGCCCTGCACGTCACGCACTTCCACGTAGGGAATGTTGCGCGCCGACAGGTACAGGTGCTCGGTGGCGTCTTCGGTGACGATCAGCGGGCGCTTGCCCACTTCCAGGCCGGCCAGCTTGGCGATCAGCGCCTTCGTGTTGGTCGCTTCGACATCGAAGGACTCCACGATGGTCAGACGGCCCTGACGGTTCAGCTCGGACAGGATCGCGCACATGGCGGCACGGTACTGCTTGCGGTTGACCTTCTGCTCGAAGCTGCGCGGCTTGGCCGCGAAGGTGACACCACCGCCGACGAAGATCGGAGCCGTCAGCGCGCCATGACGCGCACCGCCGCCCTTCTGCTTCTTCGACTTCTTGGTGGTACCAGCCACTTCAGAGCGAGTCTTCTGTGCCTTGGTGCCGGCGCGACCGGCGTTGCGATAGGCGACGACGACCTGGTGAACCAGATCTTCGCTGAAATCGCGACCGAACACGGCATCGGAGACCGAGACCTTGTTGTTGCTACCCGTGATAACGAGTTCCATCGTCATCTCTCCTTATGCCTTGCTAGCCGGACGCACGATCACGTCACCACCCGCAGCGCCAGGCACGGCGCCACGAATCGCGATCAGACCGCGCTCGACGTCGACCTTGACAACTTCCAGGTTCTGCGTGCTCTGCTGCACGGCACCCATGTGGCCCGACATCTTCTTGCCCGGGAACACACGACCCGGGGTCTGGCGCTGACCCAGCGAACCCGGCGCGCGATGCGACAGCGAGTTACCGTGGGTTGCGTCGCCCATACGGAAGTTGTAGCGCTTGATGGTGCCCTGGAAGCCCTTACCCTTGGTGACACCCTGGACGTCGACCATCTGGCCAACTTCAAAGATGTCCGCCTTGACTTCGCCACCGACGGCGAAATCGCCGAGCTGGGCGTCTTCAACGCGGAATTCCCACAGGCCACGACCGGCTTCAACCTTCGCCTTGGCGAAGTGACCGGCTTCCGGCTTGTTGACCAGGGCAGCGCGACGCGCGCCGACAGTCACCTGCACGGCGCTGTAGCCGTCAGCTTCGACGGTCTTGATCTGCGCGATGCGGTTCGGGGTAGCTTCAATCAGGGTCACCGGGATGGCGCGGCCATCTTCAGTGAAAACGCGGCTCATGCCAGCCTTGCGGCCCACGAAGCCCAACGAATATTTCTTCGTCATGGTCGTAGTCCTCAGGTCAGCTTGATCTGAACGTCGACGCCGGCAGCCAGTTCGAGCTTCATCAGCGCGTCCACGGTCTTGTCGTTCGGGTCAACGATATCGAGCACGCGCTTGTGCGTGCGGGTCTCGTACTGGTCACGCGCGTCCTTGTCGACGTGCGGGGAGACGAGAATGGTGTAACGCTCGATCTTGGTCGGCAGCGGGATCGGGCCACGCACTTGCGCGCCGGTCCGCTTTGCCGTTTCAACGATCTCGCTGGCCGAACGGTCGATCAAACGATGATCGAACGCCTTCAACCGAATCCGGATCTTTTGGTCCGCCATGGCGGTAGGTTCCTTCGTTAAAAGAGCGACGGACAAGGCCTCTGGGTTGCCTTGTCCCATGAATATCCTGAATGCGGACGCCGCACATTCCTGCGCGGCGACAAGATCTTTCCATAGACCTCAAAAATCGAGGCAGACCGGTCTCCCGATCTGCCCAGACAAAAAGTATAGCGCGCATACAACGCGGCGGTCAACAGGGGACCTGTTGACACTGCCTGAATGGCGCGACCCTTCCTGGTCTGGGGAACACGAGGTGCGTCCTGCGCCTCTTTTCCCGTTTATTCAGCACCCCGATGCCCTACCCAGGCAACATCGGGGCGCAGAGTCTAGCAGATTACTTGATGATCTTGGCAACCACGCCGGCGCCGACGGTACGACCGCCTT
>NZ_DAMCID010000029.1:0-14588 GCF_032099025.1 Stenotrophomonas sp.
GGCTCGGCTTGCGGTTCGCAGGGAAAAGCGGATGTCACGGTGCCAACGCCGGTGGATCGAGCGCCGGGTCGCCTTGCCCTTGTAGGCGAAGTAAAGGAGGAGGGGGCGGCCGAAGGCCGACGCCGGGGGACATTCGCCGGAAAGGGTAAGGCGGCCCGGCGCTCGATCCACCGGCAGCCGCTGTTGAGGGACATTCGCAGGCAAGGGCATGGCGGCCCCGCGCTCGCCCCACCGGCAGCCGCGTCTACCGGGCCAGCGGCCGCACGATCTGCACCAGGCTCAGCAATGTCTTGCCGGGTTCTTCCCACGGCACCATGTGCGCCGAATGTTCGAACCACACGCCTTGCTTGAACGATGCGTCCACGTTGTTCAACCAGCGCTCGGTGGGTGCGGTCGGCGTGGTGTAGTCGTGGCGGCCCATGAACATCACCACCGGAATCGGGAAGCGCGTGATGGGGTTGAAGTCCACCTTCAGCATCTGCGGCAACAACGGCCCCAACGACAGCACGCTGCCCTTGTCGAGGTTGCAGCGGTCCGCATCCGTGTACTCCGGCGAGAGCTTGGCCGCCCCGAAGTAGTAGTTTGAATCGTCCCGGTATGCCGTGAGCCCGCCGTAGTACTGCGGCCACGTGCGCGCCGTGATGATCCGCTCGCGCGTGATCGGCGTGTTGCCCGGGTAGGGCGCGATTGCCTCCAGCGCCGCCACCGCCTTGGCGTTGCCGTGCGCTTTTGCCTGCGCCAACCCGTAATCAAAGCTGATCTTCTCGTTCTCGACCTGGTTGATGATCTGCCCGATGCCCACGTACGCATGGAACAGGTCCGGCCGCTTCAGCGCCGCCTGCATCGCCACGATGGTGCCCCAGCTGTGCGCCATCAGGATCACCTTGCGCTGGCCCAGGTGCGTGCGAAGGTGCTCGGCCACCTCGATGGCATCGTCCACGTAGCGCTCGATCGTCAGCGTTGGTGCGATGGCCTCCGGCGTCGCCTCCGCGTAGGTCTTGCCCGCGCCGCGCTGGTCCCAGTCCACCACCGTGAAGTATTCCTCCAGCGGCCGCTGGAACTGCCACAGGCTCGGCGTCGCCGGGCTGGCAGGCCCGCCATGCACAAACAGGATCACCGGGTTGGCGCGGTCGTCGCCGCGAATGGTCAGCCATTGCGACACGCCCCCGATCGGCGTCGCGTACTGCTCCTGGATGCCGTTCGGCGTGGTGATCCGCTGCAGGTCGCGGATGACCGCCCGGCCCGGCTCCAGCGCCGACGTGTCCGGACAGGTCTCTGCCGCCAGCGCGCCGCACGCCGTGCCCAACAGGCACACCAGCGATATCGCTTCCCCCAGCCAGCGGTGGCACCTTGCGGCGATGGCCATCGGGTTACTCCTCGATTGACGGTGTGGGCATCATTGCACCGCTCAGGTGTGCGCGGGCCCAGTGTCGGTGGTCGCCCTGTCGAACGTCATGCACGTGGCTTCGCGATGGGCAGCGAGAACACGAACAGCGCGCCTTCGCGGCTCTCCAACAGGCGGATCTCGCGCTGGTGCAGCTGCAGGATCCGATGCACGATCAGCAGGCCCAGCCCGCCGCTGTCCGGGCGCTGGCTGCCCAGCGCCGGCGGCGTGTGAAACAGGTCCTCGCGCCGCGCCGCCGGAATGCCCGGGCCGGTGTCGGCCACGCTTACCTGCACCTCGCCCTGCGCCGCCTGCAGCGTCACCGTGATCCGGCCGCCTTCGGGGGTGTGCCGGATCGCGTTGTCCAGCAGGTTGGTCAGCACCCGCTCGATCAGCGCCAGGTCGGCATCAACCGGCGGCAGGCCGGCCGGGATCTCCGCCGCCAGCGTCTGCCGGCGCGCCTGCGCGGCCAGCTCGAATTTCTGGAACACGTCCTGCACCAGGTCGGGCAACGAGAAGGCCTGGCGGTCCAGCACCACGCCGCCATGCTCCAGCCGCGCCAGCTCGAACAGTGCCTGCGCCAGACGCCCCACCTTGTGGCTCTGCGACAGCGCGATGGCCAGGTAGCGCTGGCGCTCCTCCGCGCTCAGCGTGGCGTCCTTCAAGGCCAGTGTTTCGAGATACCCATGCAGCGAGGACAACGGCGTGCGCAGGTCGTGTGAGATGTTGGCCACCAGCTCCCGGCGTTGCAGGTCCTGCTGGCGGAGTTGCTGCCACTGCTCGCCCAGGCGCTGGCCCATGTGCCCGAAGCTGTGCTGCAGGATGGCCAGCTCATCGCGCTCGCCAACGCGCAGCGGCGTGGGTGGCAACGCCTGCGCGGGTGCGGCGGCGTCCACGTCGAACGACTGCACGCGTCGGGTCAGCTGGCGCAGCGGCCGAGTCACCCAGCGGAACGTCACCGCACCGGCCAGCAGCCCGATGCCCGCCACGATGGCCAGCGACCACAGCGTGGTGCGCAGCGTGGCGTTGGCGGCGATGTTGGCGGCCAGCGCCTCGCGCTGCTCGCCCACCAGCACCACGTAGATGTAACCGGCCTGGCGGCCCTGCACGAACAAGGGCGCGGCGTTGAACACCTTGCGGCCCCTGGCGCTGCGCGGATCGTCGCCGAGGATCGGCAAGGGCGCATCACGCAGCAGCGCCTGCACCGGCGCCAGGTCCACCCGGTCGCGCTTGAGGTGGCCGGTGGGCGCGTCGTGCCCGAGGATGCGGCCCTGGTCGTCGAGCAGGTACACCTCCACGCTGGGATTGACCGCCATCAGCTTGCCGAACAGCGCGCGTACTTCGCCATTGCGCATGCCGCCGCCATCCATCAGCTCGCCACTGCGCGCGATGTGTTCGGCCAGCCCGCGCGACAACCGCTGCACGGTTTCCTGCTCGTGCACGGTGGTGCTGCGCATCTGGATCCACATCAGCGCGCCGCAGCACACCAGCAGCAGCGCGAAGAAGGCCACCGACAACCGCTGCGACAGCGTCAGCCGGATCATGCCGGCGCGCCCTCGCCGCCCTCGACCAGCTTGTAGCCGCGCCCCCACACCGTCTGGATGCGCTGCGGCGTGGCCGGATCACGTTCAATCTTGTTGCGCAGCCGGTTGATGTGGGTGTTGACTGTGTGTTCGTAGCCGTCGTGCTGGTAGCCCCAGACCTGGTTGAGCAGGTCCATGCGCGAATACACCTGGCCCGGGTGGCGCGCGAAGAAGTAGAGCAGGTCGAACTCGCGGGGGGTCAGCTCCAGCGCGCGGCCCTCGACCTGCGCCGTACGCGCCACCGGGTCGATGCGCAGGCCGGCCACGTCCAGTTCGCCGGCATCGATGCGTGCGTTCTGCGCCATGGCTTCAACGCGGCGCAGCAGGGCCTTCACCCGCGCCACCAGTTCCAGCATCGAGAAGGGCTTGGCCAGGTAGTCGTCGGCGCCCAGCTCCAGCCCCAGGATGCGGTGCACCTCGCTGGCACGCGCACTGGTGATGATGATGGGGGTGTAGCGCGCCATGCCACGCGCGCGCCGGCAGATCTCCAGGCCGTCCACGCCGGGGAGCATCAGGTCCAGCACCAGCGCGCTCCAGGGCTGTTCCTCCAGCAGGCGCAGGCCCTCGTCGCCGGTGGCCGCATGGGTGACCTCATAGCCCTCGTCGCGCAGGTGCATGCGCAGCAGGTTGGCGATGTGGACATCGTCCTCGACGATCAGGACACGCTTGGCGCTGCTGCTCATTGGACCGGTGGCAGGGGCAGGAAGGTGGACGCATTGTCGGCAAATATGACCCTGAATGTGTCACGGAAAATTTAACCCTGCGTGAGGATTCGTTGATCGGCCCGGGCGCAGCATGGCCCCATCGTTTCCAAACCGGGAGATAGGCCATGCGCTGTACCCGTCGCAGACTGCTGGGCATGGGCGCCATCGGCGCCGCCGCCGGCCTGTTCGGCCTGACCGCGTGCAGTGGCCCGGCACCGGCAGCACCGGCGCCCACGCGCCGTTTCGAGGTGATGCGCACCGACGCCCAATGGCGCGAACAGCTCAGCCCGGCGCAGTACGCGGTGCTGCGCCAGCAGAGCACGGAGCGGCCCTTCAGCAGCCCGCTCAACAAGGAACACCGGCGCGGCACCTTCACCTGCGCCGGCTGCGCGCTGCCCCTGTTCTCTTCATCCACCAAGTTCGACAGCGGCACCGGCTGGCCCAGCTTCTGGGCCCCGTTGCACGACGCCGTCGGCGAGGACCGCGACAGCACCCTGGGCATGCTCCGCATCGAGGCGCACTGCCGCCGCTGCGGCGGCCACCTGGGCCACGTGTTCGACGACGGCCCGCGCCCGACCGGGCTGCGTTACTGCATGAACGGTGTGGCAATGCAATTTACCTCGGCGTGAAACGCCACCGACGCGTAGTGCCGGCCGCTGGCCGGCAGGCGTTTCCCCACCACAGCTGAAAGGATGCTCCATGTTCCTGCTTGTCCTTGCCTATCTGGGCGGCGTACTGACCATTCTCAGCCCGTGCATCCTGCCGGTGCTGCCGTTCGTGTTCGCCCGCTCCGACCGCCCCTTCCTGCGCAGTGGCCTGCCATTGCTGGTCGGCATGGCGCTGATGTTCGCCGTCGTCGCCAGCCTGGCCGCGGTGGGCAGCCAGTGGGTCGCACAGGCGAACCAGATCGGGCGCTGGATCGCGCTGGTGGTGATGGCGCTGTTCGCGCTGGCACTGCTGTGGCCGGCACTGGCCGACCGCATGCTGTCGCCGTTCCAGCGGCTGGGCGCGCGCCTGAGCGCATCGGCCGACGCCGCCACTGACGCCGGACGCGGTGGCGCGGGCGCTTCGCTGCTGATCGGCGTGGCCACCGGGTTGCTGTGGGCACCGTGCGCCGGGCCGATCCTGGGCCTGATCCTGACCGGGGCGGCGCTGCAAGGCGCGAGCGTGGGCACCAGCGGCCTGCTGCTGGCCTATGCACTGGGCGCGGCCACCTCGCTGGCGCTGGCCATCTGGATCGGCGGGCGGGTGTTCAGCGCGCTCAAGCAGCGGCTCGGCGCCAGCGAGTGGATCCGCCGCGGGCTGGGTGTGGCCGCGCTGCTGGCGGTGGTCGCCATCGCGCTGGGCTGGGACACCGGGGTGCTGACCCGGCTGTCCACGGTAAGCACCGCGCGTCTGGAGCAGGGCCTGCTGGACGCCCTGCCCGGCCAGCAACCCGCTGCAGGCAGCGCGATGATGGCGGCCAATGTTCCGGCCGGCGCGCCACTGCCGGTGGAAGGCACGCTGCCCTCGCTGGCCGGTGCCACCGGCTGGCTCAACAGCCCGCCGCTGAGCGCCGAGTCGTTGCGCGGCAAAGTGGTGCTGGTCGACTTCTGGACCTACTCCTGCATCAACTGCCTGCGCGCGTTGCCGTATGTGCGCGAGTGGGAGCAGCGCTACGGCGACCACGGCCTGGTGGTGATCGGCGTGCACGCGCCGGAGTTCGCCTTCGAGCGCAACCTGGGCAACGTGCAGCGTGCGGTGAAGGACCTGAAGATCGACTACCCGGTGGCGATCGACAACGAGTTCGCGATCTGGCGCGGCTTCAACAACCGCTACTGGCCGGCGCATTACTTCATCGATGCGGAAGGTCGCATCCGCGCCCATCACTTTGGCGAGGGCAACTACGCGCAGTCCGAGCAGATCATCCGCCAGCTGCTGCGCGACGCCGGCCACACCCTGCCCGACGAACCGGCACAGGCGATGGCGATGACTGCCGCCGGGCCGCGCGACGGCGTGGAGCTGCAGGCGGACATGCGCAACCTGAAGTCGCCGGAGACCTACCTTGGCCACGCGCGGGCGGAGAACTTCGCCTCGCCGGGCGGACAACGCCGCGACCAGGCGGCCGACTACGCGCTGCCCACCACGCTGGCACTGAACCAGTGGGCGCTGGCCGGGCGCTGGACGGTAGGCAACGAAGACGCGCAGCTGCAACGTGCCGGCGGCCGCATCGCCTTCCGTTTCCATGCCCGCGACCTGCACCTGGTATTGGCACCGGGTGAGGACGGCAAACCGGTGCGCTTCCGCGTGCGCGTCGATGGGCAGGTGCCCGGCGCGGCGGCCGGCGGCGATGTGGCTGCCGATGGCAGCGGCACGGTGGACGAACATCGCCTTTACCAGTTGATCCGCCAATCCGGCGACGTCGGCGAACGCACCTTCGAGATCGAATTCCTCGACCCGGGCGTGCAGGCCTACGCCTTTACCTTTGGTTGAACCAGGAGACGCAGATGCGACTTTCACTCGACAAACTGGTGGCCGGCGGCATCGCCGCGGCCATCGCCGCACTCATCGTCGGCGGCGTGGTCAGCCTGGATGGGCCCGCGCACGCCGCCGCCGCCGAAGCGGTGGTCGCGGTACCGGCGCCCACCGGCGCCGCCAATCCGATGCTGCCCGGCAAGCGCGCGCAGGTGGTGTTTGCCGGCGGCTGCTTCTGGGGCGTGCAGGGGGTGTTCCAGCACATCAAGGGCGTGGACAACGCCGTCTCCGGCTACATCGGCGGCAGCCGCGCCGACGCCGTCTACGAACGCGTGGGCAGCGGGCGCACCGGTCATGCCGAGGCGGTGCAGGTCACCTACGATCCCAGCCAGGTGAGTTATGGGCAGTTGATGCAGGTGTTCTTCTCGGTGGCGCACGACCCCACCCAGCTCAACCGGCAGGGCCCGGACCGCGGCACGCAGTACCGCTCGGCGGTGTTCGCCGATGATGCCGCGCAGCGCGACGCCACTCGTGCCTACATCGTCCAGCTGCAGAAGGCGCGCGCGTATGCCGCGCCGGTGGTGACAACGGTGGATGGCGGCAAGCCGTTCGTGGCCGCCGAGGGTTACCACCAGAACTACCTCACCCTGCATCCGGAATCGATGTACATCCGCATCAACGACCAGCCCAAGGTGGCGGCCCTGCAGCGGATGTACCCGCAGCTGTACCGGGAGAAGCCGCGGTTGGTGTCGACGTTGTCGGCGCGTTGAGAGAGCCGCGTACCCGTCAACCCTACCCGCTTGCCGGCAACCCAGGTACAGCCCAGGATATCCGTGATCCGCAGGGTTACAGATCTCCCATGGCCGCCAATCTCTACCAGTCCCTCGCCGATGAAATGGCCGATGCCATCCACAGCGGTCGCCTGCCCGCCGGGGCGCGGCTGCCGTCGCTGCGTGGGCTGGCCGCGCAGCGCCAGCTCAGCCTCAACACGGTCATTGCCGCCTACCGGCAGCTGGAGGACGCCGGGCTGGTGATGCCGCGGCCCAAGGCCGGGTTCGTGGTCAGCGCGCGCCTTCCCGAGCCGACCCGCTCGCTGCGCCAGGCGCCGTCGCTGGCCACCACCCAGACCCAGCAGCTGATGATGGCCCGGGTGCTGGCCGCCCAGCAGCAACCCGGCATCGTCGACCTGGCCTTCGCGGGGCCGCGTGGTGAGCGCTTCTACCCGGCCGCTAAGCTGGCGCGCGCTACCGTCCAGGTACTGCGCCGCGCGCCGGGGATGGTGCGCACCTACGCACGCCCCAACGGCGCGCGGCGGCTGCTGGACCAGATCGTGCGGCGCGGGCCGCGGCTGGGCCTGCACACCACGGTGGACCGGCTGGTGCTCACCCATGGCGCGATGGAAGCCCTGCAGCTGGCGTTGCGCGCCGTCACCCGCCCGGGCGATGCCGTGGGCATCGAGGCACCGTCGTATTTCAACCTGTACCCGCTGCTGGGCAACCTGGGCCTTAAGGCGATCGAACTGCCCACAGACCCGCGCGAAGGAATGGATGTCGACGCCGTGCAAGCGCAGCTGGAACTCGGCGCACTGGCCGCCATCGTGGCCATGCCCAGCGTGCACAACCCGCTGGGCTGCACCATGCCAGTGGCCGCCAAGCAACGCCTGGCCGCGCTGGTGAACCAGTACCGCGTGCCGCTGATCGAAGATGCGGTGTATGCCGAGCTGCAGTTCCAGGAGCCGCTGGCGCCGCTGCTCAAGGCGTTCGACGAAGACGGCTGGGTGATCGTGGTCAACGGCTTCTCCAAGACGCTGGCGCCGGATTACCGGATCGGCTGGCTCGATGGCGGGCGCTTCGCGGCGGACATCCAGCTGCTCAAGTTCCAGTCCACCGGGGCTGAATCGCAGCTGCTGGGCGAGGCGGTCGGCGCATTCCTCGAAGCGGGCAGCTACGAACACCACCTGCGCGGGTTGCGCCGGCTGTACCGCGAACAGGTGCGCCGCGTGCGCGCGCTGGTCGCCCAGCACTTCCCGCCGGGTACCCGTGCCACCCAGCCCAGCGGTGGCTTCCTGTTGTGGATCGAGCTGCCCGCCGGCGTGGATGCCGGTGTGTTGTTCGAACAGGCGCTGGCCGAAGGCGTGGTGTTCATGCCCGGCCAAGTGTATTCGCGCGGCGCGCGCTACCGGCACTGCCTGCGGCTGTCGTGCTGCCAGGACCTGGACGCGCGGTACGTGGACGCCGTCGCCAGCGTCGGGCGGCTCGCCAGCGCGCTGCTTGCGCAGGCGCGCGGGTAGGCCTCAGCCCAGCAGGTGCCGCGCCAGCTGCGCCGGATCGGCGCCCGGCGCGTACGGCAGGCGGCCCCAGAACGGCAGCGGCAGGCGCGCGCGCAGCAACGTCACGTTGTCGTCGATCCGGTCCATCTGCGGGTCCACCTCGTTGGCGATCCAGCCGATGCAGGTCGCGCCGCTGGCGGCGATGGCCTGCGCGGTCAACCGCGCGTGGTTGAGGCAGCCCAGCCGCAGTCCCACCACCATCACCACCGGCAGCTGCAGCGCGTGCACCAGGTGCGACTGGTCCAGCGTGGTCGACAGGGGGGCCAGCCAGCCGCCGACGCCTTCCACCACCACGGTGTCGGCCTGTGCCTGCAGGCGCGCGAACGCCGCCTCGATCGGTGCAAGCGCCAGGGTCACACCGGCCGCCGCGGCCGCCAGCTCCGGGGCCAGCGGCAGGGGCAACGCGTACGGGTTGAGGTCGGCGTAGGCCGGGGTGGGGTCGCTGGCCGCCAGCAGCGCGGTCGCGTCTTCGTTGCGCAGGCCTGCAGGCGTCTGTTCGCAGCCACTGGCCACCGGCTTCATGCCCACCGCGCGGACCCCGTGCTGGCGCAGCGCGTGCAGCAGGACGCAGCTGCTGAAGGTCTTGCCGATGCCGGTATCGGTACCGGTGATGTAAAGCGCGGCGGGCGGGGAGGCAAGGGTCGTCATGGCCAGGCCGGTGGACAGGGGGCCGCCATTATCGGCGCTGGCAGGGCGGTGGCGCACCGGCACCGCTGCGTTCCGTGGCCGGGCGGTCCGGTGTGGGCTGCGCTTGCTAGACTGCGGCCATGTTCACTACCTCCACGCTTACCGGCAGCAAGCCGGAACAGTACGGCCAGCTGCTGGCCCAGGCCCGCGCCCTGGTGCACGGCGAGCGCGACCGCATCGCCAACGCGGCCAACCTTTCGGCGCTGGTGTACCACGCGCTGCCTGGGCTGAACTGGGCGGGTTTCTATTTCTTCGACGGCACCGAACTGGTGGTGGGTCCCTTCCAGGGCCTGCCGGCCTGCGTGCGCATTCCGCTCAGCAAGGGCGTGTGCGGTGCCGCTGCCTCGCAGCGCATCACCCAGCGCATTGACGACGTGGATGCGTTCCCGGGCCACATCGCCTGCGATTCGGCGTCGCGTTCGGAGCTGGTGGTGCCACTGGTGAAGGGCGACACCCTGATCGGCGTGTTGGACCTGGACAGCCCGTCGCTGGCCCGCTTCGACGCCGAGGACCAGGCCGGTCTGGAAGCGATCGCCGCGGTGTTCGTCGAGGCCCTGGGATGACCGCCAAGCTGCGCAACATCGGCCCGAAGAGCGCCGCTTGGCTGCGCCAGGTCGGTCTGCGCACGCCCGAGGAGCTGACCGCCATCGGCGCGGTCGCTGCCTTCGTCAAGGTCAGGCGTGCCGGCTTCAAGCCCAGCCTCAACCTGCTGTATTCGCTGGAAGGCGCACTTCGGGACTGCCACTGGCAGGAACTGCCCGAAGCCCGCCGCGTGGAACTGGTGGCCGAGTACGACGCGATCATCGCCGACAAGCCGCTGAAGAAGGCACCGCCGGCCTCCGGACCGGTGTATGACCGGACGGTGGTCAGCGATGACGCGCCATTCGAGCAGGACCAGGACGACGCGCCGTAGAGCCACGCCCTGCGTGGCCGTTTTCCGTTCGGGCGCCGCGCAGCCACGCAGGGCGTGGCTCTACCATCTGGCACCGCGCGCAGCCACGCAGGGCGTGGCTCTACGTTGCCTGCTGGAGCTCCAGCAGCTCGCCCCACAGCTGGCCGTCCTCGCGCTCCACGCGCAGCTGCAGGCGCGTGCCGTGATCGATACGCAGCGCCCAGCACATCGCCATCGGCAAACCGCAGACCTGGGACAGCACCATCCGCAACGGACCGCCATGGCTGACCACCAGCGTCGGCACGGGGTCGGGATCGTCCAGCAGGCGGTGCAGCGCGCGCGTGATACGGCGCTCGAAATGCCCCCAGCTCTCGCCATGCGGTGGCGGGTTGGCGTGCGGATCCAGGTGGAAGGCGGACAACGCGTCCATCGGCAGCGCATCCAGTGCGACGCCATCCCAGTCGCCGAAGTCCAGCTCTTCCCATTCCTCGTCGGCGATCACCTCCAACCCGCGCGGCAGGGCCAGCGCTTCGGCGGTGTGCACTGCGCGCTGGCGCGGCGAGCTCAACAGGCGCTGCCAGGGCAGCCCGGCGTAGCGCTCGCACAGCGCGTCGGTGCTGCCTGCCTCGAGTGGCGCGTCGCTGCGCCCATCGAGATGGCCGTCGCGGCCGGTGCTGGCGTGCCGGACCAGGTCCAGGATCATGCCGTTGCCCCGTGGCGTAGCGCTGCAGGCCACCGCAGGGTTCCACGGCCAGGCCGGCAAGGGTGCTGCAACCACGTCTGTTTCATGGGAACCCCTTCGTAGAGCGAGGCGCATTCTAACCGCTCGGCCTGCGTCGCTCCGCCGCAGGTTGCCGCGGGTGCGGGGCTTTGCTCTACACTGCGCGCACTTTCAGGTGACCTGCGGCGCATGCCGGCAGGTTGAAACGGGAAGCCGGTGACGCAACAGGGCCCTGCCCACTGCCAGCCCGGCACTGCCCCCGCAACGGTAAGCGTGGAAACCAGGCAATACGCCACTGTGCTCACGCATGGGAAGGCGCCTGGTGCGATGGTCCGCCATCGACCCGCGAGTCCGGAGACCGGCCTGGAAGACGACTGGTTGCGATGCGGCGGGCATGGCGGCGGCAAGCGGCGCCGTGCGCCCGCCCACCGTCCGATGCCTCCGTTGACACGACCTCCCCTACCCTTGCCGCGCGGGCGTGCGCGGTGCATGGAGTCAACGATGACGCTTCAGATCCGGATTCTTTCCCTGGCCGTGCTGTCGGCATTGCCCCTGGTCGCTGCCGCGCAGGACGACGCGACCGCACTGGACCAGGTCCTGGTCACCGCCACCCGCACCCCGATCGCCCTGCAGGACAGCATCTCGCCGGCGCAGGTCATCGACCGTGCGGAGATCGAGCGCAGCCAGGCGCCGTCGCTGCAGGACCTGCTGCGCGGCCGCGCCGGCATCAACCTCAACAACAGCGGTGGGCTGGGCAAGCAGAGCTCGCTGTTCCTGCGCGGCACCAACTCGGCCCATACCCTGGTGCTGGTGGATGGCGTGCGCATCAATACCGGTGACCTGGGCCTGGCGATGATCCAGGACCTGCCGCTGGCGCAGATCGAACGCATCGAAATCGTGCGCGGCCCGCAGTCCAGCCTGTACGGCGCCGACGCCATCGGCGGTGTGATCCAGATCTTCACCCGCCGCAATGCCGGCGATTTCGCCCCGCACCTGCAGCTGGGCGGCGGCAGCAACGGCCTGCGTGAAGCAAGCGGCGGCTTCGGCGGTACCGGCGCGCGTGGCTGGTTCGGCACCGACATCGCCTACCAGCACACCGACGGCATCAATGCGTGCCGCGGCGATGCGGCCACCTTCGCCGGCTGCGGTGCCGATGAGCCCGACCGCGATGGCTACCGCAACCTGTCGATGAGCCTGCGTGGCGGCTACGCGCTGAGCGACACGCTCAACGTGGAAGGCACCGCGCTGCGTGCCGAAGGCGAGAACCACTACGACGGGTACTACAACTACTCGGAAACGCTGCAGCAGGTGCTGGGCGGCAAGCTGCGTTACACGCCGAGCGAGCGCTTCAACCTGACCGTCAATGTCGGCCGTGCCGACAACGAATCGGACAACTACAACGACAGCACCTGGCTGGGTGCGGCGCAGACCCACCGCGACAGCGCCTCGGTGCAGGCCGATGTCGGCATCGCCGACGGCCAGCTGCTCAGCGCCGGTGTCGACTGGAGCCAGGACAACCTGGACGGCAGCAGTGCAGGCTACCTGGTGGACAGCCGCGACAATACCGGCGTGTTCGTGCAGTACCAGGGCCGCTTCGGCGCGCACCACCTGCAGGCCAGCGTGCGCAACGACGACAACGAGCAGTTCGGCAACCACACCACCGGCAGCCTCGGCTGGGGCATGGAACTGGGCGGCGGTTTCCGCCTCAACGCCAGCTACGGCACCGCGTTCAAGGCACCGACCTTCAGTGACCTGTACGACCCGTGGAGCGGCGTGCCGGGCCTGGACCCGGAGACCTCCAAGAGCGCCAACGTCGGCATCGCGCAGCAGGGTGACAGCTGGCGCTGGGGCCTGGATGTGTACGAGACCCGCATCGACGACCTGATCACCTACGATTCCACCACCTTCATGATGTCGCAGGTGGAGAAGGCGCGTATCCGCGGTGCGGAACTGACCGGTTCCATCACCGTGGCCGGGTTCGATCTCAACGCGCAGCTCAGCCACACCGATCCGCGCAACCGCACCGACGGCAGCGCGCAGTTCGACAACTGGCTGGCCCGCCGCGCGCAGAACACCGCACGCCTGGACATCGACCGCAGCGTCGGCGGCTTCCGCGCCGGCGTCACCGCGTTCGGTGCCGGCAAGCGCTACGACACTGCAGACAACACCGTGCGCCTGGCCGGTTACGGCACGGTGGACCTGCGCCTGGAATACGCGATCAGCCGTGACTGGTCGGTACTGGGGCGGGTCAGCAACGTGTTCGACCGCGCGTACGAAACGGTGGCCTGGTACAACCAGCCCGGACGTGAGTACCGCCTGAGCGTGCGTTACCAGCCGAAATGAGGTAGAGGGGCGCACGACCAACGGTTGTGCGCCGTCTCCTGCACGGTGGGTGCCGCAAGGAAAGGCGACGCCGTTCCTGACGTCGCGTGCGACGGCCCGAAGGGTGCCCGCCGAAGGTGGGCATACCGCTGGTCGGCACTTCCGTCGCCTCGCGTTACAGCCCCGGCAACTGCCGCAGGTCGTCCACGACGGCCACCGCCACCACGGTGTCCAGATCCAGCCCGCGCGGATACCCGTAGCGCACCAGCGCTACCGGCATGCCCGCGTCGACGGCGGCGGCGTAGTCGGTGATTGAATCCCCCACCATCAGCGCAGACGCCACCGCAACCCCGAAATGGTCCGCGATATGCCGCAGCGGCGCACCGCTCGGCTTGCGCTCGGGCAGCGAATCGCCGCCCAGCACCTGCGCGAAGTAGTCCTGCACGCCCAGATGCGCCAGCAGCGGTGCCACCAGCGCCGAGGGCTTGTTGGTGCAGATCGCCAGTGCCACGTTGCGCTCGCGCAGTGCCTGCAGCGTCGGCACCACGCCGTCGTACAACCGCGGGCTGCGCAGCAGGCACGCCTCGTAATGGCGCATGAAGCCGGGCATGACCCGATCCAGGTCGATGTCGCTGTGTGCGGCGGTGAATGCCTGTTCGACCAGCCGGCGCACGCCGTCGCCGATCCAGGTCAGCACCGTGGCCTCGGGCACGCGCGGCAGCTGCCAGTCCTCCAGCGTGCGGTTGAGCGCCTCGGCGATATCGCCGGCGCTGTCGACCAGCGTGCCGTCCAGGTCGAAGATCACCAGTGGATAGGGATAGGTCAAGGGACACTCGCTTCTACAACGTGGGGACGATGATTGTAGGCCGCACACTGTGTATCCGCGCGCATTCCGAGATTGCGCAGACACGCATGGCGTGTCCCTACGCGCAACGCCCGCTGCCCATGCGTGTCCCGCGCAATGCCGGCCACGTAGCGACACGCCATGCGTGTCCCGCGCAATGCCGGCATCAGGACGCGTCAAATCCGCGCCACGAACTCCGGCGCCGCAAACCGCTCCACCAGGAAATCCAGGAAGCTGCGCATCAACGCCGGCAACTGTCGCCGCGACGCATACACCGCGTGGATACCCATGCCTTCCACTTCGTAATCGGGCAGCACTTCCACCAGCTCGCCCGACCGCAGCAAGGGCGCGATCTGGTAGGTGGGCAGCATGGCGATGCCCGCGCCCGCACGCACCGCTTCCAGCAGCAGCGACGCCTCATTGGCGCTGATGTTGCCGCCCACCGCCACCGCGATCGCACGGCCCCCACGTTGCAGCTGCCACACGCTCCTGCCCACGTAATGATGCGTCAGGCAGTTGTGCGAGGCCAGCTCGTCGGCGCTCACCGGCGTGCCGCGTTCGGCCAGGTAGGCGGGCGCCGCGCACAGCACCGAACGGCACGGCGCCAGCCAGCGCGCGATCAGGCTCGGGTCGATCGCGCGCGAGATCCGCACCGCCACGTCCACCCG
>NZ_DAMCID010000029.1:14598-15846 GCF_032099025.1 Stenotrophomonas sp.
CGACCAGGTTCACCACACGGTCCACCAGCAGCAGCTCCACCCGCGTGAGCGGATGGCGCCGCACGAACTCCGCCACCGCCGCCGCCAGGTGCAGCTGCCCGAACGACACACTGGCGGTGACCCGCAGCAGCCCATGCGGCTCGGGGTTGTCACTGGCCACTTCGCCCTGCAGTTCAGCGCCGATCGCCAGCATCTGCCGGAACCGCAGCAGCGCGGCCTCGCCCGGACCGGTCAGGCTGATCCGCCGGGTGGTCCGGTGCAGCAGGCGGGCGCCCAGCCAGCCTTCCACCTCGGCCAGGTAGCGCGTCACCATCGCCCGCGACATGTCCAGCGCCTCCGCGGCCGCAGTCAGGCTGCCGCGCTCGGCCACCTCGACAAACACGTTCATGGCGGTAAGACGGTCCATTTGATCGATCCGCGCAACAAATTAGGCCGTTATACGCGGTTTTTCGTCCGGTTTCAGGCGCATAAGCTGGCCTTCCTCCCTCAACGGACCTCGCCACATGAAGATCGCCCTCATCGGTGCCACCGGCAACATCGGCCGTGAAATCACCCGCCAGGCCCTCGCCCGCGGCCACCAGGTCACGGCCGTCGTGCGCCGTGACACCGGCCTGCCCACTGAACTGGACGGCGCCACCCTGGCCGTGGCCGCCTTGGACGACACCGACGCACTGGCGGCGGTGATTGCCGGCCACGACGTCCTGGCCAGCGCCTTCGGCCCCCGCCCGGGCGACGACCCGTCCACGGTCACCACCGTGACCGCCGCGCTGGTGAAGGCGGCGCGCCTGGCGGGCGTTCCGCGCTTCCTGATGGTCGGCGGTGCGGGCACCCTGGAAGTCGCTCCCGGTGTGCAGCTGGTCGACACCGACGGCTTCCCCGACGCCTACAAGCCGGTTGCCCTGGCCGCCCGCAAGGCGTTCAACCTGCTGCAGAAGGTCGACGACCTGGACTGGACGTTCTACTCGCCCGCCGCCGAGATCGGCCCCGGCCCGCAGAAGGGCGGCTTCCGCACCCAGGCCAGGCAGTTCCTGGTGGGCGCCGATGGCCACAGCCGGATCAGCTACGCCGATTACGCCGATGCGTTCGTCAGCGAAATCGAGACGCCGCAGTACGTGCGAACGATTGCGACCGTGGCGTATTGATTGTTGGCGGCAACGCGCGGCTTGGGGCGTAGAGCCACGCCCTGCGTGGCCGCGCGATGCCTGACCGTAGCGCCACGCCCTGCGTGGCTGCGCGATGCCTGACCGT
>NZ_DAMCID010000029.1:15946-43486 GCF_032099025.1 Stenotrophomonas sp.
GCCACGCCCTGCGTGGCTGCGCGATGCCTGACCGTAGCGCCACGCCCTGCGTGGCCGCGCGATGCCTGACCGTAGAGCCACGCCCTGCGTGGCCGCGCGATGCCTGACCGTAGCGCAGCCACGCAGGGCGTGGCTCTACGTCCAATACGATCCGGCGTTACGTGTGTGGTTCGTCAAACAGCCCCATCTGGCTCACCGGTTCACGCTCGCGGAACCCGCCCAGGCCAACGCCCACCAGCCGGTAGCGCGTCTCCGACGGCAGCTCCACCCGCGCGCGCAACGCCAGCGCGATGTCGCGCAGCTCCTCCAGCGTATCCGGTGGCGACTCCGGCGTGAAACTGCGCGTGATGATCCGGAACTGCGACGTCTTCAACTTCAGTACCACCGTATGCCCCACCCGATCGGTCTTGCGCGTGGCATTCCAGGTCTTTGCCGCAAGCTCCACGATCGCCGCCTCCAGCGCGTCCAGCGGCAGATCCTCTGCGAATGTGTCTTCCGACGAAATCGACTGCACCGGCTGATCCGGCTCCACCGGGCGCTCATCGATCCCGCGTGCGCGCCGGTACAGGCTGGCACCGAAACTACCGAAACGCGTCTCCAGCAGCTCCAGCGGCAACGCACGCAGATCGCCCACCGTCGCGATGCCCAGGTCGGCCAGCTTCGCCTCCATCACTTTGCCCACGCCCGGCACCCGCTTCACCGGCAGCGGCGTGAGGAACTGCTCCACCCGGTGCGGTGGCACCACGAACTGCCCGTCCGGCTTGCGCCAGTCCGACGCGATCTTGGCCAGGAACTTGTTCGGCGCGATGCCCGCCGACGCCGTCAACTGCGTCTCGTCGCGGATCTGCGTGCGGATCACCGCCGCGATCTCGGTGGCCACCGTCATGCCCCCCTTGTGCACTGTCACGTCCAGGTACGCCTCGTCCAGCGACAGGGGCTCGACCAGGTCCGTGTGGCGCAGGAAGATTTCACGCACCTGCCGTGACACCGCCTTGTAGCGCACGAAATCCGGCGGCACGAACACCGCATTCGGGCACAGCCGCTCGGCACGCAGCGCCGGCATCGCCGAGCGGATGCCGAACACCCGCGCCTCGTAGGACGCCGCGCAGACCACCGACCGCGCCCCCTTCCAGGCCACCACCACCGGCTTGCCGCGCAGCGACGGATTGTCGCGCTGCTCCACCGACGCGTAGAACGCATCCATGTCGACGTGAATGATCTTGCGCAGTGCGGACAAGGCAGCAGACTCGGGCGGGCGCGGCGGATTCAGATGAACAAGATTACAGCCATACGCTTGAGCATGGTCTTTTCATAACAACAACATGCGTTTTTCAAGCTGAAAACACTACGCCAGCGTACGGTTAAAACGTTTGATTGAATCACTTTTACTCTGCACTCTTGGGCACTTTCAACAGCAACAATTCGCCGACCCACGGCCGGCGTCACCCGATGTCAACTTCTTCAGGATTGCGTTTTCCATGACTCGTATCAACGCGTTCTCGCGCGAACAGCTGCTGGCCAGTGCCCGCGGCGAGCTGTTCGGGCCGGGCAGCGGTCGCCTGCCCAACGATCCGATGCTGATGTTCGATCGCATCACCGACATCCGCGATGACGGCGGTCCACACGGCAAGGGAATGGTACGCGCGGAACTGGATATCCGCCCCGACCTGTGGTTCTTCGGCTGCCACTTCATCGGCGACCCGGTCATGCCCGGTTGCCTCGGACTGGATGCGATGTGGCAGCTCACCGGCTTCTACCTCACCTGGCTGGGTGCGCCCGGCCGTGGCCGCGCGCTCGGCTGCGGCGAAGTGAAGTTCACCGGCCAGGTGCTGCCCAGCGCCAAACTCGTCAGCTATGAAATCGACATCACCCGCGTGATCAACCGCAAGCTCGTCATGGCCCAGGCCGACGCGCGCATGCTGGTCGATGGCCGCGAAATCTATTCCGCCAAGGACCTGCGTGTAGGTCTGTTCACTTCCACCGAGAACTTCTGATGCGTCGCGTCGTCATTACCGGAATGGGCATTACTTCGTGCCTGGGCAACGATCTGGACACCGTGTCCTCCGCACTGCGTGAAGGCCGCGCCGGCATCCGTGCCCTGCCCGACCATGCCGAAGCCGGCCTGCGCAGCCATGTGGGCGGCAACATCGAACTGGACCTGGACGCGCAGATCGACCGCAAGCTCAAGCGCTTCATGAGCGATGCTTCCGCCTACGCCTACATCGCCATGCGCGACGCCATCGCCGATGCCGGCCTGGACGCGACGCAGGTTGCCAACCCGCGCACCGGCCTGATCGCCGGCTCCGGCGGCGGCTCCAGCCAGTGGCAGGTGGAATCGGCCGATATCCTGCGCGCGCGTGGCGTGCGCAAGGTCGGCCCGTACATGGTGCCGCGCACGATGTGTTCCACTGTTTCTGCCTGCCTGGCCACCGCGTTCCAGATCAAGGGCCTGAGCTATTCGCTGTCGGCTGCCTGCGCCACCTCGGCGCATTGCATCGGCGCGGCCGCGGACCTGATCCGCCACGGCGCGCAGGACGTGATGTTCGCCGGCGGCGGTGAAGACCTGCACTGGTCGATGAGCGTGATGTTCGATGCGATGGGCGCGCTGTCCACCCGCTTCAACGAGACCCCGGCCACGGCGTCGCGCCCGTATGACAAGGACCGCGACGGCTTCGTCATCGCCGGTGGCGGCGGCATGCTGGTGCTGGAGGATTACGACCACGCGGTGGCGCGTGGTGCGCGCATCTACGCCGAGCTGGTCGGCTACGGCGTCACCTCCGACGGTGCCGACATGGTTGCTCCGTCCGGCGAAGGTGCGGTGCGCTGCATGAACATGGCCATGCAGAATGTCACCGGCCCGATCGACTACCTCAACACGCATGGCACCTCGACCCCGCTGGGCGATGTCACCGAGCTGAAGGCGGTGCGCGAGGTGTTCGGCGAATCCATTCCGCCGCTGTCTTCGACCAAGGCGCTCTCGGGCCACTCGCTGGGTGCGGCCAGCGTGCATGAGGCAATTTACTGCCTGCTGATGATGCGCGATGGTTTCATGGCCGGCTCGGCCAACATCGGCGAACTCGATCCGGCGGTGGAAGGCTTCCCGATCGTGCGCGAGAGCAAGGAGGTGCAGTTGAACACCGTCATGTCCAACAGCTTCGGCTTCGGCGGCACCAATGCCGCGCTGGTGTTCGGGCGGGTGTGATCGCCTGCGGCGCGGACGAAAAAACCCGGCCATGTGCCGGGTTTTTTGTGGTGAACGGATGGGTTTGCGCGGATGGGTTCGCTGGCTGCGGTCGGCTCTACCCGGTCGGCTCTGCCGCGCGCGGTTTCATTCCACCTGTGCGCTTGGCAACAGCGGCACCAGCAACGCGTGCGCGTCGTCCAGGGACGCAACAATGCGGTGGCCCAGTGCGCGCAGCGCCTCGTCCGGGTGCACCAGGTCGGGTACCTGGATCGCGGTCATGCCCGCACTCACCGCAGCACGGATGCCGGCCGGTGAATCTTCCAGCGCCAGGCAGCGTGCCGGGTCCTTGCCCAGCTTCTGCGCCGCCAGCAGGTAGATGTCCGGTGCCGGCTTGGGATGGGCCACGTCGCTGCTGGTCACCACCACATCGAAGAACGGCAGCAGGCCGGTGGCCGCCAGCTTGCGCGAGGCGCGCGGTTGCCGGGTCGAGGTCGCCACCGCGCGTGGAATGGCGTGCGCCTGCAGCAGCTGCAGGATCGCCATGATGCCCGGGCGCAGCGGCAGGCCCTGCTGGGTGCGCGCCTCGTAGAGGTCGTGGCAGCGTGCGAACAGCGCGGCCACCTGGGCGGCATCGATGTGCTGCAGCAGCCGCTGCTCGCAGTCACGGTCGCCGAGCCCGACCATGCCCAGCCAGAAGTCGTCCGTGAACGGCAGCGACAGTTCCTGCGCCGCCTGTGACCAGCACGCCAGCGAAACACGCTCGCTGTCGATCATCAGGCCATCCATGTCGAAGATGACGGCGTCGGGCAGGAACGGCAGTGCGGCACCGGCGTTCATCAGGCGTCGGTCAGGTGGCCGGTGAACAGCGTGTCCAGGTCGGCGCTGTCGAGCATGCGCCACTCGCCTTCGCCCAGGCCGTCCAGCGACAGCCCGCCGATGCGGCTGCGGTGCAGCGCCTGCACGTGGTTGCCCACGGCAGCGAACATGCGCCGGGCCTGGTGGTAGCGGCCTTCGTGCAGCACCAGCTGTGCCTGGCGCGGCGACTGCACGTGCAGCTCGGCCGGCAGCAACGGCTTGTCGTCGGACTCCAGCAGCAGTGCGCCGCTGGCAAATCGCGCAGCCTCGTCACCGCGCAGGTCTTCGGCCAGGGTCACCTCGTAGGCCTTGTCCAGGCGCGACTTGGGCGACACGATCCGATGCAGCAGCGCACCGTCGTCGGTCATCAGCAGCAGGCCGCTGGTATCCCGGTCCAGCCGCCCCACCGACGACAGCAACGGCGACCGCTCGCGGAAGCGCGGCGGCAGCAGGTCGTAGATCAGCCGGCCCTTGTCCTTGGTGGAGCAGGTGTATTCGCGCGGTTTGTGCAGCATCAGGGTCAGCCCCTGCGGCGGGTCGAGCGGTTCGCCCTCGACCCGGATCGCCTCATGCGCCACCAGGTCGTCGGCATACAGCACCTCACCGTCGGCGTCGGTGACCAACCCCTCGCGGAACATCAGCTGGACCTGCTTGCGGCTGCCATAGCCCAGGTTGGCCAACAGCTTGACCAGCTTCATGGGCGACCCCCGCGGCCCCACTTCGGCTCGGTGCTCCGGGGAGCCCTGACGGGGGTGGCCGTCTTGCTGGCCTTGGTCGCCTCGATCAGCTTGAAGCCATCACGCTCGGCGGCCACGCGCACCTGGCCGAAGCTGTCGTTGAGGATCTGCTCGTAGGGCAGGTGGCGGTTGGCCACCAGCCACATCCGCCCACCCGGGCGCAGCGCCTGCGCGGCCACCGCGATGAAGCGCTGCCCGATGTCAGGGCGGTCGGCGCGCGACGGGGTGTGGAACGGCGGGTTGGTGACGATGAAGTCGTACTGCGCCTCGATGCCGGCGGTCACGTCCTGCCAGTGGTACGCCAGTGCGGCCGGCTTGCCCAGCGCGGCCAGGTTGTCGCGGGCCAGCGCCAGCGCGCGCCCTTCGGCTTCGTACAGGTCCAGCGCGGTCACGCCCGGGCAGCGCGCCAGCACTTCGGCCGACAGATAGCCGAACCCCGCGCCCAGATCGGCGCCGCGTCCGGCCAGGTCGGCCGGCAGCTGCTCGACCAGCAATGCCGATGCCGGATCGATGCGGTCCCAGGCGAAGATGCCGGGACGGCTCTGGAAACGCCCGCCCAGGATCGCGCGCGGCGCGTCCAGTGTGGACCAGCGCTGGGCCAGCGCGGCGTCGTGCTGACCGTTGAGCGGCGCGGTCCAGTACACCCGGCAGTGGTTCTTGGTCATCTTGCCGCCCAGCCCGGCCAACTGCTCCAGGTCGCCTTCGCCGGAGCGAGCGCCCTCGTTGTTGTGCTGGCAGGCCACCACGATGCCGCCCGGGGCGGCCAGCGCGAGAGCGCGGGCGAACAGCGCGCGGGCCTCTTCGCGCTGGCGCGGCGGCAGCACCAGCACCACGGCGTAACGCGTGCTGTCATCGGCCAGCTGCTGCTCGTCGCGGACGGTCCAGCCACTGGCTTCCAGCGCGTCGGCGAACGGGCGGAAGCTCTGCTCGCAGACCAGCTGGCCCGGCTGCGCGTGCTCGCGCAGCGGCCAGCCGTCGCGGGCGCGCAGGAACAGCACCGGCCCGGCGGGCCAGGACAGCGCACCGGAGAAGGGCAGGAACAGGGTTTCCAGGGGGGCGTCGTGCTGGGCAGCCATGCGGGGGGCACATCTTGAAAGAGGCGGCCATTCTACCGTCTCGGCCGATCGACCCTGTTCGTGTCGCGATTTCCGTTTATTCAACGTGTCCTTGATGCCATCGCAACATGCGGTCGGTCAGGGTGAAGGCTCATTCGGAACGGAGGTAGCTCATGCGCGCATTGTTCGTCGGTGGCGTGGTCGACAACAGCGAAATGGACCTGGAAACGGCGCAGCCGCCCGTGCACTACCCCGAAGACACCGGCGGTGGGCACTCCCGTTACCGGCTGCACCAGGTCGGCAAGCAGCCCGATGGCACCGTGGCCTATGCGGTATACGGCGCACCGGACATGGCCGATGAAGAAGTGGCCCGGGTGGCCGACGAGCGGGCGTATGCACGCCGTTTCGAGGCCGAGCCGGAAGTATTCACGCATTGATTGCCCGTGCCGGGCGGCGCCCGCCGGGTGTGACCAGCGCACTGCCGGGCCGCCCGCCCGGCAGTGCCTTGTGCGGCCTTATTCGATGGGCGGCAGCGACCGCACCGCGCGGATCCGGTCCAGCCACAGCACGTGCTGCTGGGCGGGCGTATCCAGGTCATCCAGGCGCAACTGGCCGTTGCTGCCCTCGTTCTCGTCCGCGTCGCGGTACTGCTGCACGGTCGGCTGCACGGCAACGGTGCCCAGCAGGCGGCTGCCGTCGTCCAGGGTGAGCTCGACCTGGGTCTGGCCCTTGAGCTGCGGCAGCAGCGCTTCGAGGGCGGCGATATCGGCCGGATCGGTGTGGATGGTGGGGGCGTAGCGGGACATGGGGTCTCCTTGGGTAGCATGGGGTACGGCAGCCACGCATGGCGTGGCTCTACGCGCCATCTGGCAGTGCCACGCCATGCGTGGCAATCGCATTCCGTAATGCCACGCCACGCATGGCAAACCCGCCGCTGTCACCGGCGTGCGGCAAGAACGCTGCGCACCGCCGACACCAGCTGGGCCACGGAATAGGGTTTGGCCACGTGCTCCTGGAAGCCCGACGCCAACGCCCGCTTGCGATCGTCCGCGCGGGCCAGGGCGGTGACCGCCACGGCCGGCAGGATGCGCTCGTCAACGCCGATGTCTTCGCGCAGGGTGCGCACCAGTCCATACCCGTCCATGCCGGGCATGCCGATGTCGGTCAGCAGCACGTCCACGCTTTCGTGCCCGCCCTGGTCCAGCAGTTCCAGCGCCTCGCCTGCCGATGCGGCGGCGGTCACCTGCGCGCCCTGCTCTTCCAGCAGCCGGCGCAGGTACTCGAGCACTTCCGGCTGGTCTTCGACCGCCATCAGGCGCAGGCCCTTCAACGGATACGGCTCGATCACCTGTTCGCTGATCGGGCCGCTGAACACCTCGCGCAGCGGTCGCCCGTCGGCCTGCGGCAGGTAGGCCGGCAGGCGCACGGTGAACGCCGCGCCGCGGCCCTGGCCCTCGCTGTTGGCGGTAACCTGGCCGCCATGCAGTTCCACCAGCTGCTGCACGATGGCCAGGCCCAGGCCCAGCCCGCCGTGGCGGCGGGTGGTGGTGCCGTCGGCCTGCCGGAAGCGGCTGAACAGATGGCGCAGGAATTCCGGGGCGATCCCATCGCCCGAGTCGGCCACGGTTACCGTCCAGTGGCTGCCGTCGGTATCGAGCGTGACCGCGATCGTGCCCGCCGCCGGGGTGAACTTGATGGCATTGGACAGCAGGTTCCACAGCACCTGCTGCAGGCGCGTGGCATCGCCCAGCACCAGGGCCGGGGCGTCGGGCATCACCAGGCTCACGTCCAGCGCCTTGCCCTCGGCCACCAGCTCCTGGGCGCGCATGGCCTCGGTCAGCTGCGCGCGCAGGTCCAGCACCTCCACTTCCAGCTGCACCTTGCCCAGCAGCATGCTGCTCAAATCCAGCATGTCCGAGATCAGCCGCTTCTGCGCCATCGCGCTGCTGGCGATCACGCCCAAGCCCTTGTACAGCGGGCTGGTCGCGTCCACCCGCTGCAGCAGCAGCTCGCTCCAGCCCAGGATGGTGGTGAGCGGCGTGCGCAGCTCGTGCGACAACGTAGCCAGGAATTCGTCCTTCAGCCGCGCCATGTTCTCGGCGGCACTGCGGGCCGCGCGTTCGGACTGCAGCAGTTCCTCGCGCGCCATTTCAATTTCGCGGCGCTCGGTCACGTCGGTACTGCTGCCGGCCAGGCCGATGAACCGGCCCATCCGCGAGAAACGCGGGCGGGCGTTCATTTCCAGCCAGCGCCATTCGCCGTCGGCACGCAGCCCGCGTACCAGCGCGTGCATGGACCGCTGCGCCTTCATGGCTTCCAGCAGCTCGTAATCGAACACCGACGCGTCGTCCGGATGCACCAGGCCGCGCCACACGTCTTCCGGAACGCGCTGCTCGTCGCCCCCGAAGAACTCGGTGAAGGCACTGTTGACGAAGCGGGCATGGCCGCGTTCGTCCAGCACCCACACCGGCATCGGCAGCCCGTCGGCCAGCGCGCTGAAGCGCGCCTCGCTCTCGGCCAGTTCCACTTCGATCTGTTTGCGGTTGGTGATGTCGAAGAACAGCACCGCCACCCGGCGTTCGTCCGGATCGCCCACGCGCATCGCTTCCACCGCGTACCAGCGGTTCAGCGCACGCGCTTCCAGCTCGAAACGTTGCGGCCGGCCGGTGGCGGCGATCTGACCGTAGATGCGGTACCACTCGTCCTCGTGCTCAGGCTGCAGCTCACTCATCAGGCGCCCGGAGGCGTCATGCAGACCGGTGTTGCGCTCGAAGGCCTCGTTGACCTCCAGGAAGCGGTAGTCGACGCCAACGCCGTCTTCGAGGATCACCTCGATGATGCAGAAGCCCGCGCTGAGACCTTCCAGCACGCTGCGGTGAAGGACAGGATCGGACACCGGAGCCGCGAAAGCGGTGCGTTCCAGGGTGGAGGCGGGCAGGCTGGGCAAGGGCGTCAAGTGGGGGCAACTGGCGGAGCGGAGGGACACAGCATCTTCCAGACCGCGTATTCGTAGCGTCAAGCACCCATTGCCCGCATTGATGTAGGTGAATTCATACCCACCCCGGATGATGCAGGCGCGGCGGGCCGATTGTCCCGTCTGGCGATACGGATCACACTGCGAGCCACCGCCCATCCCACCGCAGCCCTGGAGTCGTCATGAACCGCAAACCCTTGCTGGCTGGTGCTCTAAGCTGTCTGTTGCTGCTGGTTGGCAGCGTCTCCGCCGCCCCACGTACGGTCACCGATCCCAAGGCGCCCCGCGCGCTCACCGGCGAGAGCCCCGTGCAGGTGAAATGGACCGATCCGGCCCGGTTCACCGAGATCCGCGCCAGTTCCAACCGTTTCGAGGCCCAAAGCGGCAACTGGGTGCAGCAGCTCGCCGACTACCTGCGCCGCAGCGCCAGCAAGCGCCTGCCGCCCGGACAGACGCTGGAGGTGGAGATCACCGACATCAAGCGCGCCGGCGATTTCGAGCCACAGCACGGTCCGCGCACCAACGATATCCGGATCATGCGCGACATCTACCCGCCGCGGATCACCCTCAACTTCACCCTGCGCGATGCCAGCGGCGGCGTGGTCAGCCAGGGCGAAGAGAAGCTCATCGACATGAACTACCTGGGCAACACCGGCCTGCTGAGCAACAGCGACCCGCTGCGCTATGAGAAGCGCATGCTGGACGACTGGCTGCGCCGCCTGCTGCCGCCTACCCGCCGATGAGCTCACGTGCCACGCGCTTGACCGCACACGGCAGCTGATACGCGCTGACGTTGCACAGCGGGGCCAGCACGTCCAACCGCGGCGACTCGCCCCACAGCGTCACGGTGCTGCCCACCCCGGCCTGCGGCAGGTCGGTGAGGTCCACGGTCAGCATGTCCATCGACACCCGCCCGATCAGGTGACCGGGCTGGCCGTCGATCTGCACCGGGGTGCCGTTCGGGGCGAACTGCGGGTAGCCATCGGCATAGCCCAGCGCCACCACGCCCACGCGGGTGGGCCGCTCGGCGACGAAGCGCGCGCCGTAGCCCACCGGCTCACCGGCGGCGATCTCGCGGGTGGCGAAGATCTTCGACTGCATGGTCATCACCGGGCGCAGGCGCTCGGTGAAGGCGTTGTGCGCCTGAAGCGGGTTGGCGCCGTACAGCATCAGGCCCGGGCGCACCCAGTCGCTGCGCACCTTCGGCCAGCCCAGCAGCGCGGGGGAATTGCACAGGCTGGTTTCACCGGCCAGACCGTCAATGGCACTGGCAAACGTGGCGGCCTGCTCGCGGGTGCGCGGGCTGTCCAGCTCGTCGGCGCGTGACATGTGGCTCATCAGCACCATCGGCGCCACCTGCGGCAGCGCGGACAGGCGCGCGTGGGCCGTGCGGAAGTCGTCCGGGGACAGGCCAAGGCGATGCATGCCACTGTCCAGCTTCAGCCAGATCTGCAGCGTGGCGTCGGTCTGGAAGGCCGCCACCGCATCCACCTGCCACGGCGCGGCCACCGCGAACCACAGGTTGTGCTGCACGATCAGCGGCAGCTCGTCGGCGTCGAAGAAGCCTTCCAGCAGCAGGATCGGCGCGGCGATGCCGGCCTGGCGCAGTTCCAGCGCTTCTTCGATGCAGGCCACACCGAACGCGTCGGCCTCGCCCTCCAGCGCACGCGCGCACGCCACCGCACCGTGCCCGTAGGCATCGGCCTTGACGGCGGCCAGGGTCTTGCGGCCGCCACCCAGTTCACGTGCCAGGCGGAAGTTGGAGCGCAACGCGTCCAGGTCGATCAACGCGCGGGCTGGACGCATGGGGTGGTTTCACTGTGTTGGACGGAGGCGGCGTGGTGGCCGCCGTAACGGAAGATATCCAGGCCTTCGGTACTGATCTGCGGCTGGCGCGCACTCATCAGGTCGGCCAGGTAGCGGCCGGAGCCGCAGGCCATGGTCCAGCCCAGCGTACCGTGGCCGGTATTGAGGAACAGGTTGCTGTACGGCGTGGCGCCCACCACCGGCGTGCCGTCCGGCGTGGCCGGGCGCAGCCCGGTCCAGAACTCGGCGCGCGACAGATCGCCAGCGTGCGGGTACAGATCGCGCACCACCTTTTCCAGCGTGGCGCGGCGGCGCGGCGACAGCGACAGGTCGAACCCGCCCACCTCGGCCATGCCGCCCACGCGGATGCGGTCGTCGAAGCGGGTCACCGCCACCTTGTAGCTCTCGTCCAGGATGGTCGAGGTGGGCGCCATGTCCGGGCGGGTGATCGGCAGGGTCAGCGAATAGCCCTTGAGCGGGTACACCGGCAGCTGCATGCCCAGCGGGGCGACCAGCGACGGCGAGTAGCTGCCCAGCGCGACCACGTAGCGGTCGGCGGTTTCCACCTTGCCGTCGATGCGCACACCGGTGATGCGGTTGCCGCTGGTCTCCAGCCCGGCAATGTCCTGGTCGAAGCGGAACTCGACGCCGGCATCGATGGCCATCTGCGCGAGGCGACGGGTGAACAGCTGGCAGTCACCGGTCTGGTCGCGCGGCAACCGCAGCGCGCCGACCAGCGTATGGGCCACACCGGCCAGGGCGGGTTCGTGGGCAATGATGCCGTCGCGGTCCAGCACCTCGTACGGCACCCCGTACTGGGCCAGCACCTCGATGTCCTGCGCGGACGCATCGAGCTGCTGCTGGGTGCGGAACAACTGGGTGGTGCCCAGGTCGCGGCCCTCGAATTCGATCCCCGTCTGCGCGCGCAGCTCGTTCAGGCAGTCGCGGCTGTATTCGGACATGCGCACCATGCGCGCCTTGTTGATGGCGTAGCGCTCATGCGTGCAGTTGCGCAGCATCTGCGCCAGCCAGCGGTACTGGTGCCAGTCCAGGCCCGGGCGGATCGCCAGCGGGGCATGCTCGGCGAACAGCCACTTCACCGCCTTCAGCGGCACGCCGGGGGCGGCCCACGGCGAGGTATAGCCGAACGAGAGCTGGCCCGCATTGGCGAAACTGGTTTCCAGCGCCGGACCCGGCTGGCGGTCCACCACCGTGACTTCAAACCCCGCCTGCCGCAGGTACCAGGCACTGGTGGTGCCGATGACCCCACTGCCAAGGACTAGAACGCGCATGACACCTCTCCAACCCGATCATTCCCTGCACTGGAGCGTGCCGGGACCATAATTGCGGAAGTATATGCCGCCCAAACCAATCGTTTTTGCTGTTTTTTGCTCAACCGTCAGGGTATTGTCCTGCCAACCTACGCAACAGGCTGACGCAGATGGCCGTACGCACCCGCGAGCTGGACAAGATCGACCGCAAGATCCTGCGCATCCTGCAGGAAGAGGGCCGCATCTCCTTTACCGAACTGGGCGAGCGCGTGGGGCTGTCGACCACGCCCTGTACCGAGCGGGTGCGTCGTCTGGAACGCGACGGGGCCATCACCGGCTACTACGCCAAGCTCGACCCGCACTACCTCAAGGCCAGCCTGCTGGTGTTCGTGGAGATCAGCCTGGCGTACAAGTCCGGCGACATCTTCGAGGAATTCCGCCGGGCCGCGCTGAAGCTGCCCAACGTATTGGAATGCCACCTGGTCTCGGGCGACTTCGATTACCTGCTCAAGGCGCGCATCAGCGAGATGGCGTCCTACCGCAAGCTGCTTGGCAGCACCCTGCTGACCCTGCCGCACGTGCGCGAGTCCAAGAGCTACATCGTGATGGAAGAGGTCAAGGAAACCCTGACCCTGCCGATCCCGGACTGATCCCCCATGCAAAAAGGCGGCGCGCTTGCGCGCACCGCCTGTTGAGCTGCCGACCAGCGCATCAGCGCTGCTGTTTCTGGTCCTGTTGGCGCTGGTCCTGCTGTTTGCCACCCTTCTGGTTCTGCTGATCCCACTGCTGCTGGTCCTGCTGGCCAGGCTTCTGGTTCTGCTGACCCTGCTGTTCCTGCGGCATCTTGCCGGGAGTGCGGTTCTGCTGATTTGCCATGGTTGCTCTTCTCGTAAAACCTTGGGGATGCGCGGTCTTGCGGCGCACGTACAGGGTCTTGGAAATGCGGTTAATCGCGGGCGAAATTGCAGTGAGCTGGCGCGTTGACTCAGCTGACTGCGCGGCGCGGTTGTGCAACGTTCATGCGTCAGGGCTTGATCCGCTGCCCATCGCCGCTCGGAACCGCGTCGTAGTAGCGGCCGGTGCGCGTATCGAGCACGCGGTTGGGGCCGGCCTGCTTCATGCCCGGCACGATCCGTCCGTGGCGATCGTAGATCTTCGGCGGTGCGGTGGTTGCCGGGGGTGCGGGCGGCTGCACCTGCGCCGGGCCCTGGCTCTGGATGGGGTGGGTGCGCAGCTGCTGCGCGGTCTGCGCCGGCGTCTTCACCGGGGCCATGCGCCCGGACAGGCTGTCGGCCGGTGCCGGGCGCACCGGGGTGGGCAGCGGCGTCTGGGTGGGCGCAGGGCGGGTCACGGGGCGGGTGTCGGTGGGATTTCGCGGCGCGGCGACCTGCGCCACGGCGCCCAGCGGCACCAGTACCAGCAGCGACAGGCCAAGCCAGGAAACACGTTTCATGATGGGCAGGCTCACGGCGGGAACAGGCATTCACCCTGCGCCTGCCCGCGTGTCAGCACCATGAACACCCGCAGCGCTTGCCCACAGCGGCTGCCGCCCCCATTTCTGCGCTACCCCCACGAGGACCGCCCATGACCGCTTTCGACCTCTCCCCGCCCAGCGACGCCCAGCGCCAGGCGCTGATTGCCGGGCTCAGCGCGGACGAGCAGCGCGTGCTCCTGCACCACGGCACCGAGGCCCCGTTCTGCGGGGTGTTCCTGGACAACAAGCAGGACGGCGTCTACGGCTGCCGGCTGTGCGGCCTGCCGCTGTTCCGCTCCAGCACCAAGTTCGACTCCGGCACGGGCTGGCCCAGCTTCTTCGCCCCGTTCGATCCGGCCCATGTGCGTGAGATCCGTGACAGCAGTCACGGCATGATCCGTACCGAAATCGTTTGCGCCCGGTGTGACAGCCATCTCGGCCATGTGTTCCCGGACGGCCCGCCGCCGACCCACGAGCGGCACTGCCTGAACTCGATCTCGCTGTCGTTCACGGCCAATGGCGAGGCCTATCCGGACCCGCTGCAGCGTGGCGGTGCCGAGGCGCAGCCGGCGGGTTGAGCTTGCCCGGTGGAGGTGTGCCCACCGTGGGTGGGTACACTTTTCCACGCAAAAGTGTGACGTCGAACGAACGCCACCCTTCAGGAAACCGGTGACGGGGCCGACATGGAGATATCCCCCTCCTCCGCGCCCGCCCCATGCTCATCATTGTTGGCTTCGTCATCGTCATCCTCAGCGTGCTCGGCGGCTACGTCGGCGCGCACGGCAAGCTGGGCGCCCTGTGGCAGCCCTACGAGCTGGTCATCATCGGCGGCGCGGCACTGGGCGCGTTCCTGGTCGGCACCCCGCTCAAGACGGTCAAACAGACCCTGCAGGCCACCGTGGGGGTGTTCAAGGGCCCGCGTTACAAGCAGCAGGACTACATCGACGTCCTGAGCCTGCTCTATGAACTGCTCAACAAGGCCCGCCGCGAAGGCTTCATGGCGCTGGAAGAGCATGTCGAGCGCCCGGCCGACAGCAGCATTTTCGCCAACTACCCCAAGGTCCAGGCCGACCACCACCTGGTCGACTTCATGACCGACTGCCTGCGCCTGATGATCGGCAGCAACATCGAGCCGCACGAGCTGGAACCGCTGCTGGAGATGGAACTGGAGAAGCACCACGCCGAGGCGATGCAGCCTTCGGCCGTGCTCAACAAGGTCTCCGACGGCCTGCCCGGCTTCGGCATCGTGGCGGCGGTGCTGGGGATCGTGATCACCATGGGCTCGATCGGCGGCGAGATCACCGAAGTGGGCGCCCACGTCGCTGGCGCGCTGGTCGGCACCTTCCTGGGCATCCTGCTCGCTTACGGCTTCGTCAGCCCGCTGGCGGCGGCCGTGGAAGCGCGCGCCGAACAGGACAGCCGCATCTACGAATCGGTGAAGACCGCCCTGCTGGCCTGCCTGCGCGGCTACAACCCGAAGATCGCGCTGGAATTCGCCCGCAAGACCCTGCCGTCCAACGTGCGCCCGGGCTTCAGCGCGTTCGAACAGCACCTCAAGACGGTCAAGTAAGGCACCACCATGGCCGAGAACAAACCCACCGTCATCGTCCGCCGGGTCAAGAAGGCCGGCCACGCCGCGCATCACGGCGGTGCCTGGAAGGTGGCGTATGCCGACTTCGTGACCGCCATGATGGCGTTCTTCCTGGTGCTGTGGCTGATGGCGGCCACCACCAAGCCCGAGCGCGCGTCCATTTCCGAGTACTTCCGCAATCCCAGCCCGCTCAGCGGGCAGAGCCCCACGCCCGCCCCGGGCATGGCCGGCCCGGGCGGCGCCAGCACCTCGATGATCAAACTGGGCGGCGCCACCGATGTCTCGCGTGGCAACAGCAACGACCCCTTCCAGAACCAGCAGGCCGAACGCCCGGTGCCGCAGCAGGATGAGCGCGAGCGCGAGAAGAAACAGCTGGAAGTGCTGAAGCAGGAACTGGAAGAAGCCATCAGCAAGAGCCAGGCGCTGGAGCCGTTCAAGGACCAGCTGCTGCTGGACCTCACCCCGGAAGGCCTGCGCATCCAGATCGTGGACAAGCAGAACCGGCCGATGTTCGACATGGGCAGCGCCGCGCTCAAGCCGTACACGCGCGAGATCCTTCGCGAGCTGTCGCAGTTCATCAACCACGTGCCGAACCGGATCAGCATCACCGGCCATACCGACACCACCGCCTACAACGCCGCCCACGGCTACAGCAACTGGGAACTGAGCGCCGACCGCGCCAATGCCGCCCGGCGTGCCCTGCTGGACGGCGGCATGGCCGACGACAAGGTCACCCGCGTGGTGGGCCTGTCCTCGTCGGTGCTGTTCGACAAGACCCAGCCGGACAACCCGATCAACCGCCGCATCAGCATCGTGGTGATGACCAAGGCCGCCGAAGCCGCCGCCCTGGCCGGCTCCGGCCAGCAGGTGGCCCTGTCGCCGACCGTGCAGGACGCCGATATCCAGGCCACCCAGGGCGCCCCGGCCCTGCCGGTGCTTGCGCCGGCGGCCGCGCCACCGTCCGCCTCGCCCTGAGGTGGATGGGTTTCGTTGATTCCGTGGAGCCGGCCAGCGGCCGGCATTAGAATGGCGGTCTTTCCCCTCCAATAGACCGAGTCCATGTCCAAGCAGTCCAAGGCCAAGCGCGACAAGCGCAAGAAGCTCCAGCCCAAGCGCCCGATCAACCGCCTCAACGCCCAGCAGCCGGTGCAGAACCATGCCGTGCTGACCAACGAAGAAGGCCAGGTCGTGGCCGCGATCGGCCTGCAGGGCACCGAATGGCTGCTGGCCATCGGCGGCCAGACGATGGGCAACGCCGACAACCCGATCCCGATGCTGGCGATGCTCAAGCACCTGTCCAACGTGCAGGAAAAGGAAGGCCGCAAGGTCACCCTGGAATACTCGACCCAGCTGCAGCAGCTGATCGACGACCTGGCCGCTGACGAAGGCACGACCGCCGACGAATACCTGGCCAACCTGGTTTCCGAATTCGAAGGCGTGGAAGGCGAAGAAGGCGACGACGCCGATGCGGATGGCGTGGCGGAAGACGCCCCGGTTGCCGACGAAGCCGCTGCCGCCGACGGCGACGCTGCCCAGGCCGCCAGCGACGACAAGCCGCAGGCCTGAGCCACGGCCACCCGGTGACGGTCTATATCGACGATGCGGTACACCCCTGGCGCGGCGAGCGCTGGGCGCATCTGATGGCCGACACCCTGCCCGAGCTGCACGCCATGGCGGCGCAGCTCGGGATTCCACGGCGGGCATTCCAGAACCGCCGCAGCGGCGCCCACTACGACGTGCCCGCCCCACTCCGCCTGCAGGCCATCGCCTTGGGCGCACGCGCCATTTCCCGTCACACCGACCGGGCGCTGGTCAAAGCCGTGATTGCCAATGCCAGGGCGCAGTACCTGCCGTAGGGCACCGACGCGGGTCGACGGGGTAGAGCTGACTGGGTAGAGCTGACTGTTAGTCAGCTGCTCTCCGCGCCAACATCAACGGCAGCGGACTAACAGTCCGCTCTACCGGCAACGACGGAACCGGCAACGACAAAGCCGGCAACGACGAAACCGGTAGCTACGAACAGAGGCCACCAAACGTCAGAACGGGTCCGACCCTGGTCGCACTTCCACGCCCAGCAGCGAACACAGCGCCAACATGGCGTCGTCGTCGCGGCTCAGCGCCATCCAGCCGGCCAGACCGCCGTTGCCGGTGTCCACGCTCCACAGCGAATAGTTGTGTTCGCGCAGGCGGTCGTAGCCGGTGGCCATCAGCATCGGCGCATCCACGCCGGCGGCGAAGTCCTCATCGTCCAGGTCGCCACCCCAGTCCAGCTGCAGGTTCCAGCGCGCGGCCAGCTCGTTCACGGCCGACATCAGCGCATCGGCATCGCCGCGGTCCACCTCGAACCCGGACTGCCAGGCAATGGCCGTCATCAACGGCGGCAGCCAGTCGGCTTCTTCGTCGATCTCCTCGCCGTTCTCCAGCACCGCCTCCCGCCAGCGGTTGAACTGCTGCAGGCCCAGCTCTTCATCGCCCGGGTTGATGAGCACGAACAGGTTCCAGATCCGCGCCTCGAAGTCTTCTTCGTCGAAGTCGCGCTCTTCTTCTTCGAAGTCGAAATAATCACTGTTGTCGGGCATGACCGGTATTCCTGGAGACAGGCAGGCATTCTGCCGTGCGCGGGCGTTGGCAGGAAGCGAAATTCGGCCGTGGCACCCGTACGGTTTATCCTGTACGCCTGAAGACGGCCGTGGTGGCCGTCAGCATCCGGCACCCATGAGCGATACCCCTCCTGACCACCTGGCGATCAACCCGGCCAGTCCCTTCCACGATGCCGCTGCGCTGGAGCGCGGGGTAGGCATCCGCTTCAACGATGTCGAGCGCGACAACGTCGAGGAATACTCGGTCAGCGAAGGCTGGGTCCGGGTCCAGGCCGGCAAGGCCCGCGATCGCCGCGGCAACCCGATGACCATCAAGATCAAGGGCACCGTGGTGGCGTATTACCTGGATCAGAAACCCTCGGCCTGATCGCAGGCCGACGGCGTAGCGCCACGCCCTGCGTGGCTTCGCGGTGCGGGACGGAAACGCAGCCACGCAAGGCGTGGCTCTACCGTCAATCCCGTTGCCGCGTCTCGAGCAGGTCCAGATTGCGGATCAGCTTGCGTGAGATCTCGTCGGAGATCCGGCCGCGCCGGGTCAGGCGGAACAACTCCTCGCGCTCGGCAGTCAGCCCGGCGGTACGCAGCTGGCGGTAGCCCTGTTCCATGCGCCGCACCTTCTCCGGGTCGGCGTCGGGGCCCTGCTCCTTCTCCAGGTTGCGCTGGTACAGCAGGCTCACCCGTGACGCCGCATCGTTGTACAGCTGCACGTTGTCGGTGGTCTGGTGCTGCACCAGCTGCTGGCGCATGCGCTCCACCCCGGCCAGCGCCGCCTTGGCGGCCAGCCGGCGGGCAAGGTCCTCTTCCTTGCGCTCGCCCGAGTCGGCCGGCAGTTCCAGGCCCTTGAGCAGGCGCGGCAGCGCCACGCTGGCGCCTACCAGCGAAATCAGGATCACCGCCGCCGCTAGGAAGATCACCAGGTCACGCGCCGGGAAGGCGCTGCCATCGGGCAGGAACAGCGGCAGGGTCAACACGCCCGCCAGCGTGATCGCGCCGCGCACGCCGGCCAGCGACGTCGCCACCACGATCCGCCACGAGGTGCCGGGCCGCGCTTCACCACGATGCCGCGCGCGCAGCACGCTCCAGCGCAGCGACAGCCATACCCAGGCCAGGCGCAGCAGCACCAGCGCCAGGTTGATCACCACCACGTACACCAGCAGCCACCACGCGCTGTGGTGGCCGCTTTCGCTGACCGTGGTCATCGCCCGGTCCACGATGCCGGGCAGCTGCTCGCCGAGCAGCACGAACATGATGCCGTTGAAACTGAACTGCAGCATGTTCCACACCGCCGTACGCTGCACGCGCATGCTGCCCGAGACGCGGCCGGTGAGCTCCACGTAACTCATGGTGATGCCGGCGGCCACCGCCGAGAGGATGCCCGAGGCATTGGCCTCTTCGGCCAGCAGGTAGGCCGCGAACGGAATCAGCAGGTTGACCAGCAGCGCTGCACCGGGTTCTTCACCGAAGCGCCGCCACAACCAGCGCTGGAAGGTGGACACGCCCAGCGTGACCGCCACGCCGATGGCCAGGCCGGCCACCGCCACCCACAGGAAGGTCATCGACGCGGTGGCCAGCGAGAAGCTGCCGGTCATCACCGCCGCGACCGCGAAGCGGAAGCAGACCAGGCCGGAGGCATCGTTCAACAGCGACTCGCCTTCCAGGATGTGCATCAGCCGCTTCGGAATGGGCGCCCGCGAGGCGATCGAGCTGACCGCCACCGGATCGGTCGGCGAGATGATCGCCGCCAGCGCGAAGGCCACCGCCAGCGGCATCACCGGAATCATCCAGTGGATCAGCAGGCCCGCGCCGATCACGGTGAACACCACCAACCCGAACGCCAGTTCCAGGATCACGCCTTTGTCGCGGAACAGGCCCTGTTTGGGAATGCGCCAGCCGTCGAGGAACAGCAGCGGCGGCAGGAACAGCAGGAAGAACATCTCCGGTTCCAGCGCGTGTCCGCGGTTGAATACACCGGCGATGACCGCACCCAGCCCGATCTGCACCAACGGCAGCGGCAGCGACAACGGCAGTACGCGGACCAGATAGCCGCTGGCGACTACGGCCACCAACATCGCCAGGACGACTTCAATCGTATGCATGCATTTTCCAGAGAGCCTGGAAAAAAATTACCACACCCATCCCACAACGCGAACGACAGGCAGCGCAGCGGCTCAGTCCACGGACAGCCGCAGCGTCGCAGCGCGCGCCCTGCGCCAAGCAGCTGGATGCCCCGCTGGGCGCAGCACGCTCATGCTGCCGCGCCGTCGAAGCGGTAGATGTCCATCGCCAGCATGCCCGCGTCGATACCCGCATCGATGCGCTGCGCGCCCAGCACATCGCCACCGGCCGCACCCAGTGCGAAATGCAGTGGCTGCAGGTGTTCGTCAGTGGGGTGCGCGCGCTCGGCGTAGGGCGCCTGGCGGCGGTAGTCCAGCAATGCGGCGCTGTCGTCGGCGCGCAGGCGCTGTTCCACCCACTCGATGAAGGGGCGCACGTAGGGCGCTTCGCCGCCGCGCTGGTACTCGCGGAAGTCGTGCAGGTTGTGGGTGATGCTGCCCGATCCGACCAGCAGCACGCCCTGGTCGCGCAGCGGCGCCAGCGCGCGGCCCAGCGCGAACTGGTGCGCAGGGCCGAGCAGCGGCTGCAGGGCCACCGGCACCACCGGGATGTCGGCCTGCGGGTACAGCAGCCGCAGCGGCACCCACGCGCCATGGTCGAGCCCGCGCGCGGGGTCCAACGCCGCCGGCAGGCCAGCGTCGGCCAGCCGCTGGGCGACCTCGGCGGCCAGGGCAGGATCGCCGGGCGCGGGGTACTGCAGGTCGAACAACGCCTGCGGGAAGCCGCCGAAGTCATGGATCGTCGGCGGCTGCGGGTGCGCCCCCACCACCGGCTGGCGGGTCAGCCAGTGCGCCGAGGCCATCACGATGGCCCGCGGGCGCGGCAGCTGCGCGGCCAGTTCGGCCAGGCGCACGCCGACCTGCCCTGGCTGCAGCGCCGTCATGGGCGAACCGTGGGAGATGTACAGCGAAGGCAGGCGGGACATGGCGCAACTCCAGGCAGGAAGGCGGACCGACCGGCAGCGCCGGGGGATCCAGGCGATCAGCGTATTGCGTCGACCCGGACCGATAAATACGATGATCCGACGCTGTTCATTCCAGGAACCGCAACAATGGACACCCTAGAGGCAATGCGCGTGTTCGTGGCGGTGGTCGAGCGCAACGGCTTCAGCGCCGCCGCGCAGGCGCTTGATCTCTCCACTGCCGGCGTCACCCGCCAGATCGCGGCACTGGAGAAGCGCCTGTCCGCGCGGCTGCTCAACCGCACCACCCGCCGGGTGAGTCCCACCAGCACCGGCGCGGCGTACTACGAACAATGCGTGCAGCTGCTGGCGCAGTTCGATGCGTTGGAGGCGGGCATCGGCGCACAGGCGCTGGCGCCCTCGGGCACGTTGCGGATCAATGCGCCGGTCAGCTACGGCATCGCCCGGCTGGGCCCGCTGCTGGCCGGTTTCCGCGCGCGTTACCCGCAGGTGCAGCTGGATCTGTCGTTGTCCGACCGGCTGGTGGACATGGTTGAGGAAGGCTACGACGTGGCGATCCGCATTACTCGCCAGCCCGGCCCGTCGCTGATTGCCCGCAAGCTGGCCGAGACCCGCATCAGCCTGTGCGCGGCGCCCGCCTACCTGGCCGCGCACGGCCACCCGCAGCAACCCGAGGACCTGGCCGCGCATGAGTGCCTGGGTTACAGCTACTGGGCCGGCGGCGACGCATGGCCCCTGCACGGTCCGCGTGGCGAGGTCTCGGTAGCGGTGCACGGCGGCGTGCGCGCCAACAACGGTGACGTGCTGCGCGAAGCGGCCATTGCCGGGCTGGGCATCATCGTGCAGCCCGACTTCCTGGTCGCCGACGCACTGGCCGACGGCCGCCTGCAGCGCGTATTGCCGGAGTGGGAAGTGCCGCCCATCGGCATCTACGCGGTGTATACCAGCCGCAACCACCTGGCACCGAAGGTGCGCAGTTTCATTGATTACCTGGTGGAGGCGCTGGCGGAACCTGCGGGGTGAAGGTGATGGGGGGCATGTGATTGGGTGCATGCCGCGCGGCACATGCGATGGATTAGTTGCCGCGTGCACGCGATTGGGGACATGCGATTGGGGACACGACGCGTGCACGCGACTGGGAATATGCGACTGGAAACATGACGCGTGCATCCGACTGGGAACATGCGACTGGGTAGAGCCGACTGTTAGTCGGCTGCTCTCCGCTGGATGCGTCAACCTCCGCGCGCTGCGCGCGCAGCCGACTAACAGTCGGCTCTACCCCGCCGGTTTCGCCCCGCCGGTTTCGCCCCGCCGGTTTCGCCCCGTCGGTTTCGCCCCGTCGGTTTCGCCCCGTCGGTTTCGCCCCGCCGCTTTCGCCCCGCCGCTTTCGCCCCAACGGTTTCGCCCCAACGGTTTCGCCCCGCCGGTTTTGCCCCGCCGGCGCGCTGGCGCTATGCGTCCGCCGTCTCCAGCCGCCCGATCACATCGGCCAAGGGTGCCGGGCGGCCCAGCAGGTAGCCCTGCACCTGGTCGCAGCCGTGCGCGGCCAGCCACTCGTGCTGGCCCGGTGTTTCCACGCCCTCGGCAATGATCGTCAGTCCCATGCTGTGGCCCAGGGACAGCAGCGCGCGGCAGATCGAGGCGTTGCGCGGGTTGGTTTCCACGTCCGCCACGAAGCTGCGGTCGATCTTCAGGATGTCCAGCGGCAGGTGCTGCAGGTAGGACATGTTCGAATAGCCGGTGCCGAAATCGTCCAGCGAGATGCAGATGCCCTGCTCGTGCATGCGCTGCATGGTCTGCTTGGCCTGGCCGGGTTTGCGCATCAGGCTGCTCTCGGTCAGCTCCACGTGCAGTGCGCCACGGGCCAGCCCGAACTCCTGGCTGGCGCGGGTGAATTCGGCCACCAGGTCGCTGTTGAAGAACTGCACGGCCGAGACGTTGACCGCGATCGGCAGGTCCCAACCGGCGTCCACCAGTTGCCGCTGCGCACGCGCCGCTTCGCGGATCACCCAGCGGCCCAGCGCCAGGATCAAGCCGGTGTCCTCGCACAGCTGGATGAATTCACCCGGCGGAATGAAACTGCCGTCGGCCTGTGGCCAGCGCAGCAGCGCCTCGAGTGCCGCAGGGGTGCCGTCGGTGGCATGGCAGATCGGCTGGAAGTACAGCGCGAACTCGGCATCGATCGCGCTGTGGATGCGCCCGGCCAGGCGCAGCCGGTCGGCCAGCCGCGAACTCACCGTGCTGTCGAACCAGGCAATCACGCTGCCCTCGTCGCGTGCGGCATGCGCGGCCTGCGCGGCCATGCTGATGACCTGCTCGGCGCTGATCACGTCGCCGTCGAACTTCACCGCCACGCCGATCCGCGGCTCGAACTGATGCAGCCAGTCCTGCCCGCGCACCGGCTCGGACACCGTCTGTACCAGGGTGTCCAGCGCCGACTGGCGCTCGTGGTCGTCGCGGATGGCGAAGATGAAATCCTCGGCCGGCTGGAAGGCCAGCAACCCGTAGCGCACGCCCAGCCCACCCAGGCGCTTGGCCATGGCCTGAAGCACCACGTCGCCGACTTCCCGGCCCAGCGTATCGGCTACCAGCTGCAGACCGCGGAACTGCACATAGGCGATGGTGTAGCCGCCGCCCTCCTCGTCCAGCTGCGCGGCCAGCGCGCGCGTGTTGAGCAGGCCGGTGGCCGGGTTGTGGGTGGCGTGGTAGGCCAGGTCGCGCTCGTAGGCCATTCGGTCGCTGATGTCTTCGGCCAGCACCAGGCAGGCCTCGCGCCCATCGAAATCCAGCCGGGACAGGTGCGCGCGCACCTCGAACAGGGTGCCGTCCTTGCGCCGGTGCAGGCGCACCTTGGCATCCTGAAGCTCGCCGGTGCTGGCACTGGCGATCGCGGCGCGGATTTCTTCCCAGCCCTCGCGCGGGCGGATATCCAGGATGCTCATCGCCAGGAACTCGTCGCGGCTGTAGCCGTACTGGCGCACCGCCGCTTCGTTGACCTCCAGGAACCGCAGCGTGTCCGGATCGAACACCCAGAATGGCGCCGGGTTGCGGTCGAACAGCAGGCGGAACTGGCGCTCGGCCTGCTGCGCGCGCGCCAGTGCCTGCACCCGCTCGCTCACATCGGTGAGCGCACCCATCATGCGCCGTTCGCGGTCGGCCGCACCCACCTGCTGGCCACGCGCCGACACCCAGCGCACGTGCCCGCCCGGCAGCACGATGCGGAACATCTCATCAAGCACGCCGTTGTTGGCAAAGGCGTGGTCGAAGGCGGCCTGCAGGCGTTCGCTGTCTTCCCGGTGCACGCGGTTGAAGAAGTCGGCGACCGGCAGGAAATCCAGGTCGATGCCGAAGATCTCGCGGGCCAGCGGCGACCAGCGCAGCACGGCCGCGTCCTCGTCCACCGTCCAGGTGCAGATCTTGCCGACCTGGTGGGCCATGCGCAGCTCGGCATGGCCGGTGCGCAGCTCCTGGCTCATCGCATCCTGGCGGCGGGTGGCGCGGCGCAGGCTGGTATAGACCAGCGCGAACGCGCCCCAGTACAGCAGGAACAACCCCAGCGATGCCTGCACGTACGGCCACCAGGGCGCCAGCACGTCCTGCCGCCCCAGCCCGGCGTACACCGCCAGCGGGTACTGGCCCAGCGTGGTCAGCGTGGAGATGCGTTCAACGTGATCGATCGGGCTGGTTTCGATGCCCAGCGGGGTCACCGCGTCGCGCCGCACCATTTCCCGCCGCGCCAGGTCGAAGCGCTGCCCGGTGAGGCCTTCCCGGTCCGGGCTGCGGGCCAGCACGTAGCCGCCCGCATCGCTGATCGAGATGACACCGGTACGCCCGGTGTCCAGCCCGCTGATGATCGATTGCAGCTCGGTGGTGTGCAGCCGGCTCAACAGCCAGCGGTCCTCGCCCATGCGCAGCGCCAGCGGCAGTACCCACCGCTGCGCATCGAGCAGCTGTGGCGGCCCCACGTACAGATAGCTCTCCACCCCACGGTGGGTGTCCACCGCCCACAGCGGCACGTTCAGGTCGCCGCTGCCGCTGGTCAGCGCGCGCCCGTACTGGTCCACCACCACGATGCTGTCCAGCTCGGCATGCCGCTGCAGCACCCCGCCGATGGCGTCGTCCAGCAGGTCGGGGGCCTGCGCCGGCACGCGCTCGAACAGCTGCGCGCCATCGGCGGCAATGCCGCGCATGGCCCGTTCCAGGTTGCGCAGCTCCAGCCGCAGCAGGCGCTGCGAACCGGCCGCCAGCGCCGAACTCTGGCGTTGCGCCGCTTCCTGCCGGCGCTGGAAATCGTTGACCAGCATGACCACCAGGCCGACGCCCAGCAGGCCGCCGAGCCCGAGGCCCAGCCACACGATCGTCCGCAACGGCCGCGCCATGGCGTGGCTCATCGCGGGCATCGCGTACCTCTTCCACAGTGACGGGCTGGCTTCATCTGCAAACGCTTTCCTGGTTTCCCCAAACCTGAGCGGCCAATGTCGCAATTTCTTGATGCCCCCCTTGCAGGTTTCCCCACCTGCGAGGCCTTGGTCCAGCTCTCCTGGCCCAGCATGCACCAGCCGGCGCGGCGCGGGAAGCGGGTTAACGGCCGTCACACCTTGAAAGCGGCCGGCCGCCCATTCATTTCATGGGCGCGGTGCGACGCGCTCTCAGGAAGGGTACATCCAGGACACAGGGGTGCGGATTAGACTTGGCGTTTTCCCGTTGCCTGAGAAGTCCATGTCCAAGCTGCGCCGCCCTACCCTGATGCTAGCCATCGCCGCCAGCCTGTCGCTGGGCCTGGCCGCCTGCGACCGTGAGCCCGCCGCCCCGGCGGCCACCCCCGCCGCCGATGCCGCCGCCACGCCGCCGGCCGCGCCCAAGCCGCAACTGGGCAGTTTCGGCTTCGACGCCAGCGGCATGGACCGCGGCGTTGCCGCCGGTGACGATTTCTTCGGCTTCGCCAACGGCACCTGGGTGAAGAACACCGAGATCCCGGCTGACCGCTCCAGCTTCGGCAGCTTCAACGTCATCTCGGAAAAGACCCTGGCCGACACCCGCGCCATCCTTGAGGGGGCAGCGGCAGATGCCAAGGCCAGCGGCGAGACCAAGCTGATTGGCGACTACTACGCCGCCTTCATGGACGAGGCGGGCATCGAATCGCGCGGCATGGGCGTGATCAAGCCTGAACTGGACGCCATCGGCGGCATCACCGACAAGGCCGCGCTGGCCACCGCCCTGGGCGGCACGCTGCGCGCCGACGTGGACCTGCTCAACGCGACCAACTTCTACACCGACCGTTTGTTTGGCACCTGGGTGTCGGTGGACCTGCTGCAGCCGGACCGCAACGCCCCGTACCTGGTGCAGGGCGGGCTGGGCCTGCCCGACCGCGACTTCTACCTGCAGGGCGGCCGCATGGCCGAGCTGCGCAAGCAGTACCAGGCCTACATCGCCCAGGTGCTGCAGCTGGCCGGCGTGGCCGACCCGGCGGCCAAGGCGCAGCGCATCCTCGCGCTGGAGACCCGGATCGCCCAGGTGCACGCCACCCAGGAAGAAACCAACGACGTGGCCAAGGGCGCCAATGCCTGGAAGCAGGCCGACCTGAGTGCCAAGGCGCCGGGCATGGACTGGCCGGCTTTCCTGGCCGCCGCCGGCCTGGACAAGCAGGACGATTTCATCGTGTGGCAGCCCAAGGCCGTGGCCGGCATCTCGCGCCTGGTGGCCACCGAGCCGCTGGATGTGTGGAAGGACTACCTGGCCTTCCACGCGCTGGACCGCGCCGCGCCGTACCTGCCCAAGGCCATCGCCGACGCGCGCTTCGCCTTCCACGGCACGGCCCTCAACGGCACTCCGCAGCAGAGCGAGCGCTGGAAGCGTGCGGTGGATGAGAGCAACAGCGCCGTGGGCGAAGCGATCGGCAAGCTGTACGTCGAACGCCACTTCGACCCGGCCACCAAGGCCCGCGCCGACGAGATGGCCAAGAACATCATCGCCGCGTTCGCCAAGCGCATCGACGCGCTGGAGTGGATGTCGCCGCAGACCAAGGCGCATGCCAAGGCCAAGATCGATGGCCTCACGGTGGGCATGGGCTACCCCGACACGTGGCGCGACTACACCGGCCTGGAAGTGAAGCGCGACGACGCGCTGGGCAATGCCGAACGCGCCAGCCTGTTCGAGTACCGCCGCAATCTGGCCAAGCTCGGCAAGCCGGTCGACCACGGCGAGTGGGCGATGCTGCCTCAGACCATCAACGCGATGAACGTGCCGCTGGAAAACCGCCTGGTGTTCCCGGCCGCGATCCTGCAGCCGCCGTTCTTCGACGGTGCTGCGGACGACGCGGTGAACTACGGCGCGATCGGCGCGGTGATCGGCCACGAGATCAGCCACGGCTTCGACAACGCGGGTGCGCTGTTCGACGAGACCGGCAAGCTGCACAACTGGTGGACGGCCGAGGACCTGAAGAAGTTCAACGCCGCCGGCGACGCGCTGGCCGCGCAGTTCAGCAGCTACCAGCCGTTCCCGGGCGTGTCGGTCAACGGCCGCCTGACCCTGGGCGAGAACATCGCCGACGTGGCCGGCCTGGCCACCGCCTACGACGCTTACCAGCTCTCGCTGCAGGGCAAGCCGGGCCAGACCCTGGAAGGCTTCAGCCCCGACCAGCGTTTCTTCCTGGGCTTCGCCCAGGCGTGGCGCAGCAAGGCCCGCGAACAGGCCCTGCGCAACTCGCTGCTGACCAACGTGCACGCCCCCGGCCAGTTCCGCGCGCTCACCGTGCGCAACCTGGACGCGTGGTACCCCGCGTTCGACGTCAAGGAAGGCCAGAAGCTGTACCTGGCCCCGGACAAGCGGGTCAAGGTGTGGTGACACGGACGGGCGCTTCGGCGCCCGTTTTTTTTGAAGCTTGGCGGTCGGTCTTCGATCAGATCTGCCGCGAGCGTTGAGGGCCCCGCCGCGGCCGGCAGGCCCCTATGCAAATG
>NZ_DAMCID010000030.1:0-7105 GCF_032099025.1 Stenotrophomonas sp.
GGCACTACGTGGCCGATCAGATGCCGCGGGGAGCCGGCCAGCGGCCGGCACTACGCGGCCGATCATTGCCGCGAAACGCCTACAATGCCCCATCGCAACCACAGGCTTTACCCCATGACGTCGATCCGCATCGCGATGGCGCAGTTTGATTTCCCGGTAGGCGCCGTGGCGCAGAACACCGACACCATCATCGCGATGATCGCCGAGGCGCGCGATGAATACGGCGCCGAGCTGGTGGTGTTCCCGGAACTGGCCATCAGCGGCTATCCGCCGGAAGACCTGCTGCTGCGCCCCGGCTTCCTGTACGACTGCCAGCAGGCCCTGACCCGCATTGCCGAAAGCACCCAGGGCATCACCGCCGTGGTGGGGTGGCCGCAGGCCGCAGGTGCCGTCGTGTACAACGCCGCCAGCGTGCTGCGCGGGGGCCGCGTCGAGCACACGTACCGCAAGCGCGAGCTGCCCAACTACGCGGTATTCGACGAGCGCCGCTACTTCGACGTGGACCCCGACGGTGGCAGCTGCGTGTTCGAACTGAAGGGCGTGCCGGTGGGCGTGCTGGTCTGTGAGGATCTGTGGTTCGCCGAGCCGCTGGCCGAGACCGTGCGCGAAGGCGCGCAACTGGTGGTGGTGCCCAATGCATCGCCCTACGAACGCGGCAAGCATGCCCAGCGCGATGCGCTGCTGGCCGAGCGCACCCGCGAAAGCGGCGCGGCCATCGTCTACCTCAACATGGTCGGCGGGCAGGACGCGCTCACCTTCGATGGCGCCTCAGTCGTAGCCGATGGCGACGGCACGGTGCATCCGGCCGCCGCCGCATTCACCGACCAGTGGCTGGTGGTGGACTACGACGCACCGACGCGACGCTTCCAGCCGCTGGAGTGGATCGACGACGGCGATGAAAGCATGGACGCGCTGGCGTGGCGCGCGGTCACGCGCGGCATCAAGGATTATTGCGGCAAGAACGGCTTCAAGAAGGTGTGGCTGGGTCTGTCCGGCGGCATCGATTCGGCGCTGGTGCTGGCCATGGCGGTGGACGCGCTGGGTGCGGACAACGTCACCGCGGTACGGCTGCCGTCGCGCTACACCGCCGGCATGTCCAACGACCTGGCCGCCGAGCAGTGCCGCGCGCTGGGTGTGAAGCTGGAAGCGGTATCGATCGAACCGGTGTTCGAAGGCTTGATGACCGCATTGGGTCCGATGTTCGAAGGCCAGCCGGCCGATGTGACCGAGGAAAACCTGCAGTCGCGCGCGCGCGGCGTGATCCTGATGGCGCTGTCCAACAAGTTCGGCGGGTTGCTGCTCACCACCGGCAACAAGAGCGAGTACGCGGTGGGCTACGCCACCATCTACGGCGACATGTGCGGCGGCTACGCGCCGCTCAAGGACCTGTACAAGACCGAGGTGTTCGGGCTGTCCAAGTGGCGCAATACCGTGGGCGGTGCCCCGGTGATTCCGCCAGCGGTGATCTCACGTCCGCCATCGGCCGAGCTGCGCGCCAACCAGACCGACCAGGACTCGCTGCCGGCCTACGATGTGCTGGACGGCATCCTGTACCGCTATGTGGACCAGGAGCAGTCGCGCGAGGAAATCGTCGCCGCCGGCTACGCGGCCGAGGTGGTCGACCGCGTGCTGCGCCTGGTGCGCACCAGCGAGTGGAAGCGCCACCAGGCCGCACCGGGCCCGAAGGTCTCGCGCCGTGCGTTTGGCCGCGAGCGGCGCTACCCGATCAGCAATGGGTACAAGGGCTGAATGATCTACTTCGGGGCGGGGCGTGCAACACCCCCCTGATGCGTTCTTGAAAGCGGTGGGGCTGGGCTGGACCTAGAGTGCCGGACTCTCTGTTATAGGGCCTCCCCCGTGTCCACCATCATCCATCCGAAGGTCCATACGTTCGCTGCGGCGCTGGCTTGCAAGCGCGACAACGACACCCTGTCTACAATGACGCTGAAGAAGCTGACGCTGATTGCGAACCGCGAGTTTGGCGGCGATGCCACGCGCGTGTTCGGCAAGACCTCACCTGGCATTGGCCGGTTCAACGGCGATGCTGCCGGGCTGCGCGGTGCGATTTCCAGCCAACTGCTCAATGTGCGCTCGCCCCAGCTGGCCAACGTCATGCGGCAATGGTTGGCGCAGTTGCCTGCCCCGAATGCACAGGCGACAGGCGCCCGCATGCAAAGCGCTATTCCGCATGCCGACGCCCCGCAAAACTCGCGCATGAATGCGTCGCCCGGCGTCATTTCTCCGGAGATACCGCTGCCAGACTACTCGGACACTGTTGAGATTCCGCCGCCGGATTACCTGGACAACGTTGAGCTTCCTCCACTGGACTACCCCGGCGCTGCACAACAGGGAATCCGGCGGGTTGCCACGTCGGGACCGGTGGAGCCCAAGTCGGTCAGCTTCGATTCCGTAGTGGTCACCAAGTTCTTCCTGGATGACGATGCCGGAAACAGGCGTGGCCCTGCGGTGCCGAAGGGTGCTGACCTCGAACGCACGCTGGAGGCGCAGTTCAGGGAGGAAAAGCTTCAGGAAGCCTGAAGCAAAGAAAGGTCTCCGGGCAGCCGGGCATAGCCCGGCGCGACGGCGAACGAAAAAGGGTCCCTCGCGGGACCCTTCTTCGTATCATGCCGCGCTGTATCAGCGGCGATTCAACGTCGCATTGCGCTCACCGGTGCTGGCGGACTTCTCGCCGGCGAACGGGTTCAGCTTGCGGATCATCCACGGGTAGTTCGGCCAGTCGCCCTGCAGCCAGGGGTGGTCGGGCTGGTTCAGCTCCAGCACGCGGCGGGCGTCGTCGGCGAGGACCTTGTTGCCCAGGTGGGTATAGGCCTCACCCAGGGTGGCCACCGCGTCGTACTGGAAGGCGCTCTGCGGGTAGGTTTCCAGCAGGTAGTTGGCGCGGCCGGCGGCCGACACCCAGGCGTCGCGACGCAGGTAGTACAGGGCGTTGTCCAGCTCGTGCTGGGCGAACACGTCGCGCAGCTCCAGCATGCGCTGGCGCGCGTCGGGCGCGTAGCGGCTGTTGGGATAGCGCTCGACCACGATGTTGAAGTCGGCGTAGGCCTGGCGCGGGGTGGACAGGTCACGGCGGCTCGGGTCCAACGACCATACGCGGCGCAGGAATACCGTATTGCGGTTGCCGTTGGCCAGCCCGCGCAGGTAGTACATGTAGGCGATGTTGCGGTGGGTCGGGTAGGTACGGATGAAGCGGTCGATGCTGGACACCGCGTCATCGTGCTTGCCGGCCTTGTACTGCGCGTAGGCGGTTTCGATCATCGCCTGCTCGGTGTACGGACCATACGGGTACTGGGCGATCAGGCGACGGAAGGTGGCTTCCGCCCCACTCCAGTTGCCCTTCTGCATCAGGCCGTGGCTCTTTTCATAGATCTGTTCGACCGGCTGGCCTTCCTCGGGGTTGTCACCCTTGGCGCCACGGTGGCAACCGGTGGAGACGAGGGCCAGGACCAGCATCAGGGCCGCGGTGCGGACGGGCGCGGACAGCAGGGAAGAGCGTCGGATCATGGGGTCTGGGCGGGACGCGGCTGGAATACGAAGGGTCGATGATAGCCTAGTGGCCTGTCCCGCGACTGAAACTGGTCGACCGGACCCCAAAATTGTCTCCCTGCGGTGTGCTCCCCATGTCCGATAACGCTTCTGAATCCGAATCCACCCGCCAGGCCATCGTGCCTGACACCGCCGCCGGACGGCGCTTCGACGCCGTCCTGGCCGAACTGTTCCCCGAATTCTCCCGGTCCAAGCTGACCGAGTGGATCAAGTCGGGCGACGTCCTGCTGGACGGCGAGCCCGTGCGCGGCCGCGCCCCGGTCCGCGGCGGCGAAGTGGCCAGCCTGCATGTCGTGCTCGACACCCAGACCCATGCCGAGCCCGAAGACATCCCGCTGGACATCCTGTACGAGGATGAGCACGTGTTCGTCATCAACAAGCCGGTGGGCCTGGTGGTGCACCCGGGCGCGGGCAACCCGACCGGGACCCTGGTCAACGCGCTGCTGTTCCGCGATCCGGGGCTGTCGGTGTTGCCGCGCGCCGGCATCGTGCACCGGCTCGACAAGGACACCAGCGGCGTGATGGTGGTGGCGCGCACGATCCAGGCGCAGACCGCGCTGGTGGAACAGCTGGCGGCGCGCAACGTGCACCGCCAGTACCTGGCGGTGGTGGTGGGCGCACTGGTCTCCGGCGGCACCGCCGATGCGGCGATCGACCGCCACCCGCGCGATCGCATCCGCATGGCCGTGCGCGAGGATGGCAAGGACGCGGTGACCCATTACCGCCTGCGCGAGCGCTTCCGCGCGCACACCGCCCTGGAATGCCGCCTGGAGACCGGGCGTACCCACCAGATCCGCGTGCACATGGCGCACCTCAAGCACGCCATCGTGGGCGATTCGCTGTACGGCGGCGCGTTGAAGCTGCCCAAGGGCGCCACCGACGACCTGGTGGCGCAGCTGCGCAGCTTCAAGCGCCAGGCGCTGCACGCCGAGACGCTGGAATTCGCTCACCCGATCACCGGTGAGCCGATCCGCAACAGCGCGCCGGTGCCGGCCGACATGCTGGCACTGCTGGAGGCGCTGCGCGAGGACAGCAAGCGTTTCGCCGAACTGGAGCGTGGTCGCCGCTGATGGTGACCTCGCTGCCGCACCCGCCGCCCGACGCCGCACCTGCGCAGGTGCCGGTGCTGGCAGCCGACTGGCCGGCGCCGCCCGGCGTGCACGCGCTGACCACCCTGCGCTTCGGCGCAGGCGGTTCGCGCGCGCCGTTCGACCAGTTCAACATGGGCAACCGCCACGCCGCCGATGGCGACGACCCGGCCCAGGTGCAGCACAACCGCGACCTGCTGCAGGCCGGCCTGGCGTTGCCGTCGGCCCCGCACTGGCTGCGCCAGGTGCACGGTACCGAGGTGCTGCGTTTCGACGCCGCGCCCGGCGCCAGCGGACTGGACAGCGAGCCGACGGCGGACGCGGCGGTCACCTCGGTGCCCGGCGTGGTCCTGGCCATCCTCACCGCCGATTGCCTGCCGGTGGTGTTTGCCGCCCGCGACGGCAGTGAGATCGGGGCGGCGCACGCCGGTTGGCGCGGGCTGGCCGACGGCATGCTGGAGGCGACCGTGGCGGCCATGCACGCCGAGCCTGCGTCGCTGCAGGCCTGGTTGGGCCCGGCCGCCGGCCCGGCCCACTATGAGATCGGCGAAGACGTGTTCACCGCGTTTGTCGACCGCGACGCGGCGGAGGCCGCGGCGTTCAGCGCCACCCGGCCGGGGCATTGGAAGGTCGACCTGTATGCGCTGGCCCGCCGGCGCCTGGTCGGTGCGGGGCTGGACCCGGCCACGATCAGCGGCGGGCAGTGGTGCAGCATCGCCGACCCGCAGCGGTTCTATTCGCACCGCCGTGACCGTCGCACCGGCCGCATGGCGACCTTGGCCTGGATCGCAGGGTGAACACGGCGGGCGGACCGGTGATCGTGTTCGACGGCGTCTGCGCCCTGTGCAGCCGCTGGGTGCGCTTCCTACTGCGTTTCGATCACCGCGGCCGCTACCGCTTCGCGGCCATGCAGGGCGTGCAGGGCCGGGCCCTGCTTCAGGAGCATGGGCTGGACCCCGACGACCCGCTGTCGTTCCTGCTGGTCGAGCAGGGCCGCGCCTGGTCCGATACCGACGCCATCGTGCAGGTGCTGGCCGGTCTGGGCGGTGCCTGGCGGTTGGCCCGCCTGCTGCGGCTGGTGCCACGGACCTGGCGCGACCGCGCCTACCGGACGCTGGCACGCAACCGTTATCGCTGGTTCGGCCGGCATGACGTGTGCGCGCTGCCGGCGCCCGGGCAGGTGGGACGCTTCCTCGATTGAGAGACAAGGTGTGATCGGGCAACGAAACCGTCCGGGCGGCAACGAAACCGTCCGGGCGGCCAACCGCTCCGTAGTGCCACGCCATGCGTGGCAACGCGATGCCAACCGACGCGCGATCCGCCCAGCGTGGCACCCCGTCGATCACTCCAACACGGAATACTCGATCCGCCGGTTGCGTTCGCGGCCGGCTTCCAGGCGGTTGTCGGCCACCGGCTGCTCTTCGCCATACCCGCGTGGGACCAGCGCACTGGACGGCACGCCCAGCGCCTGCAGTTCGGCCACCACGGCCTCGGCACGCTGCTGGCTCAGGCGCAGGTTGCTGTCCGCGGTGCCCAGGCTGTCGGTGTGGCTGGCCACTTCCAGGCGCAGCGCGGGGTCGGCGGCACGGATCGCCAAGGCGCTGGCGCGCAGCATGTCCATGCCGTCGGCACGCACCACCGGCGACTTGTGTTCGAAGCGGATCGCGCCCTGGTTCAGCGCGTCCACCAGCCGGCTGGGTTCCGGGGTGGCGGGAAGCCGCGCCAGCGCGACCCGGCCCGGGTCCCACAGCCCGGTGACGTGCAGATGGCCGAAGCCACGCCGCAGCGTCTCGGATACGGCCACGCGGTCGGCGTCCGGCAGCTCCGCCATGTCCACGTGCAGGGTGTCACCGCTGAAGGACAGCGACAGGCCCGGATGACGCAGCACCGGGGTGAGTGTCAGCAGCCGGTCCAGCCAGCGCGGTGCCTGCGCATGCGGATCGCGCTGGATGTCGCCGCTTACCCGCGCCTGGCCGTACTGCCCGACCAGCGCGCTCCAGACCTTGCGCCGGTCTGCCTCGCCCGGCAGGCGGCCGCGGACATCGATGATCCCGCCATGATTGACCAGCGACAGCCGCGGCGATGTCTGCCGCTCGGCCCCCGTCGTGCCGGCGGGAATGACCCGGGTCTTCTGGTGGATCCAGCCGGTCAGGCACAGCAGGGCACCGGCCACCAGCACCCACGACAGCCCGCGCAGCACGCTGCCACGCACCGCGCTCGGCACCGGCGCAGGGCCAGTGCGCCGGGTGCGCGCAGCTGCCTCCAGCGACTGCACACGCCGTGCATCCTGTTCCATCACGTCGAGCAGGCCCGGCAGCAGGTCGGCGGCGACCACCGCGAACATGCCGGTGGGGAAGGCGGCGCGGCGGGCCAGCACGGCCAGTTCGCCGCGTCCGATCGCAGATTCGAGCTGGCTGGCGAGCAGGCGGTGGGGCCGGCCGGTAGACGGGAAT
>NZ_DAMCID010000030.1:7115-16968 GCF_032099025.1 Stenotrophomonas sp.
ACGGGAATTCCGCGCCCAGGCCGACCGCGTCGAAGCGCCGGCGCAGGCCGTGCACGCCGTCGGGCAGGCTGCGGATGTAATCGACCAGGACCTCGATCAGGTTGCGCGCGCGGTGCCCCAGGCCCATGTGCAGGGCGGTGTTTTCAATGTATCGGTCCAGCAGTGACATCAATCGGATTCCCGGATTCAGGACCGCGCAGGCAGGCCTGCGCAGGTCGCCCCATGCGGCATGCATGGGCTCTGCGGGGTCAATGTCGTGAGGACCTGTCAATGCGAAATGAAAGTTGCAGCGGCCGAAGGTTACGAATCTGCGGACCGCTACAACCATCTAGGACGCCTATCAAACAGGCGTCTTGTCACAGGTGGGCTCTGCATTCGCATGGTGTCTAAAGCGACACGTTCCTAAACGCACTGCAGCAACGCGATTGATGCGCAGCGCAGCGGCGAAAAGGTGGTGATCGCGACATCACGCGCGATCACAGGGCTGTCGTAATCAGCCGCTTTCCAAGGCATCCAGATACGACTGCCGCCAGTGGTTGATGTCGTAGGTGCGCAGGTGTTCCATCATCGCCTGCCAGCGTTCCACGCGTTTGCGCAGCGGCATCGTGGCCGCGGTGGCGATGGCATCGGCCACGCCGTCCAGGTCGTGGGGGTTCACCAGCAGCGCCTGCTTCATTTCATCGGCGGCCCCGGCCAGCAGCGAAAGCACCAGCACGCCGGGATTCTCCGGGTCCTGCGAGGCCACGTATTCCTTGGCCACCAGGTTCATGCCGTCGCGCAGCGGCGTCACCAGCCCCACGGCGGCGGCGCGGTAGAAGCCGGTGAGCGTGGCATGGGCGAAGTTCTGGTTGACGTAGCGCAGCGGGGTCCAGTCCGGCTCGGCATACCCGCCGTTGATGTGGCCGGCGATCTGTTCCAGCTGGCTGCGCAGCTGCCGGTACTCGGTGACATCGCCGCGCGAGACCGGCGCGATCTGCAGGTAGGTCAGGCTGCCGCGCTGATCGGGGTGGCGCTGCAGGTAGCGTTCGAAGCCCTGGAAGCGCTCGGGCAGGCCCTTGGAGTAGTCCAGCCGGTCCACGCCGATGGCCAGCTGGCGGTTGCGCAGGCTGTTGCGCAGGTCACGCACGGCCGGCTTGTTGGCACCGGCTTTGGCCTGGCGTTCGATGTGCGCGGTATCAATGCCGATCGGAAAGGCCGCCGCACGGAAGCGACGCCCGCCGGGCGCTTCGAGCATGCCGTCGGCCAGGGCGCGGCCGCCGCCGAACAGGCGCACGTAGGACTGGAACCGGTCGGCATCGCGCTGGGTCTGGAAGCCGACCAGATCGTAGGCATACAGGCTGGAGAACAGGCGCAGGTGGTCGGGCATCGCCTGAAGCAGGTCGGCCGAGGGCATCGGCACGTGCAGGAAGAAGCCGATGCGGCAGCCGATGCCACGCTCGCGCAGCAGCGACGCCAGCGGGATCAGGTGGTAGTCGTGGATCCAGACGATGTCGTCTTCGCGCAGCAGCGGCGCCAGCTTTTCGGCGAACAGCGCATTGACGCGGCGGTACGTCTCGCGGGTGGCGCGGTCGTAGTCCACCAGATCCAGGCGGAAGTGCAGCAGCGGCCACAGCGTGCGGTTGGCGAAGCCGTTGTAGTAGCCATCGACGTCACGCTTGTTCAGGTCCATGGTGACGTAGCGGATGTCGCCCTCGGTCTGCTCGTGCAGGCTGCCGCTGGGGTCGCGTACCGATTTGCCGCTCCAGCCGAACCACAGACCGCCGCGTTCCTTCAATGCAGCCAGCAGGCCGACCGCCAGCCCGCCGGGTGCGGCGACACCTGGCGCGGCCACCCGGTTGGATACCACCACCAGCCGGCTCATGACGCCTCCTGCCAGCTGCGCGACAGGCGCATGGCCGCCGTCACCAGGCCCACGTGCGAATAGGTCTGCGGGAAGTTGCCCCACGCCTCGCCGTTGTCGAAGGCCAGGTCCTCGGAGAGCAGGCCCAGGTGGTTGCGGCGTTCGAGCAGCGTCTCGAACATGTCGCGCGCCTCGTCGATGCGGCCGATCGCGGCCAGCGCATCGATGTACCAGAACGTGCAGATGGTGAAGCTGGTTTCCGGCTCGCCGAAATCGTCCGGGGCCACATAGCGGTACAGCGCGTTGCCATGCTTGAGGTCGCGGCCGATCGCTTCGACGGTGGCCACGAAGCGGGCATCGTCAGGGGCGATGAAGCCGATGTCGGCCAGCAGCAGCAGCGAGGCATCCAGACGATGGCCACCGTAGGTATCGGTGAAGTGGCCCAGTTCCTCGCTCCAGGACTCGCGCATGATCCGTGCATGGATGGTGTTGGCGCGGTCGCGCCAGTACTCGGCGCGGTGGTCCAGCTTCAAGCGCACCGCGATCTTGCAGAGGCGGTCGCACGCGGCCCAGCACATCGCGCTGGTGTAGGTATGCACTTCGGTGCGGCCGCGAAATTCCCACAGCCCGGCATCCGGTACGTCGTGCAGGGCGAACGCCTGCTCGCCCAGCGGCTCCAGCCGCGCGAAGGTATGGCTGTCGCCGGGGTCCTGCAGGCGGCGGTCGAAGAACAGCTGGGTGGAGGCAAGCACCACGCTGCCGTACACGTCGTGCTGGCGCTGTACCCAGGCCAGGTTGCCGCGCCGCACCGGGCCCATGCCGCGGTAGCCGTCCAGCGAGGCCACTTCGCTCTCTTCCAGCTTCGCCTCGAAGCCGATGCCGTACAGCGGCTGCAGGCTGCCGTCGGCCGTGGCGAGGTTGAAGATGTAGCCGAGGAACTGTTCCATGGTGCGGGTGGCGCCGAGGCGGTTCAAGGTGCGCACGACGAAGGCCGCGTCACGCAGCCAGCAATAGCGGTAGTCCCAGTTGCGGATGCTGCCGGGTGCCTCGGGGATCGAGGTGGTCATTGCCGCGATGATCGCGCCGCTGTCTTCGTACTGGCACAGTTTCAACGTGATCGCACTGCGGATCACCGCGTCCTGCCACTCCAGCGGAATGGACAGGTAGCGCACCCATTCGCGCCAGTAGTCGCGCGTACGCTGGAACGATTCCTGCACGTAGCCGCTCAGCGAGCGGTTGAGCGATTCGTCCACGCCCAGCACCAGGTGCACCGGATGGTTGAGCACGAACGGGAGTTCGTCACGCACGAAGCGCAACGGCACATCGGTGGTCAGGCGCAGCACATGGTCCGGCAGCACCCAGCGGATGTGGTTGCTGCCCCAGGTGGCGTCGGGCACGCGCGCGCCCCAGTCGGCCAGCGGCCGCGCGCGCACGATGATGCGCGGGGTGCCGGACAGCGGTCGCACCTGCCGGATCAGGCTGACGGGACGGTAGAAGCGGTCGTTCTGGCGCCAGCGCGGGGCGAAATCGATGATCTCCAGCGAGCCGCCGTGCTTGTCGTGCAGCACGGTGCGCAGGATCGCGGTGTTGGTCAGGTAGGCCTGCTCGCTGCTGACCATGTCTTCCAGTTCGATGGCGAAATCGCCACCGGTCTGCTGGTTGGGCTGAAGCAGCGCGCAGAAGGTCGGGTCGCCGTCGAAGGTGGGCAGGCAGCTCCATACGACCCGCGCGTTGCGGTCGATGAGTGCGCCGAAGCTGCCGTTGCCGACGACGCCAAGGTCCAGATTGGGTTCAGTCATGGTGCGTGGTTCTCTCAGACATCAGTAGGCGTTTTCGCGCAGCCAGCCGTGTACGGTGTGCACGTGCGGCAGGGCGAACACGGCCGCGCTGGGCTCACGCTCGCCCACCAGGACACTCCAGCCGTGCAGCGTGTTGGCCGCGTCGAACCCGTATTCGTCGGTGAGGTCGTCGCCGAGGAAGACCGGAATGCGGCCACGGAACGGCGACTGCTGCATCAGCTGGCGGATGGCGCGACCCTTGTCGGTGCCTTCGGGAACGAATTCGACCACGTGGTCACCCGGCTGCAGACGGTAGCCGCCATGGCCGCGGATATGCCGTTCGGCGAACGCCTGGACATCACGCGCGGCATGCGGCGCGCCACGCCAGTGCAGGGCCAGGCTGTGGCCCTTGTCTTCGACCAGCACGCCCGGATGGCCGTGTGCGAATCGCATGGCCTGCTGGTGCACGGCGTGCAGCCACTCGCTGGTGGTGTCATCGTGGTCGGCGTTGACCGCGTGGGTCTGCCCGGCGAAGCCGCGCACCTGGTGTCCGTGCAGGCCGGCGGCCGGCAGGTGGAGCGGGGCGAACAGCCGGTCCAGCTGCTCCAGCGGGCGCCCGCTGATGAGTGCTACCGCACCCTCCAGGCGATCGCTGATGCGGCCGATGGCTTCACGCACCTCCGGCAGCAGGGTGACCGCCTCGGGGTCCTCGGCGAATTCAATCAGGGTGCCATCCACGTCCAGGAACAGCGCGCACGCATCGTCCAGCAGTGGTGGCGGCGGACGTTGGGGGAAGTCGTTGGCCATGGTCGCCAACATGCCACCGCGTATGTGATCGCCGGGTAACGGCGTTCACACGCAGATGCGCGGCAGGTAACGACCGTGGGTCGTCACGCGCACGGGGCGGAGTGCGGCGTCGCCCGACCAACGGTCGGGCGACGCCTGCACACCGACGGCGGCGGACCGCTGGTCCGCACGCATCCTAGAACGTGTAGCGAACGCGCCCGTAGTAATAGGCACCATTGCTGCCAATCGGAGACAGCACGTCATACGGCAGGTTGCCGTAATAGTAGATGTCCTCGTTGGAAAGATCCGAATAATTGTCGGTCAGGTTCTGCCCACCCAGCGCCACGCTCCACTGCGGGGTGATGCGGTACTCGACCTCGGCATCCAGCTGCCATTCGGCACCATAGGTCTGGCGCGGCACGAAACCGTCACCGAAGTTGAACACACGCGTCACGCTGCCGTACCGGCTGACACGGCTGCTCAGCGTCCAGCGGTCGTTGGCCCAGCTGGCGGCCAGCTGCGCCCGCGTACGCGGGGTGGCGTCGGTGAGCGTGTTGGTCTCTTCCACGCCGAAGAGCACGTAATCCGGATCGAGTGCGAGCAGGCGCGCCGGCGTGGGCAGCACGTTCTTCAGCGTGGTCTTGTTGTACGCATAGGTGCCGGTCAGCAGCAGCTGGCCATCGCCCAGCGCCTGGCGCCAGTTGGTCACCAGTTCGGCGCCGCGCGTGCGGGTGTCGGCAGCATTGACGAAGAAGCTGGCGCTCTGCAGGCCGCTCACGCCGAACTGCTGCAGCACGGTGTCGGTGAGTGCGTCGCCGGTGATGCTTTCGGACAGTGCAATGCGGTCATCGATGTCGATCTGGTAGAAGTCCAGCGACAGATCGAAGTGCTCGCCGATGCGGCTGGTGAAGCCCAGGCTGGTGTTGAGCGACTTCTCCGGCTTGAGGTCGCTGGCGCCCAGTGCGCGCGCGATCGGATTGTTCACCGAGAGCACGCGGCCTTGGACCAGCTGGCCAGCGGCGTTGTAGCCGGTAGAGGTGGATTCGTAGCCGATCTGCGCCAGCGACGGAGCGCGGAAGTTGTTGGACACCGCGCCACGCAGCGCGAACGCCGGGGTGAACTCGTAGCGCAGGCCGAGCTTGCCGGTCAGCTCGCCGCCGTAGTCGTCGCTGTGCTCGTAACGGGCCGCGACGTCGCTGGAGAAGTGCTCGCCGAACTGGCTGGACAGGCTGGCATAGGCGCTGGCCACGTCGCGGGTCAGCGAGGTGGCGTCCTGCGGGGTCAGGCCACCACCGGCCTGCGAACCGGTCGGGCGGTCGATGTATGGGCCGGCCGCGTAGCTGGCCGGATCGCCCGGGCGGGTCTGGAAGTGGTCGCGGCGCGCTTCGACGCCCAGACCCAGGCTGTGGCTGTTGTTGCCCTGGGTGAACACCCGGCCGAGATCGAAGTTCCCCACGGTCAGTTCATTGCGGTAGTCGCCGGTCTTGAACGTGGTGGGGCTGGTGGGGCCCAGCGAGGCGTTGAGCGAGTTGCGCAGGCGATAGGTGAACGCATTGAAACCGTAGTCCAGGCTGGCGTCGTAATTCCACTCGCCCCACTGGCCCTTGGCACCGGCCACGGCCTGCACGTCGCGGTTCTCGCCCTCGGAGATCGGGCGGTAACCGTTGGGATAGATCTGGGTCCAGTTGGCGTCGCTGTCCGGGTAACGGAAGTAGTTGGCGCCTTCGCTGTCGCGCTGGTTGAAGGTGCTGAAGAAATAGAACTTGGACGTTTCACCGAACGGCAGTTCGGTGTTGATCCACGCATTGAGGTCCTTCGTGCTGCCATCGCCGAGCACGTAGTTGCGCTGTCCCTGCAGGGCCAGGTTGGTATCGCTCTGGTCCCACGGCGGAATCTGGTCGAAGCCGGCGCGGTTGGTGCCTTCGCGGTTCTTCAGCTCCAGGCCGACGCGCAGGAAGCCGCCATCTTCGCCCAGCGCGGTACCCACCTTGGCGCTGACGAAGCTGGTCTGGCCGTCGGTGATGGTGCGGTCGATCGGCTCCAGATCGGTGTGGTGGGCGCCGAAGCTGGCTTCGATGGCACCACCTTCGGGCGCATCGTCGAGGATCACGTTGATCACCCCGGCGACCGCATCCGAGCCGTACAGCGCGCCGGCACCGTCACGCAGGACTTCGATGCGCTTGATCGCGCTGACCGGGATGGAATTGAAATCGACCGGCGTGGTGCCCTTGCCGATCTTGCTGTCGGCGTTGACCAGCGCACTCGTGTGGCGGCGCTTGCCGTTCACGAGCACCAGCACCTGGTCGGGCGAGAGCCCGCGCAGCTGGGCGGCACGGACGTGGTCGGCACCGCCGGAGTTGGACTGGCGCGGGAAGTTGAACGATGGCAGCAGTGCCTGCAGCGCGCTGCCCAGCTCGCCATTGACCACGCCGGCGCGGCGGATGTCCTCGGCGGTCAACACGTCCACCGGCGAGGTCGACTCCAGCACGGTGCGGTCGATCGCGCGGGTACCGGTGACGATCACCGTGTCCAGCGTGGTGGCGGTGGCAGGCGCGTCCTGCGCGTGAAGGTCCTGGGCCAGCAGAGGGGAGGAAAGGACCAAAGCAATGGCAAGGCCAAGGCGCGACGCGGACGGACGGGACATGCAGGCTCCAGCAGAACGACGAGGGGGGAGGGGAGGGTTGGATATGTATGTACCAATCCATCCGGATGAAGCGATATATTATCTTGGCGTGACGGGGCCTTGTGATGCAAGTCCCAGTACGCCGGGGCATCAGCTCATAGCCGTTCGGCATCTATGCTGGCGGCCGATGTCCCTAAGGTAGCGACACGCCATGCGTGTCCCACGCAGCCCCAACCGCCCCCGGAGATAACCGCAACATGAAGTCCCATCCCCTGCTGCTCGCCGTGCTGTTGGCCGTAAGCGGCTGCGCAACCACCGCCCCGCTTGCCCATCAGGCCCAGCCCGCCACCACGTCAACCACCGCCAGCCTGCAGGGCGACGCCGCCCGCCCGGACGCCGCCGCCGGCTGGGTGCGCAGCGAGCTCTACTTCGGCGTGGGCGAAGAGAGCGGTGCGTCCGCGCGCGAGCAGACCGACGCCATCACCGAGGCGCAGTGGCGCGCGTTCCTCGACAAGGAGGTCACCCCGCGCTTCCCGGATGGCCTGACCGTGTTCGATGCCTACGGCCAGTGGCTGTTCCGCGGCGCCGCCGAGCCCAACCGCCTGCGCACCAAAGTGCTGGTGGTGCTGCACGAAAACACTCCGCAGCGCCGCGCGGACATCGAGGCGATCCGCCTGGCATGGAAGCAGGCCACCAAGCACCAGTCGGTCCTTTGGGCGCAGCAGGCGGTGGAGGTGTCGTTCTAAACGGCGTACCGACCCACGGTCGGTACCTACCTTGGTATGAATCGCGCGGAATCGCACGCCGGTGTCACCTGCGCGGGTCTAGGCTCGCACTTCCCCCTGAGCGTGGAAGTGCCGTCATGAGCAAGCGCGTTGCCGAAATCGTCGTCGATACCCTGCAGGCCGCCGGTGTGCGCCACTGTTACGGCATCGTCGGTGACACCCTCAACCATGTCACCGATGCCCTCCATCGCAGCGACATCGACTGGGTGCACGTGCGCCATGAAGAGGTGGCCGCGTTTGCCGCCGGGGCCGATTCGTTGATCAGCGGGCAGCTCACGGCCTGCGCCGGTTCCTGTGGCCCGGGCGGGCTGCACTTCATCAACGGCATTTTCGAGAGCAACCGAAACCGCGCGCCGCTGGTGCTGATCGCCAGCCAGGTAGTCACCCCCGAGCTCGGCATGGAGTTCCCGCAGGAAGTGGACTTCAAGGCGGTGTACGCCAGCTGCAGCGTGTTCTGCGAACAGGTCTACAACCCGGAACAGGCGCGGCGGGTGGTGGCGCTGGCCTGCCAGGCGGCGATCAGCCGGCGCGGCGTGGCGGTGGTGATCCTGCCGGCCGACATCAGCGAAGCGGAGGTCAAAGACGACCGGCCGTTCTCCGTGCACTACGCCCAGCCGGTGCTGCGCCCCAGCGATGACGAACTGCAGCGCATTGCCGCGCTGATCGGCGAGGGCAAGCGCGTGGGCATCTACGCCGGCGCGGGCTGCGAGCATGCGCACGACGCGCTGGTGGCGTTGGGCGCCCGCCTCAAGGCACCCATCGCGCACACCTCGCGGGCCAAGGATTTCGTCGAGTACGACAACCCGTACAACATGGGCATGACCGGCATCTTCGGGATCGAGTCGGGCTACCACACGCTGATGGCCTGCGACACGTTGCTGCTGCTCGGGGCCGATTTCGCCTGGGGCCAGTATTACCCGGACAAGGCCACGCTGATCCAGGTGGATCGCGATGGCAGCCATCTTGGCCGCCGCCACCCGGTGACGCTGGGGGTGGTGGGCGATATCGGGCCGACCCTGGAGGCACTGCTGCCACTGCTGCCGGAGCGCGAGGATCGCAGCTTCCTGGACGAATGCATCGGTCACCGGGAGAAGGCGCTGGCGACCCGTGCGAAGGAGGAGGAACCGGGTGAGGGCACGCTGATCCACCCGCAGCACCTCACCGCACTGATCGACCGCCATGCCAGCGACGATGCGCTGTTCACCGCCGACGGTGGCTCGCCGATGGTGTGGATCCTGCGCCACATCCGCGTCAACGGTCGCCGCCGCACCCTGACCAGCCTGCTGCATGGCACGATGGCCAATGCGATGCCGCAGGCGCTTGGCCTGCAGAAGGCCTATCCCGGCCGCCAGGTGATCTCGCTGTCGGGCGACGGTGGCATTGCGATGCTGCTCGGTGACCTGCTGACGGCGGTGCAGGAAAACCTGCCGATCAAGGTAGTGGTCTACAACAACAGCTCGCTCAACTTCGTCGAGCTGGAGCAGAAGGTGGAAGGCCTGCTGGATAACTACACCGATCTGAAGAACCCCGATTTCGGCCGCCTGGCGGAGGTCATCGGCTTCTACGGGCGCACCGTGACCCGTTCGGAGGACCTGGAGCAGGCGGTGCAGGACGTGCTGGCCCATCCAGGCCCGGCGCTGCTGGACGTGCATACCAGCCCGACCGAGCTGGTGATGCCGCCGCAGGTGGAGGCCAAGCAGGTGGCCGGCACCGCGCTGTATGCGGCCAAGGCGCTGCTGCACGGTCGCGTAGGGGACGTGCGCGCCCTGCTGGCGAACAATTTCCTCAATAAACCGTAGTGCCGGCCGCTGGCCGGCTCCACGTGATGCGGGGTTCATGGGGAGCCGGCCAGCGGCCGGCACTACGTGTCGCTTGATGCGGGTGCATGGGGAGCCGGCCAGCGGCCGGCACTACGTGTCGCTTGATGCGGGTGCATTGGGGAGCCGGCCAGCGGCCGGCACTACGTGTTGCTTGATGGGGGTGCATGGAGCCGGCCAGCGGCCGGCACTACGTGTTGCTTGATGGGGGTGCATGGAGCCGG
>NZ_DAMCID010000030.1:17068-43097 GCF_032099025.1 Stenotrophomonas sp.
GCACTACGTGTTGCTTGATGGGGGTGCATGGAGCCGGCCAGCGGCCGGCACTACGGGTCGCGTGATGCGCGGTCCATGGGGAGCCGGCCAGCGGCCGGCACTACGCTGTATGTCGGTGTTCCACCGGTGTGTCTGTTGCCCGGGGCAATGAACGCCTACCATCGGGTACCCCCACCCCCGTGCCCCCCTCGCATGCCTGCATCCGCTCCCGTCTCCGGACGCCCCCGCTGGTTCGTTGCCGGCGACTTCAACGGCTTCTTCGGCCTGGTGGTCGACAACCTGTCGATCCTCGGCTTCATCGCGATGGCACTGACCGGCATCTTCCAGTTCCCGCCGGATGTGGTGTTCGGCCGCATGTTCCCCGGTACTGCCTTCGGCGTGCTGGTCGGCAATGTGCTCTACACGTGGATGGCGCGACGCCTGGCCATCCGCACCGGCCGTGACGATGTCACCGCGATGCCGCTCGGGCTGGACGCGCCGACCAGCATCGGCATGGCCCTGCTGGTGCTGGGCCCGGCGTTCCTGGCCTTCAAGGCCAACGGCCTGGCCCCGCACGACGCGGCCATGGCCACCTGGCAGCTGGGCATGGCCTCGCTGGTGATCATGGGCGTGCTCAAGGTCGTGCTGTCGTTCTTCGGCGAGGCGGTGACCCGCGCGCTGCCGCGGGCGTCGCTGCTGGGTTCCATCGCCGGCATCGCCATCGTGCTGATGGGCTTCCTGCCGCTGCTGGAAACGCTGCGCTCGCCCGTGGTCGGCTTCGTGACCCTGGGCCTGCTGCTCTACGTGCTGGTGGCCAAGCGCAAGCTGCCGATCCGCGCACCGGGCGTGCTGGTCGCGTTCGTGTTCGGCACGCTGCTGTACTACGCGCTGGGCCTGGCCGGGCTGGGCGCGCCGGGCTTCAAGGTGCCCGACTGGACGCCGCTGCAGGTGGTGCTGCCGTGGCCGACGCTGGGCTTCATCGACGGCCTGCCCACGGCCATCACCTACCTGCCGCTGCTGCTGCCGTTCGGCCTGCTGATGGTGGTGGGCGGCATCAACGTCTCGGAAAGCGCGCGCGCGGCCGGCGATGACTACCGCACCCGCGACATCCTGCTGGTGGAGGCGGTGGCCACGCTCGTGGCCGGGCTGTGCGGCGGCGTGGCGCAGACCACCCCGTATATCGGCCAGCCGGCGTACAAGCACATGGGTGCCCGCAGTGGTTACACGCTGCTGACCGGCCTGTTCGTGGGCATCGGGGGCATGCTGGGCGTGATCTCGGGCCTGGTGCAGTGGCTGCCGCTGGCGGTACTGGCCCCGATCATCGTGTACGTGGCAATCGACATCACCACCCAGGCCTTCCAGGCCACGCCGCGCGAACATGCCGGGGCCATGGTGCTGGGCTTCCTGCCGTCGGTGGCTTACCTGCTGGCGATCAAGGCGCCGGGCTGGATTCCGCCCGAGCAGCTCGTTGCGATGACCACCACGCTGGACGGCCACGGTTTGCCGGAGCTGGCGGTGATCTTCACGCTGGGCAATGGCTTCATCATCACCTCGATGCTGTGGATCGCGGCGGTGGTGGCGATGATTGACGGACGCCTGCTGCGCTCCTCCGGCATCCTGCTGGTGGCGGCGGCGCTGACCCTGTTCGGGTTGATCCACTCTGTCGACCCGCGCGGCGGCATCTACCTGCCGTGGCAGCTGGACGGCCTGCCGAAGCTGATCATGTGGCAGTTCGCCGGCGCGTACGTGGCGCTGGCCGCGCTGCTGGGCCTGTTGTCCCTGCAAAAAACCGCCCCCCCGGTAGTGCCGGCCGCTGGCCGGCTCCAAGCGGGCCCAGACGCCCAGCGTAGTGCCGGCCGCTGGCCGGCTCCAGGCAGAGCCAGCCGTCGCGTAGTGCCGGCCGCTGGCCGGCTCCAAGGGAGCCCCGACCTCCAAGCGTAGTGCCGGCCGCTGGCCGGCTCCAAGCGGGCCCAGACGTCCAAGCGCACTGCCGGCCGCTGGCCGGCTCCAAGCGGGCCCAGACGCCCAAGCGTAGTGCCGGCCGCTGGCCGGCTCCAGGCGGGCCCAGACGTCCAAGCGTAGTGCCGGCCGCTGGCCGGCTCCAGGCGGGCCCAGACGTACAATCGTAGTGCCGGCCGCTGGCCGGCTCCAAGGGGGCCCAGACGCCCAAGCGTAGTGCCGGCCGCTGGCCGGCTCCAGGCGATGACAGGTCAATGCGGAGCCGGCCAGCGGCCGGCACTACGCCAACCGGAAACGTTACGCCGACCGGAAACGTTGCATCCGCTTGTCAATCCGCGGCATCCAGCGCCGGGTAATGCCGGAAAATGCCGTTGGTGTTGAACGCCAACCGGCGCTCTGAGGCCAGGTAGGCGGCGATGTTCGGCCGCCGCTCCACCCGATCCTTCAATGCGTGCAGCAACGGCAGCGTTGGCCGTAGCGCCTGCATGCGTTTCGGGAACATGTAGTCCAGCCCGCTGACCAGCTGGAACAACGACAGATCCACGTAGGAGTGTTCGCGCAACGGGTGCAGGCCGCCATTTGCCTCCAGCACGCTTTCGAACCAGCCGAGGAACTTCGGCAGCCGCTCACCACGCAGGGAAGCGGCGCGTGCCATCGCTTCCCGCTTCTGGTCCTCGTAGTACTGCGAGGCGGCAATCGGGTGGTGGGTGTCATGCACCTCGGCCACCAGGTCGGCGATGGTCAGCTGCAGCTGCAACGCCTGCGCGCGACGTGAGGCGGCCTCCGGCACCAGGCCCAGCTCGGGGCCGAGATGCGCCAGGATCGCGCCTACCTGCGCGATCACCTGCCGGCCGCTGACCAGGAACGGCGGCGCGAACGGGCGCAGTCCCTCGACCTTGCCGTCGAGAAACGGCTGCATGACCTTGTCGCCGTGCACGCGTGCCATGTCGGTATACGCCGCGCCCGCATCTTCCAGTGCGAGGCGGATGAACTCGCCACGGCCCTGGATGCCGGTCCAGTAGTAAAGCTCGTAGTGCATGCGGGTGCTCCGTGTCGGGACCCCCAGCCTCCGGATTGCGCCGCCAAGCAGGCGTGAGGGGAATGTCACTGCGACGTGCGCTCGCGGCTGAATGCGTTCTCATTCCCCCTTGAAACACGCCTGCATAACCGCATCTGTCAGATAGTGCTGGCTCGGCCAGCGGCAATTGATCGAGGAATATGACCATGCGGATGGACAAGCTCACCTCGCGTTTCCAGCAGGCGCTGGCGGACGCGCAGTCGCTGGCCGTGGGCCGCGACCACAACATCATCGAACCGGTGCACGTCTTCACCGCGCTGCTGGAACAGCAGGGCGGCAGCACGCGGCCGCTGCTGGCCCAGGCCGGCGTGAACGTGCCGGTGCTGCGCGAACGCCTCAACGAGGCCATGGAAGCGTTGCCCAAGGTGTCCGGGCAGGAAGGCAACCTGTCGATCGGCAATGACCTCAACCGCCTGCTCAACAACACCGACAAGCTGGCCCAGCAGCATGGCGATGCCTTCATCGCCAGCGAGTGGTTCGTGCTGGCCGCGGTCGACGATGGCGGCACGCTGGGCATGGCGCTTCGCGCTGCGGGTGCCGACAAGACCCGCATCACGGCGGCCATCGACAAGATCCGCGGCGGTGAAAGCGTGCAGTCCGAGAATGCAGAAGAACAGCGCCAGGCGCTGGAGAAGTACACCATCGACCTCACCGCGCGTGCCGAGAGCGGCAAGCTGGACCCGGTGATCGGCCGCGACGAGGAAATCCGCCGCACCATCCAGGTGCTGCAGCGCCGTACCAAGAACAACCCGGTGCTGATCGGTGAGCCCGGCGTGGGCAAGACCGCGATAGTGGAAGGCCTGGCCCAGCGCATCATCAACGACGAAGTGCCCGAGGGCCTGCGCGGCAAGCGCGTGCTGTCGCTGGACATGGGCGCATTGATCGCCGGTGCCAAGTTCCGCGGCGAGTTCGAGGAACGCCTCAAGGCCGTGCTCAACGACCTGTCCAAGAGCGAAGGCCAGATCATCCTCTTCATCGATGAGCTGCACACCATGGTGGGCGCGGGCAAGGCCGACGGTGCCATGGACGCCGGCAACATGCTCAAGCCCGCACTGGCGCGTGGCGAGCTGCATTGCGTGGGCGCGACCACGCTGGACGAGTACCGCAAGTACATCGAGAAGGACGCCGCGCTGGAGCGCCGCTTCCAGAAGGTGTTTGTCGGCGAGCCCAGCGTGGAAGACACCATCGCCATCCTGCGCGGGCTGAAGGAAAAGTATGCGGTGCACCATGGCGTGGAGATTACCGACCCGGCCATCGTGGCCGCGGCCACGCTGTCGCACCGCTACATTGCCGACCGCCAGCTGCCCGACAAGGCCATCGACCTGATGGACGAGGCTGCATCGCGCATCCGCATGGAGATCGATTCCAAGCCGGAGGAACTGGACCGGCTGGAGCGTCGCCTGATCCAGCTCAAGATCCAGCGCGAGATGCTGAAGAAGGAGAAGGACGAGGCATCGCGCCAGCGCCTGGCCGACCTGGAAGCCGACATCGATACGCTGGAGCGCGAGTTCTCCGACCTGGATGAAATCTGGAAGTCGGAGAAGGCCGCGCTGCAGGGCACGACCCGCATCAAGGAGCAGATCGAGCAGGTCAAGCTGGAACTTGAAGCCGCGCAGCGGCGCCAGGATTTCGGCCGCATGAGCGAACTGCAGTACGGCCAGCTGCCGCAGCTGGAGAAGCAGCTGCACGCCGCGCAGGAGGCGGAGAACACCGAGTTCAAGCTGGTCCAGGACCGGGTCACCGCCGAAGAGATCGCCGAGGTGGTGTCGCGCTGGACCGGCATTCCGGTCAACCGCATGCTGGAAGGCGAGCGCGACAAGCTGCTGCGCATGGAAGACATGCTGCACCAGCGCGTGGTGGGGCAGGAAGAGGCGATCAAGGTGGTCTCAGACGCGGTACGACGTTCGCGCGCCGGACTCTCCGATCCCAACCGCCCCAGCGGCTCGTTCCTGTTCCTGGGCCCGACCGGCGTGGGCAAAACCGAGCTGTGCAAGGCGCTGGCCGAGTTCCTGTTCGACAGCAGCGACGCGATGATCCGCATCGACATGAGCGAGTTCATGGAGAAGCACAGCGTGGCGCGGCTGATCGGTGCGCCCCCGGGCTACGTTGGGTATGAAGAGGGCGGCTACCTCACCGAGGCGGTGCGCCGCCGCCCGTATTCGCTGATCCTGCTGGACGAAGTGGAGAAGGCGCATACCGACGTGTTCAACATCCTGCTGCAGGTGCTGGACGACGGTCGCCTCACCGATGGCCAGGGCCGCACGGTGGACTTCCGCAACACCGTCATCGTGATGACCTCCAACCTGGGCTCGCACCAGATCCAGGACATGTCCAGCGACGACAGCCCGGAGGCCTACACGCAGATGAAGGCGGCGGTGATGGGGGTGGTGCAGGCGCACTTCCGCCCGGAGTTCATCAACCGGCTGGACGACATCGTGGTGTTCCACCCGCTGGACAAGGTGCAGATCAAGCAGATCGCGCGCATCCAGATGCAGGGGCTGGAGAAGCGGCTGGCCGAACGTGGCCTGCGCATCGAGGTCAGCGACGCGGCGTTCCAGCTGCTGGGCAACGTCGGCTTCGATCCGATCTATGGTGCGCGCCCGCTCAAGCGTGCCATCCAGGCGCAGCTGGAGAACCCGCTGGCGCAGAAGATCCTCTCCGGCGAGTTCCTGTCGGGCGATGTGATCCAGGTCGATGCGGGCGAGGGGCGGCTGCTCTTCGACAAAGGCTGACCGGCGCGCGGGCACGGCTGATAACCGTTCGTGCTCAGGCCATGCTGCATGACCATCAACCCCCGCCACGGCGGGGGTTTTTTGTCCGGTATGGTCCGTGTTCAACCGGAGGAGGCGCGATGTCAGAGCACGGCAGTCCCCAATCATCGTGGCGCGCGGAGACCATCGCCGTGCACGGCGGCTACCGGCCCGATCCGACCACCCGCGCGGTGGCGGTGCCGATCTACCAGACCGTGGCCTACGCCTTCGACGACACCCAGCATGGCGCGGACCTGTTCGACCTGAAGGTGCCGGGCAACATCTACACCCGCATCATGAATCCCACCACCGATGTGCTGGAACAGCGCATCGCCGCGCTCGAAGGCGGCATCGGGGCGCTGGCACTCGCGTCGGGCCAGGCGGCGATCACCTATGCGATCCAGACCATTGCCGAGGCCGGCGACAACATCGTCTCCTCCAATGCGCTGTATGGCGGCACCTACAACCTGTTCGCGCATACCCTGCCGCAGTTCGGCATCGAGACCCGCTTCGCCGACTACAACGACCCCGATGGCTTCGGCGCGCTGATCGACGCGCGCACCAAGGCGGTGTTCGTCGAGTCCATCGGCAACCCGCGCGGCAACATCACCGACATCGAGGCGGTGGCCAAGATCGCCCATGCGCACGGTGTGCCGGTGATCGTGGACAACACCGTGGCCACGCCCTACCTGCAGCGCTCGTTCGACTTCGGCGCGGATATCGTGGTGCACTCGCTGACCAAATATCTCGGCGGCCACGGCACCAGCCTGGGCGGGGTGATCGTGGATTCCGGACGCTTCCCGTGGGCCGAACACGCGCAGCGCTTCCGCCGCCTGAACGAGCCGGACGTCAGCTACCACGGCGTGGTCTATACCGAGGCGCTGGGGCCGGCGGCCTATATCGGTCGCGCGCGGGTCGTGCCGCTGCGCAATACCGGGGCGGCGATCTCCCCGTTCAACGCCTTTCTGATCCTGCAGGGCATCGAGACCCTGGCCTTGCGCATGGACCGCATCAATGCGAACGCCCTGGCGGTGGCAACGTTCCTGCGCGACCACGCCAAGGTGGACTGGGTGAACTATGCCGCGCTGCCCGATCACCCCGAGCACGCGCTGGTGCAGAAGTACCTGCGCGGGCACGGTTCGGGGGTGCTGACCTTTGGCCTGCCGGGCGGGCGCGCCGCCGGCGCGCGCTTCCTAGATGCGCTGCAGCTGTTCACCCGGCTGGTGAACCTGGGCGACGCCAAGTCCCTGGCCACCCATCCGGCGTCCACCACGCATCGCCAGCTCGACCCGGCCGAGCTTGAAAAGGCCGGCGTCAGCGAGGACACAGTGCGCCTGTCGATCGGCATCGAACACATCGACGACCTGTTGGAGGACCTGCAGCAGGCGTTGGCAACCGCGTAGAGGTGGGACCCACCCTGGCCGGTGCGGGCCGGCCGGGGTGGGGTTGTATGCTGCGCAAGATCGGCCACGCGCCGAGGCGGGGACCGACGCATGCTGAGCGTCACCCCGACACGGAGCCCGTCATGAGCCGCATCGCCCAGCTACGCCACCGCCACGGTATCGACCGTGTCATTGCACACCTGCAGGACTGCCTGCGTACGGGCCAGCCGTTGCCCGACCTGGACGCACTGGCGGCAGTCGCGCATCAGTCACCCTTCCACTTTCACCGGCTGTACCGCGCGCTGACCGGCGAAACCCCGGGACGCACCGTGGCCAGGCTGCGCCTGTTGCGGGCACTGCAGTTGCTGGCGCAGGCAGACAGCCGCGTCACCGAGGTCGCGCTGGAGGTGGGCTACGAAAGCTCGCAGGCGCTGGCACGGGCCTGCCGACAGGCGCTGGCGGCCACGCCCAGCGCATTGCGCGACGACGCGGTACTGCGCGCGCATTGGCAGCAGCAGTTGTCGTTGCCTGCGGGAGACAGCGCCGACGACAGCGCCCCGCTGCAGGTGCGGGTGAGCACCCTCGAGCCGTTCGACGTGGTGGTGCTGCGCACGCGCGGCGCCTTCGATGACCTCGACCAGGCGTTCGGCCAGGTCTATGCATGGGCCGCAGAGCAGGGCATCGCCGGGCAGCTGCAGGCGCTGGTCGGCATTGCACTGAACGACCATCGCGATGTACCCGCCGATGCGTGCGAATTCGACTGCGGCATGGGCTTTGGCCGTGCGCTGGCAACGGTCCCGGCACCGCTGCGGTCACTGCGTCTGGGCGGCGGCCAACACGCGGTGCTGCGGCATGTGGGCAGCTACGCCGGGCTGGAAGCGGCTACCGATGCGCTGCTACGGCAATGGCTTGGCGAGAGCGGCCACGCGTTGCGCGATGCGCCGCTGTACTACCACTACCTCGATGATCCCGAAGCGGTGCCGGAGGCCATACTGCGCGCGGATATCTGCGTGCCGCTGCAGGTGGCGCGCTCCGTTTAACCTGGCACTTAGCCGCTGCTCCCTGGAGGCGGCGGCCGTTACGGAGCCGGGTTTGCCAACCAGGCATGGACGGTGCGGCGCACCACGTCCAGCGTCTCCAGTGCGGCACGGGGTCGTATCTGGCCCATCTGATCGTGCCCGTTGTGGACCGTGCCGCGATAGGCGGAATCGCCGAGCCGACGGTACTGGCGGCTGACGGCGGCATGCTCGGCAAGCCGGTCGCGCATGTCGTCGCTCTCGATGCGGCTGAGCCGACCATTGAGATAGTCGTCCATCCGCGTCCAGTCCACGGCCGCATGCCTGCGCAGCAGCTCGGCATAGGTGGCCTGCCGGTGCGCCTCCGCACGCAGCTCCGCCGCGGTCATCCGGGTGAGGCCCAGCGCCGCGATGCCTTCCCGCTGGAACGGAAGGTGATCGGACACCTGCGTCCATGCCGTGTAAGGGTGCTGCCGGACCCCGAGGTCCGTCGCTGCCCGCTGCAGCAGCTGGCGCAGGTGGGTCTCGTGCGCGTCGACCGCGCCGGGGTGCCGCTGATCGGTCCGCTGCGTGTCCATGACGAACAAATGGCGCTGTTCGGAACCGCAGATCGCCAGACCGTCGCCGTGCCCCAGCATGTCCAGGTTGAGCACCGCGTCCGGGCAGTTCCGCTGCGCCAGGCAGCGTTGTACATGCGCCTTGGCCCCCATCATGCCGCGCTCGCCCTGGGCGGTGACCAGCAGCTGCACCTGGGTGCCGCGTGGCAGATCGGTGTCGTGCAGTTCGCGCGCGAGCGCCAGCAGCGCGGCCACGCCGGTGCCGTTGTCCAGTGCGCCGCTGGAGCCGGTATCCGTACCGGTCATGTCGCCATGCGCCAGCAGCATCAGCGTATGTGCAGGCGTACCGGGTCCCGCAAAGGTCAGCAGCAGGTTGCGGCCCCAGGCGGTGCGGGGCACCCCGCGCAGGTCGTGCGCGCTGAGGGTGAACGGGAGCGATTCAAGTGGATGCCCGGTGGCGTTGAACAGCGCTTCGATGGCGGCGCTGCGTTGCTGGTTGGCCACCACCTCACGGGTGCCACGCGGTTGCCCGGACTGGGCCTCCATCGTGGCCTGCGCGATGTATTCCAGGTCCAGCAGGTAGGCGGCCCGGACCGGATCGTAGACGCCTTCCAGCAGTGCGATGGTGGCGTCCACCCAGGCCAGCGGCGAGGGCGGTGCGATGGCCTGCGCCGCAGGCGGCCAGCCTGCCGCCGGGGTATCGGGCGTGGCCGCGGCCACGGCGTGCTTTATGCCCTGCTGCGCCTGCGCGGACAGTGACAGCAGCAGCGCCCGCAGCGGCGCGGTGCAGGTGGGTGCGTCAGCGCAGTCGCGCAGGAGGGTCAGCAGTGCCCGGCGATCGTGGGGCAGCAGCTGATCCAGCACGCGGCCGGCCGCATCGTAGTGCGCGACGCCCGGCGCCAGATCGGCGTCATCGGCGGTGCGCCACAACGCCTCCACGGCGCTGTCGACGGCCGCGCCGGCCAGGACTGTGGCGCCAGCAAGACTCGACACCAGCAAGGCCTGTGGACACCGGCGGGGCGCTGCGACGCAGGTGCCCACGGCGGCGTTGCCGATCGACACCAGGCTCGCCGCGGGACCGCCGGCGCACGGCGCGATCTGGTTCACCGGGACGAGATGCTCAAGGACCTCATTGAGCGTTCCTCCCGCGGGCGTGCCGGGCGCTACGCCCTGCGCCCCGGGCAGCAGCGCAGGCCCGGTTCGGGGTGCGAGCACCGACAGCAGCAGCGACGCAGTCACCAGCGGGTGGGCGTTGCAGATGCGCAACCCCGCCTGCGCCAGGGGTCTCACCAGCGGCCTGTACGCCTCCGCCGCGGCGGGCAGCCTCGCACCCCGCTGGACGGCGAACCGGCCTTGCACACGGCGTGCCTGGCTCACGGTATCGATCAGCATCGTCATCAGCGCCGCAGGAAAGAGGCGCTCAGGGTTGCACCTGCGCGCACGCGGCTCCTATAGGAAGCGTTGCAATCTGCACGGGCTCAACGCCCGTGGTCGCTCACACCACCGGAATGGTGTGCTTGCCGAGATTCCGGTACGGGGGCGTGGCCATCACCATCTCCGCCAGCGAATAGGCCAGTTCGCGCTCGGCCATCACCGTGCCATCGGCACCGTGATCGAGCAGGTGCTTCACTTCGGCGTCGCTGTGCGCGCGCGCCAGCAGGGTCAGCCCGGGGTTGATCGCGCGCAGCTTGGCCAGCGTCTCACCGGCTTCCAGCGGCTGCGGAATGGCCAGTACCGCGATCTTGGCGCGTTCGGGATGGGCTTCGGCCAGCACGCGGTCGGAGGCGGCGCTGCCGCGGATACCGGGCAGACCGGCGGCATGCGCCTCGGCCACGTGTTCCTTGTTGTCATCGATGATCAGCACCGGCACACCACGGTCGCGCAGCACCTGGGCCAGCGCACTGCCGACGCGGCCGAAGCCAATGACGATGGCATGGTCGTGCAGGTCCAGCGAGGGCCCGGGGGGCAGTTCGGTTTCGACCGCCGCCGGGGTGGTCTGCTGATGTTTGAGCAGCCAGCGGTCGAGCAGGCCGAACACCAGTGGATTGAGCATGATGGAGATCAGCGCGCCCGCCAGCACCAGCGCCTGCCCGGTGGGCGGCAGGATCTTCAGCGTGACGCCCAGGCCGGCGATGATGAAGGCGAACTCGCCGATCTGCGCCAGGCTGGCCGAGATGGTCAGCGCGGTGCCGGTAGGATGCCCGAACGCGCGGACGATGACGAATGCCGCGGCGGACTTGCCGAACATGATGATGGCCGCGGTGGCCAGCACCTGCCACGGATGCTCGACCAGGATGTTGGGGTTGAACAGCATGCCGACCGAGACGAAGAACAGCACCGCGAACGCGTCGCGCAGCGGCAGCGAGTCGCTGGCGGCCTTGTGGCTGAGCTCGGATTCGTTGAGCAGCATGCCGGCGAAGAACGCACCGAGGGCGAACGACACCCCGAACAGCATCGCCGAACCGAAGGCCACGCCGAGCGCGATGGCCAGCACCGCCAAAGTGAACAGCTCGCGCGAGCCGGTACCGGCGATGCGCTCGAGGATCCATGGGATCACGCGCCGCCCGACCACCAGCATGACGGCCACGAACAGGCCCAGCTGCACGAAGGTCCAGCCGATGCTGGCCAGCACGCTGCCGATCGTGTGGGTTTCATTGGCCGCGGCCGGGCCGAACACCCCGGCGAGCACCGGCATCATCACCAGCGCCAGGACGCAGGCCAGGTCCTCGACGATCAGCCAGCCCACCGCGATCTTGCCGCGCTGGGTGTCCAGCAGGCGGCGTTCCTCCATGGCGCGCAGCAGCACCACGGTACTGGCCGTGGCCAGCGCGAAGCCGAACACCACGCCATGGATGACCGGCCAGCCCATCAACGCAGCCAGTCCCCAGCCGAGCAGGGTGGCGACCAGGATCTGGCCCACGGCACCGGGAATGGCGATCGCCTTGACCGCCATCAGGTCCTTCAGCGAGAAGTGCAGGCCCACGCCGAACATCAGCAGCATCACGCCGAGCTCGGCCAGCTGGTTGGCCAGCGCCCCGTCGGCGACAAAGCCGGGGGTATACGGTCCTACGCAGATGCCCGCCACCAGATAACCGACCAACGGAGACAAACGCAGCTTGTTGGCCAGCGCACCCAGGATGAAGGCGAGCCCAAGGCCAACGGCAACGATGTTGATCAGGTCGGTGTCATGGTGCATCGGGGCTCGCATATTGGGGGATGCCCCGATTTTCACCGATGCGGCCGGTTCCGGCAAACCGGAATGTGTTGAGCGGCCCTGGGTCTACTGGCCGGGGCACGCGGCGAGGATCAGACCTGCCGCCGGTGCTGAATCTCGTCCAGGGTCTGTGAGGGTTCGATAGCTGGAGCTGCTGCCAGCCTGTTGTCGGCCTGCTGAAGCTTCTGGATCGATTCTTCGACCGATGGGCGCAACGCAGCATTGACGTCCATGTGGGCTCGACGGTGTGCAGGATCGTCCAACGCTCCCTGGACGACGAAGACGTTCTGCGAGTTTGGAGACTGGCCGGTTGGAGTGCCGAGCACCACATGATCGATCCGGTTCAATCCCTGATCCCTGGCCAGGTGCGCCAGACTTGCCGCCATGCGTTCACTGGATTCGTCCGGTGCGCGTCCGAGGCTCAGGTCCAGCCTGGCGACGCCTTCCATGGCCTGCCGGTGAAGCGTCGTCGACGCATCGCCTAGTGATCGTCCGCTTGATTCCTGTTGTTTGGGTTCCGGTGGCGGCTGCGGATGTGAAGGTGTTGTCGGCTGAATGCGTTCTGCTTTGCGGATGGCGCCGATCAACTCCCGCGGCGTATCGGTGAACATCAACTCGCCGGCGTCCAGAGTTTGCCCGGTGACCTTCGTCAAGGTGGCTGTCGACCAAGATGCGCACGTGTTGGTGTAAGCCCATTCGACGTTCTCGCCGAGTGCCTGGTCAAGCTTTTGCACCTGTTCCGGAGTTAGTTCGTAATAGCGGGAGGCGGACGCTCTTGATCTTGCCTCCATTCCCACCCGGATATCCGTTTCAGGTCCATTGTCTTCGACCAACGGATGTTCGTCCGGCCACAAGCCGTAATACTGGGTGGCGCCGTTGCGAGTGACTGAAATCCAGGCGTGGCCGTCTACAAACTGATTGAACGAGCCTTGTGTGTTGGGGTCTACGTGGCTGTGGATGCCGAGAATTACCTTGTCGGTCATGCGGCACCCTTATGGAAAAATCTGTTCTTCGCCATCGGCAAACACCATTACAACGCGTGGTGCCAGCAAGGGAATCTCCTGCGTCGCAGGTTTGGGTGGCCCCGGCACAATGTGACGACGCAGCATCGTGGTGCATTCGCCCGTAATCGGACACCGGTCGATAACGATTCTCATCACGTCTGAGGCTACGACGTAGCTGATTCCCGCGGCGTAGTACATGCTCTCGGCCGGCTCTTCGAACTCCACACGGAGAGTGGAGTCGGACACTCTGGTGACTGCGACGGGTTCTAGGCTTGACTTGGAATAGCTCGGCTTCACGTGATCTCCTGCACACCCGGAAAGCGGGACGGCCGCCAACGTTGCCCACCTCAACGCAGAAACGACAGACCGGCGTGCGCTGTTGGGAATTGTCATTGGACGGCTCCATGATTCATGGTTCGATCATGGCATGCGCCGATAGCCAATAGGGTGCCCCGGGGCACAGTTGGCAGGAGTACGCGAGGCTTTCGGGGCAAGCACGACAGGCGCCAGGGCCTGCCGTGCCGGATGCCCCGGCGTTATCACCACTTATAGGCAACGCGCCCGTACACATAGGCGCCGTTGAAGCCGTACGGCGAGTAGTTGCTGTACGGCAGCATGCCCCAGGTGGAGTTCTGCAGGTCCACGGTGCGGTCCGGGTATTCGTCCAGAATGTTGTCCGCGCCCAGGGTGAGGGTCCAGTTTTCGCTGGGCTTGAAGGCCACCGACGCGTCGAGCACCCATGAGGCGTCGTAGGTCTGGTCGCGCAGCGCCGTCGCCGAGTTGCGCACGGTGAAGCTGCCGTAGCGGGTGGCGGCCAGGCTCAGGTCCCAGCGGTCCGAGCGCCAGGTGCCGCTGAGGATGGTCTTGTCGCGCGGGTAGCTGTCTTCGATGCGGCCGATCTCGTCGCGCCCGATCAGCGACTGGGTGATGCCCAGCGTGCCGAACACCGCCGGCGAGGCGATGAACTTCTTCACCTCTGTTTCGTTGTAGCTGTAGGCGGCGGTCAGCTCCAGCGAGCTGGCGGCGAACGGAATGGTGTAGCTGGACACGGCATCCACACCGCGGGTGCGGGTGTCCACGCCATTGGTGAAGTACGAGAACGCGGTGACGCCCGGCAGGCCCAGCCCCGCCAGCAGCGAATTGGCGGCGGCATTGGTGGTGATGTTGGTGGAGAGCACGATGCGGTCGTCGATGTCGATCTGGTACGCATCCACGGTCAGGTAGAGGCGGTCGATCGGCTGCAGCACCAGGCCCACGCTGTAGGACGTGGAGCTTTCGGCCTTCAGCGGGCTGGCACCCAGTGCCTGCGCGGCGGCGCTGGTGGTCGGGAAGGTGCCGCGTTCGACGAACACGCCGTTGACGATCGTGCTGGTCACGGCCTGGTAGCTCTGCTGGGCCAGCGACGGGGCACGGAAGCCGGACGAGGCGGTGGCGCGCAGGGCGACCTTGTCGGTGAACGCATAACGCGCCGACAGCTTGCCGGAGAACTTGTCGCCGAAGTCCGAATAGTCTTCGTAGCGCCCGGTCACGCCGGCGGAGAACTTGTCGGTGAGGTCCGCTTCGAGGCCTGCGTACACCGCGTAGTTGTCGCGGTCGGCGTCGACGGCGTTGAGCGGGGTGAAGCCGCCGAAGCCCTGTGCGCCGCTGCCGAAGTAGGCATTGGGTTCGCCCGCGTTCTGTTCCCACTTCTCGCGGCGGTACTCACCGCCGAAGGACAGTGTCACCGGATACGCCAGTCCCCAGTCCAGGGTCTTGGTGATGTCGACATTGCCGATGTCCTGGGTGTATTCCAGCGCGCCGGCGTAGAACGAGCGCGGGCTGTCCAGCCCGAGGCTGTAGTTGATGCTGTTGCGGGTGTGGAAGTCGATCGTGTTCTGGCCGTGGTTGTAGCTCACGTCCCAGGTCCAGCCGCTTTCGGTATCGCCCTTGACCCCGGCCACCAGCGAGCGGTCCTTGGAGTATTGGTTGATCTGCGGCACGAAGCCGTCCGGGTAGGTCTGGGCAAGCAGCGGGCCTTGGCCGCTGTTGGTACGCGAGCGGTAGAACGCGAACGAGGTGATGTCGCGATTGCTGGCCAGCGCGGTGGCGTAGGCCGAGACATGGTCGCTGAACTGGAAGCTGGCATTGGCCGATGCCGCGGTGAAGTCCACCTGCGGATCGCCTACCACGAAGGCAGTCTCGCCGATGTCCGGGAAGTTGCCGGTGTTCGGTGTGGTGCCCTGGTACGGGCCGGCGCGGTTGCTCTCGTCCTGCTGGGTAATCTGGCCGGCCACATGCAGGCTGCCGCGACCGTCGGCGAAGCCGATACCGGCATCGCCGGAGAGCTGGTACTTGTTGCCATCGCCCGCCGAGTACTGGCCGGCGTCGAGCGCCAGGCTGCCGCCCGCCGACGAGCCCTTGAGCACGATGTTGATCACGCCGGCGATGGCATCGGAGCCGTATTGCGCCGAGGCACCATCGCGCAGCACTTCCACCCGCTCGATGGACGAGATCGGAATGGCGTTGATGTCCACCGCCGACGACCCGCGGCCGATGCTGCCGTTGACGTTGATCTGTGCCGAGGTATGGCGGCGCTTGCCGTTGACCAGCACCAGCACCTGGTCGGGCGACAGGCCGCGCAGCTGCGCCGGGCGGATGCCGCTGGTGCCATCGGTCAGCGCCGGGCGCGGGAAGTTCAGCGAGGGCAGGGCGCGCGACAGCGCGGTGGCCAGCTCGGTGGTGCCGGTGGACTGCAGCGCCTCGGGGGTGATGATGTCGATCGGCGACTGCGACTCGGCCACGGTGCGGTCGGCGACCCGGGTGCCGGTCACGATCACGGTGTCCAGGGTGTTGGCGGTGGCCCGGGCCGGGGCGTCCTGGGCGGCGGCGGCAAACGCGGAGCCGCCGAGAACGACGGCGACGGCGGCGGCGAGCGTACGGGTCTTGCGGTTCATCAGGATGTGGCTCCGGTTGGGACGAGGTGGCACCGAGGCGACATCACGACTGCGGTGAGGCGGGTCTGCGAGGACGGGTGTTGCGGTGCGCAATGAACGAATTAACGGAAGATTTATGTGCTGTCAAATCGACGCCGTTGGAAAAAACGTTGCAAAAGCAACAATTTAGGTGATGTCGGCGGATCTGGCGGTAGGGTCCCGGGGAGGGCGCAGGCAGGATCGTGGGAGAGAGAACGAGCCCTGCCGCGCATCCCGGGGCCCGTCAAGTATTCGTTAACGCTAGAATTGCGTCGCAGGAAAGGTGCTTACCAGCACATTCCATTCCGTTATATGGACTCCCCCAGATGATCTCCCTTCGTAACTTCGCCTTGCGCCGCGGCGAGCGGCTGCTGTTGTCCAATGTCGACCTGACCCTGCATGCGGGATACCGCGTGGGCGTGGTCGGCCGCAACGGGGCCGGCAAGTCCAGCCTGTTCGCGGCCGTGCAGGGTGAGCTGGAAGCCGACAAGGGCGATGTCGACCTGCCCGGCAAGATCCGCATCGCCAGCGTGGCCCAGGAAACCCCGGCGCTGCTGGACCCGGCGCTGCAGTTCGTGCTGGAAGGCGACACCGAAGTCGCTGCCGTGCTGCGCGAGGAGGCTGAGGCGACCGCGCGCGAGGACTGGGAAGCGGTGGCCAATGCGCACCAGAAAATGGCGGAGATCGGGGCGTACGATGCCGAGTCCCGCGCGGGCAAGCTGCTGCACGGCCTGGGTTTCCCGTCCGACACCCACTCACGCCCGGTGTCGACGTTCTCCGGTGGCTGGCGCGCGCGATTGAACCTGGGGCGGGCGCTGATGATGCCCAGCGACCTGTTGCTGCTCGACGAACCGACCAACCACCTCGACCTGGACGCGGTGTTCTGGCTGGAACAGTGGCTGCTCAAGTACCCCGGTACGCTGCTGCTGATCTCGCACGACCGTGAGTTCCTGGACAACGTGGCCACGCACACGCTGCACCTGCATGGCGGCGGGGCCAAGCTGTACCCCGGCGGTTACACCGACTTCGAGCGCCAGCGCGCCGAGCAGCTGCGCCAGCAGCAGATCGCGCACGACAAGGAACAGGCCGAGCGCGCCCACCTGCAGAGCTTCATCGATCGGTTCAAGGCGCTGGCCAGCAAGGCCACCCAGGCGCAGAGCCGCATGAAGCGCCTGGCCAAGCTGACCGGCACGGAAGCGGTGCGCGCCGAGCGCGAGTTCCGCATCGAGTTCGCGCCGCCGTCCAAGCTGCCGTTCTCGCTGATCCGGCTCAACGATGTGGAGGCCGGTTACAGCCCGGATGCGGTGATCCTGCACAACGTCGGCTTCGGCCTGGAAGCGGGCCAGCGCATCGGCCTGCTGGGTCCGAACGGCGCGGGCAAGACCACGCTGGTCAGGACCCTGGTGGGTGAGCTGGACCCGGTGGCGGGCGAGCGCTCGGCGCACCCGGACCTGCGCATCGGCTACTTCGCCCAGCACACGGTGGAGTCCCTGCACGCAGGCCAGTCGCCGATGGATCATTTCCGGGATATTTCTCCGGATGGCAGCAACCAGGCGTTCCGCGATTTCCTCGGCAAGTGGAACTTCGCAGGCGACCGTGCCTTCGAGCCGGTGGACGGCTTCTCCGGCGGCGAGCGCGCGCGCCTGGCGCTGGCGATGATTGCCTGGCAGCAGCCGAACGTGCTGCTGCTCGACGAACCCACCAACCACCTTGACCTGGAAATGCGCGAGGCGCTGGCCGAAGCATTGGCGACGTTTGAAGGGGCGATCGTGATGGTCTCGCACGACCGCCACCTGATCGGCCTGGTCTGCGACACCTTCTGGCGTGTTGCCGACGGTGTGGTCGAACCGTTCGACGGCGACCTGGACGAATACGCGGCGTGGCTGCGTTCGCGCCCGGCCGCGCAGGGTACCAAGCAGAAGATGGCGGCTGCGGCGCCCGAGCCGGTGCCGCCGACCCCGCCGCTGCCGCCGAAGAAGACCGTCAACCCGGTCAAGCTGGCCGCCGCCGAAACCAAGGTCAACCAGCTGGAAGGCCAGCTGGCCGATCTGGATCGCCAGCTGGCCGATCCGACCAACTACGCCGATGCCACCCGCATGGCGGTGCTGGGCCGCGACCGCGAAGCCACCGCGCAGCAGCTGGAAAAGGCCGAAGCGGCGTGGATGGAGTTGATGGCCTGACGAGCAACGCCCCTGTCGGTCAACGTCGGCACGGGCATTCCGTGGCGCCACGCCCTGCGTGGCTTCGCGATCCAGTAGAGCCACGCCCTGCGTGGCTTCGCGATGCCGGAACGAAGAGCAGCCACGCAGGGCGTGGCTCTACGACTGCGCTTCCAGCCATGCCCTGAACCGCTTGCCTGCCTCGCTCTCCACGCGCGAACGCAACCGCGTCAGCCAATAGCTGCCCAGCTCCAGCGTCGGCGCAAACGGCTGCACCAGCCGGCCCTGCGCCAGGTCCTGCTCAAACATCTTCAGCGGCAGCAGCGCCACGCCTGCGCCCGCCGCCGCCGCGCTGGCCAGCGTCAGCGACGAATCGAATACCGGTCCGCGTGCCTCCAGCTCAGCCACGCCGGCCGCCTGCAGCCAACGTGGCCACTCGTCGCTGCGATAGGAGCGCAGCAGCGGTACGTTGGCCAGATCGCGCGGCTGTTTCAACGTGCGCGCCAGGGCGGGAGCGCACACCGGCGCGAACGGCGCGGCCAGCACCGGCGTGGACACCTGCCCCTGCCAGTCGCCGTCGCCGAAGCGGATGGCCAGGTCCAGGCCTTCGCCGGCCAGGTCGATGCGGTTGTTGTGGGTCTGCAGGCGCAGCTCGATGTCCGGGTGTCGTGCGTTGAAGTCGGCCAGCCGCGGCAGCAGCCAGCCGGTGGCGAAGGTGCCTACCACGCCCACGCCCAGCACCTCGCGGAAATGGCCGCCGACAAAGCGGTCCAGGCTGATCGCGATGCGGTCGAAGGCTTCGTTGAGCACCGGATAGAGCCGCGCGCCCTCGTCGGTGAGCGCCACCCCGCGTGGCAGTCGATGGAACAGCACGGCGCCAAGCCGGTCCTCCAGGCCGCGGATCTGGTGGCTGAGCGCGGCCTGGCTCACGCAGAGTTCGAGCGCGGCGCGGGTGAAGTTCTGATGGCGGGCTGCCGCCTCGAAAGCACGCAGCGCGTTGAGCGGAAGCTGGGGGCGGAGCATAGCCAAGCCGTGAGCGGGGTTGATGGATCATCGCAGATGGCGGCGCCGGCCGCTGGCGGGCATTCTCCTGATGCCGCCTGTACGGGTGGTCCCGGCCGCTGGCCGGCTCGTCCTGATGCCGCCTATGCGGGTAGTGCCGGCCGCTGGCCGGCTCGTCCTGATGCTGCCTATGCGGGTAGTGCCGGCCGCTGGCCGGCTCCTCCCGATGCCGCCTGTGCGGGGTAGTGCCGGCCGCTGGCCGGCTCCTCGCGATGTCGCCTATGCGGGTAGTGCCGGCCGCTGGCCGGCTCGTCCTGATGCTGGGTCGCCTGGAGCCGGCCAGCGGCCGGCACTACCGGGATCGTTATCGCCTGGAGCCGGCCAGCGGCCGGCACTACCGATCGTTATCGCCTGGAGCCGGCCAGCGGCCGGCACTACCGATCGTTATCGCCTGGAGCCGGCCAGCGGCCGGCACTACCCATTAGGGAGGCTCATGGCTCTTGATGAAAATCCGCGCTGGTGGGGGCGGTCTGGGCATGCCGATACTGCGGCCCTGCCCACCAAGGAAACGCCCATGCTTGCCCGCCGACAGTTCCTGCAGATGACCGGTGCCGCCGCCGCGTCCGCCCTGGCGGCCACCGTGCTGGCCCAGGCGCCTTCCGGTGCGTCCGGCGACGACACGGCGCCGGCGCAGGCCGCCGATTTCACCGCGTTGGAGAAGGCCAGCGGCGGCCGCCTCGGGGTGACCCTGTTGAATACGGCCACCGGCCACCGGGTCGGACATCGCCAGGATGAGCGCTTCCCGATGTGCAGCACCTTCAAGTTCGCGCTATCGGCCACGGTGCTGCACCTGGCCGACCGCGGTACGCTTTCGCTCGACCGCCGCCTGCCGGTGCGCGAAGACGACATGCTCGCCCACGCCCCGGTCACCCGGCGCCATGTGGGCAAGGATCTGACCGTTCGTGATCTGTGCCGCGCGACCATGGTGACCAGCGACAATTCGGCCGCGAACCTGCTGCTCGACGTGGTGGGAGGCCCGGCCGGGGTGACGGCGTTCCTGCGCGGGCATGGCGATGCGGTGACCCGCAATGATCGCCGGGAGCCGGAAATGAACCGCTTCGAGGCCGGCGACCCGCGCGACACCACCAGCCCGGCCGCGATGGCCGGCAGCCTGCAGCGCTTCGTCGTGCAGCACGAGGTGCTGACGCCGGCCTCGCGCCTGCAGTTGGCCGACTGGCTGATCGACAACGAAACCGGCGACGCGCGGTTGCGGGCGGGGCTGTCCAAGGCGTGGCGGGTAGGCGACAAGACCGGCAGCAACGGCAAGGACACCACCAACGACATCGCGATCCTGTGGCCGCTGGCCGGTGGTGCGCCTTGGGTGTTGACCAGCTTCCTGCAGGGGGCGCCGGCAGGCGACGATGTGCGCAATGACGTGCTGCGCCAAGTGGCGGTGATTGCGGAGCAGATGATCCGAGGGTGATGCACCCGCGTAGAGACACGCCGCGCCCTCTGACCAATGGGCGCCGACGCAATGAACGCGTCGCTACGCGCCCGGGCGTTGCCGCGCCAGCTAGGGACACGCTTGGTGGCGTGTCCCTCGCGGGCTTGGATCGGGCATTGCGAGGGACACGCATGGCGTGTCGCTACGCGGGTTGGCCTGTTTCCTTCACCGCCTCCAGGAACTCGCGTCCCCAGCGGTCCACGTCGTGGTATTCCACGCTGCCGAACAGCTGGCGCATGCGTCCGCTGGCCTCGTCATCGGGCATCGACAGCGCCTGCAGCAGGCCGGCGGTGAGGTCGGCCGGGTCGTGCGGGTTGGTCAGCACCGCGCCCTTCAGTTCCGCCGCCGCACCGGCAAACTCGCTCAACACCAGTACGCCGCTGCTGCCCTCGATGCCATGGGTGGCGACGAACTCCTTGGCCACCAGGTTCAGGCCATCGCGCAGCGGCGTGATCCACATCACCTGTGCCGCGGCGTAGTGCGCCACGACCTCCTCGAACGGCAGCGCCTGGGCGAAGAAGCGCACCGGCGTCCAGTCCAGGCGCGAGAAGCGGCCGTTGATCCGGCCGACCGCCTGTTCGATCTGGTTCTGCAGCGTGCGGTACACCGTCATCTCGCGCGCGGCCGGCACGCAGACCATCAGCAGGGTGACCTTGCCCTGTCGCTCCGGGTGCTGTTCCAGCAGCCGTTCAAAGGCCTCCAGCTTGGCCAGTGTGCCCTTGGTGTAATCCAGCCGCTCCACCGACAGCACCAGCTTGCGTGCGCCGATCTCGCGACGCAGCTTGAAGATGTCGTTGCGCACGCCGGGGCGGGCCAGCACGTCGTGGATGCGGCGCAGGTCGGTGCCGACCGGATGTGCGCCCAGCGCGACCTCGCGATCGCCCACGCGCAGCCGGGTGGTCATGGTGTCCAGGCCCACCGCACAGCCGTAGGTGAGGAAGCGCGGCGCACAGCTTTCCCAGGCCAGGCGCTCGGCGGGCATCGCACCGCGCACCACGTCGACGAAGTTCTCCACCTGGCGCGGGATGTGGAAGCCGATGTAGTCGCAGCTCAGCAGGCTGCCGATGATCTCGCGGCGCCACGGGACCACGTTGAACACGTCGGCGGACGGAAAGTAGGTGTGGTGGAAGAAGGCGATCTTCAGGTCCGGGCGCAGCTCGCGCAGCGTCGCCGGCACCATCCACAGGTTGTAGTCATGGATCCACACCGTTGCGCCGTGCGCAGCCTCGGCGGCAGTGGCCTCGGCGAAGCGGCGGTTGACCTTCAGGAATACCTGCCAGTCGTCTTCGCGGAACCGCGCGCGTTCCCAGAACACATGCAGCATCGGCCAGAACGCTTCCTTGGAGAAGCGCTTGTAGAAGATATCCACTTCCTGGCGGGTCAGCGGAACGCGCGCGGCGGTCAGGGTGGGGTAGCGGTCCGCATCCACCGCCAGGTGGGTCTGGAACGGGCCGCGCTTGGGGTCGTCGATCCCCCACGCCACCCAGGAGCCCTTCTGGCCGCCTTCGAAGAAGCTCAGCAGCGAGGGAATGATGCCGTTGGGCGAGCGCGGTGGGCGTTGCACCAGCACGCCGTCTTCCATGACTTCGTCGAAGGGCAGGCGGTGGTAGACCATCACCAGATCGGCGCCTTCCGCACGTGCCTGCGCCGGCGGCTGCAGCCAGGCGTCATCGGCGGGGAGCAGGCCGAAGTGCTTGATCGCTTCGAGGATGCCGCCGCAGCCGGGTGCCTGCGCGTGGAAGGTGTGGTCGAGTGCGGCCGTGGCGGCGGTGAGCGCCGGCTCGGAGTCGCCCACGCACACGCCGCGGAAACCGGCGGTGTACATGGAGAGGTCGTTGAGGGTGTCGCCGGCCACCAGGATGCGATCGCGCGGCAGGTCCAACAGGCGCGCAAGCGCGGCCAGGGTGCGGCCCTTGTCGGTGTCCGGCGGCAGGATGTCCAGGTAACGGTCGGCCGAATACAGCACATCGCAGCCCAGCGCCTGTGCGGCGGCCTGGATCTGCGCGCGCAGGGGCGCCAGCGTGGCCGGGTCGCAGAAGTACGAGCAGCGCCGTTCCTGCGGTACGTCCTGGCGCTGCAGCGCGGTGAACGGCCGCATCGCGGCGGCCACGACCTGTTCGCCGGGCCAGTGCGCGTCGATCATCGACTGCAGGGGTTGCAGCGGCTGCAGCGTGTGGCCATCGACCACGGTGGCGCCGACATCGCAGACCACGTAGTCCGGGCGCGGAATGGCGGGATCGGAAAGCAGTGGCATCACCGCTTCAAGGCCGCGGCCGGTGATGAAGATCAGGCGGATACCGGGGTGCTGGTCGACCAGCCGGTACAGGCGGTGGCGCGCGGCGGCATCGCCGGCGAGAAAGGTGCCATCCAGATCGGTGGCGAGGATCAGTTGCGGTGCCGGCTGCGCCGGCGGCTTGCGGGGTGAGGTGGGCAGGGCGGGTGTCGAAACAGTCAATGCACTTCCTTATCGGAGTCGATGGGTGAGGGAGGAGGGGTGTCGGGCGGCGCAACGGCATCCGTTTCCGGCATCAGTTCGAGTGCCGCCGGGGTGGTGCGCAGCATCAGCCGGAACACCACCGGGTGCGTGCGCAGGCGGGCGAAGCTGAGCAGCCGTGCGGTGGTGAACAGGGCCAGCGCGCCCAGCACCGCGGCGAAGTACAGCGGCAGTGCCGCCGGCCCGAACTGCTGCATGGCCGCGCCGGCCAGCGCCGGGCCGATCGCGGCCCCCACGCCGTGCACCAGCAGCAGGCTGGAGCACCCGGACAGCAGGTGCTCGCGCGGCAGGTAATCGAGCATGTGGGCCACGGCGAACGGATACAGCGCGAATGCCAGGCCGCCATAGAAGAAGAACAGCCCGAACAGCAGATGGGTCTGCATCTGGATCATCGGCAGTGCCGCGACCACGGCGATGCCGGCGGCGGCCAGGCACAGCGCGACCAGTCCGATGCGGCGGTCATGGCCATCGCTGATATGTCCCAGTGGCCATTGCAGCAACGCACCACCGGCAATGGCGGTCAACATGAAGCGCGCCACGCCGTCGTCGTCCAGCCCGACCTCGCCGGCATACACCGGCAGCAGGCCCCAGAACGCCCCCATCGCCAGGCCGGACAGACCGGCGGCCACGGTGGCCACGGGCGCCATGGCATACAGGTGGGACAGCTTCAGGCGCGGCACCGAGGGGACGTCCGGTGGGGTCAGGCGGGTGGCGGTGATCGGCAGCACGGCGGCGCAGACCAGCATGGCGATCAGCATGAACATCGACATGGCCGGGGCATTGCTGACCATCAGCAGGATCTGGCCCAAGGCCAGCGCCGACAGGTTGACCACCATGTACAGCGAGAACGCGCGGCTGCGTTGGCGGGGGTCGGGCTCGGCGTTGAGCCAGCTCTCGATCACCGTGTACAGCCCCACCAGCGCAATGCCGGTCACGATGCGCAGCAGTCCCCACAGCCAGGCGTTCAGCCACAGTGGATGCAGCAGCACCGCGATGGCGGCGAGGGCGGCGAAGAAGGCGAACGCGCGGATATGGCCAATGCGGCCTATCAACGACGGTGCAAAGAAGGTACCCATGAAGAAGCCGGCAAAGTAACCCGACATCACCAGGCCCAACGTACCGGCACCAAAGCCGGCCTCACCGCCGCTCACCGCCAGCAACGTGCCCAGAAGCCCGCTGCCAGTCAACAGCAGCGCTACTCCCGTCAGCAGGGCGGTCAGCCGCAACACGCGTGCGACCTTCGTGGGGAAGGCGAACCGGTCACGACTATGACCCTACCACAGTCGCAATAAACACCATGTCCGGAGCGTGCATGTCGGAATGACGTCCGAATTTGCGCTGCGCACGCATGCGGGCTAGGGTGGGGCATGACTGTGTACACGTTCCTGCCGCTCGCGGCTGCCATGCTGCTCGCCGCCTGCACGGGCCAGCGCGACAGCGTTGCCCATGACGTTGCAATGGCCCCGGCCGATGCATTCCTTGCGGCGGTTGCCGCTCACTGTGGCAAGGCCTTTGAAGGCCATGTCGCCGTCAACACGCCACGTAGTGCCGCGCCGGATCCGTTCGATGGCAAGCGGCTGGTGATGCATGTGCGGGGGTGCGAGGATTCGGCACACGAGCTGCGCATCCCGTTCCATGTAGGCGATGATCATTCACGCACCTGGGTGCTCAGCCGCACCGACACCGGTCTGCGCCTGAAGCACGACCACCGCCATGCCGACGGCAGCCCCGATGCAGTCACGATGTACGGTGGCGACAGCACACCGCCGGGCACCGCCCAGCGGCAGGCGTTCCCGGTGGATGCCGATTCGGTGGCGATGTTCCGCAAGGCCGGCATGGAGGCCTCGGTGCGCAATACCTGGGCGATGGAGGTGGAGCCTGACGAACGCTTCGTCTACGAGCTCACCCGGCCCGATGGCCGTCGCTTCCAGGTGGTGTTCGACCTTGGCAAGCCGGTGGCGCTGCCACGGGCCCCGTGGGGTGCGGAGGCGCCACCGGCGCCGTAGAGCCACCGCATGTGGGTGGCTGTTCTTCGCCCGACCATTGGTCGGGCCGCCGTCGCCTCAGCGCGCGCCGAATCTCGCCCGGCAGCCGCCGCTGACCCACAGCGTGCCATTGCGATAGCCCCAGCTGCGGCCTTCCACGCAGGCGGTACCGGACAACTGCTGGACCACGACCGGCCGGCCTTGGCGCGAATCCCAGGCGCAGGTCTGCTGGCGCTTGTCGTTGCTGCTGCAGGTCACGCTGTAGTTGCTGTTGCCGCCGCCACCGCCCCAGTTGCCGCGTGATTCGGCAAATTCACCGCGGCAGCCGCGATTGACCCAGATCGCGCCGTTGCGCACGCCCCAGGTCTGGCCCTCCACGCAGGCCGTGCCGGAGATCTGCCGGACCAGGGTGGCATTGCGCCAGCCGGTGGAACAGGTGCGCTCGCGGTTGTCCTGGCTCTCGCAGCGGATGGTGCCGCCGCTGCCGCCCGGGCCGCCAATGCTCCCGCCACGGCCTTCGGCGAATTCGGCCCGGCAGCCGCCGCTGACCCAGACCTGCCCGTTGCGCGACCCCCAGTTGCTGCCTTCCACGCAGCGGGTGCCGGAAATCTGCCGGGACAGCCGTGCGCTGCGCCAGCCGGTGGTGCAGACCCGCTGGCGGTTGTCCTGGCTTTCGCAGCGGACCGTGCCGTTGTTGCCGCCGCCACCCCCCCCGTTCCAGCCGCCGCCGGACCCCGAGCCGCCCAGCGAGGTGGCGATGTCCTGCTTGATGCGCGAGAAGCCCCAGCCGGAGTTGACCTGGGCCAGGTAGAAGCGCAGCTGGTCGTCCGGGATGCGCCGGCCATTGGACTGGTCGGCATATTCCTCGGAAATCACCCGGGCGCGGTCGTTGGAGGACAGCTGCGACAGGTTCTCCGGGGCGTAGGCGCGGGTGCCCATCTGGGCGTGCAGGGCCGGGGCGGTACAGGCCAGTACGGCGGTGAGGCAGGCGACGG
>NZ_DAMCID010000031.1:0-41726 GCF_032099025.1 Stenotrophomonas sp.
CTGCGCGGTCCCGGCTCAATCCAGGCGCTTGCGGAAGCGCAGGATCGCCAGGGGCGGAACTCCGGCAGGAAGGACGCGGCGGCGCGATTCGTCACCTTGCGCATACAGGTGTGAAGGGCCGGTCAGGCCGCGCGTCGGTGGTCATGAAATGATCACGGCCGCGCAGCCGTTGCGCTCATTGGGGTACGGCGGCTTATCCACATGTTTCCCGCGCAACCGCCCACAAGCGGTGTGGAAAACCCCGCCGGGTTTGACGCTTTTTTGACCATGCGCACGGGATCGTTGCGGCACTAAGGCCGCCACCGACTATCCACAGGTTGCTGCACCGGCGCTGCACAGCGGCTGTGGAAAAGCGCGGCAGGGTCGATGCTGTGGCGGCGCCCGGGTGCGCGCGCTACCCTGTGGTTCCTTTCCCAAGCTCGCGGCAGGGTCATTGCGACCGCGGCCGCCGAACGCAATGACAGCACTGGCACACCGCGACTTCACCCTGGCCCCGGAAGACAACGAACGCCTGGCCAACCTGGCCGGCCCCTTCGACGAGCATCTGCGCCAGATCGAACTCAAGCTCGGCGTCGAGATCGCCAACCGCGGGCACGTGTTCCGGGTCACCGGTCCCACGCTCGTGGCCGAGGAAGCGCAGAAGCTGATCGAGGCGCTGTACATCGAAGCGGGTGAGGCAACGTTCGACAGCCACGCCATCCACCTGCGCCTGAACCAGGCCAACGTCGAGCACGTGGTCGAACGCAGCTACGACGCGCAGGAAGTGACCATCAAGGTCAAGCGCGGCACGGTGCGCGGCCGCGGCGCCAACCAGGCCCGCTACCTGCACCAGATCACCACCCACGACATCAACTTCGGGATCGGCCCGGCCGGTACCGGCAAGACGTTCCTGGCGGTGGCCAGCGCCGTGGATGCGCTCAATGAATCGCGCGTGCAGCGGCTGATCCTGGTGCGCCCGGCGGTGGAAGCCGGCGAGAAGCTCGGCTTCCTGCCCGGCGACCTGAGCCAGAAAGTGGACCCCTACCTGCGCCCGCTGTATGACGCCCTGTATGAAATGCTGGGCGTGGAAAAAGTGCTCAAGCTGCTGGAGAAGAACGTCATCGAGATCGCACCGCTGGCGTATATGCGCGGACGAACGCTCAACGATGCCTACGTGATCCTGGACGAGGCGCAGAACACCACGGTGGAGCAGATGAAGATGTTCCTGACCCGGCTCGGCTTCGGCTCCACCGCCGTGGTCACCGGCGACCTGACCCAGACCGACCTGCCCAAGCACGTCAAATCCGGGCTGCGCGATGCGATCGAGGTGCTGCGCGACGTGGACGGGGTCAGCTTCACCTTCTTCGAGGCGCGCGACGTGGTCCGCCACCCGCTGGTGGCCCGCATCGTCAGCGCCTACGACCGCCGCGACCTGCAGCAGCTCAAGCCGGGGGCGGAGTAGGCCCCATGCAGGCGCGCACGCTGCTGTTGGCCGCTGCACTGGCGACACTGGCGACCGCACGGGCCGACGAGGGTGCACGTGCGCCCGTGCTTCGCCAGCGCGTGGCGACGCTGCAGACGATGACCGCGCCGTGCCTGTCGGTGCGGGTATCCAGCGACGTGTCCGTCGCGGTGCCCGAACCGGTGTTGCAGCGCTACGTTGCCGCGCGGCCGACCGGACCCAGGCCGCAGGGCGCCCCCGACCCGGAGCACCTGGCGCGGGTATGGGGCGACCGCGCCCACGCGTGGGTCCAGCTGGATGCCGACACCGCAGACCGCTACGGCTGCCGCAGCGTTCCGCTGGAACGGTTGGGCGATGCACAATATCTACTCGGCCAGCTGTTGAAATCCGGCCAGGCCATGGTCACCGTGGACGGACAGGCCCGTGCCGAAGCTGCTGTCATGCTCCGCGAAACCACCTGCCATGAGGGGCCGTTAGGCATGTGGAGCTATCGATTGGAGAACGGCCAGCCGTTCTTCCACCTTGTCACCTGTGTTGTTTGATTACCCGGAATTGCCTGTCATGACCAAAGGTCCCGTCCGCCTCGATGTCGCCGTGAGCTACGCCCTGCCCCGGGCCGGGCTGCCGTCCGCGGTGAGTTTCCGCAAATGGGTCGCGGCCGCGCTCAAGGGCCGCATCCGCGAAGCCGACCTGGCCATCCGCCTGGTGGATGCCAAGGAGGGCCAGTCGTTGAACCGGCACTACCGTGGCAAGGACTACGCCACCAACGTGCTCAGTTTCCCCGCCGAGCTTCCCGAGGGTCTGCCCAAGGGGGTCAAGTTCCCGCTGCTCGGCGACCTGGTGATCTGCGCCCCGGTCGTGGAACGCGAGGCCGGCGAGCAGGACAAGGCGCTGAACGCCCACTACGCGCACCTGACGGTACACGGCGTCCTGCACCTGCTCGGCTGGGACCACGAAGACGACAAGGAAGCCGAGGCCATGGAGCAGCTGGAGCGCGACATCCTCGCCGAGCTGGGCATCGACGACCCCTACGCCAACGAGCTTTGAGCCGCACCACCGGCAACCCCACGGATCTTTCGATGACCGCTTTCAAGACCGCCTGCCTGGGCCTGCTGGCCCTGCTGCCCGCCACCGCTTCCGCCGCCCCGCTCGACCTGGCCGCGCTGATCGAATGCCGCCAGCGCCTGGCCGACTACGACGCCCTGGCGCCGGTGGTGGCCGACCCGCTCAAGGCCGTGGCCAACGGCCTGCAGCCGCTGCCGCAGACCAACCCGTTCATGAGCGAGTTCCGCCTGGCCACGCCGCTGACCGTATTCGGCCAGCGCACCGAGTACGTGACGGTGTCCGGGGCCAGCATCATGGCGATCCTGGACGTGGCCGATCCGCGCCCGCTGGCCAGGACCCTGGCGCTGGAGGACGGGGTCGACAACCCGGACAAGTTCATGGCCGGGCGCGAGGTGGTCAGCCAGGACGTGACCGATCCGCGCACGGGCGAGCCGATGATCGAATCGATCATCCTGAGCCTGTCCACGGTCAAGACCCACCCCGGCAAGACCCTGGCCGGCTGCACCTACAGCCTGGACCTGCCGGCCGAGGACGCGCTGCCGGCCGATGCCCCGCAGGCGCCGGCCCGCCCGCTGCCCCCGTCCGTGAATACCCCGCCGGACGGGCGCTGACAGCGGCCCGCATCCTGATAGACTGGCGCCAACGCCCGGCTCGCCGGGTGCCTTTTTTCCAGAGATGTCTGACGACGACAGTAGTGGCTCCAGTGCGGAGCAAAATGAGAAGAAGCGCAGCTGGCTTGAACGCCTGACGTCTGCCTTCTCCGGCGAACCCCACACCCGCGACGAGCTGGTGGCGGTACTGCACACCGCGCACGACGACGGCCTCATCGCCGCCGATACGCTGCGGATGATGGAAGGTGCGATCTCGGTGGCCGAGCTCACCGTTGGCGACGTGATGATCTCGCGCTCGCAGATGGTCTCGCTGCCGGTGGAAGCCCCGTTCCTTGAACTGATGAAGCAGGTGGTCGAATCCGGCCATTCGCGCTTCCCGGTGCACGGCGACAACAAGGACGACATCCTGGGCATCCTGCTGGCCAAGGACCTGCTGCGCGGCGTGGTCGCCGACAACGGTCCGGCCAACGTGCGCGAACTGCTGCGCCCGGCGGTGCTGATTCCCGAGGCGAAGAAGCTCAACGTGCTGCTCAAGGAGTTCCGGCTCTCGCGCAACCACATGGCCATCGTGGTGGACGAGTACGGCGGCGTCGCCGGCCTGGTCACCATCGAGGACGTGCTGGAACAGATCGTCGGCGAGATCGACGACGAGCACGACGAGGCCGAGGATCACACCGCACAGATCGCGATCCAGGCCGACGGCCAGTACGTGGTCGATGCGCTGACCGCCATCGAGGACTTCAACGAGCGCTTCGGCGCCACGTTCCCCGACGATGACTACGACACCATCGGCGGCCTGGTCACCGAGGCGATCGGGCACCTGCCGGAGACCGGCGACGAACTCACCCTGGACCGTTTCGTGTTCCGGGTCGCGCGTGCCGATGCCCGTCGCGTGCAGGCTTTCCATGTGACGGTGCTGCCGGCCGACACCAACAACGAGGATTGAGTCCCGCCATGCGGCCCCTGCTGATGCGGTGGCCGTTGTGCCGCCTGTTGTTCCTGCTGGTCCTGGTCGGCGTCGCCGGCCTGCCCCTGGCCGCGCTGGCCGCCCCTGAGCCGCCCGCCACGCCCGTCGCGGAGGCGGCTGCAACGGCCGATGCGCCGCCGCCGCGCATCGGCATCGTGACCATGAAGCCCGGCTCGATCTTCTTCGAGCGCTTCGGGCACGATGCCATCGTGGTGCTGGACCCGGTCACCGGGCAGGCGACCTCGTACAACTTCGGCTACTTCGACCCGTCCGAACCGGACTTCATCGGCCGCTTCATCCGCGGCGAGATGATGTATTACCTGGTCGCGCTGCCGCTGGAGCAGGATCTGTCCTATTACCGCGACAGTGGGCGCGGCGCCAACCTGCAGTGGCTGGACCTCAGCCCGGAACAGGCAGGCACCCTCGCCGCCTCGCTGGCCGAGCGCGCCAAGCCTGAAAACGCCCGCTACCGCTACGACTACTACACCGCCAACTGCGCCACCATGGTCCGCGATGCGATCGATGGCGCACTGGGTGGCGGGCTGCATTCGCAGCTCTCGGGCCGCTCGCGCGGCAACACCTACCGCAGTGAATCGGTGCGCCTGGCGTCGCCGGCGCCGTGGATGTGGCTGGGCTTCGACATCGGTCTGGGTCCCTTCGCCGACCAGCCGCTGTCGCGCTGGCAGGAAGCCTTCGTGCCGATGCGCCTGGCCGACGCGCTGCGCCAGGTGCGCAACAGCGACGGCCGCCCGTTGGTGCAGGCCGAACAGGAACTGCTGCCGCACCGGGTTGCCCCGGAGCCGGCGGAATCGGCGCGCCGCTGGTGGCCGTGGCTGCTGTGCGGGCTGGTGTTGGCCGCCGCAGTGGTCGCGCTGCGCCAGCGCCGCCGGCTGCTGGGCGGGCTGGCGCTGCCGCTGTGGCTGTTCTGCGGTATCGCCGGTGCGCTGCTGACCTTCCTGTGGGGCTTCAGCGCCCACCAGGCCGCCTGGGCCAACCGCAACCTGCTGCAGCTCTCGCCCCTGTGCCTTGCGCTGCTGCCGGGCGCGGTGACGCTGCTGCGCGGACGAACGCCGCGCGCCGCATTCCGCTGGCTGCTGTGGACCGTGGCCGCACTCTCGGCGCTGGGGCTGGTGCTGCACTGGTTGAGCCTGCAGGCCCAGTACAACCTGCAATGGATCGTGCTGCTGCTACCGCTGCACGTTGCCCTGGCTTGGGTGCTGGGCCGTCGTGACCCGCCTGTCACGGTCCGCTGACGCACGATACCGCCCATGGAAAACACGGCCATTGCCACGCCCAACCCGCCCTGCGTCATCAACTGCGTGCACTATGACGACCAGGGCAAGCGCCACGACATCAGCCTGGACGCGATCAGCGATGTGATCGAGAGCGGCAACGGCTTTGTCTGGGTGGGCCTGTACGAGCCCGCCGACAGCGTGCTGCTCAAGCTGCAGGAAGAGTTCTGCCTGCACTCGCTGGCCATCGAGGACGCACGCAACGCGCACCAGCGGCCGAAGGTGGAGGCCTACGGCAACTCGTTGTTCGTGGTGGTCACTACCGCGCAGATGGTCGACGAGCGCATCGCCTACGGCGAGACCCACGCATTCCTTGGCCCCCGCTTCCTGGTCACGGTGCGGCACGGCGCCTCGCTGTCGTACGCCGCGCCGCGCGCGCGGGTGGAACGCGAGCCGGACCTGCTGCGCAGGATGGGCCCGTCCTACTGCCTGTACGCGGTGCTGGATTTCGTCGTCGACAACTACCTGCCCATCACGCAGCGCTACCGCGACACGCTGGAACTGCTGGAAAAGGACATCTTCTCCGACAGCTACAAGCGGCAGACCGTGGTGCGCCTGTACGAACTGAAGCGCGAACTCAACAAGATGCGCATGGCGGTGGCCCCGCTGCAGGACATGCTGGCGCAGATCAAGCGCTACCAGGGCGACCTGGTGCCCGAGGAAGTGAAGCTGTACCTGCGCGATGTGCATGACCACGCGGTGCGGATCAGCGATGTGATCGATACGCTGCGCGAGATGCTGGGCACCGCGCTGAGCGTCAACCTGTCGCTGGTGACGCTGGCCCAGGGCGAGACGGTCAAGCGCCTGGGTGCATGGGCGGCACTGCTGGCCGCCCCTACCCTGATCACCAGCTGGTACGGCATGAACTTCAGCCACATGCCCGAGCTGAACCAGCCATGGGCGTACCCGGCAATGATCGTCGGCGTCGGCGCGATCTGCGTGGGCCTGTACCGGTTGTTCAAGCGGGTGCGGTGGCTCTAGGCCACGTATACGGTTTTGATGTTCATGAACTCATGGATGCCGTGGTCGGCGAGTTCACGGCCGAAGCCCGAGCGCTTGCTGCCACCGAACGGCAACCGCACGTCGCTCTTGACGATGGCATTGACGAACGCCGCGCCGCATTCCAGCCGCTTGGCGATTCCCTCGCCGCGTACCGGGTCGCCGCTCCACACGCTGCCGCCCAGCCCGAAGGTGGTGTCATTGGCAACCCGCAGCGCGTCGGCGTCATCGCGTACGCGCAGGATCGCGGCCACCGGCCCGAACAGCTCTTCGTCATAGGCGGGCATGCCGGGCACCACCTGGTCCAGGATCGTGGCCGGATAGCCCGCATGGGTGCCCGGCACCGGCTCACCGCCAAGCAGGACCTTCGCGCCCTTGGCCACGCTGGCCTGCACCTGCTTGTGCAGTTCCTCGCGCAGGTCGGCGCGGGCCATCGGGGCCAGGGTGGTCTTCTCGTCCTGCGGGTCGCCGTACACGCGCTGCGCCGAGGCGGCCACGAACTTTTCCACGAACGCATCGGCGATCGCATCGACCACGATGAAGCGCTTGGCGGCGATGCAGGTCTGCCCGCTGTTGTCGAAGCGTGACTTCACTGCCGCGGCGACCGTCTTGTCCAGATCGGCGTCATCGAGCACCACGAAGGCATCGCTGCCGCCGAGCTCCATCACGCATTTCTTGAGCTGGTCGCCGGCATTGGCCGCGATCGAGCGCCCGGCGCGCTCGCTGCCGGTCAGCGTGACCGCCTTGACCCGCTTGTCGCGCAGCACGTCGGCGGCCTGGTCGTTGTCGATGTGCAGCACATCGAACACGCCGTCGGGCAGCCCACCGTCACGGCAGACCGCCAGGATCAGGTCGGCGCACTGCGGCACGTTGCTGGCGTGCTTGAGCAGCGCCACGTTGCCGGCCATGAAGGCCGGCGCGAGGAAACGGAACACCTGCCAGATCGGGAAGTTCCATGGCATCACCGCAAACACGCACCCGATGGGCTCGTAGCGCACGTAGCTGCGCTGCGCTTCGGTATCGATCAGCTGCGGCTTCAGGTAGTCGGCGGCGTGGTCGGCGTAGTACTCGCAGGCCTGCGCGCATTTTTCCACCTCGGCCAGCGCCTCGCCCTTGAGCTTGCCCATTTCACTGGTCATGGCCTGCTGGATGTCGTCCTTGCGCGCACGCAGCTGGGCGGCGATGCCACGCAGGATCGCGCCGCGTTCCTGCAGCGAATGTGCCGACCACAACGGGAACGCCGTGGCGGCGGCAGCCAGCCGTTGCTCGATGTCGGCGGCCTTCAGCAGTTCATGCCGGTAGGTGACCTGGCCGGTGGCGGGGTTGACGATTTCAACGGTCATCGCGGTGCTCCGAAAGACAGGCCCCTATTCTGCGCCCGCCCCCGTGAGCCGGATGTTGCCGGTGTTGGCGGCGCCGCCCTACCCGTCCGCGCTACCGGTCCTGCAGCGCCATCTGCATGTCGCGCTGCCGGCGCTTGTCGCTGCGGGCGGTGATGAACCAGCCCACCACCGCCGCGATCGACACCGCCAGCACCATCAGCGTCGCCAGTGCGTTGATCTCCGGCTTGATGCCCATCCGCACGGAGGCGAACACCTTCATCGGCAGCGTGGTCGAGTTCGGGCCCGCCACGAAGCTGGCAATCACCACGTCGTCCAGCGACAGGGTGAACGCCAGCAGCCAGCCGGCCACCAGCGCCGGGGCGATGATCGGCAGCGTGATCTGGAAGAACACCTTCAGGCGGCTCGCCCCCAGGTCCATCGCCGCCTCTTCGAGCGAACGGTCCAGCTCCTGCAGGCGCGAGGACACCACCACCGTCACGAACGACAGGGTGAAGGTCACATGCGCGATCCAGATGCTGGTCACGCCCCGGCTGGGGAAGCCCGGAATTCCGCCCATCGCCACCAGCAGCGTCATCAGCGAGAAACCCAGGATCACCTCCGGCATGACCAGCGGCGCGGTGATCAACGCACCGAACAGGGTCTTGCCATGGAAGCGCCGGAAGCGCGTCATCACCATTGCCGCCATCGTGCCCAGCACCGTGGACGCACTGGCCGTCCAGAACGCCACCTTCAGGCTGATCCACAGCGCGTCCAGGATCTGCCGGTTGTTGAACAGCTCTCCATACCAGCGCGTGGAGAAGCCCGACCAGACCGTGGCCAGCTTGGAGGCGTTGAACGAATAGACCATCAGCAGCAGGATCGGCAGGTACAGGAAGGCGAAGCCCAGCCCCAGCACCGACCAGCCCAGCCAGCGGCTGCGACGCACCATGCTCATGTCAGCTTCCCTTCCAGCTCACGCTGCTGCACGCGGTTGAACAGCAGGATGGGCACCAGCAGCAGCGCCAGCATCACGATCGCCACCGCAGATGCCGTCGGCCAGTCGCGGTTGTTGAAGAACTCGCCCCACAGCACCCGGCCGATCATCAGCGTGTCCGGCCCACCCAGCATCTCCGGAATCACGAACTCGCCCACCGCCGGAATCATCACCAGCATGCAGCCGGCGATGATGCCGGTGCGCGACAGCGGCAACGTGATCGTCAGGAATGCCTGCCACGGCTTGGCGCCCAGGTCGTAGGCCGCCTCCAGCAACCGGTTGTCGAGCTTGACCAGGTTGGCGTAGAGCGGCAGCACCATGAACGGCAGGTAGCAGTACACGATGCCGATGTAGGCGGCGGTCGGGGTGTACAGGATCTGCAGCGGCGCATCGATCAGCCCGATCTTCAGCAGCAGCTGGTTCAGCAGGCCATTGCGGTCGAGGATGCCGATCCAGGCATACACGCGGATCAGGAACGAGGTCCACGACGGCAGCACCACCAGCATCATCGCCACGTTGCGTGCCGCCGGCGGCATCCGCGAAATGACGTACGCCATCGGGTAGCCGATCAGCAGCGTGAACAGCGTGGCGATCACCGCGATCTTGATCGAGCTCAGGTAGGCCAGCAGGTACTGGCTGTCCTTGACCAGCGCGGCGTAGTTGCCGAGGCTGAGCTTCAGCGAGAAGGCCCCGTCCACGTACTCCAGCAGCCACGTGTACGGTGGTGAGCCGACCTGGGTGCGCGCGAACGAGATCATCAGGATGATCACGAACGGCACCGCGAAGAACAGCAGCAGCCACAGGTACGGCGCGGCGATCACACCGCTGCGCGTTCCCGGGAGCCAACGCTTCCAGCCAGTGGCGTTCATGCGGTGAGCACCACGCCGTCGTTGTCGCGCCAATGCACCCACACGTTGTCGCCCCAGGTGAGCCCGTCGCTGGCCCAGCGCTGCGAATTGGCGAAGTTGGACAGCACCTTGGCGCCGCTCGGCAGGCGCACGTGGTACACCGAGTGACTGCCGAAGTAGGCGATCTCCTCGATCACGCCCTGCGCCTTGTTCGTGTCACCGGCCGGCTCCTGCTTGCCGATCATCACCTTCTCCGGGCGCAGCGCGAACGCCACCGGCTGGCCTTCGTAGCCGGTGATGCCGTGCGCGACATAGATCGGCGCCGGGAACAACGGCGTGCGCACGGTGACGTACTCGGGCAGGTCCTCGTCGATCACCCCTTCAAACAGGTTCACCGAGCCGATGAAGCTGGCCACGAAGCGGTTGGCCGGCTGCTCGTAGATCTCGTCCGGTTTGCCCACCTGCTGGATCCAGCCCGCGTCCATCACCGCGATGCGGGTGGCCATGGTCATCGCCTCTTCCTGGTCATGGGTGACCATCACGCAGGTCACGCCGGAGGTTTCGATGATGTTGACCAGCTCCAGCTGCATCTGCGAGCGCAGCTTCTTGTCCAGCGCGCCCATCGGTTCGTCCAGCAACAGCAGCTTGGGCCCCTTGGCCAGCGAACGGGCCAGCGCCACGCGCTGCTGCTGGCCGCCGGACAGCTGGTGCGGCTTGCGCTTGGCCAGCTTGCCCAGCTGCACCAGGTCGAGCATTTCGCCCACCCGCGTGCGGATCGCGTCGCGGGCCAGGCCGTCCTGCTTCAGGCCGAAGGCGATGTTCTGCTCGACCGACATGTGCGGGAACAGCGCATACGACTGGAACATCATGTTGAGCGGCCGCTGGTAGGGCGGCAGCGCGTTGATGCGCTGGCCATCCAGGTCGATGGTGCCGGCCGTGGGCGTTTCGAAGCCGCCCAGGCAGCGCAGCAGGGTCGACTTGCCACTGCCCGACCCGCCCAGCAGCGCGAAGATCTCGCCCTTGTTCACGTCCAGGCTGACATCGTCGAGCGCGACGAACCCGTCGAACTCCTTGCGCAGCGCGCGGATGGACAGATAGCCCGGCTCCAGGGCCGGGACGACCTCGCCTTCCGGCTTGGCTTCAAATGGCATGGGCAGCGGCTCCGGGAGCGGCGACAGGAGGGGAATGGCCCATTTTAGCGGCCGTTGGCGACAGCAGCGATACCGGATCGTGGCGGTTGGGCACCCACTGACTGGGGTAGACCCCACCCACCCTAGTCAGGCGGCTGCCGAGGCGAGGTGAACGGCTCGACTGCGACACGGCCGGCCTTCCGCATGACACACCTCGGTGTCCATCTGCGCCTTGACGCCGCCGCGCCTGGGCGGCCGATGGGACGGGCCGGTTGCGAACGGTCGGCTGACGTCTGTGGCCGTCTGGGCACCCACCTTGGACGGTTTCTTGATCGACGACACACCTCGGCACGGCAGGACGCGTGCGCCACGCGGCCCATCACACTCTGGGCGAGACTGCGTTGACCCAGCGGCGGTGCGAAGGCGATACCTGCGTGGATGGCAAACGCGCAAGGAGCCCCGCATGCGGACGAATCAAACAACACCGCCCCCCTCCCCACCGCCGGTTGATGTGGTGGTCATCGGCGCGGGCCATTCGGGCCTGGCACTCATTGCCACCCTGATGGAGGCCGGTGTGCACCACCAGGTGCTGGAGGCGGAGACCATCGGCGCCAGCTGGACCCGACGATGGGATTCCTTCCGCCTCAACACGCCCAACTTCCTCACCGCCCTGCCCGGTTACCGCTACGAGGGTCCGGACCCGACCGGATTTGCCACCGCGCCGGAGGTCATCGACATGCTGACCGGCTATGCGCGTCAGCGGCAGCTGCCCGTCGTGGAGAACTGCACCGTGCAGCGGGTGTTCCCTGCAGGGAATGGATATCGCGTTAAAACCAGTGACGGCATGCTGCATGCACGCTGCGTCGTGGTGGCCAGCGGGGAGTACCGGCGCCCGCGCTGGCCGCGGCCGTTCTTCTCCCCCGCTCCCGGGCTGGAGGTCCTTCATTCCGGCGACTACCGGCGGCCACAACAGCTTGGCCCGGGCGCCGTGCTGGTGATCGGCGGTGGCCAGTCCGGCGCGCAGATCGCGCAGGACCTGCGCGCGGCGGGACGCAAGGTGTTCTGGTCGATGGCCGACCGCTTCTCGCACATCCGCCGGGTACGCGGCCGCGATTCCATGCACTGGTGGGACATGCAGGGGCTGCTGCACCGGCACGTGAGCGAGCGCCCGGACGTGGTCGCGCGGGTGCCGGGCGCCCTGCAGAAGGCAAGAACGGCCGAGTTCCCCCTGGTATCCGGGACCGGTGCGCTGGGCATGGGCAGCTCGATCAGCCTGCTGTCAATGCACCGCGACGGCATCGTGCTGCTCGGCAAGCTGGAACACCTGGAAGGCCACATCGCGCAGTTCCGCGACGTACGGCCGCAGATCCGTGCGGCGGTCGCCGGCACGCGTGCCGAGTTCAACCATCTGAACGACATGGCGGACGCGCACTACGCCTCGACGCTTGAGGTACCTACCGACGACGCGCGCTACCTGCCCGAAGAGGTCTACCTGGATTGGGAACCGGAGGCCGCGCCGCGCTGCCTCCGCCTGGATGACGAGGGCATCGGTTCGCTCGTGCTCGCCACCGGATTCGAGGCGCATTGGCCGTGGCTCGATGTACCCGGCGTGCTCGACGCGCGCGGCTATCCGCTGGGCGAACATGGGGTGTCTCCGCAGGCCGGGCTGTTCTTCCTCGGCATGTACAACCTGCAGCGGCCGAGTTCCAACTTCCTGTGCAACGGCGGACGCGATGCGGCTGAGCTGTTGCCCGCCATCATGCGTCACCTTGCTGCATCGGCCACGCCTGCACCACGCGCATGAAAAAGGCCGCCGGGATGTGCGCCGGCGGCCTGGCATTCAAGCACTCGGGTAGCTCAGCGACCGGTCTTCACCTCGGTCCACAACCGGGTATACAGCTTGTCCACTTCCGGCGGGTTGATCGAGTAGGTGAACATCTTCGCGGCCACGTCGGCCGGCGGGTAGATGGTCGCATCGGTGCGGATCGCTTCGTCCACCAACGGGGTGGCCGCGCCGACCGGATTGGCGTAGTGGATGAAGTTGGTGTTGGCCGCGGCCACCTTCGGGTCCAGCAGGTAGTTGATGAAGGCGTAGGCCGCTTCGGGGTGCTTGGCATCCTTGGGGATGGCCAGCATGTCGAACCACTGCGGCGCGCCTTCCTTCGGAATCGAGTAGGCCACGGTCACGCCGTTGGCCGCCTCGGCAGCGCGGTCGCGGGCCTGGATGATGTCGCCCGACCAGCCCACCACCAGGCAGGTGCCACCGTTGGCCAGCGAGCCCACGTACTGCGACGAGTGGAAGTTCTGCACGTACGGCCGGATGCTCTTGAGCAGGTCGGCCGCCTTCTGGATCACGGCCGGGTCGTGGCTGTGCGGATCTTCGCCCAGGTAGTGCAGCGCGATGGGAATCATGTCGGCCGGGGTATCCAGGATCGTGATCCCGCAATCCTTCATCTTCGCGATGTTTTCCGGCTTGAAGATCAGGTCCCAGCTGTTGGCGATCTCGGTGCTGCCGCCGAAACGCTCCTTGAGCATCTCCACGTTGTAGCCGATGCCGGTGGTGCCGATCATGTACGGCACGCCGTACTTGTTGTCCGGATCCTGCTGCGCGATGCGCTTCATCATCTCCGGATCGAGATTGGCCAGGTTCGGAATTCTGCTCTTGTCCAGCGGAAGGAACACGCCGGCCTGGATCTGGCGGCCGAAGAAGTTGAGCGTGGGCACCACCACGTCGTAGCCACTGCCACCGGCCAGCAGCTTGGTTTCCACCATCTCGTCGCTGTCGAACACATCGTAGGTCACCTTGATGCCGGTGGCCTTCTCGAAGTTGGGGATGGTGTCTTCAGCGATGTAGTCGCTGTAGTTGTAGACGTTCAGCACCTTGCTGTCGTCCTGCTTGGCACCGCCGCCGCAGGCGCTGAGCATCGTGACGGCAATGCCGAGGGTGAGGATTCGCAGCTTCATCGGACTCTCCAACAGATCGGGTGCGAGGTGGGGGAACCGGCCAGGCCGGTACGACCGGTGTCAGCCTAACGGGCAGGCGACCATTTTCCCAGCACGCGCTCCTCACGGCCATGCCTGATCGGGCGGGCAGGTCCGCCGGCGCCCTGCCCAGCCCTGCCCCGGTCAGACGTTCAGCAGCAGGAACTCGCGCTCCCAGGAGCTGATCACCCTGAAGAAGGTCTCGTATTCCTTGCGCTTGACCGACACGTAGGCACGGCAGAAGCGTTCGCCCAGCATCTCGCGCAGTTCCGGGCAGCGTTCCAGCCCGTCCAGCGCCTCGCCCAGCGAGCGCGGCAGGTCGTAGCCCAGCTCCTTGGCGCTGCCGGCGATCGGCGCGGTGGGCGAGCCCTGCTCACGGATGCCCAGCAGGCCCGCCGCGAGCGTGGCCGCCATGGCCAGGTACGGATTGGCGTCGGAGCCGGCGAAGCGGCTCTCCACGCGCATGTTTTCCGGGGTGTCCATCGGCACGCGCAACCCACAGGTGCGGTTGTCGAAGCCCCAGTGCACGTTGCTCGGCGACACCTCGCCAAATACCAGGCGACGGTAGGAGTTCACGTTGGGGGCGAAGAACGCCATCGCCGCCGGGACGTATTTCTGCAGGCCGGCCAGGTAATGGCCGAACAGCGGGCTGAAGTCCTCGCCGCCGTTGTCGCCGCTGAACACGTTGTGGCCGTCGCTGATCCGCACCAGGCTCTGGTGGATGTGCATGGCACTGCCCGGTTCGGTCTCCATCGGCTTGGCCAGGAACGTCGCATAGACCCCGTGGCGCATGGCCGACTCGCGCATGGTGCGCTTGAACAGGAACACCTGGTCGGCCAGGTCCATCGCGTTGGCGTGGGTGAAGTTGACCTCCAGCTGCGCCGCGCCGGACTCGTGGATCAGCGTGTCCACGTCCAGCTTCATCGCATCGCAGTAGTCGTACATGAGATCGAGAATGGGGTCGAACTCGTTCACCGCATCGATCGAATAGGACTGCCGCGCGGTCTCCGGGCGGCCGGAGCGGCCGGCGGGCGGCAGCAGCGGGAAGTCCGGGTCGGTGTTTTTCTGGACCAGGAAGAATTCCAGCTCCGGGGCCACCACCGGGCGCAGGCCCAGCTCGGCGTAGGCGTCCAGCACCCGGCGCAGCACGTTGCGCGGCGCCAGCTCATGCGGCTCGCCGTGCTTGGTATAGCAGTCGTGGATCACCTGCGCGGTGGGGTCGGTGGCCCAGGGCACCATGCGCACGGTGTCCGGATCGGGGCGCAGGATCATGTCCGAGTCCGACGGCGAGGTCAGTTCGTAATAGTCGTCCGGGAATTCGCCGGTGACGGTGGTGGCGAAAATGCCTTCGGGCAGGCGTGTGCCGTAGTCGTGCGAGAACTTGTCAGCAGGAATGATCTTGCCGCGGGCGTTGCCGGTGATGTCCGGCACCAGGCATTCCACCTCGGTGATGTGGCGCTCCTTGAGCCAGCGCAGCAGGGCGCTCTCCTCGGCCACGGGCTTGGCCGCGGCCTTGCGCGAGGGTGCCTTGCGCGACGGTGCGGCCGTCTTGCGCGACGGAGAAGGGGATTTGCGCGAACGCGTTCGGGTGGTCATGAGCGGTCTGCTGTGCGTGAGCAACGGCGACAAGCATCGCCGAAGGCGTGGAAAATGCCGTGATTGAACCGGGTGCAACGCACCTGCGTCGTGCCCGAATGGCCTGGCTGCACGTTACGCCTGCCCGCTGACACCGCGCAACCGTGCGCTGCCGTCACGCCTGTCGGGCGCCGGTTGCTGGCATGCTGTACCCATGACTGCCGTTCGCTCCCCTGCTGCTACGTGCCGACCATGAACCTCCCCGGCCAGGCACACGCACCGAGCTGGTATGCCGACAGCGTACCGGCGTCCCCACTGCGTACCCCGCTGCGCGGCGACCATGCCACCGACGTGTGCGTGCTGGGGGCGGGCTATACCGGCCTCTCGGCGGCGCTGTCGCTGGCCGAGCGTGGCTACCGGGTGACGATCCTGGAGGCGCACCGCGTCGGTTGGGGCGCATCCGGGCGCAACGGGGGGCAAGCCATTGTCGGTTACGGCTGCGAGGTGGATACGCTGGAACGGCTGGTCGGCCATGCCGATGCACGACGGCTGTTCGACTTCTCGCGCGACGGCATGGCCCTGCTGCGTCACCGCCTGCAGCACTACGCCATCGACTGCGATTGGCGCGACGGCCATGCCAGCGTGCCGATCAGCCTGCGCCAGGAAAAAACACTGCGCCAAGGGCTGCTGACGCTCGCCGAACGCTACGACTACCCGCTGCAGTGGTGGGACCAGGTCGCGCTGCGCACGCAGTTGGACAGCCCGCGCTATCGAGGCGCGATGTTCGATGCGGCCAGTGGCCACCTGCACCCGCTCGCGTATGCGCAGGGCCTGGCGCGGGCCGCCGAGGGCCTGGGCGTGGTCATCCATGAAGCAAGCCCGGTGGTTGAACTGGTCCGCGGCACCCGGCCGCAGCTGCGCACCGCACAGGGGACGGTCAGCGCCGGGCAGGTGGTAATCGCCGGCAACGCCTGGCTGCAGGGCATCGCGCCGGAGCTGGAGAGCCGGATCATGCCGGTGGGCACCTACATCGGCGCCAGCGAGGTGCTGGGCGCCGCGCGCGCACGCTCGCTGATCCGCAACGACATGGCGGTGGCCGATGTGAGCTGGGCGCTGGACTACTTCAAGCTCAGCGCCGACCACCGGCTGCTGTTCGGCGGGCGCGCCAGCTACTCCGCGTTGCCGCCCCCCGGGCTGCGCGGGGTGATGACGCGGCGCATGCACCAGGTCTTCCCGCAGCTGGCCGACGTGCGCATGGACCAGGTCTGGGGCGGTTACGTGGACATCACCCGCAACCGCGCCCCGCACTGGGGCCGGCTCACCCCGAACGTGTACTTCGCGCAGGGATTCTCGGGCCATGGCGTGGCGGCTACCGGGCTGGCCGGCGCGATCATCGCCGAGGCCATTGCCGGACAGAACGAACGGCTGGATGTGTTCGAACGCATTCCGCATGGGCGCTTCCCCGGCGGGAAGCTGCTGCGCATGCCGCTGCTGGTGGCGGCGATGTCCTGGTACAAGTTGCGGGATGTGGTGGGGTGAGCCGAGGTTGCCACGCAGGGCGTGGCACTACGGCCGCTTGGGTGCAGGCGGCGGATTGGGGGGGAGCTGAGGGCGTTTGATGCGCGGTGGCGCACCCGGGGTCGCAGGATCAGGGCGCCGGCCAGCCGGAAGTGGCGGATTTGAGCCTTTACGGAGAAATGCCATCGTCGCCTCCTTTAGCGGGTAACAGTTCGACCCATCGAACATCCTCTGCGCGAATGATTATGCCATCGAGGGCAGCAAGGACGAGCGGGGGGCCGTCCTCGAGTATCCACGCCGGGTCCTGAAGATAGAACTGCCCCATGCATGGATCGACAGGCCATTCCTTGGGCCAACCTGTCAGCCGCCTGCCATCCTTGAGATGAAGAATGACGTCCGAAGAATGGGACGCCAGAACGCAGAACCATTCGCTGGGATGCGAACTGCGCGACGTTAATCCCTTCCTTCGCAGCCAAGTGTGGAACACGTCCTTGTTCACCGCTGCCGCTACGGTCGATCCCAACAGTATTGCGACAATCACCGACCACAGCACCTGGCTGGTGGCCGTCCACGCTCCGATCGCAAAGGTTCTTCCAACGACTTCCAGCAACAGCTGGATCAGTTCGATAAGGCCTTGTACGACAAATGTGAAAACCAATGCTTCAATGGTTCTTTCAAACTGTCCTGGCTTGGGATGTGACGTAAGTCCATAGAACATCCATGCGGAAAGGAAGCCTGGCAGCAGGAACGTGAGTAGTGGGGTCACTTCCTTGTAGAGGTTGTCCATGCGTTGCGGACCAGAGTTGCGGGCACAGAGGAATCGTAGTGACCGGAAACAAGCTTGTACGTGCCCGAGCTCTCATTCAATTGAGGTTGCGATTGATTCTTCCTTCGGATTGACCGGCTGGAGTCAGGACGAATGAGATGATCGATTCGTGAAGGTCACGAGCAAGGGACTTGACCACGCTGGCGCGCCGAACCACGAGAACTTCAGCATCGTCGTGAGCCCAGTTAATGCGAACAGGTCGTCTTGCACCTCAGCGGCCCATCCGCAAGGGAATACCCCGGGCCTTGCCAGCCTCCAGCACAGCCTCGAAGGCATCCAGATAGTCGACGCGCTGTGCTTCAGCCGCCAAGCCCTGCCTACAGTCTTGGTACGCCCGCTTACCGCTTCCAACGCCCAGTGACATGGCCACGCACTGATCGACACCATGCGGGTCCGCATGACCCTCGCCCCCTCAACAGATGCCCATGTGGCGCTTGGCAAGGCAACGAAATCCCTCGCACAATCTGCCATCAGCGGACGTTTTGGTGATGCACGTCAGCACCTGCACACAGCAATGTTGTCTTCGCCTGATCAGATCCGCAGTCGGCTTGAGGAGATTGACGAACGTTGTAACGCCTGTTCCGCCCCAATCAAGCCGGATGGCCACTCGGTTGACAGGATTGGTGCGCAGGCACTCGCTGGCATCGTCTGCGCAAAGCTGCTGAGCAATGCGACATACGCTGGGAGCCAACCTAACAACCTGGGCACCTCCTTGAGTGATTGGGCTGGCACTGCCGCTGGGGACGCACTCATTGGTAAGCTCGTTGAATGCGAGAGCAAAGACGAGGTTCGCAAACAACTGGTTGACTTCGTCGACATGTTCAAACTGGGTGATCTCCCGTTGCCGAAGGGGAGAGTACCCCTCCTTGATGAGGCTCGCAGCGCACTTGAGTACTGCGAATCCTTCTTCACGAGCTCTGCCGGGCGCGTCATTTCGATGCCCAATGGGGGGTTGGATCTCGTCTCAGCCAGGCCAATGGACAGCGCCGAGTACGAAGCTCGCTGGGACCGCCAGTTCGTCGCCTGAGGCTGCAGGCTGGGCACGTCGAGGAACTTGTAGGCGGCTTCGGCCCGCGGTCAACGCCGGCTGCATGGGCCGGGTGCAGATGGCGCCCGGCTTCGGCGGCTTGTGCCGCGCTGCGCGCGGTTGACACGCATGGCGTGTCATTACGCGTTGTTGAGGGCCCATTTGGATATGGGTCGATCGACTCGTGGTGCGCCTCGGACGGGGGTCGCGGATCACAGATCCGCGCATTGACCCTAAAGTCGCGTGTGAAGACGCCGATATTCCTTCCGACCCTCTCGGAAATCGAGCGTACGCGACATGCCGGCACTGTTTCAGGGCGCCTTCGACAGCGAACCCGCTGACTCCCTCCCCCAGCGGATCCTGCTGGTGGAGAACTCGCGCACGTTCACCAGCATGCTCAAGGAAGCCATCGAACAGCGGCTTGAGCTGCCGGTGTCCGTGGCCACCTCCCTGGCCGAGGCCGGGCGCCTGCTGGATGAGGAGGAAGGCTGGTTCCTGGTGCTGACCGGGCTGGTGCTGGCCGACGGCGACCGCGACAAGGTGGTGGAATATTTCCTGTCGCGCGGGCTGCGTACCGTCGTGGTCAGCGGGGTGTATGACGAAGACCTGCGCAAGCGCGTGCTGCAGCAGCAGATCATCGACTACGTACTGAAGAACACGCCTGGCAGCATCGACTACCTGGTGTGGCTGGTGCAGCGACTGGACCGCAACCGCCGTATCGCGGCGCTGGTGGTGGATGATTCGATGTCCGCGCGGATGTACGCCGCCTCGCTGCTGCGCATGTACGGGCATGACGTCTACGAAGCCGCCGACGGCGCCGAGGGACTGAAGGCGATCGAGGCACACCCGGCGATCCGGCTGGCGGTGGTCGACCAGGAAATGCCCGGCATGGAGGGCGTGGAATTCACCCGCCGGCTGCGGACCCTGCGCTCGCGCGACAAGGTGGCGGTGATCGGCATTTCCGGCAACACCGACCCGTCGCTGATTCCGCGCTTCCTCAAGAACGGCGCCAATGACTTCCTGCGCAAGCCGTTCTCGCGCGAGGAGTTCTTCTGCCGCGTCTCGCAGAACGTGGACCAGCTGGAGCTGATCGGCACGCTGCAGGACCTGGCCACGCGTGACTTCCTCACCGGCCTGCCCAACCGCCGCTTCTTCCTGGAACACAGCCAGCGCCAACTGCCCAAGCTGCAGCTGGAGGGCGAGCAGGTCGCCGTGGCGATGATCGACATCGACCACTTCAAGCACATCAATGACACCCACGGGCATGAAGCCGGTGACGACGCGCTGCGCGCGGTGGCCGCTGCAGTGGCCGACCATGCGCGCGACCAGGACCTGATCGCACGCTTCGGTGGCGAAGAGTTCTGCCTGCTGGTGCCGGGGCTGGAAGAAGACGAGGCGGTGGGCTACTTCGAGATCCTGCGCCAGCGCATCGCCGCGCTTGAAGTGGACCTGGGCCACACCACGCTGCGCATGACGGTGAGCATCGGCCTGTGCTGCCTGCGTCCGCAGCACGACTCGCTGCACCGGCTGATTTCCGAGGCCGACCGCCAGCTGTACCTGGCCAAGGCCGCGGGCCGCAACCGGGTATGCAGCACGCGGGTGGCCACCGCCGCCCGGGAACCCGCGCTGGCGCCTTGATCCAGATCAACGCAGGGCCGCCCCGCCCTGCCTAGAGTCGTTTCCTGTTGAACAGCGCAGGAAACACGACATGGCACTTCTGGTCTGGCAGGACGACCTGAACATCGGCATCGACGTCATTGACCACCAGCACATGCGGATCGTCGAGATGCTCAACCACCTGCACGTGGCGCAGACCAGCCTGCACAAGGTGGCGGTGGCCGAGGTGATCGACGAACTGGTGGACTACACCATGTCGCACTTCGCCTTCGAAGAAGAGCTGATGGAGGAAGCCGGCTATCCGTTCTGCGCCGCGCACAAGCGCGTGCACGAGATTTTCGTCAAGCGGGTGGCCGAGTACCGGCTGCGCTTCCAGGCCGGCGAAGACGTGACCGACGAGCTGCGCACGATGCTCTCGCGCTGGCTGTTCAACCACATCCGTGGCGACGACAAGGCCTACGCCGAGTCGGTCAAGCAGCACCTCAACCAGTTCGCGCGCGACCACCAGCAGGGTGGCTGGCTGGGCCGTACGCTCAAGCGGTTCTTCCGCTGACCCGGACCGGCCGACCCATCGCCAGCAATGCCAGGATGGTCACTACGGCAGTCAGGCACAAGTAGTAGCCCACTGCGACCAGCCCGAAGCGCTCGGCCAGCCACGTCGCCACGTACGGGGCCGGTGCGGCACCGAGGATGCCGGCCAGGTTGAACGACAGCGAGGCGCCGGTGTAGCGCACCTGCACCGGGTAGATCTCGGCCAGGAAGGTGCCGCAGGGCCCGTACGTCAAGCCCATGAGGAACAGCCCCAAGGACAGGAAGCCCAGCACCATCCACGGGCTGCCCGCCTGGAACAGCGGGGCGAACACCACGCCGAAACCGAGGATCAGGCCGCTGGCCACGATCATCGTGCGCCGGGTTCCCCAGCGGTCGCCGTAACGCGCCGACAGCGGAATGCCGGCGGCGAAGAACAGGATGCCGACCATCTGCATCAGCAGGAACTGCTCACGGGTGTAGTGCAGCACGGTGGTGCCGTAGCCCAGGGTGAACACGGTCATCAGGTAGAACAGCACGAACGTGGCGAAGGCACCGAGCGTGCCCAGCACCAGGCTGCGGGAGTGATGGCGGATCACGGTCCACATGGGCAGCCGCACCCGCTCGTTGCGCGCCAGCGCGGCGCGGAACTGCGGGGTCTCATGGATGTTCAGGCGCACCCACAGGCCCACCGCCACCAGCAGCGAGCTGGCCAGGAACGGCACGCGCCAGCCCCACTGCAGGAAATCGGCATCGCTCATCGCGCGCCCGAGCAGCAGGAAGATGCCGGCCGACAACAGGAACCCCAGGGGTGCACCCAGCTGCGGGAACATGCCGTACCAGGCACGCTTGCCGGGCGGCGCGTTTTCCGTCGCCAGCAGCACCGCTCCGCCCCATTCGCCGCCCAGCCCCAGGCCCTGCCCGAACCGGCACAGCGCCAGCAGCGCCGGCGCCACCAGGCCGATGCTGGCGTGCGTGGGCAGCAGGCCGATCGCCACCGTGGACACGCCCATGGTCAGCAGCGCCGCCACCAGCGTGGCCTTGCGCCCGATCCGGTCGCCGTAGTGGCCGAACACCGCCGACCCGACCGGACGCGCGATGAAGGCCACCGCGAAGGTCGCCAGCGATTGCAGCAAGGCCGCGCCGTCGCTGCTGTCGGGAAAGAACAGGTGCGGAAACACCAGCACCGCCGCCGTGGCGTAGATGTAGAAGTCGAAGAACTCGATGGTGGTGCCGATCAGGCTGGCCAGCAGGATGCGGCGTGGAGCGTTGGCGGCGGGTGCAGCGGCAGGAGTCGACATCGTTCACAGGCAGAAGGAGCAGCTGCCCGATTCTGCCACGGGCGCACCACCGCACGGCACGATGGTTGCACACGCAACGTTGGGTGGCCCTGGCCATACAGAGCGCAATCCGCGGCAGACCCGGCCGTTGGCCGGACCCGGCGTTGCACGGCAAGGCAACGCATCCCACAGTAGAGTCGAGCTCATCCAGGCCAACGGGATCAACACCATGCCGCGCACCGAACTCTCGCCGTCGTCGCTGTCCCAACAGGTGCCGGCGGCACTGGATGCGTACTGGATGCCGTTCACCGCCAACCGCCAGTTCAAGGCGGCGCCGCGCCTGCTGGTGCGGGCGGAGGGCATGTACTACCACGACGTTGACGACCGCCCCATCCTCGACGGGGCCGCCGGCCTGTGGTGCTGCAATGCCGGTCATGCGCGGCCGCGCATCGTGCAGGCCATCCAGGCGCAGGCCGCCACGCTGGATTTCGCGCCGCCCTTCCAGATGGGCTCGCCGCTGCCGTTCGTGCTGGCGCAGCGGCTGGCCGCGCTGGCGCCCGGGCCGCTGAACCATGCGTTCTTCACCAATTCCGGTTCGGAGGCGGTGGATACGGCGATGAAGATCGTGCTGGGCTACCACCGGCTGCGTGGCGAGGGTCAGCGCACCCGCTTCATCGGTCGTGAGAAGGCCTACCACGGTGTCGGCTTCGGCGGTCTGTCGATCGGCGGGCTGCCCAACAACCGCAAGGGCTTCGGACCGTTGCTGGCCGGCAGTGATTTCCTGCGCCACACGCTGGACCTGTCACGCAATGCGTTCAGCCCCGGCCTGCCCCGCCACGGCGCCGAGCTGGCCGAGGACCTGGAACGCCTGATCGCGCTGCACGATGCCTCCACCATCGCGGCGGTCTTCGTCGAACCCATCGCCGGGTCGGCCGGGGTGATCCTGCCGGCGCCGGGCTACCTGCAGCGCCTGCGCGAGATCTGCGACCAGCACGGCATCCTGCTGGTGTTCGACGAGGTGATCACCGGTTTCGGCCGGGTCGGCAACGCGTTCGCCGCACAGCGCTTCGGGGTCACGCCCGACCTGCTGACCCTGGCCAAGGGCCTGACCAACGGCGCGGTGCCGATGGGCGCGGTGATGGTCTCCGACGCGATCCACGCCGCCTACATGCAGGGGCCGCCCGGCGCCATCGAGCTGTTCCACGGTTACACCTATTCGGGCCACCCGCTGGCCTGTGCGGCCGCACTGGCGGCGCTGGATACCTACGCCGCCGAAGGCCTGTTCGACCGCGCCATCGAGCTGGGCGAGTACTGGCAGGCACGGCTGCACAGCCTGCGCGGGCTGCCGAACGTGGTGGACATCCGCACCTTCGGGTTGATCGGCGCGGTCGAACTGGCCCCGCGCAAGGACGCGCCCGGCAGCCGCGGCTACGAGGTGTTCGAGCGCTGCTTCCGCGACGGCGAGCTGCTGGTGCGCTGCACGGGCGATGTGATCGCCCTGTCGCCGCCGCTGATCATCGACAGGGACCAGATCGACCGGATCGTGGACGTGCTGGGCGAGATGATCCGCGCAACGGGCTGAGCGGTGCCGGGCAGAGTCGCCCCGACGCGACGGGTACAATGGGCGGTCATTACCCGCTCGCCTCGGATTGCATGGACATCGTCGTCAAAGAAGAACTCAAGGCTTACATCGATCCGCTCACCGCCGACGAACATGACGCGCTGGAGCGCAGCATCCTGGCCGAGGGCTGCCGCGACGCGCTGGTGCTGTGGAACGACGTGCTGGTGGACGGGCACAACCGCTACGGCATCTGCCAGAAGCACGACCTGCCCTTCCAGACCGTGCAGAACACACGCTTCCAGTCGATGGACGACGTGCACCTGTGGATGATCGAACAACACCTGGGCCGGCGCAGCGTGTCGGACTTCCAGCGCGGCGTGCTGGCGCTGCGCAAGCGCGACATCCTGGCCGAGCGCCACCGCGCCGACCAGGCCAGGCTGCAGCAGGAAAGCGACGGCGAGATCGCCGATGCCACCCCGGAAGGCGATGAAGACAGCCCGCCGTGGGCGCCGGCACCGAAGGTCAGCCGCGCCGACATGGCGCGCGAGGCGCGGCTGAGCAGCAGCCAGGTGACGATGATCGAACGCATCCACACCCAGGCCGCGCCCGAGCTGGTGGAGGCGGTCAGGAGCGGCGTGATTTCGATCAGCGCGGCCGCCGCGGTGGCGGCATTGCCGGAAGACGAACAGCGCGCGGCCGCCGTGGCCGGCAAGGACGAGCTGAAGCAGGCCGCCAAGCGCGTCCGCGAGGCCAAGCGCAAGCCGCGCAAGCCGGTGCAGGACGTGCTGCACAGCCCCGATGGCGAACTGGAGATCGAAGCCAGTCGCGAAGTCGAGATCGCCGATGCGCTGAACGCGCTGGGCGAAGGCCCGGCCGAGCTGCGCCAGCGGGTGATCGCGCTGACCCTGGAAAACGACGCCCTGCGCAGACAGCTGGCCGCGCTGCGCGCGAACGGATCGGCGGAACAGCCCCTGTAGAGCCGGCCGCTGGCCGGCTCCAGACGATCCCGACATCCGTACTGCCGGCCGCTGGCCGGCTCCAAGCAACCCCGGCATCCCGTACTGCCGGCCGCTGGCCGGCTCCAAGCAACCCCGGGATCCCGTACTGCCGGCCGCTGGCCGGCTCCTGGCGATCCCGGCATCCCGTAGTGCCGGCCGCTGGCCGGCTCCTGGCGATCCCGGCATCCTTGCAGAGCCGGCCAGCGGCCGGCACTACTCGTCATTTGGCATCCTTGCAGAGCCGGCCAGCGGCCGGCACTACTCGTCATTTGGCATCCCTGCAGAGCCGGCCAGCGGCCGGCACTACTTTGGCGCTATTGCAGAGCCGGCCAGCGGCCGGCACTACGTCGTCATTTGGTGCTGGGTAGACTTGCGGCATGAATGCATCGCCACCTGCAGACCCACGCCGCGCCCAGCTGCGCCGCCTCAAGGCCATCGCCCTGGCGATGCTGCTCGCCATGCTGGCCGGCTTCGTCGTCAGCCACCTGTACGGCGAGCGTGGCATCTGGGCGTGGGTGTCGGCATTCTGCGAGGCCGCCGCGGTCGGTGCATTGGCAGACTGGTTCGCGGTGGTGGCGCTGTTCCGCCGTCCCCTGGGCCTGCCGATTCCGCACACCGCGATCATCCCGCACAGCAAGGACCGCATCGCCGACAGCCTGGCGGTGTTCGTGCGCGACCAGTTCCTGGAACCGCAGGCGTTGCTGGCGCGGTTGCAGGTGTTCGACCCGGCCAGCCGGCTGGGCAGCTGGCTGGCCGATCCGGCACGGTCGCAGATGCTCGCCGACATGGCGCGCGGCTGGGCGCTGCAGGCCCTGGACTTCCTCGACGAGGCGGCGGTCCGGCGCAGCATCCAGGCATTCGTGGTGGAACAGCTGCGCCAGTGGAATGCCGCCGCCACCGCCGGCGAGCTGCTGGGGCTGCTCACCGCCGACAACCGCCACCAGCGCGTGCTCGATGAAGGACTGACCCGGATCAGCCAGTGGCTGGACAACGAGGCGGTCAAGCAGCGCGCCTCCGAACTGATCGTGCGTTACATCCAGCGCGAATGGCCCAAGCTGGCCAGCACGGTGAACTGGGTCAAGCCGATCGACGAGATCGGCGACAGCCTGGCCGAACGCATGGCCCATGCGGTACTGGCCGAGCTGCAGCAGATCCTGGCCCAGCCGGAACACCCGCTGCGGCGTGACTACGAAACCTGGCTGGGCGAGTACATCCAGCGCCTGCGCAGCGACCCGGCGCTGGCCGGGAAGGTCGACCAGCTCAAACAGCAGGTGATCGACCACCCGGCGGTGCAGGACTACGTGCAGGGGCTGTGGGCGCGCATCCACGCCAGCCTGCGCGCCGATCTGTCCAGCCCGGACTCGGCGCTGGCCGGCTACCTGCACCGCAGCCTGGCCAAGATCGGCCAGGCGCTGCAGGACGACCCGTCGCTGCGCGAGGCGCTCAACCAGCACCTGATGGACGGCGCGGAGCGTCTGACCAGCCGCCTGCGCGACGGCGTGACCACGCATATCGCGCAGACCGTGAAGGGCTGGGACGAGCGCCACCTGGTGGAACAGCTGGAGCTGAGCGTCGGCCGCGACCTGCAGTTCATCCGCTTCAACGGCACCCTGGTGGGCGGGTTGATCGGCCTGCTGCTGCATGCGTTGACGGTGTGGATGCATTGGTGACGCCGCGTCACCAGCAACGCTCGTGACCCATCGCGGTGGTTGACAGTTTGACCGGGTGTTTTTGCGACGTGGTTCGCGTATTCTGCCGCGCATTCAGGGCTGGAGTGGCCCGCTGGGGGGATCCATGCGAAGGACGATCATCATGCTGGCGTTGTGTGCGCTGGCCGGCAATGCCCATGCCGGGCGCGTGTACAAATGCCTGGCCGGCGGCCAGACCATCTACCAGACGGTGCCGTGCCCGCCGGAGCAGGATACGGGGGTGACCCGGCCCATCACCAAGGACCCGAACCTCACCTGGGAAGAGCGCACGCGTGCCCAGCGCGACCTGTACCAGGCGCGCCGCCGCATGCAGGCCGATGCCGGCCGTGGCCAGCCGCCGGTGCGCGGCTCGGTGATCGACGGTGCGGCCGATCCGGAGCAGTGCGAAGAGCTGCGCGCGCGGCGCGAGATCAGCCAGGTGTTCGGCCGCCCGGTACCGGAACGCATCAACAACGACATCACCAAGGCCTGCGCGAACCGCTGAACACCTGCGCCGCCGGCAATCGCCTGCGGCGCTACCCCGCCACCGCGCGTACCGCCTGCACCAGCGCGTCCATCTGCGCAGGCGTGCTGAAGATGCCCGGGGTGACGCGCAGGCAGGCCCCGGAGGCCAGGCCTTCGCGCGCCACCACGAACACGCCCGACTGCTGGAGCATGCGTTCGGCGGTGGCCATGTTGGCGTCCATGCCCAGCTGCCCACGCAGCCGGAAGGCGGCGATGGCGCTGGAGAGCTGCGGGTCCGCACTGGCCAGCACCTGCACCCGTGCATCGTCGCGCACTGCGTCCAGCCACTGGTTGCGCAGGCGCAGCAGGCGCGCGCGCTTGGCGGCCACGCCGATGCGCTGGTGCAGCGCAAGCGCCACCGGCAGCGCCATGCAGGCGGCGAAGTTCACTGTCCCGGTATGCAGTCGCGTGCGGATATCGTCCTCATCCGGCTCGCCCATGTACGGGTCCAGGTCGCGCACGCGCCCCCGACGCACGTACATGGCGCCCAGGCCGACCGGCGCGCCGAACCACTTGTGCAGGTTGATGCCGACGAAGTCCGCGCCCAGCTCGCGCAGTGGCGTCTCCACCTGGCCAAGGCCGTGCGCCGCATCGAGGACCACGTCCACGCCCGCCGCACGCGCCAGCGCGCAGATCTCGGCCACCGGCAGCAGCATGCCGTTGCGGTGGTTGACCTGGGTGAGCAGCAGCAGCCGGGTGCGCGGGTACCTCGCCAGGGCCTGGCGGTACGCATCCACGATGCCATCGTGGTCGAAGGGCTCGGGCAAGGCGATGCGCTGCACGTCAACGCCGCGGCGCTGCTGCAACCACTGCATCGCGCCGATCATGCTGTCGTAGTCGATGTCGGCATACAGCACGCCATCGCCCGGGGCGAGCCGCCGATAGCCGCCGATCAGCAGCTGCATCGCCTCGGTCGCGCCGCGGGTCAGGACGATCTCGTCGACCGCCACGCCCAGCACCTGCGCGAGGTGCGCGTGGGCCTGTTCGAGCAGCGCCGGGAACGTGCGCCGCCCGAACCACGCGTTGCCCCGGTTCACCGTCACGGTCGCCTGCTGGTAGGCCCGCAGGACCGGATCGGCCATGGCGCCCCAGTAGCCGTTGTCGAGCATGACCACGTCGTCGGTCAGGTCGTACAGCGCCCGTACCTGACCCCACCAGGCTTCATCGCCGGCCAGCACCGCGGGATCGCATCCGGCGCGATCGGGCAGCACCACGCCGTCCTCCAGGCAACGCTCTGCTTCGTTCATGACGCCAGTATCGCAGTGAAGCCATCAATCCTGCTTGCCCTCTCAAATGATAATGCCTATCATTACCGAATCAGTTGCACGCCCCGCCTGCACCCTTGGAACCGTTTCCGCACCTGTCGCCCTGTCACTGGGTTGCGCAGCGCTGCGCGGACACCGGAGGCGCGGGCAACGTTCTCCAGGGAAACCATCGTCACGCGCGGTGGCTGGGCCACGGATGGCCACCTTTTACCCGTGCCCGGCGCTGACCGGGGACGCCCCATTGCAGGACCCGACATTGCAGGATTCCGTGGAACGCACGCCTGACGCCCGCTGGTTGAACCGCTTCGGAAACACGCTCGCCCGTCCCTGGCTGGGCGTCCTGTCGCGCTCGCTGGCCGCCATCGTCGGCGGCTACGCACTGGCCGCGACGTGTTCGATGTTCTTCGCCGTCGCCCTGCCGATCGCACGCGCGCAGGCGGTATTGACCGGCATGCTGGTGGCCATCGTGCTGTGCGCCTGCGCGGCGTTGTGGGCGTTTGCCACCCGCACCGCGCTGCGCGCCTGGGTCGGCATCGCGCTGCCCACCGCCGTGTTCTGGCTGGGCACGCTCATGCTGGGGGCACGCGCATGAAGAACGGATTCCGCCAGTCGATGGCCTGGCTGCACACCTGGACCGGGCTGCTGGTCGGCTGGCTGCTGCTGCTGATCTTCATGGCCGGTACCGCCAGCTACTACCGCGAGGAAATCAGCCGCTGGATGCGTCCGGAGCTGCCGCGGGTGAGCGTGGATGCCAACGTGGCCGCCGCACGCGCGCTTGCGTTCCTGGAGCACAAGGCGCCGCAGGCCGAAAGCTGGAACGTCACCCTGCCCGACCCGCGCAACCCGGTGATGCGCATGTTCTGGCGCAACCCCGAATCCATGGTCAAACCGCCGGTGGAAGGCGAAAAGCGCCGCCGCGGCGGTGGCCGGTTCGGCGATGCCACGGTGGACCCGGGCAGCGGTGAGGAAGTGGCCGCGCGCGAAACACGCGGGGGCGATTTCTTCTACCGCCTGCATTTCGACCTGCACTACATCCCGGTGCTGTGGGCGCGCTACCTGGTGGGTTTCTGCGCGATGTTCATGCTGGTGGCGATCATCACCGGTGTGATCACCCACAAGAAAATCTTCAAGGACTTCTTCACCTTCCGCCCGGAGAAAGGCCTGCGCTCCTGGCTGGACTTCCACAACGTCAGCGCGGTGATGGCCCTGCCCTACCACGCCATGATCACCTACACCGGCATCGTCACCCTGATGTTCATGTACCTGCCGTGGGGCGTGAACGTGGCCTACCCCAAGGACGAAGACGCCTTCTTCAGCGAAGCGTTCGCGCGCCTGGCCGACGTGGAGGGCCCGGCCGAGGGCCGCGCCGCGTCGCTGCCGGTGCAGCAGCTGCTGGACAGCGCGCGCGCCGAATGGAAGGGCGCGCAGGTCAGTGGCTTCACCGTATTCCGCCCGGGCGCGGCCAATGCGGTGATCGACATCTACCAGCGTGACGGCAAGCGGTTGTCGGTCGATACCCCCTCGCTGCGCTACAACGCGGTGAGCGGCGCGCTGATCGAGGCCAGCCCGCTGTCCGGCGGCGCCACCCAGACCCGCGGGGTGATGTATGGCCTGCACCTGGCCCGCTTCGCCGACTGGGGCCTGCGTGCGCTGTTCTTCCTGTCCGGCCTGATCGGCTGCCTGATGGTGGCCAGCGGCGTGGTGCTGTGGGCAGTGAAGGAGCGGCCCAAGCACGCCAAGTCGGGCCGCATCGGGTTCGGGCTGCGACTGGTCGATGCGCTGAACATCGGCGCGGTGGCCGGCCTGCCGATTGCTTTCGCCGCCTACTTCTGGGGCAACCGGCTGCTGCCGTTACAGCTGGCCGAGCGCGCCGACGCCGAAGCCAACGTGTTCTTCTATGCCTGGGGCGGCGCCCTGCTCGCGGCCTTCGTCTGGCCCAAGCGGCTGATGTGGGCCTGGCAGCTGTACCTGGGCGCCGCGCTGTTCGCGTTGATTCCGGTGCTCAATGCACTCACCACGCATGCGCATCTGGGCGTGACCCTGCGCAACGGCGACTGGGTGCTGGCCAGTGTGGATCTGGTGATGCTGGCCTTCGGTGTGATGCTGGCCTATTGCGGCCTGCGCATGCAGCGCTGGCAGCCGGCGCTGAGTGCGTCGGAGAAGAAGAAGCGTCAGGCCGCCGCCGCGGCGGCGGCCGCCAAGGTCGGCGTGGAAGCGGAGGCCAGCGCATGATGCTGCTGGCGATCACGGTGGGTTTTTCGGCCTTTGCCGCCCTGTCGTTCGCGATGGAGAGGCACCAGTTGGAGCTGCACGGCAAGGCCCATGCGGGTGCAACGCGGATGCGCGTGTGGCGCGCGTTGGGCTGGGCGCTGCTGGCGCTCTCGTTCGCGCTGTGCGTCCGGGACCACGGCTGGGCCGCCGGACCGGTGTTGTGGCTGGGCGCGATGACGATCAGCGGGATGTTGATCGCCTTCGGCCTGTACCCGTGGCGGCCGCGCTGGATCGCGCCGCTCGCGTGCGCGCTGCCGGTGGTGGGCCTGGTGGTGGCTGCGCTGGGGTAGAGCCGGCTGGGTAACGCCTACCCAGTCGGGAATTCCGCATTGGCGCTGGCGCCTCGGACGTCCAATCAGGCGGTAAACCGCCTGATTTCCCACGCGCGGTGGATGCGCGGGTTGCGCTCGAAATCGTCGCCGATGGTGTCGGCGGAGATCTCCCTCCACTCGGCAAATTCCTTGATCGCGTCTTCGTCCAGCTTGAAGCGGCGGAAATTGTTGGAGAAGTACAGCACGCCCTCGGGGCTCAACCGCGCCACGGCGGCGCGCAGCAAGCGCACGTGTTCGCGCTGGACGTCGAAGTCCTCGGCGCGGGCCGAGTTGGAGAACGTCGGCGGATCGCAGAAGATCACGTCGAAACGATGCCGCTCGGCCTCCAGCCACGCCAATGCATCGGCCTGGATCAACTGGTGCTGGCTGCCGCCCTTGCCGTTCAGGGCCAGGTTGTCGGCGCACCACTGCAGGTAGGTGCCGGACAGGTCCACGCTGGTGGTCGAAGCCGCACCGGCCACCGCCGCCTGCACACTGGCAACACCGGTGTAGCAGAACAGGTTGAGGAAGCGCTTGCCGATCGCTTCCTGCGCCATGTGCCAACGCAGCGGGCGGTGGTCCAGGAACAGGCCGGTGTCGAGATAATCAAACAGGTTCACCCGCAGCAGCGCGTCGTTCTCGCGCACCAGCACGAACTCGCCGCGCTGTTCGAAGCGACCGTACTTGCTGCCGCCCTTGCCCCGCTCGCGCGACTTCAGCGCGACCTGCTCGGCCGGCACCTGGAACACCTCGCGCGCGGCCGACAGCAGCTCGTTGCGACGGCGGCGTACGTCCACGTCGGGAATGGTCGCCGGTGCCGCGTATTCCTGCACGTGCAGGAATGTACGGCGCGCGCCGGCATCCTCTTCGTAGACGTCGATCGCGGCCGCATATTCGGGCAGGTCGGCATCGTACACACGGTAGCAGGTGATGCCTTCGCGGGCGCGCCAGTTCTTGAACTTCTTGATGTTCTTGCGCAGCCGGTTGGCCACCATCTGCGCGCCTTCGCTGAGCTCGCGCGGCTGCCCGGCGTTCTCGCGCTGCGGCACGGCGATCGGGTCGCAGACGATCAGCGCGCACTCGATGGCACCGTTGAACAGCTGGTATTTCTTGGTGGCGCGCAGGCCCGTGGCAAACGCCAGCTCGGCACTGCCACACAGCAGGCTGGCGCGCCACTGCGGCACCGCCCGCTTGAGCGCATCGCCCAGGCGGCGGTACAGCACCGCGTCCGCGGCGAGGCGTTCGTCATATGGGGGATTGCACACCACGCAGCCGGTTTCCTGCGGCGGCACCTGCATGTCGGCCACGTCGCGCACGCCAAACCAGATCGCCTCGGACACGCCGGCGGTTTCCGCGTTTTCCTTGGCCGCGCGGATCGCATGCGGGTCGATATCGCTGCCGTGGATGACCTGCTTGAGCGCAGCGCGCCCCGCCTGCTCGCGGATGCGGGCGTCGTCCATCAGGCTGTTCCATGCATCCCGGTCGAAGCCCAGCCAGCGGCTCGGCGGAATGCTGCCGTGGCGCTGCAGGCCGGGGGCGACGTCGGCGGCCATCAGCGCGCCTTCGATCAGCAGCGTGCCGCTGCCGCACATCGGGTCGAGCAGGCCGCCGCCTTCGGCGTGGATCTTGGGCCAGTTGGCCCGCATCAGCACGGCTGCCGCCAGGTTCTCCTTCAGCGGCGCCTCGTTCTGCGCCATGCGCCAGCCGCGCCGGTGCATCGGGCCGCCGCCGAGGTCGATCGAGATCGTCGCGCGGCCCTTGCGCAGCGACAGGTTGATGCGCACGTCGGGGAACTCGGTGTTCACCGACGGCCGCTCCATGCCCTGCGAACGCAGGCTGTCGACCACGCCGTCCTTGACCCGCTGCGCGGCGAAGCGCGCGTGCGTGATCTCGGTCCCGGAGACATGGGCGTCCACCGACAGGGTCAGCTCGGGGCGGATGTGCTGCTCCCAGGCCATCGACGAAACGCCCTGGTACAGCGAGCCCTCGTCGGGGCACTCGAACTCGGCCAGCGGCCACAGCACCCGACTGGCCAGGCGCGACCACAGCACCACCTTCAGTGCCTGCGGCAGCTCGCCCTCGGCGTTCACGCCGGAAATGGTGGCAGTGGCCTTGTCCAGGCCCAATGCCAGCAGTTCATCGGCGAGCAGGTACTCCAGGCCCTTGGCGCAGGAAACAAAGAATTTCACGGGATCGGTATCGCAGGTCAGCAAAAGGGGGGCGTGCCCACGGGCACGGCAGACGGCCCGACCGCGGGGCCGGACCGCGCATTGTACGTGAGGTCGCCGAAAGCGCCGTCGCGGGATGCCCGCGCCCCCGCCGGGGGGACCCGACCGCCTGTGCCATGGGCACCCGGCGCCACCATGGCAGTCAGGCAGGGCCTGGCATTACAGCGCCTGCAGGAGCGTCTCGAAGGCCTGCGCGGACGCCGCGACGTGGTTGTTGAGGCGGTGGCCGTCGTCCACCAGCAGCAGCCGGGCCGAACGGGCCTGCGCCCACGCGATGACGTCGGCGGCGGGAATCAGTTCGTCGTGCCAGGCGTGGACCACGCTCGTCGGCACCGGCGCGGCGTCCAGCGCCGGCATGGGCCCCATGCGGGTCGGCGGGACCATCAGGAACAGACCATGCACCGGCACCTGCAGCGAGGCAATGGCGGAGATGTAGGCGCCCAGGCTGGAGCCGGCCAGGACCACCGGGCCGCGTGCGGCAGCCGCGGTGGCACGTTCGATCAGGCGCTGCAGGCGCGCCCGCACGTCGCCGACGCTGCTGACCTCGCGCTGGGCGTCCAGGTCGGTGTAGTCCGGGCGTTCGTGGCTCCAGCCCAGCCGCTGCGCGACCTCGGCCAGCGCGGTCACCTTGGTGGCGTCCGGGCCGCTTTCAAAGCCGTGGGAGAGGATGCAGTGGCCGCGGCTCATGCACGCACCGCGCGGGAATGGATGTAAGCGTTCATGGCTGAATGCTAGCATCGCCGCATGCCCGACCGTGCCCTTCCCCGCATCGACCTGCAGCCGCTGCCTTACGTGGCGAAGCTGGCGGCGCGCGCGCCGGAAGACATCGACCTGGTGGTGATCCACTGCACCGAGCTGCCGGACCTGGCCATGGCACGCAGCTACGGCGAGCGCGTGCTGTACGACAGCGGCAGCGGCAACAGCGGTCATTACTACATCGACCGCGACGGCAGCATCGTCCAGTACGTTCCCGCCGACCGCGTGGCCCACCATGTCAGCGGCTGCAACCCACGCTCGATCGGCATCGAGCTGGTCAACACCGGCCGCTACCCGCACTGGCTGGACTCGCGCCACCAGGCGATGGACGAGCCCTACCCCGACGCCCAGATCGCGGCACTGATCGACCTGCTGCAGCATCTGTGTGACACCCTGCCGGGGTTGCAGCGCATCGCCGGCCACGAACAACTGGACACCAGGGAAGAAGTGGCAACCGATGACCCGGAACGCCGCGTCCCACGCAAGCGCGACCCGGGTCCGTTGTTCCCGTGGCCACGGGTGTTGGCGGCAACGCCATTGAAACCACTGGTGCCTTGATCCGGATCCAGAGGGGCCCGTAACAGGTCGTAGTGACACGCCGTGCGTGTCAACCGCGCAACGCGCCGCGCATCACCCGCCGCAATCCCGCGCCTCCATCACGCGCCGGTGGCCACCGGCCGACTTGAATCGCTCACCCACCCGCTCCACGAATCGGCATAGATCCGCGCGCCGTGCAGACCGGCCACTTCCATCGCCAACAGCAGGTGGCAGGCGGTCACGCCCGAGCCGCACATCAGCACCACCTGCTGCGGATCATGCCTGCCGATCAGTGGCAGCAGCGCGGCCAGCAGGTCTGCCGCCGGGCGCAGGCGTCCGTCGGCCACGTTCAATCCGAAGGGTCGGTTGACGGCCCCGGGCACATGCCCGGCCACCGGATCCAACGGCTCAACCTCGCCGCGGAAGCGCTCGCCGGCACGCGCGTCCAGCAGCCAGCCCGGCGCATGCTTCAGGCGCGCGGCGATTTCCTCCACCGACGCGATCTGCGTCGTGTCGAAACGCCGGGGATAGGCCGGCGCCGGCGCCACCTCCGGCACCTCCGTGGTCAACGGCAACCCCGCCGCCTGCCAGGCCGCGACGCCCCCATCGAGCACGGCCACCCGGGTGTGACCGATCAGGCGCAACAGCCACCACGCGCGTGCGGCGGCCATGCTGCCGTCACCGGCGTCGTACACCACCACCTGCGTGTCGGGGGCGATGCCCCACTGCCCCAGGCGCGCCGCGAAGGCGTCGCTGTCCGGCAGCGGATGGCGTCCGTGACCGTGCCGGGTCATGTCGGCCAGGTCGCGATTGAGGTCGGCCTGCAGCGCGCCCGGCAGATGGCCCTGCGCGTACGCCCGTGCACCGGACTGCGGATCACCCAGCGAGAAACGGGCGTCGAGCAGGCGCGGTGCGGCACTGGCGGTGGCGCGTGCATCCAGCAGGCGCGGTGCCCCCGGTTCGAGCGCGGCGGCAAGCGTGGCCACATCGACGATCGTGGTCCAGCCATCGGGGGGGGCGGTGGTCATTCGAGCTGCTCCAGGCGGCGACGCAGGTTGTAAAGGATGGCGGCGGTGGCGCCCCAGATGCGCTGGCCTGGCCAGCCGTATTCCAGCACGTGGCGGATGCGCCCGCGGTGGTCGATCTCCACCTGGTGCAGGTTGGCCGGGTCCATCAGGTACGCCAAGGGCACCTCGAACACTTCGGCCACTTCGTCCGGCTGCGGCACGGCCACGAAGGCCGGGTCGATCACCGCCACCACCGGCATCACCCGGTAACCGGTAATGGTCACGAACGGGTCCAGGTAGCCGAGGACCTGCACCTGGTCGTGCGCGAGGGCGATTTCTTCGTGGCTTTCGCGAATGGCCGCCGCCACCGCGTCGCGATCATCCGGCTCCTGGCGGCCGCCGGGAAATCCGACCTGGCCGCCGTGCTGGCGCAGCGTATCGGTGCGCCGTGTCAGCAGCACCTGCGCGCCACCGGCACGCGGAATGATCCCGGCCAGCACCGCCGCCTCCACCGGAGGCCCGGGGGGCAGCAGGTCGGCCAGTTCACTGTGGTTCCAGCCATCGCCGGTGGGTGGGGCATCCAGCGGATGCAGCGCGCGCAGCAGGCGTTCGTGCCCGGCCAGCGAGCTGCCCAGCGACTGCCGCAGTTGTTCGCGCAGCGGCAGGACCTGCTGCATCACATGATCGTGTTCGTGTCGGGTCATCGTTGACCAGCGGGTGATTTCGTCCACCGTGCGCAGGCAGCCGCTGCACAGACCGGCACGGTCCAGCGCGCAGATTCCAATACAGGGTGTCGGCACGGCACGCGGGGATTCTTCCAGGGATTGCACACGGCAACAGTAACGCGATCGGAAACAAAAAACGCGCCGATGTTGCCATCGGCGCGTTTGTTTGTTCCAGCACTTTCTTATTTGACGCTGACCAGCTTGATTTCAAACTGCACGGCCACGTTCGGCGGGAACGGGGTGCGCGGGTCGGCACCATACGCCTGTTCCGGCGGCAGGGTGACTTCCCACTTCGAACCGGCCGGCATCTGCAGCAGCACTTCGCGCATGGCCTTCATTTCGACTTCGCTGACCTTGATCGACGGAATCTGCTGCGCCGGGCGGGCTTCGGCCGGACGGGTACCGAACGGGTACGGACCAGCGACTTCCAGCTGCACGGTGCTGGCCTGGGTCGGCTTGGCACCCTTGCCTGCTTCGATGATGCGGTACTGCACACCGCTCGGCAGCGCCTGCACGCCGGCCTTGGCCTTGTTGGCGGTCAGGAACTGGGTGCTCTTGGTCTTGTTTTCGGCGGCGGCCTTTTCGTACTCGGCCTTGGCGGCCTGGGCACGACCCTGCTCACGCTTCTGGAAGGCTTCGACGGCCGGCTTCAACTGGTCGGCGGTGATCGACGGCTGCTTCTTGGCGTAGGCATCCTGCAGGCCCTTGACCACCGAGTTGATGTCCAGCTGCTCGCCGCGTGCGGTGAGCTCGGCCAGGTTGTTGCCGTAGTCGTAACCGAAGTAATAGCTCAGCTTGCCCTTTTCGGACGAAGTGTCCTGGGCGAAGGCATTGCCCGTCAGGGTCAGGGCCAGGGCCGCGACGGCGACCGCGATAGAACGCAACTTCATCAAACGTTTCTCCAGGGGTGGTAACTCAGGACGCGTTGGGCCGCCCTGAGGCGACGGGTTAGGATAGCCGCCGCAACGTTGAACCGCCACTAACGACGCAGGCTATGACCTGTCTTTGTTTCCAGAGTTCAATATCACTTTTTTTTAACGTTTCCGAGGAGCACGCCGTGGCCGACGCCCCCCTTGCCATTATCGACGACGGCGCCATCCGCTGGATAAGCGTCAACCGGCCGGACAAGCTCAATGCCCTCAACCAGGCCACGCTGGAAGCCCTGGATGCCGCCTTTGCCGGTGCGGACGCCGACCCGCAGGTGCGCGTGGTGGTGCTCACCGGCGCCGGCCCGAAGGCCTTCGTGGCCGGCGCCGACATCGCCGAAATGAACGGGCTGACACCGGTTCAGGGTCGCGATTTCTCCCTGCTGGGCCAGGGATTGATGCGCCGCATCGAACGGTTGCGCAAACCGGTCATCGCCAAGATCAACGGGTTTGCTCTCGGCGGCGGCCTGGAACTGGCCATGGCCTGCCACCTGCGCGTCGCCGCGGACACCGCCAAGGTGGGCCAGCCGGAGATCAACCTGGGGCTGATTCCCGGCTTCGGCGGCAGCCAGCGGCTGCTGCGCCTGTGCGGCCGCGCGGCCACGCTGGAGCTGTGCCTGCTGGGCACGCCGATCAGCGCGCAGCGCGCACGGCAGCTGGGCATCGTCAACGAGGTGGTGGCCGCCGACCAGCTGGATGCGCGCGTCGGCGAACTGGCCGCGCAGCTCGCCCGCTCGGCCCCGCTCGCGCTGCGCGGCATTCTCGATGCGGTGCATGTCGGCGGCGAATGCGCGCTCGGCGAAGGCCTGGAATACGAGAGCGCGCAGTTCGGCCTGATGTTCGCCACCGAGGACATGCGCGAAGGCACCTCGGCGTTCCTGGCGCGCCGCCCGCCGGTGTTCCAGAACCGCTGAACCATGACGCACACCGACATGCCCCTGCCCGCCCGGCTGCTGTTGCTGGTGCTCGATGACGACCTCGATGGCGCGCTGGCCGCGGGCCTGATGGACTACGTGCCCGGCCCGGCCGATGCATCGCTGTTGCCGGGCCACCCGGAGCTGCCGGCGCGCCTGCTGCAGGCCCAGCAGCAGCTGCAGCGTGCATGGGACGCGCGTGCGCGTTACCGCCAGCGCGCGCAGCGGCTGGCACGACGCGCCGCCGAACGCGACGCCCGGCGTGCTCCACCGGCGCCCACCCCCGAATTGAAACCGGCCCTGCCGCCTGCCGCCGCCGCGATCCTAGCGCGCGCCAAGGCCAAGGCCGCAGGAAAGCTTCCGTGATGCCTACCGCCGTAAAAGCCGCCCCGCGCAGCGCGCGCATGCCGAAGGCCGACGTCGTGGAAATGTTCACGCGGCTGCGCGAACTCAATCCACATCCGAAAACCGAACTGGACTACACCACGCCGTTCGAACTGCTGGTCGCCGTCGCGCTGTCCGCGCAGGCCACCGACGTGGGCGTGAACAAGGCGACGCGCAAACTGTTCCCGGTCGCCAACACGCCGCAGGCGATCCTGGCCTTGGGCGAAGACGGGCTGAAGCACTACATCGCCACCATCGGGCTGTTCAACGCGAAGGCGAAGAACGTGATTGCCGCGTGCAGGCTGCTGGTGGAGCAGCACGGTGGCGAGGTGCCGCGCGACCGCGCCGCGCTCGAGGCCCTGCCGGGTGTTGGCCGCAAGACCGCCAACGTAGTGCTCAACACCGCCTTCGGCGAACCGGTGATGGCGGTGGACACCCACATCTTCCGGGTCTCCAACCGCACCGGACTGGCCCCGGGCAAGGACGTGCGTGCGGTCGAGGACCTGCTGGTGAAGGTGATTCCGGCCGAGTTCCTGCTGGATGCGCACCACTGGCTGATCCTGCACGGGCGCTACGTGTGCAAGGCGCGCAAACCCGACTGCCCGCAGTGCGTGATCCGCGACCTGTGCCGGTTCAAGCAGAAAACCGCCGCCTGAGCGGGCGGCGCGACTGCCATCTGGGCGCAACCGGGCAGTCATCTGTTTCAGGCATTTTTGGCAACCCCAGCCGCCGCCTGCCCCGGGTCGGGGGACGCTTTGTCCGAAACTGTCATATTTACGCAATCTTCACTTATTAGCCTGCGCAGCATCTTCCCACCTGCCTGCAAGGCTCCTTTCCATGAAACTGCATCGCCAACTCCTCACTGCGGCCGTGGCTGCTGCGCTGTTCGTGCCGGCCGCTCACGCTGAAGTGGCCATCGACGTGATCGGCGGCTCGGAGATCACCTTCGAGGGTCTGGTCCAGGCCGACGGCAACTGGTTCGACAACGATGTGACCGACCTCAACGGTGGCGATGCCGCCAACGGCAAGGACAGCGAGTTCGAACTGCGCCGCGCCGAGCTGGTCCTCAAGGGCAAGGGCCCGGGCAACGTGGAATGGGTGGTCGGCTACGACGCCAAGGCCGACAAGTTCCTGGACACCAACGTCAAGTACAAGCTGGCCGGCAACGCCAACCACTTCGTGCAGCTGGGCCAGTTCAAGCAGCCCAACAGCCTGGAAGAGCTGTCCAGCACCAAGAACAACGACTTCATCTCCAAGGCCGCGGTCACCAACACCTACGCGGTGGCACGCCGTCTCGGTGGCGCCTACAGCTACGGTGACAACAACTGGTCGGTCACCGCCAGCGCCTTCGGCCGCGAGCTGACCCGCAACCTGGCCCACGGCAGCGGCTACGGCGCGCGTGGCACCTGGGCACCGATCAACGAGAAGGGCCAGGTCCTGCACTTCGGCCTGAGCTACGTCGACTACGACACCGACGCCGACACCCTGCGCGTGCGCGCCCGTCCGAATGCGGACCTGGCCACCGCGCGACTGGTCGACAGCGGCAACATGGTCGACACCGACCGCCTGACCACGATCGGCGCCGAAGCGATGTACATCGGCGGCCCGTTCAAGGCACAGGGCGAGTACTACACCAGCAAGGCCAAGCGTTACTCGCACGACAACTACGAGAGCGACGGCTTCTATGTCAGCGGCCTGTGGAACATCACCGGCGAGAGCTGGGGCTACAAGAGCGGCGTGCCGACCACCGGTCTGCCGGACGAGCCGGGCCGTGGGATGTGGCAGCTGGGCGCACGCTATGACTCGATGAACCTGGACGACGGCAACCTGCTTGCCAACCCGGTCGCGGGTCGTCCGCCGATCGTGGACGGCGTGCTGGGCGGCAAGATGGATATCTGGACGGTGGGCGTGAACTACTACTGGCGCTCCAACACCAAGTTCGCGCTGAACTACGTGATGGTGGACAGCAAGAAGTACAGCTCGGCGACCCGTACGTTCGTCAACGACGACCCGAACATCCTGGAAGCGCGCCTGCAGTTCTTCTGGTAAGTCACACGCAACCGCCGTAACGGAAGGGGCGCAGCTTGGGCTGCGCCCTTTTTTGTTGCATCCGGGTGTACGGGCAGCCACGCAGGGCGTGGCTCTACGCGGTGCATCCGGGTGTACGGGCAGCCACGCAGGGCGCGGATCTACGCAGTGCAGCCGGGTGTACGCGTGGCCACGCTGGTGCGGTTGCCGTAGAGCCACGCCCTGCGTGGCTGGAACCGCCGGGAACGCGTGTCATCCCGCCGTCATATGACAGTCGCTGCCCTGTCATCGAACCGTTATGCAATGAGCACCGGGCGGGACACCCCGCACCTTCATCCATCCCAGGAGCCACCCCGTGATCCACGCCTTCAAGTCGCGCGCCGCCGTTGCCGTCCTCGCCGCGTCGTCCGTGTTCGCCGCCAATGCCGCCGATGTGACCGGCGCGGGCGCCTCGTTCATCTACCCGGTCATGTCCAAGTGGTCGGCCGACTACAGCACCGCGACCGGCAAGAAGGTCAACTACCAGTCCATCGGTTCCGGTGGTGGCATCGCGCAGATCAAGGCCGCGACCGTTGACTTCGGTTCGTCCGACGCCCCGCTGAAGCCCGAAGAGCTGGCCGCTGCCGGCCTGGCGCAGTTCCCCTCGGTGATCGGCGGCGTGGTGCCGGTGATCAACGTGGCCGGCATCGCCCCGGGCGCGCTCAAGCTGGACGGCCCGACCCTGGCCAACATCTTCCTGGGCAAGATCAAGACCTGGAACGACCCGGCGATCGCCGCGCTGAACCCGGGCGTGAAGCTGCCGGACGGCAAGATCACCGTCGTGCACCGCTCGGACGGTTCGGGCACCACCTTCAACTTCGTCAACTACCTCTCCAAGGTCAACCCGGAGTGGAAGAGCAAGGTCGGCGAAGGCACCTCCGTCCAGTGGCCGGTCGGCATTGGCGGCAAGGGCAATGAAGGCGTTGCCGCGTACGTGAAGCAGATCAAGGGCGGCATCGGCTACGTCGAACTGTCCTATGCCCTGCAGAACAAGATGTCCTACGCCGCGATGAAGAACGCCTCGGGCAAGGTCGTGCTGCCGAGCGACGAGTCCTTCGCCGCCGCTGCCGCCAGCGCCGACTGGGCCAACGCCAAGGACTTCTACCTGGTCATGACCAACGCCCCGGGCGCCGAAGCGTGGCCGATCACCGCCACCAACTTCATCCTGGTCCGCAAGCAGCCCAAGAGCGTGGCCAACGCCAAGGCCACCCAGGAGTTCTTCCGCTGGATCTACAAGAGCGGCGACGCCCAGGCCAAGCAGCTGGACTACGTGCCGCTGCCGGACGCGCTGGTCAAGCAGATCGAGACCTACTGGTCGCAGAACCTGAAATATTGATCGAAGGCGTCACGGCCAGCGGCCGTGACCCACCGGTCGGGAGCAACGGTGCCGTCGGGTCCTCTCTCCCCCTGACGGCACCAGCGGCGCGGATCGAAAGGTCCGCGCTTTTTTTTTGGAGCTTGGCGCGCGGACTTCGATCAGATCTGCCGCGCGCGTTGAGGGCCCCGCCGCGGCCGGCAGGCCCCTATGCAAATGTCCCCCG
>NZ_DAMCID010000032.1:0-41465 GCF_032099025.1 Stenotrophomonas sp.
GCAGCGCGCCCTGCGCGTGCAACGCACGTGCGCAGTCTTCGGCCTGCACCAGCAGCAGGCCCAGCCGCGGTCGCCACGTGTCGCTGTCCAGCTGGTGCTCCACGTCGCGGCCCAGCAGGCGCCCCCACCAGCCGGTCTGCCGGCGCAGCTGGTCGGGATCCGCCGACTGCAGCGTCCGCGCGATCTGTGCCAGCACCGCAATCAACCCGTGCCCGCCAGCGACGTCTGCGGCGGGACATGCCACATCACGTGCGGCCATTGCCTGCAGCAGCACGTCGCCGTATCGCGACAGCACCGCCGCGTCGGCGGCCACCGTGGCCGGCGGTGTTGGCAGCGCAGGCAAGGCGGGCGTGCTCATGCAGGGGGGTCACCGCCGCCGCGCTCCCAACGGGGCGGCAGGCTCGATTCGCCATAGAAATGACGCATCAGCGCCTCATCCAGGGCGCGCTCCTCCGGCGTCGCGGCGCGCTTGGGGCGGGCGCCGATGCGTGGGGCCGGCCCGTTCTCCATCTGCTGACGCACCCAACCGGCCAACAGCGCCAAGGTCTCCCCCGTGCGCTGCTGCTGCTGATGCGAGTCGCCGAGCAGCTGCACCAGCGGTGCCAACCCGGCCTGCAGTCCGTCGGCGAGCGGTTCGGCCAGCGGCGGTGCCGCTACCGGCGCCACCGGCACGGCGGCGGCCGGCACCGGTTCCACGCGTGCGGCCGACAGCCGTTCCAGCGCGGCCAGCAGTGCCGGCCAGGGTGCCGGTTCCGCGGCGGCCACCGGTGACGGCGGCGGCAGCTGCAGCGCGCTGGCGATGTCGGCCAGCTGCGCCACCACGCGGCCGCCGACATCGGCGTCGCCGGCCCCCATCGCCTTGTTGCGCAGGAAATCACGCTTGATCTGCTGCCAGCGCTGCGCCTGCTCCGCGTCGAGCGTGGCGCGCAGTTCGCTTAGCTTGAGCAGGTTCTCCTCCGCGCCAGTGGTCAACAGCTGCGCTTCGCCCGTGTAGTGGTCGGAGAGCAGCTGCTGCAGCTCGGCATCGTTCATCACCGGCGAGATCTTCTCGGCCAGCTTGTTCATGTTGCGGTAGCTGCCCTGCAACCGGAACGGCGGCTCGGTACGGTAGCGGTCGTCCTGCGCGGCGCTGGCGATGTACTGCTGGTTGACCCGGTAAACCACATCGCGCACACGCAGCATGCGCTGCAGGGTGGCGACGATCTCGTTGATCTCCGCACCGCTGTAGGCGTGGCTGAGCGCGTTGGTCGACACCTCCTTGCCCATCGCACGGTCCACCAGCAGGTACAGGTCGGCCATCTCGCGGGTGGCCAACGGTGCCAACACCGGGTTGGAGGTGAGGCTGTTTTCGATGTAGCTCAGGGTGAAGGCATCTTCCATGCCGCCCAGCACGTCGCCCAGGTTGTAGATGTCGGCGCGGTTGGCCAGCATGTCTGGAATCTTGAACACCTCGCCAGACTCGGTGTACGGGTTGCCGGCCATCACCACGCAGAACTTCTTGCCGCGCATGTCGTAGGTGCGCGTGCGACCCCGCCACACGCCTTCGATGCGGCGGGTGCCGTCGCAGAGTGAAATGAACTTCTGCAGGAACTCCGGATGGGTGTGCTGGATGTCGTCGACATACAGCATGGTGTTGTTGCCCATCTCCAGCGCCAGGTTGAGCTTCTCCAGCTCCTGCCGCGAGGTGGCGTCCGGGGCCTGTGCCGGATCCAGCGAACGTACCTCGTGGCCCAGCGCCGGGCCGTTGATCTTCATGAAGACCAGGCCAAGGCGGTGCGCCACGTACTCCATCAGCGTGGTTTTGCCGTAGCCCGGGGGCGAGATCATCATCAGCAGGCCCATCAGGTCGCTGCGCTTGTTCTCGCCCACGGTGCCCATCTGCTTGGCGAGGTTGTCGCCGATCACCCCGAGGTAGACATCGTTGATCAGCTTGTTGCGGACGAACGACGACAGCGGGCGCGCCTTGAACTCGGACAGCCGCAGGCTGTCGCGCTCGCGGCCGATGATGCGCTGGCGTACCCCCTGGTAGGCCTGGAAGGCCGGCACGAAGGTATCCACATGGTGCTGGAAGCGCGCCAGGAAATCGTCCAGCGACAGCGACAGGCGCCCCTGCACCACCCGCGCATGTTCGCCCAGCAGGCCGTCCACCTGCACCAGCAGGGCGACGTCGCTGGGGCGGTGCCGCACCGAGCGCTGCACGAGCAGCAGCGCGGCCGCTTCGTCGACATAGCCGGCATGGTCGGCGAACGCCGGCAGCCGGCACAGTGCGCGCAGCCATTGCCCCGCCAGTGCCCAGCGCAGCGCCAGGGGGTCCTGCTCGCGCTGCAGCGCGCGTTCGAACGCCTCGCGCTGCCCCGCCGCCTGCAGGTGCTGGGACAGTGCCTCCAGCAGCGCATGCGCATAGCGGCTGGTGCTGAACACCGGTTCGCCTGCCGACAGCTCCGCGCCCAGGTAGGCCGCGGCCGCCTGCGGATCGGACGTGTCCAGCGCCAGCTGCCGCGCGTCAACGAAGGCGGACAGCGCGGTGGTCATTTCCGCGCGCAGCGCCTGCTGGCCCTCGCGCGAGCCAAACAGCTGGGCGATGGCGTCAGCGCCGGCCTGGCGTGCCGGCCACTGCGCCACAGCGTCGCTACGCTGCTGCGCCGCCCAGAACAGCAGGGCCAGCGCACGTGCACGCGGCGCGTGCAGCAGGGTCCCGGCCGCCTGCTGCAGCGGCAACAACGCGCGCAGGATCAGGCACGCGTCGTGATCGTGGATGCCGCGTTCGTAACCTTCGCGGTAGCGGGGCGCGGCGAAGTCGCGCACGATCCGCTCCAGCGCCTCGGGCTCGGCCGTCGCATGCTGCAGCGCCGCCAGCTCCAGGCCATCGCGGCCGTCCATGGCCGCCTGCAGGACGCTGCCGGCCAGGTATTCGCCGCGGTACAGCGCCGCCGATTCCGAATCCAGCCCGACCTGCCAGTACGCCTTGAGCGCGGCAAGCTCCGGGTCGTGCAGCGTCTCCAGGAAGTCGGTGCCGGTCAGGTGGATGGCGAGCTCGTCGCCGCGCGGCAGCAGGGTCAGGTCCAGCGGCTGGGTGTTGACGCTGAAGCGATGGCGCGGCCCCAGCCGCACCACGTTGCCGCCGGCCTCGAACAGATCGCTGCGATCGCGCAGCGCGCGCACCGCCTGGTCACGCACGCCCTTCAGGCGCGACTCGATGTCGTCGGCCTTGACGCTGTCGCGCAGCTCGCGCAGACGCTCGGCCAGTTCGCGCAGTTTCAGTACCAGCGGGTCGCCGGCGAAAAAGGCATTGAGCTCGTCGGCGCTGGCGAAGCGCTCGGTACGCTTGGCCAGGCCGTCCAGAATGCGGCTGGCCGCGTCCAGGACCGAACGGGCCTTGCGCTGGCGCTCGTCGAGCAGCGCCTGCTTGTGGGTTTCAAAGGCCTCGATCAGCTCCTCGCGCTTGGCCAGGATGTCGCCCAGGAACTGTTCGTGCTCACCGAACTGGCTCTCCAGCTCCTCCAGCTGCACCAGCAGCCGCGACATCTGTTCGTCGGCACGCTCGGGATCGGTGGCCATCGCCAGCGCGCTGGTAATGGCCTGCGAGAACAGCGCGAACTGGGCCGCGAACTGGGCCACGGCCTCGGCCGAACCCAGGCTGCGCCGCCGCTGCTCGGCGCGGGCACGGGTCTGGTTGAGGCGGGCATAGACGGCGGAGATGGCCTCGACCACACGCGTACGTGCGGTGGCATCGTCCACTTTCAGCCCGGCCATCAGGCCAGACAGCATGTCCAGGTCGGCCGCCATGTCGCGCATGCCGGCCAGTTGTTCGTCCAGCACCCGCGCGCTCTGCGCCTGCTGCGCCGCCTCGTCCAGCACCTGCAGGCGGTCGACCAGCGGGGCCAGCGCGGCGTCGCCGGCAAGGAAGCTGCCGGTGGCCGCACCGATCGCATCGTGCGCCTGTTGCAGCGCCGCGGTCATCGCATCGATCAGGTCGGTGTCGATGTAGCGGAAGTCGCGGATAGTCAGCAGATGCCCACGTTGGGTGGAGATCGCATTGAGCGCCTCGACGAAGGCCTGCACCTCGGTCCAGTTCTCCGGCTGCAGGCGCGCGAGCAGGGCCTTCTGGCTCGACTGGGCCTGCGCCATGGCCTGCGCCGACTGCTGCCGGATCGACTGGACCTTCTCGTACTCGTCCAGGACCGACTCGCCGGTACCGCTGATCTCACGCAACAGGCCGGCGGCGCCATCGCACTGCGCGTCGTCCAGCCAGTGGTGCGCATCGAACAGGCGCCGGGTGTCCTGCACAAGCCGCTGGTAGCGCTGCACGGAGACGTCGTCGCCTTCGATGGTGCGGGCCAGGTCGAACAGGTTGGAAATGCCGCGAACCAGTTCGGCATTGCCGATCCGGCCCATGAAGGTGTTGCCCGGCGGCCGGCTGGCGGCGAACTCGTCGCTGCTGAAGGGGGTCTGCCAGACCTGCATCGGGTGGATGCGGGTCGGCTCGGTGCCTTCGGCATGGAACAGCACCATGCGCCCGTCGTGCATGAAGGCGTAGCCATGGCCGAACACCGGCACCTGCAGGATGCGCTGGATGGTGTTGTACACGAACAGCGCCGAGCGCCCGCCTTCGCGCTCATAGAAGATGTACAGCACGTCTTCGCCGTTGGGCGAACGGATGGCGCGCTTGAACTGCATGCCCTGCATGGCCGCGTCGAACGCCTTGTGCTCGCCGCTCTGCAGGTAGTAGCCCCCGGGGAAAATGATGCCGTGGTCTTCGGGCAGCTGCACGCAGGCCTGCACGATCGCATCGTTGCGCACCAGGGTGCCGGTGAGCGTGTTGTAGATCAGGCCGCGCCAGACGGTCTCGCGGTACGGCAGCACCTTGAGCAGGACCAGCGAGCCCACCCGGGCGAAATCGAACTGGGCGTCATCCAGCGACTGGGTGCTGTCGTCCACCGGCTCGCTGTAGATGCCCTGCCCGCTTTCGGTGTTGTTCTCGACCTTGATGGTGAGGTCGCCACCGGTGGTTTCGACGAACAGGGTGTCGAGGATGTTCAGGTGCGCATGGCGGCCGTTGACGGCCATGTCACGCGTGGCACGGGTCCATTCGAAGTCGAACGGCGGCGGCAGCGCAATGTCACGTTCGCCGCGCGCGTCCAGGTAGGTCAGCGCACCGTCGCGGGCCAGCGCCCAACGGAACACGCGCACGTCGCTGCTGCGCTCGCCGATCTGGAAGGCGGCCAGCAGCTTGTCGCCAATGACGATCAGCTGCAGCAGGCGCGCATGCTTGTAGTACGCATACAGCTCGCTGAAGTCGTGGACGAAGCCGGGTTGGGCCAGGAAGCTGCCCTTGGCTTCGACCGGCACCACGTCGTAGCCCTCGCCGGTCTGCACCAGCCGGTACAGGCCGAACACATCTTCGACCCGGGTCTGGGTCTTGAGACCCAGAAAAACGTTGTAGCCGAACAGCAGCAGATCGGGGCCGACCTGCACGATGTCGCGGCCAACACAGTTGTTCTCGCTGCGGATGCGGAAGCGCCCGATGACCTCCAGGCGGCTGTCGCCGAACTCGGCCAGCCGCTGCCGGTTCAGGGCATCGGCAAGCCCGCGCAGGCGGGTGCCCTGCTCGCCCAGGCGGCGGCGCAGCACTTCATAGGCACCGCCCTGGGCAACGGCCTGGTCGACGGTGGCAGTGGCAGTGGCATCCGGCGACGACGGCTCGGGACGGTTGGCGTTCTCAGACATCGGCTTCCTTCCGGCTCACGGACAACCGGCCGGACAGGCCGGCCGGAGGTGGTGCGGCGGTGGCCCGTGGGCCACCGGCTGTTTTCAGCGGGCGTCGACCACGGTCGCCGACACCGTCTCGACCGCGACGGCGGCCTCGTCGGTGATCTGGCGCGGGCCTTCTTCGCGTGGGGCGACGCCGAGATAGCGCTGCATCAGGTCCTGCACGATCGGGCTCTTGCCGGCCAGGCCCTCGATCGACTTGCCCAGCGACACGGCCTTGATCAGGCTCTCGAACATGCCGCCGTCGCCGCCCACCAGGTCGATGTCGGCATTGCGCAGCGCGCTGGCGATGACGCCGGCGTTCTCGCGCGAGACTTCCTTGCCTGCCTCGATCGAGGCCAGTGCCTGCTTGAGGCTGTTGTCGAGCATCATGCGGAACTCCTCATGACCGCGCGCGGTGTCGCTCAGCGAGGCAATGGCCTCGAACTTGCGCACCAGGCCTTCGGCTTCGGCCAGCAGCTTCTTCTGCACGACGCCGGCCTCGGCGCCGCCCACCGACTCGGTCGCGGTGGCGCGGGCACGGCCCATCTGTTCCTCGCCCTGGGCCTGCGCCTGCAGGGTCTCGGCGAGCACGCGGGCCTCGTTGGTGCCCTGCTTGAGGTGGGCCTCGGCCTTGGCCTCGATCACGCGGGCCTCGGCGATGCCAACCTTTTCGATGGCCAGTGCCGATGCCTCACGCACCTGCGCCTCGGCCAGGCCGGGGGCGGCCTGTTCGGCACGGGTACCGTCGGCAAGCAGGCGCTTGGCCTCGGCCTGCTTGCCGGCCGCTTCGTGTTCGGCCTGGGCCAGCGTGGTGATCTCCACGGCACGGTGCTTGGCGGCGGTCTCGGCGGCCTGCGCCTCCTTCACCTGCCGCACCAGCTGTTCCTGCGCCTTGCCTTCGGCGTCCAGGATCAGCACCTGCTTCTGGCGGTCGGCCTCGGAGACTTCGCGCACTTCCTTGATGCGCTCTTCTTCCTGCGCCACGGTCTTGTCGATGGCGATGCGTTCGCGGGTGATGTTGGCCACGTCCATCTTGCCGGACTCGACCACCTTGTCGCGCTCCACGCCCTGCAGCTGCACTTCACGCTGGGTGGTGACCTGCTCCAGCTGCCGCGCGCGCTCGACGCGCTCGGATTCGATGGCCACGGCGCGCTGGCGGTTCTGTTCGGCCACTTCCACTTCGCGCATGCGGTTCTGTTCGCGGATGTCGATGACTTCCTGCGCTTCGATGCGGGCCTGCTCGGAGAGCTGCCGCTGTTCTTCCTGGACCTTGGCGGTCTCGGCTTCTTCGCGCGCACGGATGGTGTCGATCTCGCGCTTCTGGCGCGCCTCGGCCTCGGCCTGCTGGCGCTCGAGCGCCAGCAGCGCCTCGCGCGCCTCGACATTCTTCTTGGTGATGGCCAGCTTCTCGTTCTGCTCCAGCTCGTTGGTGACCACGTTCTGGGTAGCGGTGAGCTCGGTGATCTTGCGGATGCCCTGGGCGTCGAGGATGTTGTTCTGGTCCAGCAGCGACTTCGGGGTCTGCTCCAGATAATCGATGGCGACATCTTCCAGCGCGTAGCCGTTGAGGTCGTTGCCGATCACGGCAATGATCTCGTCGCGGAATTCCTGGCGCTTCTCGAACAGCTCGGTGAACTCGAACTTCTTGCCGACCGTCTTCAGCGCCTCGGAGAACTTGGCATTGAACAGCTCGTCCACGGCGTGCTTGTCCGAGGCGCGGTCGGCGCCGATGGCCTTGGCCACGCGCAGCACGTCGGCCTGGGTTTCATTGACGCGCAGGTAGAAGGCGACGGCGATGTCGGCACGCATGTTGTCGCGGCAGATCAGACCTTCCTTGCCACGGCGGTCGATCTGCAGGGTGATGAGGCTGATCCGCATGAGCTCGGCGCGGTACAGCACCGGAATGATCAGCGCGCCGGTGAAATGCACCTTGGGCTGGGCGCTCATGTCGTTGACGATCAGCGCCACGCCTTGGTCGACCTTGCGGTAGAAGGCCTTGAACAGGCCGGCCAGGCCGAGCAACAGCACCAGCAGGGCGCCAACGCCGATCAGGAAGGGGGCCAGGGTCGCAACACTCATCAGTGGATCTCCTTGTCGCCCGCGAGCAGGCTGTCTTGGAACGAAAGCGCGGGGTGGCCGTGTTCGCGGGCCACCAGGTAATGGTTGTGTTCGGGCAGGTAGTCGAGCAGCACCACGCGCTCACCGCGCGGCAAGGCAGCGCCATCCTCGCGCAGGCGCACCTGCAGGATGAGCCCGGCGCCGCCATCGTCGACGGTGGCGTAACCGGTCTGCGCGGTGACCTGCGGCGACGCGACCACGCCGACGCGGCCCAGCAGCGAGGTCTGGGGAACCGGACGCAGGCGCAGCAGCAGGCGGCGGATGGGACGCAGCAGGACGACGGTGATCGGCACCGCAGGCACCAGCGCCAGCAGCGCGGTGGCGCTGCCGGCCAGCCAGCGCATGGCGTCCGGCAGCGGCTGCAGCAGGAACAGGTGCACGAAATAGGTGGCGGTCCAGCCGAAGAAGGCCAGCAGCGCGATCACCAGCATGACCGGTGCGCCGCCCAGGCCCAGGCGCGAGAACATGCCGGAGATGCCATGCAGGCCGTCGTCACCGACGTGCAGGTCCATGCCGTCGCCGCCAATGCCGTCATCGACCACGCCGCACGCGGCCAGCAGCCAGTACACCATCGCGAACGCCAGCACGATGCTGTACGGCAGCGTGGGAAACGTCAGTGCAACATTGAGGAATTCCGCCATTCCACTACTTCCCTGCATCGATGCCGCCCCCGCGGCGTCCTGCGCAACGCACTCCGGCGTTCCGCGACTACGCGCCGTGACGGCCGCGCCCTGTCCTGTCGATGCTACGTGAAATCGGGGTTAGCGCCCATAGGGGTTTTCCGACGCGAAGCGCTCCCGACCAACGGTCGGGAGCTGCCGCGGAGCAGGCGCGTGGCGCCTAATCGGCCTCGTGGCAGTCGGCCCTGCGGACCTCTTCGACGAATTTGCGCATCTTGTAGCCGTCCTTGATGCCCGGCTCGATTTCGATGCCGCTGGAGACATCCACGCCCCACGGCAAGGTGGCGACGATGGCGTCGAAGACGTTGTCCGGGGTGATCCCGCCCGCCAGCAGGAACGGGCGGTGCAGGCCGGTGGGCAGGCGGGTCCAGTCGAACGCCACGCCGGTGCCGCCACCGCCGCCCGGGGCATGGCTGTCGAACAGGAAACCGGCCGCGCTGGGATAGCGCAGCTGCAGCTGGCGGGCGTTGACTTCTTCACGCCCGCCCATCGCCACCGCCTTCAGGTAGGGCATGTTGAAGCCGCGGCAGAACGATTCGTCCTCGTCGCCGTGGAACTGCAACAGGGTGGGACGGACCGTGCGCAGCACCTCGCGCACCTCTTCCTTGCTGTTGTCGCGGAACAGCGCGACCACGTCGACCATCGGCGCGATCGCCTGGCGCATGGCGCGGGCCTCGGCGGGGGCGACGCGGCGCTTGCTCTCCCGCGCGAAGATGAAACCCACCGCATCCACGCCGAGCTCGCCGGCCAGGCGTACATCGCCGGCGCGGGTCATGCCGCAGAACTTGATGCGGGTGCGGTAGAAAGAGCGGCTCATAAAGTGACCTCGGCGGGCAGATGCCAGTTGTCGGGGTATAGCGGACCAACAAACACCAATCCCTGCGGCGGCGCAGTGGGGCCGGCCACGGTGCGGTCCTGGCCAGCCAGCAGCTCGGCCATCCAGGACACCGGCTTTTCCCCCGTTCCGATCAGGATCAGTGAACCGACGATATTGCGCACCATGTGATGAAGGAATGCATTGGCCTGAACGCAGACCTCCACCACGTCGCCCTGGCGGGTCACGCTGATCGCCTGCAGGTCGCGCCGCGCATGCAGTGCCTCGCACTGGACGCTGCGGAACGCGCTGAAGTCGTTTTCCCCCAGCAGGGCCTGCCCGGCCGCGTGCATGCGCGCGGCATCCAGCGGGCGGCGCTCCCAGCTCAGGGTCTGCCGGTACAGCGCCGGGCGGATGGTCCGGTTCAGCAGGCGGTAGCGGTAACGGCGTGCCCGGGCGGAGAACCGCGCGTGGAAGTCGTCGGCCACCGGCACGCACCAGCGCACCGCGATGGAGCGCGGCAGCCGGGTGGTGGTGCCCAGGGTCCAGCCGCGCGGGTCGCGCACCACGTCGGTCTCGAAATGCACCACCTGGCATTCGCCATGCACCCCGGCGTCGGTACGCCCGGCGCAGACCACCTGGATGGGCGCGTCGGCCACCGACGACAGGGCGTCCTGCAGACTGGCCTGCACGCTGGGGCAGCCGCTCTGGCCCAGCTGCTGCCAGCCCTTGAATTCGCTGCCGTCGTATTCCACGCCCAGTGCGTAGCGCATGGTCAACCTCTCACCCCAGCCGCGCCAGCAGCTCGCGGGCCTGCAGCTGGCTGTGCAGGTCGCCGGCGGTCGCCACTTCCTGCAGCAGGGTGCGCGCGGTGTCGGCGTCGCCCAGGTCCAGGTAGGCGATCGCCAGTTCCAGGCGGTCGCGGCCCGGCGCACCCAGCGGCGCGGCAACGGGGGCAGGCGCCTCGGCGACATCCTCGGCAGCGGCAGCGGACACCTCGGGGGTCTCTTCCGGGAACTCGAACACGCCGCGGTAGGACGGCTGCTCGGCCGCCTCCAGTGCGTGCGCCGGCACCGGGTCCAGGTCGGCGACGCGCGGCTCGGCGGCGTCGATCAGCGGCTCGGCGGCGAATGCCTCGCCCCGACCGGGCTGCGGCTCCAGGGTGAACATCGGCTCGCGGCGGCCTTCCTCTACGGCGCGCTCGTTGGCGAGGACGTAGTCCGGGGCATCGCGCAGGTCGTCGCCCTCCTCCTCGACGTCCTGCTGCGCGGCCAGTTCGTCCACGTAATCGGCGGCGGGCACCGCAGCGGCCAGACTGACGGCGTCCAGCCCCTGGCGGCGCAGCGGCGGCAACGGCGACGGCTTGCGGCGGCGGGCCAGTGCCCAGCCGGCGACCACCAGCAGCAGCACCCCCAGCCCCAGCCAGTACCAGCCCCCACCGCCGGCCTCGCGCGCGGCCGGCGCATCGCCAAGGCGTTGCTGCGCGGCGGCCAGGTCGCTGTCCTTCATTGCGATCAGCGAGGCCTGCTGCTGCTTGAGTTTCTCCAGATCGGCCACGCGGTTGCGCAGTTCCTGGATCTCGGCGTCGCGGGTGGCCACATCTTCCTTGGCCTGCCGCAGTTGTTCATTGCCCAGCATGTCACCCTCGCTGCCGGCGGCAGTGCCGGTGGTTGTCCCTGCATTGTTGTCGGTGGCGGCGACCGCCGGGGCGATCTCCAGGCGTCCGCCGCTGGCGGCTGGCGCGCTGGCCGCAGCCAGCGCAGGCGCGGCCGGCGTGGCAGCGACGCCGCTGCTGGCCGGCTGCGGAATCGCCGAACGGGCCTGGCGCCACTGCGCGGCATGCTCGCGCACGATGGCGGCAGCTTCACTCGGATCGATGGGGGCGCCGGCGTCACTGCCCGGGCTGCGCAGCACCGCGCCCTGCTTGAGCAGGTTCACGTTGCCGCGGATGAAGGCATCGGGGTTGGCGCGCAGCAACGCGATCATGGCCTGGTCGCGGCTGAGACCCTGCTCACGCGCCATGCCGCCGGCGATCTGCGACAAGGTCTGGCCGCGCTGCACGGTGATGCTGCCGTCGGCAGCCGCCGTCGGTGCAGGCGAAGCCGTGGCCTGGCGGCGCGACGGCGCGGCATTGCGCGGCGGCACCGGACTGGTGCGAGAGGGTGTGGTCTCGGCGGCCACGGGCTCGGTGGGTGCCGGGGCCGGCTCGGGCTCCCGCACGATCGCGTTGGACATCGCGCCGGCCGGGGCGACGATCTCGGGCTCGGCCACCGCCAATGCGCTGTCCGGCGCATCGACCAGCGCCGAATACTCCCGGACCAGGCGGCCCTGGCCCCAGTCGGCTTCGATCAGGAAATTCAATGAGGGCGTGGTGACCGGGGCCTGCGAGCTCACCCGCACCACGGCACGCCCATCGGCGTTGCGGGTCAGTTCGAACTGCAGTTCGCTGACCAGCCCGGTCGGGCGGTCCAGCCCTACCCGTGCAAACGTCACCGGCGAGGCCAGCGCCACGCGCAGGTTCTGCAGCTCGGCCGGGTCGGCCGAGATCACCGGGATTTCAGCCAGCAATGGCTCGCCGGGTTTGGAAAGCACCCGGATATCGCCCAGCCCGAGGGCCATGGCGGAACTGCTGGCCAGGGCCAGCAGCAGGGTCGACGCATACTTGATCGGACGCAATGCGCCCGGAACCCGGTTCTTCATGGCGGGCAATATAGCGATTCCCGACCAATACAGCCACGCAGGAATCCCGGCCACGCACGACGTGGCGCTACGCATGCCCACCGGGAAGGAGGTACCACGCCCTGCGCGGTACCTTCGTCCGTCAGCCTTCGGCAGCCACCAGCTCGGCCAGCTGCACCGCATTGAGCGCGGCGCCCTTGCGGATGTTGTCGGACACGATCCACAGGTTCAGGCCGCGCGGATGCGACAGATCCTCACGGATGCGGCCGACGTAGACCGCATCATTGCCCGAGGCGTGCGTCACCGGGGTCGGGTAACCGCCGGCTTCGTGCCGGTCGACCACTTCCACACCCGGCGAGCGCGACAGCAGCTCGCGTGCGGCATCCGGGGTGACCTTGTCGCGGGTCTCGATGGTCACCGCTTCGGAATGGCCGTAGAACACCGGCACGCGCACGGCGGTGGGATTGACCAGGATGCTGTCGTCGCCAAGGATCTTGCGGGTCTCCCAGACCAGCTTCATCTCTTCCTTGGTGAAGCCGTTGTCCTGGAAGTCGTCGATATGCGGGATCAGGTTGAACGCGATCTGCACCGGGAAGCGCTGCGGATCGATTTCCTGGAAGCTGAGCAGCTGGCCGGTCTGCTTGCCCAGCTCCTCCAGCGCGGAGCGACCACCACCGGACACCGACTGGTAGGTGGCCACGTTGATGCGCTGGATGCCGTACTGGCGGTGCAGCGGGGCCAGCGCCACCAGCATCTGCATGGTCGAGCAGTTCGGATTGGCGATGATGCCGCGCGGACGGTTCTTCAGCGCCTCCGGGTTCACTTCGGAGACCACCAGCGGCACGTCATCGTCGTAGCGGAAGGCCGAGGAGTTGTCGATCACCACCGCACCTGCGGCGGCGAACTTCGGGCCGAACTCCTTGGAGACGCTGCCACCTGCCGAGAACAGCGCGATGTCCACGCCGGCCGGGTCGAAACTGGCCAGGTCCTGGACCTTGACCTTGCTGCCTTGGAAGTCGATCTCGCCGCCGGCCGAACGCGAGGACGCGAGCAGGCTCAGCGTGGCGATCGGGAAGTTGCGCTCGGCCAGGATGGCCAGCATGGTTTCGCCGACGGCGCCGGTAGCACCGACGACTGCGACGTGGAAACGACGATCAGGGTTGTTCATGGAAACCTCGTTTGATGGTTTGCCGACCAACAGTCGGCACTACCGGGATGTATACCGACCAACGGTCGGTACCTACCGTGGTGAAGAGGGGACACGCGCTGCGGATTGGGTTCGGGGAACCTCACGTGATGACCGCGCGGTTCCCTATCGTTTTGCGTCGTCGATTTTTTTCGCGCCCACGGCCTGGCCACCGGCTTTCACGGCAGCAACGGCGTCGGCGTTGATCGCGCTCGGCGGGTGGCCGGCGTGCGGCCCCTGCCCCAGCGCGGCAGTCAGGTTGTCCACCGCCAGCTGCACCATGGCCCGGCGCGTGGCCTGGCTGGCGCTGCCGATATGCGGGGTCAGCACGATGTTGTGCAGGGCCAGCAGTTCCGGGCGCACCGTCGGCTCGCCTTCGAATACATCCAGCCCGGCGGCGGCCAGGCGGCCATGGGCCAGTGCGTCGGCGAGCGCCAGCTCGTCGACGATGCCACCGCGCGCGATGTTGACCAGGGTGGCGGTCGGCTTCATCTTCGCCAGTGCATCGGCATCGATGATGTGATGCGAGGAGGCGTTGTACGGCAGCACCAGCACGAGGTGGTCGGCCTGCGCCAACAGGCTGTCCAGGTCCACGTACTGCGCGCCGACCTCGGCCTCGGTCGCCTCGGGCAGGCGCGAGCGGTTGTGGTAGAGCACGCGCATGCCGAAGCCGTGCGCGCCGCGGCGGGCAATGCCCTGGCCGATACGGCCCATGCCGAGGATGCCCAGCGTGCTGCCGTGGATGTCCGCGCCCAGCATGGTCTGGAAGGACCACTGGCCCCACTGCCCGTCACGCAGCCAGCGCTCGGACTCGGTGATGCGGCGGGCGGTGGCCATCAGCAGCGCAAAGCCAAGATCGGCCGTGGTTTCAGTCAGGACATCCGGTGTGTTGCTGGCCAGGATGCCGGCCGCGCTGAGCGCGTCGACATCCAGATTGTTGTAGCCCACGCCGACATTGGCGATCGCGCGCAGCTGCGGCGCGTTGGCGATCTCGGCCGGGCCGATGCGCTCGTTGAGGGTGATCAGCGCGCCGTCGACGCCGGCCAGCCGCTCGGCCAGCACCTGCGGCGTGTAGCGGGTGACATCGGCGGTCATGGTCAGGTCGAAATGCTGCCCGAGCTGCTCGATGACATCATCGAACAGCGGCTGGCTGACCCACACCTTTGGCCGCGTCTCAGCCATCGATCGACCCTGGAATGCGCGGGGTGATGTCGCCGACATCGCCGCACTGGGCGCGGTGGCGCAGCGCCTGGTCCATCAGCACCAGCGCCATCATCGCCTCGGCGATGGGGGTGGCACGGATGCCCACGCAGGGGTCGTGGCGACCGGTGGTGATCACCTCCACGGCGGCGCCGCTGGCGTCCACGGTCGCGCCTGGCAGGCGCAGGCTCGAGGTCGGCTTGAGTACGATCGACGCCGTGACCTGCTGCCCGGTGGAAATGCCGCCGAGGATGCCGCCGGCATGGTTGCTGGCGAAGCCCTCGGGCGTGATCAGGTCGCGGTGTTCGGTGCCCAGCTGCGCGATGCTGGCGAAGCCGTCGCCGATTTCCACGCCCTTCACCGCATTGATGCTCATCAGGGCCGCCGCCAGCTCACCATCGAGCTTGCCGTAGATGGGTTCACCCCAACCGGGCGGCACGCCATCGGCGACCACGTTGACGCGCGCACCGACCGAATCGCCGGACTTGCGCAGCGCATCCATGTAGCTTTCCAGCGCCGGCACCTGTTCGGCCACTGGCCAGAAGAACGGGTTGTCTTCCACCGCCGACCAGTCATGCCCGGTCGGGGTGATCTCGCCCAGCTGCGAGAGGTAGCCTCGCACGGTCACGCCGAAGCGCTGCAGCAGCCACTTCTTCGCAATCACGCCGGCGGCCACGCGCATGGTAGTCTCGCGCGCGGACGAACGGCCACCGCCGCGCGGATCGCGGATGCCGTACTTCTGCCAGTAGCTGTAGTCGGCATGCCCGGGACGGAACTGCTGGGCGATGTTGGTGTAATCCTTGCTGCGCTGGTCGGTGTTGCGGATCAGCAGGGCGATCGGGGTACCGGTGGTGCGGCCCTCGTACACGCCCGACAGGATCTCGACCTCGTCGGCCTCGCGCCGCGCGGAGGTATGCCGGCTCTTGCCGGTGGCGCGGCGCTGCAGGTCGTGGGCGAACTCGTCGACGCTGATCTCCAGCCCCGGCGGGCACCCGTCGATCACGCAGCCGATCGCCGGACCGTGCGATTCGCCGAAGGTGGTGACCGTGAGCAGTCTGCCGAAGCTGTTGGAACTCACGGCCGCTGCGCCGCCAGTTCGGTGATGCGGGCGCTGTGGGCGATCAGTTCGCGGCACTCGACGGCGAAGATGCCCATCTGGCCGACCTTGAACTCGACCCAGGCGAAGTCCACTTCGGGCAGCAGCTTGATCAGGTGCTGCTCGGACTCGCCCACTTCGCAGATCAGCAGGCCGTCTTCGCTGAGGTGCAGCGGGGCGTCGCGCAGGATCTTCAGGACCAGGTCGAGGCCGTCGTCGCCGGCACGCAGGCCCATCTCGGGCTCGTACGAGTATTCCTTCGGCAGCGCGTCGGTCTCGTCGTTGGTGACGTACGGCGGGTTGGTGACGATCAGGTCGTAGTGACGGCCGGTAAGACCGTTGAACAGGTCGGACTTGAGCAGGGTGACGTTGTGCGCCCGCAGGCGTTCCTTGTTCTCTTCGGCCAGGCTCAGCGCATCGTCGCTGAGGTCCACGCCGTCCACCTCCCAGTTGGGGTAGTAGTGGCCCATGGCGATGGCGATGCAGCCCGATCCGGTGCACAGGTCGAGGGCGCGCTGGACGTCACGACCGGCCAGCCAGGGCTCGAAGCCGGTCTCGATCAGTTCGGCGATGGGCGAACGCGGCACCAGGGCGCGGCTGTCGCTCTTGAAGCTCAGCCCCGCGAACCAGGCCTCACCGGTAAGGTAGGCGGCCGGCAGGCGCTCGCTGATGCGGCGCTCGAACAGGGCCAGCACCTCGGCCTTCTCCGGCGTGGTCACCCGCGCCGCACCGTAGGCCGGGCCCAGGTCATGCGGCAGGTGCAGGGCATGCAGGACCAGCTGGGTGGCTTCGTCCAGGGCATTGTCGTAGCTGTGCCCGAACGTCAGCCCGGCGGCGTTGAAACGGCTGGTGCCGTAGCGGATCAGGTCGATGATCGTATGGAGTTCGGCGGCCGTTTCGGCAGTCATGGCAAGGCAACAGACAAAGTGGTCCCCGATTATAGGCGCTGCGGCGCAGCACGGCATCCGTTGCAGCCGAAACGGTGAGACCGGGGCCCCATCCCCTATCATGGTGGCCCCTTCCGGGAACGGGCTTCCATGTTCAATCGCAACGTCGGCATCATCCTGCTCATCGCGCTGGCCGCCGGGCTCGGCCTGGTGGTTGCCCAGAAGGTGTTCGCGCCCAAAGCGGCCGGCAACCGCCCCGCGACCGAGTCGATCACCTTCTATCCGCAGCCGCGGCCGCTGCCGGACTTCAACCTGGGCCAGTCCGACGGCACCCGCCTGATTCCCGGCGAGCTGAAGGGCCACTGGACCCTGGTATTCCTGGGCTTCACCGCCTGCCCGGATGTCTGCCCGACCACTCTGGTTGACCTGGCCCAGGCCCAGAAACAGTGGGAAGCGCTGCCGGAGACCCTGCGCCCGCGGCTGGTGTTCGTTTCCGTGGACCCCGAGCGCGACACCCCCGCCCGGCTGGGCGAGTACGCGCACGCCTTCCACAAGGACACCCTGGCCGCCACCGCCGACGTGCCGTCGCTGGAGCGCTTTGCGACCTCGCTGGGCTTCGTGTTCCAGAAGGTGCCAGGCAGGGACGTCGATACCAACCCGCAGGATTACACCCTGGAACACTCGGCCAGCCTGGCCGTGCTGGACCCGGACGGCAAGCTGGCCGGCCTGATCCGCCCCCCTTTCAACGCGCAGGCCATTGCCCGCGACCTGAACCTGTTGACCGAGAAATCCGCCCCATGAGCCTGACCACCACGCTGAGCTACGCCCTGCCCCACCGCCTGCTGTCGTCCATGGCGCGGCGCCTGGCGTATTCAAGCAACCCGCGGGTCTCGCGCTGGCTCATCGACACCGTGACGGCGAAGTTCGGCGTGAACCTGGCCGAGGCCGCCAACCCGGACCCGCGCAGCTACGCCACCTTCAACCAGTTCTTCACCCGCGCCCTCAAGCCCGGTGCACGCGTGCCCGACGCCGGTGCGCGCACGCTGGTGATGCCGGCCGACGGCCGGATCAGCCAGCTCGGTGCCATCGAGGACGGGCGCATCTTCCAGGCCAAGGGCCAGTCGTTCACCGCCGCCGAGCTGCTCGGCGACGCCGCCGACGCCGAGGTGTTCCACCACGGTCTGTTCGCCACCGTGTATCTCTCGCCGAAGGACTACCACCGGGTGCACATGCCCTGGACCGGCACCCTGCGCGAGACCGTTCACGTCCCGGGCCGGTTGTTCAGCGTCGGCCCGGCCGCGGTGAACAACGTGCCGGGACTGTTTGCCCGCAACGAGCGGCTGGTCTGCCATTTCGACACCGATTTCGGCCCGATGGTGCAGGTGATGGTCGGCGCACTGCTGGTATCGGGCGTGGAGACGGTGTGGAGCGGCGAGGAGATTCCGCGTTACGGCGACACCATCACGCGCAAGGATTACCGCGGCAAGGGCATCACCCTGGAGCGCTTCGCCGAGATGGCGCGCTTCAACTACGGCTCCACCGTGATCGTGCTGCTGCCGCCGGGCGTGGCCGATTTCGCGCCGCACCTGGATGCCGAGCATGCCGTGCAGCTGGGGCAGGCATTGGCCACCCTTCGTTGAAACGCAGATACGCCATGCGTGTCAACGCCATGACCCTGCGCACGTAAACCCGCAACAAAAAACGCCCCGCTTTCGCGGGGCGTCTGTTTTCAGGCATTGCCCGCGCCGTGCGCGAACTCGACGGGTCCTACATCCATCCCGTCGTAATCTTCCACGCCGTTGGCTTCGGCCAGTGCCTGCAGCTCGTGGTTGCGGGCATCCAGCGAGTCTTCGGTGTGCACCTCGGCGCGCTCCACGTGCAACACGTGGTACGGCGCCTCGCCTTCTTCCAGCTCCGGCTCGAACACCTCCACCAGGGTGTAGCCCAGGCCGACCAGCTTCTCGCCCAGACCGTGCAGCGGCTCCGGGGTGGTGTTGACGAAGAAGTAGCCCCACAGCATCGGGCCATTGAGGTCCCAATCGGTGTTTTCACGGATGTTGGCGAACATCTCGTTGATTGCGGTGATATCCATCCGTATTCCTCTGGTGTGCTGCTGCCGGTCGGCGCAGGCGCGATGGGGCCGAGCCTACCGGGTTCAGGTGTTATTTGCTGCATCCCTGCAGTTTGATGGCCTGGCCCTGGCGCAGCGCATAGGCCGGTGCCTTGAGCCCGTTGGCGCGCGCCAGTTCACGCACGTCGCAGTTGAACTTGTCGGCAATCCGGCCCAGGGTCTCGCCCTTGCCAACCTTGTGGCTGCGCACCGGCTTGGCCTTGGGCCTGGCCGCCGGCACGGCCACCGGGGCAACCGGGGTCGTGGCGGGCACCGTGGGCTGCACGCCGGCCACCGGCACCACGCTGCCCACCGCAACGTTGCCGGTGTAGCTGGCCGCAGTGGGACGCACGATGGCGGCATTGAGGTCGGCGGTGATCAGCGTACGGGCCAGGTCGGCGCGCGGGCCGCTCACGCAGTAGCGGTTGTACAGCCCGGCAATGCGGGTGGTGGCATTGATGATCGTCCCGGCCGGAATCCAGCCGTCCGCCTCGTAGCGCGGGTTGAGGTTGCGCAGCGCGCGCATGTAGCCGTCGCGGGTGCCGGTGCTGCCCAGGCAGATGGTGAGCTCGTAGATGGTGGTCGACTTGGCCAGGCGGATCGTGGCCGGCTGCGCGCTGACCTTGGGGAAGTCCACACCGTACTGCTGTGGATGCAGGTAGATCCACGCCGCGGCGATCACCATCGGCACGTAGTCCTTGGTTTCTGCCGGGAACTGGTTGTAGACGCTGTCGACCCAGAAGCTCTGCCCCGCGTTCTGGCGATACACCCGCCCGGCACGGCCTTCGCCACCGTTGTAGCCGGCCAGCGACAGTTCCACGTTGTTGTTGAGTTCGCGCATGCGCTCGTTGAGGTAGCTGGCACTGGCCTCGGCGGCACTGCGCGCGTCGAAGCGGGTGTCGAAGCCGGTGCCGTCCGGGCCGAGCCCGAAGCGGCGGCCGGTGGCCGGCATGAACTGCATCAGCCCGGCGGCGCCCGCGCGCGAGGAGGCGTGCACGCGGCCGTTGGATTCCTTGGCCATGATCCCGAACAGCAGCGCCTCCGGCAGGCCACGCTTCTCCCATTCCGGCCACATCACCGCGCGCAGGGTCTGGTAGTTCTCATAGGTATTCATCAACGCCGGGCGCATGTCGGTCAGCCAGCGACGGATGCCGGCCTGCACGGCCGGGTTGTATTCGACCATGTTGTCGAACGCGTGGCGCTTGTCGTTGAGCAGCGCGGCGGCACGCGCCGCCTCTGGCACATCGGCAGTCAACGGGCCGACATGGTCCGGGTCGGCCTCGAGCAGACCGCCATCGCTGGCGATCGCGTCGCTGTCGTCGCCATCGCGCGCATCGGCATTGTTCTTGAGCAGGCGCTTGTAGGTGACCAGCAGGTTGCTGACCTGGCAGCCCTTCTGGGCCACGCAGGCGCTGATCACGTCTTCCATGTCCTCCAGCGCGGCATCGCCTTCGTTCTTGCCCTTCGGGTCGGCGTTGTTCACCAGCACCAGCGCATTGGCATAGCGCTTCTCGGCGGCCGCCATGCGCTGCTCGAGCGCCTCGATCTTCACCCGGTCACGGGAGGAGACGCGCTGGGCATGGGCCTCGGGCACGAACGACAGCACGGCGGCCAGCGCCAACAGCGGCCAACCACGGACAAGCAAGACAGGAACGGGCATTTTTGGCACTGTGGGCGAAAGAAGAGGCAGAGTAGCCGCGCCACTCGCATCGGGGCAACCCGGTCAGGCCACCGACACCCGCCGACGTTTAGAATCCCGCCCATTCACATAGCCCGTCCACAGAGCGAGTTGACCATGGATCCGATCCTCCTCGGCAAAGGCATCACCGACGATATCGCCGTGACCCTGCTACCCCGGCTGGGCAATCGCCACGGCCTGGTGGCCGGCGCGACCGGCACCGGCAAGACCGTCACCCTGATGACCCTGGCCGAAGGTTTCTCGCGGATCGGCGTGCCGGTGTTCCTGGCCGACGTGAAGGGCGATGTCTCCGGTCTGGCCGTTGCCGGCGCCGGCACCGAGGCGTTGCTGCAGCGCGCGCGGGATCTTGGCGTGCCCGACTACGCGCCCGCCGGCAGCCCGACGATCTTCTGGGACCTGTACGGCAAGCTGGGCCATCCGGTGCGCACCACCGTCAGCGAAATGGGCCCGACCCTGCTGTCGCGCATCCTGGAGCTCAACGACACCCAGGCCGGCGTACTCGACATCGTGTTCAAGCTGGCCGACGACCGTGGCCTGCTGCTGCTTGACCTGGACGACCTGCGCGCCCTGCTCGGCCTGGTCGCCGATGAGCGCAAGGACATCTCCACCGAGTACGGGCTGGTCAGTGCACAGACCGTGGCGGCCATCCAGCGGTCGCTGCTGCGCCTGGCGCAGGACGGCGGCGAGTCGTTCTTCGGCGAACCGGCGCTGGAGCTGGCCGACCTGATGCGCGTCAACCACGAGGGTCGCGGCGTGATCGGCATCCTCGCCGCCGACCAGCTGGTGCTCAAGCCGCGCCTGTATTCCACGTTCCTGCTGTGGTTGCTGTCCGAGCTGTTCGAGACGCTGCCCGAAGTGGGTGACCTGGAGAAGCCCAAGCTGGTCTTCATCTTCGACGAGGCGCACCTGCTGTTCGACGACGCGCCGGCCGCGCTGGTGCAGCGCATCGAACAAGTGGTTCGGCTGATCCGTTCCAAGGGCGTGGGCGTGTACTTCTGCTCGCAGTTCCCCGACGACGTGCCGGCCAACATCCTGGGCCAGCTCGGCAACCGGGTGCAGCATGCGCTGCGCGCATTTACCCCGCGCGACCAGAAGGCAGTGAAGATCGCCGCGGAAACATTCGTACCCAATCCCAAGCTGGACGTCGCCGCCGCGTTGGCCAAGCTGGGCACCGGCGAGGCGCTGGTCTCCACGCTCCAGGACAAGGGCATTCCCTCGCCCGTGCAGCAGACCCAGATCGCGCCACCGCGCTGCCGCATGGGCGCGATCACCGAGGCCGAACGCGCGCAGGTGCGCGCGGGCAGCCCGGTGGGCAGCCGTTACGACACCGCCGTGAACCGCGAGTCGGCGGCGGAGCTGCTGGCCCAGCGCGCGGCCAGGGCCGTGGAACAGGCCGACGCGCCCAAGGCGCGTACCCGCGACCAGGACGAGCAGCAGGAAGGTGGGTTCGGGCAGTCGATCAAGGACGCCATCTTCGGCACGAAGCGCCGCCAGGGCATGATCGAGACCATGGCCAAGCAGACCACCCGCACCGTTGGCACCCGGCTGGGCAACCAGATCGTGCGCGGTATCCTGGGTGGCATTTTCGGCGGCAAGCGCTGATTTTCCTGCCGCGCCCCGGCGCGGCACTTTCACGAGTACCCGTGTCCGATGTCGCGTTGGCGTCCCCCTGCGGAAAAAAGTACGGCCCTGATCACCGCGCAGGGCCACCAGCGGCTGAAGACCGAGCTGGACGAGCTGTGGCGCATCCGGCGCCCGGAGGTGGTCAAGGCCCTGGCCGCGGCCGCTGCGGAAGGCGACCGCTCGGAGAACGCCGAATACACCTACCGCAAGAAGCAGCTGGGCGAGATCGACCGCCGCGTGCGCTACCTGACCAAGCGACTGGAATCACTGCGCGTGGTGAACACCGTGCCCACCGACCCGCAGGCCGTGTTCTTCGGTGCGTGGGTGGAGCTGGAGAACGTGGACAGTGGCGATACCAGCCGCTATCGCATCGTGGGGCCCGACGAGACCGACGCGGGTGCGGGCTGGATCAGCATCGACTCGCCGCTGGCGCGCGCATTGCTGAAGAAGCGCGTGGACGACGAATTTGAGGTGGAGCTGCCGAGTGGGCGCACCGGATTCGCGATCCTGGCGGTGGAGTACGAGGCCGCGACTGGGTAGAGCCGACTGTTAGTCGGCTGCTTTCCACGCGGAACGCAACCTGCATGAAGACCGTCGCGCGTTGCGCGACCAGCCGACTAACAGTCGGCTCTACCCAGTCAGCTCTACTCAGCCGGCTCTACCCCGTCGGTATTACATGGCTCGCCGGATACGCCCTGCCGTCGCGGACGGGCCGGAAATACCCGGCGTTCCGATAGAACGCCTCGTCCTGATCCGAATGCCACCCTGGAATGCCCATCAACGGCAGCGGCCGCAACTCCAGCGGGTCATTGAGCATGGCACCAAGCGCAATCGCCCGCGCCACCTGCTCTACCGCCTGCGCATCATCATCGCCCCGCACCACCAGGCACTTGCCTACCAGCAGTCGCGAAGGCAACAGCGCCTGCTCCATCAGCGCATGCCCGAACACGGCAGCCACCGCGATGGCACCGCTGCGCCAGTGCTCCGCGCCCTGCAGAAACAGCTCGCCCCACGCATGCCGGTCCCACGCCCGCAGCATCGCCGCATCCCACACCCGCACGATGACGCCGGTTTCGTCGAACTGGGTCAGCGCGGCCTGCGCGCGGGTACGGCCGCCCGATCCTTCGCGATCCAGGTCGCGGCACTGTCGCGCGTTGAGCGCCTGTTTGACTGCCGGGTAGCGCGCCCACACCAGCGCATTGAACAGGTCGTGCCAGTTCTCCGCGCGGGTGGCGATACGCCCCTGTGCAATGCGCTGCTCGTAATGCAGGCCGTCGGCCAGCAACGCATCGTCCTGCTCGACCAGCTGCCTGCCAGGAATGGACAGCCGCTGGTCCAGCGCTGCCACGTCGGGCCAGTCGCCTGCGATCATCAGATCATTGACGTCCGCGAACGCAGCGAACACGGGATGCGTGAACCGCACCCGGTCCACGTCACCGCGTGCCGGCGCAATGAAACGCCGGCGGCCGGCCGCCGGGCTGGCGGCCGTTCCGGTCACAGCACCTTGAGGTCGAGCAGCTTCTTTGCCGGGCTCTCGTCGATCAGCGCGTCGCCGTACAGATCGTGGTCGTCGCTTTCGGTGATCTCCACGTCCACGAACTGCCCCACGCGCAGGCGCGCCTCGTCGGCATTCTGGATGTGTACCAGGCCGTCGATCTCCGGCGCATCGGCCTTGGAACGGGCCACGGCGATGCCGTCTTCAATGGCATCCACCAGGCACTGCTGCACCGTACCGATCTTGGCTTCCAGGCGCGCGGCCGAGATGTCGGCCTGGCGGGCCATGAAGCGGGCCAGGCGTTCCTGCTTCACTTCCTCGGGCACCGCATCGGGCAGGTCGTTGGCCGTGGCGCCGGTGACCGGGGAGTACGCGAAGGCACCCACGCGGTCCAGCTGCGCCGCGTCCAGGAACGACAGCAGCTCCTCGAACTCGGCCTCGGTCTCGCCCGGGAAGCCGACGATGAAGGTCGAGCGCACGGTGATGTCCGGGCACAGCTGGCGCCAGCGCTGCACGCGCTCCAGGGTCTTGTCGACGGCACCGGGGCGCTTCATCAGGCGCAGGATGCGCGGGCTGGCGTGCTGGAACGGAATGTCCAGGTACGGCAGGATCCGGTTCTCGGCCATCAGCGGCACGACGTCGTCCACGTGCGGATACGGATACACATAATGCATGCGGGTCCAGGCATCCAGTTCGGACAGGCCTTCGCACAGCGACTTCATGCGGGTCTGGTAGGCCTTGTCGCGCCACATGCGCTCGGCGTACTTGACGTCCACGCCATAGGCCGAGGTGTCCTGCGACACCACCAGCAGTTCCTTCACTCCGCCACGCACCAGCCGCTCGGCTTCGCGCAGCACTTCATCGACCGGGCGCGAGACCAGCTTGCCGCGCATCGAGGGGATGATGCAGAAGCTGCAATGGTGGTTGCAGCCTTCGGAAATCTTCAGGTAGGCGTAATGGCGCGGGGTCAGCTTGATGCCGTAGTCGGGCACCAGATCCACGAACGGATCGTGCTTGGGCGGCAGCGCGGCGTGCACGGCCTCCATGACGCTCTGGTAGTCCTGCGGTCCCGAGACGGCCAACACGTCCGGATACGCCTCACGGATCTGCTCCGGGCGCTTGCCCAGGCAGCCGGTGACGATCACCTTGCCGTTGGCGTTCATCGCCTCGCCGATCGCGTCCAGCGACTCGGTCACCGCCGAATCGATGAAGCCGCAGGTGTTGACCACCACCACGTCGGCCGAGTCGTAGGAGGGAACGATGTCGTAGCCCTCGGCCCGCAGCTGGGTGAGGATGCGCTCGGAATCGACAAGGGCCTTCGGGCAGCCAAGGCTGACGAAGCCGACTTTGGGGTTCAGCTGGGACATGGAATCGCGGGACTCTGGGGGCCTGGGCCCACGCCGGAATGACGCGGGGACCTGGGGGCCGGAAACGGCGGCAAGTATACCGGGCGTTGGGCTCCAGACCTGAATTGACCGGTGCACAGGGCTGCGGGACAAGGGCACCGGCCGCCGCCCAAGCCCCCTTGCCCGCACGCGTTGACGGCCCGGGCGAGCAGCCCCCAGCAACCGGCTCAGTTGTCCTGATTGGGAACGCCGGGCTTGTTGGGACTTGGGCCGCCAACCGTGACCGTGCCGGAGCCCCCGCCCGAGCCACCGCCGGTCCAGCCGCCGCCGGCCGGCGGACGGTTGTCGTTGCTGCTGCCATTGCCATCACCGCTACCGGCCCCATGACTCCCCCCGGGAGGGGTTGTTTCCTGCGGCCTGAAATTGCTGCCGTCGTAGCTGGAATGCGTCTTCTGGTAATCAACGCAACCTTGTGAGTTGCAGATCACGACCACGTCCCCAATGGCCGGAATCGAGTCACTCAACGGCCCGAGCGAACCAGCAAGTGCCGACTCATATCGACTCAGGAACGCACGAGTACTCACATCGGGTAGGGGGCGACCCAACTGACACTGGTCGCAGGTTAGCGGACCAACACGTTTCGGCCCTTCTGCCGTTGCCAGGCACATGCCACTCCCCAATCCGACCGCCACCAACGCAGTCGCCATCCATATCTTCCGCTGCATTTGTTTAGTTCTTCCCACAGCAGCTGTCATAAATGATCCTTGCCTTGTCCATGCCACGCCGCCGAGCCGCTGGTACAAGGCCGCGCTCGTACGAATCAATTAGCTGATCCAATCCATGTATGGGATGCATCCTCTGTGCGACCACCGCATACGCGTACTGAAGTTCATTGTCCTTCTCCACATACATGCCGTCGCCGTAAGCGTTGGAGAGCGCCAGCATTGCGTCCTGGCTGCCCACTTTCGCAGCGGCCTCCAGGTAATGGCGCGCGCGTTGCTTCCATTCGATGGCCCGCTCCGGATACCTGAACCAGTCTGATTCGTTGTCACCGAGCACGTAGGCGGGGTTGTTCGGGTACGTCAGCATGGCTTCAATGCTTCCCTGCTCGGCCGCTAGCGTGATCCACTCGCGCGTCGAGAGTTCACTGTCCTCCAGCAGTGGCTGGCACTCCGCAAGTCGCGTGAGTACCTGCTCTGCAACCTCTGAGGGCTGCGCCGGCCCATGCAGCAATCTGCGGCAATCCAGAACAGCCAGAAAAATCCTGTAAGTAGCAAGCGCATCACCGCCTTCGGAAGCGGCAAGCAGTGATCGCACGAATGCGAGCGCATCACCGGGAGGCCGCAGATCTCCATTTCGCAGCACCGCGAACGCGCCCCCGCCTCGCGGGACCTTGACTTGGCTGTCAATAACCATGGGGACGACCAGATTCGGCAACGGGCCCATTGACGTGGGGGGAGCATTTTTCGTAACCAAGGTAACGGCGGCAAAAGATGCACCTGAGGCGCCAGCCGGCCCGTTCCCGGCCGACAGGGCTACACCCGCAACGACGATGGCTACCAATGCGGCGATGAGCATGACCAATGAACGAGACACTGTTTATCCAGGGTGTTTTCTGAGAGGCGCGCGGCTGTAGCCACTGGCTGCGCCGGCGTCGGCGTCGGCGTCGGCGATGCTGGAGATAAAGAATAGAGACGGCACCGCGCTCTTCACATCAGTGAAGTCTGGCCGCGCATGTAGGCCAATCCGCAGCCGGACCGTGGTGGCAATCCGAGGGGGCGCCCTCACCTCACCCGTCGAGCCGCAAAGACAACACACGTGTGCAACTGCACAATTCTGGGGCTGGCTGCCAGATCGTGCACAGTTGCTGACACCCCACTAACCCGTTGCGCGCGGATAATGAACGCCTGAACCAACAGGAGTACCGCAATGGGTGAGTGGGTCACGCTTGATACGCATCATGGTCCGGTCCGGGCCTGGCAGGCCACGCCGCAGGGCAAGCCGCGCGGGGGCCTGGTGGTCATCCAGGAGATCTTTGGCGCCAACGCGCACATCCGTGAGGTGGCCGAAGGCTTCGCCGCGGAAGGCTATGCCGTGCTGGCCCCCTCCTTCTTTGACCTGATCGACGGCACCGAGGCCGATCCCGACACCCTGCCCTATGACCCGGACGGGGTGAAGCAGGGCCTCGACCACGTGAATGCGCTGGGCGTTGAGAAGGCGCTGGAAGTGGTGCGGGCCGCCGCCTCGCGACTGGCCCCGGCCGGCAAGGTCGGCACCGTGGGCTATTGCTGGGGCGGCAGCATCGCCCTGCTCTCGGCGCTGCGGCTGGGCCTGCCGTCGGTCAGCTATTACGGCGCCCGCAACGTGCAGTTCCTGGACGAAACCCCCAAGGCCCCGGTCATGTTCCACTTTGGCGCGCACGACAAGAGCATCCCCCCGGAGGCCATCCAGGCCCACCGCGAGAAGCTGCCGAAGATGGACACCTTCGTCTATCCCGCCGACCACGCCTTCAACCGCAGCGTCGGACATGCGTATGATCCGGACAGTGCCGAGCTGGCACTGAAACGCACCCTAGTCTTCTTTGCGGAGCATCTTGGATGAGCGATTTCGAACTGGATTCACGTCTGGCCGCCAACAGTGTGCTGGTGGACCAAGGCCCGTTGTCGCAAGTGCGGTTGATGAACGACGAACGTTACCCCTGGCTGGTCCTGGTGCCGCGCGTCACCGGCATCACCGAATGGCTGGAGCTGGACGGCGATCAGCAGGACAAGCTGCGCACCGAGTTGAACCGCTGCTGCAAGGCCCTCAAGGGCACCGACGGGGTCGAGAAGATCAATTTCGCCACGCTGGGCAATATCGTGCCGCAGCTGCACTTCCACGTGGTCGGCCGGCATGTCGGCGACCCGGCGTGGCCGGCACCGGTGTGGGGCAATGGCCAGCCTCGCCCCTTCGATGAGACGGTCCTGCAGGAACGTGTCGCGATGTGGAAGGAACGGCTAGGATATTCGCCCCAGCCCTAAGCGGACCCTGCCCCTGATGCGCTCCAACCTTGTCGCCGCCATCGTCCTGATCCTCGTCGGCCTGTTTCTGCTGGCCAGCAACCTGGGCTGGACCAACATGAACCTGGGTCGCCTGATCCTTACCTGGTGGCCGGTGATCCTGGTGGCCGTGGGGATCGGGTTGTTGTTCGGGCGGAAGTGATCGGACGGGCAGCGGACTAACAGTCCGCTCTACCGGTAAGGACCGGTAAGAAGAAGCGTTCCTCCGAAACAAGGAAAGGCGCGGACATGTCCGCGCCTTTTCCTTGTCCGGTGTCAGGTGCCGCCGCTTACGTACGCGGCAGCGTCACGCCGGTCTGGCCCTGGTACTTTCCGCCGCGGTCCTTGTACGAGGTCTCGCAGACGTCGTCCTGGTCAGCCTGGAAGAACAGCATCTGCGCCACGCCTTCGTTGGCGTAGATGCGCGCCGGCAGCGGCGTGGTGTTGCTGAATTCCAGGGTGACGTGGCCTTCCCACTCCGGTTCCAGCGGTGTCACGTTGACGATGATGCCGCAGCGCGCGTAGGTGCTCTTGCCCAGGCAGACCACCAGCGTGTCGCGCGGAATGCGGAAGTACTCCACGGTGCGCGCCAGCGCGAAGCTGTTCGGCGGGATGATGCATTCGTCGCCGACGATGTCGACGAAGCTGCCCGGATCGAAGTGCTTGGGGTCGACGATGGTGGAGTTGATGTTGGTGAACACCTTGAACTCGCGCGAGCAGCGCACGTCGTAGCCGTAGCTGGAGGTGCCGTAGCTGACGATGCGCTGGCCGTTGGCCTGCTTGACCTGGCCGGCCTCGAACGGCTCGATCATCGCGTGCTGCTCGGACATGCGGCGGATCCAGCGGTCACTCTTGATGCTCATGGGGGGTCCTGTGTGCGGGTAGGGACGATTCTAAAGCGATCAGAGCAGCGATGAGAGGATCGGAATGCTGGCGCGCGGGCGCTTGTCCACTTCTTCCACCAGCCGCTCGGCGGCACGCAGGTAGGCCTGCGCGGCGGGGGAATCGGGCGCGGCCGCGGTGATCGGGGTGCCCTTGTCACCCTGCTCGCGGATGCCGATGTCCAGCGGCAGCGAACCCAGCAACGGCACGCCGTACTGCGCGGCCATGCGCTCACCACCGCCGTCGCCGAACAGGTGCTCGATATGGCCACAGTTGCTGCAGGTATGCACGGCCATGTTCTCCACGATGCCCAGCACCGGCACCTCGACCTTCTCGAACATCTTCAGTGCCTTCTTCGCATCCAGCGTGGCGATGTCCTGCGGCGTGGTGACGATCACCGCACCGGCCAGCGGGATCTTCTGGGTCAGGGTGAGCTGGATGTCGCCGGTGCCCGGCGGCAGATCGATCAGCAGGTAATCCAGGTCATCCCAGAGGGTATCGTTGAAGAACTGGGTCATGGCCGAGGTCGCCATCGGGCCACGCCAGATCATCGGCGTCTCGTCTTCGATCAGGTAGCCGATCGACATGGTTTCCACGCCGAACGCGCGCAGCGGTTCGATCGACTTGTTGTCCGGGCTTTCCGGGCGGCCACTCAAGCCCAGCATCATCGGCACGCTGGGGCCGTAGATGTCGGCGTCCAACACCCCGACGCGCGCGCCCAGCCGGGCCAGCGCAACCGCCAGGTTCACGGCAGTGGTGGACTTGCCCACCCCCCCCTTGCCCGACCCCACCGCGATCACGTTGCGGATCCGCGGATGCGGGGTGAGCCCCTTCTGCACCTGGCTGGCGTGGGGACGACGGGACGGACTGGTGCTCACTGCGGGGACTCCGGGAATGCCAAACGGGGGACCCGCCACTATACAGGCCCCTTTTTCCCACCCCGCCGGAAACGCCTGTTGGCCGCGATACGCAGCGATCCAGTCCGCACGATGTCCTGGGGCTGTCCCGGGGCTGTCCCGGGGCTGTCCGAGTCAGCCATGCCCGCCCAATCTGAATGCCAAATGCACGCCCGACGAGAACTCCGCCACAGACCGGCCAAGGTTCATGACGAACAAGTTGCCGATGAAACCAGTTTTAGATCCTTTTAATTCAGATACTTATAGAGCAAATGAGAACGAAAGCTCGGCTTTGCCTAGCTTGTCTTTATGACCTCTTGATGAACAGTTGACAGGTCGCGTTAAGGCCATGTTAACCTCGGGTCATCAGCTCGTGAAGCTGGTGAACAGGGGAAGCATTCAACGCCAAGACCTGTTCCGAGGGCACACGGAGACGCCTGCTGGTCCATGTCACCGGTGTTTGACGCAATCGATCGTTCCAAGGGGATCCACTCATGATGAATCGCAAGTCGCTCAGCCGTAACCCGCTGAGCTTCGCCCTGGCCACCGCGATGGTCTTCGCGGCTTCGGCACCGGTGTTCGCACAGGACAGCACCACCTCGACCGAAACGAAGGAAGAAGCCGCGGCCAAAAAGAAGGCCACCGACCTGAGCACCGTCACCGTCACCGGCTCGCGCATCAGCCGTGACGTGTTCAACTCGGTTTCGCCCGTCCAGGTCGTTACCCGCGAAGAAACCACGCTGGCCGGCTTCAACTCCACGGCCGCCGCCCTGCAGAGCAACAGCGTTACCGCCGGCAGCTCGCAGATCAACAACTCATTCGGTGGCTACGTCACCAACGGTGGCCCGGGCGCCAACACCCTCTCGCTGCGTGGCCTCGGCGCCACCCGTACCCTGATCCTGCTCAACGGCCGCCGCGTAGCGCCGGCAGGTTCGCGTGGTTCGGTCGGCTCGGCCGATCTGAACGTGCTGCCGAACGCCATGGTCGACCGCATCGAAATCCTGAAGGACGGTGCATCGTCGATTTACGGCTCTGACGCAGTTGCCGGCGTGGTGAATATCATCACCCGCAAAAACGTCGACGGCGTGGAAGTGGAATTCCAGCACAATGCGACCGAGAGCGGCGGCGGCGATGAAACCCGCTACTCGCTCGTCTTCGGCAACACCGGCGAGCGTTCGCACTTCTCCGGTTCCTACGAGCACTACCAGCGCAACGAAATGACCGTGGGCGACCGCGGCTGGGCCAGCTGCCCGACCGACAACCTGCGTGACATGGATGTCGGCAACTACTTCGGCAGCGGCGACTACATCGATCCGACCACCGGCAAGTCCAAGTGCTTCACCCTAGATTCCGGCGGCGTGACCATCAATACCTTGGGTACGGCCACTTTTGGTGGTGCGAACCGCTGGCGCCCGAACCCGGCCGTCACCACCGGCCGCCTGCCGGGCTATGAAGCCGTCGGTTATTACGACCGCGACACCTTCGACCCGGGTCTGCTTAAGGAATCGCTGGTCTCCCCGGCTACCACCCACACCCTGTTCTTCCAGGGCGGCGTGGACACCGGCGTGATGGGCGATGCCGAGTTCTACTACGAGTTCCTGGGCAACAAGCGCAAGTCAGAGCAGACCGGCTACCGTCAGCTGTCCTACGACTACTCGGTGGGCAACCCGCTCCTGGGCGGCTTGTCGACCCTGCCGGCCTTCGCCCTGCCGACAGAAACCTCCAACGGCCAGAACGTCGCAGCGCGTACCTTCATCGGTTTCGGCAACGATCGCAGCAAGCAGAGTGTCGACTTCTTCCGCGCTACCGCTGGCCTGCGCGGTGCCCTTAGCTCGGAGTGGAACTATGACTTCATGGTCAGCCACGCCCGCTCGGACGCCGACTACACCTTCAACTCGTTCCTGACCGACCGTCTGGCCCAGAGTTTGAACGTGGTCTCCAACGGTGCAGGCGGCTTCAACTGCGTCAACCCGGCCAACGGCTGCGTCGCCGCGCCGATGCTCAATGCCCAGACCCTGGCCGGCAACCTGCCGTACGCGTGGAAGAACTTTGTCTACACCTCGGTTACCGGCAACACCAAGTACCAGGAATCGACCGCCAACCTGAACGTTAATGGTCCGCTGTTCGACCTGCCGGGCGGCACTGCCGCTGGTGCGTTCGGTATCGAGTACCGCCGCGCGAAGATCGATGACACGCCGAGCATCGAGTCGATCAACCGCAACCTGTACAACCTGACCAGCTCCGATCCGACCCGCGGCAGCGACTCGGTGATGGAAGCCTACGGCGAAATCGAACTGCCGCTGCTGTCCGGCGTCACCGCTGCTGAAGAGCTGACCTTCAACGCGTCTGCCCGCTACACCGACTACAAGTCCTACGGTTCGGACACCACCTGGAAGCTGGGTGGCCTGTGGACCCCGGTCAAGTGGCTGTCGCTGCGTGCCTCCTACGGCACCTCCTACCGCGCCCCGGCGTTGTTCGAGCAGTTCCTGGGTGCCACCAGCGGCTTCCTGGCCGCGTCGAACGATCCCTGCAACAACTACGGCTCGCGTAACCCGACCACCCCGCGCTACATCAACTGCGCCTCCGAAGGCCTGCCGACCACCTTCACCGCCACCAACTCGGTGCGCGTGGACTCGATCGGTGGCGGTCTGGTCGGCGCGAACCTGAAGGCTGAAACCTCCGACGCGTTCACCGTCGGTGCGGTGTTCCAGCCCGAGTTCGGCAGCGGCTTCGGCGATCTTTCCTTCGCGGTTGACTACTACGACATCGAAGTGGAGAACGGCGTCGCGCAGATGGGTGCAAGCTACATCCTGAGCACCTGCTACAACGGCACCACCGGCGACTTCGCCGCCAACAACGGCGTCTGCCGCCTGATCAGCCGCTCGGCCAACAACACGCTGACGGTTCAGAACGGCTATGCCAACCTGGCCACCGACAAGGTGCGCGGCCTGGACTTCACTACCCGCTTCGTGCGTGACATCGGGCCGGGCGAATTCCGCGCCAACGTCCAGGTCTCGCGGTTCCTGGAGCAGTCCGGCAAGGTCTTCCAGGATGATCCGCTGGTCGACTCCAACGGCCTGATCAACAACCCGAAGTTCACCGGCCAGCTGGACCTGACCTACAAGTTCAAGGAATGGCGCGTGCGTTACGGCCTGAACTGGGTCGACGACATGTCCAGCTACGAGTACTACGAGGAAGATCCCGCAACCTCGGCTTACGATCTGTCGGTGCCTAACTACATCACCCAGGACTTCTCGGTGCAGTACACCGCCGACAAGTGGCAGGCCACTGCCGGCGTACGCAACTTCGCCGACAAGGAACCGCCGACCATCAGCCCGGGTGCAGGCATCTACAACACCATCGGCAACTCGCCGCTGTACAGTGGCTATGACTACTTCGGCCGTACGTTCTTCGTGAACCTCAGCAAGAAGTTCTAAGCCCGCACTACCGGCCGCCGCCCTTCGGGGCGGCGGTCGCGTTTCAGGCAGGCTGCGCGCCTGCCTTCCCACTGCATGGACAAGTGAGACGTCGCATGAAGCATTACCTGCTGTTGGCCGCGCTGGCCGTCGCCGCGCCGCTGCATCTCAACGCCAAGCCGGCCGTCCCCACCATCGAGCAACTGGCCGCGTTCCCGGCCATCTCCAGCCTTTCCCTATCTCCAGACGGCACGCAGATCGCCGGGCTTCAGGCCCGTGGCGAGGAACGCGTGATCCTGGTCTGGAAGACCGCCGACCTCAATGCCCCGCCCAGCACCATCGGTGCGGGCCGCATGAAGTTCCAGAGCGTAAGTTTCATCAAGAATGGCCTGCTGGCTGTCACCCTGTGGCAGCCCTATGACCTGCGTACCGATCGCGTCAACAAGACCTTCATCAGCAAGTTCTTCATCACCGATACTGAAGGCAAGCAGTGGAAGGAGCCGATCAGCGTCCCGCGCGCCACCAGCCGCAATGAGGAACTTGAACAGGCGTTGTCCAATTCCACGGTGCTGGACACGTTGCCCAACGACCCGGACCACATTCTGGTGGTGAACGGGTCGGGCAGCAATTCCGGTGACGTGTACAAAGTCAACCTTCGCAGCTTCACCTCCCAGCGTATCCAGAAGACGGAAGAGCGCGTGGCGGGCTATGTCACCGACCTCAACAGCGAACTGCGCGCGCGCCTGCGCCAGGACGTCGACGGAACCGGCGCCTACATCTCGACCGAATTCCGCAACCCGGCCACGAATACGTGGGAGGAGCACTTCCGCTCGCACGTGAAGGACCGTGACATCACGCAGGTGGTGGGCTTTGCCGATGATCCGAACATTGCTTTCATCCAGAGCAACGTGGGTCGCGACAAGACGGTCATCTACGAGTACGACATCGCCGCGCGCAAACAGAAGGAAGTGCTGTTCGAGCACAAGTTCTTCAATGCAGGCAACGTGCTTCTGAACCGCTACAAGGGCGTGGAGGGCGTACCGTTCGGTACCCTGCTGGGTGTGGGCTACAGCGGCCCGCGCCAGAATGAGATCCAGTGGACAAACCCGACATTCAAGTCGCTGGAACAAGGCCTGCGCCAGGCGCTGGGCATCACCGCCAGCGAAGTGGCCTTGGTCGACCCGGCAACCGGTCAGCGTGCCGCGACCCAGCTGGATACCGGCAAGGCCATCCGCCTGGTCGACTACAGCGCTGACCTCAAGACATTCCTGGTGGTCGTTTCCGGCCCGGCCAACCCGCCCGAGTACTATCTGTTCAGCAACGGCAAGCTGACCCTGCTCGCCAAGTCCTACCCCCAGCTCGATCCGGCCGCGCTGGGCGACACGAAGCTGGTGTACTACAAGGCGCGCGACGGCCTGGACATCCCGGCCTTCCTCACCACCCCCAGCACCGAACTGTGCGGTGCCGGCCCGTGGAAGGCGGTGGTGCACCCGCACGGCGGCCCGTGGGCACGCGACGGCATGGACTTCGACGGTTCCATGTGGGTGCCGCTGATGGCATCGCGCTGCATGGCGGTGCTGCGCCCGCAGTTCCGCGGTTCGGCCGACTGGAGCCGCAAGCTGTGGATGGCCGGCGACGCTGAGTGGGGCCAGAAGATGCAGGACGACAAGGATGATGGCGCCAAGTGGATGATCGAACAGAAGATCGCCCAGCCCGGCCACATCGCCATGTTCGGCTTCTCCTACGGCGGCTACTCTGCGTTTGCCGCCTCGGTGCGCCCGAACGGCCTGTACAAGTGCGCCATCGCCGGCGCCGGCGTGTCGGACATCAAGAAGATCTGGTCGCGCTTCTACACCAACCCGTTCTTCCGCCAGGCCCAGGCCAAGACCGTGGACGGCCTGAACCCGCTGGACAAGGCCGGCGAGATGAAGATCCCGCTGATGGTCTACCACGGTGATCGCGACCGTACCGTGCCGATCGAGCAGTCCGAATGGTTCGTGGACAAGGCCAAGAGCTCCGGCCAGCCGGTCGAGTTCCACGCCATCGCCGATTACGCGCATGGTCCGGCCTGGACCCGGGAGATCATGGGCGACCAGCTGAAGCTGATCGACGATTACCTCGGCAAGGGCTGCGGCGGCGGCGGCTTGTAACGAACGGTCACCTCACCCACGGTGGGGTGCCACCGGCATGTATATCGGCCACCTTCGGGTGGCCGATGTCGTTTCACCGGTTTCAATCGCGCAGGATCACCTTCGCCGCGTTGTGCCCCGGCGCGCCGGTCACGCCGCCGCCTGGGTGCGTACCCGACCCGCACAGGTACAGGCCAGGCAGCGCGCCGCGGTAATTGGCCTGGCCCAGCATCGGGCGTGCGCTGAACAGCTGGTTGAGGCTCAGCGCACCATGGAAAATGTCGCCGCCGATCAGGCCGAAGGTCCGCTCAAGGTCGAGCGGGCTGAGCACCTGCCTGCCCAGCACCAGTTCGGCAAATCCCGGTGCGTGCTGCGCCACGGTGGCGATCATCAGATCGGCGACTTCCTCGCGGTGGTCGTCCCAGCTGCGCCCACCGGGCAGCACCGGTGCCACGTGCTGGCAGAACAGACTGGCCACGTGCTGACCTGGCGGTGCCAGCGAATCGTCCAGCGTGCTTGGAATGAGCATTTCCACGATCGGCGCGCGCGACCAGCCATGCGTGCGCGCATCGCTGTAGGCGCGGTCCATGTACGCCAGGCTGGGCGCCATGATGATGCCGGCGGTGAGATGGTCCCCTGCCCCGGGCAACACCGTGAACGAGGGCAACGCGGACAGCGCCACGTTCATGCGGAACGTGCCCGACCCGCAGCGCCAGTGCGCCATGCGTTCGCGCGTGGCCGCAGGCACCTGTTCGGGCGCGAGCAGCTGCTCATAAAGCAGCTTGGGATTGACGTTGGCCACCACCGCATGCGCGCGGATCACCTCGCCCTGCAGCGTTTCCACGCCCACCGCGCGGCCCTGCTCGACCAGCACCCGGCGTACCCCGGCCCCGGTGCGTATCTCGGCGCCGGCGGCGATCGCCGAGCGCGCCATGGCCTGGGTGATCGCGCCCATGCCACCGATCGCATGTCCCCATGCGCCTTTGACGCCGTTGCTCTCGCCGAAGGCGTGGTGCAGCAGCACGTAGGCAGAACCCGGCGCGTCCGGGCTGGCGTAGTTGCCCACGATGCCGTCGAAGCCGAACAGCGCCTTGATCGGCTCGCTCTCGAACCAGCGATCCAGGTATTCCGAGGCAGAGATGGTGAACAGGTCCAGCAGTTCCTGGCGCAGCGCCGGCGCCAGCCCGTGCAGCCGCCGCCCGAGCCGACCGGCCTGCCACAGCGCCGGCAGCTGGCTCAGCCAATGGCCTTCACCCACGTTGGGCGGCGCCTGCAGCGCCAGGTCGCGCAACACGTCGGCGAAGGCTTCCAGCCGCTGTTCGAACGCCGGCAGGCGCTCGGCATCGCGCGCGGAAAAGCGTGCCACCTGCGACTGTGTCAGCCCGGCCCCTGCCAGCAGGTAATCACCTTCCAGCGGCAGGAAGTTGTTGATGCGCCGTGGCACCACGCGCAGCCCATGCTCGGCCAGCGCCAGCTCCTGGATGATGCGCGGCTGCAGCAGCGACACCGTATAAGAGGCCACCGAATTGCGGAAACCCGGGTGGAACTCCTCGGTGACCGCCGCCCCGCCCACGACCGCCCGGCGCTCCAGCACCAGCACACGCTTGCCGGCGCGCGCCAGGTAGGCCGCGCAGACCAGGCCGTTGTGCCCGCCGCCGATGATGACCGCATCCCACCCACGTGTCGTTGAAGTGCCCATGTGCGGTTGTATACACCGGTGCCCGGGCGCTTGTCCCGCGCTGGCGGGCGGCTGTGCCGCAACAGGTCTTCCGGCGCATGGGGGCTGAACGCCGGCACCGCTTGCCTTCGTCCATGACCTTCGACACCCTTGCAGGCCGGGCCAGCGGCGTATCGTCTGGCCCACGGCCCCATCGGGGCCCATCCTGAAAGATTCTTCGGCCCGGAGGCCAAACCAGTGATCTCTCGTACTCCCAAGATTGTTCTGCTGACCCTGGCCGTTTCGGCCGCGCTGGTCGGCTGCGGCAAGAACGAAACCCCGGCTACGGACAGCGCGGCCTCCACCGCCACCCCGACGGCCGCCGCCCCGGCCGCCACCGAGTTCAAGCTCGACGAAGCCAAGCTGCCGGCCTACAACGCCTTCCACCCGTCCGACCTGGACAAGAGCCTGGACGCGTGCACCGCGTTCGGCGACTACGTCAACAGCAAGTGGCTGGCCGCCAATGAAATTCCGGGCGACCGCACCAGCTGGGGCGCCTTCACCATCCTGGACGAGCGCTCGGTCGCCGTGCAGCACCAGCTGGCCGAACAGGTCGCGGCGGTGAAGAACCCGACCGGCATCGAGAAGATCGTCGGCGACTTCTGGGCCACCGGCATGGACGAGGCCAAGATCAACGCGCAGGGCATCGAGCCGATCAAGGCCGACCTGGCCGCCATCGACGGCCTGCAGAGCAAGGACGCCATCGCCGATTACCTGCGCAGCAGTGCCGCCAAGGGCGACAACGTGCTGTTCGGTTTCGGTCCGGAGGCGGACTTCAACGATCCCGGCATGAACATTGCCTACGCCAGCCAGGGCGGCCTGGGCCTGCCGGATACCACGTACTACACCGACGCCAAGAACGCCGACAAGCTCAAGGCCTACCAGGCCCACGTTGCCAAGGTGCTGGAACTGTCCGGCGTGGCTGCGGCCGACGCCGCCAAGCAGGCCGCGGACGTGGTGAAGTTCGAAACCCGCCTGGCCAAGGCATCCAAGTCCAGCGAACAGCTCTCGCGTGATGTCTCGCTGTTCTACCACCCGGTGAGCCTGGCCGACGCCGACAAGCTGACCCCGAACTTCAGCTGGACCAAGTTCTTCGAAGCGCAGGGCATTGCCGCGCCGGAGAAGTTCTCGCTGGCCATTCCCAGCTTCCACCAGGAAGTGAGCAAGGCGCTGGCCGACACCGACCCGTCGGTGTGGCGTTCGTACCTGCGTTTCCGCACCATCGACGGCGCCTCGCCGTACCTGGCTGACGCCTTCGTGCAGGAAAACTACGACTTCTACGGCAAGACCCTCAACGGCCAGAAGGAAATGAAGGCGCGCTGGAAGCGCGTGCTGGGCACCATCGAAAACGATGCCGGCGAAGCCTTCGGCCAGCTGTACGTCAAGGTCGCCTTCTCGCCCGAAGCCAAGGCCAAGATGGAAGAACTGGTCAAGAACCTGGCCGCCGCACTCAAGGAACGCATCCAGGGCCTGACCTGGATGAGCGATGAGACCAAGGCCAAGGCCATCGCCAAGTGGGAAACCTTCACCCCGAAGATCGGCTACCCGGACAAGTGGCGCGACTGGAGCGGCCTGACCACCGCCCGTGACAGCTACTTCGGCAACGTGCGCGCCGCCAACGAGTTCAACTACAAGTTCGCGCTGGGCAAGATCGGCAAGCCGGTGGACAAGACCGAGTGGGGCATGACCCCGCAGACCGTCAATGCCTACTACAACCCGCTGCAGAACGAGATCGTGTTCCCGGCCGCCATCCTGCAGCCGCCGTTCTTCGACCCGAAGGCCGACGACGCGCTGAACTATGGTGGCATCGGCGCGGTGATCGGCCATGAAATGACTCACGGTTACGACGACCAGGGCAGCCGCTTCGGGCCGACCGGCAAGTTCGAGAACTGGTGGACCGACGGTGACACCAAGAACTTCAGCGGCCTCACCGGCAAGCTGGTCAATCAGTTCGACGGCTACAAGGTCGGCGACCAGGCGGTCAACGGCAAGCTGACCCTGGGCGAGAACATCGCCGACCTGGGCGGCCTGGCCACGGCCTACGACGCCCTGCAGAAGGCCAGCGCCGGCAAGGAAGACGCGAAGGTCGACGGCTTCAGCCGCGATCAGCGCTTCTTCTTCAACTGGGCCACCGTGTGGCGCACCAAGTACACCCCGGAAAACGCCAAGGTCCGCCTGGCGACCGATCCGCACGCACCGGCGGCGTTCCGCGCCATGGGTGCCCCGTCGAACCTGCCGACCTTCGCGGCTGCGTTCGAGTGCAAGCCGGGTTCGCCGATGGTCCGCGCCGGCGACAAGCAGGTGGTGATTTGGTAATCCATCGCGCCCTGGCGTGATGTGTGAACAAGCAAGGCCCGGGGGAAACCCCGGGCCTTTTTGTTTGCATGCCGCGTTTTCATCGCAGCTTGCTATAGTTCCGCGGTCTTCAATCCTTCCGGATTTGTTTCACATGCCCAACCTTCGTCCGCTTGCCATTGCCCTCGGCCTGGGCCTGGCCACCCTGGTCGTCACCGACGCGTCCGCCGCTCCGAAGAAGAAGGCCGCCAGCCGCGCGCCTGCCGCCAGCGCCCAGTGCAGCGACTTCTACGAAGCCAACAACGCCGCCTGGCTGAAGGCCAACCCGGTCCCGCAGACCGGCGCGACCACTGCGATGGGCCAGCTGGCCGAGCGCGCCCGCGTTCAGCAGCGCGAGCTGCTCGACAGCGCGATGAAGGCACCGCAGGGCAATGTGCAGAAGCTGCTGGGCGACTTCTGGGCCAGTGGCCTGGATGAGGCCGCCGTGGAAGCCGACGGGTCCAATCCGATCGCCCCGCTGCTGACCCGCATCAACGCCATCAAGAAGCCGAAGGATGTGCCGGCGTCGATCGCGGCGCTGCACCAGGTGGGTATCCCGGTCGCGTTCAACTTCGCTCCGGACGTGGACCTGAAGGCGCTGGACCGCCACATCGGCTACTTCATGCAGGGCGGCATGGGCCTGCCGGACCCGGCCTTCTACACCCGCACCGACGCCGACACCGTGGCCCTGATGGCGCGGTACCGCAACTACGTCAAGCAGATCCTGGCCCTTACCGGCACCAAGCCGGCCCTCCTGGACGCCGAGTCGCAGGCGGTGATCGCGCTGGAAACCGAACTGGCACGCAACGCGCAGTCGCTGGCGGGCATCAACAACCCGTTCAACAACTACGCGCCGATTTCCACCAAGGACCTCAACAGCCGCTTCCGCAACCTGCAGCTGGATGCGTTCCTGAAGGTGCAGGGCGTCAACGACGACCTGGTCTCGCTGTCCGACCCGGAGCTGTTCAAGCAGCTTGATGGCATGGTCACCCGGATCAAGCCGGACCAGTGGAAGGCCTACCTGCGCTGGCGCGTTGGCGATGCGATGGCACCGTACCTGTCCAAGGCGTACCGCGATGCGGAGTTTGAATTCCGCGGGCGCGTGATCCGTGGCGAGACCCTGGCCCCGGCACGCTGGGAGCAGGTGCTCAATGCGATGAACGTCGCAGCGGGCCCGATGGTGGGTCGTGAGTACGCGTCGCGCTACCTGGCCGCCGACGACCGTCGCCAGGCGGCGGTCATCGTCGACAAGATCCGCGAAACGCAGATCGAGGCGGTCAAGCGCAGCGCCTGGCTGAGCCCGGAAGCCAAGGCCGAGGCGCAGGCCAAGCTGGCCGCATTGAAGATTGAAATCGGCACCCCGCTGCGCGACCTGGACTACAGCGTGCAGCCGATGGGCCGTGGCAGCTTCGGCGGCAACATGCTGATCGCCTCCACGTGGCGCCACCGCGAAGAAATGAAGCGCATCGGCAAGGGCAACGCCGACCGCCGCTGGGACGTGCTGCCGCAGCAGCCCGCACTGGCCTACGACATCGCGCAGAACCGCCTGATCGTTACCGCGGCGGTGCTGCAGGGCCCGGTGTTCAATGCGAAGGCCGACACCGCCGACAAGTACGGCAGCTACGGCGCGCTGGTGGCCCATGAGCTGAACCGTGCGGTCGACGCCAAGGGCGCGCTAGTGGATGCCAACGGCACGCTGCGCAGCTGGTGGACGCCGGCCGACAAGACCGCTTGGAACCTGCTGGGCAACCGTGTCGCGGCGCAGTTCAGCGGCTATGAGTTCCCCGGCGTGAAGGGCGCCAAGGTCAACGGCGAACTGACGCGCGAAGAGAACCTGGCCGACCTGGCCGGTGTCGAGCTGGCCTGGGAGGCGTACAAGTCCGCCGAACCGAGCGCCAAGCCGGTCGCTCAGCAGGGCTTCTTCCGCGCCTGGGCGGCGCTGTGGCCGCAGCAGTTGTCGCCGAACGAGGCTGCCCAGCGGCTGACCTCGGACACGCTGGCACCGGGCAAGTGGCGCACCAACGGCGCGCTGTCCAACCTGCCCGCGTTCGGTGCGACCTTCAGCTGCAAACCGGGCCAGCCGATGCAGCGCGTGGACAACGACCAGATCAAGATCTGGCGCTGAGGCGAGCGTTGATCCGAAAAAGGGGCGCCCATTGGGCGCCCTTTTTTTGGTTCTTCCCCCATCGAGCGGAGCGCCTCATTTCAAGGGCTTTGGAAGCTTGGTGCACGGTCTTCGATCAGGTTCATCGCGAGCGTTGAGGGCCCCGCCGCGGGCGGCAGGCCCCTATGCAAATGTCCCCCGGCGTCGGCATGCGCCGCCGCCTCCTCCTTTACTTTGCCAGGGACCTACCGCCCGCGACGGGGCT
>NZ_DAMCID010000033.1:0-40043 GCF_032099025.1 Stenotrophomonas sp.
GGCGGCGGCGCAGGCCGACGCCGGGGGACATTTGCATAGGGGCCTGCCGGCCGCGGCGGGGCCCTCAACGCTCGCGATCAACCTGATCGAAGACGGAACGAAAAACGGCCCGGTTTTCACCGGGCCGTTTCGTGTCGCGTGCCGACCAACGGTCGGCACCCGCCAGCACCGGTTTATTCGATCGGCTGGTCCAGCATCAGCTGGCGGGCGAAGCGTACCGGCGGGGCGCCGTAGGACAGCATCTGGTCGTGGTAGGCCTTCAGGTTGAACTTTTCGCCCTGCTTGGCCTGCACGGCCTTGCGGGTGTCGAAGTGCTCCTGCGCGCCCACGAAGTAGGTCGGCAGCTGCGCCGAGGTCAGCTGTGCGCGCACCCACTTGCCCGACGCCTCGCTTTCCTGTTGGAACGCGTCGTGGGTCATCAGGTGCATCGCCTGCTCACGGGTCCAGTTGTCCACGTGCACGCCCTGGTCCAGGATCGCGTTGGAAATGGTGCGCAGGTAGAACTTCAGCTGTACCAGATGGAACAGCGGGTCGTTATCCAGGTAACCCTGTTCCTGCATCATCCGCTCGGTGTAGACCGCCCAGCCTTCCGCGAACAGGCCCGAACGCAGCACCGCGCGCAGCGTGGAGGGGAACTTGCCCGAATGCCAGCCTTCCAGGTAGTGGCCCGGCGTGCCTTCGTGGATACTCAGCAGGTGGATCATGCGGCTGTTGTATTCACGCAGGAACGAGTCGACCTGCTTGTCGGTCCAGTCGTCCGGAATCGGCGACACCGCGTAGAAGGTCTTCAGGTTCTTGTCGAGCGGGCCCGGCGAATCGCAGTAGGCCACGGCCACGCCGCGCTGGAATTCCGGCATCAGGATGATGTCCACCGGCGAATCGGGCAGCGTCATCAGGTCGTGCTTGCGCACGAATTCGGTGGACTGGGCGAGCGCCGCCTTGGCGTCGTCGACCACCTTGTCGCGGGCCGGCTTGTCGGCATACGCCAGTTCAAGCGCGGCCTCGATCGCCGCCTGCTGCTGCGCGTCGCTCGGATTGGCCGGCAGCGCCGGTGCGCCCGGCTTGTCCTTGAGCACGGTCTGGGCGATGCCATACATGTCCTGGCGTACGCGGGTGAGTTCGGCGCGTGCGCGCTCGCCGATCTCGGCGCGCGACAGCGAGGAATTCAGCGCGAACTTCAGCTTCTGGTCGTACAGCTCGGCGCCGATGCGGAAGTCGCCCTTGGCGTTGGGCACCAGCGTCTTGTCCAGCCAGGTCTGCTGTTCGTCCACCGCCTTCTTCAGGCCATCGATGGCGGCCTGCAGGCGCTTGCCATCCTCGGCCGGCAGCTCGCCGATGTGCGGAGTGATGAAGGTATCGACGATGCTGAGGATGCCGCGATTCTGCTTGGCCACGGTTTCGGCATGGATCTTCGGCACGCGCGCCGGGTCCAGGTTCTCGCGGGCCTGGGCAAAGATCTGCGGCAGCTTTTCCATGCGCGCGGTGGCCGACTTCAGTCGCTCCGGCAGCGGCGCGAACTCGCGTGCCATCAGGCCGTACAGGGCGCTGCCGGCGGTGCCGTTGTAGATCTGCGGGTCCCACTTGGAGGCTTGCAGCACCTCGGCGTTCCAGATCTCGGACTGCAGCTGGTTGCGCAGGATCGCCGCATCCACCTGGTTCTCGCGCGAGAGCTTGCTCACGTCGACCTTGTCCAGATCGCCGAGCAGGCCCTTGTACGCGGTCAGCATCTTCTGCTGGCCGGCTGCGCTCAGGTCATCGATCTCGCTGTCGTAGCGGTGGTCGCCGATCTGGGTGGCGCTGATCGGCGACAGCTGCATCCAGGTGTCCAGGGCGCGCTTGGACAGGTCGGCGAAGCTGGCGTCGACGGCCGCATCACCGGCGGCGGTCGCTGCCGTGGTGCCCGTTGGAGCGGTGGGGGCATCGGCCTGCTGGCAACCGCCGAGGGCGGCGATCAGGGCGAGGGCGAGAAGATGCTGGCGCATCGGCGATCCTGTGCTGTGGTCAATCCCCGAGCATAGGCCCCACGGCGGGGTTCCCGCCCGTGCCATTGGATTACCATGGTGCTTTCCCGCCGGGAGGTGTGCCATGCAGTACGAAGGGAGCTGCCATTGCGGGCAGATCGCGTTCGTGGTCCAGGCCGATGAGCCGATTGCCGAGGTCGTGGACTGCAACTGTTCGCTGTGCCGGCGGCGCGGCGGCCTGCTCTGGTTCGGTCCGCGCGCCGCGCTGACCCTCGGTACCGACCCGGCCCAGCTGGCCACCTACCAGTTCAACAAGCATCACCTGGAGCACCATTACTGCCGCGACTGCGGGATTGCCCCGTTCAGCGAAGGCGTCGACCCGCGCAGCGGGCAGGCGATGGTGGCGGTGAATGTGCGCTGCCTGCCGGCGCTGGACCTGACCGGACTGAACATAACCTCGTTCGATGGAGCAAACATGTGATGACAGGGACGATGTGGCGCCATGGCGCCGTGGCAGGGATGCTGATGCTGGCCCTGGCCGGGTGCAGCAACAAGGAGCATGTGGCGGCCGACGCCAGTGCCGCGGGCGCGGTGGCGTCGCCGGAAGGCGCCGCACTGGCCTACGAGCACGACGTGGAGATCCAGCTCGACGCGGCGCAGATCGGGCCGCGCGTGAAGCAGATCAGCGACGCCTGCCAGGCCAGCCGGTTTGGTGACTGCGCGGTGCTGCAGGTGGGCCAGCAGGGCGGTGAATACCCGTCCGGTTCCATCCGCGTGCGGATAGCGCCGAAGGGTGTCGAACCGCTGATCGGGTTGGCTGGCCAGGGCGGCGATGTCGCCTCGCGCAACACCCAGGCCGAGGACCTCGCCCAGCAGGTGGCGGACACGGCGTTGACCAAGGCACGGCTGCAGAAGGAACACGAGCGCCTGCTGGCCTACCAGGACGACAAGAGCATCAAGATCGCGGACCTGCTGGTGGTCACGCAGCGGATGTCGGAGATCGAGGCAGGGCTGGAGCAGGCCAACAAGGAGGCCGCCAATCAGCGCCGTCGCATCGACACCCAGTTGCTGACGCTGCGCTTCCAGACCCCGTCCGGCCAGCGCAGCCGCAGCGAGATCGGCGAGGCGCTCAGTGACTTCGGTGCGACCCTGAACAGCAGCGTGGCGTTCGTGATCCGCGCCGTGGCTGCACTGCTGCCGGTGGTGCTGGTGGCGTGGCTGTTCGGCTGGATCGGATTGAAGCTGTGGCGACGCCGTCGGCGCAAGGTGGCGCAGGCACGCGGATGAAGCGTATCGACCAACGGTCGATACCTGCCGGGCGAGCGCCACCATGGCCCGCGCCACCCGGGTAGCGCACGACCGTTGGTCGTGCGTCGCCTGCGGGATCAGCCTTCGTCGGTCTCGTATTCGACGAACACATCCAGCTCCAGCGCGAGCTCCTGCACCGCATCGCGCACCTTCTGCGCGGTGCTTTCATTGCCGACCTCGACTTCCAGCTCGTGGGTGCCCGGGCCGATATCGTCGGAGAGGCCAGCCGAGCTGGAGTCATCGTCGTCCATATGCGGCATCAGGTCGTCGGTTTCCTCGACGTGCTCGATACCCTCGATGCTCTGGAGCAGGTCGCTGATGGCGCGCGCGTTGTCCTCGCTGCCGGTGATCCTGAGTCGCAACATGGCCATGGGGAAGTCTCGGGTAGAAGGGGAATTCCACCCTATCGAGCCGACGGACAAGAGCGGGTGAGGATCGGTCAGCGGCTGGCGCGTCATGGCGGATCGTGCGACGTTCGTTCAGGCGGGTGGCAAGCCCAGCAATTCATCCGGCAACGCCGGTATCGGCGTGCGTTCGTCCTGTGCCTCGCGCTTGAGCCAGTCCATGAACGCCAGCGCGGTCGGACTGAGCGGGCGGTGCTCCGGATGCACGATGTAATAGGCGTAGCGCGCCTTCAGTGCGGGACCCGGCAGGCGCACCAGCTCGTAGCGCTGCAGGTAGGGCTGCGCGATGTGCTTGCGCGCCAGCACCGCGCCGATGCCGTATACCGCCGCGCGCATGGCGTCGGTGCTGTCGCTGAAGATGTGCTGCGCGGGCAGGTCCAGCCCGCGTACGCCGGCGGCGCGGAACCAGTCGCGCCAGCCCTGCGGCGACATGTCGCTGACCAGCGGCAGCGTGGCGATCTGCGCCGGCTCGCGCAGGGCCGACACACCGGGCAATGCCGGTGAGGCCACCGGGCACAGCTCGTCATCCATCAGGTGGTGCGCGGCCAGGCCCGGCCACTGCCCAAGACCGTAGCGGATGCCCAGTTCCGGACCGTTCTCGTCGAAGCGGACCAGCTCGCTGCTGGTCTGCAGCTCGATGCGCATGCGCGGGTGCAGGCGGGTGAAGCGCGGCAGCCGCGGCACCAGCCAGCAGTAGGAGAGCGAGCGCAGGGTGGTGACCCGCAGGGGCACGATGCCGGCCTGCGGGTGCAGGTTGCCGGCCACCGCGTTGAGATCGCTCAGCGCGGCCGCCGCCGCGTCGGCCAGTTGCCGGCCTTCCGCGGTCAGGCGCACCCCGCGCGCCTGGCGCTGGAACAGCACGGTGCCCAGCAGTTCTTCCAGCCGCCGCACATGGTGGCTCACCGCGCTCGCGGTCAGGTGCAGCTCCTGGGCGGCATGGGCAAAATTCTGGTGGCGCGCGGCGACCGCGAACACCCCCAGCGCGGGCAGCAAGGCAGGGCGCAGGATCATGAGCGAGACCCAAATCATATTTGTGGCTGGCATGGATACTACGCGCTTGTGGGGCGCGGGCGGCCGGCGGATGCTGTGCCCCTGATTCCCGGAGCCTTTGCCATGATCCTGTTCGTGTCGCGTTGTTCGCCTGCCTGCCGACGCGCTACCGGGGGGCGCTCGTGAGCGGGGCGCCCGTGGCGGCCGGGGTGGTTGAGCGCGACTGGCGTACGCCACTCGAACTCACCGTACTGGGGGCGATCTGGGGGTGCTCGTTCCTGTTCATGCGCGTGGCGGTGCCGTCGTTCGGCCCCTACGCGCTGGTCGAGGTGCGCCTGCTGCTGGGCGCGCTGGTGCTGCTGCCGTTCCTCTGGCAGGCGCGCGCGCAGTTCCCGGCACGCCGCTGGCGGTGGCTGGTGCCGATCGGCCTGATCAACTCGGCCATTCCGTTCGTCCTGTTCGCGTGGGCCGCGCAGCGCGCCCCCGCCGCCATCGGGGCGATCTGCAACGCCATGACGGTGCTGTTCGCCGCGCTGATCGCCTTCCTGCTGTTCGGCGAGAAGATCGGCATGCGCCGCGCCATCGCGTTGCTGGTCGGGTTTGCCGGCGTGGTGGTGCTGGCCACGGCCAAGGTGTCCGGGCTGAGCATCGGCGCGGCCGTGATTGCCGGCTCGCTGGCCGCGCTGCTGTACGGGCTGGGGGTGAATCTGGTGAAGCGCCACATGACCGGCCTGCCGCCGGCGGCATCGGCCGGCGCCACCTTGGGCAGCGCCGCACTGCTGATGCTGCCGATGGCGCTGACCCACTGGCCCAGCGCACCGATCCCGACGCTGTCCTGGGCCTGTGCCATTGCCTTGGGCGTGGTCTGCACCGGCTTCGCGTTCCTCATGTTCTACCGTCTGATCGCCCGCATCGGACCGGCCCGCGCGTCCACCGTGACCTACCTGGTGCCGATGTTCGGCGCATTGTTTGCCTGGCTGTTCCTGGGCGAGCCGGTGACCTGGGCGATGGTGATCGCCGGCGCGTTGATCCTCGGCAGCGTGGCGGCCAGCCAGAAGCGGTGACGGGGGCGATCAGCGCACCGGCACCGGAATGTTGCACAGGTCGATATGCCCTGCGGCGCGCTTGTAGAAGTCATCCACCCGGTTGCGCCGCGCCTCGACCGTATCGGTGAACGTCTTCGAATCGGTACGCAGCACCTGCAGCGTCGGCCGCTGTGCCTCGGGCAGGTCGCTGACGCGTTGGATCGACCGGATCGTCGTGCGCTGGCCGGCGTCGGCATAGAAGCCCATCGGCGCCGGTCCACGCGGCAGCGCGCTGAGCAGCTCCATGCCCTTCAGCACGCGTCCTACCACGGTGATGTTGCGGTCCAGCTGGCGCGGCGACTGGCCGGTCACCACGTACAGCTCGGCACCGATGCTGCTGTCTTCGTCGTTGTTGCGGCCGGCACCCAGTGCGCCGTAGCAGTGCGCCAGCCAGGTCCTGCCGTCCTTCGCGTCCTGGCCGACCGCAAAGCCGTCCACGAAACCGGTGCGGTCGGCCCAGCCGTCGCGGTCTGGAAGGACGCTGACCTTCAGCCCTGCGCTGTCGCGCTGGAATTCCGCCGGCAGCTTGCGCTTGGCCGAGCCCAGCGGCTTGGCCTTGGCGGCATCGTCGGCATCGGCATCGCCGAACTGCACCACGAAGTTGTCCTGTGCGCGGTAGATGCTTTCGCCGTCCCAGAAGTGCTCGTGCGCAAGCGTCTGGATGTTGGCCACATGCTGTGGCGCGAACGCGGGGGCCAGCTCGATCACCACCTGGCCCGCATCCAGGTTCATCAGCAGCAGGTTGGCCGGGTCCGGCGTGCGCCAGTCGCTCGCCGGTGACGCCTCCAGGATCTGCTGCGCGCTGCGGTAGGGCGTAGCCGCCGTGGCAAGCCCCGGGAGCAGGCAGGCGAGGGCGAGTGCGAGCAGGGCAGGACGGCGTGGCGACATGGTGGATCCCGGGCTGGAAGATCCCCGATTCTGCGCGATGCCGGGCACCGGCCGCCAGCGGGCCGGGCCCCTGTCCGGCGGCAGGGTGACTAACGGCACGTTCGCTATAGCTGACTTCGCACTAGTGTTGACTCCACGCTAGCTGGAGATCGTCATGAGCGACCACGAGGCCCACCTGAAGAAGTTCCAGAAGGAGCTCAGCGCCGGCACCGTTTCGCTGGCCCTGCTGGCGGTGCTGGCCAAGGCGGGCGAGCCGCTGTACGGCTACCTGATTGCCAAGGAGCTGGAGCGGGTCGGCGAAGGCGTGCTGAGCGGCAAGCAGAGCGCGCTGTACCCGGTCCTGCGCAACCTGGAAGGGGCCGGCCTGCTGGAAAGCCATATCGAACCGTCGGTGGCCGGGCCACCGCGCCGCTACTACCGCATCAACGAACGTGGCCGCGAGGTGCTGGAGCAATGGATCCAGGCCTGGCGCGCCACCCGCGATTCCGTGGATTCCGTGTTGGAGGGGGTACTGCAATGAACGACCAGACCAGGGCGGGCGAGAGCCTGCCGACCACCATCGGGCAGTACCTGGCGCAGCTGCGCGCGGCGCTGCACGACGCCGACCCGGCCATGGTGCAGGACGCGCTGTACGACGCCGAGGAGTACCTGCGCTCGGAACTGGCGGCGCAGCCCGGCCGCAGCGAGGCCGAGGTCATTGCCGACGTGGCGGGCAGTTACGGCGCGCCGGAGGAAGTGGCCGAGATCTACCGCGAGACCGAGATCACCGTGAACCGCGCGCTGCGCACGCCGAGCGCCAGCGTGCGCCCGATCGCACGGGTGGTGCCGGCCCAAGTGGCACCCGACGTAGCCACCGCGACCGCGACCGCAGCCGCGGGCGGCGGGGCGCCGCCGACGGACCGCATGCCGCCGCCGCCGCGTTCGGGGCTGGCGCGCTTCTTCGGCGTGGCGCTCGAGCCGCGCACCTACGGGGCGCTGTTCTACATGCTGCTGTCGCTGGCGACCGGCATCTTCTTCTTCACCTGGGTGATCACCGGGCTGTCGATGTCGCTGGGCCTGATCGTGCTGATCATCGGCATACCGATGACGGTGCTGTTCTTCGGCTCGGTACGCGGCCTGGCACTGCTCGAAGGCCGGCTGGTGGAAGTGCTGCTGGGTGAACGCATGCCGCGCCGGCCGCGCTATGCCGATCGCAGCCGCAGCTGGCTGCAGCGCATCGGCGACATGTTCACCGATGGACGCACCTGGCTGACGATGCTGTACTTCATGCTGATGCTGCCGCTGGGCATCCTGTACTTCACCATCGCGGTAACGCTGCTGACGGTGTCGCTGGTCTTCATCTGGGCGCCGGTGGCCTCGATGTTCGCGCTGGGCGCGCCGAGCCTGTACTTCGAAAGCGAACTGGTGGTGCTGCCGCTGTGGGCCACCCCGGCGCTGGCCGTGCTGGGGGTGGTGCTGCTGTTCTGCACCATGCACCTGGCGCGCTTCATCGGCCACCTGCACGGGCAGATGGCGAAACATCTGCTGGTGCGTTTGTAGGTATCGGAGGTGACGACCAATGGTCGTCACCTGCTCGGGTGCATGCATCGGGATGACGACCAACGGTTGTCATCCCGCGCGGCAGGTATCGACCGTGGGTCGATCCCCCGTCACCCCGCTTTTTTGCGGATCGGCGTGACATTGCTGGCGGCCTTGGTCGCCTTCTTCGGCTTTGCCGCCGCCTGCGCATTGGCCGCGAAGAAATCGCGCACCTTCGGGTACACGGTTTCGCGCCAGCGGCGGCCGCTGAAGATGCCGTAGTGGCCCGCGCCCTCGACGATGAAATGCTCACGGCGCTCGGCCGGAATACCGGTGCACAGTTCCTGCGCGGCCTCGGTCTGGCCCAGGCCGGCGATGTCGTCCAGTTCGCCTTCGATGCTCAGCAGGGCCGTACCGGTGATCGCGCCCGGATCGACACGCTCGCCCTGCACGTACCACTCGCCGCGCGGCAGCAGGAATTCCTGGAACACCACCTGGATGGTGTCCAGGTAGTAACGCGCGGGCATGTCGAGCACCGCGTTGTATTCGTCATAGAAACGGCGGTGCGCGTCGGCGTCTTCCATGTCGCCCTTCACCAGGTCGGCGTAGAAGTCCCAGTGCGAACTGAAGTGGCGGCTGGGGTTCATCGACAGGAAACCGGCGTGCTGCAGGAAGCCCGGATACACGCGACGCCCCGCGCCGGGATAGCCCGGCGGCACGGTGTGAATGACGTTGTTCTCGAACCACGACAGCGGGTTCTGCGTGGCCAGGTTGTTCACCGCGGTCGGGCTGCAGCGTGCATCGATCGGCCCGCCCATCATCACCAGCGAACGCGGCGTGGTTTCGCCGCGGCTGGCCATCAGCGACACCGCAGCCAGCACCGGTACGGTCGGCTGGCACACGCTCACAACGTGCAGCTTCTCGGCACCGAGGTGGCGGATGAATTCCTGCACGTAGGCGATGTAGTCGTCGAGTCCGAACTCGCCGTCGCTGCCCGGTACCATGCGCGCGTCGACCCAGTCGGTGACGTACACGCGGTGGTCGCGCAGCAGGGTGCGCACGGTATCGCGCAGCAGCGTGGCGTGGTGCCCGGACAGCGGCGCCACCACCAGCACGAACGGCTGGTTGAGCATGGTGTTGAGCTGGTCGGCTTCGTTGCTGTGGCGCTTGAAGCGCAGCAGCTTGCAGAACGGCTTGCTCACCTCTTCGTGCACCACGATGGGCACGCGCTCGCCCTCGACCTCGATTTCGTTGATGCCCCACTCGGGCTTCTCGTAATCCTTGCCGATGCGATGGAACAGCTCATTGACCGCCGCCAGGCGATCGGCGCCGGGCATCTGCGACCACCAGTGGCCCTGGTTGGCGAAGAACCTGGCGTTGGCCTGGGCCTGGTGCACCCACGGGGCGAGCATGTTGCGGGTCAACTCATGCAGTTGATAGAGCATGACGTCCGAATATGTATGGTCTTATGTTGCCGCGCAGCATACTCCACCCGGGGCAGTCGCGCGTTAATAGGCGACGCCTGTCTCAATTGGCCGCGAGATCAGCGGTCGCCGCGTTCCAGCGCGGCGGCGTGCCCGGAGAGCGCGGGCGAAAGCCAGCAGTGCGAGCCCAGCGCGGTGAAGCCCTCCGCCTTGAGCTGGCGACGGTACCAGGCCGCAGGGCGGGCCTGGAAGCCTTCGTGGTCGCCCTCGAATTCGTCCTCGGCGGTGAATGCTTCCAGGAAGGCGACGCCCCCAGTGAGCTCGGCGAAGCCGGCCAGGGCGGGGCGCAGCTCGCGGGTGGGCACGTAATGCATCACATCCGAGCACACCAGCAGGTCGACCGGCGGGCAGGGGCGCAGCCAGGCGAAATCACCGACCCGGGCAGGGCGCAGGTTGCGGCTGCGCGCATAGCGCTGCACGGCGTACTCGCTGCTGTCGAAGCCCAGATACTGCACGCGTGGACGCAGCTTGAGCAGCGGTGCGCGCCATGCGCCCTCACCGCAGCCGATGTCGAGCACGCTGCGGATCGGCCGTTCCAGGTAGTACTCGGCGCTGGCCACGGCCAGCGCCACCTTGCGCGCCAGGCGCGCGGCGCCACCGGTCTGGTCGGGCTGGTACCAGCGCTGGAAGTAGGCGGCGTCGTAGGTCTTTTCCATGGGCATGTGCGTTTGGATGAAAGCGGCGCTTATCGTACGGTGTGGGGGCGCGGATGCGTCGTCCGGGTGTGGCAATGGGTCGCTTCAGTCCCCCATGGGGCGGCTTAATCCGGCATGCGAGAATGGCGGCCCATCCACGCCAGCCGCCGGAGCCCGCGCATGCAGTCCTACTACTGGGTCAAAACCTTCCACCTGCTGTTCGTGGTGGCGTGGATGGCGGCGGTGTTCTACCTGCCGCGGATCCTGGTCAACCTCAGCGAGACCGCCGGCCAGCTGCCGGTGACTGAGCGCCTGCAGTTGATGGGGCTTCGCCTGTACAGGTTCGGCCACATGATGTTCGGCCTGGCGCTGATCCTGGGCCTGGTACTGTGGCTGGGCTACCGGGTGATTCCGGACTTCCCGACCATGGTGGCCCCGGGCGCGGCGGGCTGGCTGCACGCCAAGCTGGGCCTGGTGGTGCTGCTGCTGGTCTATTACTCGTGGACCGGGCGCCTGCTCAAGGGCGCGGTGCGGGGCCGCACGCTGCCGTCGTCGCGCGCGCTGCGCTGGTTCAACGAGCTGCCGCTGGTGCTGTTCATCGGGGTGGTGTGGCTGGTATTGGCCAAGCCGTTCTGATTGTCAGCTCACGACCAACGGTCGTGAGCTGCCGGAGCACGGTGCAACGCCGGTGGGGCGAGTGCGGGACCGCCATGCCCTTGCCTGCGAATGTCCCCCGGCGTCGGCCTTCGGCCGCCCCCTCCTCCTTTACTTCGCCGCAAGGGCATGGCGGCCCCGCACTCGCCCCACCGGCGTTGCGTCGTGCTCCGGCTTTTCCCTGCGAACCGCAAGCCGAGCCCCGTCGCGGGCGGTAGGTCCCTGGCAAAGTAAAGGAGGAGGCGGCGCAGGCCGACGCCGGGGGACATTTGCATAGGGGCCTGCCGCCCGCGACGGGGCCCTCAACGCTCGCGATGAACGTGATCGAAGACCCTGCACCAAGCTTCTCCGTCTCTAGGAATGGGACGGTTCGTTTTGGGGGCGAAGAACGAAAAAACCGGGCGCATAGCCCGGTTTTTCGTGGCGAAGCACGCCGCAGCCCATCAGGCTGCTTCGTACGCCCCGTAGCTGCGCAGGCGCTCGTAACGCTTCTGCAGCAGTTCTTCGGTGGACAGCTTTTCCAGCGCGTCCAGCTCGTTGAGCAGCACGGCCTTCAGGCGCTTGGCCATCTGGGTCGGGTTGCGGTGCGCACCGCCGGTCGGCTCGCGCACCATCTTGTCGATCAGGCCCAGGCCCTTCAGGCGCGGGGCGGTCATGCCCAGCTGCTCCGCGGCATCCTTGGCCTTGCCGGCGTCCTTCCAGAGGATCGAGGCGCAGCCTTCCGGGGTGATCGTGGAATACACGCTGTACTCCAGCATCACGGTGCGGTCGCCCACACCCAGCGCGAGCGCGCCACCCGAGCCACCTTCGCCGATCACGGTGCAGATCACCGGCACCTTCAGCTCGGCCATTTCCATCAGGTTGCGCGCGATCGCCTCGGACTGGCCTCGCGATTCGGCGTCGATGCCCGGCCAGGCGCCGGCGGTGTCGATCAGGGTCAGCACCGGCAGCCCGAAGCGTTCGGCCATCTTCATCAGGCGCAGCGCCTTGCGGTAGCCCTCCGGCTTGGGCATGCCGAAGTTGCGCCTGATCTTTTCCTTGGTATCGCGGCCCTTCTGGTGCCCGATCAGCATCACCGAGCGGCCACCGATGCGGGCCAGGCCGCCCATGATGGCCTTGTCGTCGGCGAAGGCACGGTCACCGGCCAGCTCCTGGAACTCATCGCAGAAGATGCGGATGTAGTCGGCGGTATACGGACGCGAGGGGTGACGGGCCAGCTGCAGCACCTGCCACGAGGTCAGGTTGCGGAAGATCTGCGCGGTGCGCACCCGCAGCTTGTCCTGCAGGGTGCGCACTTCGGCCTCGACATTGACCGCCGGGCCGGCGCTTGCGCTGCGCAGCTCCTGGATCTTTGCCTCCAGATCAGCGATGGGTTGCTCGAAGTCGAGGTAGTTCGGATTCATCGGAAGCCGTCGTGAAGAAAAGAGGGAAAGTGTAGCCGAATGCGTCTAAATGCCCCGTACGCCGTCGTCTGGTCCGGGCCTAATTGGCCCATGGCGGACTGTAACGCACCTTCAGGGTGCGCACCGCCGGATCGGCCCGCAGCGCATCGACCAGCTGGCTGTCCACGCGCACGGCGACATCGCCGGCGACGTCGAGCATGCCGGCCACCGGACCCTGCCCGGTGCCCAGCAGCAGGTCCAGCCGCAGCGGCGTGCGGCCCGGACGGTGGCGGTCGAGCAGGGCGTTGACCCGGCTCCATACCGGCTCGCCCTGGCGCAGGTCGAGGCGCAGTGACAGGCGGGTGGCGTAATTGGCGCAGATCTCTTCGAAGTCCCAGACCTGGCGGATGCGCAGCGCGTAGCCGCCATTGAACTCGTCCTCGCGCAGGCCGCCCTTGACCACCAGGATGCGATCCTTGGTCATCAGGTGGCCGAACTCGGCCAGGCCGTCGGTGAACGCGCTGCATTCGACCCGCCCCTTGCCGTCCTCAAGCTGCATGAAGATCTGGCTTTCGCCCTTGCGCCGTACGCCCACCACCAGCCCGGCCAGGATCACCGGGGTTTCCTGGCGCCAGGCGCGCTTCTCGCCATCCTTGCTCGGGCGGGCGGGCGGGATGAGCTTCTCCAGCATGCCCAGGTCGGTCCCCACCAGCTCCTTGACGTCGTCGGCGTACGGGTCGAACGGGTGGCCGCTGAGATAGAAGCCCAGCGTTTCGCGTTCACCGTCCAGCAGCTGGCCCAGCGTCCATTCCTTGGCCTCGGGCAGGTCCAGCTGCAGCGCGGTGCTGACCGGGTCGGGGGCGCCGAACAGCGAGTTCTGGCCGGAGGCCTTCTCGCGCGACATCTGGTCGGTGGCCTTGAGCACTTCCGGCAGCTGCAGCATCAGCGAGGCGCGGTTCCTGCCCAGGCCGTCGAGCGCGCCGCAGTTGATCATCGCTTCGAGCGTGCGCCGGTTGAGCTTGCCCGATTCAATTCGCATGCAGAAATCCAACAGCGACCCGTAGCGGCCCTTGGCCAGGCGCTCATCGACCACGGCCTCGCAGGCACCCTGGCCCACGCCCTTGATGGCACCGAGGCCGTACTGGATGGTGTCGGCGCTGGAGGCTTCGAACATGTACGCCGAGTCGTTCACGCGCGGCGGCAGCACGGTCAGGCCGAGGTTGCGCACTTCGGCCAGGAAGCCGACCACCTTGTCGGTGTTGTCCATGTCCGAGGACAGCGTGGCCGCCATGAACTCGGCCGGGTAATGCCGCTTGAGCCACGCGGTCTGGTAGCTGACCAGCGCGTAGGCGGCGGCGTGCGACTTGTTGAAGCCGTAACCGGCGAACTTCTCCATCAAATCGAAGATCTCGTCGGCCTTGGGGCCGTCCACGCCGCCCTTGGCCGCACCTTCGCGGAAGATCTCGCGGTGCTTGGCCATTTCGGCCGGCACCTTCTTGCCCATCGCGCGGCGCAGCAGGTCGGCGCCGCCGAGCGAGTAACCGCCCACGATCTGCGCCATCTGCATGACCTGCTCCTGGTACACCATGATGCCGTAGGTGTCTTTCAGGATCGCTTCGGTACGCGGATCGGGGTAGATGATTTCTTCCTGCCCGTGCTTTCGCGCGTTGAAGGAGGGAATCAGGTCCATCGGGCCGGGGCGGTACAGCGACACCAGCGCGATGAGGTCTTCAAAGCGGTCGGGACGCGCGTCCTTCAGCAGGCGGCGCATGCCCGAGGATTCGAACTGGAACACCGCGCCGGTGTTGCCGTTGGCGAAGATGTCCTTGTAGGTGGGGGCGTCGTCGAGCGGCAGTGCGGTGATGTCCACCGGCGGGATGCCGGCACGGGCATGGCGCTTGTTGATCGCCTTGACCGCCCAATCGATGATCGTCAGCGTGCGCAGGCCGAGGAAGTCGAACTTCACCAGGCCGATTTCTTCGACGTCGTTCTTGTCGAACTGGGTAACCGGATTGCGGCCGCGTCCGCCTTCGTCGTGTTCGGCGAACAGCGGGCAGAACTCGGCCAGCGGCTCGGGCGCGATCACCACGCCACCGGCATGCTTGCCGGCGTTGCGGGTGAGATCCTCGAGCTGGCGCGCCAGGTCGATCAGGTCGCGCACGTCGTCTTCGTTCTGGTAGCGCTGGATCAGCTCCGGCGACGCCATTTCCGAATCCTTGCCTTCGCCCATCGCATCCTTGAGCGAGATGCCCAGGATGTTCGGGATCAACTTGGAGACCCCGTCGACCAGGCCGTACGGGAAGCCGAGCACGCGCCCGGAGTCGCGCACCACGGCCTTGGCGGCCATGGTGCCGTAGGTGATGATCTGGCTGACGCGTTCGCGGCCGTACTTGCGCGCGACGTAGTCGATGACTTCATCGCGGCGGTCCATGCAGAAGTCGATGTCGAAGTCGGGCATCGACACGCGTTCGGGGTTGAGGAACCGCTCGAACAGCAGGTTGTACGGAATGGGATCCAGATCGGTGATCTGCAGCGCCCACGCCACCAGCGAACCGGCACCGGAACCACGGCCGGGCCCGATCGGGATGCCCTGGTTCTTGCCCCACTGGATGAAGTCGGCCACGATCAGGAAGTAGCCGGGGAAGCCCATCTTGATGATGGTGGAGAGCTCGAATTCCAGGCGCTCGAAATAATCGGCGCGGGTCTTGCCTTCGGCCAGCGGATTCTTTTCGAGGCGCGCTTCCAGGCCCTTGCGCGATTCGCTGCAGATCCAGCTGTCCAGCGTTTCGTTTTCCGGCACCGGGTAGTTGGGCAGGAAGTAGGTGCCCAGCCGCATCTCGATGTTGCAGCGCTCGGCCAGCGCCAGCGTGTTGTCGATCGCATCGGGGATGTCGGCGAACAGCGCGCACATCTCTTCAGGCGATTTGAGGTACTGCTGGTCACTGTAGTCGCGCGGGCGCTTGGGATCATCGAGCACGCGGCCGGAGGAGATGCACACGCGCGCTTCGTGGGCGCTGAAATCGTCCGGGCGCAGGAACCGCACATCGTTGCTGGCCACGACCGGCAGGCCGCGCTGGCCGGCGGCAACGAGGGCAAACTGGTTGAAGGCTTCTTCGCCGTCGCGACCGGTACGGGTGAGTTCCAGGTGCAGGCCGTCGCCGAACACACGCTGCCAGTCGGCGAGCTGCTGTTCGGCCAGGTCATGACGGCCTTCGCCGGCCAGGCGTCCAGCCAGGCTGTCGCGGCCGGCGAGGGCAAACAGGTTGTGGCAACCGGCCTTGAGCCAGTCGGGGTGCACGGCCACGCCGCCTTCGGGGCGGTGGCCTTCCATCCAGGCGCGGGTCAGCAGGCGCGAGAGGCTGAGATAGCCTTCGCGGTCGCGACACAGCAGGGTCATGCGCCAGGGGGTCATGCCCTCTTCGGCGATCATGATGTCGGCACCGGCAATCGGCTTGATGCCGACGGTTTCGGCCGCCTTGTAGAACTTGACCAGGGCGAACAGGTTGTTCAGGTCGGTCACTGCCAATGCGGGCAGTTTCAGTTCGACGGCGCGGCTGAGCAGGTTGGCCTGCTTGGCTTTCTTCGGGTCAGCCTGATCCGGTTTCGCGGGGACACGGATGGTCGAATCCGCCAGCGAAAACTCGGTGTGGACGTGGAGATGTACGAAACGGGAAGTGGTCATGCCGGGCCAATGTAATGCCCGGTCAGGGTACCGGCGGGGGGCAGGCGGAACAAGGCTTGACAGGGTGCGGGGTGGGCGGCTGGGTTCAGGTTGTTTTTTACGGCGAAAGCAACGGCGGTGAAGCCGGGGCGTCGGCGCTGTCGGTGTAGGGGTGGCGGGTGCAGGGTCGCGGGACACGCCGTGAACCCGTCCATGGGGGCTCGTAGAAAACATCCATGTTTTCTACGGTCCCGCGCCCCTACCCCCGCCACCCCTTCGATAGAGGGCCGGTGCTCATGGAAAAGCGGAAAACCGCCATCCAACGCCAAAACCGCAGGTGACGTTCCATGCGCCAGATCTCACGCGGTGTGCCGTTGCTTTGTCCATGGCCAGCGGCCAACTGTCAAAGGCGGGTCGGGGCGGGTTTGCGGGGGTGTAGAAAACATGGGCCCGGCGCATGCGCCGGGCGGGTTGGGCAGGACGCCCAACCCAGGTCTTGCCGTGTACGCAGGATTGCGTACACGAGCAAGTTTTCTACGAGCCCCCATGGACGGGTTCACGGCGTCCCCCGCGAACCCGCACCGTCCCGCCAAACCAGAGAAACACGTGCCCACCGGCTGTTCGCCTGAATGCATGAAGCCGGGCAGAGCCCGGCGCTACGCGGTGGTGGCGACCAGACAATCGCGCACCGGCGCGAAGCTTCGGCGGTGCTGGGGGCAGGGGCCGTGGGTGCGCAGGGCGGCGAGGTGCGCTGGGGTGCCGTAGCCCTTGTGCTGGTTGAAGCCGTACTCGGGGTGCTGCGCGTGCAGGTCCAGCATGTAACGGTCTCGGCTGACCTTGGCCAGGATGGAGGCCGCCATGATCGCGCGGTCGAGCGCGTCGCCGCCGACCAGTGCCTGCGCCGGGCAGGGAAGGCCCTTCGGGACCACGTTGCCGTCGATGCGTGCGAACTGCGCCACGTGCGCTACGCCTTCCACCGCCCGGCGCATGCCGAGCATCGTCGCCTGGTAGATGTTGAGCGTATCGATCTCGCCCACGTCCACCATCACCACGTGGAAGGCCAGCGCACGCTGCTGGATCTTGTCGAACAGCTGGTCGCGGCGCAGCGCCGTGAGCTGCTTGGAATCGTCCAGCCCGTTCAGGCGGGGACGGTCCGGGCAGAACACCACCGCCGCCACCGCGACCGGACCGGCCAGCGGGCCGCGGCCGGCTTCGTCCACGCCCGCCACGTAGCGCGGCGCCACCGTGGCCAGCGCGGCCCCGTCGAACAGCGCCAGCGATGCCGCCGCGGCGTGCCTGCGGCTCATGCCGCTGCGTCGCGCTTGCGTGCCAGCAGCTCGGCCACCGCGTCGGCCGCGCGTGCCGAGGCGTCCTGGCGCAGCTGCAGGTGCAGCTTCTGGTAGGTGTCCTGCAGGTCCACCGCGCGCTGCGGGTGGTCGAACCACTGCAGGATCGCCGCCGCCAGCTTGTCCGGCACGCAGTCGTGCTGGATCAGCTCCGGCGCCAGGTCCTTGCCGGCCAGGATGTTGGGCAGCGCGAAGCGGTCGACCTTTATCAGCCCCAGCGCCTTGACGATGCGGTAGGTCAGCTCCGCCACGCGATAGCCGACCACCATCGGGCGCTTCACCAGCATGGTTTCCAGCGTGGCCGTGCCGGACGCCAGCACCACCACGTCCGCGGCGATCATCGCCGTACGCGCCTCGCCGTCGAGCAGGTGCGAGTGCGCCACCGGCAACGCCGAGCGTGACAGCTGCTCCTGGATCAGGCGCCGGCAGGCCGGGTTGGCCGCCGGCACCACCACATGCAGCCCGGGGATGCGCTCGGACACCTGCCAGGCCGCTTCGAAGAAGGCCCCGCCCAGCCTGCTGATCTCACCCAGCCGACTGCCCGGCAGCACCGCCAGCACCTTCGCGTTGGAGGGCAGCCCGAGCGCGGCGCGGGCCGCCTCGCGATCGTTGCTCAGCGGAATGTCGTCGGCCATCGGGTGCCCGACGAAGCGGGCGTCGATGCCGTGACGCGCGTAGATCGGCGGCTCCATCGGGAACAGGCACAGCACCAGGTCGGCGCTGGCGCCGATCTTCTCCGCGCGCTTCTCGCGCCAGGCCCAGACCGAAGGGCTGACGTAGTGCACGGTGGTGATGCCGCGTTCCTTCAGCCAGCGCTCCACGCCCAGGTTGAAGTCGGGTGCGTCGATGCCGATGAACACGTCCGGCTGCCACTCAAGCGCGCGCGTGCGGAACTCGCCGCGCAGTTTGAGCAGGCGCGGCAGGTGGCGCAGGATCTCGGTGAGCCCCATCACCGCCAGCTCGCTGGCGTCGAACCAGGTCAGGCAGCCGGCGTTGCGCATGGCATCGCCGCCGATGCCGGCGAACTCGGCGTTGGGGAAGCGCCGCTGCAGCTCGCGCACCAGTCCGGCACCGAGCAGATCGCCGGAGGCTTCGCCGGCGACCAGTGCGATCCGCAGCGGTCGCGTGGAGCCATTGGCATGGAGCGGCAACGCCGCCTGGGCGGTCGCCATCGCGCCGAGCGCCGCCGAAAGCGGAATGATCTCGGCGGTGGTGCCGGAGGGGAGCTGTCCGCCCGGGCCGGTCATCGCAGCAGCGGCCTCTCGGCGTGTTCGATGAAGTCCAGCATGTCCTTGACGTCGGGGCTGTGCGCGGCCTGCTCGGCGAGCTGGACCTTGGCCTCGGCCAGCGGCAGGCCGGCGACATACAGGGTGCGGTAGGCGCGCTTGATGCTGGCGATGCGCTCGGCATCGAAGCCGCGGCGCTTGAGCCCTTCGCTGTTGATGCCGCGCGGGCGGCCCAGCGAGTCGCTGCCGACCATGGTGAACGGCGGTACGTCACCGTTGGTCAGCGCGCCCATGCCGAGGAACGCATGCGCGCCGATCCGGCAGAACTGGTGCGCACCGGCGAAGCCGCTGATGATCACGTAGTCGCCCACCGTCACGTGGCCGGCCAGCGTGGTGTTGTTGGAGAACACGCAGTGGTTGCCGACGTGGCAATCATGGGCGACGTGGGTGTAGGCGAGCATCCAGTTGTCGTTGCCGACCGTGGTGATGCCACCGCCGCCGGCAGTGCCGCGGTTGATGGTGACAAACTCGCGGATCACGTTGTCGTCGCCGATCACCAGCTCGGTGCGCTCGGCGTTGTACTTCTTGTCCTGCGGTTCGCCGCCGATGGCGGCATGGCCGATGAAGCGGTTGTTGCGCCCGATCCGGGTGGGACCGTGGATGGAGCAGTGCGGGCCGATCTCGGTGCCTTCGCCGATCACCACGTCGGCACCGATCAGGCAGAACGCACCCACGCGGACGTCCGCCGCCAACGTCGCCGACGGGTCGATCACTGCGGTGGGGTGGATGAGCGGCGCGGTCATTCGCGGGTGCCGGCGCAGAGCACTTCGGCGCAGGCGACCACTTCGCCGTCGACCTTGGCCACGCAGTCGTACACCGCCATGTTGCGGATCACGCGCTTGATCTCGACGTGCATCTCAAGCACGTCGCCGGGCACGACCTGCTTGCTGAAGCGGGCCTTGTCGACCTTCACCATGTAGAACAGCTTGGACTGCGCATCGCGGCCCAGGGTGAGCTGGGTCAGCACGCCGCCGGCCTGGGCCATGGCTTCGATGATCAGCACGCCGGGCATGATCGGCTGGCTGGGGAAGTGGCCCTGGAAGAACGGTTCGTTGATGCTGACGTTCTTGGTGGCGATGATGGTGCGCTTCTCGTAGTCGATCGCGATCACCTTGTCGACCAGCAGGAACGGGTAGCGGTGCGGGATCAGCGCCTGGATCTGGGTGATGTCCGGCAGCTTCTGTTCGTGGCTCATTCCTTCTCCTTGCTTACAGACAGGATGCGACGGGCCAGGGCATCAAGCTGCTTGAAGCGCGCGGCGTTCTTGCGCCACGTGCGATTGTCGGTCAGTGGGGTGCCGGACGAATACTCGCCTGGCTCATGTATGGAGTTGCGCACCACGGATTTGCCGGTGATGACCACCTTGTCGCAGATCTCGAGGTGGCCAACGACGCCGACGGCGCCGCCGAGCAGGCAGTAACGGCCGATCTTGGCGCTGCCGGCGATGCCGGTGCAGCCGGCAATGGCCGAGTGGGCGCCGATCTGGACGTTGTGGGCGATCTGGACCAGGTTGTCCAGGCGCACGTCGTTGTCGAGCACGGTATCTTCGAGGGCACCACGGTCGACGCAGGTGTTGGCGCCAATCTCGCAGTCGTCGCCGATGCGCACGCCGCCGAGCTGGGGCACCTTGATCCAGCTGCCCGCGTCCATGGCCAGGCCGAAGCCATCGGCGCCGAGCACGGCGCCGGGGTGGATGCGCACGCGCTTGCCGAGCTTCACGCGGGTGACCAGGGTGACGCGGGCGATCAGTTCGCAGCCGCTGTCCAGGCTGCAATCCTCACCAATGATGCTGCCGGCGCCGATGATGCAGTTCTCGCCGACGACGCTGCGCGCGCCGATGGTGACGAACGGGCCAACATGGGCGCTGGCGGCGACCTGGGCCTCGGGATCGATGATGGCGCTCGGGTGGATGCCGGGCGGGCGGGTCGGCGCGATGTCGAACAGCGCGGCGATCTTGGCGAAGGTGGTATACGGATCCTTGGCGACCAGGGCGGTGCCCGGCGCGGCCTCGGCATCGTCGGCGCGCAGGACCACGATACCGGCCTGGCTGTCGGCCAGCTGGGCGCGGTAGCGCGGGTTGGCCAGGAAGGTCAGCTGGCCGGGGCCGGCATGGGCAAGCGTGGCCACGCCATGGATGGCGGTGCTGCCATCACCATGGACCTGCAGGCCAAACTGCTCGGCGAGTTGCTGGGCGGTATAGGTAGGAATGTTCACGCGGCGAGTTTACCGTGTGGCGTGACTTCGGTCATGTTGGGGGCGTTTCTGGGCGGTCAGGTTCGAACAGCGGCTCCCCGGTTGGCATACGGTCCGGCGGCGCCGGGCTCTGCCCGGCGGCTTCGGGCATTTGGGCGAACAGCCTTTTGGCTGCGGGGGTTGTCGTGCAGGGCCGGCGGGTGCGGGGGTACGGGACACGCCGTGAATACGTCCATGTAGGCTCGTAGAAAACTTGCACGTGTATGCAATCCTGCATACACGGCAAGGCCTGGGTTGGGCGTCCTGCCCAACCCGCCGGGCGCATGCGCCCGGCCCATGTTTTCTACGGTCCCGTACCCCCGCACCCGCCGACCCTCTGTCAGTCGGTCGGTGGCCATGGGAAGGTCTAGAGCGGTTTCAATCAATTCCACGCGTTAACGGGCGCGGGGTGGTCTCACGGCAGTCGTTTAGGAAACCGACCCCACCCTCGTCTCACAGGTCATCAATTATCGGGCTATCGGGCGATCGGGCGATCGGTCCTCGTGCCACCGTTCATCTGACCATCCCTCCTCCGGCCGTTGGGCTATCGGGGTATTTGGCCATCGCTTGCCGCTTCGCCGCTTCGCCTGAATGTTGGAATGTGGGGCCACCGTACCGGCGCTGCGGTCCCGTAGAGCGACGCCATGCGTCGCTGCTCTTCCCCACCGCATCACGCGATCTGTCAGGGGAGGCCGGCGGGTAGCCCCCGTAGGGACTGTCAAAAACATGGATGTTTTTGCCAAGCCTACACGGACGTACTTGCGGCGTGTCCCGGAGGGGGCTGCCCGCCGGCCTCCCCGGCTCGTAGCAACCGAAACGCTGCCGTTCGCCGTTCGCCGTTCGCAGTTCGCCGTTCGCCGTTCGCCATTACCAAACGCCACACACAAAAACGCCGGGCTGTGCCCGGCGTCTCTGCGTGCGTTCGGGGGCTTAGAACTGGCCGCCGAACGTGAACTGCAGGCGTTCGATTTCGTCGCCGTCTTCCTTCTTCAGCGGGAAGGCATAGCTGATCGAGATCGGGCCGACCGGGGCGCGCCACAGCAGGGCGACACCGGCCGACGCACGCAGCTCGTTGGCCTTGAAGTTGTCGATGCCGTTGTACACGTTGCCGACGTCGAAGAACGCCGAGACGCGTGCCGACGGGCTGTCGAACAGGCGCGGGAAGTAGGCCTCGACCGAACCCACGGTCTTCAGCGAACCACCCAGCGGCTGGCCACGGCTGTAGGAGTACGTCGGTTCCGAACGCGGGCCCAGCGTGTTGTCTTCGAAGCCGCGCACCGAGTTGGTGCCGCCGGCGTAGAAGTTCTCGAAGAACGGCAGGCCCGACGCGGTGACCACCCGGGTGGTGCCGTCCGGGTTGGTGATCACGCGCGACGTGTCGTTGCCGTACGAGTCGCCATAGCCGATTTCGGCGCGGGTGTTGATGACCAGCGACGGGATGATCGGCCAGTACTTCGAGACCTGGTAGTTGAGCTTGTAGTACTCGACGGTGGAGCCGGGCAGGGTGGTTTCCAAGCCCACGCGCTGGTACATGCCGCGGGTGGGCATGAAGTAGTCGTTACGCGTGTCGCGCGCCCAGCCCAGCTCGGTGCGCCAGGAATGGAAGGTGCGCTGGCCGATGGCGTCGATGTAATCGATGATCGACTGCGGCGTGGAACCGGCGTAGGTCGTGATCTGGTTGCTGTCGATGCCCACCATCAGCGAGACCGTGTCGTTCTCGGTGATCGGCACGCCGAATACCACCTGCGCCGCACCGTTGGTGCTGTTGTACTGCGCGGTGTTGAAGTCGGAGTAGTCCAGCTCCCGCCACGACAGGTTGTAACCCAGCGAAACGCCGTCGTCGGTGAAGTACGGGTTCGTGTACGAGAAGCCGTAACGCTGCAGGTAGCTGCTGCGCGACGCTTCCACGGACACGCGGTTGCCGCCGCCCAGGAAGTTGTTCTGCGACAGCTGCACCGACGTGGTCATGCCGTAGGACTGCGAATAGCCCAGGCCGAACACGAAGCTGCCCGACGTGGTTTCCTTCACGTTGTAGACCACGTCGACCTGGTCATTGCTGCCCGTGACCGGCGGGGTCTCGACGTCCACGGATTCGAAGTAACCCAGGCGCTGCAGGCGGATCTTGGAGCGGTCGATCGCGGCCTGCGAGTACCAGGTGTTCTCGAACTGGCGCATTTCACGACGCAGGACCTCGTCGGAGGTGCGCGTGTTGCCCTTGAAGATGATGCGGCGCACGCCCACGCGCGGGCCCGGCACGACCTGCATGTTGATCGCCACGGTGCGGTCGGCGCGGTTGCTGGTCGGGATCGGGTTCACCTTGGCGAACGCGTAGCCGATGTTGGACAGCGAGTTGGTGATGGTGTCCGAGCTGAATTCCAGCAGCGAGCGCGAGAAGATGTCGCCCGACTTCTGGAACACCATGCGTTCCACGTCCTCCTGCGGGAGGATGGTTTCGCCCGTGACCTTGATCTCGGAGATCTTGTACTGCTCACCCTCGGTCACGCCGGCGGTGATGAACATGTCGCGCTTGTCGGGACTGATCGAGACCTGGGTGGAGTCGATGCTGAAGTCCACGTAGCCGCGGTCCAGGTACCAGGCGTTGAGCTTTTCCAGGTCGCCGGACAGCTTTTCCTTGGAGTACTGGTCATCGCGGCGGTACCACGACGCCCAGTTGTGTTCCTTGGACTCCCAGGTTTCCAGGATGTCTTCAGACGGGTACTTCTCGGTACCCACCAGGTTCACGTGCTGGATCTTGGCGGCCTTGCCTTCCTTGATCGCGATGGTGATGTCCACGCGATTGCGGTCCAGCGGGCTCACGGTCGGGGTGATCTCGACGTTGTATTTGCCGCGGTCGTTGTACTGGCGGCGCAGTTCCTGCGTCACGCGGTCCAGGCTCAGGCGGTCGAAGGTGCCGCCCTCGGTCAGGCCGATGTCGCTCAGGCCCTTGAGCAGCTGGTCGCTCTTGATGTCCTTGTTGCCGGTCACGGTCAGCTTGTTGATCGCCGGACGCTCCTTGACCGTGACCACCAGGATGTCGCCCTGGCGGTCCAGCTGGACGTCTTCGAAGAAGCCCGTCTTGTACAAGGCGCGGATCGACTCGCCGACCTTGTTGTCGGTCAGCGTTTCGCCGCGTTCCACCGGCAGGTAGGTGAACACGGTACCGGAGGTGATGCGCTGCAGACCATCGACACGGATGTCGCTGACGGTGAAGGGCTCGGCTGCCTGGGCCAGGGCGGGCGCGCCGAAACCGGCGGCTAGTGCGAGGGCCAGCAGGCGGCGATTGGGGAGTCGCGTCATGTCACGTCCGGTTGGAGTCGAATGCAATGTTGCGGGATGCCGGCGCATAAGACGACGACAAAAGGGAAAAAGTTCATCGCTGGACCAGACCAAGGATGTCGTTGTAGAACGCCAGTCCCATCAGTCCAGCCAGCATTGCCAGGCCGATGTATTGGCCGGCCGCCATGGCACGCTCGCTCAGCGGGCTGCCCTTGACCAACTCAATAAGGTAATACAGCAGGTGCCCGCCGTCCAAGATGGGGATGGGCAACAGGTTGATGATGCACAGGCTCAGCGACATCACGGCCAGGAACCAGAGGAACCAGTCCAGGCCACGCTGGGCGGTCTGGTTGGCCACGCGGGCAATGGTGATCGGGCCGGAAACGTTCTGCAGTGAGGCGTTGCTGGTGACGATCCGGCGCATCATGCCCAGCGAATCGCTGGCGGCGCGCCCGGTCTCGCGCAGGGCCGCCGGCACTGCGGCGAAGGGGCCGTACTGGAGCGTGGTGTCGTAGGCCGGGGTGCTGGTCTCGGGGAAGCCGATGCCGATCTGCCAGGTGGGCTGGCCACGGCCGTCCTTGCCCTGGCGCGGGGTGAGTTCCAGCGCCAGGCGCTCTCCAGCGCGCTGAACCTCGATCATGCCGGGTCCGCCGCGCTGGCCCAGGGCCAACACGGCAGGGGACACCTGGTCGGCGCCGTCGATGCGCTGGCCATCCACCGCCAGCACCAGGTCGCCGGGCATCAGCACCCCCTGCGCGGCCGAGCCGGGCAGGACCTGCTCGACCAGCGCCGGTTGTACGCGGAACTGCCAGGTCAGGCCGACCAGCGAGGGCACCCAGCGCTCATCGAATCCAGCCGGCAGCTGCGACAGCGGCAGCACCCGGGTGCGCCGCTGGTCCTGGCCATCCAGCACCTCCACCTGCGCGTCCTGGCGGTCCATGGCGGCGGTGGTCAGGGCCATGCTGGCCTGGCCGGCGGTGGCCACGCTGCGCGCGTCCACGCTCAGCACGCGGTCGCCGGCCTGCAGGCCGGCGGCCTGCGCCATGCCGGTGGTGCGGCCGATGGTGGCCGAATAATCCTGCTTGCCGATCACGAACATCGCCCAGAGCAGGGCGACGCAGAGAATCAGGTTGGCGAGCGGGCCGGCGGCCACGATCGCGATGCGCTGCCAGACCGTCTTGTGATTGAAGGCCTGGCCGCGCTCGGCCGGGTGCACCTCGACCTCGCGTTCGTCCAGCATCTTCACGTAGCCGCCCAGCGGAATGGCGGCGATGGCGAATTCGGTGCCCGCGCGGTTGCGGCGCATGAACAGCGGGCGGCCGAAGCCGACCGAGAAGCGCAGCACCTTGACCCCGCAACGGCGCGCAACCCAGTAGTGGCCGAACTCATGGAAGGTCACCAGCACGCCAAGGCTGACGATCATCCACCAGACAGAGCCGATGAACTCACCCATGGTGGACGTCGCGGGAAGGGAGCGGAAGGGGCATTCAGGCGTGGTCGATGGCGGCTTGGGTGATCTGGCGGGCGTGCTGGTCGGCGGCCAGCAGGCCCTCCAGTGTATCGGCGGACGTGACCGACAGTGTTGAGAGAGCGTTAGCGACCAGCGTCGGAATGGCTAGGAAAGCGATCCGCCCCTGAAGAAACGCTGAAACGGCGATTTCGTTGGCGGCATTGAGGATGGCCGGGGCGGTACCGCCGGCGGCCATGGCCTGCCAGGCCAGGCCCAGACAGGGGAATGCCTCGATGTCGGGCGCCTCGAAATCCAGCCGGCCCTGGGCCAGCAGGTCCAGCCCGCCCACCCCGGATTCGATCCGCTGCGGCCAGCCCAGGCCCACCGCGAGGGTGGTGCGCATGTCCGGCAGCCCGAGCTGGGCCAGGGTGGACCCATCGACGAATTCGACCAGCGAATGCACCAGGCTCTGCGGATGCACCAGCACTTCGATGCGCTCGCCCGGCACGTTGAACAGGTGGTGGGCCTCGATGACCTCCAGCCCTTTGTTCATCAACGTCGCCGAATCGACCGAGATCTTCGGGCCCATCGACCACTTCGGGTGGGCAACGGCCTGCGCCGGGGTCACGTCGGCCAGCGCGGCGCGGCTGCGTCCGCGGAACGGGCCACCGGAGGCGGTCAGCAGGATGCGGCGCACACCGGCCTGGTCCAGGCTGGCGTCGCGCGAGCGCAGGCACTGGAAGATCGCGCTGTGCTCACTGTCGATCGGGATGATCTCGGCACCGGCGGCGGTGGCGCGCTGCATCAGCAGCTCGCCGGCCAGCACCAGCGATTCCTTGTTGGCCAGCAGGATGCGCTTGCCCGCGCTGGCGGCGGCCAGCGTGGAGGACAGCCCGGCGGCGCCGACGATGGCCGCGACCAGGGTGTCGCAGGCGTCGCTGGCGGCCAGCTGGTCCAGCGCGGCCGCGCCGGCGTGCGGCTGGGTGTCCAGGCCGGCCGCGCGCAGGCCGTCGCGCAGTTCGGCGTAGCGGCCCTCGTCGGCGATCACCGCATGCACCGGGCGGTGGGCGGCGCACAGCGCGACCAGCGCCTGCACCTGGGTGCCGGCGGCCAGTACGGTGGCGCGGTAGCGGTCCGGGTGGCGCGCGATCACGTCCAGCGCGGATGCGCCGATCGAGCCGGTGGCGCCGAAAACGGCGACCTGACGGGGGGCGGAGGCGGTGTCCATGCTCAGAACCCGAAGATTTCCTTGCCCAGCGCGAACACCGGCAGCGCGGCCAGCACGCCGTCGATGCGGTCCAGCACGCCGCCATGGCCCGGGATGATGTGCCCGGAGTCCTTGGCGCCGGCATGGCGCTTGATCAGGCTTTCGTAAAGGTCGCCCAGCACCGACGCGAACACGCTGACCACGGCCGTGATGACCAGGCCCACCACGTGGTCCGGCTGGATGCCGGCGATCCAGCCGAACACCAGGGCGACCAGCAGGCCCGCCAGCATGCCGCCGCCCAGGCCTTCCCAGGTCTTGTTGGGGCTGATGCGCGGCGCCAGCTTGGTGCGGCCGAAGGTGCGACCGGCGAAGTAGGCGCCCGAATCGGCGGCCCAGACCACGGCCAGTGCGGTCAGCAGCCACAGGTGGCCCTGGTCGCCGCTGGCGTGGATGAGCACCAGCGAGGCCCACGCCGGCACGATGGCCAGGGTGCCGGCCAGCAGTTTGAGCGAGCGCGCCGGGCTGCCCGGCTCCGCACCGAAGGTGAAGAAACGCAGCCACAGCAGGGCCAGCAGCCACCAGCCGATGCCGACCAGTGCGGCGATCTGGTACAGCACCAGCGTGCCGGCGTCGGCCCACACGATGAGCACCATCAGCACCAGGTTAAGCACCAGCAGCACGGTGCGGGCGAGGGTGTCTTCCACATCGGCCAGCTTCAGCCATTCCCATAGGCCGATCAGGAACACGGCGGCGGCGGCGGCAGCCAGCCACTGGGTCGGCAGCAGCAGGATGGCCGCGATGGCGACCGGCGCCATGATCAGCGCGGCGATGACTCGGGTTTTGGTCATGGGTTGGACGTCTCGGTGGCCAGGGCGGCGATCTGGGCGCTGGTCAGGCCGAAGCGGCGTTCACGCGCGGCGTAGGCGTCCAGCGCCTGCTGCAGGATGGCGGCGTCGAACTCGGGCCACAGCACATCGGTGAACCACAGTTCGGTGTAGGCAAGCTGCCAGAGCAGGAAGTTGCTGATGCGGGTATCGCCGCCCGTACGGATGAACAGGTCGGGCGCCGGCAGGTCGGCCAGGGCGACCCGGCTGCCCAGCATGGCCTCGTCGATCTGCTCGGGCAGCAGGCGGCCAGCGGCGACTTCAGCGGCCAGTTCGCGTGCGGCACGCGCGATGTCCTGGCGGCCACCGTAGCTGGCGGCAATGCTCAGGGTCATCGCCGTGTTGTCGGCGGTACGCTGCTCGGCCAGCTGCATGCGGCTGACCAGGCCAGCGCCGAAGCGCTCGCGTTCGCCGATGAACCGCACGCGCACGCCACGCCGGTGCAGCTCGTCCACTTCGCGGTCGAGGGCATTGAGGAAGAGCTTCATCAGCGCGTCGACTTCCTCGCTCGGCCGTCCCCAGTTTTCACTGGAAAACGCGAACAGGGTCAGCGCGGACACGCCGCGCTCGAGGCAGAAGTCGATGGTGCGGTTCACCGCGCGCGCGCCGGCACGATGGCCGATGACGCGCGGGCGGCGACGCTTCTGTGCCCAGCGGCCGTTGCCATCCATGATGATGGCAACGTGGCGCGGCACGGCGGCGGTGGAGCTGCTGGTCGGGGCCTGGGTCATGGGGCTCAGACCGACATCAGTTCCTTTTCCTTGTCGGCCACCACACTGTCGACGTCCTTGATGGACTTGTCGGTCAGCTTCTGGATGTCGTCCTCGCCACGCTTCTTGTCGTCTTCGCTGATCGACTTGTCCTTGATCAGCGCAGCGATGGCCTTGTTGGCATCCTGGCGGATGTTGCGGATGGCGATCTTCGCGCCTTCGCCTTCCTTCTGCACCTGCTTGCCCAGCTCCTTGCGGCGCTCTTCGGTCGGCGGCGGCAGGTTCAGGCGGATCACGGTGCCCATCACGTTCGGGGTCAGGCCAAGGTCGGAGGCGTAGATGGCCTTCTCGACTTCCTTGATCAGGCTCTTGTCGAACACGGAAATCACCAGCGAATGGCCTTCCGACACGGAGATCGAGGCGGCCTGGTTCAGCGGGGTGTCGGTGCCGTAGGCCTTGACGGTGATCCGGTCCAGCAGCGCCGGCGAGGCACGGCCGGTGCGGATGGAGGTGAGGGTGTGCTTCAGAGCATCGATGCTCTTTGCCATGCGCGTCTGCGCGTCCGTCTTGATATCGTTGAGCATCGCCCGAATCCTGGATGTCACTGGTAATCGGGCGATTATATCCCCTCTCAGGCGTTGTCGCGGCCCCGGACCAGGGTGCCGATGTTCTCGCCGTGCAGGATCTTCAGCAGTTCACCCGGCTGGCCCATGTCGAATACGCGCAGCGGCAGGTCGCTGTCGCGTGCCAGGGCGAAGGCGGCGGTGTCCATCACTTCCAGGCCGCGGCGGATCACTTCATCGTAGGTGAGGCTGTCGAAGCGGACCGCGTCGCTGTACTTGTTCGGGTCCTTGTCGTACACGCCGTCCACCTTGGTGGCCTTCAGCAGCAGGTCCGCGCCGATCTCGATGGCGCGCAGGGCCGCACCGGAATCGGTGGTGAAGAACGGGCTGCCGACGCCGGCGGCGAAGATCACCAAGCGGCCCTTTTCCAGGTGCCGGATGGCGCGGCGGCGGATGTAGTCCTCGCACACGTCGTTTATTTTGATGGCGCTCATCACGCGCGCCTTGGCGCCCAGCTTCTCCAGCGCGTCCTGCATGGCCAGCGCGTTGATCACGGTGGCGAGCATGCCCATCTGGTCGCCGGTGACGCGGTCCATGCCGCCTGCCGCCAGGCCGGCACCGCGGAAGATGTTGCCGCCGCCGATGACCAGGGCCACTTCGGCGCCGGCCTGCTGGGCCTCGATGACTTCACGGGCCAGGCGGTTGATGACCTTGGGGTCGATGCCATAGTCCTCGTCTCCCATCAGCGCCTCCCCGGAAACTTTCAGCAGGATGCGGCGATAGATGAGATTGGACATGGTGGCCTCTGGATACGTGGAAAACGCGGGAATTCTACTGGAAGCAGCGTCACCAGGTGCGGAAAACTTGCTGCACTGCGGCGCGGCCCCGTCGTGGCTTCCTGTGGCGCGTCGCTGACTCCGTTCAGGCCGGCGCGGTTTGCGGTGAACGCGCGATGACGCGGTTCCTTCCGAGGTTCTTGGAGCGGTAAAGCACATCGTCCGCCGCCTTCAGCAGGTCCTGAACATCGGCGAAACGCTCGTAACCGCCCTGGGTGGCCACGCCGGCGGAGAAGGTGACGAACAGGGGGCCGCCAGCCACCTCGGCCATGGGCGTATTGACGATGCTGGCCAGGACCCGGCGCACCACTTCCAGCGCCACCGGCTCGGTGGTGTTGGGCAGCAGGGCGATGAATTCCTCGCCGCCGAAGCGGGCCACGGTGTCGCTGTTGCGCAGGTGTTCCTGGAGCTTGGTTGCGAACACGCGCAGGACCTGGTCACCCATGAGGTGGCCATGGGCGTCGTTGATCTTCTTGAAGTCGTCCAGGTCGATGAAGGCCACCGACAGCGGCCAGCCATGCCGGGTGGCGCGCAGGAACTCCTCTTCCAGCACCGCTTCCAGCTGGCGGCGGTTGAGCACGCCGGTCAGGGCGTCGCGGTGGGCCTGCTCGGCCAGGCGGTTGGCGCGCGCTTCGAACTCGTCGGCGCGCTGGCGGGCCAGGGCGGCGTCCTGCATTTCGCGCAGGTTGCGCAGGGTCGCCAGCTCCTGGGCGTGTTCGATCAGCTGCTGCACCCGCGCCGGCGAAATCACGCTGGTCTCGAACAGGGCGCTGATCTCGGGCAGGGCTTCGCTGATGCGCGCCAGCACCTGGTCGAACTGGGCGCTGTCCAGCTGCAGCGTCTCGTTGACACGCTGCAGGGCATGTTCGCGCGCCGCGTCGGCGTCGGCGCTGAGCCAGATGTCGGCCACGGCACCAGACAGGGCGACGCAGGCCTGGAAGGTGTCTTCGGCGGTGGCGGGCGCTTCGCTGTGGGCGATGGCATCGACCAGGTAGCGCGGCAGGTCCCACTGTTCGGCCATCCAGGCGCCGACCTCGGCGTGGGTGCAGTCCAGGTGTTCGCGCTCCAGCGCCACCAGGGCGTCGTTGTCGCGGGCCTGGCGCAGCAGGGGCAGGTAGCGGTCCGGCTCGCTCTGGGCCAGCACCAGCACGCCCAGGTCCTGGAGCAGGCCGGCCAGCATCAGCTCTTCGGCCTTGCGCAGGCCACGGGCCTGGCCCAGCAGGCTGGCCGCCAGGGCGCTGAGGATGCTGCGGCGCCAGGCGCGCTCGCGCACGTCCTGGCCGTGGCCGGGCGCGGTCAGGTCCTGGGTGACGGTGAAGCCCAGGGCGAGGCTCACGGTGGCGTTGAGGCCGAGCATGGTCAGGGCCTGGCCGAGGTTCTCGATCCGGCGGCGGCTGGCGTAGAGCGGGGAATTGGCAATGCGCAGCATGCGCGCACTCAACGCCATGTCGATGGCGATGATGTCGGCGGCGGTGGTGATGTCCGTTTCCGGGTCCTGTGCCAGTTCGATGATGCGCAAGGCAATACCGGGCGGCGAGGGCAGGTTGCGGCAGAGCGCCAGGGCGGCTGTCAGCTCGGGAGGCATGGCGGGACTACTAAGGTGATGTGGCAAGAATACATGGAGTGCGTCACGGATTTGAGTGCCGGGGCTTGCGTTACTGGGCTGAAGTGGCAGCCGACTGGGTGTCCGGCGCGCCTTGCAGGGCAAAACCAGCGGACCCATCGGGTGGCGCGGGTCAATGGCGTCTTTGGTATCACATTCGCTGCCGGATGGGGGAGCTTGGGTGCAGGAAGCGCGATGCTGCGCTGCGCCGGCGGGCGCAGGTACCATGCGCGCTCAAACCAAAAAGGATGCAGTCACATGGCGGTGAAGTCACTTCAGGAATTCCTCTCGAGCACGCATGAGAAGGATGTCAGTGCGGATGCGTTCGAACTTGAAAGCCTGCACATGCTGGAGGTCCGGGTGGACGGCATGGTCTGGGCCAAGTCCGGGTCGATGGTGGCGCGCAAGGGGGCGGTGAAGTTCACGCGCCAGGGGCTGCTGGAGCAGGGGCTGGGCACGCTGCTCAAGAAGATGGTCAGCGGGGAAGGCCTGCAGCTGATGAAGATCGAGGGACAGGGGCGGGCCTATCTGGCCGATGCGGGCAAGCAGGTAACCCTGCTGCGGCTGGCGGGCGAGTCGATCTTCGTCAACGGCAACGACGTGCTGGCCTTCGAGACCGGGATCGAGTCGAAGATCACGATGATGCGCAAGGTGGCCGGGATGCTGTCGGGCGGCTTGTTCAACATGCGCCTGAGCGGCCATGGGATCGTGGCGATCACGTCGCACTACGAGCCGTTGACCTTGCCGGTGACGGCGCAGGGTGGCCCGGTATTCACCGACCCGAACGCGACGGTGGCCTGGTCCGGTTCGCTGACGCCGGAGATCGTCACCGACATTTCGCTCGGCACGCTGGTCGGTCGCGGCTCGGGCGAGAGCCTGCAGCTGCGTTTCGCGGGCGAGGGTTGGGTGGTAGTGCAGCCGTATGAGGAAGTTACGTTCCAGGCCAAGGGCTGAGGGCTGAGGGCTAAGGGCTAAGAGCAGCGGCAACTGCGGAGTTTTTCGTTTTTGCTGGGTTTGGGCCGGCGGGTGCGGGTTTGCGGGACACGCCGTGAATCCGCCTTGGAGGCTTGTAGAAAACATCCATGTTTTCTACAGTCCCGCAAACCCGCCCCCGCCGACCCATTGCAAGATGGCTGGCGGTGTGGGGAGGGCAAGAGCGTGCCGACCAACGGTCGGCACCTACCAGTGCGAACAATGCTGGACGTACTGATGGGCATGGGGCTGCTCGTTTTGCCCTTGATTGCCTATCCGTCGTCGCGAAAATTCAAGGTGGGCGGCGGTGGGCCCTGCCGGGGTCGTTGGGCGCCATGGATGGCGCCCACGAGCCCCCATGGAAGGGTTTACGGCGACCCCGGCAGGGCCCACCGCCGCCCGCCCAGCTCGGGCAAACGAATAGCCAGCACTCCTGCTCCAGACACAAAAAAACCCGGCGTAAGCCGGGTTTTTTCGTTGCATCGCGTTGGAGGCGATAAATCAGGCCAGACCGGCCTGCTTCATCACTTCGGCGGCGTAGTCTTCCACGACCTTTTCGATGCCTTCGCCAACGGCCAGGCGCTTGAAGCCGATCACTTCGGCGCCGGCAGCCTTGAGCACCTGCTCAACGGACTGGTCGGTGTTCAGCACGTACGGCTGGCCGTACAGCGTGACTTCGTTGACGATCTTGGCGATCTTGCCGCTGATGATCTTTTCCAGGATGTCGGCCGGCTTGGACTTGTCCTTGTCGGACATCTTGGCCAGTTCGATTTCCTTTTCCTTCGCAACGAACTCGGCCGGCACGTCGGCCGCCTTGTTGTGCGGCGGGTTCATGGCAGCCACGTGCATGGCCAGGCCACGGGCCAGCTCGGCGTCGCCGCCGGCCAGTTCAACCAGCACGCCGATGCGGCCGCCGTGCACGTAGGCGGCGACGGTGTTGGTCGATTCCAGGCGCACGATGCGACGCACGTCGAGCTTTTCGCCGACCTTGGCGATGACCGCTGCGCGGGTCTCTTCAATGGTTTCGCCGGTCGGCAGCTTGGCGGACTTCAGCGCCTCGATGTCCGCAGCGCCCGAGCTCAGTGCCGTGGCGACAACAGCCTTCGAGAAGTCCAGGAAGTTGGCGTCCTTGGCGACGAAGTCGGTTTCGGAGTTGATTTCGACCAGCACGGCGGTGTTGCCGTCCTGTGCAGCCACGATGACGCCTTCGGCAGCAACGCGGTCAGACTTCTTGTCGGCCTTGGCCAGGCCCGACTTGCGCAGCCACTCGGCCGAAGCGTCGATGTTGCCGCCGTTTTCGGTGAGTGCCTTCTTGCACTCCATCATGCCGGCGCCAGTGCGCTCGCGCAGTTCCTTGACCAGGGAAGCAGTGATTTCCACGGGAATTCCTCACGAAAGAAAGGGGTTGGGCCGGCATGGTGGCCGGCCCGTGTGACAGTGTCCTGTCGTCGCGCCGTCGGCAGCGGACAGGAGCGGTGGGCGCCAGGCACCCACCGCGGGCCTGGATCAGGCCTGGGCTTCGCCAGCCTTGTCGGCAGCAGCCTTCTTGGCCGGAGCGCGGCGGGCCGGCTTGGCGTCTTCAGCAGCCGGAGCTTCGGCGAACTCTTCTTCACGAACGGTGGCGGCGTGCGGAGCAGCAGCCTTACCTTCCAGCACGGCGTCAGCAGCAGCGCGGGCGTACAGCTGCACAGCGCGGATGGCGTCGTCGTTGCCCGGGATCGCGTAGTCGACCAGTTCCGGGTTGTAGTTGGTATCAACCACGGCGATCACCGGGATGCCGAGCTTCTTGGCTTCCTTGATGGCGATGTCTTCGTGGCCGATATCGATGACGAAGATCGCGTCCGGCAGGCGGTTCATGTCCTTGATGCCGCCCAGCGAGGCTTCCAGCTTGTCGCGCTCACGACGCAGGCCCAGCACTTCGTGCTTGACCAGCTTCTCGAACGAACCGTCGGTTTCACCGGCTTCCAGTTCCTTCAGGCGGGCAACCGACTGCTTCACGGTACGGAAGTTGGTCAGCGTGCCGCCCAGCCAACGCTGGTTCATGAACGGCATGCCGCAACGCTCGGCTTCTTCGCGGATCGATTCGCGGGCGCTGCGCTTGGTGCCCAGGAACAGGATGGTGCCGCGCTTCTGGGCAATGCTGGAAATGAAGTTCATCGCGTCATTGAAGAGCGGAACGGTCTTTTCCAGGTTGATGATGTGGATCTTGCCGCGGGCGCCGAAGATGTACTGGCCCATCTTGGGATTCCAGTAACGGGTCTGGTGGCCGAAGTGGACGCCGGCTTCCAGCATCTGACGCATGGTGACCTGGGGCATTGCAATACTCCTGATAGGGAACCGGCCGCCACGGGTAATAGATGGGCGGTCCGCCGTGAGGCGGGAGGTTCCGGGGTTTGGCTTCCCTGTCGCTTCCGTGTCCGAACTCCTTGCGGAGCACCCCGGCACGGATATGGGCGGCAGGTGTGGATTCACCGGTGACGTCCGGTGTTGACGGGTTCCCTGCGCCAAGGCGCGAAGAAATCCGGTCGATTATAGTCCGGGCAGCGCCGGCAGCGCAATTGGCGGGGTCGGACCGGCCAGCCGCTGCTGCCCCGCGTCGCCCAGGCGGGCGCTGAAATGACCGCCAGCGTAGGTCGATGCCGGGCCGGGCAGGGGCCAGCGGCGTGAGCGCTGGGCCAGGACGTAACCGGCCAGGTCGGGCAGGATCGGGCGCTCGCGGCCGTCGGCGTCGATGAAGACCAGGTCGGCCAGGCGCGCGTGGCTGCCACCGGCATTGTAAAGCTCCAGCGCGGCGATGCCGGCGTCGACCTGTACCCGCGCCGTCAGGGCGGGGGCGGCGGCGGGCTGGGGGCCAGCGATGAACACGGGCAGCGATACCTGCAGCGGCGGGGAGTCCGGGCCGGCCCGGATCACCAGGCGATAGCCCTGCTCGGTGGCGGGCGGCGGACCCAGCCGCACCACCCGCACGCGCTGCCTGGCCTGCCCGGCAACACTGAGTACGACGGGGCTCAGCACCACGTCCTGCGCCGGAACCAGGACCTCGGTCTCGCGGGTCTGGTCCCAGTGATACAGCCGCGCCTGGCCGTGCCAGGGTTGCGCGGCGTCGTTGTACAGCCACAGCTCGCCATCGCGCTGGCCGGCGGCGAGGGTGATGCGCAACGGCGACACCTCCAGTGCCTGCGCGGCGGCGGGGGTCAGCAGGGCCAGCAGGGCCAGCAGGGCCAGCAGTGCCAGCAGTGCCCAGGCGCGGGTCAGAACGTGAGGGTGAGCCATGGGCGCGCGTCGTCGTCGGCGCCGTCCGGGGCTGGGGTAAGGGCCTGCACCTGTGGCGGGGCCGGGGCATCACCATCGCTGCGCTGGTGGTCCACCGTGCAGCGTGCGGCGGCATCGGGGCGGTCCAGGGTGCACGCCTCCACGATGCGCAGATGCACGCGCAGCGGCGTGGCCGGCTCGGCCAGGGCGGAGGGCATGCAGGTCAACAGGGCGGCGCTCAATGCGAGGCGGACTGCGTTGCGTCGGTTCATCCGGATCGGCGGCGAGGGGTCGCTGCCGGTATCGGCCTGCCGGCGCCGGACTTGAGCGCGGCTCAGTAGGTGATGGTCACCTTGATCTGGTCACTGTAGCTGCCTGCGGCCACCGGACCGGTGCTGGCCGGTGCGCGACCATACACGGTGAGCTGCTGGGCACTGCCCGTACCGGTGCCGCTGACCCTGTCGACATTGGCCGTGCTGCCCCAGCGCTGGCTGCGGTTGCTGTCGCTGTAGAGCTCGTAGGGGATGAACCACGTGGGATCGGTGGCGTGTCGCATTCGCCTGACCGTCCCGGACGGGTACAGGCCGTTGTCCAGTGCGATCGTGTAGGCGGTGCGGTTGAGGCAGGTCAGCCCGATGGTCGAGGTGCGGTCGATGTTGGCGGCGATCGCGCCGGGGTTGCTGCCGAAATCCATGTCGGTGGTGACATAGGTGCTGCACTGGGGAAGCACGTTGGCGGTGACCGTGAACGGGAAGCCGCCGGTGGCGGTCTTGTGGCCGCTGACGCCGCTGCTGGTGGTGCACAGCGCCGGCGCGGAGGCGGTGCCCAGCAGCACTTCGTTGAAGGCGTATTCCAGGCGCACGTTGGCCAGGGTGAACGCGCTGCTGTAGCTGCCCGACGACAGCGTCTGCGACGCCGGCACCCGCCCGTAGATCACCACGGTGGCTTCGCCGCTGCCGCCCAGCAGCGGCACGGAATAGTTGAGGTCCACCACCAGCGGCGCCGGGCTGGTGCCGGGCGTCAGGCCCCAGATCGTGCTCATCGCCGCGCTGGTGTACAGCTGGTAGCTCATGGGGTCGCTGGTGGCGTTGGTCATCTGGCGCAGGGGCGACAGCGTGGCCCCGGTGCTGCCGGTGCCCAGCCCGACACAGGCGCGCACCGAGGCGGTTGCCAGCAGGCTGAGACCGGCGGTACTGCAGGAGATCTTGAAGGTGGTGGTGCTGGTGGTGGGGGTGCCGGCGGCATTGGTGATGTTGCCGAACGCCAGGGTCACCGGCGTCGTGGTGGTGCAGGTCGTATCGGCGCGGGCCGCACCGGCGCCGCCGAGCGCCGCCAGCAGGAACAACCACGGCAGCCACGCGCGCAGGCTCATCGTGGCGGTTCCGGCAGGCAGCGCAGCGGGCCCATCCGCGCAGGCGCCGTGCCGTTGGCGTAGGTCATGCTCAGCGTCACCCGGCAGCGGCCCTGCGCGGTGTCGACCTGCAGCGGGGTCTGGGCGGGCAGGTCTTCCAGGTAGGCTTCGCCGTCATATCCGACCGTGGTGCGGCGACCGTCCGGCAGCTGCACCTGGCTGCCCGCGGCCAGCGGACGCCCTTGCGCGTCATGCAGCACCACGGTGGTGGAGCGGGTCCGGCGCAGCCCGAAGTCCACCTCGAGCCCGGCGCTCTGCCGGGGCGTGACCCAGGTGTCGACCCGCTCGGCGCGCATGTCGGCCGGCAGATCCAGGGTGTCGATCGACAGCCGGTTGCGCTGCCAGGACAGCAGCGGCGTGACCAGCAGCAGGCCTTTGTCGTTGGTGGTCCCGATGGGCCGGTTTTCCAGCCGCACCGGAATGCCGCCGAATCCATCGGTGGACACCACGGCGAACGCATCGGGCACTTCGCGCGCTGCGAACAGGTGCCCGCCCATCCAGACCACGCTGCCGCTGGCGTTGGCATAGGCGAAGTCGGCGTCGCCCTGGCGGGCCACGCCCAGCGAGTAGCGCCCGACCCGGTTCAACCAGCCCAGCTCGGCCAGCCCGCCGGTGCCGTCGTCGCCGTGCCGGGCCTGCACGCGCCAGCCATAGCCACCCTGGCTGCCGTCGCCGGGCACCGGCTGCGAAACATCCACGGCATACAGGGTGCGGTCGCCGTTGCGCTGCGCCGAGACGCTGCCCTGGCGGTTGCGCCCCAGGTTCACCGACAGCGAGAGGTAGACGCTGCGGTCACGGCTGTCGGACAGGTTCTGGTTGGCCGACACATACGCGGAGAAACGATCGGAGAAGGTGCGGTTCCAGAACAGGCTGGCGTAGCGCGTGTCGTCGCCATCGGGGTAGGACAGGCGCAGATAGCTCGCGCTCAGCGAGCCACCCCGGCCGAGACTGGCGCCGACGGTGAACTGGTCGATGACCTCCGGTGGGAGCGCGCCCTGCAGGCTGCCCAGGTCCTGGAACTGGCCGTGGGTGCGGCGGGTGGCGGCATTGATATTGAATACCCGGTTGTTCCAGCTGTAGCCCAGCGCCCACTGGCCGCCATCGCGTCCGTCGCGGCGGCTGTGCGCGTAGGACGCATTGAGCACGCCGCCCCGGCCCAGCAGCAGCCACCCGCCGGCGCCGCCGGAGGCCACGCCGCCACCGCCTTCGGCATGCAGCTCGGCGGTGAAACGGTCGCTGGCGCCATAGCGCCACGTGCCGCTGCCCACCGTGGCGCTGTCGTAGGAGAACGAGCGGATGCCGTAGTCGCGACGCATGCGACCCGCGCCCACCGACCAGTCCGACAGTCCCGGTGCCAGCAGCTGCTGGGTGCCGTAGAAGGCGAAATCCAGGGTCTGCATGCGCCCGTAGGCATCGGTGATCACCACCTGCGCATTACCGGTGCCGCTGATGCCGGGCTGCGCGGCCAGCTGGAACGGCCCGACCGGCACCTCGCCGTTGTATTGGCGCAGGCCATCGACATACAGCTCGACACTGGAGGGCACCACGGCTTCGCCGAGAAAGCTGGGGGTGGGGGTGAGCACGCGGTACGGCTGCAGTCCATAGTTGCGCCCCACCTGGATGCCACCCATGCGCACCGGCCGGCTCCAGTCCACGAACCCGCTGAAAAAATCGCCGACGGTGAGGGTCACCGCGCTGTCGGGGAAGTCCAGCTGCCAGCGGCTGTCCAGGCGCACGCTTTCGCCGCGCCAGTCGCGGTCCAGGCCATCCTGGTAGGTGCGCAGCAGCTGGCTGCTCTGCAGCACGCCGTTGCCGATCCCGAACACGCGCCATTCGGTGGTGAGGGCCAGGTTGCCCACATCCTGGTTGTGGCTGGCGTACAGGTCGTAGTTGAGCAGCGCGCCCGGCGAGGCGCGGGCCTCCGGCGTGGTCTCGGCGCTGGGGCCGAGCTGGGTGGTCGGCAGGCTCAGCTGCGCCAGGGGAACTTCCAGCGCAAGGGTCTGCAGCGCGGCGTCGTAGCGCATCACCACGCCGCTGATCTGCTCCAGCGGCACGGGGGCGTCGCCGCGCGCGCTGAAGCCCAGCTGCCGCAGCACGGCCGGGTCGGCGCGCAGCTGGCCGGCCAGTTCGGTGAACGGCAGCAGCCCGCGTGGGCTGCCATTGAGGGTGACGTCCAGGTACAGCGTCTGCGGCGCGGTCAACGGGGTGGGCGAGGGCAGCATCGCTTCGCCCGAGGCGCCGCTGGCCCCGATGTCGGCGCCGCCCTCGAGCACGCGCCCGGCGGCCAGCGCGGCGGGCGCCAGACCCGACGAAGCCACGCCTGTCGCCAGCGCGATCCGCACGCAGGCCTCAGCGAGCCGGTGGCGTCGGGGACAGTGGCGTGGGATCCGACGCGCCATTGATCTTTGCCGAAAGCGTCGCCCCGACCATGCGGGCGGCAGTAATGTCCAGCGGCCAGCGCATCGTCTGGCCGCTGAGCACGTAACCCACCAGGCCGGGCTGGACTATCTGCGGCTGCTGCGGCGTGCCTACCGCAAGGTCGGCAAGCTGGGCATGGCCGGTGCCGCGGTTGTGGACTTCCAGCACCAGTCTGCCGTCCGCCTCGGGCAGCACGCGGGCCTGCAGGTCCGGGCGTGGCGCCAGGTCGCCTTCGGGCTGGATGAACACCGGCAAGGAGTAGCGCAGCACGAACTGCATCCCCTGCCGACCCGGGTCCATGGCCGGTACCTCATCGACGATGACCCGGTAGGCCAACTGCGCCGGCGGCGGGGTGGGGTCGGCACGGACCACCCGGATCAGCTGCTGCTGACCGGCGGCCAGCGTCTGCATCGGCGGACTCACCACCACCTCGATGGTGGGGTCGAGGGTGTCGCGGCCATCACGCTGGGTCCAGCGGTATACCCGCGCCTGCACATCCACCGGCGTGGTGCCGCTGTTGCTGATCCAGAGCGCTTCGGCGTTCTGGCGTGGCGTCAGCTGCAGCGAAGTCGGCGCCACCTGCAGGCTGGCCGCCGACGAACCCGCGCAGGCGAGCAACAGCAGCAG
>NZ_DAMCID010000034.1:0-38850 GCF_032099025.1 Stenotrophomonas sp.
GCTCGGCTTGCGGTTCGCAGGGAAAAGCGGATGTCACGGTGCCAACGCCGGTGGGGCGAGTGCGGGGCCGGCATGCCCTTGTGGCGAAGTAAAGGAGGAGGGGGCGGCCGAAGGCCGACGCCGGGGGACATTCGCAGGCAAGGGTATGGCGGCCCCGCACTCGACCCACCGGCAGCCGCTGTGGCCTAACCTCCTCCGTCCCCTTTTTCCGCTGTGGCTTAACCTCCTCCGTCCCCTTTTTGTGCGCGACGGTTTCCCGACGCCGGGCTTCCGGCGCCAGCCCTGCGTCGCCCCTCGCAGCCGCATTCCGTCGCCCGGGCCCTGTAACCGGTTGCACTTCGGCCCTGCGCGCCCCGCCATCACGACATCGCTGAACCACTCAGCGGTTTCGGCACGGCACTTGCAACGTGTTCACTCGAAACCCCCAACCGCCGGAATGTTCCAGATGTCCCACTCCGTCACCTCGATCCTTTCCCAGATCCGCTCCTACCAGACCCAGGTCGGGCAGCCGATCAGTCCGTTGGCCGAAACGCCGCAGACCAATGCCCTGCAAGGCCTGGTGTCGCCGCAGAACGTCCATGGCCCGAGCTTCACCGAGACCCTGCGCGGCGCGATCGCCGGCGTGAACGAGGCCCAGCAGAAATCCGGCGCCCTCGCCCGCGCCTTCGAGCTGGGTGAACCCGGCGCCGACCTGGCCAAGGTCATGGTCGCCTCGCAGCAGTCCCAGATCGCCTTCCGCGCCACCGTGGAAGTCCGCAACCGTCTCGTCCAGGCTTATCAGGACGTGATGAACATGCCGCTGTAAGGATAGAAACGCATGGCCCTGTCGCTCACCAAGGAATCCCTGAACGCCGAAAAGGCGGGCCAGTGGTTCGACCGGCTGCAAAGCCTGCAGATCACCCGTCGGCTCGGCCTGATGGCGATGATCGCCGTGGCCGTTGCGGCAGGCCTGTTCGTGTTCTTCTGGTCGCAGAAGCCGGGGATGGTGCCGCTGTACACCGGCCTGGACCAGAAGGCCACCGCCGAGGCGACGGACCTGCTGCGCGCCGCGCAGATTCCGTTCGAACTGGACCCGGCCACCGGCGGCATCACCGTGCCGGAAAAGAACCTGCACGACGCCCGCCTGAAACTGGCCGGCTCCGGCCTGACCGACAGCGGCCGCCTCGGCTTCGAGCTGATGGAACGCGACCCGGGCTTCGGCGTCAGCCAGTTCATGGAGAATGCGCGCTACCAGCATTCGCTGGAAACCGAGCTGTCGCGCACCATCAACACCCTGCGACCGGTGCGTGATTCGCGCGTGCACCTGGCCATTCCCAAGCCCAGCGCCTTCACCCGCCAGCGCGACGTGGCCAGCGCCTCGGTGGTGCTGGAACTGCGCGGCGGCCAGCAGCTTGAGCGCGGCCAGATCGATGCCATCGTGCACATGGTGGCTGCCAGCATTCCCGACCTCGCGCCCGAGCGCGTCACCGTGGTCGACCAGAGCGGGCGCATGCTCAGCGTGTCCGACCCGAACAGCGAAGCGGCCTTGAACGCCGCTCAGTTCGACCAGGTGCGCCGCCAGGAAACCTCGTTCAACCAGCGCATCCGTGAGCTGCTCGAGCCGATGACCGGCCCGGGCCGGGTCAATCCGGAAGTCAGCGTGGACATGGACTTCTCGGTGATCGAAGAAGCCCGCGAGCTGTACAACGGCGAGCCGCAGAAGCTGCGCAGCGAACAGACCAGCGAGAACAGCACCAGCACCCCCGGCCCGCAGGGTGTTCCGGGTGCGGCCAGCAACACCCCGCCAGGCCCGGCGGCCGCACCGGCCACCGCCGCCACGCCGACCGAGACCTCGCGCAACGCCACCCGCAACTTCGAGCTGGACCGCACCCTGCAGCACACCCGCCAGCCGGCCGGTCGCATCAAGCGCGTTTCGGTGGCGGTGCTGATGGACAACGTGCCGCGCCCCGGCGCCAACGGCAAGACCGTGGAACAGCCCCTGTCGGCCGCCGAGCTCACCCGCGTCGAAGCGCTGGTCAAGCAGGCCGTGGGCTTCGATGCCGAACGCGGCGACACCGTGTCGGTGATGAACGCCCCGTTCGTGCGTGAAGTCACCCCGGTTGAAGGGCCCAAGTGGTGGGAACTGCCGCAGGTGCAGGACGGGCTTCGGCTGCTGCTGGGCGCCATCGTGGTGCTCGCCCTGGTGTTCGGCGTGCTGCGCCCGGCGCTGCGCTCGATCACCGGGCAGGCAAAGAAGCCGTCCGCCAACGACAGCCTGGAACCGCACAGCGCCGACGTGCAGCTGGTGGACGACGGCGACGGCCTGCCCGCGCTTGGCTCGGACCGTGTGAACCTTTCCGGGCATGAGCCATTGGCCCTGCCGGTGGACTCCTACGAGGAACGACTGCGCATGGCGCGTGAAGCTGTAAAGACCGATTCGAAGCGTGTGGCGCAGGTCGTCAAGGGCTGGGTGGCCAATGACTGACGTCGCCCCCCTCAACGGCGTGCAGCGCGCCGCCGTGCTGCTGCTCTCCCTCGGCGAAGTGGAGGCGGCCGATGTGCTGCGCCACATGGAGCCCAAGGAAGTGCAGAAAATCGGTATCGCCATGGCCACCATGAGCGACATCACCCGCGCCCAGGTAGAGGGCGTCATGGACCAGTTCAACACGGAACTGGGGTCCAAGACCTCGCTGGGCGTCGGCTCGGACGACTACATCCGCAACATGCTGGTGCAGGCGCTGGGCAGTGAGAAGGCCGGCAACCTGATCGACCGCATCCTGCTGGGCCGCAACACCACCGGCCTGGATGCGCTGAAGTGGATGGACCCGCGTGCGGTGGCCGACCTGGTCCGCAACGAGCATCCGCAGATCATCGCCATCGTGATGGCCCACCTGGAAACCGACCAGGCCGCCGACGCGCTGAAGCTGCTGCCCGAACGCACCCGCGTTGACGTGCTGCTGCGCATCGCCACGCTGGACGGCATTCCGCCCAACGCATTGAACGAGCTCAACGAGATCATGGAGCGCCAGTTCGCCGGCAACCAGAACCTCAAGTCGTCCAACATCGGCGGCGTGCAGTGCGCGGCCAACATCCTCAACTTCATGGACAGCGGCCAGGACCAGGCCATCCTGGGTGAGATCTCGCGCATCGATGCACCGCTGAGCGCACGCATCCAGGAAAAGATGTTCGTGTTCGACGACCTGATCGACCTGGAAGACCGCGAACTGCAGCTGGTGCTGCGCGAAGTGAGCGGCGAACGCCTGGGCCTGGCCCTGCGCGGCGCCGACATCAAGGTGCGCGACAAGATCACCCGCAACATGTCCCAGCGCGCCGCCGAAATCCTGCTCGAAGACATGGAGGCACGCGGTCCGGTGCGCCTGTCCGACGTGGAAGTGGCGCAGCGCGAAATCCTGGCCATCGTCAAGCGCATGGCCGATGAGGGTACCGTCACCATTGGCGGCAACGCGGAGGCGATGCTGTGAACACTGCCGTGCGCTGGCTTGCCCCGGACCTGCTGGCCGAACCTGCACTCCCGCAGGACGACAGCTACGACCCCATCGATGAGGGTGTCGAACACGATCCCGAACCGCTGCTGCAGCTGCCTACCCTAGAGGAGATCCAGGCGATCCAGGACGCGGCGGAAAAGGACGGCTTCGAGCAGGGTCATGCCGACGGCCAGGCCCAGGGCCAGGCCGAGGTGCGTCGCCTGATCGCACAGATCGAAGGCATCCTGGACAACTTCAGCCGGCCGCTGGTACGCCTGGAGAATGAAGTGGTCGCCGCACTGGGCGAACTGGCCGTGCGCATCGCCGGCACCCTGGTCGGCCGTGCCTACCAGGCCGACCCGGCCCTGCTCGCGCAGCTGGTCGGCGAAGCGGTGGATGCCGTGGGCGGTGCCAACCGCGAAGTGGAAGTGCGCCTGCACCCCGACGACATCGCCGCACTCGCCCCGCTGCTGCAGCTGTCGCCCACCCAGCGCCTCACCCCGGACCTCAGCCTGAGCCGGGGCGACCTGCGCGTACACGCCGAGGCCGTCCGCCTCGACGGCACCCTCGAGGCGCGCCTGCGCGGCGCGCTGGATGCGGTGCTGCGGAAGTCCGGAGCCAGCGCATGACTACCGACCCCCTGCCCCCGCCCGCCGCCGACTGGTCGGCCGCCCGCAACCTGCGCCTGGCCGCGCGCCTGGACGGCATCCAGCCGGACGGCGCACACGGCCGTGGCCTGATCCGCGAAGGCGTGCTGCGCCGCGCGGTCGGCCTGACCCTGGAAGCGGTCGGCTGCGAATCGCCCATGGGCGCCAGCTGCAAGGTCGAAGTGGCCGACGGCGGCTGGGTCGATGCCGAAGTGGTCGGCTTCGCCGGTGAACGTACCTACCTGATGCCCAGCGCCGAACTGCATGGCCTGCTGCCCAACGCGCGCGTGGTGCCGTCGCTGGGCCGCGGCGGCGTGGAAGTCGGCGAGGGCCTGCTGGGTCGCGTCATCGACAGCGACGGCGTGCCGCTCGACGGCAAGGGCCCGATCCGCGCCGAAGGCACCGTCAGCATGGCCGGCGTGTCGATCAACCCGCTGGCACGCGAGCCCATCACCCAGCCGCTGGACGTCGGCGTGCGCGCCATCAACGCCCTGCTGCCGATCGGCCGCGGCCAGCGCGTGGGCCTGTTCGCCGGCTCCGGCGTCGGCAAGTCCACCCTGCTCGGCATGATGACCCGCTACACCGCCGCCGACGTGATCGTGGTCGGCCTGATCGGCGAGCGTGGCCGCGAAGTGCGCGACTTCGTCGAGAGCACCCTGGGCGAGGAAGGCCTGCGCCGCGCCGTGGTGGTGGCCAGTCCCGCCGATCGCCCGCCGCTGGCACGCCTGCATGGCGCCTACCGCGCCACCGCCATCGCCGAATGGTTCCGCGACCAGGGCCTGAACGTGCTGCTGCTGATGGATTCGCTGACCCGTTTCGCCCAGGCCCAGCGCGAAATCGGCCTGTCGGTAGGCGAACCGCCGACCACCCGCGGTTATCCGCCGTCCGTGTTCGCCAAGCTGCCCGCGCTGGTCGAACGCGCCGGCAACGGCGCCAAGGGCCGCGGCTCGATCACCGCCTTCTACACCGTGCTGACCGAAGGCGACGATCCGCAGGATCCGATCGCCGACGCCGCCCGCGCCATTCTGGACGGCCACATCCTGCTCTCGCGCCGCGTCGCCGACAGCGGCCTGTATCCCGCCATCGACGTCGAATCGTCGGTGAGCCGCGTGGTCACCGAAATCGCCGACGAACCGTGGCGCCTGCGCATCCGCAAACTCAAGCGTCTGGTGTCTGCGTACTCCAGCAACCGCGACCTGATCGCCATCGGCGCCTACCAGCGCGGCAACGACCCGGCCACCGATGAAGCGCTGGAACGCTGGTCGGACATCGTCGAATTCCTTGGCCAGGACGTGGGCAAGGCCGCCGACCTGCCGCACAGCCAGGCGGCACTGAAGCAACTGGTCGAGAGAGAGAACTAAGCCATGATCCAGTCCAAGCGCATCGATCCCCTGCTCAAGCGGGCCCAGGACCACGAAGACGAAGTGGCCCGCGACCTGGCCGAACGCCAGCGCACGCTCGACACCCACCTGTCGCGGCTGGAAGAACTGCGCCGTTACGCCGAGGAGTACGCCAACGCACAGATGGCGGCCACCAGCCCGGCGCAGCTGCTCAACCGCCGCGCCTTCCTCGACCGCCTGGACACCGCCGTGGCCCAGCAGAGCCAGACCGTGGACAGCAACCGCGAGAAGGTCGAGGCCGAACGTGCCCGCCTGATCCTGGCCAGCCGCGACAAGGCCGTGCTCGAACAGCTGGCCGCCAGCTACCGGGCACAGGAGAAGGTCCTCGTGGACCGCCGCGACCAGCGCGAGATGGACGACCTGGGCGCCCGCCGCAGCCGCCAGGCGCAGCACCCCGACACCGACAGCGGAGAGACGCCGTGATGCCCCCCACCCTGCTTGGCGCCTCCGCGTCCGCCAGCGCCTCGACCAGCACCGGCAGCAGCGCCCGGCCCGACAGCGCGGCCGGCAGCGACCGCCGGGACTTTGACGCCCTGCTGAAAGGCGACTCCGCCAGCAAGGACGCCCCCGCCAAGGCGAAGTCCAGCAAGCCCGGCAGCGCCGACACCAGCAACACGGCGCCCGGCGATGCGCCCAAGCGCCCCGGCGCCAAGGATGCCGCAGACGCCAGCGACGCCACCGAACCGTCCACCGCGCAGACCGCCGCAGCCACCGACACACCGGCCGCGTCCGAGCCTGCCGACGACGCCGACGCCGCCCCATGGCCCCCGCTGGGCATGGCCGGCCTCGCCCTGACCGGTCTCGACGCCGTCACCGTGGCCGCCGCCCCCGCTGCCAACGCCGACGCCACCGCCCTGGCCAAGGCCGATCCCCTGCTGACCACCCTGCCCGCCACCCCTGCCACCGCACCCGCGGCACCCGCCCTCGCGGGCGCCGCCGCGCCGGCCGGTGCCACCAGCAGCGCCGCAGCCACCGGCGCGATCGCGCTGCCGCTCGACGCCGAGGTCAGCGACGACACCGCGCTGCCCAAGGCCCTGGCCGACGCCATCGCCGCCACCGACCCTGACGCTCCCACCACCCCGTTCCTGCACGCCCTGCACGCCGCCGCCGAACTCAAGACCGGCGCCGCCTCCGTGCCGTTCAGTGGCGACCCCACCGCCACCCCGCATGTGGGCGGCGACGACTTCGACGACGCCATGAGCGCCCGCGTCGGCTGGCTCGCCGACCAGAAGATCGGCCATGCCGTCATCAAGGTCACCCCGCACGACCTGGGCCAGATCGAAGTCCGCCTGCAGATGGACGGCGACAAGGTCCACGCCAGCTTCAGCAGCGCCCACGCCGACGTCCGCCACGCCCTCGAATCCAGCATCCCGCGCCTGCGTGAAATGCTCAACGACCAGGGCTTCCAGCTAGGCAACGCCGATGTCGGCCATCAGCACACCGCGCAGGACGGCAAGGCCGGCGGCGGCCAAGCGGGCCACGGCAACGGCGACGGCGACGTGGGATTGGTCGAGACCACCGTCTCCCCATCACAGCTGATGCGCCAGCGCGGCCTGGTCGACGCGTACGCCTGATCCTTGCGAAGGTCTCCAGGGCAGCTGGCCGTTGGCCAGCTGCTTCATGCATTCAGGCGAACAGCCGTTGCGCAGCGATCTTCTGGTTTGGCGGGACGGTGCGGGTTTGCGGGGGACGCCGTAAACCGCCCTCCGGGCCCCGGCCCAACCGCCAGCGGTTGCGCGTTCAGTCGCACGCGAGGCGGTGCCTCGCAAGCAGTGCGCCTTCACCCATGGGGGCTTGTAGAAAACATCCATGTTTTCTACACCCCCGCAAACCCGCCCCGACCCGCCTTTGACAGTGTGTCGTTGCCACGGGAAAAGCCGATGTGCCGGCGATGCCGGCACATCGTGAAGCCACCCCGCAGTCGGCAAATCCGCGTTTCCCATGGCCCCCGGCTCACGTCGGAGGGTCGGCCGGGGCGGGTTTGCGGGACCGTAGAAAACATGGATGTTTTCTACGAGCCTACACGGACGTATTCACGGCGTGTCCCGCGAACCCGCACCGGGCGGCCCAGCTCAGGGCATGCATCAGCCAAAGGCTGTTCGCCGAAATGCATGCCGCTGCCGGGCCACGCCCGGCACCCCACGGACTGTCGAATCCCGCCGCCTCCGCCGTCAAATTTCCGGCAACGAAGAACCGTCGCAGTTCGGCACGCCGTTTGCATGTAGCCAGGTAGCAATCCAATGGAGCTTCCCCTCGTGGCCGCAGCCGCCGATAAAACCAAGAAATCCGCCGACAAGGACAAGGCCGCCAAGCCGCGCAGCCCGCTCCTCGTCACGGCGCTCATCGCCGTGCTGGCCGCCGGCGCTGCCGGTGGCGGCGTCTGGTACTTCACCCAGTCCCACGACGAGAAGTCCCCGGCCAAGCCCGCCGCCGCCAAGTCCGCCGTGCCCGCCCCCGCCCAGTACTTCGGCCTCGAACCCCCGTTCGTCGTCAACCTCAGCAGCAGCTTCGACGGCCCGCGCTACCTCCAGGTCGAAGTGCAGCTCATGACCCGCGACCCTGCCGCACTCGAAGCCATCAAACTGCACGCCCCGGCCATCCGCGCCAAGCTGCTCATGCTGTTCTCCCAGGTCGAACCGGCCCAGATCGCCGATCGCGCCGGCAAAGAACGCCTGCAGGCCGACTCCCTGGCCGAAGTGCAGAAACTGCTCAAGGCCGAGACCGGCAGCAAGGGCGTCGACGAACTGCTGTTCACCAGCTTCGTCACCCAGTAAGGGCCTGCCATGAATGACCTGCTTTCCCAGGACGAGATCGATGCCCTGCTGCATGGCGTCGATTCCGGCGCCGTCGAAACCGACGTCGACGCCATCGCCCCCGGCGAGGCGCGCAACTACGACTTCGCCAGCCAGGACCGGATCATCCGCGGCCGCATGCCGACCCTGGAGATGGTCAACGAGCGCTTCGCCCGTCTGTGGCGCATTGGCCTGTTCAACCTGATCCGCCGCTCCGCCGAATTGTCCGTGCGCGGCATCGAGTTGATCAAGTTCAACGACTACATGCACTCCCTGTACGTCCCCACCAACCTCAACCTGATCCGCTTCAAGCCCCTGCGCGGTACCGGCCTGATCGTGTTCGAACCCACCCTCGTGTTCGCCATCGTCGACAACTTCTTCGGCGGCGACGGGCGCTACCCGACCCGCATCGAAGGCCGCGAGTTCACCGCCACCGAAATGCGCGTCATCCACCTTCTGCTCAAGCAGACCTTCGCCGACCTGCGCGAAGCCTGGGCACCGGTCATGGATGTCGAACTCGAGTACATCAACTCCGAGATCAACCCGCACTTTGCCAACATCGTGACCCCGCGCGAATACGTCGTCGTGTGCCGCCTGCATGTTGAACTCGATGGCGGTGGCGGCGACATCCACGTCACCCTGCCGTACTCCATGCTCGAACCGATCCGCGAACTGCTCGACGCCGGCATCCAGAGCGACCGCAACGACCGCGATGAAAGCTGGGGCACCATGCTGCGCGAGCAGCTGAATATCGCCGAAGTCACCCTGTCCAGCGTCCTGGCCACCAAGCGCATGAGCCTGCGCGACCTGACCAAACTCAAGATCGGCGACATCCTGCCCATCGACCTGCCGCCGCAGGTGCCCCTGTGCGTCGAGAACATTCCCGTGTTCACCGGCCAGTTCGGCGTCGCCAACGGCATGAACGCCGTCAAGATCACCGCCACCCATCCGCCGGGCAGCCGCCCGCGTGTTCCCGTAATCCAGGAAGACCCGCAATGAACGACATCGAAACCAACGAACCGGCACCGGCGCAGTTCACCACGCTGCATTCCGATGACACCAGCGGCGGTGCCGATCTGAACCTGGACGTCATCCTGGACGTGCCGGTGACCCTGTCGCTGGAAGTCGGTCGCGCCCGCCTGCCCATCCGCAACCTGCTGCAGCTCAACCAGGGCTCGGTCGTCGAGCTGGAACGTGGCGCCGGTGAATCGCTGGATGTGTTCGTCAACGGCACCCTCATCGCCCACGGCGAAGTGGTGGTCATCAACGATCGCTTCGGCGTGCGCCTGACCGACGTGGTCAGCCCGAGCGAACGGATCCGGAGACTGCGTTGATCGCCCTGGCGCTCATCGCTGCCGGCGCGCCCGCCACCAAGGTGGGCCAGCACGCCGCCGCCGCACCGAGCATGTTCGGCGCGGTGCTGGCCCTGCTGGCCGTGCTGGCCTTGATCGTCGGCCTGGGCTGGGTGCTCAAGCGCATGCCCGGCAGCGGCTTCAAACCCGCCGAAGGCCTGCGCATGGTGGCCAGCCTCAACGTGGGCGCCAAGGAACGCGTGGTCGTGGTCGACGTCAACGGCGAACAGCTGCTGCTGGGTGTCACCGCCGGCGGCATCAACACCCTGCACCGCCTGTCCGAACCGCTGCCCACCCCGGAACCGGCACGCCTGCCGGACTTCAAGAACCTGCCGAATTTCGCCCAGCTGCTGCAACAGCGGCTGCGCAAGGAACCCTGATCATGCGTGGCCCCCGAGCATCCTGGACCCGTTACCTGCCGTTGCTGCTGACCCTGCTGCTGTGCGCCCTGCCGGCGCTGGCCATGGCCGCACCCGGCCTGCCCGGTGGCACCCCGCTGCCGGACGTGAATGTCGGCAAGATCGGCGGCCAGGCGGTGAGCCTGCCGCTGCAGACCCTGCTGCTGATGACCGCGATCACGCTGATCCCGTCGATGCTGCTGGTGCTCACCGCGTTCACCCGCATCATCATCGTGCTCGGCCTGCTGCGCCAGGCGCTGGGCACCGGGCAGACCCCGTCCAACCAGGTGTTGCTCGGCCTGGCCCTGTTCCTCACCGCCATGGTGATGCTGCCGGTGTGGCAGAAGGCGTGGGGCAGCGGCATGGCGCCCTACCTCAACGGCGAGATCGACTTCCAGACCGCCTGGACCCTCACCACCGAACCGTTGCGCGCCTTCATGCTGGCGCAGATCCGCGAAACCGACCTCATGACCTTCGCCGGCATGGCCGGGCACGGCACCTATGCCAGCCCCGATGCGATTCCGTTCCCGGTGCTGGTCGCCTCGTTCGTCACCAGCGAACTGAAGACCGCCTTCGAGATCGGCTTCCTCATCTTCATTCCATTCGTGATCATCGACCTGGTCGTGGCCAGCGTGCTGATGTCGATGGGCATGATGATGCTCTCGCCCATGCTGGTCTCCGCGCCGTTCAAGATCCTGCTGTTCGTGCTGGTCGACGGCTGGGTGCTGGTGGTCGGCACGCTTGCCGCCAGCTTCAACGCGGTCTGAGGCGCACATGACCCCCGAACTTGCCCTCACTGAACTGCGCGGTGGCCTGATCACCGTGCTCTGGATCGCCGGCCCGCTGCTGCTGACCGTGCTGATTGTCGGCGTGGTCGTCGGCGTGGTCCAGGCCGCCACCCAGCTCAACGAACCCACCATCGCATTCGTTGCCAAGGCGGCGGCATTGACCGCCGTCCTGTTCGCACTGGGCAGCCTGTTGATCGGCCATCTGGTCGAGTACACCACGCTGCTGTTCCAGCGCATTCCACACCTGATCGGTTAGCGGACGGCCGCGATGGATTCCGCAACCCAGATGGCCGCCGACGGGCTCAACGCCTTCGGCATGATCGGCACCGTGCTGTGGACCATGCTGCGCATCGGCGCCATGATCATGGCGATGCCGTTGGTCGGCAGCCGTGCCGTACCCGCGCGCGTGCGGGTCATGCTGTCGGGCGCGCTGGCCATCGCGCTCTCGCCGATGCTGCCGCCGGTGCCGGCCTGGACCGGCTTCGACGCGGCCACCGTGCTGAGCATCGCGCGTGAGCTGGCGATCGGCATTTCCATCGGCTTCCTGCTGCGGCTCGTCTTCGAAGCAGGCGCGATGGCGGGCGAACTGGTTTCGCAGGGCACCGGCCTTGCGTTCGCGCAGATGAGCGACCCGATGCGTGGCGGCACCTCCGGTGTGATCGGCCAGTGGTTCTACCTGTTGTTCGGCCTGCTGTTCTTCACCGCCAACGGCCACCTCGCGCTGATCTCGTTGCTGATGGACAGCTACAAGGCCGTGCCCATCGGCGCTTCGTTGCCCGACATCGATGCATTTCTCAGTGCCGCGCCAACCTTCGTGCTGCAGGTCTTCCGCGGTGCGCTCACCCTGGCGCTGCCGCTGACCGTCGCCATGCTCGCGGTGAATCTTGCCTTCGGCGTGCTCGCCCGCGCCGCACCCGCGCTCAATCCCATCCAGCTCGGGCTGCCGGTCGCACTGCTGCTCGGCATGTTCCTGCTCACCGTACTGGCCGGCGAGATGGGTCCGCCGGTACAGCGGATGTTCGACGCCGCGTTCCAGGCCGCCGACGGTGTGACCCACTAGGCAGTACGCCACCGCATTGTCACGTCGCGGAATTTGCCTACGGAATTTTGGCCAATTGGGCCTTGCGTTCCCCCAGGGGAATGGGCGTAGATTTGCGCAGGCAGCGGGGGGCCACTGCCTGTAGCGATGCGGAATTCGAAAGCATCGCCACCCATATCTTTCGATTGCAGATCTGACCAGGGAGAGTCATTGATGCTCATCGGCAGCTACACACCGTGGTTGGTCGTGGTTTCGCTGCTGGTCGCCATGCTTGCGTCATTCACGGCGCTCGACATGGCCAATCGAGTCACCACCGCGGCCACGCCGCGGCTGAGCCTGTTCTGGCTGCTCGGCGGCGGCTGCGCCATGGGGCTGGGCATCTGGTCCATGCACTTCATCGGCATGCTGGCCTTTCGGCTTCCCATCCCATTGGGCTACGACCTGGGCTGGACCACGGTGTCACTGCTGTCGGCCATGGCCTCGTCGGTGTTCGCGCTGTGGCTGGTGTCGCGCCCCACCCTCCCGCACTCACGGCTGGCGCTTGGCGCCCTGCTCATGGGCAGCGGCATCGCGGCGATGCATTACCTCGGCATGGCGGCCATGCGCATGCAGCCGGGTATCGACTACCACCCCGGCTGGTTCACGCTGTCGCTCCTGATCGCCCTGGCCGCGTCGTGGGTGGCACTGTTCGTCGCCTTCCGCCTCCGGCACAGTGGCCATCGCCTGCGCCACCGTGTGCTTCCCGCCGCCGTCCTCGGCACCGCCATCGTCGGCATGCACTACACCGGCATGGCCGCCGCGCGCTTCCCGGAGGGCAGCATCTGTGGCGCCGCCGCCGGCACCGGCCTGCAGACCCAATGGCTGGCCGCCATCGTCATGGTGCTCACCATCGCCATCCTTGCGGTGGTGCTGCTGGTGTCCTGGCTCGACCAACGCATGCAGGCGCAGCTGCTGCGCCTGCGCAACCAGCGCCTGCGCAGTTCGCTGGAAGACGCCTATGCGGAACTGAGCCAGGCCGCGCTGCACGATCCGTTGACCCACCTGCCCAACCGCCTGCTGCTGCAACAGCATATCGAGCACGCACTGGTCGATGCCGAGCAGCGCGGCGGCCGCTTCGCGCTGATGTTCATGGACCTGGACGGCTTCAAGCAGGTCAATGACGCCTATGGCCACCAGACCGGCGACGCGCTGCTGGTCGCCGTGGCCGAGCGCACCCGCAAGCTGCTGCGGCCGAACGACGTCCTGGCGCGGCTGGGCGGCGACGAGTTCGTGATGGTGGTGCCCATGGAGACGGATGAGGACCTGGCCACCTTGGCCAGCCGCATCCTGCAGGCGGTGGGCACCGGCACCTTGGTGCCGGGCCACGAGTTGCAGGTCACCGCCAGCATCGGCATTGCGATCTGTCCCGACCACGCCGCCACCGAGCGCCAGCTGATGAGCAACGCGGACGCGGCGATGTACCAGGCCAAGGAAGCGGGCCGCAACGCGTTTGTCGTGTTCGCCGAGTGGATGAACGACAGCGCCGAGCAGCAGTTCAGGCTCCTGGCCGACCTGCGCCGCGCCATCGGCACCCCGCAACTGTTCCTGCACTACCAGCCGAAAGTCCGCGTCAGCAGCCACAAGGTCTGTGGCGCCGAGGCCCTGATCCGCTGGCGTCACCCCGAACAGGGGCTGATACCACCGGACCGTTTCATCCGCCTGGCCGAACGCAGCGGCGTCATCAACGAAATCGGGCGCTGGGCGCTGGACGAAGCCTGCCGCCAGCTGCGCCTCTGGCACGACGCGGGCCACGACAGCTGGACCGTCTCGGTGAACCTCTCACCGATCCAGTTCGGCTCCCCGCACCTGCTCCAGGAAGTGCGCGACGTACTGCAGGCGCACCGCATCGAGCCGCGCCGGCTGGTGCTGGAGATCACGGAAAGCACGGTCATGCGCGACACCGACGCCAGCCTGCACCTGCTGCAATCGCTGGCCCGGCTGGGCGTGGGCATTTCGATCGACGACTTCGGCACCGGCTATTCGAGCCTGCTCTACCTCAAGCGCCTGCCCGCCACGGAGATCAAGATCGACCACGCCTTCGTGCACGATCTTGAAAACAGTTCGGAAGACGTGGTGATCGTGTCGGCCATCGTCGCCCTGGGCCATGCGCTGGACATGGACATCGTCGCCGAAGGCGTGGAAACCGCCAGCCAGCGCTCGTATCTGGAGCGGCTTGGCTGCGACTACCTGCAGGGCTATCTGCTCGGCCACCCGGTTGATCCGCAGCGGTTCATGCAGCTGCATGACCATCCGCGTCCCCGGGTGGTGGTGGCCGAGCCGTTCAAGGCCATCGAAGGCGGCCATTTCCTGGATTGACGCACGCGACCGCCGCGCTGCGCGCGGTTGCCACGCAGGGCGTGGCACTACGTGTCTGTGTAGAGCCACGCCCTGCGTGGCTGCACTTCGTTCCGGGGTCATGAACGCCTGACGGGTGGCTTCGGTGGGTCTAAACGCCGGTTGCATGGTCGGGACCGGCATTGGATGGGCTTCGGGCACTTGTGCCGCGCTGCGCGCGGTTGCCACGCAGGGCGTGGCACTACGTGTCCGTGTAGAGCCACGCCCTGCGTGGCTGCGCGCGCTTCCGCCCCGGCAAGGCCTGCCGTCATGGAACAGTTCTTGCACCACCCCAGGTAATCCCCCCGGTGCCCTGCCCCGATGTCCGACGAAGAACAAGCCGGCGAAAAAACCGAACAACCTACCGAAAAACGCCTGCGCGATGCCCGTGAACAGGGCAACATCCCGCGCTCGCGTGAGCTGGCCACGGCCGCCGTGTTCGGGGCGTCGGTGCTGGCGCTGATGGCGTTTTCCGGCGGGATCGCCAGCAGCAGCAAGGCGTGGATGAAGATGGCACTGAGCCCGGAGCCGGGCCTGCGTGCTGAACCGCTGGGGTTGTTCAACCACTTCGGGCACCTGTTCCTGCAGCTGATGCTGGCCCTGTGGCCGCTGCTGCTGATCTGCCTGCTGGCCAGTTTCCTGGCGCCGGTGGCCATGGGCGGGCTGCGCTGGTCCAACAAGTCGCTGATGCCCCAGTTCAACCGCCTCAGCCCCATGGCCGGCATGAAGCGCCTCTACGGCGCCGAAGCCATTGCCGAATTCACCAAGTCGCTGCTGCGCATCCTGTTTGTCGGCGCCGCCGCCGGGCTGGTGGTCTGGCACGGCATCCGGCCGCTGCGCGACCTGATCCACCAGCCGCTGGAGGCCGCCATGGTCAACGGCCTGGGCTTCACCCTGAAGCTGATGCTGGCCACCGGCGGCGCCATGATGCTGCTGGCCGCCATCGACGCGCCGTACCAGCGCTGGAACTGGATGCGCAAGCTGAAGATGACCCGCGAGGAGCTGCGCCGGGAAATGAAGGAAAGCGAGGGCAGCCCCGAGGTGAAGGGCCGCATCCGCCAGCTGCAGCAGCAGATGTCCAACCGCCGGATGATGGAGGCGGTGCCCACCGCCGACGTGGTCGTGGTCAACCCGACCCACTACGCCGTGGCCCTGAAGTACGACGGCGGCAAGATGGGCGCCCCCACCGTGGTGGCCCTGGGCGTGGACGAAACCGCCCTGCGCATCCGTGAAGTGGCCGACGGCAACAAGGTCGCCATCGTCTCGGCGCCGCCTTTGGCACGCGCCTTGTATCGGGAAGGTCAACTTGGAAAGGAAATTCCCGTGAGACTGTATTCGGCCGTTGCCCAGGTCCTGTCCTACGTCTACCAGCTGCGCACCTGGCGGGGTGGGCCGATGCCCGCTGCCCCCAGCATCGACGTGGATGAACACGGCAAGGGAGGCCGCCCATGAGCGCCCAGCCCGCTGGAATGAACACCCGCCGCGCCCTGGACATGATCCGCAACGGCCTGGGCGCCCCGCTGATCGTGCTGGCCCTGCTGGCGATGGTGGTGGTGCCGCTGGCCGCGCCGGTGCTCGATGCCTTGTTCACCTTCAACATCGCCATCTCGCTGATGGTGCTGCTGGCGGTGGTCTACGTGAAGCGCCCGCTGGACTTCACCATCTTCCCCATCGTGCTGCTGATCACCACCATGCTGCGGCTGGCGCTGAACGTGGCCTCCACCCGCGTGATCCTCCTCAACGGCCAGAATGGCCACGAGGCGGCCGGCAAGGTGATCGCCGCGTTCGGCGAGTTCGTGATCGGCGGCAACTACGCCGTCGGCATCGTGGTCTTCGCCATCCTGACCATCATCAATTTCGTGGTCATCACCAAGGGCGCCGGCCGCGTGTCCGAAGTGACCGCGCGCTTCATCCTCGACGCCATGCCCGGCAAGCAGATGGCCATCGACGCCGACCTCAACGCCGGTTTGCTGACGCGTGAGGAGGCCAAGCTGCGCCGTGAGGAGGTCCGCGAGGAAGCCGACTTCTACGGCGCGATGGACGGTGCCAGCAAGTTCATCCGCGGCGATGCCATCGCCGGCATCCTCATTCTGTTCATCAACATGATCGGCGGCCTGGCCGTGGGCGTGCTCCAGCACGGCATGCCGTTCGGCGAAGCCGCTGCCACCTACACCCTGCTGTCCATTGGTGACGGCCTGGTGGCGCAGCTGCCCGCGCTGCTGGTGTCGTCGGCGGTGGCCATGCTGGTCACCCGCGCCTCGCGGTCGCAGGACATGGCCCAGGCCATGATGGGCCAGGTGTTCGGCCAGTACCGCGCGCTGTCCATTGCTGCCGGCATCCTGATCCTGGTCGGCCTGGTGCCGGGCATGCCCAACGTCGCCTTCTTGACGCTTGGCGGCATCCTGGCCTTCATCGCCTGGAAGCTGTGGAAGAAGAGCGTGGCCGCACAGCGTGCCGCCGAGGCCCCGGCCGCCGGGCCGACCACCGCCCTGGGCCTGCCCGGTGGCGCCCCCTCGCCCACCGCCGAGCTGACCTGGGACGAACTGCGCCCGGTCGATCCGCTGGGCCTGGAGGTCGGTTACCGGCTGATCCCGCTGGTGGACAAGAACCAGGGCGGTGAGTTGATGGCGCGCATCAAGGGCGTGCGCCGCAAGCTCACCCATGACATCGGCTTCCTGATTCCGTCGGTGCACATCCGCGACAACCTGGAACTTGCCGCCACCGCCTATCGCCTGCTGATCCATGGCGTGCCGGTGGCCACCGCCGAGATCCACCCCGACCGCGAACTGGCGCTGGACCCGGGCAGCGCGCTTGGCGCGCTGGAAGGCATCGCCGGCAAGGACCCCGCCTTCGGCCTGGACGCCACCTGGATCCAGCCGCACCAGCGCGCCCACGCCGAATCGATGGGCTACACCGTGGTCGACCCGGCCACCGTGGTGGCCACCCACCTGTCGCACCTGATCCGCGAACACGCCCCGGAACTGCTTGGCCACGAGGAAGTGCAGCAGCTGCTGGCCAACCTGGCCAAGAGCGCGCCGAAGCTGGTCGAAGACCTCACCCCGAAGGCGCTGCCGCTGTCGGTGGTGGTACGGGTGCTGCAGAACCTGCTGATCGAACGCATCCCGGTGCGCCAGCTGCGCAAGATCGCCGAGTCGCTGGTCGAGAACGCCCCGATGAGCCAGGACCCGGGCGTGCTGACCGCCGCCGTGCGCAATGCGCTGGGCCGTTTCATCGTGCAGGAGATCGCCGGAATGTCGCCGGAGCTGCCGGTGTTCACGCTCAACCCGCAATTGGAACGTGTCTTGCAAGAGTCTACTCAGGGCAACGGCGCAGCGCTGGAACCCGGACTCGCCGAGCGACTGCACCAGAGCCTGGCCGAATGTGTCGGCAAGCAGGAAGCCAAGAACGAGCCCGCGGTGGTGTTGGTGCCCGGTCCGGTACGTGCCGCGCTGGCACGGCTGGTACGGCACAGCGTCCCCTCGCTGTCGGTACTTGCCTACAGCGAGGTGCCTGAGGACAAGCGGTTGAAGCTGGTCGGCACGATCAGCTGAGCCGGAACTCCGACAGCAACGCGTCAGAAAACAGACACCCCCATTTCGATATCACCGCAGCAGGACACAAAGGGAAACCCGGACCGTGCAGACCACCGACAACCAGCGCTTCCCTTCGACCGCCCAGCCGCCCCAGTCCCGGTACCACAGCATGAAAATCAAACGCTTCGTCGCTCCCGATATGCGCTCGGCCATGAACCTGGTGCGCAAGGAACACGGTCCGGATGCCGTGATCCTGTCCAATCGCCGGATCGAGGAAGGCGTCGAAATCGTGGCGGCCGCGAACTATGACGAAGGCGCCGTGCAGCGTGCACTGGAAGCGGCCCGCAAGGATGTCGCCCCGCCGCCGCCGGCCCCGCGTCCGCGCAATGCCGCCGATGCCGTGATTGCCGCCGTGACCCGCCGCAAGGCCCCGTTGGCCGCACCGGAACCGGTCGCCGCTACCACCTCTGCGGTGGCCGCCCTGGCCCGCGCCGCCGTCGGCGCGACCGGTCGCACCCTGGACAGCGCCAACGAAATCGTGCCGCCGCCGGGCAGCAGTGGCTTCGCCGCCACCCTGGCCCGCGCCAACGTACAGCCCGCCTCCCGGGCCGACGTACTGCCGGAACAGATCTTCGCCCCGTTCAATGTGGAACAGGCCGCTGCCGCCGAACGCGCTGCTGCCCACGCCACCCATGACGTCGCCGGGATGCCGGCTGCGATCCAGGCACCGGTCCGTGCTGCCGCGCCGGCCGCGCCCAACCGCGCCCGCTTCATCATCGACCCGCCGATGGACGAGGCGCCGCTGTTCGAAATGCATGCCCCGCTCAGCCGCGCCACGGTGCCGCCGCAGATTCCGCAGATCCCGCAGATGCCGTCCCAGCAGATGCAGCGCGCCCCCGTCCTCGCCCCGGCCGCGCCGCTGTGGGAGACCGTGCCGGTGGTACCGGCGCCGGTCTCGCCGATGCTGCAGATCGACGACTCGGCCGTGTTCACGCCGGTCGCGCCGATCGCCAGCGTTGAGGCGGCTGCACCCGCCGCGCCGGCTGCCCCGATCGCCCCGCCGGCCCCGCCGGCCCTGCCGGCGATGCAGGCCGCCAACGAACCCGCACCGGTCGCCGAGGTCGTCGCCGTCGCCGTGGTGGCCGCTGCCCCGGCCCCTGTTGCCGCGCCGCTGACCGTGGTGGCCCGCGACGACGAGGACCTGCGCCAGCTGCGCAATGAAGTGGCCGGCATGCGCCACATCATCGAACGCGAGATGACCCGTTTCACCGACGAGCGCCTGCGCGGCTCGGCCGTGCGCGCCGCCGCGCTGGACCTGATGGACGAATACGGCTTCGATGCCGGCATCAGCCGCGATGTGGCCCTGCAGATCCCGCTGGACACCGAAGCCCACCGCGGCCGCGGCCTGATGCTGGGCCTGCTGTCCAAGAAGCTGCCGATCGCCCCGGTGGACCCGCTGGAGGCCGGCGGCGTGATCGCCCTGGTCGGCCCGACCGGCGCCGGCAAGACCACCACGATTGCCAAGCTGGCCTCGCGCTTTGCCGAAGCCCATGCCGCACGTGACGTGGCCCTGGTCACCACCGACACCGGCCGCATCGGCGCCCGCGAGCAGCTGTATGGCTTCGGCCGCCAGCTCGGCATCGCCGTGCACGAGGCCAACAGCGGCAGCGACCTGACCCAGCTGCTGGAACGCCTGAAGGACTACAAGCTGGTGCTGATCGACACCGCCGGCCTGGGCCCGCGCGACCGCGCCCTGGCCGCCCAGCTGCAGTGGCTGCGCGCCGCCCCGCAGATCCGCACCCTGCTGGTGCTGCCGGCCAACACCAGTTTCGGCGACATGGACGAGGTGGTCCGCCGCTTCAGCGCCGCCAACCCCCAGGGCGTGGTGCTCAGCAAGCTGGACGAAACCGGCCGCTTCGGCACCGCCCTGTCGGTGGCCGTCGACCACCGCCTGCCGATCACCTGGGTGACCGATGGCCAGGACGTTCCCGAAGACCTGCACCGGGCCAGTGCAGCCAATCTTGTACTTCGCCTTGAAGATTTGCGCCGCGCGGCCGATATGCCCTGCAACCCGGAGTTGAACCATGCCGTCGCGTGAGTATGCCAATCTGACCAAGACCTTCCCGCTGTCGGCCACGCGTAGTGCGCCGCTGGGCCCGGTCCGTACCATCGCCGTCACCGGCGGCAAGGGCGGCGTGGGCAAGACCAACGTGTCGGCCAACCTGGCCGTGGCGCTCGCCGACATGGGCAAGCGCACGCTGCTGCTGGACGCCGACCTGGGCCTGGCCAACATCGACGTGATCCTGGGCCTGCAGCCCAAGCTGACCCTGGCCGACCTGGTCGCCGGTCGCTGCACCCTGGACGAGGTGATCCTGGAAGGCCCCGGCGGTGTGCTGGTGGTGCCGGCCGCGTCCGGTCGCCGGCACATGGCCGAACTGCAGCCGGCCGAGCACGTGGGCCTGGTCAACGTGTTCTCCGAACTGGAACGCGATCTGGACTTCATGGTGGTCGATACCGCCGCCGGCATCACCGACGGCGTGCTGACCTTCTGCCAGGCCGCCCAGGACACCGTGGTGGTGGTCTGCGACGAGCCGGCGTCCATCACCGACGCCTACGCGCTGATCAAGGTGCTGTCGCGCGAACGCGGCGTGGACCGCATCCAGGTCGTGGCCAACATGGTGCGCGACCCCAACGAAGGCCGTGTGCTGTACGAAAAGCTCAGCCGGGTCTGCGACAAGTTCCTGGCGGATGTCTCGCTGAACTACCTGGGCTGCGTGCCGCAGGACGACTGGCTGCGCCTGTCGGTGCAGCGCCAGCAGCCGGTGGTGAAGGCCTACCCGTCCAGCCCGGCCGCGCAGGCGATCACCGAGATCGCCCGCCGCACCGCCCGCTGGCAGGCACCGACCGAGCCGCGCGGCGGCGTCGAGTTCTTCCTGGAACGTATCCTCAAGCAACGCGGGGTGACCGCATGAAAGGCGCCGCACAATACAAAGAGGTCCAGCGCGCTGCGGCCAACGAGTGCATTGCCCAGCACTCGGACCTGGTCCGGCGCATCGCCCACCACCTGGCCGCGCGCCTGCCGGCCAGCGTCGAAGTGGACGACCTGATCCAGGCCGGCATGATGGGCCTGATCGAGGCCTCGCGCAGTTACGACGCCGACCAGGGCGCCTCGTTCGAAACCTATGCCTCGATCCGCATCCGCGGCTCGATGATCGACGAGATCCGCCGTGGCGACTGGGTGCCGCGTTCGGTGCACCGCCGTGCCCGCGACGCCGCGTCCACCATCCGCCGCCTGGAGCAGAGTACCGGCCGCGCCGCGAGCGCCACCGAAGTGGCCGCGGCGATGGACATGCCCCTGCCCGACTACCTGCGCCTGATGGAAGACGCCTCACGCGGCCAGGTCCTGAGCCTGGAGTCACGCATTGAAGACCAGGGCGAACTGGACACGGTTGCCCAGGGCGGCCCGACCCCGCAGCAGGTCCTGGAACGCGGCGAGTTCGGGCGCGAACTGGGCAATGCCATCGGCCTGCTGCCCGAGCGCGAACAGCTGGTGCTGTCGCTGTACTACGAGCAGGAGCTGAACCTGAAAGAGATCGGCGCGGTGCTCGGCGTCAGCGAGTCACGCGTCTGCCAGATCCACGGCCAGGCAGTGCTGCGCCTGCGTGGCCGACTGAAGATCTTCGAGGCGGCCGACGCCGGCCTTGAAAACACTTGATACCGAGGAAAGTGCTTTGAACAAGAACATGCGTATCCTGATCGTCGACGACTTCTCGACCATGCGTCGTATCGTCAAGAACCTGCTGGGCGATCTGGGCTTCACCAATACGGCCGAAGCCGAGGACGGGCATGCCGCGCTGGCCCTGCTGCAGAGCCAGGCGTTCGATTTCGTGGTCACCGACTGGAACATGCCGGTCATGACCGGTATCGACCTGCTCAAGGCGATCCGCGCCGATGCCAAGCTCAAGACGCTGCCGGTGCTGATGGTGACCGCCGAAGCCAAGCGCGAACAGATCATCGAAGCCGCCCAGTCCGGCGTGAACGGCTACATCATCAAGCCGTTCACCGCAGCGACCCTGGAAGAAAAGCTCGGCAAGATCTTCGAGCGTCTGGCGGCGAGCGCCTGATGGAAAGCCTTCGCGACAAGTCCGCGCTGGTGCAGCGCCTGCAGGATGCCCTGGCCGCGCTGGAAAGCGGTGACGAGGCCGGTTGGCGCCGGGAAATCGACGCCCTGGCCGCCGTGCGCACCCAGCCGATGATGGCCGGCCTGAACCGGCTTGCCCGCGAGCTGGGCCAGGCCCTGGGCGAGCTGCCCACCCTGCCCAGCGAGGCCGGCGAGCTGGACGACGCCTGCGCGCGCCTGGACCACGTGGTGGCGATGACCGAACAGGCCACCCACCGCACCCTGGACCTCGCCGAGGAATGCCGGGCACTGACCGAACAGCTGCGCGCCAACGGGCTGAGCCCGGACCAGGACCAGCAGCTGGACCGGATCCGCCACAACCTCACCGAAATCGCGCTGACCCAGAGCTACCAGGATCTCACCGGGCAGATCATCCGCCGCGTGGTGGGGATCGTGCGGCGCGTGCACGAAGGGTTCGGCGCGCTCGGCCTGCCGCCGCCGCAGGACGACACCGCCAACAAGCGCGACAACGGCCTGGCCGGCCCGGCCGTGACCGGGCTGGACCGCCACCAGGTATCGCAGGTGGATGCCGACGACCTGCTTTCAGATTTGGGGCTTTGAAACCATGAGTGCTGTTCCAGACGACATTGCCGCAGACTTCATCCTCGAGGCCCAGGAGATCCTGGATCGCCTCGGCGAACAGCTGGTGTCGCTGGAGCAGTCGCCCCAGGACAGCGACCAGCTCAACGCCGTCTTCCGTGGCTTCCATACGCTCAAGGGCGGTGCCGGCTTCCTCGGCATCCAGGCCATGGTCGAGCTCTGCCACGCCGCCGAGGAAACCCTCGGCATGGCACGTTCCGGCCAGGCCACGCTGCAGGCGCACCACTTCGATGCCGGCCAGCAATCGCTGGATTACCTGCAGTCGATGCTTGATTCGGTGGCTGCCGGCACCGAGCCGGGCTACGCCCCCCCGGAACTGATCGCGCAGTTCGACGTCAATGGTCCGGCCACGCCGGTTCCAGTAGCCGCGGCGGCCGGTGCGAGCAGCGGCGAGCTGATCAGCGACGACGAGTTCGAAGCCCTGCTCGACCAGCTGCATGGCGGCGCGGCACCCACCGCCGTGACGCCCACGAAACGCGCCGATGACGGCATGATCGGCGAAGACGAATTCGAGGCGCTGCTCGACCAGCTGCATGGCGGCGCCGCCCCGGGCAGCCACGCAGCGGTCGCGCCGGCACCCGTCGCCGCACCACCGCGCGCGGTGGCCGCCCCGGCCCCGGCCAAGCCGGCCGCCAACAAGCCGGTGGCCGAAGCCGAACACACCGTGCGCGTGGACACCAAGCGCCTGGATGCCATCGTCAACCTCATCGGCGAACTGGTGCTGTCGCGCAACCGGCTCAAGACCCTGCGCGCGCGCCTGCACGACGAAGAACTCGACCGCGCCGTCTCCACCCTGGACATCGCCACCGCCCGCCTGCAATCGGCGGTCATGCGCACCCGCATGCAGCCGGTGGGCAAGGTGTTCTCGCGCTTCCCCAAGGTGGCCCGCGACGTCGCGCGCAACCTCAAGAAGGAAGTGGAGCTGGAGCTGATCGGCGCCGAGACCGAACTGGACCGCAACCTGGTCGAGGCATTGGCCGATCCGCTGGTGCACCTGGTGCGCAACGCGATCGACCACGGCATTGAAATGCCCGAGCTGCGCGAAGCGCAGGGCAAGACCCGCAGCGGCAACGTCCGCCTGTCGGCACAGCAGGAAGGCGACTACGTCAGCATTGAAGTGCAGGACGACGGCGCCGGCATCGATCCGGAACGGCTGCGTGCGAAGGCGCGCGAGAAGGGCCTGATCGATCCCGAAGCCGCCGCCCGCCTGACCAGCGAAGAGTGCCTGCACCTGGTGTTCCTGCCGGGCTTCTCGACCAAGCAGGAAGTCACCGACATCTCCGGCCGCGGCGTGGGCATGGACGTGGTGCAGTCGCGTATCCGCGAACTCAGCGGCCAGATCCAGATCCAGTCCGAACTGGGCCGTGGCAGCCGCTTCATGATCCGCGTGCCGCTGACCCTGGCGATCCTGCCCACCCTGCTGGTCCAGGCCGGCGAAGATGTCTACGCCCTGCCCCTGGCGCGCGTGATGGAGGTGCTGCACGCCCCCAACTCCTCGCTGGGCTGGTTCGACGGGCGCGCCGTGCTGGACCGCAAGTCCCACACCCTGCCGCTGGTGGACCTGCGCCACTGGCTGGCGGTGGAACCGGTGGCCTCGCCGCTGCTCACCATCGTCGTGCTGCAGGCCGGGGAAGCACGCTTCGGCCTGGTCGTGGACCAGGTGCGCGGCCGCGAGGAAGTGGTGATCAAGCCCCTGCCCAAGGCGCTGCGCGGCCTGCGCGGCTACGCCGGCGCCACCCTGATCGGTGACGGCCGCATGTCGCTGATCCTCGACGTGGACGGCCTGCGCACCCCGCACGATTGATTCAAGTCCCCCACACGCAAGCCGATAACGGACAAATGGACAGACTCAGCCTCATTGGACTTTTCCTCGCCCTGGCCTCGCTGGTCGGCGGCAGCATCCTCAAGGGTGCCGGGCTGGCGTCGCTGTGGTCCCCCGCCGCATTCGTGATCGTCATTGTCGGCACCCTGGCCGCGATCCTGCTGCACACCTCGCCGGCCGTGTTCAAGCACGCCTTCAAGATCGTCAGCTGGGTGGTGCGCCCGCCGAGCAGCGACCGCGCCGAACTGATCCGCCAGATCGTGGAATGTAGCAACATCGCGCGCCGCCAGGGCCTGCTGGGCCTGGAAGCACAGGTGGACGCACAGGACGACCCGTTCCTGCGCAAGGGCCTGCAGCTGCTGGTGGATGGCGTGGAGCCGGAAACCATCCGCCACATGATGGAAATCGAACTGAGCAGCCAGGAGAGCCAGGACCTGGCCGCCTCCAAGGTGTTCGAGGGCATGGGCGTCTACGCCCCCACCCTGGGCATCATCGGCGCGGTGCTGGGCCTGATCGCCGTGATGAAGAACCTCGCCGACCCGAGCAAGCTCGGCCACGGCATCGCCGCCGCGTTCACCGCCACCATCTACGGCATCGCCTCGGCCAACCTGCTGTTCCTGCCGGTCTCGGCCAAGCTCAAGAGCGTGATCCACCACAACAGCCGCGACCGCGAGATGATCATCGAAGGCCTGATCTCGATCGCCCAGGGTGAGAACCCGCGCAACATCGAAACCAACCTGTCCGGGTTCCTGCACTGACATGGCCCGCCGCAAAGCCCACGAAGAGCATGCCAACCATGAGGCCTGGGCGATTCCCTACGCCGACCTCATGACCCTGCTGCTCGCGTTCTTCGTGGTGATGTACGCCATTTCCTCGCTCAACGAGGGCAAGTACCGGGTCATGGCCGATGCGCTGACCACCGCCTTCGGTGGCGCGCCGCGCACCATCAACCCGGTGCAGGTCGGCAACCAGCAGGTCCAGGGCGGCGGCTGGGACAGCCCGTCGGTGATCAAGGCCGGCAACCGGGTCGGCCCGTCCGCGCCCTCCCCGACCAACGACCCCACCCTGCTGCCGGCCATGGCCTCGCAGATGCGCATGCCGGTCTCGGTGCACAACCAGGAACAGCTGCAGCGCGCCGAGCGCCAGCTCAACACGATTGCCGACCGCCTCACCGCCACGCTGGCGCCGCTGATCGACCGCGGCATGATCACCGTGCGCCGCACCGAGCTGTGGATCGAAGTGGAGATCAACAGCGACATCCTGTTCACCACCGGCTCGGCCACGCTCGACGTGCATGCACGGGACACCCTGTCCTCCCTGGCCCAGGTCCTGCACGACGCCCCGAACGGCGTGCGCGTGGAAGGCCACACCGACAACGTGCCGATCGCCACCGCGATGTTTCCGTCCAACTGGGAACTCTCGGCCGCGCGCGCGGCCAGCGTGGTGCACCTGTTCGCCGACCAGGGCGTGCAGCCGGCACGGCTGGCGATGGTCGGCTACGGCCAGTTCCGCCCACGCGAAGACAACACCAGCGCCGACGGCCGCAACCGCAACCGGCGCGTGATGGTGATCATCCTGGCCGACACCGCGCAGGCCGTGGACCCGCTGGGTCCGCAGCTCACCGCCGACACCAGCGCGGCGGCACCGTCGTCCACCGCGCCCCCAGTTTCCCCCCTCGCCCCGGTGCAGTTGCCACCGGTGCCGGCCGGCAGCCGCATTGGCGCCGCCGCCCCCCCTGCAATGAAGGAGTGAACCGATGCGTATCTGGGCAATCGCCAACCAGAAAGGCGGCGTGGGCAAGACCACTACCACGCTCGCTCTCGGCCGCGGCCTGGCCACGCTCGGCCACCGCGTGCTGCTGATCGATCTTGATCCGCACTCGTCGCTGACCCGCGCGTTCGGCGTGCCGCTGGACCCCACGCCGCAGGGCGTGCTGGAACTGTTCGGCACCCCGCCGGCCGAGCTGGCCAGCCTCGCCCACCACAGCGATATTCCCGGTGTGGACTACGTGTGCGCCCAAGCCGCACTGGCCACGCTGGAGCGCCGCAGCGCCAACCAGCCCGGCCTGGGCCTGGCCCTGCAGAACGCGCTGGCGCGGCACCGGGGCCAGCACGACTACATCCTGCTCGACTGCGCGCCGACCCTGGGCCTGCTGATGATCAACGCGCTGGCCGCCGCCGACCGCCTGATCATTCCCACCCAGGCCGAACCATTGGCCCTGCACGGGCTGGATGGCATGGTGCGCACCGGCGAGATGGTGGAGCGCTCGCGTCGCCGCCCGCTGCCGATGTCGATCCTGCCGACCCTGTTCGACCGCCGCACCCGCACCGGCAACGAGACCCTCAAGCAGATGCAGGACAACCACGGCCACCGCGTCTGGGAAGACGCCATTCCGGTGGACACCCGGGTCAGCAATGCCGCCAGCCTGACCCTGCCGCTGCAGTCGACCGATTATCCCGGTCGCGGCCTGGCCTCCTACCGGCGCGCGCTGGAGTGGATCCTGGCCGACGACGCGCTGCATATGGAGCGCGCGGCATGAGTACCAGCGACGTACTGGACGACTACCTGGAAGAACTGCTCGGTGACGCCGTGCCCGCCGCAGCGGTCGCCGTGTCCACGCAGGACGAGCCCGAGGGCGTCGCCGAGGCGATCCGCGCCGAGTTCGCGCAGCCCCAGGAGACTGGCGAACCCGTCTTCGACAGCCCCACCGCGCCCGGCGCGCCGGCCGCGCTGGCGTTGCTCGACGAGCTGATGAACGACCCGGCCTTGGGCCCGGTGGTTGCACCCGCTGCCGCCGCACCGGCCTTCGACAGCCCGACCGCGCCCGGCGCACCCGCCGCGCTGGCCCTGCTCGACGAATTGATGAACGACCCGGCCTTGGGCCCGGTGGTTGCACCCGCTGCCGCCGCATCGGCCTTCGACAGCCCCACCGCGCCCGGCGCGCCGGCCGCGCTGGCCCTGCTCGACGAGCTGATGAACGACCCGGCGCTGGGCCCGGTCGCCGCCAGCGACAACGATGCGCGCCCCAGCTGGGACGACCTCCCGCCCGAGGCCCTGCACGACACCTCGGCGCCGCCAGCGCCGGCCCCTGCACCGCCACCGCCGGCACGCGCGCCTGCCCCCACACCGACGCCCGCCCCCACTGCCCGCGCCATGCCCACACCGCTCCCCGCTCCTGTCGCGCGCGCGGCACCGCCGCCGCCCGCGCCTGCCGCCGCCTCCGGGCGCCCCACCAGCTGGCAGGAACTGCAGGCCCAGGCCCGCAACCCCGCCTCCAGTCCGCGCGGCGACCGCCGCGCCAGCGAGCGCACCTCGCGCTGGCTGCGTCTTCGCTGCGGCGCCCAGGCGTACGCGCTGGAGCTGCTGAAGGTGCAGGAGGTGGTGCTGCCGGTCCCGTTGCTGCCGCTGCGCGGCACGTCCTCGGCCATGCTGGGCATCATGAACCTGCGTGGCCAGGTGGTGCCGGTGATGGACCTGGGCATCCACCTCGGCGCCGGCCCGGCCCACGACGATGCCAACACCCGCATCGTGGTGCTCGAGGAAGACGGCGAAACCATGGGCCTGCGGGTCTCGGCGGTGGAGGACGTGGCCAACCTCACCGACTCCCAGATCGAACCGCCGGATACCGCGCGCATCTGCCAGATCTCCAACGACCTGTTCCGCGGCGTGGCCCGCGTGACCGCCCAGCCGATGATCCTGCTGGATGCCACCCAGTTGTTGAGCTGAAGGTCGGTAGAGCCACGCCCTGCGTGGCTGCGCCGGGGCCGGACATCCTGCAGCCACGCAGGGCGTGGCTCTACGGAGGGGCGGCACCGACGATACCGGGCACCCCTAAAGGTTCTGCGACAGAGGCCGTTATAACTGTTGGAACCGTTTGTCCGGAGCAACGATGAGCACTGTGGCCCTGGGTGATGATCTCGGAATCGAGAACAGCACCGAGCTCAAAACACGCCTGGCCCCCTTGGTGGACCAGGCCGGCGATCTGACGCTGGATGCCAGCCAGGTCGGCCGTATCCATACCGCGGCAATGCAGGTCCTGTGTGCCTTCGTCGAGGCCCGCCGTCAGGCAGGCTACCCGACCGCATTCGACGGCTGCACTGCCACCTTCCGTGATGCCGCGCGCCTGCTCGGTGTCACCCAGGCCCTCGGCCTGGATGCAACCCATGACAACCTGAAATCTGTGGAGAACGCGGCATGAGCGCACGTATCTTGGTGGTGGACGATTCGGCGTCGATGCGCCAGATGGTCTCTTTCGCCCTCACCTCGGCTGGTTTTTCCGTCGAGGAAGCCGAAGACGGTGCCGTCGCACTGGGGCGGGCCAAGGGCCAGCGCTTCAATGCGGTGGTCACCGACGTGAACATGCCCAACATGGATGGCATCTCGCTGATCCGCGAACTGCGCCAGCTGCCGGACTACAAGTTCACGCCGATGCTGATGCTGACCACCGAATCGGCCGCCGACAAGAAGTCCGAAGGCAAGGCTGCCGGTGCCACCGGCTGGCTGGTCAAGCCGTTCAACCCGGAACAGCTGGTCGCCACCGTCCAGAAAGTCCTGGGCTGATCCCCTTCCGTCTTCTCCTCCCCCATTGGTAACCGGACCCGAACTCTCATGAGCATGGACCTGCAACGCTTCCACGCCACTTTCTTCGAGGAAAGCCGTGAGGGGCTGGACGCGATGGAAGCCGGGCTGCTGGCACTGGAATCGGGTCAGCAGGACCCTGAGATCATCAACTCGGTGTTCCGCGCCGCGCACTCCATCAAGGGCGGCGCCGGCACCTTCGGCTTCGATGCCATCGCCGCGCTGACCCACGTCCTGGAAACGCTGCTGGACGAACTGCGCGCCGGCAAGCGCGCGCTGGAAGCGGCCGCGGTGGACGCCATGCTCTCCTCGGTGGACGTGCTGCGCGCGCTGCTGCGCGAAGCCGAACACGGCACGCCGGCCGACCCGCAGGCCGTTGCCGCGATCAAGGCCCGCCTGGAAGCGGTGCTGTCCGGCCAGGCGCCGGCCGCCGCCGCACCGGCTGCCGCCAAGGTCGATGACACCCCGGAAGCGTGGCAGATCGGGTTCGTCCCGGCGCCGTCGCTGTTCATGAGCGGCAACGATCCGCTGCGCATCATCCGCGAGCTGGAACACCTCGGTTCGCTGCAGGTCGCCGCACGGATGGAACGCCTGCCCGGCTTCGACCAGCTGGACCCGCTCGAGGCCCACCTCGCGTGGGACCTGGGTCTGGTCGGCAAGGTGCCGCGCAGCAAGATCGAAGATACCTTCGCCTGGGTCGTGGACGACTGCGAACTGGACATCCGTCCGGCCGCACCGCCAAGCCTGGCCACCAGCGCACCGGCCGCGACCGCGGCCCCGGCCGCCGCCGCCGCGGCTGCACCTGCCGCTGCCACCCCGGCGGCCGCTGCCGCGCACGAGGCGGAAACCTCGATCCGCGTCGCCGTGGAAAAGGTCGATGCCCTCATCAACCTGGTCGGCGAACTGGTCATTACCCAGGCCATGCTCAAGCAGGTCTCGCATGCCCTCGATCCGGTGCATGCCGAGCAGCTGTTCGCCGGCCTGGACCTGCTGGAACGCAACACCCGTGACCTGCAGGAAGCGGTCATCGGCGTGCGCATGCTGCCGGTGGATGCGGTGTTCCGCCGCTTCCCGCGCCTGGTCCGCGACCTCTCCTCGCGCCTGGGCAAGCACGTGCGCCTGCGCACCATCGGCGAAGGCACCGAGCTGGACAAGGGCCTGATCGAGAAGATCGCCGACCCGCTGGTGCACCTGGTCCGCAACTCGATCGACCACGGCCTGGAAATGCCCGATGTCCGTCGTGACGCGGGCAAGGACGAAACCGGCACCATCACCCTGGCAGCCTCGCACCAGGGCGGCCACATCGTGATTGAAGTCAGCGACGACGGCCGCGGCCTGAATCGCGACAAGATCCTGTCCAAGGCCCTCGAGCGCGGCCTGGCCGTGCCCGACAACCCCACCGACGCCCAGGTCTGGGACCTGATCTTCCAGCCCGGCTTCTCCACTGCCGATGCCGTCACCGATCTGTCCGGGCGCGGCGTGGGCATGGACGTGGTCCGCCGCAACATCCAGGCCCTGGGTGGCGAAGTGCAGCTGGAAAGCAAGGCCGGCAATGGCACCCGCGTGCTGATCCGGCTGCCGCTGACCCTGGCCATCCTCGACGGCATGACCGTGTCGGTAGCCGGCGAAACCGTGATCCTGCCGCTTGCCTACGTGCTGGAGGCGCTGCAGCCGCAGGCCGAAGACGTGCGTTCGATGGCCGGCGAAGGCCGCGTGCTGCGCGTGCGTGGCGAGTACCTGCCGATCCTGTCGCTCAGCGAGTACTACGGCTTCGGCCGCCGCACCAACGATGATTCGCTGGTGGTGGTGGTGGAAGGCGATGGCCAGAAGATCGCGCTGGAAGTGGACGAACTGGTCGGCCAGCAGCAGGTCGTGGTGAAGAACATCGAGAACAACTACCGCCGCATCAGTGGCGTATCCGGTGCCACCATCCTGGGCGACGGCCGTGTCGCGCTGATCGTCGATATCGGCGGACTGGTGCGTTCGCTGCGGGTGCCGCAGGCGGCGTAACTGCCCGATGGTAGCGCCGGCCGTTGGCCGGGTGGACATGCCCCCGTTTGATTTCGGGGGCGTTTTTGTTTTTCGGCGCGTGGTTTCGCGAATGACGGTGGGGCCGAGCGATGATTGTTTTCTGGTGGGGCCGACCGGTGGTCGGCCGTCCTTCGTTCCGGGGTCATGAACGCCTGACGGGCGGCTTCGTTTCGGTCTAGACGTCGGAATCATGGCGGCAACCGTTGCCGCGTCGGCTTCGGACGCTTGTGCCGCTTCGTTGCGGGGTCATAACGCCTGACGGGCGGCTTCGTTTCGGTCTAAACGCTGGAACCATGGCGGCAACCGTTGCCGCGTCGGCTTCGGACGCTTGTGCCGCGCTGCGCGCGGTGTCCACGCAACAGAATCATGCCTCACAGATGCGGTCTGTCCCGGGCGCGTGGCGACGCGCTCATCGAAATGGTGCCCGACGGTCATGCGGCGCGGCGTGGACCTACGAACCGTTACGTGCGCAGGACGATCACGTAGTCAAACGCCAAGCCCCGCGCGACGAACTGATACGCAAGCCCGCCGATCGCGTGACCCACGGCCAACCCCGCGTAGATCCACGCCCTGCGTGGATGCGCTTCGTTCCGAGGCCAGGAACCCCTGATGGAAAACCGTGATGTCGGTCGGCGCCGATACGGCCCGGTATCGATACCCCATTCGCCACCGCACGGCGAATGCATTGCTACTGCTTGCTTTCGCAACGATCACGGCAAACCCGCAGCGTGCCGACATCCCGAAAAAAATGTGACATCGAACACTCAAGTTCAGACGCTCTGCCGCCGTTATCCGCAGTAGCGATGACACTTTCATTGCCCGTCCTACGCCCTGCCGCCGCACCGCTTTCGTCCTTCCGCCCAGCGCTCCCACGGCTGTGCGCCCCCGCCCCGTCCGGAGTTTCCAGCATGAAGTGGTTCCACGATCTGCCTATCGCCCGCAAACTCGCGGTCGGGTTTGCCCTCACCACCCTGATGACGATCGCGCTGGGCGTGTTCGCCCTGGTGCGCCTCAACAGCGTCAATGCCGAGCTTGCCGAGATGGCAAGCAACGACATCCCGTCCGTGCAGCACCTGGGCGAAGTGCGCGCGCAGCTGGGCGAATTCCGCACCTTCGAGCTGGCCCAGCTGACCATGCTGGACCAGGCCGACAAGGTCGCGGACTACAACAAGCGCATGGACGCCACCGCCAAGACCGTGCGCGACGAGCTGGCGGCCTATGCCGCCCTGCCCGCCGGCGGCGAGGAGAAGGGCCTGTACAAGAAGGTCGCTACCGATCTCGACGCCTACTTCGCCGCCAATGGCGAGATGCGTGCGGCCGTGGCGGCCGGTGATGGCGCGCTGGCCCAGCAGATCTCCGACGACAAGTCGCGCCCGGCGCGCCGCAAGATGTTCGACGACCTCAAGGAACTCGGCGCCTTCAGCAGCAACCTGATGCAGAGCAAGATCGCCGACGCCAATGCCACCCACCGCAACAGCGTGGCGGCCATCATCACCACCATCCTGCTGCTGTCGGCGCTGGCCGTGGCGATGGGCTTCGTGATCTCGCGCGCCATCACCCGCCCGATCCGCCAGGCCATGACCGCGATCCAGGCGGTTGCCCGTGGCGATCTGTCGGTGAACATCCCCAGCGTCACCAATGCCGACGAATCCGGCCGGATGCTGGCCGCTACCCGCGACATGACCCTGATGCTGCGCCGCTTCTCCGAGCAGACCCAGCAGATGGTCGAGATGCACGCCGGCCCGGACATCAGCCACCGCATCCCGGAAGACTTCCCGGGCGTGTACGGCCAGCTGGCCGTGGGCGTCAACACGGTGATCTTCGAGCACCTGGATTCGATCAAGGACGCCATCAACGTCCTCAACCAGTACGCCGCCGGCGACCTGTCGCAGAATGCGCGCCGCCTGCCGGGCACCCGCGCGATCCTGCACGAATCGATGGATGCGGCCAAGGCCAGCCTGCTGGCTATCAATACCCAGATCCAGTCGCTCGCCCAGGCCGCGGCCGCCGGTGACTTCACCCAGCGCGGCGATGCGCTGCGCTTCGACCACGACTTCCGGGTGATGATCGAACACCTGAACACCATGATGGAAGTGGCCGACGGCAACCTGTCCCAGCTCTCGCACCTGCTGCAGGCGATCGCCAACGGCGACCTCACCGCACGCATGCAGGGCCAGTTCCACGGCGTGTTCGCCAGCATGCGCGACGACGCCAACACCACCGTGGCCCAGCTGACCCAGATCGTCGGTCGCATCCAGCATGCGTCGGGCAGCATCAGCACCGCCGCCGGCGAGATCGCCTCGGGCAACAACGACCTGTCGCGCCGCACCGAGCAGCAGGCCGCCAACCTGGAAGAAACCGCCGCCTCGATGGAGGAACTGACCTCCACCGTGCGCCAGAACGCCGAACATGCCCGCCAGGCCAACCAGCTCGCCATCGGCGCGCATTCGGTGGCCTCGCAGGGCGGCGAAGTGGTCGGCAAGGTGGTCAGCACCATGCACGAGATCGACGCATCCTCGCGCCGCATCGCCGACATCATCACGGTCATCGACGGCATCGCGTTCCAGACCAACATCCTGGCGCTGAACGCCGCGGTGGAAGCCGCGCGTGCCGGCGAACAGGGCCGCGGCTTCGCCGTGGTCGCCTCCGAGGTGCGCACCCTGGCCCAGCGTTCGGCCAGCGCCGCCAAGGAGATCAAGGGCCTGATCGACGAGTCGGTCGGCAAGGTCGCCGAAGGCTCGGCACTGGTCAACCAGGCCGGCGCCACCATGGGCGAGATCGTGGCCTCGGTACAGCGCGTGACCGACATCATGGCCGAGATTTCCGCGGCCTCGCAGGAGCAGTCAGCCGGCATCGAGCAGGTCAACCAGACCGTCATGCAGATGGACGAGACCACCCAGCAGAACGCCGCGCTGGTCGAAGAAGCCACCGCCGCCGCACGTTCGATGGAAGAACAGGCCGGCCACCTCACCGATGCGGTGTCGCTGTTCAAGCTCGATGCGCACGCCGCGCCGGTGGCGGCCGCCGCACCGGTGGCCGCGCGCAGCGCCGCACCGTCGCGTGCCCGACCGGCCGCGCCGGCACCGGCGCGTCGGGCGGCGGTACGCGAACCGGCGCTGGCCAACGAGAGTGACTGGCAGGAATTCTGACGCACGCCAGCACTGCGCATGATCGACGACACCCCGCCCGCGCGGGGTGTCGTCGTTTTGAGCGGCCCGTCACATATCCGAAACAACACTGCCTTGAATCGTCGAATGCCCACTGAAACGCATCAAGTTCACCGCGCACCGCGCCGCTACCCGTCTACTGCATGGCCTGGGAAGGATGGAACGTGGTGGGGTCGGTCTCTTGAAGCGGTGGTCGGGATTTCCCTCTTCGGCCCGCGCTGCGCTCTGCGCGGTCGCACTGGCCGCGTGGCTGGGCGGGTTGGTGCCCGTGCTGTACTCACACCTGGCCGCACGCGAACCCGCGTTGAGCGCCGCGCAGATCCTGGCCCGGCTCGGCCCGCTGCCCGCCACCCACGGTGCGCCGCTGCTGCTGCGGATCGGGGCGCCCTGCGCCTGTGCCCACAACACCCTGGCCGTCCTGCCTGCCTTGCAGGCCGTGGATTACCACAGCATCTCCACCGTGGTGCCTTATCCCTGGGTGGTACTCGATGGGGAGCAGCGGCTGGTGTACGCGGGACCTGCGCTGATCACCCGTGAAGACGGCCGTCCACAGTCGGCCGCACCGCTGGTGCAGCGCCTGCTGGCACATCCGCAGCCACCGATGATCCTGTCGTCGCGCTGCTCATGCGTGCAGGAGTAGCCCCATCACGGGTCGCCGTACACACATTCGCCCTACATTATTGTGAACCGGTGCCGATAAACGGACAGAGACCCGGCATCGCTTGATGTCTGTACCCGCCCAACCCAGCCAGAGTCCATGTCCGAAGGCAGCCTTGACGCACACGACGCTCCCCATGCCGCCGATGACGACGGCACGGATGACCGTTACCTGGTACGCAACCCCCGGCAGATCCGGCAGTTGTTGCAGGCGCTGATTGACCAGCGTTCGCTGATCAACGCGCATCTGGGCGGTCGCGACCAGTCGTTCCCGACCGCGATCCTCGAGCTGGACGAGGACGAGGACTGCCTGCTGCTGGACGGCAGCCCCTCCGAGCCGGCCAACCGCGCCGCCGAGGACGCCGGCCACCTGCTGTGCTTCGCGCAGCTGGACCGGGTGATGGTGCGCTTCCGCCTGGACCACCTGGAACGCACGGGCGGCCACCGCCACGTTGCCTTCCGCGTGCCGTTCCCGACCGAGCTGGTGCACCTGCAGCGCCGCGAGCTGTACCGGCTGGAGACGCCCATCACCGACTCGCCGCAGCTGATGTTCCCGATCAACGAAGACCGCAGCGAGGCCCTGCACCTGCGCGTGGTGGACATCAGCGGCGGCGGCCTGGCCGTGACCGTGCCGGTGGACTGCAACATCTTCAGCATGCAGAAGCGCTACGACGCGCGCCTGGACGTGCCCGACGCCGGCCCGCTGCATGTGTCGCTGATCGTCTGCAACCAGCTGGCGGTCAAGCTGCCCAGCGGCGCGGAAATGAAGCGCATCGGCATGCGTTTCGACGGCCTGCCGCGCGGCGGCGACAGCGCGATCCAGCGCTACATCTTCCGCATCGACCGCCAACGCAGCGCCCGCAAAAACGGCGAGTAGAGCCGACGGTAGAGCCGACTGTTAGTCGGCTGCCCGTTGGTTACCTGATGCGTGTGCGGGCCGACAGTGGGTCGGCGCCTCAACGAGGGGAACGGGCCGTACCAACCAACGGTCGGCACCTACCGCTTTTCCTGTGCGCACCCACACAGCGTCAAAGGGTTGGCGGGGGTGGGTTTGCGGGACTGTAGAAAACATGGATGTTTTCTACAAGCCTCCAAGGATGGATTCACGGCGTGTCCCGCCAACCCGCACCCGCCAGCCCAAGCCCGGGGCACCCTCAGACCCAGCGCTCTTGCTCTATGCCCTGCGCCTCTAAAGTCGCGGCTTCCCAGGCCGATATTGAGCGTGACGCCCCGCTTTTCCGACCGCCACGCCCGACCCAGGATCCCTTCCATGAAAGACAGCAACCCCAACGCCGCCAGCAGCGGTGGCGAGTTCCTCAGCTTCACCCTCGGCGCCGAGCACTACGGCGTGGACATCCTCAAGGTGCAGGAAATCCGCGGCTATGACTCCGTCACCCGCGTCCCCGATGCCCCCGATTACATCAAGGGTGTCATCAACCTGCGCGGCACCATCGTTCCCGTCATCGACCTGCGCCTCAAGCTGCGCCTGGACGAAGCCCGCTACGACGCCTTCACCGTCATGATCGTCCTCAACGTCGAAGACCGCGTCGTCGGCATCGTGGTCGACAGCGTCTCCGACGTGATCCCGCTGAGCGCCGAGCAGATCCGCCCGACCCCCGAGTTCGGCGCCGCCGTCGATACCCGCTTCATCTCCGGCATCGGCACCCAGGACGATCGCATGCTCATCCTGCTGGACATCGAAACCCTGCTCGACAGCGCCGACATGGGCCAGACCGCCGTCGTCGAAGACGTCGCCGCCTGACCTGCCGTCCGCGATGGACGAGATCGATTTTCGTTCAAGAAAGTCCTTCAGTTCTGTCGCAAACGGCCGATAGCTGGATTCAGGACCCGGCGCAGTGGCAACCGCCACGCCCGGGCCAACTATCCATATCCCCCGGAGAATCTCCCGATGAAGTCCCTGCTCGCTCTGTTTTCGGTTGCCGTGCTCGCCTCTTCCGCGTCGTCCGCCTTCGCCCAGTCGGCCGACATGATCCCGCCGGAGCTGGCCGCGCGCGCCGTCGGCAAGGATGGCATGGTCTGCGGCAAGGTCGAAAAGGCCCGCTACGCTGAAGGCTCCGAAGGCCAGCCGACCTTCCTGTACATGGGCGGCGCCTTCCCGCGCCACACCTTCTCGGCCCGCATCGCCGGCGCCAACCGCGGCAAGTTCAGCTTCCCGCTGGAAACCCTGGAAGGCAAGACCGTCTGCGTGATCGGCAAGATTGCCCGTGATGCCTCGCGCGCTGAAATCGAAGTCAGCTCGCCGGCCGGCCTGAAGCTCGCCAACATCAAGTAACCGTCCAACGCCCTGCCACGCCGGCACTGGCCGGCGTGGTCGCTGCAACCGGGCGCCACGCCCGGACGCGTTTGCCACTGGAGACTGCACCACCATGCCGTGGATCAATAACCTCAAACTGATGCCGAAGTTGATGCTGACTTTCGGCGTACTCCTGCTGGTGATGCTGCTGCAGGGCGTAGTCGCCTATCGTGGCCTGCACTCCCTCAACAACGTGACCACCGAACTGGCCGGCAACCGGATGGAAAGCATCCGCATGGCCGGCGAGATGCGTGGCATGCTTGGCGAATACCGCAACTCGGCCTACCAGGGCCTGATCCGCGCCAGCGACGACGTCAAGGCCGAAGCCAAGACCCGCGCGGCCGACCTGCGCGGCAAGATCGACGCCTCGATCAAGAAGTACCCCGCCCTCATCGACAGCCCCCAGCAGAAGAAGCTGTTCGACGCCTTCGCCAAGGACTGGACCGATTCGCTGGCCTCCTACGATTCCGTCACCGAAATGCTGGAGCTGGACCTGCCGGACGACGCCATCGATACCTTCGTCGGCGAAACCCGCACCAAGCACCTCAAGGCCTCCAGCGCGCTTGAAACGCTGATTGCCGAAGACAACCGCCTCGCCCGCGCCTCGCGCGAAGAAGCGGAGTCCACCTACGCCACCTCGGCCACCCTGACCATCATCGCCCTGCTCGGCGGTGCCGCGCTCGGCCTGGTGCTGGTGTACCTGTTCGCCCGCTCCCTGGTCGGCAGCGTCCGCGGCGCCGTGTCGGTGGCCAACGAAGTGGCCGGCGGCAAGCTGGACGGCACCATCGACGTCAGCCGCAAGGACGAAGTCGGCGACCTCATGCAGGCCATGCAGCGCATGCAGCGCGACCTGCGCGACCGTACCGAGACCGAACAGGCCGTGGCCCGCGAAAACCTGCGCATCCGTACCGCGCTGGACTACAGCTCCACCGGCGTCTACCTGACCGACAACAACCTCAACATCGTCTACGCCAACCGCGCCCTGGAACAGACCCTGTCCCAGTACCAGGACGAGCTGAGCAGGAGCCTGCCCGACTTCGACGCCGGCGCCTCGCTGGTCGGCCGCCCGCTGACCGTGCTTGAGCACCGTGGCGAAATGGACGCCAACCTGCTGGCCAACCTCAAGCAGCACGGTGTCGCCCGCCGCGCCATGCAGTTCGGTGACGCGCAGTTCGCCCAGGTCGTGTCGACCATCCGCAATGAAGAAGGCGAGAGCGTCGGCCATGTCGTCGAATGGCGCGACCGCACCCCCGAGGCGCTGGTCGAGGCCGAAGTCGCGCGCGTGATCGCCCAGGCCGCCGCCGGCGACCTGTCCGGCCGCATCGGCGCTGAAGGCAAGGACGGCTTCTTCCTGCAGCTGGCCCAGCAGATCAACGGCCTGCTCGACGCCAATGCATCCAGCATCGAGCAGATCTCCGGCCTGCTCACCGCGCTGTCGCAGGGCGACCTGACCGTGCGCATGCACGGCGAGTTCGACGGCGTGTTCGCCACCATGCGCGACGATGCCAACGCCACCGCCGAACAGCTCAGCGGCATCGTGACCAGGATCAAGCAGTCCAGCATGGCCATCAGTTCGGCCGCCAGCGAGATCGCCACCGGCAACAGCGACCTGTCGCGCCGTACCGAACAGCAGGCCGCCAACCTGGAAGAAACCGCCGCCTCGATGGAGGAACTGACCTCCACCGTGCGCCAGAACGCCGAACATGCCCGCCAGG
>NZ_DAMCID010000035.1:0-1447 GCF_032099025.1 Stenotrophomonas sp.
AGGTCGGGTTCTTGTAGACCTGGTCGACCAGGCGGCCGCTGAGGTCGCTGAAGGCGTTCTCGCTGTCGGCCTTGAGCTGTTCGGCGGCAAGTTCATCACGCACGTCCTCGAACGCACGCTCCTGGCCACCCTTCTGCTCGCGCAGCTGCAGCACGTGGTAACCGAACTCGGTCTTGACCGGGGCACTGACCTCGCCGACCTTCATGGCGAACAGTGCGTCTTCGAACGGCTTCACCATTGCGTCGCGTTCGACCCAGCCCAGATCGCCACCGGTGCTCTTGGAGCCGGTGTCGTCCGAGTTGGCCTTGGCCAGGGCGGCAAAGTCGGCGCCCGGAGCCTTGGCTTCGGCGGCGATGCGCGTGGCCTTCGCTTCAGCGGCCTTGAGCGCAGCCGGATCATTGGCGTCGGCGGCAATCAGGATGTGCGAGGCCAGGCGCGATTCGGGCGCGACAAACCGCGCCTTCTCATCGGCGTAGCGCTTGCGCAGCGTCGCTTCGTCGGCCGCAGTGGCCGGCGGCAGCGTGGCGGCGTTGATCTCGACGTATTCCAGCGACACAGTTTCCGGCTGGCGGAAATCCTTGCCATGGCTGTCATACCACTGCTTGATCTGCGCGTCGGTGACTTCGGCGGTATCGGCCGGCAGTTCCGGCAGCGCGGCCAGTTCGACATCGCGGGTTTCGCCCAGCAGCTTCATCAGCTGCTCGGCCTCGACGGTGGTCACGAAGCCCGACCCCTGCAGCGCGGACGGAATCACCGACTGCTGCAGCTGTTCGCGCACTTCGGCCTCGAACTGGGCCGGGGTACGCGGCGGGTTGCCGGTGGCCAGGCGCAGGCGGTACTGGTCCTGGCTGAACTTGCCATCGGGACCGAGGAACGCAGGAATGGTCCCGATGGTCTCGCGCACGGTGCTGTCGCTCATGACGATGCCCGACTGTTCGCCGGCCAGGCGCACGACCTGTTCGTCGATCATCTGGTCAAGCACGGCCAGCTTGTTCTCGGTGCTTTCGAATTCGCGCGGGTCGAAGTCTTCGCCCTGCTGCTGGCGCGCCTGCTGGCGAGCCTGCTCGAAGCGGGTACGGAAGTCCTGGGCGCTGATCTCGTGGTGCTGCCACAGGAACGACATCGGCCACCACGAGGGCGCCGAGCGCCACCAGGTCGGCGGTGCCGCCACCTTGGCCACGTTCTGCGCACCGACACCACCGAGGTAGCTGGAGTCGATCACGAACAGGAACGGAATCATCAGCAGCCCCAGGATCACGGTAACGATCCAGCCCGAGGTCTTGTCGCGAAGTTTCTGCAGCATGGGAGAAATCAAGGCCTGATTGGCGAATCCAGCAGTGTAGCGTGCTTCGCGCCACACCCCAACCACCCCAGCCATGCGGCAAAAAGAAAAGCCCCTGGTTTTCACCAGGGGCCTTCAAGAATTGGCGGAGCGGACGGGACTCGA
>NZ_DAMCID010000035.1:1547-12611 GCF_032099025.1 Stenotrophomonas sp.
ACCCGCGACCTCCGGCGTGACAGGCCAGCATTCTAACCAGCTGAACTACCGCTCCGCACTTGAAACCTTTTTGCTGCCTTCCGCGACGATCTGGATCGTTGCAGAAAACAAGGCCCCCGATTGCTCAGGGGCCTCGTTGAAACTGGCGGAGCGGACGGGACTCGAACCCGCGACCTCCGGCGTGACAGGCCAGCATTCTAACCAGCTGAACTACCGCTCCACATTTCAAACGTTTACTGCGGTGCTGTGGTGGGTGCTGAGGGTTTCGAACCCCCGACCCTCTCCGTGTAAAGGAGACGCTCTACCGCTGAGCTAAGCACCCCAGCAAGCCGCTTAGTTTACGGCATCCTTCAGGGCTTTGCCAGCCTTGAACGCCGGATTGTTCGACGCATCGATCTTGATGGTGTCGCCGGTCTTCGGGTTACGGCCGGTGCGAGCTGCGCGCGCGCGGACCTGGAACGTACCGAAGCCCACCAGGGTCACTGCGTCGCCAGCCTTCAGGGCCTTGGTGATGGAAGCAATGACGGCGTCGACGGCGCGGTTCGCATCGGCCTTGGTCAGGTCGGCGGCTTCGGCAACGGCATCGATCAATTCGGTCTTATTCATTCTGTACAGCTCCTTTGGCGGGGATTCCGCATGTTCGACAGTGAAGCAACCGACCCACAACGTGGCCGGATGCCAGTGAAGTTCTCGATTCGCCCTCGTCAGTGATGAGCTGACTCGCGAGTGGTGCTTTTATACCAGCGCACCCCTACCCGCGCAAGCTGAAAAGCTAATAACGACGCGGGTTTCAGGCAGTTCTGCAACGCGCGTCAGTGCTTGACGCGCGCGTTGGAAGCTGTCTTGCCCTTGCTTCGCACTGTGACGCGCTGCCCATCCTTCTTGGGCTTCGGCGGGGTCAGCGGGGTCTCCAGGGCCAGGTCCAGCACCTCTTCGATCCACTTCACCGGCACGATCTTCAGATCACGCGTGACGTTGGCCGGAATGTCGGCCAGGTCCTTGCGGTTCTCCTCCGGGATGATCACCGTGGTGATGCCGCCGCGCAGTGCCGCCAGCAGCTTCTCCTTCAGCCCGCCGATCGCGGTGACGCGACCCCGCAGGGTGATCTCACCGGTCATGGCCACTTCGGCACGGATCGGCACCTTGGTCAGCATCGACACCAGCGACGTCACCATGGCGATACCGGCACTGGGGCCATCCTTCGGCGTGGCGCCATCGGGCACGTGCACGTGCACGTCGTGCTTCTGCAGGAACTCGGCATCGATGCCCAGGCGCTCTGCGCGCGAACGCACCACCGACAGGGCGGCCGACGCGGATTCCTTCATGACGTTGCCGAGCTGACCGGTGAGGATCAGCGCGCCCTTGCCCGGGACCAGGGTCGATTCGATCTGCAGCAGGTCGCCGCCCACCTCGGTCCAGGCCAGGCCGGTCACCAGGCCCACCTCGTTCTCTTCCTCGGCACGGCCGAAGTCGAAGCGGCGCACGCCCAGGTACTTGTCCAGGTTCTTGCCGTTGACCACCACCAGCGCCTTCTTCTTCGCACCGGCCTTCTTGCCGGCCTTGACCGGCTTGGCGGCGGCGGCGACCGGGCCAGCGAGCGCGATTTCCTTGACCACCTTGCGGCAGATCTTGGCGACTTCGCGCTCGAGGTTGCGCACGCCGGATTCGCGCGTGTAGTAGCGCACGATGTCCTGGATGGCGTCGGACTCGATCTCCAGCTCTTCCGGCTTCAGGCCGTTGGCCTTGATCTGCTTGGGCACCAGGTAACGCATGGCGATGTTGAGCTTCTCATCCTCGGTGTAGCCGGGGATGCGGATCACTTCCATGCGGTCCAGCAGCGGCCCGGGGATGTTGAGCGAGTTGGAGGTCGCCACGAACATCACTTCGGACAGGTCCAGGTCCACTTCGAGGTAGTGGTCGTTGAAGGCGTTGTTCTGCTCCGGGTCCAGTACTTCCAGCAGCGCCGAGGACGGGTCGCCGCGGAAGTCCATCGACATCTTGTCGATTTCATCGAGCACGAACAGCGCGTTCTTGCTGCCCACCTTGTTGAGGTTCTGCACGATGCGGCCCGGCATGGAACCCACGTAGGTGCGGCGATGGCCACGGATCTCGGCCTCGTCGCGCACGCCACCCAGGCTCATGCGCACGAACTTGCGGTTGGTGGCCTTGGCGATGGACTGCCCCAGCGAGGTCTTGCCCACGCCCGGCGGGCCGACCAGGCACAGGATCGGGCCCTTCATCTGCTTCACGCGCGACTGCACCGCGAGGTACTCCAGGATGCGGTCCTTGACCTTGTCCAGGCCGAAGTGGTCGGCGTCCAGGGTGTCCTGCGCGACCTTGAGGTCCTTGCGCACCTTGGTGCGCTTCTTCCACGGCACGCCCAGCAGCCAATCCAGGTAATTGCGCACCACGGCCGCTTCGGCCGACATCGGCGACATCTGCTTGAGCTTGTTCAGCTCGGCCTTGGCCTTGGTTTCCACCGGCTTGGGCATGCCCGCCTCGGCAATCTTGCGCGCCAGCTCGTCCAGCTCGCCCGGCGCGTCGTCCAGGTCACCCAGTTCTTTCTGGATGGCCTTCATCTGTTCGTTGAGGTAGTACTCGCGCTGGCTCTTTTCCATCTGCGACTTCACGCGGCCGCGGATGCGCTTTTCCATCTGCTGCACGTCGATCTCGCCGTCGACCAGGCCGACCAGCATTTCCAGGCGGTCGCCGATCTGCAGGGTTTCCAGCAGGCGCTGCTTGTCGGCCAGGCGCACGCTGATGTGCGCGGCGATGGTGTCGGCCAGGCGGGCCGGCTCATCGATGCCGGCCAGGGTCTGCAGCAGCTCCGGCGGCAGCTTGCGGTTGGTCTTGACGTACTGCTCGAACAGCGACATCAGCGAGCGAGCGATGGCCTCGATTTCGCGCGGCTCGCGCGACTCATCGGACTCGATCTCCTCGCCCACGCCATGCAGCGCGCCATCGCGTTCGGTGACCTGGGTGACATTGACCCGCGACAGGCCTTCCACCAGCACCTTGATGGTGCCGTCAGGCAGCTTGAGCAGCTGCAGGACCTGGGCCAGGGTGCCCACCTGGTAGAGGTCGGTGGCGGTCGGGTCGTCGGTCTCGGCCGACTTCTGCGCCAGCAGCAGGATCCGCTTGTCCGCCTCCATCGCCTGCTCCAGGGCATGCATGGACTTGTCGCGGCCGACGAACAACGGAATGACCATGTGCGGGAACACCACCACGTCACGCAGCGGCAGTACCGGCAGGTCGAGAGTCTCAGTTGGGGAACGGGCCATGTGGGCTCCAGTTGAGCAGTGGGGATGGCCTCCGGGCACGCACACCCGGATACAAAAAAGCCGATGGCCCCGTTATGGGGCCATCGGCGTCCAGATGCAAGATGCTCTGAAAAACTTCTATCAATTCAAACGCTTGAATCGATTATTCAGCGCCAGCCGCCTTCTGTTCAGGTGCCGGCGGGGTCTGGTAGATCAGGTACGGTTCGGACTTGTGTTCGATCACCGATTCGTCCACCACCACCTTGCTGACGTTCTCTGCCGACGGCAGGTCGTACATGGTGTCCAACAGCACCGATTCGACGATGGTACGCAGGCCACGGGCACCGGTCTTGCGCTTGAGCGCCTTGCGGGCAATGGCCGACAACGCGTCCGGGCGGAACTCCAGTTCCACGTGCTCCATCTCGAACAGCTTCTTGAACTGCTTGGTGATGGCGTTCTTCGGCTCGGTCAGGATCCGCACCAGGGCGGCCTCGTCCAACTCTTCCAGGGTCGCCACGACCGGCAGGCGGCCGACGAATTCCGGAATCAGGCCGAACTTGATCAGGTCTTCCGGCTCGACTTCGGCCAGCACCTTGCCCACTTCCTGCTTGCGCTCGGAACTCTTCACCTTGGCGCCGAAACCGATGCCGCCGGAATCGTTGGAACGCGCCTGGATCACCTTGTCCAGCCCGGCGAACGCGCCGCCGCAGATGAACAGGATGTTCTTGGTGTCCACCTGCAGGAATTCCTGCTGCGGATGCTTGCGGCCGCCCTGCGGCGGAACGCTGGCCACGGTGCCTTCGATCAGCTTCAGCAGGGCCTGCTGCACGCCTTCGCCGGACACGTCACGGGTGATCGACGGGTTCTCGCTCTTACGCGAGATCTTGTCGATTTCATCGATGTAGACGATGCCCTGCTGTGCCTTCTCGACGTCGTAGTCGCACTTCTGCAGCAGCTTCTGGATGATGTTTTCCACGTCCTCGCCCACGTAACCGGCTTCGGTCAGCGTGGTGGCATCGGCCATGGTGAACGGCACGTTGAGCAGGCGGGCCAGGGTTTCGGCCAGCAGCGTCTTGCCCGAGCCGGTCGGACCGACCAGCAGGATGTTCGACTTCGCCAGTTCGACTTCGTCGTTCTTCTGGCGGCTCTCGATGCGCTTGTAGTGGTTGTACACGGCCACGGCCAGCGTGCGCTTGGCCCGGTTCTGGCCAATCACGTACTGGTCCAGGACTTCGAGGATCTCGCGCGGCTTGGGCAGCGAACTGCGCGCCGACTGCGCCTTTTCCTCGAGTTCCTCACGGATGATGTCGTTGCACAGCTCCACGCACTCATCGCAGATGAATACGCTCGGCCCAGCAATCAGCTTGCGCACCTCGTGCTGGCTCTTTCCGCAGAAAGAGCAGTAGAGGATCTTGCCGGTGTCCGTGGAACGACCTTGGCGGTCTTCGCTCATGCTTCGCTTACCCAGTTACGCCACCCGCTGAACGGGGGTTCGATTCGAGAATAACACAGGGTCGGGAGGACACCAGTCCAGCCCGACCCTGCGGAAACAGGCCGGATTACCGGCCTGGCATCACCCTCAGGCCGGGGTGATCGACTCTTCCGGACGACGTTCCAGCACCTGGTCGACCAGACCGTAGGCCACCGCGTCGGCCGCGCTCTTGAAGTTGTCGCGCTCGGTGTCGCGCGCGATGGTCTCCAGCGACTGGCCGGTGTGCTTGGCCAGCACCTCGTTCAGGCGCGAACGCAGGGTCAGGATTTCACGGGCGTGGATGTCGATGTCCGTGGCCTGCCCCTGGTAGCCACCCAGCGGCTGATGGATCATGACGCGCGAGTTCGGCAGCGCATAACGCTTGCCGGCGGCGCCGGATGCCAGCAGCAGCGCGCCCATCGAGGCGGCCTGGCCGACGCAGATGGTGCTCACGTCCGGCTTGATGTACTGCATGGTGTCGTAGATCGCCATACCGGCGGTGACCACGCCACCGGGCGAGTTGATGTAGATGCTGATGTCCTTTTCCGGGTTGTCCGCTTCCAGGAACAGCAGCTGCGCCACCACCACGTTGGCCATGTGATCGTCGATCGGGCCCACGAGGAAGATCAGGCGCTCTTTCAACAGGCGCGAATAGATGTCATAGGCGCGCTCGCCGCGGCTGGTCTGTTCGACCACCATCGGCACCATGTTCAGGGCTGTGGTTCGGTTGTCCATTAGTGAGGCACCTATGTTGGGGGGAACAACCCCGCGCCGGGGCGCGGGGCAAAAAACGCGGGCCGCTTACTGGCGGATCGCGTCCTGGAACGACAGCTGTTCTTCGGTGTGCTGGGCGCGCTCGGCGATCCAGTCGATCACCTGCTCTTCCATCACGCGATTCTGCAGCCCACTCATCAGCTGGGGGTCGTTGCGGTACATCTCAATGACCTGCTCCGGCTCTTCGTAGGTGGAGGCGATCAAACGCATGGTTTCGTTCAGGCGCTTCGGGTCCAGGCGCAGGTCGTTCTTGCGGGCCACTTCACCGACCAGCAGGCCCACCAGCACGCGCTTGGCGGCGGCGTCCTTGAAGCCTTCGTGGGCGTCAGCCGGGATTTCGCCCGGGTTGCGGCCGCTGCGGCGGATCTGCTCGACCTGCTGGGCCAGCATGGCGCGGGCTTCGTTCTCGACCAGGCGCGGCGGCATTTCCACCGAGGCGTAGGCGGCGATCAGCTGCTCGCCCACTTCGCGGCGCAGGCGGTTCATCAGCGCACCCTTCAGCTCACGCTCGAGGTTGGCGCGGATGTCCTTGCGGAACTGCTCCAGATCGCCACCCTTCACGCCGAAGCTGGTGATGAACTCGGCATCGACGTCCGGCAGCACCGGCTCGGACACGTCCACCGCCTTGACGGTGACCTTGACCTGCTTGCCCGCCAGCGCCGGCACGCGCCAGTCGGCCGGGAATTCAACGTCCAGGGTCTTTTCCTCACCCTTGGCCAGGCCGACCAGGCCCTGTTCGATCTGCTCGAACATCATGCCCTGACCCACCACCACGCTGCCCTTTTCGGTGCCTTCAGCCGGCAGGCGCTCATCGCCCGCCTGCGACCAGGTTTCCAGCGCGACCAGGTCACCGTCCTTGGCGCCACGGGCAACCGGGCTCCAGCTGCGGCGCTGTTCGCGCAGGTTGGTGATCATCTGGTCGATGTCGCCGTCGTTGATCTCGGCGGCGTGGCGCACCACGGTCAGCGTGCTGACGTCGACGTCGCCGAAGTCCGGCACCAGCTCGACGGTTGCCACGAACGAGAATTCACCCTCATCACCCTTGTCGATGCGCGGCGCGCCAGCGATGCGCAGCTCGTGCTCGCGGATGGCGGCATCGAAGGTTTCGCGCAGCAGGCCGTCGACGGCTTCGCTGCGGACCTGCTGGCCGAAGCGCTGCTCGATCACCTTGGCCGGCACCTTGCCCGGACGGAAGCCCTTGATGCGCGCGGTACGGGCGATTTCGCCCAGACGGCCACTGATGTGGGTCTGCAGGCGGTCTTCCGGCAGCGAGAAGGTCAGGCGGCGTTCCAGATTGCCGGTGGATTCGATCGAAGCTTGCATGTTGACTCCTGCCACCGGTAGGCACGCCCCCGGCACGAATGGATGGATGAAACGGGTTGTAAGACGGCGGCGTCGTGGACGCGCATGCCTGCCGCAGCCCTGTAGTTTCGCCGATAACGGCCAGCGCCGCCAGCACGGGGCCGGGAGCGTCAATCCGGAGCCTGTTCAGGGGGCTGGCGAGCTGCTCTGGGGCGGCCCGAGGGCACCGTGCGAGCGCCCTGCCCCTTGCCGATGTGGGCATCCCGTGCGGCGCTGCGCTGCGCTCATCCCGATGGTTCACGCCGGCCCTGCGGGCCGATGCGTGGTGCGAAAGGGGGGACTCGAACCCCCACGCCTTGCGGCACTGGAACCTAAATCCAGGGCGTCTACCAATTCCGCCACTTTCGCGCTGGCGCGCATTATAGGGCGTTGACCGGCGTCTGCGTTCGCCTGGGCTTGGGTTTTCCGCCTCGTTCCGGGGCGCGGTTGATCTGGGCCGATCAACCGCGCAAGAAAAAAGCCACCCGGCGAACCGGATGGCTTTTTGTCTTGGTGGGCTGTCAAGGATTCGAACCTTGGACCTATTGATTAAGAGTCAACTGCTCTACCAACTGAGCTAACAGCCCGAAAATCGGGAGGCGAATTATGACGCAATGCCGCAGGGGGATGCAAGGGCTTTTGCAGACGTCGTTCAGGCGCGCTCGTAAGGACACACCATGCGTGACTGCGCTTCGCGCCAGGATCGTGAACGCCTGGCGGTCGACTTCGGTCGGGGCTAAACGCCGGTGGCATCGCCGGACCGGCACGCCATCGGCTTCGGGCGCTTGTGCCGCGCTGCGCGCGGTTGCCACGCGGGGCGTGGCACTACGAATTGTTACGTGCACAGGACGATTGGAAGCAAATGCGTAGAGCCACGCCCTGCGTGGCTGCGCGATGCCGGATCGCAGGCAAGAAAAAAGCCACCCGGCGAACCGGATGGCTTCTGTCTTGGTGGGCTGTCAAGGATTCGAACCTTGGACCTATTGATTAAGAGTCAACTGCTCTACCAACTGAGCTAACAGCCCTGAAAACTCAGGCGCATAGTGTAGCGTTTGCGCCTTTTTTTGCAACCCCGATTCACTTTCGATGAAACGGGTTCTTCAAATCAGTGGGGTGGCTGAGGGGATTCGAACCCCCGACCACCGGAATCACAATCCGGTACTCTAACCGACTGAGCTACAGCCACCACTGAAACCTGTTTATTCGCTTGAAACACCCTGACGCTTGCACCGGTGGTGCGCCCGACAGGAATCGAACCTGTAACCGCCGGCTTAGAAGGCCGGTGCTCTATCCAGTTGAGCTACGGGCGCCCTGACCGGATTGTCGCATTCCCATCCCGTTTTGAGCAGCGGGACTTGGTCGGGGTAGAGGGATTCGAACCCCCGACATCCTGCTCCCAAAGCAGGCGCGCTACCAGACTGCGCTATACCCCGGTGGTTTCATCCCTCGAGGTTCCCCCCGAAAGAGTCGGCTATTGTGGGAATTGGCGAGGCATCTGTCAACGGTTTTCACGGACTTTTTCACATTCGTGATCAAGGGCGTATAGAGCCGACGGGGTAGAGCCGACAGGTCTACCGGCCTGTTGCCTTACGCTATGCTTGATCCAGCGGCCGGATGGGCCGGAACCCTACCCTACAAGGAGATTGGCAATGCGCAGCGGCAATCCCGCACTTTCCGAGTCGACGTTCCTCGACCTGGCCAGCGGCTCGGTCGTAACGTCACCCGACCAGGTGATGACCATCAACGGCACGGTCAACAAGACCGGCATCCTGCTGTTGCTGACCGTGCTCACCGCCGCGTTCGCCTGGAGCCAGACCCTCGGCGCCGACGGCCAGATCGCGCCCGGCGCCATGATCTATGCCATCGGTGGTGCCATCGGCGGACTGGTCCTGGCGGTGGTGACGGTGTTCAAGAAGGAATGGTCGCCGGTGACCGCGCCGATGTACGCGCTGGTGGAAGGCTTCTTCCTGGGCGCCATCTCGGCCGTGTTCGAAGCACGCTTCCCGGGCATCGTGTTCCAGGCCGTGCTGCTCACCTTCGGCACCCTGTTCGCCCTGCTGGTGGCCTACCGCAGCGGCCTGATCAAGGTCACCGAGAACTTCAAGCTGGGCGTGGTCGCCGCTACCGGCGGCATCGCGCTGCTGTACCTGGCCTCGTTCGTGCTGAGCTTCTTCAACATCAACGTGCCGGTGATCCATGAAGCCAGCTGGCTGGGTATTGCCTTCAGCCTGTTCGTGGTGGTGGTGGCCGCACTGAACCTGGTGCTGGATTTCGACTTCATCGAAAACGGCGCCGCCGCGCGCGCACCGAAGTACATGGAGTGGTACGGCGCGTTCGGCCTGATGGTCACGCTGGTGTGGCTGTATGTGGAGTTCCTGCGGTTGCTGTCCAAGCTGCAGTCGCGCTGATTCGCGCTGCCGGCCGATGGCCGGCTGCGCTTCGGCACGTGTCACCAGGCGCCGGCCAGCGGCCGGCACTACGCTCCACGGAAACGCAACATCAAAAAAGGGCACCCGATGGGTGCCCTTTTTCGTTGGGTGAGGCAGCCGACTAACAGTCGGCTCTACACAGTCGGCTCTACCCAGTCGCTCCGCGGAGCCGTTACAGGCGGCTGGCGATGGCCTGGGCGAAGCCCATGGTGTTGCCGGTGCCGCCGAGGTCGCCGGTCAGCGAGTCCTTGGCTTCCAGGGTGGCGACGATGGCCTTGCGCAGGCGCTCGGCGTTCTCGGTCTGGCCAACGTGGTCGAGCATCTGCGCGGCGGCCAGCAGCAGCGCGCACGGATTGGCCTTGCCCTGGCCAGCGATGTCCGGCGCGGTGCCGTGCACGGCTTCGAAGATCGCCGCGTCCACACCGATATTGGCGCCCGGGGCCAGGCCCAGGCCGCCGACGAGGCCGGCGCACAGGTCGGAGATGATGTCGCCGAACAGGTTGGTGGTGACGATGATGTCGAACTGTTCCGGACGCATCACCAGCTGCATGCAGCAGTTGTCGACGATCATTTCCTGGAACTCGATGTCCGGGTACTTGGCCGCCACTTCGCGGGCCACGGCCAGGAACAGGCCCGAGGTCGACTTGATGATGTTGGCCTTGTGCACCGCGGTGACCTTCTTGCGGCCGGTGCTGCGGGCCAGCTCGAAGGCGTAACGCACGATGCGCTCGGAGCCCTTGCGGGTGATCCGGGTGCCGGAGAACGCGGTTTCGCCATCGGCCGAGACTTCCTGGCCTTCGGCCAGGTACGCGCCTTCGGTGTTCTCACGGACGGTGATCAGGTCCACGCCGTCGCCGAAACGCGACTTGGTGTTCGGGAAGGACACCGCCGGACGCACGTTGGCGTACAGGTCGAAGTGGCGACGCAGGCTGACGTTGATCGAGGTGAAGCCACCACCGACCGGCGTGGTCAGCGGGCTCTTCAGCGCGATCTTGTTGCGTGCGATCGATTCCAGCGTGGCGGCCGGCATCAGGTCGCCGTGCTTCTCCAGCGCGACCAGGCCCGCGTCGGCGTCTTCGTATTCAAAGCCGGTGTCCAGCTTGCCGAGCACGAACAGCGTAGCGTCCATGATCTCCGGGCCGATGCCGTCACCGCGGATGACCGTGATTTTCTGCGTCATTTGATCTGTTTCCGAACCTAGGGGGAGCGCCGTCCGTGAAGGAGCGCAAAGCGCGGGCGCAAGGGAAGTTTCGGATGCAATTATGCCTTACCCGGCGGGGTGACCCCAAGTTGGCCATTGGTCTCACGCCGGGCAAGGCAGAATTGCGCTGGCGCGCCCCCTTCCACAAGAAGGGGGCTTCCCTTCAGACCGATCAAGGGAGCCGCCTGCAAAACCGTTTGTTAATGCTCGTGAACGGCCGGGGCGGCAGCGCCCCCTTCCAGCTGGTCCAGGAAGTCCACGGCGCGGCGCAGGTGCGGGATGACGATGGAACCGCCAACCACCAGGCCGACCGAGAAGGTCTCGAAGAACTCCTCACGGGTCACGCCGGCGTCCTTGCACTGGGCGACGTGGTAGCTGATGCAGTCGTCGCAGCGCAGCACCATCGAAGCGACCAGGCCCAGCAGCTCCTTGGTCTTCACATCCAGCGCGCCGGCCTGGTAGGTCTGGGTGTCCAGCGCGAAGAAGCGCCGCACCACCTGGTTGGGCTCGCCCAGGATGCGCTGGTTCATGCGCTGGCGGAATTCGGTGAACTCGGCGATGCGGTCCTTGCTGCCGTCGTCGGAAGCG
>NZ_DAMCID010000035.1:12621-19071 GCF_032099025.1 Stenotrophomonas sp.
CGCTCATGCGCCCTCCCCGTTCAGCAGCGGCTCGAGCTTGCCTTCCCGGTGCAGGGCGATCATGTCGTCGTAGCCGCCCACGTGGACCTCACCGACGAAGATCTGCGGCACGCTGGTGCGGCGCGTCTTGGCCATCATCTTTTCGCGCTCGGCCGGGTCCAGGTCGATGCGGACCTCGGTCCAGCTCTCGCCCTTGCTCTTCAGGAAGTTCTTGGCGGCCACGCAGTACGGGCATACGGCGGTCGAATAGAGGGTGATGGGCGGCTTCCCACCCCGGTTGGCAGCGGCATCTTGGTTCACGGGAAACTCCACAGCGGAACGAGTGTCTGTATATGGTAGCCGTCGGCTGGATTTTCCATGTCATCACCGCAACACTGTGGATTAACCGCAGATTTGCACATGGCCTGTCACGCTGACGCCCTTGCCCGCTGCCCCGGTCCCTCCAGGAGTTCCGTTTGCGCACCCTGCTGCTCTCTGCTGCGTTGACCCTCGCCCTGGCCGCGCCGTTGGCCTCGGCCCAGGACAGCAAGCTGCCCGACATCGGCTCCTCGGCCGGCGAGCTGCTGACCCCGGCGCGCCAGGCCGAGTACGGCGGGATGATGCTGCGCGAGCTGCGCAACTACGGCTACCTGCTGGATGACCCGCTGGTGGACGACTGGCTGCAGACCATGGGCGCGCGGCTGGGCTCCAACAGCGCGCAGCCGCGCCAGTCCTACACCTTTTTCATGCTCAAGGACCGGCAGATCAATGCCTTCGCCACCCTGGGCGGCTACGTGGGGGTCAACGCCGGGCTGGTGCTGACCGCCGAGCGCGAGGATGAGGTGGCGGCGGTGCTGTCCCACGAAATCGCCCACGTCACCCAGCAGCACGTGCTGCGCGGAGTTGAACGGGCCCAGCGCGACCAGATTCCGATCCTGCTGGGCATGCTGGCGGCGGTGGTGGCCGCCCAGCAGGCCGGCGGCAATTCCTCCGGCGATGCCACCATGGCCGCCATCACCTCCGGCATGGGGCTGATGCAGCAGCGGCAGATCAACTACACCCGCAGCAACGAATCCGAGGCCGACCGCCTGGGCATCCGCACGCTGGCCCGCAGCGGCTACGACGTGGATGCCATGGCCGGCTTCTTCGAGCGCATGTCCGCCTCGATGCGCGGCAATGCAGGCGGCTATTCGGTGCCCGACTTCCTGCAGACCCACCCGGTCAACACCACCCGCATCAGCGAGGCCAAGGCCCGCGCCGAGCAGATGAAGAAGGACACCGTGCTGCTCACCACCGCGGTGCCCGGCGGGGTGCGCCAGGAGCGCGTGGACCCGGCCGACCCGGCGCTGTCCGATCCGCTGGTCCGGCGCAGCAACCCGCTGCTGCCGGCGTCGATGCAGATCTCGGTCAACGCCCTCCAGCGTGGCCCCACCGGGCAGTTCGAGTGGGCGCGCGAGCGCCTGCGCGTGCTCAGTGCCGACACGCCGGGCGAGCTGGCCACCGAATACCAGAACCTGCAGCGCGCGCAGAAGGGCGGCCTGAGCGACGCCCAGCGCTACGGGCTGGCGCTGGCACGGCTGCGCAACAGCGGGGCGGGCGAGGCGCGGCGCGACCTGGCCGAGCTGCTGCAGAGCCGCCCGGACAACCTGTGGGTGGCGCTGGCGCTGGGCGAGGCCGAATCGCGTGCCGGCCAACCGGCGCAGGCCAACGCCCGCTTCGACACCCTGCTGCGGCAGCACCCGGGCAGCCGCCCGGTGGCGTTGACCTATGCAGCCATCCTGAACGAACAGGGCGGGCGCGAGGCCGGCCAGCGCGCGCAGGCGATGCTGCGCCCGCTGCTGTCGCAAAGCGGCAATGATCCGGTGTTCCAGCAGCGCTACGCCCGCGCCAGCGAACTGGCCGGTGACACCATCCGCGCCAGCGAGGCCTACGCCGAGGCCGCCTTCCTCAATGGCCGCCCGGAGCAGGCGCTGATGCAGCTGCAGGCCCTGAAGAAGCAGCCGGGGCTGGACTACGTAGGCCGGGCCCGGGTGGACGCCCGGATCGAGAGCATCACCCCGACCGTGCTGGAAATGCGCCGCCAGGGCATCAACGATCCGGAGCTGGAACGCCGCTGAGCCGCGGCGCCCACTCCGCCCGGATGACCGCGCGATGGCAATCGGGCTGCGGTCGTCACAAACATGTCATGAAACCGTAGTCTACTGGGCTCAATCCCGGTCTGATGAGTAATACGGTGGGCACGTGCAGAAACGCATCCTGATCGTCGATGACGAACCCGCGATCCGCGAGATGGTCGCCTTTGCCCTTCGCAAGGGCGACTACGACCCCATTCACGCCGGTGACGCCCGCGAGGCCCAGACGGCCATCGCCGACCGCGTGCCGGACCTGATCCTGCTCGACTGGATGCTTCCCGGCACCAGCGGCCTGGACCTGGCGCGGCGCTGGCGCAAGGAAGCCCTCACCCGCGAGGTGCCGATCATCATGCTCACCGCGCGCGGCGAAGAGAACGACCGGGTCGGTGGCCTGGAAGCCGGCGTCGACGACTACGTGGTCAAGCCGTTCTCGGCGCGCGAACTGCTGGCCCGCATCCGTGCGGTGATGCGCCGCGCCCGCGACGATGACGAGGACGGCAGCGTGGCCGTCGGCACGATCCGCATCGACGGCGCCGCGCACCGCGTGTTCGCCGGCGATCAGCCGGTGCCGATCGGTCCTACCGAGTACCGCCTGCTGCACTTCTTCATGACCCACCCCGAGCGGGTCTACACCCGCGCGCAGCTGCTGGACCATGTCTGGGGCGGCAGCGTGTACGTGGAAGAGCGCACCATCGACGTGCACATCCGTCGGCTGCGCAAGACGCTGGAACCGTTCGGTGCGGAGAACATGGTGCAGACCGTGCGCGGGGCCGGCTACCGGTTCTCGACCTCGACCTGATCGCAGGCCTTCCAGCGGGGCAGAGCCCCGCTCTACCATGCCGGTGCGGGCAGTACCTGCTGCCCAGCGGGGCACGGCCCCGCTCTACCGGGATTATCTTCACGAGACCGCAATGCCGCGCCACATCCGCTCCGCCTGGTTGAAAACCCTTGCCACGCTCGCCGTGCTGCTGCTGGCTGCCGTGCTGCTGGGTGTGGCCACCGGGCATGTGTGGATGTGCATCGCGCTGGCTTCCATCGGCGCGCTGGCCTGGCATTACTGGCGGCTGCGCAAGGTGCTGCGCCGGCTCACCGCACGCCAGCGCTGGGACATGAGCGCCGGCACCGGCGTGTGGAATGAACTGGACCGCCTGCTGTACCGCAACCAGCTGGAAATGCGCACGCGCAAGCGGCGCCTGCTGGACATGCTGCGCAGTTACCGCGCCGCCGCCGCCGCACTGCCCGATGCCGTGGTGGTGGTGGACCGCAACAGCCAGCGCGTGCAGTGGTTCAACGAAGCGGCAACGTCGCTGCTGGGGCTGCATCACCCGGGCGATCTGGGCGAGGCGCTGGTGGCGCGCCTGCAGCCGATGCCGCTGGCGCATTGGCTGGCCGGTGGCCGCAACGCCGAACCGATCCTGGACGTGGCCTCGCCGGTGGACCCGGCGATCCGCCTCAACCTGCGCCTCATTCCCTATTCGCCGGACTACTGGCTGCTGATCGCACGTGACGTCAGCAAGCTGCTGCGGCTGGAACAGGTGCGCCGCGACTTCGTGGCCAACGTGTCGCACGAACTGCGCACGCCACTGACCGTGGTGCACGGCTACCTGGACATGATGGAGCCCGAGGACTTCCCCGGCACCGGCCCGATGCTGGAAGAAATGCGCAAGCAATCGCAGCGCATGGCCCAGCTGGTCGAGGACCTGCTGACGCTGTCCCGGCTGGAGTCGCAGGACCACACCGAAGAAGAAACCGTGGCGATGGCGCCCATGCTGGCCACGCTGCGCCGCGAGGCCGAAGCGCACAGCCAGGGTCGCCACCAGATCAGCGTGATCGACAGCGCCGGGGTGGACCTGCAGGGCTCCAACAAGGAGCTGCACAGTGCGTTCTCCAACCTGGTCACCAACGCGGTGCGCTACACCCCCGCCGGTGGCCGTGTGGTGGTGGAGCTGGCACGCGAAGGCCAGGGCGTGGTGCTGGCGGTGCGCGATACCGGCTACGGCATCCCCGCCACCCACCTGCCCCGCCTCACCGAACGCTTCTACCGCGTGTCCAGCAGCCGCTCGCGCGAGAGCGGCGGTACCGGCCTGGGCCTGTCCATCGTCAAGCACATCCTGGGCCTGCACCACGCGCGCCTGGAGATCCAGAGCGAGGTCGGCAAGGGCAGCGTGTTCTCGTGCCACTTTGATGCCGACCACGTGCGTGAGCGCAGCGACGTGGCCTCCCTTACTTCAGCAGAAGACTCCTCCGCATGAGCACCCTCGTTCCCATCGCCGTGCCGGCGGACACCGACCCGCTGCGCGACCCGGCGCTGTACATCAACCGCGAGCTGTCGCAGCTGGACTTCAATTTCCGGGTGCTGGCCCAGGCCATGGACCCGCAGGTGCCGGTGCTGGAGCGGCTGCGCTTCATGTGCATCTCCTGCACCAACCTGGACGAGTTCTTCGAGATCCGCGCCGCGGCCGTACGCCACGCGCAGGAGTTCGGCCTGCCGCCGGCACCGGACGGCATGACGCCGCAGGCGATCCTCAACGCCATCCATGACCGCGCCGCGCAGCTGGTGGACCAGCAGTACCGCTGCTGGAACGAGACGCTGCGCCCGGCGCTGCACGACGCCGGCATCGACGTGCTGGGCCGTCATTCCTGGAACCATCGCCAGAAGCGCTGGCTGCGTGCCTACTTCCGCAACGAGATCATGCCGGTGCTGTCGCCGCTGGGCCTGGACCCGTCGCACCCGTTCCCGAAGATCCTCAACAAGTCGCTGAACATCGTGGTGGTGCTCAAGGGCACCGATGCGTTCGGCCGCGCCGGCCACCTGGCCATCGTGCGCGCGCCGCGCTCGCTGCCGCGCATCATCCAGCTGCCCGAATCGCTCGGCAGCACGCAGACCTACGTGTTCCTGTCCTCGGTGCTGTCCACGTTCGTCGGCGAGCTGTTCCCCGGCATGGAAGTCCAGGGGGCGTACCAGTTCCGCGTGACCCGCAACTCCGAGCTGGTGGTGGACGAGGAAGAAGTGGAGAACCTGGCGCTGGCGTTGCGCGACGAACTGGTCGACCGCGGCTACCGGCCGGCGGTACGCCTGGAAATCGCGCAGGATTGCCCGCGCGACATCGTGCGCACGCTGCTGCAGAACTTCGGTCTCACCGAGAACGCGGTCTACCGCATCGACGGCCCGGTCAATCTCAACCGCGTGATCCAGCTCTACGACCTGCTGGCCCGCCCGGAACTGAAGTACCCGCCGATGAATCCGCGCACGCTGCGCGACAGCGACGGCATCTTCGAGGTGGCCGCGCGCCGCGATGTGCTGCTGCACCACCCCTTCGATGCCTTCACCGCCGTGCTGGACCTGATCAAGCAGGCCGCGGTGGACCCGAACGTGCTGGCGATCAAGCAGACCCTGTACCGCACCGGCAAGGATTCGCTGATCGTGGATGCGCTGATCCTGGCCGCGCGCAACGGCAAGGACGTCACGGTCGTGGTGGAGCTGCGCGCGCGCTTCGACGAAGAGGCCAACCTGGGCCTGGCCGACCGCCTGCAGGAAGCCGGCGTGCAGGTGGTGTACGGCGTGGTGGGCTACAAGACCCACGCCAAGATGCTGCTGATCGTGCGCCGCGAGGGCCGCAAGCTGCGCCGCTACGTGCACTTGGGCACCGGCAACTACCACAGCGGCACGGCCCGCGCGTATACCGACCTGAGCCTGATCACCGCCGATGCGGACATCGGCAATGACGTGCACCTGCTGTTCCAGCAGCTGTCCGGCCTGGCCCCGCGCACCCGCCTGAAGCGCCTGCTGCAGTCCCCGTTCACCCTGCATGACGGATTGCTGCAGAAGATCGACCGCGAGATGCGCCTGGCCACCAACGGCCGCCCGGGCCGGATCATCGCCAAGATGAACGCCCTCAACGAACCGCAGGTGGTGCGCGCGCTGTACGCGGCCTCGCAGGCCGGCGTGCAGATCGACCTGATCGTGCGTGGTGCCTGCACGCTGCGCCCCGGCGTACCGGGCGTGTCGGACAACATCCGGGTGCGCTCGATCGTCGGGCGCTTCCTGGAACACAGCCGGGTGTACTGGTTCGGCAACGATGGTGCGGCCGAACTGTACTGCGCCAGTGCGGACTGGCTGGAGCGCAACCTGCTGCGCCGGGTCGAGACCTGTTTCCCGATCCTGGACCCGGAACTGGCGCGCAAGGTCTACCGCGACGTGCTGCAGAACTACCTGGACGACAACCTCAATGCCTGGGAGCTGCAGGCCGACGGCAACTACCGCAAGTGCGTACCGGCCCACGACGAGCCACCGCATTCGGCGCAGATGGCGTTGATGCGGGGCCTGTAAGGACCTGCA
>NZ_DAMCID010000035.1:19171-33919 GCF_032099025.1 Stenotrophomonas sp.
TCAACGCCATCTGTAGATCCCGACTGTTAGTCGGGATTCCTTGGGGCCTGTAAGGACCTGCATCAACGCCATCTGTAGATCCCGACTGTTAGTCGGGATTCCTTGGGGCCTGTAAGGGCCCGCATCAACGCCATGGGTAGATCCGGCCGCTGGCCGGATGCCGTTGATGCGACCAACGGACGCATCATGTGAAGGCCGCGCGGTGACGAGCGGCCCCCCGCTTCGGCTACCATTCGGCCATGCCGCATACCTCCACGATTCCGCCCGCCCTGCAGGATGGCGACCTGCTCGCCGCCATCGACCTGGGTTCCAACAGTTTCCACATGGTCATTGCGCGTTACACGCTCGGGCAGCTGCGCGTTGTCGACCGTCTGCGCGAAACCGTGCGCATGGCCGACGGCCTGGATGGCAAGGGCGGCCTGTCGGCCGAGGCGCGCCAGCGCGCGCTGGAATGCCTGGCCCGCTTCGGCCAGCGCATCCGCGCCATTCCCCCGGTGCGGGTACGGGCCCTGGCCACCAACACCGTGCGCCAGCTGCGCTCGCCGCAGGCGTTCCTGATGCCGGCCGAGACCGCGCTGGGGCATGCCATCGAAGTGGTCAGCGGACGCGAGGAGGCGCGCCTGATCTACCTGGGCGTGGCCCATGCACAGCCGCCCAAGCCGGACCAGCGCCGGCTGGTGATCGACATCGGTGGCGGCTCCACCGAGTTCATCATCGGCCAGGGCATGCAGACGCTGGAACGCGAAAGCCTCCAGGCCGGCTGCATCGCCAGTACCCGCCGCTTCTTCCCGGGCGGCAAGCTGAGCCGGAAGCGCTGGAAGGATGCGCTGACCGAGATCGGCGCCGAGTTCCAGCAGTTCGCCACCAAGTACCGCATGCTGGGCTGGCATGAAGCGCTGGGCTCGTCGGGCACGCACAAGGCGATCAGCGAGATCTGCGCCAGCATGAAGCTGAGCAAGGGCGCGATCACCGCCGAGGCGTTGCCGCAACTGCGCGACGAGCTGCTCAAGGCCAAGCGCATCGAAGACATCGACCTGCCCGGGCTGTCGGCGGACCGCCGGCCGATCATCGCCGGCGGCATCCTGGTGCTGGAGGCGGCCTTCCAGGCGCTGGGGCTGCAGAAGCTGCTGGTGAGCAAGGCGGCGATGCGCGAGGGCATCCTGTACGACATCCTGGGACGCGCCAGCGAGAACGACCTGCGCGATGAGTCGGTGGAGGCGCTGACCCTGCGCTACGGCATCGATATCGCCCAGGCCACGCGGGTGGAACGCACGGCGATGAACCTGCTGGGCCAGGTCGAGGACAGCTGGACGCTGGACCCGGACGACGCCCGCATGCTGGGCTGGGCGGCACGCCTGCACGAGCTGGGGCTGATGATTGCCCATAGCGGCTACCACGTGCACGGCAGCTACGTGCTGGACAACTCCGACATCGCCGGCTTCTCGCGGCAGGAGCAGCAGCTGCTGGCCGCACTGGTGCGCAGCCACCGCCGCAATGTCTCCAAATCGGCGTTCGACGCGTTGCCCGAGCGACTGCTGCTGCCGGCCCGGCGCATGGCCGCCCTGCTGCGGCTGGCGGTGCTGCTCAACCGCACCCACGAAGACGCCCCGATGCCGGCGCTGGAACTCAGCGCCGACGACACCCAGCTGGCCCTGATCCTGCCGCAGGCCTACATCGATGCCCGCCCGCTGCTGCGCGCCGACCTGATCGGCGAGACCGAGGGCATCGCGGGCCTCGGCATCCAGTTCCGCCCGTTCGTGGCCTGAGCCCGCCCTGCGGGGCGTGGCTCTGGTGGGGCGTCATGTGCCGGTCATGGCCATGTCATGGCCGCTACATCGCCAGCGCCCAGCATGCCTTCAAACCGGAGGCCCGCCATGCGCTATGCCATCGTCACCGAGACATACCCCCCCGAGGTCAACGGCGTCGCCCTGACCGTGCAGGGGTTGGAACAGGGTCTGCGCGCCGCCGGCCACCAGGTCGACCTGGTCCGCCCCCGCCAGGGCGAGGAGACCGACGCCGAGGGTGCGCTGCTGGTGCAGGGTGCCGGACTGCCCCGCTACCCCGGCCTGCGCTTCGGCCTGCCTGCCCCCAAGCGGCTGGCCCGGCAGTGGCAGCAGCACCGCCCGGATGCCATCTACATCGCCACCGAAGGCCCGCTGGGCTGGTCGGCGCTGCGCACCGCGCGGCGGCTCGGCATCCCGGTGGCCACCGGCTTCCACACCCGCTTCGACGAATACCTGCCCGACTACGGCGTGGCCTGGCTGCAGGCCGCCGCGCTGCGCTGGATGCGCCGCTTCCACAACCAGGCCGATGCGACCCTGGTGCCCACCCAGGAGCTGCAGCAGTTCCTCACCGGCCAGGGCTTCGACCGGGTGCGCCTGCTGGCGCGCGCGGTGGACAGCAGCCAGTTCGAACCGCAACGGCGCGACCCCGCGCTGCGTGAGGAATGGGGTATCGATGGCACCGGCTTCGCTGCCATCTACGTCGGTCGCATTGCGGCGGAAAAGAACCTGGCGCTGGCGGTAAAAGCGTTCCGGCGGCTGCAGCAGGTGCGGCCCAAGGCGCGCTTTGTCTGGGTCGGCGATGGTCCGGCGCGCGAGAAACTCGCCCATGAAAACCCGGACTTCATTTTCTGCGGCGTGCAGCGCGGCGACGCGCTGGCCCGCCATTTCGCCAGCGGCGACCTGTTCCTGTTCCCCAGCCGCAGCGAGACCTTCGGCAATGTCACGCTGGAAGCCATGGCCAGCGGGGTGACCACCGTGGCCTTTGATTACGGCGCAGCGCGCGAGCACCTGCGCACCGATGAAACCGGGGTAGCGGTGAACGATGACAACGCCTTCATCGAGGCGGCGGTGCGGCTGGCCGGCGACGACGCCGGGCGCGAACGGATGGGGCGCGATGCAGCGGTGGCGATGAAGCGCCTGCACCCGCAGCAGGTGGTGGCGGAGTTCGATGCGCTGCTGGCCGAGCTGGCACACGCGCGGAGGCCACATGCGGACCACGCCGCTTGATGCCCTGCGCGGGCGCGAGACCCGCTGGTGCCGGCGCGCCAACCACTACTGCCGGCACCGCCGCGTGCGCCGTGCCTTCGCCGTGGTCAGCCGGCTCGGTGACGGCGCGTTCTGGTACGCGCTGATGGGCGCGCTGGTGCTGGTGGACGGCTTCGACGGGCTGCGCGCGTCGCTGCACATGGCCGCTACCGGGCTGATGGCGCTGCTGCTCTACAAGGGCCTGAAGCGCTGGACGCGCCGGCCGCGCCCGTATGCCGCCGACCTGCGCATCCGCGCGTGGGTGGCGCCGCTGGATGAATTCAGTTTCCCCTCCGGGCACACCCTGCACGCGGTGTCGTTCACGATTGTCGCGTTGGCCTACTACCCCTGGCTGGCGCCGATCCTGGTGCCCTTCACGGCCGCGGTGGGCGTATCCCGCGTAGTGCTGGGGCTGCATTACCCCAGCGATGTGCTGGCCGCCACGGCCATCGCCACCGCGCTGGCCGGCGCCAGCCTGCAGTGGTTGCCCTTGCCGGTGTGACAAAGGCAGCCACCCATGGCGTGGCTCTACGGTCGGGCGAGGTCATGACATGCCATGCGTGACAACGTCATGCGCGGGACGATTTACAATGCCCGCATGACCACGCTGTTCATCTCCGATCTGCACCTGGACCCGAGCCGTCCAGCCATTACCGACCTGTTCCTGGCATTCCTGCGCCGCGAGGCGATGCAGGCAGACGCGCTGTACATCCTGGGCGATCTGTTCGAAGCCTGGATCGGCGATGACACGCCCTCGCCCGCCGCCGACGCCGTCGCCGATGCCCTGAAGGCCGTGGCCGACGCCGGGGACCCGGTGTATTTCATCCGTGGCAACCGCGACTTCCTGGTCGGCGATGACTACGCGCGCCGCGCCGGGTTCCGCATCCTTCCCGATCCGAGCGTCATCGACCTGTACGGCACGCCTGTGCTGCTGCAGCACGGCGACCTGCTGTGCACCGACGACGTGGCCTACCAGCAGTTCCGCGCGCAGACCCGAGACCCGGTGTTCCAGGCGCAGTTCCTGGCGCAGCCGCTGGCCGCGCGCATCGCCTTCGCGCAGAAGGCACGCGATGCCAGCCAGGCCCGTCAGTCGGAAATGAAGCAGGGCGACCGCGCCACCTTCGAGACCGTCACCGATGTGGCCCCCGACGAGGTCACCGCCACGTTCGTGCGCTATGGCGTGGACACGATGATCCACGGACACACCCACCGCCCGGCGATTCACGCGCTGCAGGCCGGCGGCCGCGCGTGCACGCGCATCGTGCTGGGCGACTGGTACGAACAGGGCTCGGTGCTGCGCGTCACCGCGCAGGGCTGGACGCTGGATTCGCTGGCGTAACGGCGCGTAGAGCGTACCGACCAACACGGACAGTGCGCGTCCCTACCGGTAGCACACGCAAGGAAGAGCGAAGCCCTTCCTTGCGTCGCTTGCCGACGGCCCGAAGGGTACCCGCCTTACGGCGGGCATACCATTGGTCGTGTGCCCCGGAAACCGTCAGCGGAACGCGGCAATCGCTGCCTTGGTGTTGACCAGCACGCGCTGGTTGTCGGCACTGGCCGCGATGCCCATCGGTACCCCGTTGTAGCTGATGTTGGGGTTGGACCAGAAGTTCAGGCGCGGGCAGCCGGCGGTGCAGTCATAGGCCATGATCGTGCGCCAGCGCGAGCCGGTCGCCGGCTGGTAGCGGTAGCCATGGCCATACGCGTACGGCGAGGTGCTGGAGTCGGTGGAGATGTCATGCCGCGCGCTCTGCAGATGACCGATCTCGTGTGCGAACGAGTAGTAGCCGGTGGCGCAGTCCCAGTACACCGCCGCAAACGCCGTCGATGCAGTGGACCCGATGCCGGACGCCAGGCCGCAGTAGCTTGCGTTGTTGATCAGCAGCACGGCCACGTCGGCCGCGGTGCTGTTGCGGGTGGTGTGGATGGCGTCCATGTAGCCGTCGCTGGTCGAGCGGAAGCGGGTCAGGTCGGTGGTGAAATTGCCCGATTCGGTATACGCGACCGCCTGGTAACCGGCCAGCTGCAGGGTGATGCCGACGTTGCTGTTGGTGTAGCCCTGGTTGGATTCCGCCACGGCCAGCTGTACCAGCGACTGCATGTTGCCGCCATAGGCGCTGACCGCCGCATTGGTGGCGACCACCAGCACACGGATGGTGGCCGGCGATCCTGACGAGGCGGCGGCGATGCCGGCGCGGTCGCTGACCGGCATCTCGATCTTCGGCAGCGCGTTGTAGTCCGCCGGGTGTTCGGCCGGCATGCGCGACTCGTCCACCTGCACCAGCACGTGGCGGCCGTCGCTGAGCGGGCGCAGCCGATACAGCGTGCCGTCCTTGCGGATCGACCCGGTGACCGTGCCGCCGGACTGGACCAGGATCACCGAATTGCCCGGATCCTGCGCGCCGGTCTGGCGGGTCAACTTGGACCCCGCGTTCTGCAGGCTGCCGTACCAGATGCTGCCGCCATCGGGCAGGCTTTCCACGCGCTGCTGCAGCGCCTGTACCGGCGTGCCGAGCAGTTCGAACTCCAGTTGCCGCTGGCCAGCCACTACGGCGGCGGCGTCAACGCGGACTTCCTGCACGGCGGCCGTGGACGGTGCCGACAGCACGGCCTGCGCGGCCGGCTGGCTGGCCGCACTGGCGCGGCTCAGGACCGTTACCGGTTCGAACAGGGGCGCGGCGGCGGCCGTACCCACGGCGGCCAGGAACAACGTGATCGCACCTGCGGTCTTGCTCATCGAACTGGACATCATGTCGCCTCTCTTTGAGTGAACAACGGAAGTGAACGTGTTCGCCCTACTGCCCCTCTCACCAGGCAGCACCATCTGGCGCCAATTGATCGCGTGAATTCAATAGACGCCCCCGATCAAATGTCGGAACTGTGACCCGCAACCGCAGCGGTTCAGCTACGTCGCGCCGGCGTCGGTTTCGCGCTACCTTGAGAGCGCATCGACAGGGGACCCGAGTCCATGGCAGGGCAGCTCACTCCGACCACCACAGCGCCGGTGACGCTGCAGATCGGCCTGTTTTTCGACGGCACGCGCAACAACGCCGACAATCTGATGCACGCCTCGCACCCACCCGGCAGTACCACCCCGGCACCCCGCCCACCGGCACCGGCGGTGCTGGCCGACGACGCCTCGCCCTACCAGAGCCGCCTGACCAGCAGTTACAGCAACGGCCTCACCAACATTGCGCGCCTGCATGCGCTCTACCCCGACCACCGGCAGCAGGTGCCTGACCCGTCCGGGCCGCTCTCGCTGGCGATCTACATCGAAGGTGCCGGTACCCGCACCGGCGAGGACGACGACCTGATGGGCCTGGCCTTCGGCATCGGCCGCACCGGCGTGAAAGCCAAGGTACGTCGGGCGCTGGACGAGCGCCTGCCCGACGCGCTGCGCGCACTGTCGCGGCAGTTTCCGCAGCGGGTGCTGGCGCAGGTGCGGCTGGATCTGTTCGGCTACTCGCGCGGCGCGGCATCGGCGCGCGATGCGGTCAACCGGCTCAACCGCGCCGATGGCCGCGCCTGGCTTCAGGAGCAGCTGCGCCGCACCGGCTGGCAGCTCGGCGCTGCGCTGGGCACGCGACCGGTACGCATGGTCGGGTTGTTGGACACCGTGGTGGCGATCAGTCCCCGGCAACTCGACGAACTGCCCCAGGTGGCACTGGCCGCCGGCTGCGCCGACAAGGTGCTGCAGCTGGTCGCCCGTGATGAACACCGCCACTACTTTCCGCTGACCACGGTGGCACCCACGCACGACGAGATCGCCCTGCCCGGCGTGCACGCCAACATCGGTGGCGGCTACGACCAGCGCATCGAGGGCCCGAAGCTGCTGACCCGTCCCATCGGCCAGCGCCTCCGTGCGCACGCAGTGCCCGACGCCACGGCACCGCCGTTGGCGCTGCTGCGTGCCACCCAGGTGTACACCCGCGCACAGGCCGAGTGCCGGCGGTGGCAGGCCGCGCTTGGTCTGGGCGAGGACACTGTGTGGGTGGATGTATGGCACCGCTGGCAGCAGGTGCGCATTGCCGGCAGTGACAGCGTGCTGCCGCAGTGGGTGCTGTACGCGCATGCCGCCGTGGTGCTGAAGCGCGACATCGACTGGCGCTACCAGCTGGTGGCGCTGCGGATCCTGCACCAGCGCGCGGCAGCGGCAGGGGTGGTGTGGGCGCGGGCGCCGGACGATGATCCGGCGATGGCATTGCCGCCGGACCTGCAATCGATCGCCGCGCGCCTGGTGTCGGGCCAGGCTCTCGATGCATCGCAGGAATTACTGCTGCGTCGGCGCTACCTCATGCAATCAGCACATTGGAATTTCGACGCGCTGGGCGATACCGCGCTGTTGTATGCGGCCGACGAAGCCACACGCGAATTGCCGTACCGGCCGGGCCCGGGGTTGTTTTACATCAACCGGCCTACGGAAGACGGGACGCGGGTAGTGTTACGGAACGTGTAGCGGCGCTTTAGGTTGCGTCGACAGCGTCGTTTGTTTTCATGCGCCATCGCGTGTTGCACCGTTATCGGCAATTAATTGGGATTCAACCCTACCGCGAAGCGGCCCGCTGTTCCCGCGGCAACCGACACACCGTCGAAGGTGGGTCGGGGCGGGTTTGCGGGACTGTAGAAAACATGGGCTCGGCGCATGCGCCGGGCGGGTTGGGCAGGACGCCCAACCCAGGCCTTGCCGTGTACGCAGGATTGCGTACACGAGCAAGTTTTCTACAAGCCTCCATGGGTGAAGGCGTACGCTTACGAGGCACTGCCTCGTGTACGACTGAACGCACAGCCGCCAGCGGCTGGGCCGGACCGCAGAGCGGGATTCACGGCGTGTCCCGCAAACCCGCACCGACCCGCCAAATCACGGACCCACTGACAAAGGGCTGTTAGCCCAAATGCATGAAGCCGGGCAAAGCCCGGCACAACGGCACGGTTATCGCGCCGATTGCGATGCGGGGCCAGTACGCCCGGCCTGCTCGATCAGTTCCGCCAGCTCTTCCTGCTCGAATCCGGCCAGCAGGCGCGCCTCCAGGTTGAACGGGCCATACAGGAAGCCGTTGGCGTATTCCTTCAGCAGCGCCATGAAGCGTGCACGCGGTTCCACCCCGGCGCGTTCGCAATACCACCGGTACCAGCGCGTGCCCGCCGCCACATGCGCCACCTCCTCGCGCAGGATGATCTCCAGCACGTCAGCAGTGGCATGGTCGTTGGCCGACCGCAGCTTGTTGATCATGCCCGGCGTTACATCCAGCCCGCGCGCCTCGAGCACGCGTGGCACCAGCGCCATGCGCGACAACCCGTCGTGCGCCGTCTTCTCGCACATCTCCCACAGCCCGTTGTGCGCCGCGAAATCGCCGTAGGCATGGCCATGCGCCTGCAACCGCGCGTGCAGCAGCTGGAAGTGCCGCGACTCGTCGTCGGCCACGCTGACCCAATCGGCATGGAACGACCCCGGCAGCCCGCGGAAGCGGTACACCGCATCCCAGGCCAGGTCGATGGCGTTGAGTTCGATATGCGCGATGGCGTGGATGAACGCGGCGCGCCCTTCTACATTGCCCAATGCACGACGGGGCACATCGCGCGGGTGCACCAGCTGCAGCTGCGGTGGCCGGCCCGGCATGCGGATCGGCTCCGGCGGCGGTGCATCCGCCCGCACCTTCAACTGCCCCGCGCGGAACTGCGCCGCGTACTGCTGGGTGAGCGCCGCCTTGCGCAGCGGATCGGCTTCGGCCATGCACTGCTGCGCGGCGCGCAACAGGTCACCGGCCGCATCGTCCAGCGGCAGCTGCGCGCTCACCCGCCGTGCCTCAGGCGCGACGCTTGTGCTTGGCGTCGTCCGAACGCAACTGCTGGATGCGCTCGAAGTAGCCCGGCTCGATGCCCGTCGGGTACACACCGTTGAAGCACGACGAATCGAACGACTTCAGCTCCGGGTTGCCCTCGCGCACCGCCGCTTCCATGTCTTCGATGTCCTGGTAGATCAACCAGTCGCAGCCCAGGTGCGCCTCGATCTCTTCCACGCTGCGGTTATGCGCGACCAGCTCTTCGGCGGCCGGCATGTCGATACCGTAGATGTTCGGGTAGCGGACCGGCGGCGCGGCGCTGGCCAGGTACACCTTGCGCGCACCGGCGTCGCGCGCCATCTGCACGATCTGCTGGCTGGTGGTGCCGCGCACGATCGAATCGTCGACCAGCAGCACCACGCGGTTGCGGAACTCCAGGTGGATCGGATTGAGCTTGCGGCGCACCGACTTCACCCGCTCACCCTGCCCCGGCATGATGAAGGTACGGCCGATGTAGCGGTTCTTGATGAAGCCTTCGCGGTACTTCACCCCGAGCACATTGGAGATTTCCAGCGCGGCATCGCGCGAGGTATCCGGGATCGGGATGATGGTGTCGATGTCGTGGTCGGGGCGCAGGCGCAGGATCTTCTCGCCCAGCTTGATGCCCATGCGCATGCGCGCCTTGTGTACCGACACGTTGTCGATCATCGAATCGGGGCGCGCGAAATACACGTACTCGAAGATGCACGGGCTGTGCTCGACCGGCTCGGCGCACACGTCGGAGAACAGCTCGCCGCGCGCCGTGATGACCAGCGCCTCGCCCGGGCGCACGTCGCGCACGCGCTGGAAGCCCAGCACGTCCAGTGCAGCCGATTCGGAGGCCACGATGTACTCGTCGCCTTCGGCGTGGGCACGCTTGCCCAGCACCAGCGGACGGATGCCGTGCGGATCGCGGAAGGCGACCAGGCCCAGGCCCAGCACCACGCTGATCACCGCATAGCCGCCCTTGACGCGGCGGTGCACAGCGGCCACGGCACGGATCGCCGCTTCCGGGGTCAGCTGGCGCTGCGCATCGAGTTCGAAGGCGAACACGTTCAACAGCACTTCGCTGTCCGAATCGGTGTTGACGTTGCGGCGGTCCTGTTCGAACACCTGCTGGCGCAGCGCTTCGGTATTGATGAGGTTGCCGTTGTGGGCCAGCGCGATGCCGTACGGGGAGTTCACGTAGAACGGCTGCGCCTCGTCCATGCCTTCCGAACCGGCGGTCGGGTAGCGCACGTGCGCGATGCCGACGCGGCCTTCCAGCGTGGACATCCGCTTGGCATCGAACACATCGCGGACCAGCCCGTTGGCCTTCTGCACGCGCAGGCGCGTGCCGTCGGCGGTGGCGATGCCTGCCGCGTCCTGGCCGCGATGCTGGAGGACGGTCAGGCCGTCATACAACTGCCCGGCGACGTTCTGGTTGCCGACGATTCCGACGATGCCACACATGGTGCGAATCTCCGCTGGGCTGGGCCCGTTTACTGTGAAGGTGGCCGTGCCTGGCCGGGGGAACCGTTCCGTGCCGGAGCGGTGTCGTCCGGGCGCACGAGCGCCGGGTCGATGTTCTGGGGGGAGCGTTGTCCGGTGCCTTGCGCCCACACGTCGGCGGGGTCCACCGCCTGCTGCGGGGTCTCATCCAGCGGTCGCGGCCATCCGCGTCCACCCAGCAACTGGCCAAGAACGCCATTATCGCCTGTCCGGCCCGGCTTGCCCAACTCCGTGCCCGGCAGTTGCGCCATGTTCACCTCGGGCAGCGCCGTCGGCATGCCCTGCAGGCTGGGCATCTGCTTCAGGTCCGGCATCTGCGGCAGGTCGGGCATGCGCGGCATCTTGGCCTGCATCCAGCCCACGCCGGGGTCCAGCAGGGCGCGCAGGTGCGAGTCGCGCCAGGTCGCCTCACGGGTCACCGGGGTGTAGGACGCCAGCAGCAACAGGGCGCAGCCGATCAGGCCACCGCGGGCCAGGCCCAGGCCGCCGCCCAGTACCCGGTCGGCGCTGTTCATGCTGGTGGAACGCACCGCCTGGCGGATCACCAGGCCCACCGCCCACACCGACACCATCACCAGCAGGAACACGGTGAGGTACCCGGCGAAGAAATGCCCAGTCCCGGGCGCGGCCGGCGCCGACCACCAGCCGGCGGCGCTGCGCCCGAACATCAGCGCGGCCCAGCCCCCCAGCAGCCAGGAAAAGGTGCTGATGACGATACTGACAAAACCGCGCATCACCCCGAGCAGGGTCGAGATCCCGATGACCGCAAGCAGCATGAAATCGATCATGCGCGCCCCTCAGGGGACCGTCCGGCCACGCGGTGCGGGCGCAGGGACCGCATCAGGGATGCGGCCGGACCATGCCGGCCACGCCGACCTTGGACGCAACCTGGGCCTTGAGGTTCTCCGCCTCGGCTCGATTGGCGACCGGGCCGACGCGCACGCGGTTGAGCGTGCCCTTGTCGGTGCGTACCTGCTCCACGAATGCGCTGAACCCGGCCGCGCGGACCTTGTCGCGCAGCGCGTTGGCCTCGGCGGCCTGGCCGAACGCGCCGAGCTGGACGGCGAAGCCCACGCTGCTGGCGGCCGGCGCGGCCGGGACGTCGACCGGCTTGGCCGCGGTGGTCGGGGCCGGCTTGGGCTCGGGCTTCGGTTCGGGCTTCGGTGCGTCCGGCTTCGGCGCCGGCTTGGCGGCTGCCACGGGTTCAGGCGGCAGTGCTTCGGTCTTCACCGGAGCGGCAGCCGATGCGGCGCTGGCGCTGGAGGCGGCCGGCGTCGGGGTGCTGGCGGACGCCGGCGTGGGCGCGGCGGCCACGGCGCTGTCGGCACGCGCGTCCAGGGTCACCACTTCGGCCTTGACGTCGTTGCGCACCTTCACCGCTTCGAGGCGGGCGGCTTCGGCCTGGGCGCGGTCGGCATACGGCCCCACGCGCACGCGCCAGGCCTGGCGGCCATTGATCGTGGCCGACTCGCTGAAGCCGGGCAGCTGAGCCTTCTTCAGGAAGGCAATCACCGCATTGGCGTCGGCCTGGCTGGCGTACGCGCCAAAGCTCACGGCGTAATTGCCGGCCGCCACGGCGGGCGAGGCATCGGCAGCGGCCGGTTCGGTGGGCGCGGCCGCATCCTGCAGCGGCTGGGTGCTGGATACACCGCTCTGCAGGCCGGTGGCGCCGCCGGTCGGCGCAACCAGCGGCAGTTCACGGGTCTGGAACTGGCCGTCGGCCGGTGCGTCAGGTGCGGTGATCGGCACGTTGGCCACGCCGCTGTCGGGGGCAGGACCCTTGACCAGCATGGGCAGGAAAATCACGGCCAACGCCACCAGGACGATGGCACCAATCAGTCGCTGTTTCAGAGGAGTATCCACGGAAGGCAGGCAGGGCGGCGCGGCGGAATGCCACGGCGATTATACGGGCGTGCGCGTGTACCGCGTCGAAGGCGGCTGAACAATGCGGTGCATGAGCCGCATCAGCGGGCGTGATCCAGCCACTGCAACGCCTGCGCGGCGGTGTGGAAGGAGCCGAACACCAGCACACGGTCGCCGGGGTGCGCGGCGGCCAGTGCCTGCTGCAGCGCGGTTTCGACGTCCACGTGCGTGACGGCGTCGGCCGCGGCAGTCCCGGCCAGGCGCGACTGCAATGCCGCCGCGCTCTGTGCGCGCGCACCGTCCAGCCCGGCCAGATGCCAGGCATCGACGCGTTCGGCCAGGGCGTCCACCACGCCAACGGCATCCTTGTCCTGCAGGGCGGCGAACACGGCCAGGGTACGTCCGGGCACCGGTGCGGCCTTCAACGCCGCCGCCAGTTCACGCGCCGCCTGCGGGTTGTGGCCCACATCGACCAGCACTTCCACGCTATCACGATCGAACGCCTGCAGGCGGCCACGGATGCGCGCCTGGGCCACACCGTCGACGATGGCGGCACGCGGCAACGGCGCATCCAGCGCGCGCAGCGCGGCAATCGCCGAGGCGGCATTGCGCAGCTGGATGGGGCCGCGCAGGGCCGGCATCGGCAGTTCGATGCTGAACCCCACGTCGCGCCAGCGCCAGCGCTCCGCGTCCACGGTATCGGCGAAGAAATCACTGCCGCCGCGGATGGCGTTTGCACCGAGGAGATACGCACGTGCCAGCACGCTGGACGGCGGATCGGTCTCGCCCAGGATCACCGGCTTCCAACCGCGGATGATGCCGGCTTTCTCCGCGCCGATTGCTTCGCGGTCGTCGCCCAGCCAGTCGCTGTGGTCGATGTCGACGGTGGTGATCACCGCCACGTCGGCATCGACGATGTTGACCGCGTCCAGGCGCCCGCCCAGCCCGACTTCGAGTACGGCCAGGTCCAACCCGGCGTGCGCGAACAGGTGCAGCGCGGCCAGCGTGCCGTACTCGAAATAGGTGAGCGTGGTGCTGCCGCGCGCGTCTTCGATTGCGTTGAACGCGGCGATGAGGGCATCGTCCGAGGCGTCCTCACCGTCGATGCGCACGCGCTCGTTGTAGCGCAGCAGGTGTGGCGAGGTATACGCGCCGACTTTCCAGCCGGCCGCACGTGCGATCGACTCGATGAAGGCAACCGTGGAACCCTTGCCGTTGGTGCCGCCCACCACGAGGGTGTGCGGCGCGGGTTGCCCCAGGCCCAGTGCCGTGGCGACCGCACGCACGCGGTCCAGCCCCATGTCGATGGTGGCGGGATGCTGCTGCTCGATGTAGGTAAGCCAGTCGGCCAGTGCGTGCGGGCGGGTATTCGTCATGACAATAAATCGTGCTGATGGCGGAACAATGAAACGAGATGGAAGCCGACGGGTAGAGCCGACCGGTAGCGCCGACTGGTAGAGCCGACTGTTAGTCGGCTGCCCCCAACCTACAACGCCCGATGCTTGGCCTCACCAAAGAACGGCGTGTGATGGGCACAATCATTCAGGCGCACCACTTCCAGGCTGTCCAGGTCGGCGCCTTCCAGCAGGTTGAGCGTGGTCGGCGCCTGGCGGAAGGTCCACAGACGCGACAGCGGCAGGCCCAGGATGCGGCACAGGATCACCCGGTTGACCGCGTCATGGGCGACCACGAGCAGCGTGTCGTGTTCACCCAGACCTTCGGTGGCGCGGGCCAGGCCACGCCAGCTGCGGTCCAGCACCAGGCGCAGCGATTCACCGCCGGGCATCAGCACGGTATCGGGCTCCTCGCGCCAGGCCTGCAGGCGGGACGGGTCTTTTTCGTTGATCTCGCTCGCCAGCAGGCCTTCCCACTCGCCGTGGGCGATTTCCTGCAGTTCCGGTTCGGTCAGCAGCATGGGAGCGCGCTCGGCGCCAAGCGCCAGCTGCGCGGTGTATTGGGCGCGTACCAGCGGCGAGGCCACGGCACGGGTGATATCCACCGACTTCAGGCGCTCACCCAAGGCCTGGGCCTGGGCTTCGCCGATGGGCGACAACGGGATATCGATCTGGCCCTGGTAACGGCCTTCGGCATTCCACGGGGTTTCGCCGTGACGGGCAAGCAGGATGCGCATGCGAACTAGAGGTCCTTGGGGAAGAGGAAGACAGTCGCAATCGTTCACATGACGTGAATGATCGGGGGGAACGGCCATCATACCTTGCCAAGCAAACGGTTCTTCTCCCATCTGAGTGGAGCGTCTCATTCCGATTGGCCTGGAAGCTTGGTGCAGGGTCTTCGATCACGTTCATCGCGAGCGTTCAGGGCCCCGCCGCGGCCGGCAGGCCCCAACGAGGTTCGCCTCGCGATGATGGGAGCGTGTCAGTTCGACGGCTGTAGGAGCCGGGGCGCGGTCTTCGACAGATCCATCGCGAGCGTTGAGGGCCCCGCCGCGGCCGGCAGGCCCCTACGCAAATGTCCCCCGGTGTCGGCCTTCGCCGCCCCCTCCTCCTTTACTTTGCCAGGGACCTACCGGCCGCGACGGGGCTCGG
>NZ_DAMCID010000036.1:0-4179 GCF_032099025.1 Stenotrophomonas sp.
TCAAGCAGCAGCTGGACCAGATGGACGGCATGGCCTCGGCCAGGGCGTTCGTCCAATCCATGCGCAAGCACTACAAGGTGCAGATCGAGGAGGGCAACCTGTAACGGTTGCCTGAGGGTGCCGGCCATTGGCCGGCGCCCTGAAAGCAGAAGGCCCGGCATTGCCGGGCCTTTTTTTGTGCTCGCCGGCAACGGCGTGGCTCAATCCTCTACGCGCAATACCGCGCCGGGCTTCAGCACGCTGCTGCCGCTCAGGTTGTTCAGCGACAGCAACGCCTTCAACGGCATGCCGTAGCGCTTGGCGATGGTCCAGGCGGATTCGCCATTGCGCACCGTATGACGGCGCGCGCGCGGCCGGTCGGCACTGGCCACCGCACGTCGGGCGGTCTGCGTCTCGGTGGTGGGGCCGGCCGTGTCGGCCGCGGGAACGTCGGCCTTGGCCAGCATCACCGTGGCATCCACCGGCGCGTGCGTGGCCGGGGCCAGCAGGGTGACCTGCCCACTGGGGCGGCCCTTGCCGCTGGCCAGGGCCGGGTTGAGCCGGGCAATGCGGGCCGGGTCCAGCGAGCGCTGGGCGGCCCACTGCTGCACGCTGGTGCCCGCGGGCAGGGTGTGGCCCTTCAGCACCGGCACGGTGCGGTCCAGCGAGGCCATCACGCCCGGCGACGTTTCCGCGTTCTCCAGCACGCAGGCCAGGGCGTGCAGCTTCTCTACATAGGAGTAGGTGATCGGCGACAGCCCCGGCAGTTCGGCCGGGCGGGCGTTCTGCGCATTCATGCCGGCCTTGCGCAGGGACTGCAGCACCCGGTATTCGCCGGCGTTGTAGGCCATGGTGGCCAGGCGCCAGTCGCCCCCGAACATGCCGTGGAGCGTCTTGAGATAACGCACCGCTGCCTGCGTGGAGTCCACTGCCGACAACCGGCCGTCGTAGCCGTTGGTCATCTGCACGCGATGGTTCTTGGCGGTGGTGGCAATGAACTGCCACAGTCCTGCTGGACCGCTGCCGTTGCGGGCATTGGGCCGGTAGCCGCTTTCCACGAACGGGATCAGCGCGAATTCGGTGGGCAGGTTGGCCGCGCGCAGCTCTTCGACCACATACCCGAACAGCACCAGCGCGTCGTCATCCTGGTTGGCCAGCCGTGACGGCGCATGCGCGAACTGCTTCTGCCAGCGCGGGCTGGTGGCTTCTGCATTGCAGGTCGGTTCGGCCAGGCCGTCGCGGAAGCTGGCGAAGATCTCCTGGCCGTTGCGTACCGAGGCGGGTGGGAGCGCGGCGGCGTCCAGCGGCAGCTGCGACAGCCCGGCCACGTTCTGCGACATGCCCGCGCCCAGCGATTGGGCGCCCGCGTTGCCGGCCAAGGCGACCGCCAGGCCCAACGCGAGCGGCATCCATCGCCGGGTCATGTTCGGAATCCGTCTTTCCAGCCCCGCAGACCTGCAAGGACATCGACTTCATCGGTGACGGGGCGACCCAGGTGTGCGCTGACCGCAGCACGGATCTCGGGGGTATCGGTTCGCAGGAACGGATTGCATTCCAGCTCGCTGGCCAGTGAAACGGGCAGCGTGGAGCGTTCATCGCGGCGCATGGCCAGGGCCTCCTCTTGGCGTCGCGCGAGCGCGGCGTTGGCGGGGTCGACATGCCGCGCGAAGACGGCATTTGACACGGTGTACTCATGGCCGCAGCACAGCAACAGGTGCGGCGGCAGGGACGCCAGCTTCTGCAGGGATGCCAGGAGCTGGGGTGGCGTACCTTCGAACATCCGTCCACAGCCCAGGCTGAACAGCGAATCGCCACTGAAAAGATGTTCAGCGGTGTGAAACGCGATGTGCGACCGGGTGTGTCCGGGCACGGATACTACGTCGATCTCCAGGCCCAATGCCTGAACGTGTTCACCCTCGGCGACCCGGCGGGTGGCATGGGGAATGCGCGGATCGTCAGGCGCCACCACCTCCAGCCCTGCGTACCGGGCCTGTAGCGCCGCCACGCCGCCGATGTGATCGTCGTGGTGGTGGGTGAGCAGAATCGTGTGGGGAACCCAGTTCTGCTGCGCTGCGGCGGCCAGAACGGGGGCGGCATCGCCAGGGTCGACCACGATCGCCCGGCCGGCGCTGTCAACCAGCGCCCAGATGTAGTTGTCCGCAAATGCGGGTAGGGCAGTCAGTCGCATAGAATTGGACCATGCCCGCCACGCCGAGCCCCCGTCAAGCGTCAGTCGCATCCTGGTTTGATACTGAACCGGCGCGCATGCTGTGTGAACTGGAGCGCCAGCGCCTGGTTCCCCTGTTGGCGGCACACCCCGTGACCCCTTGGCTGTGGATCGCGCCGACCCCGGCGTGGGCCGACGCGGCCGAGCTGCCGGGCCAGGGGCTGCGCCTGTACCGCCGCCCGGGCGGCTACGCCGGCGACGCCACCTGTGCGCTGCCGTTGCCGCTGCCCAGTGAGAGCCTCAACGCCATCGTGCTGCAGCATGTCACTGCCCGCGATGCCGAACAGCTCATCGCCGAATGCGCGCGCGTGCTGATGCCCGGCGGCCGGCTGTGGCTGTCCACGCTCAACCCGTTCAGCCCGTTCCGCCGCCAATGGCGCCGGCATGGGCTGGTGGTGCGCACGCCGCAGCGCCTGCGCCACACCCTGGAGCAGGCCGGCCTGGCCTGCACGGAGCTGGCCTGGCTGGGCCCGATGTGGCGCGACCGCGACCCCGACCGCAGCAGCCTGGCGCCGTTGCGCGCCGCCTGCCTGTATACCGCCGAAAAACGCACCCTGGCCCTGCCGGGACCCACGCCACTGCCGGTACGCCGTTGGCACGGCACCGTGGCGACCTGATCTGGAGTTGTATTGAAAACCATTGAAATCCACACCGACGGTTCCTGCCTCGGCAACCCCGGCCCCGGCGGCTGGGCCGCGTTGATGCGCTACAAGGGGCACGAGCGCGAACTGAGCGGCGGCGAAGCGCACACCACCAACAACCGCATGGAGTTGATGGCCGCCATTTCCGGCCTGGAAGCGCTGACCGAACCGTGTGACATCGTGCTGTACACCGATTCGCAGTACGTGCGTCAGGGGCTGACCCAGTGGATGCCGGGCTGGATCCGCAAGAACTGGAAGACGGCCGGCGGTGACCCGGTAAAGAACCGCGACCTGTGGGAGCGGCTGCATGCGGCCACGCTGAAGCACACCATCGACTGGCGCTGGGTGAAGGGCCATTCGGGCGACCCCGACAACGAGCGCGTGGATACGCTGGCGCGCGACGCCGCGATCCGTATCCGCGCCGCCGGCCCGGTACACTGAGCCCATGCGTCAGATCATCCTGGATACCGAAACCACCGGCCTGGAATGGCGGAAGGGCAACCGCATCGTCGAAATCGGCTGTGTGGAGCTGCTCGAACGCCGTCCGAGCGGTAGCAACTTCCACCAGTACCTCAAGCCGGATTGTGAGTTCGAACAGGGCGCGCAGGAAGTCACCGGCCTGACCCTGGAGTTCCTGGCCGACAAGCCGGTCTTCGCGCAGATCGCCGAGGAATTCCTGGCCTACATCGACGGCGCCGAGCTGATCATCCACAACGCCGCGTTCGATCTGGGCTTCCTGGATTACGAGCTGTCGCTGCTGGGCGACCACTACGGCAAGATCACCGACCGCTGCACCGTGATCGATACGCTGAAGATGGCGCGCGAGCGCTATCCCGGCCAGCGAAACTCGCTCGATGCCCTGTGCAAGCGGCTGGGCGTGGACAACGCGCACCGCCAGCTGCACGGCGGCCTGCTCGATGCCCAGATCCTGGGCGACGTGTACATCGCGCTGACGTCCGGCCAGGAAGAGATCGGGTTCGGGTCGGCCAATGAGGCGCGGCCGGGCACGGCCCACGCCCAGGCGTTCGACACCTCGCGTCTGTTGCCGCGCCCGCGCGTGGTGGCCACCGCCTCGGAACGCGAGGCGCATGAAGCGCGCCTGGCCAAGCTGCGCAAGAAGGCCGGGCATGCGATCTGGGATGGCCCGACGGTGGAGGAAGAAGCGGTGGCGTAGCCACCGCTTCGGTAGGTCACGACTGTTGGTCGTGACACCCACAGGTCAATGGCAACGCACCAGGATGACGGTGATGTTGGCAACCGGCGCCTGCGGCACCCGATGCCCACGCATTCCACCTTGACCCCGCGCCGTTGGCGCGCCCCCTTCAACAAGAA
>NZ_DAMCID010000036.1:4279-33285 GCF_032099025.1 Stenotrophomonas sp.
AGAGGGTTACCGATGGCGTGCCTAGTGGCAGCGCACCAGGATGACGGTGATGTTGGCAACCGGCGCCTGCGGCACCCGTTGCCCACGCATTCCACCTTGACCCCGCGCCGTTGGCGCGCCCCCTTCAACAAGAAGGGGGCTCTTCTCCAGAGGGTTACCGATGGCGTGCCTAGTGGCAGCGCACCAGGATGACGGTGATGTTGTCCGAGCCGCCGCCGTCGAGGGCCGCGGCCACCAGGGTATCCACGCATTCCTGCGCGCTGGCGTCGTCGTAGGCCAGGGTGCGGGCGATGCCGCTGTCTTCGACCTCTTCGGTCAGGCCATCGCTGCACAGCAGCAGCTGCATGCCCGGGCGCAGCTCGCCGGTGGTGGTGGCCACGTTCAGATGCGCCGGATCGGTCACGCCCAGTGCCTGGGTCACCACGTTGCGGTGCGGGTGCGCGCGCGCCTGTTCGGCGGTCAGGTTGCCCTGCGCCACCATTTCCTGCACCACGCTGTGGTCCTGGCTGAGCTGGGCGAGCGTGCCGTCGCGCCACAGGTAAGCACGGCTGTCGCCGACCCAGGCCACTTCATAGCGGTTGCCCTGTACGCGCGCGGCCACCACCGTGGTGCCCATCGGCAGGCTGTCGTTGCGGCGCCGCGAGGTGCGGATGATTTCCTCGTCGGCCACCCGGATCGCGTGGGCCAGCGAGGCGCCCTGGCGGATCTCGCGCACGATCGTCTCGCGCGCCAACGCGCTGGCGACTTCGCCGCAGGCGTGGCCGCCCATGCCGTCGGCCACCAGCCACAGTGCCAGCTCGCCGTCCCCGTAGTAGGTGTCCTCATTGAGGTCACGGCGCAGGCCAGGGTGGGTGAGGTGTCCGAATTCGATCATGGCGGGCGCGGGCCGGGGAGTGTAGTGCTGAGGGATAACGGCATGATCGCGGCCCTGCGGACATCCGGCAAGGCATCGATACAGAAGAAATTCATCGAAAGCCGGAGAATGGCTTGCCGTCTGCGCCTCCTGACCGTATTATTCGCTCCCCGGTTCGCCGGGGACCATCTGGAGAGGTGGCAGAGCGGTTGAATGTACCTGACTCGAAATCAGGCAGGCGTTTATAGCGCCTCGGGGGTTCGAATCCCCCCCTCTCCGCCAGATACGCAAAAAAGGCTGCCCATTGGGTGGCCTTTTTTGCGTCTCCGACGTCGAGGGGGGATTGCAACGGCGCGTTGCGCGGTCGCTGCGGAATCCCTTCGCCGGCAGAGCCACGCCCTGCGTGGCTGTTGTTCCCCGGAATTCCTCAGCCACGCAGGGCGTGGCTCTACCGGATACGCCGCAGGTGCCTATTCGCTAAACTGGCCTTATCCAAGACGGAATGCCCCCCATGACCGCAGAAATCCTCGTTCCCGTGTCCTTCGGCGAACTGCTCGACAAGATCTCCATCCTGCAGATCAAGTCAGAGCGCATCAGCGACGCGGCCAAGCTGGCCAACATCCGCGCCGAGCTGAGTGCGCTGGAAAAGACCTGGATGGCGCACCCGGCCGGGGTCAAGGACATCGCGCGGCTGCGTGCCGAACTCAAGGCCGTCAACGAGCGGCTGTGGGACATCGAAGACAACATCCGCCTGCAGGACAAGGCCCAGGCCTTCGACGACCACTTCGTGGAACTGGCCCGCAGCGTCTACCTGCAGAACGACGAGCGCGCACGCATCAAGAAGGACATCAACCTGGCGCTCGGCTCGGCCTACGTCGAAGAGAAGTCGTACAAGGACTACGCCGGCCGCGGCTGAGCGTCACGGAGGTGCCCAGCCGCGCCGACTGGGTAGAGCCGACTGTTGGTCGGCTGCTCCACCAACGGCCGCTGCCGACCAACAGTCGGCACTACCGTCAAGAAAGGGTCAGGCGGGGCGGTGATCGGTCACGTACCGCTCGAACGCGGCAATCCCGTCGTCCACCGTGATCAGTTGCATCACGTCGTCGAACTCGATCTTGGTGCCCCACTTCAGTTCGCTCGCCGGCTTGCCCAGGAACCTGCGCGCGGCATCGTCATAGCGGTCCACGCAGTAGCCGCGGTCCGAGTACGGGCCGCTGCGGTGTGGATTGCTCGCCGCATGCAGCCCCAGCACCTTGGCGCCCACCGCGTTGGCGATGTGCATCGGGCCCGAGTCCGGCGTCATCACCAGCGCCGCGCGGGCCAGCAGGGCGGGCAGCTGCTTGAGGGTGTCCTTGCCCACCAGGTCCAGCGCCGGTACCTCCAGCTGTGCCTGGATCGCATCGGACATGCCGCGCTCCAGCTCGCTGCGCCCGCCGCACAGCACCACCCGCCAGCCGCGCGCTGCGGCGTGGTTGGCCACCGCGGCATAGCGGTCGGCATACCAGTTGCGGCGTACGTGGCTGGAGCAGGGGGAAATCATCAGCACCGGCCGGCCATCGTCCTGCCACTGCGCCTGCGCCCATTCCACCGCCGCCGGCGGTGTTGCCAGGTCCCAGCTCACCTCGGTCTGGCGGAGGCCCAGCGGCTCGCAGAAGCTGCCGATCGCATCCAGCACGTGGATGCCGGGGCGGTCGGGAATGCGTTCGTTGATAAAAAGACCGTGAAGGTCCTTCGAGCGGGCCTTGTCATAGCCAATCCGGCGGCGCGCCGGCACGAAGGCCGACAGCACATTCGCGCGGAAGGCTACCTGCATCTGCAGCAGGGCCTCGAAACGGCCGGGCGGCAGCTCGGCGCGCAGCGCACGCATGCCGGCCAGCCCGGTCTTCTTGTCGTACGCATGGAACACCACCCCCGGCAGGCCATCGAGCAGCTTGTGCCCGGCCTTGTCGATGACCCAGTGCAGTGGCGTGCCCGGCCGTGCCTGCTGCAGCGTGCGTACCAGGGGCACCACGTGGGTCACGTCGCCCAGCGCCGACAAACGCAAAAGACACAAGGAAGAGGACGTTGATGCCATGGTGTTGTTAGACTCGAAGGAATGGTCGCATTCGACGCCACTGAAGCGCTGACGCCTTGCCGTGATGGACGCGGCATGGGTGCCATTCTGTTCGACCGCGAACGGCTGCGGCAAGCCGAGATGAGCCTGTTCTCGCCGGCGCACTGGGGCGAGCGGGCGCGGCCGGTGGGCGACGGCGGCCGCGGCGGCGCCTGGTTCGTCGATGCGCCGTTCGGTCAATGCGTGCTGCGCCAGTACCTGCGCGGCGGCATGGCGGCCAAACTCAGCCATGACCAGTACCTGTGGCGCGGGGCCAACCGCACCCGCAGCTTCGCCGAATTCCGCCTGATGCGCGCCCTGCGCGCGCTCAAGCTGCCGGTGCCGCGCCCGATCGCCGCGTTCTACCTGCGCGACGGCATGCGCTACCGCGCCGCGATCCTGATGGAACGCCTGGAAGGCGTGCGTTCGCTGGCCGATCGCGCGCTGGTGGCCGGCCGTGGGGCGCCCTGGGAGGAAACCGGGCGGTTGATCGCGCGTTTCCACCGCGCGGGCCTGGACCACGCCGACCTCAATGCCCACAACATCCTGTTCGATGCCAACGGCCACGGCTGGTTGATCGACTTCGACCGTGGCGTGCAGCGCATTCCGGCCACCGGCTGGCGCGAGCGCAACCTCAAGCGCCTGCACCGCTCGCTGGTCAAACTGCGCGGCGAGCGCAGCCACGATGACGTGGAAAAGGATTACGCGCGCCTGCGTCGGGCCTATGACCTGGCCTGGAACCGGGGCTACTGATGGACTGGGCGCTGCGTTTCATGGGGGTCGGCAATGCGTCGGCCGTGCAGCTCGGTTCGCCGATGGCGGTGATCGAGCGCGCCGGCCAGCCCTGGCTGACCATCGACTGCGGCGGGGAAGGGCTTACCGCCTTCCAGGCCCAGTACGGGTGCATGCCCGATGCGGTGTTCGTCACCCATGTGCACCTCGATCACGTGGCCGGCTTCGAGCGGCTGTTCGTGGACGCCTATTTCTCGCCGCAGCGCCGCGGTCGCATCCGCTTGTACGTGCCGGCCACCGTGGTGCCGCTGCTGCACCGGCGCGTGGCCGACTACCCGAACGTGCTGGCCGAGGGCGGGGCCAACTTCTGGGACGCCTTCCAGCTGATCGTCGTCGGCGATGCCTTCTGGCACGACGGGGTGCGCCTGGAGGTCTTCCCGGTGCGCCACCACTGGCCCGAAACCGCTTACGGCCTGCGCCTGCAGGGCGCGCTGGTGTGGAGCGGCGACACCCGCCCGATTCCGGAAATGCTGGCGCGGCATGCGGCGGACAACGAGTTGATCGCGCACGACTGCGGCCTGCACGGCAACCCGTCGCATACCGGTGTGGACGATCTTGAGCGCGAGTACAGCGCTGAACTGCAGGCGCGGATGATGCTTTATCACTACGCCAGCGAAGCCGATGGCGAGGCCCTGCGCCTTCGCGGCCACCGCGTGGCGATGCCGGGCGAGTGCGTCGTTCTGTCGGACCCGACGGCCCCGAAGGTAACCCCCCCGTAGAGCCGCGCCCTGCGTGGCTGCGCCGCGGAGGCGGGTGGCTACGCGGCGGGGTAGAGCCGTCTGGTAGAGCCGTCTGTTAGACGGCTGCTTGTTTTGTAGGCGGCTGCGTTTGCACCGCCCAAAAAGGTGGCGGCCCCGCCGGCTGACCTCGGCGCCCGCGTCGATCGATACCGTTGCTGCCTTCCGGCCCTGGCGGGATTTTCGACCTAGCGTCGCGAGGGGCCGACGGGGCCACCATAGAGACGGGTTGCAGGCAGGAACGTGTCCTGCAGTGCAGCCATGCATTCTATCCCAACCGGCGCGGGCAGCGCCAGCCGCGCAATGATCCCCTTGCGCCACGTAACAACACGCCATGCGTGTCCCAGGCAGACCTGAACACCCCGTATCCCCAACGACCTGGTTCACCCCACGCCAACCCCCACCCGCTAAAATTCCCGCACATCTGGAGGAACGGCCTCCCCCGCATCGGGCATCAATGACCAGGACGACCTGGCCCCATCAAAGGAGGCCATATGGCCTGGATCTATCTACTGGCAGCCGGTGTACTCGAAATCGTCTGGGCCTTCGCCATGAAGCAGTCCGACGGCTTCAGCAGGCTCACCCCCTCGCTCATCACGTTCGCCGGCATGATCGGCAGCTTCTGGCTGCTCGCCTTGGCGATGCGCAGCCTGCCGCTGGGCACGGCCTATACGATCTGGACCGGCATCGGTGCGGTCGGCGCGTTCATCATCGGCATCGTGTTCCTCGGCGAGCAGGTCAACGCGATGCGGATCGCGGCGGCGGTGCTGATCGTGAGCGGCCTGGTGTTGATGAAGGTATCGAGTGCGTAAACGCGCAGGACGCCATGCGTGGCTTCGCGGTGCCAGATCGCAGGGGCACGCCATGCGTGTCTGCGCGGTGCTGAACGAAGGGCAGCCACGCAGGGCGTGGCTCTACGGCGTTGAACGTGACGGTAAGGTGGCCGCTTCATTGCCGGGGATTGCGGCCCCCATCCATGGGGCCGCCCCTCCGCGCGCAAGCGCGCTGCCGGGGCCAGCCATTCGGCTGTCCGGATTCGCTCCGGGCGAATCCGTCGAACCCCCGTCCGGTGCTTCTCGTCCCCCTCTCTCCGCCGGGCAAACGCAAAAGGCCGCCCCTGGGGGCGGCCTTTTGCGTTTGTCTGGCGGAGAGAGGGGGATTCGAACCCCCGAAGCGCGGTTTAGACGCTTACACACTTTCCAGGCGTGCTCCTTCAACCGCTCGGACACCTCTCCGGACCTGCTGCGATAACCCGCTGCAGGGGCGCAGATTCTAGCGGGGGAATTGGAATCGCACAAGCGGTATGCATCAGGGGGCAGGGGGGCTGGACAGGCATGGCACAATGGACGTTCCGATGAAGACGGTGGCCTGATGTCCTATCTCGTCCTTGCCCGCAAGTGGCGTCCGAAGCGTTTTGCCGAGTTGGTGGGCCAGGAACACGTGGTCCGCGCGCTCAGCAATGCGCTGGACAGCGGCCGGGTGCACCACGCATTCCTGTTTACCGGCACGCGAGGGGTCGGCAAGACCACCATCGCGCGCATTTTCGCCAAGTCGCTCAACTGCGAACAGGGCACCAGCGCCGACCCGTGCGGTCAGTGCCCGTCCTGCCTGGACATCGATTCCGGGCGTTATATCGACCTGCTGGAAATCGATGCCGCGTCCAATACCGGCGTGGACGATGTCCGTGAGGTGATCGAGAACGCCCAGTACATGCCCTCGCGCGGCAAGTACAAGGTCTACCTGATCGACGAAGTGCACATGCTGTCCAAGGCGGCGTTCAATGCGCTGCTGAAGACGCTGGAAGAACCGCCGGAACACGTGAAGTTCCTGCTCGCCACCACCGACCCGCAGAAGCTGCCGGTCACGGTGCTGTCGCGCTGCCTGCAGTTCAACCTCAAGCGCCTGGACGAGGACCAGATCCAGGGCCAGATGACCCGCATCCTGGCCGCCGAGGAAATCGAGTCCGATCCGACCGCGATCGTCCAGCTTGCCAAGGCCGCCGATGGCAGCCTGCGCGACGGCCTGTCGCTGCTCGACCAGGCGATCGCCTATGCCGGCGGCGCGCTGCGTGAGGACGTGGTGCGCACCATGCTGGGCACCGTCGACCGGACCCAGGTGGCGGCCATGCTGGAGGCGCTGGCCGACGGCGATGGCGTGCGCCTGCTGCAGGTCGTGGCCGCGTTGGCGGAGTTTTCGCCCGATTGGAGTGGCGTGCTCGAAGCGCTGGCCGAAGCGCTGCACCGCATCCAGGTGCAGCAGCTGGTGCCGGGCGCCCAGGCCGACGGCGAGGGCATCGATGCCGCCGCCTTCGCCCAGCGGCTGCGCCCGGAAGTGGTGCAGCTCTGGTACCAGATGGCGCTCAGTGGCCGCCGCGACCTGCACCTCGCCCCCAGCCCGCGCGCCGGGTTTGAAATGGCCGTGCTGCGCATGCTCGCCTTCCGCCCGGCCGCCGCCGTGCCGCCCGTGCCGCGTGACCCGGGCACCGGCACCGACGTGGGCACCGGTGCGCGGGGCGCCGAGCAGGGGGGCATGGCCGCCGCGCCGGCTGCCGTTGCCACCCCGGTAGCAGGTGCCGTCCCCGTGGCCGCCGTAGCCGCGCCGGTCGCGGCCCCCGTGGCACCGGTCCCCCCGGCTGCCGCGCCGAAACCGACACCCGCGCCCGTGGCCGAACCGGCTGCCGAAGACGATCCGCCGCCGTGGCACCCGGCCGGCGCCGACGACCGCGACGAGGCGCTTGCCGTGGAAATGGCCGGTCCCGACGCGGCCATGGCGGCCCCGTGGGAAGCCCCGCCGGCACGGCCGGCTGCTCCGGCTCCGGCGGCTGTTCCGGCACCGACGCCGCGCCCGCAGGGCATCGCCATCGCCCCGCCGTCCGCCGCCGTGACGGGCGGTCCGGTGAACCTGGAGTCGGCCGAAACCTGGCTGGAACTGGTCACCCAGAGCCACTTGAATGGCCCGTCGCGGCAGCTGGCCGCGCATGCCGCGTTCATCGGATTCCAGCACGGCGTCTTGAAACTGGCGGTATCGCCCGGATTTGAGTACCTGTGTTCGGACCGTTCGCTGGCGGCCTTGAGCGAGGCGCTGTCCGGCCCGCTCGGGATGACCCCGCAGATCGTGATCGACCAGCACGGCAACGCCGAGGCCGAAACGCTGCACCAGCGTGCCGACCGTCAGCGTGGCGAACGACAGCAGGCGGCCGAAGCCGCCTTCATGGCCGACCCGTCGGTGCAGCTGCTCATCCAGCAGCATGGCGCGCGGGTCGTGACCGATTCCATCCGTCCTTTTGATGAGTAACCAGACATGCGCGGCAACATCGCCCAATTGATGCAGCAGGCCCAGAAGATGCAGGAAAACCTGCAGAAGGCCCAGGAAGAACTTGCCAAGCTGGAAGTCACCGGCAGCGCCGGCGGCGGCATGGTCAGCGTGACCCTGACCGGTGCCAAGGAGTGCCGCAAGGTGCGTATCGATCCGTCGATCCTGTCCGATGCGGAAATGACCGAAGACCTGGTGGCGGCTGCCTTCAACGATGCCTCCAACAAGATCGACGCCGAGTCGAAGAACCGCATGGGTTCGGCCACTGCCGGCATGCAGCTCCCGCCCGGCATGAAAATGCCGTTCTAAGCGTGAGCCTGCCCCTGCTCGAGCAGTTGATCGAGGCCTTCCGCGTGCTGCCGGGCGTGGGCCAGAAAACGGCCCAGCGCATGGCCTACCACGTGCTTGAGCGCGAGCGCGAGGGCGGGAAGAAGCTGGCGGAGGTGCTGGCCAAGGCGATTGAACGCATTGGCCATTGCGCGCAGTGCCGCGATTTCAGCGAGAGCGAGATCTGCGCGGTCTGCGCCAACGGCAGCCGCGAACGGCAGCAGCTGTGTGCGGTGGAATCGCCTGCCGACCGGCTGGCCATTGAAACCGCCACGGGCTTCCGCGGTGTGTACTTCGTGCTGCAGGGACGGTTGTCGCCGTTGGACGGTGTCGGCCCGCGCGAGCTGGGCCTGGACCAGCTCGAGGCACGCCTGAAGCAGGGCGAGGTGCAGGAGCTGATCATCGCCACCAGTGCCACCGTCGAGGGCGAGGCCACCGCACATTACCTGGCGCAACTGGCGCGTGCCCACACCGTGCGACCCAGCCGCCTGGCCCAGGGCCTGCCGCTGGGGGGCGAGCTGGAGTACGTGGATCGCGGCACGCTGTCGCACGCGTTCGGCACCCGTACCGAAGCGACCTGACAACGTCCGCTGCTACCGACACACATCCAAGGTGATTCATGAGCCAAGACACGCTGTTCGGAAAAATCATCCGCCGCGAGATTCCCGCCACCATCGTCCATGAAGACGACGAGGTGCTGGGCTTCAAGGACATCGCACCGCAGGCCCCGGTGCACGTGTTGTTCATTCCGAAGAACGAGGCCATCCCCACCCTGGATGACGTGCAGCCTTCGCAGGCCCACCTGATCGGCAAGCTGGCGTTGGCCGCAGCCGACTACGCGCGCCGCGAAGGCTTCGCCCAGGACGGGTACCGCATCGTCATGAACTGCCGCGAACATGCCGGGCAGACCGTGTTCCACATCCATCTGCACCTGCTGGCCGGCGCACCGCTGGGGCATTTCGGCGTCCCCAGCGCCTGACCGGGGACGCTGTTGGGTGGGCCCACAAAAAAACGCCGCCCCGAGGGGCGGCGTTTTTCGTTCAGGCAATTACCACCAGCCCCAACCACGGTAGCCCCAGCCCGGACCCCAACCCGGACCCCACGGCCCGTAGGGGTACATCGGGACCACGTCTACCTGGCGCTGTTCCGGCCACAGGTAGACCACGTCCGCCTCCAGCTTGGGCAGGCGGTAGTCGTATTCGCCGATGCGGGTGTTCTCATACCCGGCAATCTTGCCGATGAAGGTCACGTCGCGGCCTTCCTCGAACACCGCCGGGTCGTAGAAGCCGGCGCGGCAGGCAATGAAGCGCCCATCGCTGGCGTCCGACGAGGTGGTGGACGGGCGGCCGCTGCCGTTGAGCGGGCGCGACAGCAGCTGGAAGCAGGTCTGGCCCTGGCCCGGCACGGTTTCGATGATGCGACCGCCCCAACGGACCGGCGTGCCCACCTGCTGGCTGGCAACCGAGTCGCGTGGATTGACCACGCTGAACTGCCCCTGCAGCGGCTTGGGGGCCGTGGCACAGGCCGCCAGCGCCAGTGACGCAGCGAGGGGAAGCAGAATCTTGACGTTCATGAGGTTGCTCCGGTGGACGGGCGATGCCTGTGCAGGTCGCGCACGAGTGAAGGGTCGAGCTCAGCGCCAGCGTAGCGCGCCTGAACGAAACGGTTGCTGAGCGAAATCAGCGGCGGGTCGGGTTGCTCACGGTGGACACGCTGCGCCCAGTCCGTGGCGGTCTCCGACGGTCCCCGTGCCAGGCCATGCCGCGCGTAACGCCGCCCCAGCCGGTGCCAGGCCCGCAGCAACGGATCGCGCTCGCGTTCGCCCCGGGCCAGCAGCCATGCCATCCACCCTAGCGCCGCGGCTGCGAAGGTAGTGAAAATGCCGATCAGCTGGGCCGGTTCCAGTGTGTCGATGCCCAGCGGGCGCAGCAGCTGCTGCTGGCGGTTGGCGTCGAAGGACAGCACCAGGTCGTTCCAGCCGCGGCGCAGGAAATCGCCCACCTGGCCCAGCTGCAGCCAGCGGCCTTCCAGCGTGGTGCCGCCGTCGGTGCCCAGCCGGTCTTCCAGTGTGTCGTAGATGCGCTCGGGAGCCACCGCCGCCGTCGGGTCCACCCGGACCCAGCCGCGCTGCGGCAGCCATACCTCGGCCCAGGCATGCGCGTCCATGCGGCGTACCACGTAGTAGTTGCCATAGGGATTGCGCTGGCCGCCGGCAAAGCCGGTCACCACCCGTGCGGGAATGCCGGCGCTGCGCATCAGCACCACGAACGACGAGCTGAAGTGCTGGCAGAAACCGGCCTGCTGGTCGAACAGGAACTCGTCCACGCTGTGCCGGCCCGGTGCCGGCGTGGACAGCGTGTAGGCAAAGCGCGAGCGGATCCAATCCAGTGCGCGCGCAACGATCGCGGCATCGTTGCTGCCCGCCTCCTGCCGCCACTGCAGGCCCAGCGCCAGCGTGCGCGGATTGAGGTCGGGCGGCAGCTCCAGCGTCGCACGGCGCTGGAAGGTGCCAAGCGGTTGGGTGTACGCCGCTGCAGGGGCCGACTGCAGGCGCCAGCGGGTGAGGGCGGACAGGCTGCGCACGCTGTGCAGGCTGTAGTTGCCATCCAGCGTGCTGCCTTCCGGTGCCTGCAGCGGCAGGTCCAGCGCCACCAGCTGGCGGCGGTCGGTAGGCTCGTAGTCGATCTGGTAATCCCAGCGCGTGGCCGCGCGGGTCACGGTGGCGGGCGCGCGCTGGTCGGCATAGGGGTCCTGGTCCCAGCGGCGCCCATCGAAGCGGGTCATTACCGGGCCGCGCCAGTAGCGCTGCTCGGGTGCGGGTGGCGTGCCGAAGAAGGTGACGCGCAGCGCGGGGGCATCGTCGGCCATCAGGTCAAGCCACTCGGCCGGCTCCATGTGGTCGGACAGGCCCGGTTTGCCCACGGCACGTTCGGGCAGGCCCCAGAGCGGTTCGCTGAGGCGCGGGAACAGCCAGAACGCCGCCAGGGCCAGCGGCAGGCCCAGTGCCACCAGCTTGCCCACCCCGCGCAGCTGTCCGCCCAAGGCGGCGTTGGGCGCCTGTCCTTCGGCGCGCGCCAGCTGTTGCAGGGTCAGCAGGGTGGCCAGCGCCGCCGCCACGGCCAACCCCATGGTCAGCGGCCCCTGGTCGAGCAGGAAGGCCGAGAACGGCGCGAACAGCGCAAAGCCCAGCAGGCTGCGTGCATCGCGCAGGCTGCGCAGCTCGCTGGGTTTGATCGCCAGCATCGCCGCCAGCAGCGCACAGCCAGTGTCGCGGCCCGGGCGTGCACCCAGTTGCCAGTACACCGCGGCCAGCATGCCCATCACCAGCAGCAGGCGAATGGGGCCGGGCAGGACGCGCTGGCCGGAGAGCAGGGCCGTCACCACCGCCACCAGCGCGAACACGCTGGCCAGCAGCGGTGGCAACTGCAGCAGCAATGGGATCAGCGCCAGCGCGCCGCTGGCCAGCGTCCAGCGGCGGGCGGCAGGCGTAAGCAGGGAAGCGGGAAGGTCAGCCATGCGGCATCAGCGCCAGGGCGCGTTGGCAAAGGTGGTGATGGCTGTCGCCTTGGCTGGGCCCGAGCACCGGGTTGCCCGGCAACTGCAGCGTGTAGCGGCGCCCCTCGCGTTCGGCCAGATCGACCCAGCGTGCCAGGCGTGCGATGCGCGCCTCCCCCGGGAGCGGGGCAAGCTGCCGCCAGTCCAGCAGGACGTCCACGCCCACCGGTTTCTCGTATTCGCGCACCAGCAGGCTGTCGCGGCGCGCCGAGTGTTTCCAGGCAATGCTGCGCGGCGGGTCGCCCGCGCGGTACGGGCGCAGCTGGTGCAGTTCGTCGCCGCTGGCATGCACGCGCGTGTGCAGCGGGTCGCCACCGCCCTCGGGCAATGCCGGTGCGTGGGCTTCGGGCGTGGCGTAGACCAGCAGCGGCGTATCCGGCCACACCCACGACCACGCGCGCACCAGTCCCAGCGGCTGCGTGGTGGAGATGCGGATGCGATCCAGATCCAGCCAGCCACGTTGATGGGTGGGCAGCGCAAGGTCGACTTCAACCTGGTCGGCGTCCACCAGGTGGCCGAACGCCACCGCATCGCCGAGCGCCAACTGCAACCCACGACGCGGCCGCGCATCGGCGCGCGACAGACTCACCCGCAGCCGCATCGGAGCACCGGCTACCACCGGGTCGGCCGACACCGAATCCACCTGCAGGCCGGACAACTGCAGGTGCGCACTGAACGTGCTGGCAATCGCCACGGTGGTCAGCAGCAGTGCCAGCAGCAAGGCCGGGTTGTTGTTGTAGTTCAGCGCGCCCAGCAGCATGACCAGCAGCAGCAGTGTCACGAACAGGCCGAAGCGGGTCGGCAGCACGTAGATGCGGCGCCGCTCCAGCCGGCGTGGCAGTCCCTCCGGGCGGCGCGGGCGTGTGTAATGCCGGCCGCTGGCCGGCAACATCGCATGCTTCAAGCGGTCTCCCCAGCCGCTGCGCATCTCAATCCACCGGTACGGTCTGGAGGATCGCGCGGGCCAGTGCGGGCCCGTTGCTGGCCTCTGCCTCGGGTACCAGGCGGTGCCCCGCCACGGCCACGAACAGCGTCTGCACGTCTTCCGGCACCACGTGGCCGCGGCCCAGCAGCAGCGCATGCGCCTTGGCCGCACGCAGCAACGCCAGCCCCGCTCGCGGCGACAACCCCACGCGCACGCCGGTGTGCTGGCGGCTGCGGGCCAGCAGCGACTGCACGTACTGGATCAGCGCTTCACTGGCATGCACCTGGCCCACTGCATCGCGCAGCGTGCGCACCTGGTCGTCGCTGAGGCAGGCCGTCGCGCGCGCGATCAGGTGGCGGCGATCGGTGCCGCGCAGCAGCTCGCGTTCGGATTCGGGATTGGGGTAGCCCAGTGCCAGCCGCAGCAGGAAGCGGTCCAGCTGCGAATCGGGCAACGGGAACGTGCCCGACAGGTCCACCGGGTTCTGCGTGGCGATGACGAAGAACGGATCGGGCAGCGGATGGGTCACGCCATCCAGGGTGACCTGCTGTTCGGCCATCGCCTCGAGCAGGGCGCTCTGCGTACGCGGCGGCGCGCGGTTGATCTCATCGGCCAGCAGCACGTGGGTAAAGACCGGGCCGGGATGGAACTGGAACTGGCGGCTGCTCGCCTCGTAAACCGAGACGCCGAGCACATCTGCAGGCAGCAGGTCCGAGGTGAACTGCACACGCTGGAAGCCCAGCCCGAAGCTGGATGCCAAGGCATGTGCCAGCGTGGTCTTGCCCAGGCCCGGCAGATCCTCGATCAGCAGGTGGCCACCGGACAACAGGGCAACGAAGGCCAGTCTCACTTCATGGGCCTTGCCAAGCACCAGTCCGTTGACCTGGTCCTGGGCATCGCGCAGGGCTTGTCGCAGTACATCGGTTAGCATGGCGGGCACGCGGGGCGAAGATTCCATGTCCGTCTCGTGTCGTTGATTCCTTCGATTCTATAGAGCAATGCAGGGCGAACAACGCGCACGCACAATTTTTCTGGTGTTGTGGACGCTGATCACGGCCGTCAAGCTCGTGGTGGCCGCGCGTCTGCCCTTGTTCGTGGACGAAGCGTTCTACTGGCAGGAAGGTCAGCACCTCGCGGCGGCCTATTCGGATCTTCCCGGCCTGACCGCCTGGCTGGCGCGATTGGGCGTGGAGATGGGCGGCCAGCACGTGCTGGCACTGCGGCTTCCGTTCCTGGCCATCGGCGCGCTGCTGCCCTGGCTGGTCTCGCGCACCGCCACCCGCTGGTTCGGCGCCGTGGCGGGTTGGCAGGCCGGCAGCCTCACCCTGTTGATGCCGCTGTCGGCCACGCTGGGCATGCTCGCCGTACCGGACGTGCCGATGGCGCTGGCCGCGGTGCTGTGCCTGGATGCCGGCGCACGCCTGCTGCGCACGGTGGACGCGGCGGCGGCGGTGAAGCTGGCGCTGGGCCTGATGATCGGTGCGCTCAGCCACTACCGTTTCATCGGCGTGATCGTGGTGGGCTTCATCGTGCTGCTGTTGCTGCCGCAGGGTCGTCGCACGCTGCGTGATCCGCGCGTGTGGGTGGCGCTTGCGGTCGGTGTGATGGCCTGGCTGCCGCTGCTGGCGTGGAACGCCGACAACCAGGACGCCGGCCTGAAGTTCCAGGTGGTCGACCGCCATCCGTGGGCCTTCCAGTGGAGCGGCCTGTGGTTCCTGGTGATCCAGCCGATGCTGGTCACGCCCATTCTGTGCATCGCGATGTGGAAGGTGGCCTTGGCCGGCACCCGTTCCGGTGGCGGCGCGCGCGCACAGTGGCGCTACTTCGGCCTGGTGGGCGCGGTCTCCACGCTGGCGATCTTCGCGCTGGGCTTCTTCACCGATGTGGAGCGCATCAGCTTCCACTGGCCGCTGCCGGGCTACCTGGCCCTGCTGGTGGCGGTGCCGGTGGTGCTCAACGGCTGGCCGCGCTGGCTGCGCCGTACCGGGTGGTGGCTGGCCGGCACCGGCCTGGCGCTGGCGTTCGGCTATTACCTGATGGCATCCACGCCGTCGCTGCGCGAGCAGTTGGCCGGCTACAAGTACTACCCCCGCAACTTCGCCGGCTGGGCGCCGCTGGCCCACGCCGTGCGTGACGAGCTGGCCGCCATGCCGCCCGGCACCCGCGTGCTGGCGGGCAACTTCAAGGTAGGCGCCGAGCTCGGCTTCCAGCTGGACGATCCACGCATCGACGTCCTGCGCCACCCGCTCAACGACAAACACGGCCGCACCGCGCAGCTGGGCCTGTGGGGGCTGCTGCACGAGGGCCAGCGCGATGCGCCGATGCTGCTGGTGCTCTCACCCAGTGACCAGCGTTACCGCGACCTGCTTGAGCAGTACCACGACGTCTGCGCGCAGGTGGGGCCGTTGCCGCCGCCGCGCGTGGTCAGCCAGGACCATGGTTTCCAGCGGTTCCTTTTGTTCCGCCTGCCGGCGGCGCGCGCTGAGGGGCCCTGCGTCACGCCGGCCATGGCGTGGTTCGACACGCCACAGTCCGATGCGGTGGTCGGCGACAGCGTGGAAATACGTGGCTGGGCGTTCAAGGATGGGGTGGGGCTGTCGCGCGTGGACGTGCTGCTGGACGGGCGCCCCGCGACCACGGCGGTGTACGGCCGTCCCTACGACGTCACTGGCTTCTGGAAGATATCCAACGACCCGCAGCATCCCAACGTGGGCTTCGACGCCAAGGTGGACACGCGCGGGCTGGCGCCGGGGCGGCACTGGCTGGGCCTGGTCCTGCACGGCAACGACGGCAGCGTGGAAACCTGGCAGGAACAGCCGCTGGTGGTGCCCGAGCGCTGACGCTCAGGGCAGGCGGTAGCCGGCCTGGCGCAGCAGCGCGCTGAGTGCGATGAGCGGCAGGCCGATCAGCGCCGTGGGGTCGCGATTGTCGATCGCCTCGAAGAGCGTGATGCCCAGCCCCTCGCACTTGAAGCTGCCGGCGCAGTCCAGCGGCTGCTCGGTGGCGACGTAGCGCGCGATCTCCTCCGCCTCCAGCCGGCGGAACCGCACCTGGGTGAGGTCGCAGGCGTCCAGGATCTCGTCATCGCGGCGCAGGCACACCGCCGTATGGAAGGCCACCGTCTGGCCGGACATCGCCGCCAGCTGCGCGTGCGCACCGGCCACGTCGCCGGGCTTGCCCAGCGGGGCCCCGTTCAGGTCCGCGACCTGGTCCGACCCGATCACCCAGCGCCCCGGGTGGCGGGCAGCCACCTCGGCCGCCTTGGCCGCCGCCAGGCGCACGGCCAGCGCACGCGGGGCCTCGCCGGGGGCGGGGGTCTCGTCCACCTCGGGCCGTGCGGTCTCCAGCGGCAGGCCCAGGCGTTCCAGCAGTTCACGGCGGTAGCGGGAGGTGGAGGCCAGCAGCAGGGCAGTCATGCGACAATACCGGGGTCGAAAAGGGTGGGGCGCACTTTACCGCACCGTGCCGGCGGCCCTGCTTCGGGTAGCGCACGACCGCTGGTCATGCGGGGGGAATTGACAACGGTCAAAGTGGTCCTTAACATTCAGCGGCTTATGTCCGCGAACGTGCCCGAATTGCTGGATGCCTGGCGGATGGTCGCAGCACGAAGGTGCTTCGACGGTCAGGTGAAACTGGCAGAAATGACCCGCCTGCAAGGGCTTGTTGCCGATACCGAGGGCCAGTGCACCTATGCGCTGGAATTCGGACACGACGACATCCTGCGGGTATCCTATGTGGAACTGACCATCGATACCGCGCTGCCGCTGATCTGTCAGCGCAGCCTGCAGCGATTCCTGCTGCCGGTGTCGGTGAAGCAGCGGCTCGGCCTGATCCGCAACGAAGACGAAGAGTCCTCGCTGCCGGAAGAGTACGAACCGTGGCTGGTGCCGGAAGACGGCAACCTGCGACCGCTGGAGCTGGTTGAGGACGAACTGGTCCTGGCCGTGCCCGTGGTACCGCTGTCGCCCGAGGGCGAGGCGGTGGACCGGGACTGGGCACCGACCGAAGAAGAACAGAGCAAGGCCAATCCGTTTGCGGCATTGGCGGCGCTGAAGAAACAATAGCAGCCGGATTGTCGTCGGCGGCTGCGGCGAAAGCGAAGTATGTGCTGGGCGCTGGCGTCCTGCGCGACGATACGACGAAGCAAATCGAACCGAGTTTGGAGCAATCCCATGGCTGTGCAGAAATCCCGTGTTACCCCGTCCCGCCGCGGCCAGCGCCGTTCGCATGACGCCCTGAGCGCCAAGCAGCTGTCCACCGACCCGACCACCGGCGAAGTGCATCTGCGTCACCACATCACCGCTGACGGTTTCTACCGCGGCAAGAAGGTGATCGCGACCAAGTCGAACTCGGCCGTCGAAGAAGATTGATTTGTGAAGGCCGCTGCCCGGTCGGGCAGCGGCCTTTACCCCTTTCTTCCCGGCTGTCAGTGTTGATGGCCGTGCTACAGGATATGTAATGAGCAAGCGGATCTACTCGAGGATCGCGGGCACTGGTAGTTATTTGCCCGAAAAAGTGTTGACCAACCAGGATCTGGAGAAAATGGTCGACACCAGCGATGAGTGGATCCAGACGCGCACCGGTATTCGTGAGCGGCACATTGCCGCCGACACGGAAACCACCAGTGACCTCGGCTACCACGCCGCGGTACGTGCGCTGGAAGCGGCCGGTATCGACGCTTCCCAGCTCGACATGATCGTGGTGGGTACCACGACCCCCGATCTGATCTTCCCGTCCACCGCGTGCCTGATCCAAGCCAAGCTCGGTGCGACCGGCTGCCCTGCCTTCGACGTCAACGCGGCCTGTTCGGGTTTCGTGTTCGCGCTGGGCGTGGCCGACAAATTCATCCGCTCCGGTGACGCCCGCCATGTGCTGGTCATCGGTGCGGAAACCCTGACCCGCATCGTCGACTGGACCGAGCGCACCACCTGCGTGCTGTTCGGCGATGGCGCAGGCGCGGTCGTGCTCAAGGCCGACGAAGACACCGGCATCCTCAGCACCCACCTGCATTCGGACGGCAGCAAGAAAGAACTGCTGTGGAACCCGGTGGGCGTCTCGGCCGGCTTCGGCGAGGGCGAGCAGGCCCGCGGCGCGATCCTGATGAAGGGCAACGACGTGTTCAAGTACGCCGTCAAGGCGCTGGACTCGGTCGTGGACGAAACCCTGGATGCCAATGGCCTGACCAAGGCCGACCTGGACTGGCTGATTCCGCACCAGGCCAACCTGCGCATCATCGAAGCCACTGCCAAGCGCCTGGACATGTCCATGGACCAGGTGGTGGTGACGGTGGACAAGCACGGCAACACCTCCTCGGCCTCGGTGCCGATGGCGCTGGACGTGGCGGTCCGCTCCGGTCGTGTCGAGCGCGGCCAACTGCTGCTGCTCGAAGCATTCGGTGGCGGCTTCACCTGGGGTTCGGCGCTGCTGCGTTATTAATACGTTAATCGGTTCATACGAAACGGCCCCCGATGGGGCCGTTTTGCATTCTGGAGGTGTGTCATGGTCGAACCCATCGTCATCGAGGGCCAGCGCGCCTGGCTGAAGCAGTACGGCGAGGGCAGCCGCGCGGTTGCGCTGGGCCTGCTCAAGTTCATTGCAAACCGCTTCCAGCTCGATGCGCTGCGCCCGCCGCCGCACCGGGGCGGTGATGCGGCGCGCGAAACCGAAGCGCGCCGGCTCGCGGAACTGCAGGCGCAAGGCGTGAACGTGCCGCATGTGATCGGCAGCGGCCACGCGTCGCTGGTGCTGGGTGACAACGGCACCTCGTTCAACACCTGCCTGCGCCAAGCCGACGATGCGGGGCGCGACGTGCTGGTCGCGGCGGCGATGCAGGCCATCGCGGTGGCGCACGCCAAGGGCGCCTATTTCGGCCAGCCGTTGCCGCGCAACCTCACCTGGGACGGGCAGAACATTGGCTTCATCGATTTCGAGGAAGACCCGCTGGAAGTGATGGACCTGGCGCAGGCGCAGGCCCGCGACTGGCTGATGTTCGGTTACGGCGTGGCCAGGTATTACGAGCACCGCCCGGCGCAGCTGCAGGCGCTGATGGCAGCGGCGATGGACGGCGCGGAGGCACCGGTGCTGGCGCACGCGCATGCGGTGTCGGGCCGCTTGCAGCGGCTGGCGCGGTACGGCATGAAGATGGGCCGTTCGGCGCGCGCGCTGGCGCACGCCATCGTGATCGTGCACGGGGCAACGACCTTGGGCATGTTGATGCTGGCCGCCATCTGCTTCGATTTCTTTACCGATGGCGACCTGGACATTCTGCAGTTGTTTGTCTGAAAGGGGAGCCGACTGACAGTCGGCTCTACCCCACGTGTACGGCGGCCGTACCCGCGTCTCAATACGCGTCAGTACAGACGAAGGGCCGTTTTCCCCTTTATCATTCGCCGTTCGTTTTTTGCAGGCGGAACTCCGCGTGACCGACCCCAATCTCGCTTTCGTGTTCCCCGGCCAGGGCTCGCAGTCGCTGGGCATGCTGGCCGAACTGGCCGAGCTGCACCCGCAGGTGCGTGAAGCGTTCACCGAGGCGTCCGATGGCGCCGGGGTGGACCTGTGGGCCCTCTCGCAGGGCGGTCCGGAAGAGATGCTCAACCGCACCGAATACACCCAGCCGGCCCTGCTGGCCGCCAGCATTGGCGTGTGGCGCGTGTGGAACGCCCTGGGCGGTGCCAAGCCGGCCGTGCTGGCGGGCCACAGCCTGGGCGAGTACAGCGCCCTGGTCGCCGCCGGCGCCCTGACCCTGCGTGACGGTGCCCACCTGGTGCGGCTGCGTGGCCAGCTCATGCAGGACGCCGCGCCGGCCGGCGTGGGGGCCATGGCCGCCGTGCTCGGCGCCGAAGACGCCCTGGTGCTGGAGGTCTGCGAGCAGGCTGCCGGCAGCCAGGTCGTGGTGCCGGCCAACTACAACTCGCCCGGCCAGATCGTCATCGGTGGCGACGCCGCCGCCGTCGACCGTGCCCTGGCCCTGCTGGCCGAAAAGGGCGTGCGCAAGGCCGTGAAGCTGGCCGTCAGCGTGCCCTCGCACACCCCGCTCATGCGCGAAGCCGCCAACCGCCTGGCCGAAACCATGGCCGGCCTGGACTGGCGCGTGCCCACGCTGCCGGTGGTGCAGAACGTCGACGCCCGCGTCCACGATGGCGTGGATGCCATCCGCCAGGCCCTGGTCCAGCAGTTGTACCAGCCCGTCCAGTGGACCGGCTGCGTGCAGGCGCTGGCCGCGCGCGGCGTGACCCGCGTGGCCGAATGCGGCCCCGGCAAGGTGCTCACCGGATTGATCAAGCGCATCGACAAGTCGCTGGAAGCGCGCACACTGTCCACGCCCGCAGATTTCGAGGACGCCCGCGAAACCTGGGCTGCCTGACACCTTCCGATCGCGTCCGTGACGCGCCAGCCCCCGGGCCGGTGCGGCGGAGTGGTCCCGTTCGAGGAAACAGAACATGAGCAAGCCCCTTCAGGGTGAAATCGCACTGGTGACCGGCGCCAGCCGTGGCATCGGTGCCGCGATCGCCGACGCACTGGCCGCGCAGGGCGCGACCGTCATCGGCACCGCCACCACCGAATCCGGTGCTGCCGCCATCGGCGAGCGCCTGGCCGCGTCCGGCGGCCACGGCCGCGCGCTGAACGTGACCGACCCGGCCGCGCTCGAGGCGGTGCTCGACGGTATTGCCAAGGAATTCGGTGCCATCACCATCCTGGTCAACAACGCCGGCATCACCCGCGACAACCTGCTGCTGCGCATGAAGGAAGAGGACTGGCAGGCCATCCTCGACACCAACCTGACCAGCGTGTTCCGCACCTCCAAGGCCGTCATCCGCGGCATGATGAAGGCGCGCAAGGGCCGCATCATCAACATCGCCTCGGTGATCGGCGTGACCGGCAATGCCGGCCAGGCCAATTACGCCGCGGCCAAGGCCGGCATCATTGCCTTCTCCAAGTCGCTGGCCAAGGAAATCGGCTCGCGCGGCATCACGGTGAACGTGGTGGCGCCGGGCTTCATCGACACCGACATGACCAAGGCCCTGCCCGAAGAGCAGCGCACCGGTCTGGTCAAGTCCATCGCCCTGGAACGCCTGGGCGAACCGGCCGACATCGCCAATGCGGTGGCGTTCCTGGCCGGTCCCTCGGCCAGCTACATCACCGGCGAAACCCTCCATGTGAACGGCGGCATGTACATGCCGTAAGCATGTGGTGCATGGATTGCGCCGCAAGTGGTTGATCTAAAAGGCGTTTCGCAGCGATGCAAGGCGCCACCGGTTTCCACTACACTATCCCACGGTCATCCATCATCGGATGGCGTCACTTTGAACCACTACTCCATCTGGAGCGATATCCAATGAGCACCATCGAAGCACGCGTCAAGAAAATCGTCGTCGAACAGCTTGGCGTCAAGGAAGAAGAAGTCACCAACAGCGCATCGTTCGTCGATGACCTGGGCGCTGACTCGCTGGACACCGTTGAACTGGTGATGGCGCTGGAAGAAGAGTTCGAGTGCGAGATCCCGGACGAAGAAGCCGAGAAGATCAGCACCGTCCAGGCTGCAATCGACTACATCAACGCCCACGTCAAGGCTTGATGTCAGGCGGCTTGCGCGCGGTCGTGGCCAACGCCGCTACCGCGTGCAGCAAACCCATGGGGCCGCGCTTGCGGCCCTGTGCATTTGAGCGTTACACCGCGTCATACCCGCAACACCCGGGTCAGGAGAATCTGCAATGAAGCGTCGCGTCGTCGTTACCGGCATGGGCATGGTCTCGCCGTTGGGCAATGATATGGCCACCAGTTGGAAGGGCATCACCGAAGGCCGTTCCGGCATCGGTCCGCTGACCAACGTTTCGCAATCCTACCTGGACCGTTTCACCACCAAGATTGCAGGTGAGGTCAAGGAATTCGACATCACCGCCGACAACGAACAGTTCGGCAAGTTCCGGGTCAGTGGCAAGGATGCCAAGAAGATGGACCCCTTCATCCATTACGGCCTCGGTGCCTCTTTCATGGCCCTGAATGATTCGGGCCTGGAGATCACCGACGCCAATGCCGAGCGTATCGGCGCCATCGTCGGCGCGGGCATCGGCGGCCTGCTCGGTATCGAAGAGCAGACCATCGAGTTCCACGAGGGCAAGAAGATCTCGCCCTTCTACGTGCCCAAGACCATCATCAACATGCTCCCGGGCCAGCTGAGCATCATCACCGGCCTGAAGGGTCCGTCGTTCTCGGCGGTCTCGGCGTGCGCGACCTCGAACCACTCGATCGGCACCGCCATGCGCATGATCCAGTACGGCGATGCGGACGTGATGGTGGTGGGCGGTGCCGAACGCGGCTCCTCGCCGACCGCGCTGGGCGGCTTCTGCGCCATGAAGGCCATGAGCACCCGCAACGACGCGCCCACCGAGGCCTCGCGCCCGTGGGACAAGGATCGCGACGGCTTCGTGCTGGGCGACGGTGCCGGCATCCTCATCCTGGAAGAGTACGAACACGCCAAGGCGCGTGGCGCGCGCATCTACGCTGAGCTGGCCGGCTTCGGCGCCAGCTCCGATGCGTACCACATGACCGCGCCGAGCGAGAACGGCGAAGGCGCCGCGCGCTGCATGGCGATGGCCCTCAAGGACGCCGGCGTCACTCCGGACCAGGTCGGTTACCTCAACGCGCACGGCACCTCCACGCCGCTGGGCGACCTGGGCGAAACCATGGCCATGAAGACCGCCTTCGGCGACCACGCCAAGAAGATGATGGTCAGCTCCACCAAGTCCATGACCGGCCACCTGCTGGGCGCGGCCGGCGGCGTGGAAGCCATCTTCTCGGTGCTGGCCCTGCAGGACAACATCATTCCGCCCACCATCAACCTGCATGAAGCGGGCGAGGGCTGCGACCTGGATTACGTGCCCAACACCGCACGCGACGCCAAGGTGGATGTGGTGATGTCGAACGGCTTCGGCTTCGGCGGCACCAACGGCACGCTGGTGTTCAAGCGGGTCTGACCGCGCCCTCCAACGCCTTCGCACCGGGCCGCCATCATGGCGGCCTTGGTGTATCTGGCCCCCGCACTCCCTTCGGTCCCCCCGCCATGTTCCAGACCCGCCTGCTGCCTGATTCCACCGACCTGCTCGCCCTGCAGCGCCTGGCGCCGCAGCGCTACCCGCTGCTCATGGAATCCACCGCCTCGGGCACCGCCCAGGGCCGCTGGGACCTGCTGCTGATGGGCAACGGCGCGTCGCTGGCGCTGCATGCCGACGGTGCCGTGCGCGACCACGCCGGGGCCATCCATGCGGGTACCTTCCTGGACGTGCTGGACGCCCACTGGCAGGCCCTGCGCCTGCCGCGCGAGGAAACCGGCCTGCCGTTCCGGGGCGGCTGGGCGCTGATGCTGGATTACGAACTGGCCGCCCAGATCGAAACCGTACTCAGCCTGCCGGCGCGCGCCGACGGCCTGCCCAGCGCACTGGCCCTGCGTTGCCCCGCCGCCGTCCTGCACGACCGCGTGCTGGGCCAGTTCCATGCCGTGTGCGAAACCGACCACGCCGCGCTGCTGGACACCCTGCTGGAAGACCTGGACGCCACCGCCACGCTGCCGCCGCTGCCGCAGTGGCAGCCACCGGCGCAGGTGGACGAAGACGCCCCCACGCGCTTCACCGACGGCGTGGGCAAGGTCATCGACTACCTGCGCGCCGGCGACGTGTTCCAGGTGAACCTGTCGCGGCGCTGGTCGGCATGCTTCGAAGACACCCTGTCGCCGCAGGCGCTGTATGCCCAGCTGCGCGTGGCCAACCCCGCACCGTTTGCCGGCCTGTTCATCGCGCAGGGCAGGGCGGTGGTGAGCTCCTCGCCCGAGCGCTTGGTTTCGGTTCATGGCGACGACGTGCAGACCCGCCCCATCGCGGGCACCCGCCCGCGCTTCGCCGGCGATGACGATGCCGAGCGCATCCGCGAGCTGGTGGGCCACCCCAAGGAGCGCGCCGAACACGTGATGCTCATCGACCTGGAACGCAACGACCTGGGCCGCATCTGCACTCCAGGCAGCGTAGAGGTGGACGAACTGATGAGCGTGGAAAGCTACGCCCACGTGCACCACATCGTGAGCAACGTGCGCGGCCGCCTGCGCCAGGGCGTCAGCCCGGGCCAGGTGATTGCCGCCACCTTCCCCGGCGGCACCATCACCGGCTGCCCCAAGGTGCGCTGCATGCAGATCATTGCCGAGCTCGAGCAGACCGCACGCGGCGCCTACACCGGCGCCTTCGGCTGGTTGAACCGGGATGGCGACCTGGACCTGAACATCCTCATCCGCACCGCCGAAGTGGCCGCCGACCGCGCCAGCTTCCGCACCGGCGCGGGCATCGTCGTCGATTCGGACCCGGCCAGGGAACTCGACGAAACCCGCGCCAAGGCCCGTGGCCTCATGCGCGCGCTCGGCCGCCAGGAATGAGCCAAGGTATGCTGTAGAGCGGTCGCGTAGAGACACGCCATGCGTGTCCCGCGGAAACGAACACACCCGTAGAGCCACGCCCTGCGTGGCTGCACCACCCCACCGAGGTATGCATGGCAGGCGTAAAACGAGGTTGTCTCACGGTCCTTGCGGTACTGCTGCTCGGCGCACTGCTGCTGGCCGCCGCAGGCGCCTGGTTCTGGCACAGCCAGAGCGGCTTCGCAGATGAGCCCATCACCCCCGACCAGCCCAGCATGGTCATCGCCTCCGGCGATGGCCTGCAGACCGTCCTGCGCAACCTGCGCACCGCCGGCGTGGACGAGGGCAGCGACACCCAGTGGCAGCTGCTCGCCCGCCAGCTCGACGTCGCCGGCAAACTCAAGGTCGGCGAATACGCCCTGGACCCCGGCCTCACCCCGCGCGAGCTGCTTACCCGCATGCGCCAGGGCCGCACCCTCCAGCACCGCGTCACCATCGTCGAAGGCTGGAACATCCGCCAGCTGCGCGCCGCCCTCAAGCGCGCCGACCCGCTGGTGCACACCACCGACGCCCTCGACGACGCCGCCCTGATGAAGGCGCTCGGCTTCCCCGGCCAGCACCCCGAAGGCCGCTTCCTGCCCGAGACCTACGTCTACCAGCGTGGCGACACCGACGTGGATGTGCTCAAGCGCGCCCACGCCGCCATGGAAAAGGAGTTGGCCGCGGCCTGGGAAAGCCGCGCCGACGACCTGCCGCTGAACTCGCCGTACGAGCTGCTCATCCTGGCCTCCATCATCGAAAAAGAAACCGCGCTGCCCAGCGAGCGCCCGCAGATCGCCGGCGTGTTCATGCGCCGCCTCAAGATGGGCATGCGCCTGCAGACCGACCCCACCGTCATCTACGGCATCGGCAGCAGCTACGACGGCAACATCCGCAAGCGCGACCTCACCACCGACACCCCGTACAACACCTATACCCGCGCCGGCCTCACCCCCACGCCCATCGCCATGCCGGGCCGTGATGCCCTGCAGGCCACTGCCCGCCCCGCCGCGGGTGACGCCCTGTACTTCGTCGCCGTGGGCGACGGCAGCGGCGCGCACGTGTTCTCGGCCACCTACGCCGACCACAACGCCGCCGTGGCCCGTTACCTGCAGCAGCTGCGCCAGCAGCGCAGCCAGGCGGCGCCGCAGTGAGCCCGGCGCTGCACCGCCACCCGCGCTTCATCAGCCTTGAGGGCGGCGAGGGCGCGGGCAAGTCCACCGCCATCAATGCCGTGCGCGAGGCCCTGCACGCGCGGGGCCACGAGGTCGTGCTCACCCGCGAGCCCGGCGGCACCCCGCTGGCCGAGCGCATCCGCGCGCTCATCCTCACCCCGGACGAACAGGTGGCCGCCGAGCCGCTCTCGGCCGAGGCCGAGCTGCTGCTCGTGTTCGCCGCCCGCGCCCAGCACGTGCGCCAGGTGATCGAGCCCGCGCTGCGCCGTGGCTGCTACGTGCTCAGCGACCGCTTCACCGATTCCAGCTACGCCTACCAGGGCGGCGGCCGGGGCCTGGAGCCGGAATGGATTGCCGATCTCGAGCGCCGCGCCGTGGGCCTGCTGCCCGGCCTGACCCTGCTGCTGGATGTGGACGTGGCCGTGGGCCGCGCCCGCGCCAATGGCCGCGACCTGTGGCCGGACCGCATCGAGAGCGAGCAGGACGACTTCTTCCAGCGCGTGCGCGCGGTATTCCGCCAGCGCGCCGCGCAGGACCCTGAGCGCTTCCGCCTCATCGACGCCGGCCAGGACCAGGCCGGTGTCGCCGCCCAGGTGGTGGATGCCATCAACGCGTACCTCAGCAAGGAGGGTGGCAATGGCTGAGTTCTCCCCCTGGCAGCAGCGCGCCTATGACCAGACCGTGGCCGCGCTCGACGCCGACCGGCTGGGCCATGGCCTGCTCATCTGCGGGCCGGCTGGCCTGGGCAAGCGCGAGGTCGCCCTGCGCCTGGCCAAGCATGTGCTGTGCCGTGGCGAGCCCGCCGCCGCCCAGCGTAGCGCCCAGCTCATCGCCGCCGGGACCCATCCGGACCTGCAGCTGATCTCGTTCATTCCCAACAAGACCGGCGACAAGCTGCGCACCGAGATCGTCATCGAGCAGGTGCGCGAGGTCTCCCAGAAGCTCTCGCTCACCCCGCAGTACGGCATCGCCCAGGTGGTGATCGTCGACCCGGCCGACGCCATCAACCGCGCCGCCTGCAACGCCCTGCTCAAGACCCTGGAAGAGCCGCAGCCCGGCCGCTACCTGTGGCTGATCAGCAGCGATCCCGCGCGCCTGCCGGCCACCGTGCGCAGCCGCTGCCAGCGCCTGGAATTCAAACTGCCGCCGCGCGACGAAAGCCTGGCCTGGCTGCAGGCCCAGGGCCACAACGAAAACAGCGCCCGCGAGGCCCTGGATGCCGCGCGCGGCCACCCCGGCCTGGCCGACAACTGGCTGCGCAACGACGGCCTGGCCCTGCGCCGGCAGGTAGCCACCGACCTGGAAGCGCTGGTCGCCGGTCGCTCCGGTGCGGTGGAACTGGCCCAGCACTGGACCGCGGACGAGAACGCGGCCCTGCGCCTGCGCCACGCGGCGGATCTGGCATTGGCCCAGGCCACCGGTGGTGGCTTGACCGATCCAGAGCGATTGCACAAGCTGGGGGCCTGGTTCGACGCCGCCAACCGTACCCGCGATCTGTTGCGCACCACCGTGCGCGCCGACCTGGCGGTGGTGGAATTGTTGTTGGCCTGGAACAAGGTCAACGAGCGGCAAGTAAAGGGGAATAGAGCATGAGCGCCACCAACGCCCGCCAGGGCATCCTGTCGCTGGCCGTCAAGGATAAAACCGCGCTGTACAGCGCCTACATGCCGTACGTGAAGAACGGCGGCATCTTCGTGCCCACGCCCAAGCGTTACTTCCTGGGCGACGAGGTGTTCCTGCTGCTCACCCTGCCGGACTCCAGCGAACGCCTGCCGGTCGCCGGCAAGGTCGTCTGGGTCACCCCGGCGGGCGCCCAGGGCAACCGCGCGGCCGGCATCGGCGTGCAGCTGGCAGAAGGGCAGGAGGGCGAGAACGTGCGCAACAAGATCGAGACCGCGCTGGCCGGCACCCTGAATTCGGACAAGCCCACGCACACGATGTGAAGATTTTTGGGGAAACCCGTTGACGCGAAATTTTGCCGCCCTATAATGAGCGGCTCAGCAGCATCGGGCGGTTAGCTCAGCGGTAGAGCATTGCCTTCACACGGCAAGGGTCACAAGTTCGAACCTTGTACCGCCCACCATGAATTCAAGCGTTAAGACAAAAACCGGCGAAAGCCGGTTTTTTCGTTTTTCGCTCTTCAGGCGTTTCGCGCCGCGCAGCGGGCCAGTCCGTTTAGCTGTCAGGCCGCTCAAGCCACACCGTAGGCTGAGCTGATCGAGTCCTGAGAATCAGCAGAATCAAGCGACTTCCCATCCTCCGCATTAGGCGGCAGTCTGTTCTGCACAGTCGGCAGAGCATTTGAACATTGACCGCCCCTGGTTTCCGCCGGCGGGTTGATGCGTCTGTGACCGATGACATTCGAGGGAACGATCCAGTGCGGTGGGCATGGATGAAGGAATGACATGAACGATATTTCAGGTCCGCAAGACGTGTACAAGTGCCTGGTCGAGGAGGCTCCAGAGGGCTGGCTTCTCGGGCTGCTCGCGTTCGCGGTCCTTGAGGAGCAGCGGATCGATTGGATGCGTCATGTAGAGGCAAAATCAGGGGTGGTCACCACCAGCGATCAGATTCGGACCTGGTACGAACAGCTGCCCAGTTCGGCATTGGATCGGGCACGCGGCAATGCGGAGAACGTGCTGAATGCGTACGCCCAAGAGGTTACCAGGTCTATTGATGAGGGCTATAAGAGGGCGGCAATGGACGGCGTCGTGGTAGCCGAAATTCGATCAAGCAGCAGGTTCTGGCCCAAGTTTCTCGCCAACGTGGCCGCCGGACTCGTCGGTACGCTCATGTTTTCAGTTCTTCTTGTATTGATTGTGCTCGTTGCCCTGCGCGATCCTTCCCCTGTTGCAATCATCAAGCAAGTTCAGGAGGCTCAACGTGTCAAATGAACCGATTTCCGAGGATGTGGCGGCGGCCGCCTACAAGGTGCTCCACGACAAGGCGAACAGCAAGCGGGAGAAGACGGCCGCCCGCTTGTATGCGTCACAGCACTACACAGTCTTGAGCAGTTTTTCACCGGCCAAGAAGGCCGCATATCAAATTCTCAGGGACCCTTCGAGAAGCAAGGCGGCCATGGTGGCTGCAGGATTGACCTTGGAACAGTTCACGAAGCGGTGAGTCGCCAGCCCGCTGCAGCAGTGCTTTGTTGGCGCTGAGCGAGCCCGCTTCGACGGGGTGAGTAATTCCTGAAAGCTGGAGCGGAGGAGAAGATGAGGCGCGCCACCGCGAACAGCGTCGCCACCATGCACCCACCGGTCCTTCCAGGCGAAGTGCTGGCAGAAGAATTTCTGGCCCCGCTTGGGATGTCCGCCAAGGCGTTGGCGAAAGCAGTTGAAATGTCACCCGTCAGCGTCTCGCACATCATTGCCGGTAGCCGTGCCATTACCGCCGACACCGCCCTGCGCTTGGGGCGCTATTTCGGCACCACCGCTCAGGTATGGCTGAACCTGCAGACCAACTACGACTTGGCGATCGCCAGCGTCGCGCTGGCGGAAACGATCGAACATATCCGCCCCCGCGCGGCTTGACCGAATAGCGCATCGGCGGAAGTCAGTGCATCCCCGTCATGGAATGGCAAAGCCCCCGCCTCTCGGCGGGGGTTTTTTATTGGGCGGCAGTCGCGCGTAAAGAAAGGAGAGGGGCACGGTTCACGAAGAGGTGAGTCGCCGGCAGCTTGCGGCCGTCTCGGTTGCTCGGTCGGTATAGCCATCACTTGTTGGTTGGATCGGGTGGTCCTAAGATCGTGAACCTGCCCCGCTGAAACGGACGCCAAGAAGCGATAATTTGATCGCACTTGGA
>NZ_DAMCID010000037.1:0-30405 GCF_032099025.1 Stenotrophomonas sp.
GGCCGCGGCGGGGCCCTCAACGCTCGCGATGGATCTGATCGAAGACCGCGCCCCGACTCCTGCAGCCGTCGAACTCACAGGCTCCCATCATCGCGAGACGATCCTCGTTGGGGCCTGCCGGCCGCGGCGGGGCCCTCAACGCTCGCGATGGATCTGATCGAAGACCGCGCCCCGACTCCTGCAGCCGTCGAACTCACAGGCTCCCATCATCGCGAGACGATCCTCGTTGGGGCCTGCCGGCCGCGGCGGGGCCCTCAACGCTCGCGATGGATCTGATCGAAGACCGTGCCCCGGCTCCTACAGCCGTCGAACTGACACGCGCCCATCATCGCGAGACGAACCTCGTTGACGAACCTCGTTATTGGCGTCGCCGCGTCACGCCTCGTCGTCCGTCGGCAATGCCGTCGGTGGCGCACCCGGGGTGAACACGCCCGGATTGACGAAGGCACTGAGGATCGCATCCAGCGTCTGGGTGCCGTCGCGTTTGATCTCGAACAGCTCCGGTTCCAGCATCGCGCTGTACAGCACGCCGGTCAGGCTGGTGCTGACGATGCGCGCCACCGTGTCCACGTCCACCCCGGGACGGAGCTGGCCCAGCGCCTCCGCGCGCTGGAAGGCCGCGGCGAAAATGCCCAGCTCCTCGCGCGACGCTTCCAGCTGCAGCTCCTGCATCGCCTGGCTTTCCACCGAAAGATCGTTGCGCAGCATGATCTCCATCATGTTGCGCAGCCGCTCGTCATCGGCCAGCTCCTGGAAAGAGACCAGCAGCGCCGAGCGCAGGTCCAGCACCGGCGTGTTGCGCCGTGACGACGTGGTCCGCCGCAGGCGCTCGATGAACGGAATGCGCTCGCGGTCGATCATCGCCGTGAGCACCTCGGTCTTGTTCTTGAAGTGCCAGTACACCGCGCCGCGCGTATAACCGGCGCGCGCACCGATCATCGCCAGCGTGGTGTTGGCCACCCCGAACTCATGGAAACAGACCTGGGCCGCGTCAAGGATGCCCTCCCGGGTCGCCTGCGCCTCTTCTTTGGTTTTTCTGGCCATTGCGCTATGCAGCTGCTGGATGAAACCGGCCTGAATTGTACCGGTTTACAAACAAACATGCATGTATGTATATTTACGCCCCACTGTTCCCGGTGAGGGCGGCCCGTATCCACAAGAGCGGCCCCGTCGGGAGATCTGCCGCCTTTCTGGCCTGACCTGTCGATACCTGGCGGTCCGGTGCGTCGAAGGCAGGTCGGTCCTTCCCTTCTGTTCTGCTGCGAGCCCCCACCATGACCCGATCCCCGTACCGTCTTCTCGCGCTGTCCCTCGCGATCGCCCTGACCGTGTCCGCCTGCAGCGGAGGAGGTGAGGCAGGGCCGCAGGGTGGGCCGGGCCAGGTCACCGTGGCGACCCTCAAGGCCGGGCAGGTCGGCCTGACCCGCGAACTGCCCGGGCGGACCAACGCCTTCCTCGTCGCCGAAGTGCGCCCCCAGGTGAGCGGCATCGTCGCCAAGCGCCTGTTCACCGAGGGCGGGCTGGTTACCGCCGGCCAGCCGCTGTACCAGGTGGACGACGCCAGCTACCGCGCCGACGCCAACAGCGCCCGCGCCCAGCTGGCCCGCGCCGAGGCCACGGCCAATGCCGCGCGGCTGAGCGCCAAGCGCATCACCGCGCTCGCCAAGGTCGATGCGGTCAGCCAGCAGGACCTGGAAAATGCCGTGGCGACGCAGAAGCAGGCCGAGGCCGACGTCGGCGCGGCCAAGGCGGCGCTGGACGCGGCCAACGTCACCCTCGGCTATGCCCGCATCACCGCACCGATCAGCGGCCGCATCGGCAAGTCCTCGGTCACCCAGGGCGCGCTGGTCAGCGCCGGCCAGGCCGACGCGCTGGCCACCGTGCAGCAGCTGGACCCGATCTATGTCGATTTGACCCAATCGGCCAGCGAACTGCTGCAGATGCGCCGCGAGCTGGCCAGTGGCCGCCTGCAGGACAACCAGACCCTGCCCGTGACCATCCTGCTCGACGATGGCACCGAGTTCGATCACAAGGGCACGCTGGAGTTCTCCGAAGTCAGCGTCGATCCCACCACCGGCAGCTACGCGTTGCGGGTCAAGGTCGCCAATCCCGAACAGGTGCTGATGCCGGGCATGTACGTGCGCGCCCGGGTCGGCAGCGGCGTGCGCGAGAACGGCCTGCTGGTGCCGATGCAGGGCATTGCCCGCGACGCCAAGGGCGACACCACCGCCATGGTGGTGGGCAAGGACAACAAGGTCGAAGTGCGTCCAGTCAAGGTCAGCCGCGCGGTCGGCAGCACCTGGCTGGTTGAAGACGGCCTGCAGGCGGGTGACAAGGTCATCGTCGAAGGGCTGCAGAAGATCCAGCCGGGCATGCCCGTGCAGGCCACCGAGATGGGCGCGGCCCCGGCCACGCCGGCCGCACCGGCAGCCCAGGCCGCGCCGGCCGACACGCAGTAAGCGGAGAATTCCATGGCTCGTTATTTCATTGATCGCCCCATCTTCGCGTGGGTCATTGCGATCATCATCATGCTCGCCGGCGCGCTCGCCGTGGTGAAGCTGCCCGTGTCGATGTACCCCGAGGTGGCACCGCCCGCCGTCGAGATCAGCGCCAGCTACCCCGGCGCCTCGGCCAAGGTCGTGGAGGACTCGGTGACCCAGATCATCGAGCAGAACATGAAGGGCATCGATGGCCTGATCTACTTCTCCTCCAACAGCTCGGCCAACGGCCAGGCCACCATCACCCTGACCTTCGAAAGCGGCACCGACCCGGACATCGCCCAGGTGCAGGTGCAGAACAAACTGCAGCTGGCCATGCCGCTGCTGCCGCAGGAAGTACAGCGGCAGGGCATCAACGTGGCCAAGTCGAGCAGCGGCTTCCTGCAGGTCATCGGCTTCGTCTCCAACGACGGCAGCATGGATGCCAACGACATTTCCGACTACGTCGGCTCCAATGTCGTCGATCCGCTCAGCCGCGTGCCGGGCGTGGGCAACATCCAGGTGTTCGGTGGCAAGTACGCCATGCGCATCTGGCTGGACCCCAACAAGCTGCACACCTACAAGCTGTCGGTGGAGGAAGTGACCGCGGCCATCACCGCGCAGAACGCGCAGGTCGCCATCGGCCAGCTCGGCGGCGCGCCGTCGGTGAAGGGCCAGCAGCTCAACGCCACCATCAACGCGCAGGACCGCCTGCAGACGCCCGAACAGTTCCGCAACATCCTGGTCCGCGGCGGCACCGACGGCAGCGAACTGCGGCTGGGCGATGTCGCCCGCGTCGAGCTGGGCGCGGAGAGCTACGACTTCGTCACCCGTTACAACGGCAAGCCCTCCACCGGTATCGCCATCACCCTGGCCACCGGCGCCAACGCGCTGGATACCGCCAACGGCGTGCGTGCCGCGCTGGAGGACCTGAAGGAAAACTTCCCGGCCGGGCTGGAGTCGGTGGTGCCCTATGACACCACGCCGTTCGTGCAGGTCTCGATCAAGGGCGTCATCAAGACCCTGATCGAAGCCATCGTGCTGGTGTTCGTGGTGATGTACCTGTTCCTGCAGAACTTCCGCGCCACCCTGATCCCGACGATCGCGGTGCCGGTGGTGCTGCTCGGCACGTTCGGCATCCTGGCCGCGCTGGGCTTCTCGATCAACATGCTGACCATGTTCGCGATGGTGCTGGCGATCGGCCTGCTGGTGGACGATGCCATCGTGGTGGTGGAGAACGTCGAACGCATCATGTCCGAGGAAGGGCTGTCGCCGCTGGAGGCCACCCGCAAGTCGATGGGCCAGATCACCGGCGCGCTGGTCGGCATCGGCCTGGTGCTGTCGGCCGTGTTCGTGCCCATGGCCTTCATGAGCGGCTCCACGGGTGTGATCTACCGGCAGTTCTCGGCCACGATTGTCTCCGCGATGGCGCTGTCCGTGCTGGTCGCGATCGTGCTGACCCCGGCGCTGTGCGCGACCATGCTCAAGCCGCTCAAGAAGGGCGAGCACCACGTGGCACACAAGGGGCTGGCCGGGCGTTTCTTCGGCGGCTTCAACCGCGGCTTCGACCGCTCCAGCGAAACCTACCAGCGCGGCGTCAAGGGCATCCTGGCGCGGCCGTGGCGGTTCATGGCGGTCTTCGCCGCATTGGCGGTGGTGATGGGCCTGCTGTTCGCGCGGCTGCCCAGCTCGTTCCTGCCCAATGAAGACCAGGGCATCCTGATGGCGCTGGTGCAGACCCCGGTCGGCGCCACCCAGGAACGTACCCTGGAGGCGATGTACAAGCTGGAAGAGCACTTCCTCAAGAACGAAACCGAGGCGGTGGAATCGGTGTTCTCGGTGCAGGGCTTCAGCTTCGCCGGCATGGGCCAGAACGCCGGCATGTCCTTCATCAAGCTCAAGGACTGGAAGGACCGCGACGCTGACCAGGGCGTGGGTCCGATCACCGGGCGTGCGATGGGCGCGCTGGGCCAGATCAAGGACGCCTTCATCTTCGCCTTCCCGCCGCCGGCCATGCCGGAGCTGGGCATCGGTTCGGGCTACACCTTCTTCCTGAAGGACAACAGCGGCCAGGGCCATGACGCCCTGCTCAACGCGCGCAACCAGCTGCTGGGCGGTGCAGGGCAGAGCAAGCTGCTGGCCAACGTGCGCCCGAACGGCCAGGAAGACACCCCGCAGCTGCGCATCGACGTGGACGTGGAGAAGGCGAACGCGCTGGGCCTGTCGATCAGCTCGATCAACACCACCCTGGCGGCCGCATGGGGCAGCAGCTACATCGATGACTTCATCGACCGTGGCCGGGTCAAGCGCGTGTACGTGCAGTCCGACGCGCAGTTCCGCATGAACCCCGACGACTTCAACCTGTGGTCGGTGAAGAACACCGCCGGCGAGATGGTGCCCTTCAGTGCGTTCGCGTCCAAGCGCTGGGATTACGGTTCGCCGCGCCTGGAGCGCTACAACGGTGTGTCGGCGATGGAGATCCAGGGCGAGCCCGCCCCGGGCGTGGCCTCGGGCGATGCGATGGCCGAGATCGAGCGCATCGCCAAGGACCTGCCGCCGGGCTTCGAGATCGAATGGACCGCGCTGTCCTACCAGGAACGCCAGGCCGGTTCGCAGACGCCGCTGCTGTACACGCTGTCGCTGCTGATCGTGTTCCTGTGCCTGGCCGCACTGTACGAGAGCTGGAGCGTGCCGACCTCGGTGCTGCTGGTGGCGCCGCTGGGCATCCTGGGTGCCGTGCTGGCCAACAGCATGCGCGGCATGGAGCGCGACATCTACTTCCAGGTGGCGATGCTGACCACGGTGGGCCTGACCAGCAAGAACGCGATCCTGATCGTGGAGTTCGCCAAGGAGAACCTGGAGAAGGGTGCCGGGCTGCTGGAGGCGACCATGCACGCGGTGCGTGACCGCCTGCGCCCGATCATCATGACGTCGCTGGCGTTCGGCCTGGGCGTGCTGCCGCTGGCCATCGCCTCCGGCGCCGGTTCTGGCGCGCAGCGTGCGATCGGCACCGGCGTGCTGGGCGGCATGATCGTCGGCACCGTGCTGGGCCTGTTCTTCATCCCGCTGTTCTTCGTGGTGGTGCAGCGGCTGTTCAACCGGCGTAACGCCGCTTGAACGGATGTAGTGCCGGCCGCTGGCCGGCAACCACGCTCCGCTAGATGAAACTCCTGCTTGGAGCCGGCCAGCGGCCGGCACTACGGAATACGCCATGAACATTGCACGTCTGACCCTTTCCATCGCTGCCGCGCTGTTGCTGTCCGGCTGCGCCACGCTTGAGCCGAACAGCACGGAGGTCGCCCCGGCGATTCCGGCGCAGTGGCCGGCCACGACCTCGACCGGCACGCCGGTGGAGGTGGACGCCATCGGCTGGCGCGACTATTTCCTTGACCCGCGCCTGCAGTCGTTGATCGACCAGTCGCTGGACAACAACCGCGACCTGCGCGTGGCCGTGCTCAATGTCGAAAAGGCACGGGCGCAGTACCGCATCCAGCGCGCCGACCGCGTGCCCGCCGTCGGTGTGCAGGGCCAGATGACCCGCAGCGGCGGCGATGCCCCGGTGAGCGAGCAGTTCAGCGCCAACCTGGGCGTGGTCGAATTCGAACTGGACCTGTTCGGCCGCGTGCGCAACCTGAGCCAGGCGGCGTTGCAGCAGTACTTTGCCGAGGCCGCCAACCGGCGCAGCGCGCAGTTGTCGCTGGTGGCCGAGGTCGCCAACGCATGGCTGACCCTCGGGGCCGACCAGGAACAACTCACCATCGCCGAAGCCACGCTGGCGACCTATGAAGACTCGCTGCGGCTGAGCGAGGCCCGCCACGCGCTGGGTGGGTCCTCGGCGCTGGAACTGAGCCAGACCCGCACCCTGGTGGAGACGGCGCGCACCGACGTGGCGCGGTTCCGCGGGCAGGTGGCGCAGGACCGCAATGCACTGGTGCTGCTGGCCGGTGGACCGGTCGACGACGCGTTGCTGCCCGGCGGCGAGGTGACCGAGGTGGCGGCGGTGCGCGCATTGCCGGCCGGCGTGCCCGGCGAGGTGCTGTTGCGGCGCCCCGACGTGATGGCGGCCGAGCACACCCTGCTGTCGGCCAATGCCAATATCGGTGCGGCGCGCGCGGCGTTCTTCCCCTCGATCAGCCTGACCGGCAGTATCGGTTCGGCGTCCTCCGAGCTGTCCAACCTGTTCGACAGCGGCACCCGGGTGTGGAGTTTCATGCCCACCCTCAACCTGCCGATCTTCCAGGGAGGCAAGCTGCGCGCCGGGCTCGGCGTGGCCAATGCCAATCGCGACATCGCGCTGGCCCAGTATGAGAAGGCGATCCAGTCGGGGTTCCGCGAGGCCGCCGATGCGCTGGCGCTCAACGACAGCCTGGACGCGCAGCTGGCCTCGCAGCAGGCGCTCGTGGCCGCGGCCGAGCAGGCGCGCACGCTGTCACAAGCGCGCTATGACGCGGGCCTGGACAGCTTCGTGACCCTGCTCGATGCACGCCGCACGGCCTATACCGCGCGCCAGTCGCTGGTCAGCACGCAGCTGGCGCGGCAGTCGAACCAGGTGGCGCTGTACAAGGTGCTGGGCGGTGGGTGGCATGAGCGGGGCGACGTGGCCGCGCGTTGATGGGCCGCGTGGGACACGCATGGCGTGTCGCTACGCGCCGCCCGTACCGGACGTAGGGACACGCCACGCGTGTCCGCGCGCTGCCCGATCGGATCAATCGCCGCCGCGCCGCTTCTCCAATGCCTTGCTGGCCTGGTGCGCCATCTGTTCGTAGGTGCGGCGGATCTCCTCCAGCCGTTCCTCGTCCAGTTCCTCAAGATCCAGCAGCTCGTTGTTGGCCTCGGCGGTGACCCGGATCAGCTCGTCGAGCTTGATCTGGATCGCCGCCGTGTCGGCGTTCTGGCTATGCTGGATCAGGAATACCATCAGGAAGGTGATGATGGTGGTGCCGGTGTTGATCACCAGCTGCCAGGTATCGTTGAACGTGAAGATGGGACCGGTCAGGGCCCAGATCAGCACGATGCTGACCGCCCCCAGGAACGTCCACGGCGTGCCTGCCGCATACGAGGCCTTCTTGGCCACCAGGTTGAACACACGTCTGAGTTTCATGAGGCTCGGTACGGCTGACCAGGAGGCCTCACATCATTGGCGCGGCGCCGTGTACGGGCCGTGCAGCAGACGTCAGGCGCGCGCACCCAGGCGCGGGCGCGCGTTCTGGTCGTGGCGGCCGGTCAGGTACACGTGCTCCCAGCACTGCTCGACGAAGGCGCGGGCCTGGTCTTCGGTCAGGCGCGGCATGATCTGCAGCGCGTACTGGGTCTGGAAGGCCTCATCGCGCTCCTCGTCGGTGGCACGCGGCTGGGTGATCAGCGAATCGCAGGCGAATTTGATCCACGGCACGTAGTGGCCGAACGAGCCGGTCCCCAGCAGGCCGTCGGCATGCCGCTGCCTCCAATGGCTGACTTCGGCGTCGACGTCGATCACGGCGGGGATGGAAAGCGGGACGGAGGACATGGGTGCGTCGATTCGTAGGGAAGGAAGGGCAGAGCTAGAGTGCGTGCCGTGCAGTGCATGCAACGTCATGACGATGTGCAGCCGGCGTAGCGGTTGTGCGCCGTTACTCGACGGGCTCGCAAGCAACTGGGCGCGATCCACCACGCCGAGTCGTTCTGCAAGCGTGGCCAGCGGGTTGCACAGGTCGATGCACTGCGCGGGATGGGAATCGATGAGGTCATCCTGGAGGGCCTGGTAGGCGTTCCAGAACGGCGCCGAGTTGCGGTGGATCGCGTACTGCGCCTGCAGTGCTTTCCAGGCCTGTAGCAGCGCCGGGTCGTGCGCAGGAGAATGCGGTGATCCACCCTAGTCGCATTGCTGCAGCGGTTTGTTAGCGCTGCGTGTTCAACGCGTACGGCGCGCGTCGCGCCACCGCCGCAGACACTGACGCAGACGCAACAGCCGCAGTGCTTGCGGCCGTTCGCCGCGAGCTGAAGCATTCATAACGGCCCGTGTTCGTGCCGGGACGCCGTACCTCGTGCTGCGCATCGCACACCGCGACTGCGCAGCACGACACGGATCATTCGCCGATGTCTTCGTTCCAGACCTCGGGGTGCGCGGAGATGAATCCGCCCAGCAGCTCGATGCATTCCTGGCTCTGCATGTCGATCACCTGCACGCCGTTCTCGCGCAGCCAGTCGATGCCGCCCTGGAAGGTGACCGATTCGCCCACCACCACGGTGCCGATGTTGAACTGGCGCACCAGCCCGCTGCAGTACCAGCACGGGGCCAGCGTGGTCACCATGATCGTGTCCTGGTAGCGGCGCTGGCGGCCGGCCTTGCGGAACGCGTCGGTCTCGCCATGCACGGACGGGTCGCCTTCCTGCACGCGGCGGTTGTGGCCGCAGCCGAGCAGACGGCCGTCGTTGTGGTACAGCGCCGCGCCGATCGGAATGCCGCCCTCGGCCAGGCCCTGGCGGGCTTCGGCAATGGCGGTCTCAAGCAGGGCGGCGTAGTCGGGCGTGGTGATCATGGGCGGTCCGTTCAACAGAAGGGGGCATGATAGGGGCGCAGGGGCGCTTCGGGCACCCGGCCGGACAGCAGGGCGTGACCGGCTTCGCACCCCCGGGTGCCGCCGACCGCCCAGCGGTGCGATAATCCGGGTCATGAGCGAATCCCCCTACAAGAGTGGCACCACCCATTTCGGCTTCCGCGATGTTGCCGCCAAGGACAAGCAGAAGCTGGTGGGCGAAGTGTTCACCTCGGTCGCGCGCAGCTACGACCTGATGAACGACCTGATGAGCCTGGGCATCCACCGGGCGTGGAAGCGCTACTACGTAGCCACCGCGCAGGTGAAGCCGGGCGACCGCGTGCTGGACCTGGCCGGCGGCACCGGCGATATCGCCGCGCTGATCAAGGAGCGCGTGGGCGACGAGGGTGAAGTGGTGCTGGGTGACATCAACGCCGGCATGCTGTCGGTGGGCCGCGACCGGCTGACCAACCGCGGCCTGGTCTCCGGGCTGGAATACGTCCAGTGCAACGCCGAGGCGCTGCCGTTCCCCGATGCCAGCTTCGACCTGGTCACCATCGCCTTCGGCCTGCGCAACGTGACCGACAAGGATGCCGGCCTGCGCGAGATGTACCGCGTGCTCAAGGTCGGCGGCCAGGCGCGCGTGCTGGAGTTCTCCGAGGTCACCGCGGACTGGTTCAAGCCCATCTACGACTTCCACTCGTTCAAGATCCTGCCCAAGCTGGGCCAGCTGTTCGCGCGTGACGGCAGCAGCTACCAGTACCTGGCCGAGAGCATCCGCAAGCACCCGCCGCAGGAACAGCTCAAGACCATGATGGGCGAGGCCGGTTTCGCGCGCTGCCATTACAAGAACCTTACCGGCGGCATCGTGTCGATTCACTCCGGCTACAAGGTTTGAGACACCGGTCCAGTTCCCGCTGAGGGAGCTGGGCCACACTGCGGGCAGACCGCCAACGAGCGCCTGCCATGCGTCTATACCGCGGCCTGGCCCGCGTGTTTCCCCGTTCGTTCAGCGCCAAGCTGATGACGGTCGTGTTTATCGGCGTGCACGTGCCGCTGCTGGTGTTGCTGCTGTGGATGGCATTCAGTGGCCACTACCAGCAGGACACGATGTGGACCGTGGTGGGGGTGGTGCTGGGCGCCACCCTGGTCGGCGCGGGCATGGCGATGATGGCGCTGTACCGGCTGATGTCGCCGCTTCGCCAGGCCGCCGAAGCGCTGGAGGCGTACTACGACGAGCAGCGCCTGCCGCACCTGCCCGACCTGGGCCACGACGAGATCGGCCGCCTGCTGCGCGGCATCAACCGCAGCCTGCACGGGGTGGATGCCGGTCTGCGCGACCTGCGCCGCAGCGTGCTGCTGGATCCGCTGACCCAGGCGCTCAACCGCCGGGGCTGTGAACAGGCACTGGCCGACTCGGCATCGCTGGCGCAATCGCGCCGGCAACCGCTCACCTTGTTCGTGGTGGACCTGGACAACCTCAAGCCGATCAACGACGCCCATGGGCACCTGGCCGGCGACCAGGTGCTGGTGCGGCTGGTGGTCTCGGCGCGGCAATGGCTGCAGCCCAGCGACTGGATCGGCCGCTGGGGCGGCGATGAATTCCTGCTGGCGGTGCATGCGCGCCATGACGTGGCCTGCGACCGCCTGCGCAGCTGGCTGGACCGGCTGGCCGAGCCGGTCGCGGGTACCGAGCCGCCCCTGAAGGCCAGTGCCGGCGGTGCCGGCTACCGCCCGGGCGAGGACCTGCGCGAGCTGTACCGCCGGGCCGATACGGCCATGTACCGGGCCAAGTCCGCTGGCGGCGCCCGACTGCTGTGTGAGGACGACTGAATGCGCGCGGCGCAGGCATCAGGCTGCCGCGGGCGTTGGACAGGCGTAAACTGGTGGTTTCACCCTGATCGGTCCCGATTCATGCGATCTCCGTTCCTGCTGATTCCCCTCGCCGTCGCGCTTGCCGCCGGCTGCTCCAAAGAGCCCGCCGCCCCGACCGCGGCCCCCGCCGCCCAGCCGAGCGCCGCCAACACCGTGAAAGCCGACAACCGCAGCCACGATGAAAGTTCGTACGCCGAACCGGACAAGGTCGCCATCAAGGACCTCGCGCTGGACTTGAAGCTGGACTTCGACAACAAGCAGATCGGCGGCACCGCCACCTACACGCTGGACTGGAAGGACAAGGCGGCCAAGCAGCTGGTGCTGGACACCCGCGAGCTGACCATTGAAAAGGTCGAGGCCGTGGGCGCCGATGGCAAGACCGCGCCGCTGCAGTTCGTGCTGGCGCCGGCCGACAAGGTGTTCGGCAGCAAGCTGACCATCGAGGCCCCGGAACAGCCGGGCAAGGTGCTGGTGACCTACCACACCGCGCCGACGGCCTCGGGCCTGCAGTGGCTGGAGCCGTCCATGACCGAGGGCAAGCAGCTGCCCTTCATGTTCAGCCAGTCGCAGGCCATCCACGCCCGTTCGTGGGTGCCGCTGCAGGACACGCCGAGCGTGCGCTTCACCTACAGCGCGCACGTGACCTCGCGCCCGGACGTGATGGTGCTGATGAGCGCCGACAACGATCCCAAGGCCGCGCGTGATGGTGACTACACCTTCAAGATGCCGCAGCCGATTCCGTCCTACCTGCTGGCGATCGCCGCGGGCGACCTGGTGTTCGAGCCGATCTCCGGACGTTCCGGCGTGTGGGCCGAGCCGACCATGGTGGGCAAGGCGGCGAAGGAATTCGAAGACACCGAAAAGATGATCGGTGCGGCCGAGAAGCTCTACGGCGAATACCGCTGGGGCCGCTACGACATGCTGGTGCTGCCGCCGTCGTTCCCGTTCGGCGGCATGGAAAACCCGCGCCTGACCTTCGCCACCCCGACCGTGATCGTGGGCGACAAGTCGCTGGTCTCGCTGGTCGCCCATGAGCTGGCGCACAGCTGGTCGGGCAACCTGGTGACCAACTCCAGCTGGAAGGACATCTGGCTCAACGAAGGCTTCACCACCTACGTGCAGGGCCGCATCACCGAAGCGCTGTATGGCCAGGAAATGGCCGAGATGGAGCGTGAGATCGACCAGAACGACCTGCTGGCCGAGGTGAAGGACATGAGCCCGGGCGACCAGGCCCTGGCCCTGCCGCCGCTGACCGAGCGCGATCCGGACGAGGCGCTGAGCAACGTGGCCTACGTCAAGGGGTCGTGGTTCCTGCAGTTCCTGGAACAGCGCTTCGGCCGCGAGGTGTTCGATCCGTTCCTGCGGGGCTGGTTCGACGACCACGCCTTCCAGAGCGCCAACACCGACCAGTTCGTCGACTACCTGAAGAAGAACCTGCTGTCCAAGAAGCCGGGTGCGGTGACCGATGCCGAGCTGAAGGCCTGGCTGGAAGAGCCGGGTATCCCGTCCTTCGCCACCAAGGCGCGTTCGCGCAACTTCACCATCGTCGATACCGGCCGTATCGCATGGCTGGGCAGTGGCACGCTGCCCAGCGCGCAGGTCACCAGCGAGTGGGGCACCCAGGAATGGGTGCACTTCATCGACGGCCTGGGCAAGACCCTGCCGGTCGACAAGCTGGCCGCGCTGGACCGCGCGTACAAGTTCACCGGCACCGCCAACGGCGAAATCGCGATGCGCTGGTACCCGCTGGCGATCCGCAGCGGGTACGTGGAGGCCAATGAGGCCGCCGGTGCCTTCATCGAACGCGTCGGCCGCCGCAAGCTGATCCTGCCGATCTACGCCGAACTGGTGAAGACCCCGGAAGGTCTGGCCTTCGCCAAGGCGGCCTTCGAAAAAGCCAAGCCGAGCTACCACCCGATCACTACCGCATCGGTGCAGGACATGCTGGACAAGGCCACCCCGGCCGCGCCGTAACCGCGCGCACGGTGTTCAACGACAACGGCGGGGAAACCCCGCCGTTGTCGTGTCCGGGGGTCGGGATGATTACGACATACTCGTGCCACCGCCCGGCTTGGCGGCATGCCGGTGTCGCTGAACATCGCGGGGCGTGGTGATGGGTTATTGAAGGCGTGTATGTGATTGGATTCCTATTATTCCGAGCTCTCGGTTCATAGGAATATCCACTGCTTAAGGGCGTTATCGATAACATTGGTCATAAGGTCGCGGCGGCCCTCGACCAACGCAATTCCCCTTCCGGACTCACGAAGGCTTCAGTGAAGGCGGCCCTGGCGGAGGCTGATTCCGCTGTGACGTCGAATTCCAAGGATCGGATCACGGCGTCGCTGACGGAGCTGCGCAACGGCGCTTACAGTAGCGCTGAGCTGAAGCGCCTCACGGGAAACCACAGCCTGGAACATGATGTGGGGAGCCGCGTGCGCCAGTTGGAGCAGGCGCTGAGGGACATCAGAAACCACAAACCCGCGGTCGCGTCTCCCCCGTTGCCCGCTGCCAAGCCTGCCAATCACCGGGCGGGCGCGCCCGTTCGGAATGAGGGCCGCTTGGATTGCCGTCGTCCGGATAAAAAAGACATGGAAATGCCCGGCAAGGAAATGCCCGGCAAGCGCGACGCTGTCGTGCAGCGGGCAGCGCAGATCAAACCCGTGCCCAAGCCCAACCCATGGGATGGTGATCTGTCCACTATCCGACCCCCTCTTCAGCCCCATACCGGCGAAGCCATTCAAGCGAAGGCACTGCTTTACAATTCCGAGCACCATGCGTCCACGCCTGAGCATCGGCAGCAGTTCAGCGATTACAGCGATGCGGTCAGCGCGATGTTGGTGATCCAGGATCAGGCCACGGTTGCGGCCATGGCGTACGACAAGCTGGCCGGCAAGTTGGACAAGGGAGCTTGTTTTTCCTTCGGTGAGCTCAGGATGAAGTATCCCGAACTTCAGCGCGCGTACGACGGCAAGCTTGCGGCGGAAGGGAAAATTGATGCTGCAACAAAGAAGGCGCAGCGGGCGTACAACAGGCTTGAGGCGACCTGGCTTGCGCAGGGATTCAGGATACGTCCGCAAGCGCTGGAAACGCGCCTGTTCGACAAGGTCTTTGGCGCGAAGTAGACACCGAATGCACGCGTGCGGCTGATTGGGATGCGACGCCACCTCCCTCCCCGTTACAGTAGGCAGGTGGCGCGTGTGGGCGTCGTCGATCCCTGGAGCTTGCAATGCAACGATTGATCCTCCTCGCCGCCTGCGCGTTCGCGCTGGCCGCCTGCAGCAACCCGGAAGAAGAACGCAGGGCGCAGGAGGCGGCCGCCTCCGCCGCCAAAGCCCAGCAGGAAGAGAAGGCCGAAGGCGTAGCCAAGCAGTACGACATGGCGGTGGCCGCCCAGGACTGGGAACGCGCGCGCATCCACGGCGGTTCGCTGCTGGACCAGTACAAGGACACCGACGTGGCCGCACGCATCGAGCCGGGCTATGACGAGGTCAAGGCCAAGGCCGAGACCGCGCGCGAGCTGCGCCGCATGCAGGGCCTGTGGCAGTACAACCAGGTGCCCGTGGGCAGCAAGGGCAACCAGGTCTCGGCGTCGATCTACAGCAAGGAACGCGTGGACGTGGACGGCACCGGCCCCAAGCCGGTGCAGCTGATCTTCCGCGACCACCCCGAGTGGAAGCGGCACGCGTACCTGGTGCTGCAGGCCGGTGACTTCCGCTGCCCGCAGTGCACGGTGAAAGTCACGGTCGACGACGGCAAGCCGATCTCGATGGCCGCATGGCGACCGAAGACCGACGAGGCGATCGCCATGTTCATCACTGACCAGAAGGCGCTGTGGAAGCTGGCGCGCAAGGCGAAATCGATCAGCATCGAATTCCCGGTCAAGGCCGGCGGCACCCGCACCGCCGTCTTCGAGACCGGCGGCGTGGACGCCAGCAAGATGCCGAACGGGTGGAATTGAGCGGCCGGAGCGAAGGCGTAGAGCGCGTTGCCGACTAACAGTCGGCACTACAGAGCCGACTGGGTAGAGCCGACTGTTAGTCGGCTGCATTCCGCACCGCACCCAAACCCACGCGTTAGGAGCATTGCCGACTAACAGTCGGCACTACAGTCGGCACTACAGTCGGCACTACAGGCGCCCGTATCCCCTCTGGAGAAACAGCCCCCTTCTGTTAAGGGGGCGCGCCGACAGGCGCGGGGATAGGTGGAATGCCCGGGGGCCCACTATTCGCCAAGGCGAATAGTGGGCGAGCAATTCAACCAGCAGTGCGGTTACGCGCCCAGCGCGTAACCGAACTGCTGTTTGAATTGCTCGTTGAACTCGTCAAACGTGAACCGCTGGTTCTGGGTGCCCGGGTGCTCGACCTTCAGCGCGCCCATCAGGTTGCCCATGCGGCCGATGGTCAGCCAGTCGTAGCCCTTTTCGATGCCGTAGATCAGGCCGGCGCGGAACGCGTCGCCGCAGCCGGTCGGGTCAACCACACGGCGCTCGTGCGCCGGCGGAATGTCGTAGGTCTTTTCCGGGGTGTGGATGACCGCGCCCTTCGGGCCACGGGTGGTGATGTAGGCCTTGACCCGGCTCACGATCGCCGTTTCGTCCCAGCCGGTGCGTTCCTGCAGCAGGTTGGACTCGTAATCGTTGACCACCACGTAGTCCGCCTGCTCGATGAACGTGCGCAGTTCAGGGCCGTTGAACAGCGGCATGGCCTGGCCCGGGTCGAAGATGAACGGCACGCCGGCCGCGGAGAACTCCTCGGCGTTCTGGATCATGCCTTCGCGGCCGTCCGGGCCGACCAGGCCCAGGGTCACGCCCGGCACGTCCTTCACGTGGTTTTCGTAGGACCGCATCATCGCGCCCGGGTGGAAGGCGGTGATCTGGTTGTTGTCGTGGTCGGTGGTGATGAACGCCTGGGGCGTGAACAGCTCATCGATCACCTTCACCCGGGTCAGGTCGATGCCCAGCCCCTGGAAATACTCGCGGTACGGGCCGAAGTCCGAGCCCACGGTGCCCATCGGGATCGGGTCGCCGCCCAGCAGGTGCAGGTTGTAGGCGATGTTGCCGGCGCAGCCACCGAACTCCCGGCGCATGCGCGGCACCAGGAACGAGACGTTCAGGATGTGCACCTTGTCCGGCAGGATGTGATTCTTGAACTGGTCCGGGAACACCATGATGGTGTCGAAGGCAAGAGAACCACAGATCAAAGCGGACATCGATTAAGGCCTATGTGGAAGGTAGCTTGAGGCCCGCCTGGCGGGCAACGAAACGGCGCCCTGAGGCGCCCAATAACGCAAAGGTTAACGGGTGAGACGCCGCAGGGCCAGAACCCCGGCTGTCCGGATCCGCCTGAATGGCCGCCAAGGCTGGCGTTGGGCCAGATTTGTCCTTGCTCGCGCACAGGGGGATTGCTAGGCTTGTCGGTCTCGAATTCTGCCCAATTTTTCGCCATCCCGCGTTGGGCGCGACACCCCTCAGGATCAACTCCCAGATGTTCAAGAAACTGCGTGGCATGTTCTCCAATGACCTGTCCATTGACCTGGGCACGGCCAATACCCTCATCTACGTGCGCGGGCAGGGAATCGTGCTGAACGAGCCGTCGGTCGTGGCCGTGCGCCAGGACCGCGCCATCGGTGGCACCCGCTCCGTGGCCGCCGTCGGCGCCGAGGCCAAGCAGATGCTGGGCCGTACGCCGGGCCACATCACCACCATCCGCCCGATGAAGGACGGCGTCATCGCCGACTTCACCTACACCGAGGCGATGCTCAAGCACTTCATCAAGAAGGTGCACAAGTCGCGGTTCCTGCGCCCGAGCCCGCGCGTGCTGGTCTGCGTGCCGGCCGGTTCGACCCAGGTCGAGCGCCGCGCCATCAAGGAATCGGCCGAAGAGGCCGGTGCCCGCGACGTGTTCCTGATTGAAGAACCCATGGCGGCCGCCATCGGCGCCGGCATGCCGGTGACCGAGGCGCGCGGTTCGATGGTCATCGACATCGGCGGCGGCACCACCGAGGTGGCGGTGATCTCGCTGAACGGCATCGTCTATTCCGCCTCGGTGCGCATTGGCGGCGACCGCTTCGACGAGTCGATCACCAATTACGTGCGCCGCAACCACGGCATGCTGATCGGTGAAGCGACCGCCGAGCGGATCAAGGTCGAGCTCGGCTGCGCGTACCCGCAGGCCGAAGTCATCGAAATGGAGATCTCGGGCCGCAACCTCGCCGAGGGCGTGCCGAAGATGATCAAGATCAACTCCAACGAGGTGCTGGAAGCCCTGCACGAACCGCTGTCGGGCATTGTCAGCGCGGTCAAGCTGGCGCTGGAACAGACCCCGCCGGAACTGTGCGCCGACGTCGCCGAGCGCGGCATCGTGCTCACCGGTGGTGGCGCCCTGCTGCGTGACCTGGACCGCCTGATCTCCGAGGAAACCGGCCTGCACGTGCAGGTCGCCGACGATCCGCTGACCTGCGTGGCCCGCGGTGGCGGTCGTGCGCTGGAGCTGGTGGACATGCACGGCAACGAGTTCTTTGCGCCGGAGTAAGTCGTACCGTTCCTGTGCCGTAGACGCGCCCCTGCGGCGTGATGCCCGCTGCGTGCCTGCCACGCCGGGCATCGCAGCGCCGGGGCGTTGTCGCATCCCGGTGGCGCCCGCGCGCTTCCTTCCCCTCTTGTCCAGTCGAAGCCAGTCGTGCCGCCCTACGCCGGTCCTCCCGTAGCCTCCCGCCAGGGTGATGCCAGCAGCCCCCTGCGGCTGCTCGCCTACCTGGCCCTGGCCATCACCCTGATCGTGCTCGACGACCAGGCTGGCTGGCTGGCGCGCCTGCGCGCCCAGGCCAACGTCCTCGTGCAACCGGTGTGGGCCCTGGCCGGCCTGCCGGGTCGGCTGGGCACGCAGGTCAAGGACAACGCGGCCAGCCACGGCCAGCTGGTCGACGAGAATCGCGTGCTGCGCAACCAGCTGCTGATCGCCAATGCGCGCCTGACCCGCCTGCAGACCGCGGCGCTGGACAACGCGCAGCTGCGCGAACTGCTCAACGTTGCCGAGCGCAGCGGGCTGGACGTGCAGCTGGCGCCGATCCTGGACATCGACCTGGACCCGGTGCGTCAGCGCCTGGTGCTGGCCGCCGGCAGCCGCGATGGCGTGCACGTGGGCCAGGCCGTGATCGACTCGGGCGGCCTGATGGGGCAGGTGATCGCCACGACCGGCGGCAATGCCACCGTGCTGCTGCTCACCGACCCGGATCATGCGGTGCCCGTCACCGTCGCCCGCAATGGCGTGCGCCTGATCGTGTACGGCCGTGGCGATACCCTGGAACTGCGCGACATTCCGCTCAGCGCAGGCGTGGAGGTGGGCGATGAGATCGTCACCTCCGGCCTCGGCGGTCGCTTCCCGGCCGGCTTCCCGGTCGGCAGGATCACCGCGCTGCGCCCCGACGACACCCACGCCTTCCTGGTCGGCGAGCTCAAGCCCGCCGCCCAGCTCGACCGCGGCCGCGATGTGCTGCTCCTTAGGCCGGGCGCTGCAATCCGAGTCCCACCAAACCTGCAGCTTTCAGAAGCTGCAGGCGGACCGGCGGCTCCTGCGCCTGCGGCGCATGAACCGCCTCAGCCAAATTCGTCTTCGACGAATCCGGCTGCCGGGGGGGCATTCCCCCTTAACCCCGCGCCTTCGGCGCGCCCCCTTCAACAAGAAGGGGGCTCCTCGCCGGTTGGCTCTACGGTAGCGCCGACTGTTAGTCGGCCCACGCAGGCTCCATCGGAGCCGGCCCAACCTGCACCCCAGCCATCGTCAACGGGGCCGACCCCATGAGCCGCCTGCGCGACAAACCCTGGGTGCTGCCGGTCAGCATCGTGCTGGCGCTGCTGCTGGGGCTGCTGCCGTTGCCGGCGCTGCTGCAGCCGCTGCGGCCGTACTGGCTGGCGCTGGTGCTGGCCTACTGGGTCATCGAGGCGCCGGACCGGGTCGGGTTGGGCGTGGCCTTTGTCTGCGGTGTGGTCGCCGATCTGCTGTATGGCGGCGTGCTGGGCGAACAGGCGCTGCGGCTGGTCATGCTGACCTTCATCCTGCAGCGCTTCCGCGCCCGCATCCGCTTCTTCCCGATGTCCCAGCAGGTGCTGGCGATCGGCGGCCTGCTGTTCAACGACCGCATCGTCAGTGCCGTGGTCCACATCGCCGTGGGCGAACCGACCCTGCCGTGGTCGTACTGGTGGGCGCCGTTGCTGGGCATGGGCCTGTGGCCGCTGGTGTTCGTGCTGCTGGATGCGGTCCGCTTCGGACGTCGCGGGCGCTGACATGTACGTGCGCCGCCAGGCCAAGAATCCGCACGCCGAGGCCGAGCAGTTCCGGCGTCGCGCCGCGCTCGGCTTCCTCGGCGTGCTGGTCTGCCTGGTCGGGCTGGGCGGCTGGTACTTCAAGCTGCAGGTGCTGGACCACGACGTCTATGCCACGCGCTCGGAAGCCAACCGCATCAAGCCGCGTCCGGTGGTGCCCGGGCGCGGCATGATCTACGACCGCAACGGGCGCCTGCTGGCCGAGAACGTGCCCGCGTTCCGGCTCGACATCACCCCGGACAAGGTCAAGGACATGGACGCCACCCTGGCCGGGCTGGCGAAGATCCTGGCCCTGAGCCCGGAAGACATCGAGACCTTCAACAAGTCGCGCAAGGCGCGCCGCAGCTTCCTGCCGGTGACGCTCAAGCTGCGCGTCACCGATGAGGAAATGGCGCGCTTCGCCGTGGACCGTTGGCGCTACCCCGGCGTGGAGCTCGAACCCTACCTGACCCGCCGCTACCCGTACGGCGACCTGTTCGCGCACATCATCGGCTACGTCGGCCGGGTCGATGACAAGGACCTGGAGACGCTGGGCGAGGGCAATGCCGCGCTGACCCATATCGGCAAGTCCGGGCTGGAGCGCTATTACGAGCAGCAGCTGCGTGGCAAGGTCGGCTACGAGCAGGTCGAGACCAACGTGCAGGGGCGGGCCATCCGCACCATCGGGCGAGTGGCCGCGCAGTCCGGCAACGACCTGCGCCTGTCCATCGACGCCGACCTGCAGCGGGCCATGGTGGCCGCGTTCGGCGACTTCGACGGCGCCGCCGTGGCAATGGACCCGCGCACTGGCGAAATCCTGGCCATGGTCAGCCTGCCGTCCTACGACCCCAACCTGTTCGTCAACGGCATCTCGCACACCGACTTCAAGGCGCTCAACGACAATCCCTCGCGGCCGCAGTTCAACCGCCTGGTGCTGGGCGGCGTGGCGCCCGGTTCCACCATCAAGCCGCTGATCGGCCTGGCCGGCCTGGACAGCGGCGTGCGCAAGCCCGAGGACAAGATCCTCTCCACCGGCATGTTCTACCTGCCGGGCACCTCGCGTGGCTGGGGCGATGCCAACCGTGGCGGACATGGCTGGACCGACCTGCGCAAGTCGATCACCCAGTCGGTCAACACGTACTACTACAAGCTGGCCCTGGACATGGGCATCGACCGCTTTGACCACTACATGGGCTACTACGGCTTCGGCGCGCCCACCGGTATCGACCTCACCGGCGAGATCGGCGGGATCCTGCCTTCGCCGCAGAACAAGTACAAGTCGCGCAAGGAACGCTGGTACCCCGGCGACACCGTCAACGTCAGCATCGGCCAGGGCGACTGGAAGGTCACCCCGCTGCAGCTGGTGCACGGCGTGTCCGGCATTGGCGATGGCCAGCTGCGCACCCCGCACCTGGTGATGCAGCAGCGCGCCGGGTTCGATGCGGACTGGGCGACCATGCCGGCTGGCGACAGCAAGCCGGTCAGTCCCAGCCCGGGCAACCTGCAGGCGGTACGCGAAGGCATGATGGGCACCATGCGCCCCGGCGGCAGCGGCGCGCGCGCGGCGGCGGGCGCGCCCTATACCATCGCCGGCAAGACCGGCACCGCGCAGGTGATCAGCCGCCGTGGCACCGCGGCGGTGAATCCCAAGAGCCTGCCCATGCACCTGCGCCACCGCTCGCTGTTCGTCGGTTTCGCCCCGGCCGAGAACCCGGTGATCGCGGTGGCGATCGCCGTGGAAGGCGGTGGCTACGGCGGTTCGGCCGCCGCCCCGATCGCCCGCAAGCTGTTCGACGCGTGGCTGCTGGGCAAGATGCCCGACGGCATGGAGCCGCTGGACAGCGTTCGCGGTACCACGGCCATCGGCATCACCGCCTTCGACGGCGGTGGCGATGCCGCGCGCGAGGCCGGCGATGCCGCGGCCGCCGCGCTGGAGTTGCTGCCGGTCGTGGTGGGTGTGCCCGCTCCGGCCCCCGTGCCGTCGCCGCTGCCGGGTGCGCCGGTGCCGGCTGCCGCGCTTCCCCCCACGTCGCCGGAGCACGCCCGATGAAGGTCTTCCTGCGCTGGGCGACCGACATGGCCGTCCGCTTCAGCAGCACCCTGGACTGGGTGCTGTGCCTGGCGCTGGGCGCGCTGATGCTGATCGGCCTGGCGGTGCTCAAGAGCGCCGGGGGCGATGGCCTGGTGTTCGCGCAGGGCGCGCGCTTCGCGGTGGGCCTGGCCGCGATGTGGTGCATCTCGCGGATGTCCATCCTGCGCATCCGCTCGGCAACGCCGCTGATCTACGCCATCTCGATGATTCCGCTGATGGCGGTGTTCGTGCTCGGCACCGGCAAGTACGGGCGCCAGTGGCTGGACCTGAAACTGTTCTACCTGCAGCCGGCCGAGCTGCTCAAGGTCAGCCTGCCGATGATGGTGGCCTGGTACCTGCACCGCATGCCGCTGCCGCCGCGCTTCTCCACCGTGCTGGTCAGCGCGGTGATCATCGGCGTGCCGACCGGGCTGGTGATGCTGCAGCCCGACTTCGGCACCGGCGTGCTGATCGCGGCCAGCGGGGCCTTCGTGCTGCTGCTGGCCGGCCTGCCGTGGTGGTGGGTGGGCGTAGCGGTCGGCGGCGTCGCTGCGGCGGCCCCGGTGGCCTGGATCTGGCTGCTGCGGCCGTACCAGAAGGACCGCATCATGATGTTCCTCGACCCCGAGAGCGATGCGCTGGGCGCGGGCTGGAACATCATCCAGTCCAAGATCGCGATCGGCTCCGGTGGCTTCGACGGCAAGGGCTGGGGGCAGGGTTCGCAGTCGCACCTGAACTTCATTCCCGAGCAGACCACCGACTTCGCATTCTCGGTGCTCAGTGAGGAATTCGGCTGGATCGGCGTGGCCGTGGTGCTGGCGCTGTATCTGCTGGTGATCGGGCGCTGCCTGTGGATCGCCTCGCAGTCGCGCGACTCCTATTCCCGCCTGCTGGCCGGGGCCACCGGCCTGGCGTTCTTCGTCTATGTGCTGGTCAACGGCGGCATGATCTCCGGCGTGCTGCCGGTGGTGGGCGTGCCGATGCCCCTGATCAGCTACGGCGGTACCTCGGCGGTCTCGCTGCTGGCCGGGTTCGGGCTGGTCATGGCCGCGCGGAGCCACAACCCGGTGCATGGCGGATACGGCTGAGCCGACCCCGCGCGGTGTGCATCCCCGGTCGCGGCGACATTCCGTCGCAGCTACACCTTATAGATATGTCTAGTCAAAAGATCGACTGGCGCGGGCGGTCTTTTGCGCAAAAAGCGCGCTTGGAACGTGCCAAAGACGACAAAACCGTCGCCTAAAGTGGAAGTCGCGTCAACAAAACGACGTAAAAGTGGGATGTAGCGCACAGATATGAATGTGCTTGATCCGGATCAATGGACATGTCGTAAAGCGCCTGCACAATGGCGGCCCGCGAGCAGCCGGGCGTCGAGCCAAGCGATGCACCAGGCGCTGGCGGGAAGTAGTTGACCCGACGGGTACAGGGGGCAGGCCGCGCGCTGGGGAGTTGCGCGTCGTGCCGGTACCGACTGGGTCGGTAGGCCGGTTGCGTCCATGGGGATGGGGACGCAACCGGTATACCTTATTCGCCAGAGGCGAATAAGGTCCGGGCATTCCACCTATCCCCCGCGCCATCGGCGCGCGCCTGCCGCACCCAAGGCGCGGCAGGCCCACGCATACCACCTTAACCCGCGCCTGTCGGCGCGCCCCTTCAACAAGAAGGGCGCTTTTACTCCATCAGCACTGTGAATGGGGCTTTAGGTCAGCGCGATTACACGCTGGGTTAACGAACCGCCCTCTCGACGAAGCAATCCGTTGGGATTCATGGTGTTAGGGGTTTTATTTCATCTTTGACCTGCTAACCTGCGGCGATGATCCGACGCACTTTGGCCTGCATGCTTACGCTCGGTTTGGTTGCCTGCGCGACCCAACCGCATTCCCCGTCTCCGCCGCCGCAGGCGTCGGGTGCGCCCAACAAGCCGGGTGGCGTTCACCGGGGGCCGGCGGAAGCCGCGCCGGAAGCCGCCGCTGCCACCGCACCGCCGGTGGATCTGACCCCGGTTCCGTTCGAGGTGGCACGCGCGAACTTCGTACGTGATACCGCGGCCCGTTACGGCATTCCCGCTGCCCAGATTGACGCCACCCTGGCCCAGGCGCAGGTGCGCGCGCCGATCATCGCGGCCATGTCCCGGCCCGCCGAGCGGGTCAAACCGTGGAACGAATACCGGCCGATGTTCATCAGCCAGGCGCGCATCGAGGGCGGAAAGAAATTCCTTGCCACGCATCGCGATGAACTGATGCGCGTGCAGCAGCGCACCGGCGTACCGGCCGAGGTGATCGTGGCGATCATCGGCGTGGAAACCAGCTATGGCGGCAACACCGGCAGCTATCGCGTGCTGGACGCGCTGTACACGCTCGCCTTCAACTACCCGCGCAGCGGCGACCCGGCCAAGCTCGAGCGCGAAGTGCGCCGCGAGCTGTATTTCCGCGACGAACTGGCGCGCCTGTTCGCGCTGACCCGCGACGAGAAGCTGGACATCCTCGCCATCAAGGGCAGCTACGCTGGAGCGATGGGCATGGGGCAGTTCATGCCCTCCAGCTACCAGGACTTCGCGGTGGACGGCAACGGCGATGGTCGCCGCGACCTGTTCACCAGTCATGACGACGTGTTCTCCTCGATCGCCAATTACTTCGTCAAGAAGGGCGGCTGGGTACGCGGCGGTCCGGTGGCGGTACCGGCCACGCTGGCCGCTGGCCGCGCGCCCTTCGATCCCACCGACTGGACCCCGACCTGGACGCTGTCCGACCTGGCCCAGCGCGGCTACCAGCCCAGCGTCCCGGTTCCGGCGGGGCTGACCGCCACCCCGATCACGCTGGAAGCGAGCACGGGCAAGCAGTACTGGCTGGGCTTCCAGAACTACTACGCGATCACCCGTTACAACCTGTCCAAGAGGTACGCGATGGCGGTGTACCAGTTGTCCCAGGCCATCGCGGGACAGGAGTTGCCGCCGGCATGAACGCACGCGCACGCTGCCGATGGTGGGTTCCCGGGCTGCTGATGCTGGCGCTGGCCGCCTGCAGCAGCGCCCCGAAGAAACCGGCTGCCGCCGCCAGCGGGGCCAAGCCCGGCGGCACGCTGGTGCAGGGGCAGGGCAGCAAGGGCGGGCGTCCTGCGCACTGCCCGGACGGCTCGCCGTACCAGGCCGCGTCCGAGGACCCCAATACGCGCGGCAATTACCGCGCTGGCGGGCTGTACAAGCCCGGCGTCAATGACAGCACGCCCACCTACATTCCCAACGTGGCGTGCATTCCCGAGCCGGACGTGGTGGACCTGCCGCGTTCGCCGGTCGGCAACAAGTCGCCCTACGTGGTGCTGGGCAAGCAGTACGAGGTGATGGACAGGACCAGCGGCTATGCCGAGAAGGGCACCGCGTCCTACTACGGCGCCAAGTTCCACGGCCGGTTGACCTCCAACCGCGAGGTGTACGACATGTACGCCTTCACCGCCGCCCACAAGACCCTGCCGCTGCCCAGCTTCGCGCGGGTCACCAACCTGGACAACGGCGAATCGGTGATCGTGCGCGTCAACGACCGTGGGCCCTTCCACGACGGGCGCGTGATCGACCTCAGCTACGCCGCCGCTGTGCGCCTGGGCATCACCCAGCGCGGCACCGGCAACGTGGAGGTGCGCGCGCTGGCCCCGGGCGACGGCAACCTGCTGGCCGATAAACCGTCGTGGCGTGAACGCCGCGCCGCCGCCGCAGCGCCCGTGGTTGTGGCCACGGCGCCAGTGCGCCGGGACAGCGACATGGACCGGCTGGTCGGCAAGCTGCCGGCCGCCCCGAGCCCGGCGGTACCGGCGGGCACCCGACCGGCGGCCACCCAGGCGGCGGCCATCGAAAACCCGGCGGTCACGGTCAGCGCCCTGCCCAGCGCCGCGCCGGTGGCGGCTGCACCGCGCCCGGCCACCGCCCCGACGCCGGCACCCAGCCCCACGCTGCAGCAGCAGGTGGGCAATGTGCTGCTGCAGGTGGCCAGCTTCGCCAGCCGCGACAACGCCACCCGTGCGTTGGGCCAGCTGTCCTCGGCCGGCATCGTCGGCGCCAGCATCAGCGACATCGTCAGTGGCGGCCGCACCCTGTGGCGGCTGCGCGTGCCGGCAGCCGACCATGCCAGTGCCTCGGAACTTGCCGGCCGCATTGTCGGTCTGGGATTCGGGTCGCCGCAGATCGTCAAAGACTGAACGCCGTTCCCCCGGGCGCGCCTGCGTCCGGCCACCCCATGGGCCTACAATGGCCGTCCCCTGTAATCCCCTTGGCGCCCTCCTGGAGCTTGCTGTCCGATGAAATTCCGCTTTGCCGCTGCTGCCATGGCCACGACCCTGTTCGTGGGCATGGTCTCCGCCCAGACCCCCTTGCCGACGCCGGCGCCGGCACCCGCTCCTGCCGCTGCCGCCCCGGCCGCCATCGCCACTCCCCCGGCGCCGAAGCCCAGCGTGTCCAAGGCCTGGATCCTGATGGATTACGCCACCGGCCAGGTGCTGGCCGGCGAGAACATCAATGAACAGCTGGCTCCGGCCAGCATCACCAAGGTGATGACCTCCTATGTGGTCGCCGCCGAGGTCAAGAACGGCAAGGTCCGTACCGACGACCAGGTGATGATGAGCGAGCGCGCCTGGCGCGAAGGTGGCGCCGGCACCGACGGCAGCTACAGCGGCTTCCCGGTCAACCAGACCGCGCGTCTGGAAGACATGGAAAAGGGCATGGCGATCCAGTCGGGCAACGACGCGGCGATCGCGCTGGCCGAACACGTGGCCGGCAGCGAAGAAGCGTTCGCATCGCTCATGAACAGCTATGCGGCCAAGATCGGGATGAAGGATTCGCACTTCGTCAACGCCCATGGCCTGAGTGCGCCGGGCCACCACACCACCGCCTACGACCTGGCACTGCTGGGCCGTGCGTTCGTGCGTGACTACCCGGAAACCTACGCTTACAACAAGGTGAAGGAATTCACCGTGGGCAGCATCACCCAGCCCAACCGCAACCTGCTGCTGTGGCGCGACCAGAGCGTGGACGGCATCAAGACCGGTCACACCTCCGAGGCGGGTTACTGCCTGATGAGCTCGGCCCAGCGCGGTGACCAGCGTCTGGTCGCGGTGGTGCTGGGCGGCAGCTCGGAAAAGCAGCGTGCCGACGACAGCCTGGCGCTGCTCAACTGGGGTTTCCGCTTCTTCGAAACGCACCGCATGTACGAGCCGGGCAAGGCCGTGGCCGAGCACAAGGTGTGGAAGGGCACGGCCGCCACGCTGCAGCTGGGCGTGGCCCAGCCGCTGCTGGTCAGCGTGCCGCGCGGTCGCTACAACGACCTGAAGCCGAGCATCGACGTGCCCAAGACCCTGGAAGCGCCGTTCACCGCGGGCCAGCAGGTCGGCACGCTGAAGGTCACGCTGGACGGCAAGGTGGTGGCCCAGGCCCCGCTGGTGGCCGTGACCGCCGTGGAAGAAGCCGGCTTCTTCAAGCGGCTGTGGGACAGCTTCTGGATGTGGTGGGAATCGGAATAAAAGAGAGGCCCGCGTAACGCGGGCCTTTTTTTGGGCGAACCCGGCGGGGTAGAGCCGGCTGTTAGTCGGCTGCCCTCCGTTCCAACGTCATGAACACTTGACGCGCGGCTTCGTTCGATTGTTCAACCCGGCCTCAACCCTGCAACGGTGAGCCCCCTGGCTCCGGATGCTTGTGCTGCGCGTTGGGCTTAAGCCGACTAACAGTCGGCTCTACCCAGTCGGCTCTACACGCCGCTCGCTTACAGCGAGCGGCTGATCGTGAAGCTGCCATAGATCGGCGACTGCTCCTGCAGGTCGAACTCGCGGGTGCTGTGGTAGCGGGCGAGGGCGAACTTCCAGCGGTTGTACATCACCGCCAGGCCGTAACCGCCCTGGGCGACCCAGTTGCGCTTGTCCACGCTGTGGCTGTTGCGGAAGGTGTTGCCGTCCAGCGTGATGTCCCGGATCACCCAGGCCGCATCGGAGGTGGCGAAGAGGTGGAACGACCACCCCGTGGGCTTGCCGCCGCGGGTGGGCGCGGTGTTTTCGCCGGCCGGGCGCAGCGGGGTGCTGCCGAAATCGTCCGGCAGCTTCCAGCCAACGCGGACTTCGCCACCTGCGTTGAGGTGGGTGGCCAGGTTGCCTACCGCGCCACCGTAGTGACTGATCGCATCCCATCCCCACCCGCCCAGGTTGTCCTCGGCATTACCCCAGCGACGCATGCGCTCGTGGGTCAGCATCACCACCGGTTCGTTGTGCAGCTGGTTGTCCCAGCCCTGGAATTTCTCGTCGCCCAGCGCGTCGTGCACGACGTCCTGCACTTCCTTGCCCAGTGCCCACGGCCCGACCACACCCAGCGTCAGCTGGGTCGTCTGCAGTCGATCGCCGCGCCGGGCGTTGTAGCCGAAGCTGCCCACCAGCACGCCCGCATAAGGACGGTCGTCCTCGATCACGTCGCGGCGGGTGAAGTCCTTTGGCGTGTAGATCTGCTGGGCGAAGCTGAACAGCATGTTCTGCTGCTCGAACTCGCCCGGGGCCAGGCGCTCGAGGTGGCGGTTGACCCACCGCGCCAGGCGGGGAAGGCAAGGGTCATTGGTGTAGTCGACCAGGTTCGGCGAGACCAGGGTGATCTGCGCACCGTTGGTATAGCCCTGGTCCTGGTCCGCGCCGCCGAACAGATCGTTGTCGACGCGGAAATTGACCTGGGGCGGGTGCTCGCTCATCGCGTCAGGTCCACATTGGTCGGCGGCCTGCACGGCAGGGGCGACCATCGCAAGTACACCGGCCAGTGCGGCCGGCAACACACAAGTCTTCAAACGCATGGGAGTCCCGCTCAGGATTTGGTCTTTTTTAAGCTGGGTGAGCGTATTCACAGCGTGATGTCTTGAACAGGCCCGCGCACACATCGGTGCGTATCGCTGGTGAAGCCGGATTTTCACGTGGCGTTGGGTGCAACTGTGGCCATGTTCACGCGGTGCTTGGGTTCGGTCGCGACCGTCCCCATAATCGCCCTCATGGAAATCAAGTCTGACAATCCCGAACACGGCTTCCAGTTCCCCGGTCAGTTCGAGCTGAGCGCCATGGGCTCGGCCAACATCGGTCTGGAGCACGAACTCCCGCTGCTGCTGCAGGCGGCCGGCATCCAGGTGCTCAAAGAGCGCATCAACTGGAAGACCTCGTCCAACGGCAAGTATGTGTCCGTGAAACTGGTCTTCATGGCGGAGGACCGCGCGCAGCTCGACGCCGCGCACGCGGCACTGCGCGACCACCCGGAAGTGAAGTGGACGCTGTAGCCAGCGATGTCCTGACGCCCGCCCCGGGCGAGCGCCCGGCGCAACCGGCGATCGTGCGCGACCTGGGCCGCCAGCCCTACGCGCCGGTCTGGCATGCAATGCAGCGTTTCACCGATGCCCGCACCGACGCCACCGCCGACGAGCTGTGGGTGGTCGAGCACGACCCGGTGTTCACGCTGGGGCAGGCCGGCAAGGACGAGCACGTGCTGGCGCCGGGCGACATTCCGGTGCTGCACGTGGACCGCGGCGGCCAGGTGACCTACCACGGGCCGGGCCAGATCGTGGTCTACCCGCTCCTGCAACTGCGCCGGCTGGGGATCGGGGTGCGCGATTACGTGTGCCGGATCGAGCAGGCGATCATCGACACGCTCGACGAATGGAATATCGGCGCTGAACGCCTGGACGGGGCGCCGGGGGTGTACGTGGGCGGGGCCAAGGTGGCCGCACTGGGCATCCGGGTCCGCCGCGGCTGCACCTTCCACGGGTTGGCCTTCAATGTGGCCATGGACCTGGAGCCGTTCCACCGCATCAATCCCTGCGGCTACCAAGGGCTGCAGGTGACCTCGATGGTAGACTTGGGGGGACCGTCCGGCATGGCGGCCGTCAAGCCGGTGCTGCTGGGCCATCTGGCCCGCCAGTTCGGCCTGGACCTCCAGCCTGCCGCTGACCTGCCCGATCTGACTGACGCGGCCTAGTGCCGCCGACCAAGGCCATGACTGAAACCACCGCTCGCATCATTCCCCTGCAGGTCGTGCAGGGCGACACGCCGTCCGCCGCGCCGTTGCAGGCGGGAGTCAAACAGCTGGGCGGTGACAAGATCGGCCGCTCGCCGGTGCAGTTCGCCGACGCGCCGGTCCTGCGCAAGCCGTCGTGGATCCGGGTCCGGATTCCGTCGGGCAACGCGGTGCAGACGCTGAAGGCCAAACTGCGCGAGAACCGCCTGGTGACGGTCTGCGAAGAGGCCAGCTGCCCGAACATCCACGAGTGCTTCAGCCACGGCACCGCGACGTTCATGATCCTCGGCGAAGTCTGCACCCGCCGCTGCTCGTTCTGCGATGTGGCCCATGGCCGACCGAAGCCGCCGGATGCCGGCGAGCCGGCCAGCCTGGCGCAGACCGTGGCGGACATGGGTCTGAAGTACGTGGTGGTGACCAGCGTGGACCGCGACGACCTGCGCGACGGCGGTGCCCAGCACTTCGCCGACTGCATCGGGGCGATCCGCGCCACGTCGCCGAACACGCGGATCGAGGTGCTGACGCCCGACTTCCGCGGCAAGGGCCGCATGGAGCGGGCGCTGGACATCCTGGCGACGAACCCGCCGGATGTGTTCAACCACAACATCGAAACGGTGCCGGACCTGTACCGCAACGTGCGGCCGGGTGCGGATTACCAGTGGTCGCTGACGCTGCTGAAGAACTTCAAGGCGCAGCACCCCACCATCGCCACCAAGTCCGGGATCATGCTGGGCCTGGGCGAGGACATGGACCAGGTGCGGGCGACGATGCGTGACCTGCGCGCGCACGACGTGGACATGATCACCATCGGCCAGTACCTGCAGCCGACCGCGCACCACCACCCGGTGCTACGTTACTGGACGCCCGAGGAATACAAGGAACTGGAGGTCTACGGCTACGAGCTGGGCTTCAGCCACGTGGCCTCTGGCCCGATGGTGCGCTCGTCGTACCACGCCGACGTGCAGGCGAAGGGCGCTGGCGTAGGCTGAATCAGACGCGGCTGCCGGTGGGGCGAGCGCGGGGCCGCCATACCCTTGTCTGCGAATGTCCCTCAACAGCGGCTGCCGGTGGATCGAGCGCCGGGCCGCCTTACCCTTTCCGGCGAAGGTCCCTCAACAGCGGCTGCCGGTGGGTCGAGCGCCGGGCCGCCTTACCCTTTC
>NZ_DAMCID010000038.1:0-26573 GCF_032099025.1 Stenotrophomonas sp.
TGCTAGCGGGGGCAACTTCGTGGAGGTTCGAGTCCTCTCCTGGGCACCATGACTCAGTAAATGATCAAACCCGCGCAAGCGGGTTTTTTCGTTTCCGGGGTTTGGTGCGCATTCCCTCCCGTGTTGAATCGCGATTGCGCACTCTATTGCACTCCATCCTGTAGTGCCGGGCCCTGCCCGGCAGCTTCATGCATCCGTGCGAACAGCCGGCGGCCATCGCATGATCTGAGCTGGGCCGGCGGGTGCGGGTTTGCGGGACACGCCGTAAATACGTCCATCGTAGAAAACTTGCGCGTGTACGCAGTCCTGCGTACACGGCAAGGCCTGGGTTGGGCGTCCTGCCCAACCCGCCGGGCGCATGCGCCCGGCCCATGTTTTCTACGGTCCCGCAAACCCGCCCCGCCGACCCTCGACGGTTTGTTGGTGGCCCGGGGAGATCAGAAGCGGGCTTCGATGGTTTTCATGCGTTACCGGATGTTGGGTTGTTCCGTGCAGTCGTTCGGGAACCGCCCCTACCGGCATCACGCGGAATGCATCAACGCGACCTCGTAGAGGCACGCCATGCGTGTCTGCTCTTTCTTCCCGCACGCGACCATCCATCGGGGGAGGCCGGCGGGTAGCCCCCGTAGGGACGCTAGAAAACATGGATGTTTTCTAGCAGCCCCCATGGATGGGTTCACGGCGTGTCCCGGAGGGGGCTGCCCGCCGGCCTCCCCAGCACGGAACAACAAAAACGCTGCTGTGCGCCGTTCGCTGTCAGCAGCACACAACAAAAAACCCCGCTCTTCGGCGGGGTTCTTCGTTTCAACTCAACACAACCAACTCAATGCCCGCCAGCCGACGCCGCACCCGCCCCTGCGCCGAACGGCGGCTTGGCCAGCCACAGGAAGGCGATGATGGCCAGGAAGATCCAGCCCAGCAGGAAGAAGATGTCGTTGAAACCCATCTGCGATGCCTGGTGGTTGATCATGTTGTTGAGCGCCGCCGCCCCGTGCTGCAGGTCGCCCTGTCCCATCGCCGCCACCTGGTCCTGCATCCCCGGCGTGTAGCCCGAGATGTTCTCGGTCATGTGCGCGTGGTGCTGCTGCGTGCGGCGTGCCCACAGCCACGTCGTCAACGACGCCGCGAAGCTGCCGCCGAGCGTGCGCAGGAACGTCGCCAGACCCGAGCCGGCCGCAATCTCGCGCCCGTCCAGGTCCGACAGCAGGATCTGCAGCACCGGCATGAAGAACAGTGCCACACCGATACCCATGATCAGCTGCACCCCCGCCACATGCCCGAAGTCTACCTGCAGGTTGAAGCCCGAACGGAGGAAACTCGTGAACGACAGGAACACGAACGCGAAGGACGCAATCCAGCGCATGTCGAACCGCGACGCATACTTGCCCACGAACGGCGTCATGATCACCGGCAGGATGCCGATGGGTGCCGTCGCCAGACCCGCCCAGATCGCCGTATAGCCCATGTCACGCTGCAGCCACTGCGGGATCAGCAGCGACACACTGAAGAATGCCGCATAGGCCACCACCATCGCCAGCGTACCGGCGCGGAAGTTGCGGTGGCGGAACAGACGCAGGTCCACGATCGGGTCCTTGTCGGTGAGCTCCCAGATCAGGAACACCGCCAACGCCACCACCGACACACAGGCCAGCGCCACGATCGTCGGCGAACTGAACCAATCCTCGTCATTGCCCAGGTCGAGCACCAGCTGCAGCGCGCCCACCCCGATGATCAGCGTGATCAGGCCCACGTAATCCATCTTCGGCTTTTCGATCTGCTCCGGGCGCCCCTTCAACTGATTGCCGACCACCAGCGCCGCGAAGATGCCCAGCGGCACGTTGATCAGGAAAATCCATTCCCAGCTGTAGTTGTCCGTGATCCAGCCGCCCAGGATCGGGCCGCAGATCGGCGCCACCACCGTGATCATCGCCAGCAGCGCCAGCGCCTGCCCGCGTTTCTCACGCGGGTAGATCGAGACCAGCAGCGACTGCGTGATCGGGTACATCGGACCGGCCACGAAACCCTGCAGCGCCCGCGACACCACCAGCATGCCCATGCTCTGCGCCAGGCCACACAGCAGCGACGCGACCACGAACGACAGCGTCGCCCAGATGAACAGCTTGGTTTCGCCAAAACGGCGGCTGAGCCAACCGGTCAGCGGCAGCGCGATCGCCGTGCTGACCGCGAACGACGTGATGACCCAGGTGGCCTGCTGCGAACTGGCGCCGAGGTTGCCGGCGATGGTGGGCAGCGACACGTTGGCGATGGTGGTGTCGAGCACCTGCATGAACGAGGCCATGGCCAGGCCTGCAGTACACAGCGCGACATTGGCCGGCCGGAACGCGCCGGTCGCACCTGGCGCCGACGGCGCGCCCGGGTTACCGGGCGCGGCGGGAGCTTGTGCGGACATGGGGACCTCAGCTTGCCTTTGCCGTGCGCGGCAGATTGTTCTGGATGATCTCGTGGATCGCGTCGTCGGCGTTGTGCAGCTGCTTGGCGTACACGTCGGTGTCGAACACCTGGCCCTTGGCCGCAGCGGTCGGCAGCACGGTGCCCTTCTGGTCGCGCAGGCTCACCTCGGCCTTCATCGACAGACCGATGCGCAGCGGGTGCTCGGCCAGCTGCTTGGCATCGATCGCGATACGCACCGGAACGCGCTGCACGATCTTGATCCAGTTGCCGCTCGCGTTCTGCGCCGGCAGCAGCGAGAACGCCGACCCGGTGCCCAGGCCCAGGCTGTCGATGCGGCCCTTGTAGTGCACGTCACCGCCGTACAGGTCCGAGCGCAGTTCCACTTCCTGGCCCAGGCGCATGTGGCGCAGCTGGGTTTCCTTGAAGTTGGCTTCCACCCACATCTGCTCGGTTGGCACCACCGCCATCAGCGCGGTACCCGGCTGCACGCGCTGGCCGACCTGCACCGAACGACGGGCCACATAACCGGTGACCGGCGCGACGATGCCGGCGCGCGCATTGTTGAGGTAGGCCTGGCGCAGCTGCGCGGCGGCCGCCTGCACGTCCGGCTGGGTAGCGATCACGGTGTCATCGACGAGCGCGTTGCTGCGCTCGAAGGTTTCGCGCGACCCGGCCACTGCCGCCTCGGCGGCGGCCAGCTCGGTACGCGCGTGGGCCAGCTCTTCATCGGAAATGGCGCCGGTCGCGGCCAGCCCCTTGCGGCGCGCGAAGTCTTCGCGGACGCGGTTGAGGGTGACCTGGCGGGCGTTCAACTCGGCCTGCGCGCCTTCCACACTGCGGTACAGGCCGCGGGTCTGGCGCACGGTCTTGGCCAGGTTGGCCTGGGCCTGCTGCAGCGCCACTTCGGTGTCGGCCGGGTCCAGCTGCACCAGCAGCTGGCCGCGCTCGACGCGCATGCCGTCATCGGCATTGATGGCCACCACCGTACCGGTCACCAGCGGGGTGATCTGCACCTGGTTGCCCTGCACGTAGGCATCGTCGGTGTCTTCGAACCAGCGGCCGAACATGAAGTACCACAGCGCGGCGGCAGCCAGCAGCAGCACCACGATGACCAGCAGGCCGCGCAGCAGCTTGCCACGACGGGAGGGGGCTGCCGGTGCGGCAGCAGGAGCGGAAGTCTGGCTCATGGAAGGTATCTCAGGAATGCGTGGATTCGGGGGCGGTGGCGAGCGTGGCGGCGTCGCCGGACGGGGTGAAGCCACCGCCCAGTGCCTGGCTCAGCCGTACCGAAACAAGGATCTGCCGCGACTGCAGCGAGGCGAGCTGCTGCTGCGACTGCAACAGCTGCGATTCCACGCTGAGCACGTCCAGGTAGCTGCCAATGCCGGCCTTGTAGCGCTGCTGCGCCAGATCGTGGGCGGCACGCGCGGTGGCCACGGCCTGCGCCTGCGAGGCGGCCTGGTCGGCCAGCGAGCGCACCGCGTTGACCTGGTCGGCGACATCGCGCAGCGCGTTGACCACCGACTGGTTGTAATCGGCCACGGCCAGGTCGTACGCCGCATCGGTCTTGTCCAGGTTGGCGCGCAGACGGCCCCCGTCGAAGATCGGCAGGCTCAGCGCCGGGCCGATGAAGGCGAACGTCGAGCCGCTCTTGAGCAGCTGGTCCACTTCACTGGCCACCACGCCGCCGAGTGCGGTGAGGTTGAGGCTGGGATAGAACTTCGCCTTGGCCGCATGGATCTCGCGACCGGCCGCCTCCACGCGCCAGCGCGCGGCGACGATGTCCGGGCGGCGACCCAGCAGTTCGCTCGGCAGCACGCCGGGCAGCTGCAGCGCCAACGGATCGAGCACCTGCGGCCGCTCGATCTGCAGGCCGCGATCCGGGCCCTGCCCGACCAGCGCGGCCAGCGCGGTGCGGGCCTCGTCGATCTGCTGCTGTGCGGCCTGCAGCTGCTGCTGCGCGGCCGGGATGCGGGTTTCGGCCTGGCGGGTCTGCAGGTCGCTGTCGATGCCGGCCGCGCGACGCTGGCGGGTCAGGGTCAACGTCTTCTGCGAGCGTGCCAGCTCTTCGCTGGCCACGTCGTGCAGCTGCCAGGCAAAGCCCAGCTGCGCGTATGCCTCGGCGATGCCGGCCGACAGGTTCAGGCGCGCCGCCTGTGCATCCACCTCGGCGGCATGGCCGCTGTCCACGGCCGCTTCCCAGGCGGCGCGCTTGCCGCCCCACAGGTCGATGCCATAGCTGAAGCTGAGATAGGCCTGGCCACTGCCGGCATAGCTGCCGCCCAGCTCATCGCCGACCATCGATTCGGGCAGTCGCACGCCGGTGTAGCCACCGGATGCGGACAGGCTGGGCAGGCGATCGGCATGCGCGGTGCCGATCTGCGAGCGTGCCTGGCGCAGGCGCGCGTCGGCCGCGTCCAGCCCCGGGTTGCGCTGCAGGCCTTCGGCAATGAGTGCGTCCAGCTGCGGGTCGCCCAGTGCGCGCCACCAGTCGGTGGCGGGCCAGGCGGCCGGGCTCAGGGAGTGGCCGGCCAGGGTGCGCTGGGTCTGCAGGCTGTCGGCGTCGAGCAGCTGGCCCTGGGGTTGCAGGCCACCGGTGCTGGCACAGGCGGCCAGCGCCAGCGCCAGCACGGCCGGCAGCGCCGGGCGCAGGGGCCGCAGCGATGAGGTGCGATCAGTTGAAGAGGTCATGGCGTATTGAGGGAGTCACGTACACGGGTCATGAGGGAAAGCAGGTGCGCGCGTTCGTCCGAAGACAGGTCGCGCATGGCGTCGTCCATCGTCTGGTCGCCGCGCTGCTTCAGCCGGGCCCACAGCTGGCGGCCTTCATCGGTAAGCACGATCTGCAGCGCCCGCCGGTCCTGCGCGTGGGGCTCGCGCCGCACGCAGTGGAGCGCTTCCAGCTTGTCCAGCAGGCGGGTGACCGCGCTGGGCACCTGGTCCAGGGCCTGGGCCAGTTCGTTGGCGGTGCACGGCGCACGCGCCGACAACACCTTCAGGCCCAGGTAGTGGGTGAAGCCGATGCCGAGGTTTTCCTCGGCCATCGACGTGTCGAGCTGGCGGACCAGGCCGTCGCGCACCTGGCGCAGCAGCAGGCCGAAGCTGGGGGGATTGGCATCAGGGCAGATCATGGGTGCGTATTTTGTTCCAAAAAATATATTTCTCAATAGAAATATTTAAATTGGAACAAAATGCTGTGTTGCAGCAGATGGAACGATGGGAGGCCGCTACCTTAATGGCGGCCCTGGCTGGCCCGGTATTACAATATGGACAATGGATAACACTTTCAGGCCAACGGACCCGCCCGGCGTCCAGATCCGCAGCGACGTGCTCGACTGGTTCGAGCGCGACGACGGGCTGGGCGTGCTGGGCTTCCGGGTGGACAGCCCGCGCGGGCTGGAACGCGAGGTCGACTGGCACGAACACCACCGGGCCCAGCTGATCTGCGTGGATGCGGGGCTGCTCACGGTGCGCACCCGCCACGGCACGTGGTCGATGCCGCCCGGCTGCGCGGGCTGGATGCCGCCCGGGGAACCGCACACCGTGGATATCCGCGGGCCGCTGCGCGGCTGGGGGGTCATCATCGCCCCGGCACTGGCCCGGGACCTGCCCGCCGAGCCCTGCGTGGTGGGCATCTCCGACCTGCTCCAGGCCCTGGCGCTGCGGGTGACCACCTGGGCGCCCAGCGCCGAGGCGACGCCCGCACAGCGCCACATCATGGAGGTGCTGCTCGATGAACTGCGCAATGCCCCGCGCCAGCGCACCCACCTGCCGATGCCGCGCGACCGCCGCCTGCTGCGGATTGCCTCGCAACTGATCGCCGAGCCCGCCGACGACCGCAGCCTGGAGCAGTGGGCGCAGTGGGCGGGGCTCTCGCCGCGCACCCTGACCCGCCACTTCCGCGACGAGACCACGCTGAGCTTCGCGCAGTGGCGCCAGCAGGCGCGCCTGGCCGAAGGGCTGCGCCGCCTGTCCGACGGCGCCAGCGTCTCGGCCATCGCCCACGAACTGGGCTTCAGCAGCCCCAGCGCCTTCGTCACCGTGTTCCGCCGCCACTTCGGCAGTCCGCCCGGACGCTACCTGGCGCGCGGGAGCCACCCCCTGCCTGCAACACGCGGCTTGGCATCCCCCGCCGCATCCGGATAATCGACCGCCTGCGAGGGCGTCAGCCGTCGCCGTCCCTTGCCACAGGTAACAATGCCGCATGACCGATCTTGCCCGCCCCGCTTTCCACGGCTTTGAACAGCTGCCCCTGCGCGAGTACGCCGAACGGGCGTACCTCGACTATTCGATGTACGTGGTGCTCGACCGTGCGCTGCCGTTCCTCGGCGATGGCCTCAAGCCGGTGCAGCGCCGCATCATCTATGCGATGAGCGAGCTGGGGCTGAACGCCGGCTCCAAGCCCAAGAAGTCCGCGCGCACCGTCGGCGACGTGATCGGTAAATACCACCCGCACGGTGACAGCGCGTGTTACGAGGCGCTGGTGCTGATGGCCCAGCCGTTCTCCTACCGCTACCCGCTGATCGAAGGCCAGGGCAACTTCGGTTCGACCGACGATCCCAAGTCGTTCGCGGCGATGCGTTACACCGAATCCAAGCTGACCCCGATCGCCGAAGTGCTGCTGGGCGAAATCAACCAGGGCACCACCGACTGGACCCCGAACTTCGACGGCACCCTGGAAGAGCCGACGTGGATGCCGGCACGCCTGCCGCACCTGCTGCTCAACGGCACCACCGGCATCGCCGTGGGCATGGCCACCGATGTGCCGCCGCACAACCTCAACGAGATCGTCAGTGCGCTGCTGCACCTGCTCGACGATCCGGAGGCGAGCATCGCCGACCTGCTGGAGCACGTGAAGGGCCCGGATTACCCGAGCGCAGCCGAGATCATCACCCCGGCCGCCGACCTGCGCACCATGTACGAAACCGGCTACGGCAGCGTGCGCGCGCGGTCTACCTTCCTCAAGGAAGGCACCAACATCGTGATCAACGCGCTGCCCTTCCAGGTCTCGCCATCGAAGGTGATCGAACAGATCGCCGCGCAGATGCGGGCCAAGAAGCTGCCGTGGCTGGAAGACATCCGCGACGAATCCGACCATGCCAACCCGGTGCGGGTGGTGCTGATACCGCGTTCCAACCGGGTCGATGCCGAACAGCTGATGGGCCACCTGTTCGCCACCACCGACCTGGAGCGCAGCTACCGGGTCAACATGAACGTGATCGGGCTGGACGGGCGTCCGCAGGTGAAGAACCTGAAGATGCTGCTCAGCGAGTGGCTGCAGTTCCGTGGCACCACCGTGACCCGGCGCCTGACCCACCGCCTGGAAAGGGTCGAGCGCCGCCTGCACATGTTGGAAGGCCTGCTGGTGGCGTTCCTCAACCTGGATGAAGTGATCCACATCATCCGTACCGAGGACGAGCCCAAGGCGGCGTTGATCGCGCGCTTTGCGCTGAGCGACGACCAGGCCGAGTACATCCTGGAAACCAAGCTGAAGCAGCTGGCACGCCTGGAGGAAATGAAGATCCGCGGCGAGCAGGATGAGCTGGCCAAGGAGCGCGACAGGATCCAGTCGATCCTGGACAGCAAGACCAAGCTGCGCAAGCTGATCCGCGACGAGCTGGTGGCCGACGCGAAGAAGTTCGGCGATGCGCGGCGTTCGCCGCTGGTGCAGCGGGGCGCGGCGCAGGCGATCGACGAGACCGAGCTGGTGCCGAGCGAGCCGATGACGGTGGTGCTGTCGGAGAAGGGCTGGATCCGCGCGGCCAAGGGCCACGACATGGACCCGTCCACGCTGTCCTACCGTGATGGTGACGCGCTGCTGGGTTCGGTGCGCGCGCGCAGCACCCAGCAGGTGGCGTTCCTGGACAGCGAGGGCCGCGCCTACTCGACGTTGATCCACACCCTGCCCTCGGCGCGCGGCAACGGTGAACCGCTCACCGGCCGCTTCTCGCCGGCCCCGGGCAGTGCGTTCATGACCCTGGCCAGTGGCGAGAACAACACCCGCTTCGTGCTCGCGTCCACGCATGGCTACGGCTTCGTGACGCGCTTCGAGAACCTCACCGGCCGCAACAAGGCCGGCAAGGCGATGCTCAACCTGACCTCCGGTTCCAAGGTGCTGACCCCGGCCGTGGTCGCCAACCCGGACACCGACCGGATCGTGGCGGTCACCAGTTCGGGCAACCTGCTGGCGATTGCGGCCACCGACCTGCCGGAACTGGACAAGGGCAAGGGCAACAAGATCATCGACATCCCCAAGGCCAAGCTCGCCACCGAGCGGGTGGTCGCGGTGGTATCGGTGAGCCCCGGCAACACGCTGCTGGTGCGCAGCGGCGCGCGCACCATGAACCTGTCGTTCAAGGATCTGGACACGTACCTGGGCACGCGTGCGACGCGTGGGCATCTGCTGCCGCGTGGCTGGCAGAAGGTGGAAGGGTTGTCAGTCGAGTAACGTCCTCAGCTGTATCGCACGCAATCATTGGCCGACATCACCATGCGCATAGAATCCATCCGGCTCAAGAACTACAAGAGCTTCCGAAACGCCACGATGGCCGACATGCCGGACTTGTGTGTGATTGTCGGTGCCAATGGCACCGGCAAATCTACCTTGTTCGGAGTGTTCGGTTTCTTGAAGGACTGTCTACTGCACAACGTTTCCCGAGCGCTGCAACCTCGCGGCGGGTTCAAAGAGCTGCTGTCTCGCGGCGCAGATCCATCCGAAGGCATTGAGATCGAGATCAAATTTCGGATGGAGATCGCTGGTATTGAACGGTTGGTGACCTATGGCCTGCACCTCGGCGAAGAGCGGGGACGCCCGGTCGTTCTGCATGAAGTCCTTCGCTACAAGCGTGGCCGATACGGCTCTCCCTTCCATTTCCTCGACTTCCGCAAGGGCGCTGGTTATGCAATCAGCAACGAGGAGGATTTCAATCGTCCGGATGAAGATCTGGACCGGGAAGAGCAGAAGGTTTCGCCGGACACTCTCGCGATTAGTGGCCTAGGGCAATTTGAGCGATTCAAGGCAGCAAACGCATTTCGCCAGTTGATTGAGAACTGGCATGTCTCAGACTTCCACATCAACCAGGCCCGAGGAAGCAAGGATGCCGTAGGAGTGGATGAACATCTTTCCGAGACCGGCGACAATCTCCAGCTTGTAGCCAGAAATCTTTACGAAAACCATCGAGATATCTTTAATGATCTTCTGGAGAGCATGCGCCGGCGTGTTCCCGGGGTAAGCAGCGTCACACCAAAGCTGACCGAAGACGGCCGGCTTCTGTTGCAGTTCCAAGATGGTGCCTTCAAGGATCCGTTCATTGACCGGTACGTATCCGATGGAACGATCAAGATGTTTGCTTACCTCGTGTTGCTTCACGACCCACGGCCTCACCCCCTACTCTGCGTTGAAGAGCCTGAGAATCAACTCTATCCCAAGCTTCTAGGCGAGCTTGCTGAAGAGTTTCGGGAGTACGCGCATCGTGGTGGCCAAGTACTGGTCTCAACGCACTCCCCTGACTTTCTCAACTCGCTAGAGCTCGACGAAGTCTTTTGGCTTCGCAAGCGTGATGGGTATTCCGAAATCATGCGTGCCAAGGACGACCCGCAGGTTTCGGCTTACATGGCGGCGGGGGACCAGATGGGATATCTCTGGAAACAGGGCTTCTTCACCGGAGTCGATCCACAGTGACGACCTTGGTTTTTTGCCTTGAGGAGGAATCCGCAAAATTTTTGCTGGAAGGCATCCTTCCCAGGATCATCGGGCCCGATATCGACGTTCGCTTCCTTGTCTTTGAAGGAAAACAGGACCTCCAGAGCCAGCTCGGGCGCCGCCTAAGAGGCTGGCTGGCGCCCGACACGCATTTTGTCGTACTTCACGATCAGGACTCTGGAGACTGCGTGGCATTGAAGAGTCGCTTGCGCGAAATATGCAACGAAGCCGGCAAACCAAATGCGCTCATTCGAATCGCATGCCACGAACTGGAAACCTTCTATCTTGGAGACCTAGGGGCGGTTGAGCGAGCACTTCATATCTCTGGACTGGCGCGTCAACAAATATCCCGAAAGTTCCGGGACCCAGACGCATTGAACAATGCCGCGCAAGAACTGAAGAAGATCAGCGACAAGAAGTACCAGAAGTTGAATGGATCCAGATTGATCTCCCCCGAGATGACATTGGATGGAACGAACCGGTCCAAGAGTTTCAACCAGCTCTGCACGGGAATCCGTCGATTGATCGCCGCTTAGATTCGACTCAACCCGCAATAGCACTGGGGCTGGGCGTAACAAGGGCGGCAAGGCGATGCTCGACCTCACCTCCCGGCTTGAAGGTATTGACCCCGGCCGTGCGCGCGGCCACCTGTTGCCGCGCGGGTGGCAGAAGGTGGAAGGGTTGTCGGTGGAGTGATGCATCGCTCACAAAAAAACCGGGGATTTCCCCGGTTTTTTTGTGCGTCGCTGGCGGGCGGTTGACTGGCTGGCGGACGTCTCTCTTTCTGGCTGGCTGGCGACTGCTGGCTGGCGGACAGGTTGTGCAGGCCGGCCAACGGCCGGCGCTACCCGCTCAGTGCGCTGACGCGCCCTTCGCTTCCATCTTGCTGGTCTGGTACAGGGCCAAGCCGAGGCGCTTGATCAGGCCCAGCTGCTGCTCCAGCCACCAGGCGTGGTCTTCCTCGGTGTCCTTGAGCTGCACCAGCAGCATGTCGCGGCTCACGTAGTCCTGGTGCTGTTCGCACAGCTTCATGCCGGCGGCCAGGTTGTCGCGCACGCTGTACTCGGTGTCCAGGTCCTTCCGCAGCATTTCTTCCACGGTCACGCCGGGCGCGAACACGTGCGGGCGCATGTCCGGATCGCCGCCCAGGAACAGGATGCGGCGAAGCAGCGCATCGGCATGCTGGGTCTCTTCTTCCATCTCGTGGTTGAGGCGCTCGTACAAGGCGAACAGGCCCTGGTCCTCGTAGCGGCGCGAATGGATGAAGTACTGGTCGCGCGCGGCCAGCTCGCCGCGCAGCAGCTCCTTCAGGCAGGCAATGACGTCGGGATGGCCTTTCATGGGGGGTCTCCAGTGAATCGATGGGGCCATGGTGCCCTATCCCGGACCGCCGTGATCTAATCGGAATCAGTTGCATGCGCAGGCGCAGTCGGTGCCGGCGGCAACGCGTTCCACCGCAGGGTGGATAACCGGGCACGCCCCGGCCTTAGGTGGTTTTCAGGGAGCCGGGATGCGTCGTTGGCTGAAGCGGGGTGCGTGGGGTCTGGTGCTGCTGGTGCTGGTCGTGATCGGCCTGGTGTGGTGGCTGCTGCGCGGCAGCCTGCCCACGCTTGACGGGGAACAGCACCTCACCGGGCTGCAGGGGCGGGCCAGCGTTACCCGCGATGCGCTGGGCGTGGTCACCATCGACGCCGGCAGCGAAGCCGATGCGATGCGCGCCCTGGGCCTGGTGCACGCCCAGGAACGCTACTTCGAGATGGACCTGATGCGCCGCTCCGCCGCCGGTGAGCTGTCGGCGCTGTTCGGACCGGCCGCCGTGCCGATGGACCAGCGCATGCGCGTGCACCGCCTGCGCGCGCGCACCGACGCCCATCTTGCTGTGGCGATGGGTGACCGCCCGCAGGTCGTGCAGGCGTATGTGGAAGGCGTCAACAGTGGCCTCAAGGACCTGCGCGTGCGCCCGTGGCCGTACCTGCTGCTGCGCCAGGCGCCCGCCGCATGGACCGCCACCGATTCGGTGCTCACCGGGCTGGCGATGTATGCGGACCTGCAGGACCCCACCAACCAGAACGAACTGGCGATGCGCCGCATCCGTGACGTGGTGCCGCCGGCGCTGTATGCGCTGCTCAGCCACGATGGCAGCGAATGGGATGCGCCGTTGTTCGGTGAGGCGCGCGGCAATGCCGAGTTGCCGGATGCGGACGCAGTGCGATTGGGTAAGGATCAAGGTTCGGCAGCGGCCGGGAAGGCGCCGGACGCGGACGTGCACGGCAGCAACAACTTCGCGGTGGCCGGTGCGCTGACCGCCGATGGCCGCGCCATCCTGGCCGACGACATGCACCTGGGCCTGCGCGCACCGAACCTGTGGTTCCGCGTGCGCGTGCGTTTTCCCGATCCGGACGCGCCCGGCGGCAAAGTGGATGCGAGCGGCTTCTCATTGCCGGGCCTGCCGGCCATCGTGGTGGGCAGCAACGGGCATGTCGCCTGGGGCTTCACCAACAGCTACATCGACAATGCCGACTACGTGGCCGTACCGGCCGGTGCGGGCGGCATCACCACGCACCAGGAGCGGATCCAGGTTGCCGGCCAGCCTGATGTGATGCTGCGCGTGCGCGAAACCGCGTGGGGGCCGCTGTTGCATGAGCGTGCGGATGGCAGCGGCGAGGCACTGCGCTGGACCGCCCAGCTGCCCGGTGCGGTGCGCCTGGACTTCGCCCACCTGGCGCGTGCGCGGGACCTGGACGACGCCCTGCGGATCGCCGACCGCGCCGGCATTCCAACCCAGAACCTGCTGCTGGCCGACCAGCACGGCCGGATCGCGTGGCGCCTGATCGGCGCGCGCCCCGACCGTGCGGCGGAGTGCCCGCCGAACGGCGCCACCTCCGTCGCGCCCGCGACCTGCGCCCCCTGGTCGATCCGCAGCGACCACTCACCCGCCTTGGTCGACCCACCCACGCAGCGGCTGTGGACCGCCAACGGGCGCGTGCTGGATGGGGCCGACCTCGCGGTCGCCGGCAATGCCGGCTATGACCTGGGCGCGCGCGGCCGGCAGATCCGCGACGACCTCCTGGCGAAACAACGTTTCAACGAGAACGACCTGCTGGCCATCCAGCTGGACGACCGCGCGGTGTTCCTGGAACGGTGGTGGGGTGTGCTGCGGCAGGTGGTCGAACACAGCGACGATCCGGCGCTGAAGCGGCTGGAGGTGGCCAGCCGCCATTGGGAGGGCCGCGCGGCGCCCGATGCGGTGAGCTACCGGATCACGCGCGGATTCCGCGGCAAGGTGCAGGACATCGTGTCCGCCGGCCTGCTGGCACAGGCGAAAGCGAGGTTGGGCGCGGCGTACCTGGAGCCGAAGCTGGCGCAGATCGAAGGGGTGCTGTGGCCGCTGGTCACGGAGCGGCCTGCGCATCTGCTGCCGCCACCGTACAAGGACTGGGACGCGCTGCTGGCCGAAGCGGCGCGCCAGGCGGAGGCCGAGCTGGCCGAACAGGGGCCGGACCTGGCCAGGCGCACCTGGGGCGAGCGCAACACGGCGTCCATCTGCCACCCGATCAGCCGCGCCCTGCCCGCGTTCGCGCGGCCGTGGCTGTGCATGCCGGCCGATGGCCTGCCCGGCGACCGCGACATGCCGCGCGTACAGGGACCGGCATTCGGCGCCTCGCAGCGCATGGTGGTATCGCCCGGGCACGAGGACCAGGGCCTGATCCACATGCCCGGCGGCCAGAGCGGGCATCCGCTGTCGCCGTTCTGGGGGGCAGGACACGAGGATTGGGTGCAGGGCACGCCGACGCCGTTCCTGCCGGGCGAAGCCCGTTACACCTTGGTGCTCGAGCCGTAGCGCGGACTGTAGAGCGGACTGTAGAGCGGACTGTTAGTCCGCTGCCGTTGGCGATGCCCTCACCGGCCGCGCGTAGAGCAGCGGACTGACAGTCCGCTCTACCCCGCCGTGTATCCGACCGCCGTGTATCCGACCGTCGTGTATCCGGCCGCGGTGCATCCCGCAGTCGTGCATACCGCCGTCGTGTATCCCGGCGCCGCCTATCCCGCCGTTGCGATCAGGGGCGCGCCTTCCAGCGCTCCATCCCGCTCAGCAGCGGCCCGGTCATCGCCGTGGTGACCAGCGCCATGATCACCAGCACGGCGAACAGGCGGTCGCCGAGGAAGCCCAGCTCATAGCCCAGGTTGAGCACGATCAGCTCCATCAGGCCACGGGTGTTCATCAGCGCACCCAGCTTCCATGCCTCACGACTCTGCATGCCCGCGCTGCGTGCCGCGCTCCAGGTGCCAAACAGCTTGCCCAGCGTGGCCACCGCGATCACCACCGCACACAGCAGCAGGTCGCTGGCCTGCAAGGCATCGGCGCGCATGCGCAGGCCGGTCATGGCGAAGAACAACGGCAGCAGCAGGGTGACGGCGAATGGCTCGACCTTCTCGATCAACAGCGTGCGCAGCTGTGCATTGGACGACACCGCCACGCCCGCGGCGAACGCGCCGAACAGCGCATGGATGCCCAGCACCTCGGTGACCAGCGCGCTGGCCAGCGAGAGCAGCAGCACGCCCAGCAGCCAGCGGCCTTCGCTGCCCGGTCGGATGACCTGGCGCGAGAACCAAGGCTTGACCAGGCCGAGCATCAGCGCGATGAACGCCACCACGCACAGCAGGCTGAGGCTGGCCGGGACCCAGCCGGTCGCCTGCGCCGCCGCGACGATCAGCGCCAGCAGGCACCATGCCGTGGCATCGCCGAGCGCCGCACAGGCGATGGCGGTCTGCCCCAGCGGCGTGTGGGTGAGGCCCCGATCAGCCAGGATGCGCAGCAGCACCGGGAACGCGGTGATGCTAAGCGAGATGCCGACAAACAGCGCGAACGCGGTAAAGCTGACGCCCTGCGGGCCATGTTCGGGGAACAGCCAGATGGCCAGCAGCACGCCCAGCACGAACGGCACGGCAATGCCGGCATGGCTGACGGTAAAGGCGAAACGGCGGCGGCCGCGCAGCCCGCCGAGGTCGAGCTCGGCCCCGGCCACCAGCAGGAACATCAGCACGCCCAGCTGGCTCAGCATGCCCAGCGGGCCCAGCGAGCTGGCCGGGAACAGGGCACCGTGCAGGTCGGGCAGCAGGCTGCCCAGCACCAGCGGCCCCATCATCAGTCCCGCGGCCATTTCGCCGATCACGGCCGGCTGGCCCAGCCGCTTCAGCAGCGCACCGGCGCCTTTGGCGACGACCAGCAGCACCAGCAGCTGCAGCAGGAACAGGCCGAGCGGCGACGCCAGGTGGTGGGCCCAGTCGCTGCCGACCACGGCGTCCGCCTTTGCTGCGGCGGCCGGCAGCTCCGGCCCGGCGTAGCGCGCCAGTGCGAGGCCGATGACCAGCGGAATCCCGGCCCAGGCCAGGTAGTGCCAACCCCATTTCATCCGCGGCACGTCGCCTCCGGTCTGTACGTCCATGAACATTCCCCAATGCATGAGGAGCGAATGTTACCCGGTAGTGCCGGCCGCTGGTCGGCTGCGCGCGATGCATGGCGTACGAGGAGCCGGCCAGCGGCCGGCACTACCCCGGCTGCGCGCGATGCCTGGCGTACGAGGAGCCGGCCAGCGGCCGGCACTACCCCGGCTGCGCGCGATGCATGGCGTACGAGGAGCCGGCCAGCGGCCGGCACTACGCCGGCTGCGCGCGATGCCGGACGTCCGAGGAGCCGGCCAGCGGCCGGCACTACCCGATGCCAGCCCCCCGGCATTGTTACGCCAAGGCCTGCTCGTGCACGCCGGCCACGGCGCGGCCGGAGGGGTCGGCCATGGCTGCGAAGCTGGCGTCCCACGCGATCGCCGCGGGCGATGAACAGGCAATGGACTTCCCGCCGGGCACGGTCTCGGCCGCGGCCTGGGTGGGGAAGAACTGCTCGAATACGTGCCGGTAGTAGTAGGCCTCCTTGGTCTGCGGCGGGTTGTGTACGAAGCGCTTGTCCGCCGCGGCCATCACCCGGTCGCTGATCTGCGTCTCGGCGTGTGCCTTGAGGCCGTCGATCCAGCCGTAGCCGACGCCATCGCTGAACTGCTCCTTCTGCCGCCACAGGATCGAATCGGGCAGGTAGCCCTCGAACGCTTCGCGCAGCACCGCCTTCTCTATCCGGCGCGTGCCGTTTGCGCCCTGCCCCACCATCTTGTGGCGCGCATCGATGCGCATGGCCACGTCGAGGAACTCGCGATCCAGGAACGGCACGCGCGGCTCCACGCCCCAGGCCATCATCGACTTGTTGGCGCGCAGGCAGTCGTAGTTGTTGAGCGCATCGAGCTTGCGTACCAGCTCTTCGTGGAACTCGCGCGCGTTGGGCGCCTTGTGGAAGTACAGGTAGCCGCCGAAGATCTCGTCGCTGCCCTCACCGGACAGCACCATCTTCACCCCCATCGCCTTGATCCGCCGTGCCAGCAGGAACATCGGCGTCGACGCACGGATGGTGGTGACATCGTAGGTTTCCACATGCCGGATCACCTCCGGCAGCGCATCCAGGCCTTCCTCGAAGGTGTATTCGAAACCGTGGTGCACGGTGCCCAGCGCCTCGGCGGCGATGGCGGCTGCGGCGAGGTCGGGCGAGCCCTTCAGGCCGATCGCGAACGAATGCAGCCGCGGCCACCAGGCCTCGCTCTGATCGCCGTCCTCGATGCGGTGGCGGGCGTAGCGCGCGGCCACGGCGGCCACCAACGACGAATCCAGGCCACCGGAGAGCAGCACGCCGTACGGCACGTCGGTCATTAGCTGGCGGTGCACCGCGCGCTCGAAGGCGTCGCGCAGCGCGGCCCGGTCGGCCTCCACGCCCTCGACCGCGTCGTAGTCGCGCCACGGTCGCTCGTAGTAGCGGGTGAGCGTGTCGGTCGCGCTGTCGTACCAGTGACCCGGCGGGAACTGCGCGGCATCGGCGCAGATGTCGACGAGCGACTTCAGCTCGGACGCCACCACCAGCCTGCCGTGCGCATCGTGCCCCCAGTACAACGGCACCACGCCGATCGGATCGCGCGCGATCAGCACCCGCTGCTGGTCGCGGTCCCACAGCGCGAACGCGAAGATGCCGTTGAGGCGGTTGAGGAACGATGCAGGTGTGTCCTGCTGGTACAGCGCGTTGATCACTTCGCAGTCCGAGCCGGTCTGGAACGCGTACGGCTGGGCCAGCTCGGCCTTGAGTTCGCGATGGTTGTAGATCTCGCCGTTGACCGCGAGCGCCAGGCGGCCGTCCTCGGACAGCAGCGGCTGCGAGCCGCCGGCCGGGTCCACGATGGCCAACCGCTCGTGGACGAGGATGGCGCCGGCGTCGACATACACACCGCTCCAGTCCGGGCCACGGTGCCGCTGGCGTTGCGACAGGTCCAGCGCATGGCGGCGCAATGCCGCGAGGTCATCGCCGGCCTGCAGGCCGAACATTCCAAAGATCGAACACATGGGAACAGCTCCTGATGATGGGGGAATACACGTCGTCTCTGCATCCGATCGGCCAAAAAAAAACCCGCATCGGCCGATGCGGGTTTTCTGGGGTCCGGGCGTTTGTTGCTTGTTCTAGCCCTGGTCGCAGTCCCGCATTGGCCGCGCACGATTATTCGCGCGCAGATTATTGCGGTTGGTGGTGTTGACGGCGGTGGCCAGGAGCGTGGACATGGATCGACCGTACCCCGGTTTTCCGCGGGGTGCAACTGTTGCGATGGCAACCTTCGGTTGTCGGGGGCGATAATCATGCCCCTTCTGCAGCACCGGACCGGAATGAACCCCTGCATCGGACGCACCGCCCTGCGGCTTGGCGTCGTCGCCTTCAGCCTCGCCCTGGCCGCCTGCGGCACGGCCCCCCTACGGACCCCGGCCAGCATCGCCCAGTCGCTGGAGACCGCAGCAGCGGACGGCAGCGTCGACAGCCTCTTGGACGCGGCCCGGACCTACGAGACCTTCAATGATCCGCGTGCGGTGGGCGCCTACGAGCGTGCTGCCGCCGTCACGCCCTGGACGTTCCAGAACAGCCAGGCCGAAGAAGCGCTGGGCCGGATCTGGACCCACGGTGAGCTGCTGCACGGCAGCGGACCGAACATCGTGCAGGGCGCCGCGCTGCGCCCGTCCCCGCGCCGCGCCGAGCGCTGGTATCGCGCCGCCGCCGCGCACGGCAACCCGATGGCCATGTTGATGCTGGCCAGGTTCTACCGCGACCGCGGTGACGCGGCCAACGCGCTGCGCTGGGATCTGCGCGCGACGATCTACCACCGCATGTCGTCGGAATCCTCGCGGCTGCCCCAGGCCATTGCGCCGAAGGACGGCGTGACGCACCCGCTGGTGCTCGATATCCAGGCGCGTGCACGTCGTGGCGATGCAGATGCGCAGGTCGATCTCGGCACCCTGTACGAAACCGGCATGGGGCTGCCTCGCGATGGCGAACAGGCCCTGCACTGGTACGGGCAGGCGGCGGCACAGGGCAATGTCCATGGCCAGTATTTCAGCGGCCTGCTGCTGGGCCGCGGTCGCGCGGGCGTGACGCGCGATGTGGATGCGGCCGCCGGCTGGTTCGCGAAGGCGTATGCACAGCGGTTCTACCTGGCCGGCGAGACGTATTGGCGCAAGACCATCGAGCCGCCGTTCTGGACGTTTGACTGAGGGCGTGGCAGCGCAGGCTGTACACACCGCGCGAGCGCTTTCAAGTCTGCCTCTTCGCCTTGGCATCGACCAGAATGGCGGCATGAATACCGCCACTTTCCGCGACGAGACCATCACCCGCGAACGCATGCAGGCCATTGTGGCTGCGCATCCACGCGCGGCCGTGTTCGAAGGCTGCACGTTCGACAACGGCGACTTCTCGCGGCTGGACATGGATGGATTCCAGTTCAACCACTGCTCGGTCGCCGGCGCCTGCTGGCTGGCGGGGTCGCTGGAGGAGAGCCAGTGGACGAAATGCCGCGGTGGCCAGTGCGATTTCAGTTCAGCCCTGCTCAGTGATGCGCGCTTCTCGCACTGCGATCTGAACAACAGTCACTGGCGTCGCGCGACGTTGTCTTCGGTACGCTTCGAGGACTGCAAGCTGACCGGCGCGCACCTGCAGGAAGTGACCGGCTGGGCGCTGGAATTCCGCGATTGCCTGCTGGTCAGCGCCGACCTGCGCGGCCTGTCGTTCCGCAAGGCCCAGCTGGAGGGCATGGATTTTTCCGACGCCGAACTCTCCGGCTGTGACTTCCGCGACGCGGTGTTCGAGGGCGGCAGCCTGCGCAACGCGCAGACCCGGCTGACCCGGTTTGAAGGCGCGGACCTGCGCGGCACCGACATCACCGGGCTGAACGTGATGGACAGCAAGCATTTCAAGAAAGCGGTGATCTCGCAGCGCCAGGCCGCGGCGGCGCTGGCCGCGTTCGGGTTGATCGTGGCGTGACGGCTGGGTGGGAATGGCTGGGTGGGAACGACCAACCGCGTGGAGCCCACTGGGTAGAGCCGACTGGGTAGAGCCGACTGTTAGTCGGCTGTTCCGGCAAACGGCAGCCGACTAACAGTCGGCTCTACCCAGTCGGTTGTCATCGGTCGGTTGTCATCGATCGGTTGTCATCGGTCGGCTGTCATCGATCGGTTGTCATCGGTCGGTTGTCATCGACCGGTTGTGATCTGCCCGTTGCGATCAGCCGGTTGTACCCCGTTGCCAGCTCAACTGAGCAACCGCTCCACCAGCCGCAGGTACAGCGCCGGCAGCCGCTCCAGATCCGCGACCCGCACATTCTCATCGACCTGGTGGATGCTGGCATTCACCGGCCCCACCTCGATGCACTGCGCGCCCAGCGGCGCGATGAAGCGCGCGTCCGAGGTCCCGCCGCCGGTGCTTTCCTCCGGCGGGCCGCCGGCGAACTCACCCAGCACCTCACGCGCTACCCGGCGCAGCGTGCCTTCCGGCGTATAGAACGGTTCGCCGCTGCGATGCCATGCGAGGGTGTAGTCCAGCGCATGGCGGTCCAACAGCGCGGCGATCTCCTGCTCCAGCACCGGCGCATTCCAGTGCGGGTTGTAGCGCAGGTTGAACAGCACCCGCAGCTCGCCGGGAATCACGTTGTTGGCCCCGGTGCCGGCCTGGAGGTTGGACACCTGCAGGCTGGTCGGCGGGAAACTCTCGAAGCCGTCGTCCCACTGCCGGGCAGTGAGCTCGGCCAGCGCGGGCGCCGCCAGGTGGATGGGATTGCGCGCCTTGTCCGGATAGGCCACATGCCCCTGCACGCCCTTCACCGTCAGCGTGGCCGACAGGCTGCCGCGACGTCCCACCCGCAGCAGATCGCCGAGCACCGCCGTGGACGACGGCTCACCGGTGATGCACCAGTCGATGGCCTGGCCGCGCGTGCGGAAGAGATCGGCCACGCGGCGAACGCCGTCGATGGCATCACCCTCCTCATCACTGGTCAGCAGCACCGCAAGCGTGCCAGGGTGATCGGGATGCGCCGCGACGAACTGTTCGGCGGCGACCACGAACGCGGCCACGCTGCCTTTCATGTCCGCCGCGCCGCGCCCGTACAGCACGCCGTCGCGGATCTGCGGGTCAAACGGATCGCTGGTCCACGCCGACACCGGCCCGGTCGGCACCACGTCGGTGTGGCCGAGCAGCACCAGCACCGGCGAACCGGCGCCATGGGTGGCCCACAGGTTGTCGACCTCGCCCAGCCGCAGGTGCTCGCACTGGAAACCCGCGCGCTCCAGCCGCCCGGCCAGCAATGCCTGGCAACCGGCGTCCTCGGGGGTCACCGAGGCACGCGCGATCAGGTCGCAGGTCAAGGCAACGACGTCGTTCACGCGCCCACTCCGAACCGCTGCTTGAAGCCGTTGTCCGAGAAGCCCTGGGTCATCACGCCGTCGGCGCTGACCAGCACCGGCCGCTTGACCAGCTGCGGGTACTCGCGCAGCAGCAGCTTCCATTCGGCCTCGGAGTCGGCCGCCTTGCGGTTCTCGGGCAGCTGCCGCCACGTGGTGGAGGACCGGTTGATCAACGCAGGAAAACCACCGGCCTGGGCGGCCCAGTCGATCAGGGTCTCCGGCGAAGGCTTCTGCTCGCGGTAGTCGACGAAGGTGTACGGCACCTGGAAGCGGTCCAGCCACCTGGTGGCCTTCCTGCAGGTATCGCAGTTCTTCAATCCGTAGACGGTGGTCGTCATCGCGGGACTCAGTCGGCCAGGCCGCGCAGCAGGTCGTTGACGCTGGTCTTGCTGCGCGTCTTTGCATCGACCTGCTTGACGATCACCGCGCAGTACAGCGAGTGCGAACCGTCCTTGGACGGCAGCTGGCCGGAGACCACCACGCTGTAGGGCGGCACCGAACCGTAGCTGATCTCGCCGGTGGCGCGGTTGTAGACGCGGGTGCTCTGGCCCAGGAACACACCCATGCCGATCACGCTGTGGTGGCCGACCACGAAACCTTCCACCACTTCCGAACGCGCGCCGATGAAGCAGTGGTCCTCGATGATGGTCGGGCTGGCCTGCAGCGGCTCCAGCACGCCGCCGATGCCGGCACCGCCGGACAGGTGGCAATGCTTGCCGATCTGCGCGCACGAACCCACCGTGGCCCACGTATCGACCATGGTGCCCTCGCCCACGTAGGCGCCGATGTTGGTGAAGCTCGGCATCAGCACCACGTCCTTGCCGAAGTAGCTGCCGCGACGGGCGATCGCGCCCGGTACCACGCGTACGCCGGCGCGGCGGAACTTGGCTTCATCGAACCCGGCAAAACGCGATTCGACCTTGTCCCAGAACGGCGCAGGACGCGCATCGACCACGGCCATGTCGTTGACACGGAAATACAGCAGCACCGCCTTCTTCAGCCACTCGTTGACCTTCCAGCCACCGTGGCCATCCGGCTCGGCAACGCGGAATTCGCCGGTTTCCAGGCCGTCGATGACCCGGCCGACCAGCGGCTTGGTCGAGCCTTCCAGTTCGTGCAGGGTCAGCGTGGCGCGGCGCTCGAAGGCACTTTCAATGCCGAACTTGAGTTCTTCCACGCCCGGCGTGGCCGGCTTGCGCAGCGACTTGCGCGCGATGTTGGCGTCGCGGCTGGCGCTGCGCTTGGCCGCGCTCTCGGCCGGGCTGGTGGCCTTCTTGACGGCCTTTTTGGCCGCAACCGCCTTCTTCACGGCGGGCGCGGGCGTGGCGCTGGCAGCGGTGGTCTTGGCCGCCGCGGTCTTGGCGGCAGTCTTCTTGGCAGGCTTGGTGGCCATCAGTGGGGGTCTCCGGCGTTTCGATCAGGATCCAGGCAGGCCAGCATGGCGTCGTGCAGCTGCTGCCTGGCGGTATCGGTCAGGGGGTGGTCGTGCTCATCGCTGATCACGAACATGTCTTCGGCGCGTTCGCCGAACGTGGCAATGCGCGCGTCATGCACGCGCAGGCCCTGGTTGCGCAACACGAAGGCGACGTCGGCCAGCAGCCCGGGGCGGTCGGGTGCGACCAGGCTGAAGCGCGTGCCGCCGGTGTCGTTGTCGTTGGCATCGCGGAACTCGATCCGCGGCGCGAAACGGAAATGCCGCAGCTGGCGCGGAATCACCCGCCGCGAGGGACGCAACCGGGTGAGGTCGCCGGCCAGCGCATCGCGCAGGGCCGCTTCCAGCCGCACCGGGTCGCCGTCGGCGAAGCTGTCGGCCGGGGTCACCTCGAAGGTATCGAAGATCGTCTCCACCGGACCGTCCAGTACCCGCGCACGGTGGATGCCGTAGCCCTTGCGGTCCAGGGTCATCACGATCGCGGCGAACAGGCCATCGCGGTCGGGAGAATGCACGAACACTTCCAGTGCATCGTCATCGGCGCTGATCCGGCGCACCTTGACCAGGGTCTGGCCCTGCTTGAGCGGCACCAGCGCGGCGGCCTGCCAGGCGAGCTGCTCGGGGCGCAGGCGGATGAAGCTCTCGTCGGGCATCACCGTGAACTGGCGGTCGATGGTGGCATCGTCATAGCCGCGTTCGCGCACCAGCGCACGCACCGAGTCGCGCGCCTCCAGCACGCGTTCGGCGGCCGGCATCTGGTTTTCCAGGCCGTCGCGCAGCGCGCGCCGCGCCGCGAAATACAGGTCGGCCAGCAGCCGGTCCTTCCATGCGTTCCACAGCTTCGGGCTGGTCCCGGCGATGTCGGCGCAGGTCAGCAGGTAGAGATAGTCCAGGCGGTCGCGGCTGGCAACAAGGCTGCCGAAGCGATGGATCACGTCGGGGTCGGAGATGTCCTGCTTCTGCGCGGTCACCGACATGCGCAGGTGCTGTTCCACCAGCCACGCCACCAGTTCGGTGTCGGATGCACTCAAGCCATGCGCCTGGCAGAACGCGCGTGCGTCCACCGCGCCCAGCTCCGAGTGATCGCCGCCACGGCCCTTGGCGATGTCATGGAACAACCCGGCCAGCAGCAGCAGCTCGGGCTTGCGCAGGCGCGGCCACACCTCGTGTGCGATCGAGAAGCGCTCGTCGGCACGGCTGCTGGAAAACAGGCCGATGTTGCGCAGGACCATCAGCGTGTGCTGGTCCACCGTGTACACATGGAACAGGTCGAACTGCATGCGCCCGGAGACCTGCGCGAAGGCGGGAATCCACTGACCCAGCACGCCCAGTCGTGCCATGCGGGCCAGCGTATCGACCGCACGCGGGCTGCGCAGCAGCGCCATGAACTGCTCGCGCGCTTTCTCCCCGGCCTGTTCGTAGGGCGGCAGGTCGGCCAGCGATTCGGCCAGCGCGCGCGCCGTCAGCGAATGCAGGCCGCGCACGTCGGGGTTGTAGGCCCAGCTGGCGAACAACGCGAACACCTGTTCGATGTCGCCCTGCGGCCAGCTCGGGTCGTTCGCGGCCAGGTAGCCGCGGCGCAGCGAGAAGCCCACGCTGACCGGCTCGGGCACGGCCTCGCCGTCGAACTGCTCTTCGAAACGCTGCAGCAACCGGTCGCTGATCCGCCGCACCACGGTGGCGCTGCGGTAGAAGCCCTGCATCATCTTCTCGACCGCCAGGCTCTCGACGTCGTCAACGAAACCGAGCCGCGTTGCGAGGGTCTTCTGGTAGTCGAACCGCAGGCGTTCTTCGGGCCGGTTGGCCACCAGGTGCAGGCCGAAGCGGAGCTGCGCCAATGCGCAGCGCTCGCGCTTCAACGCGGCGGCCTCGTCCGGGCCCAGATGGCCCAACCCGACCAGCGCTTCCAGCTCGCGCACGCCAAACGCGCGCAGTGCCATCCAGCCCAGCGTATTGAGATCGCGAAGCCCGCCCGGGCCGTCCTTGATGTCCGGCTCCAGGTTGTCGGCGGTGTCGCCGAAACGCTGATGGCGCGCCAGCAGTTCCTCACGCTTGGCCAGGAAGAAGTCGCGCGGTGGCCACAGACCGTCGGCATTGACGGCCTGCTTCAGGGCCTGCCGCGCCGCGTCGTCCGCGGAAAGCGGGCGTGCTTCGATCAACGCGGTGAGGACCGTCTGGTCGGCACTGGCCTGCACGCATTCCTGCGCCGAGCGCACCGCATGGCTCACCGGCAGACCGCAATCCCACAGGAGGGCGAACAGGCGCGCCAGCGCACCTTCATGCGCGCGCTGTGCGGCGGTCGGCCCGAACACCAGCAGGTCGATGTCCGAGCGCGGGAACAGCTCGCCGCGTCCGTAACCGCCCACGGCAAACAGCGCCAGGCCGGCACCGGCCGGCACGCAGCGCTGCCAGGCCAGCCGGATCAGGTGATCGGCAGCGCGCGCGCGCAGCGCCAGCAGGCGCTCGATGTTGTCGCCCTGGTCGAAGCGGCGGTACAGGCGCGCATCGGCCTGCTGCAGGGTCTGGCGCGCCTCCGCGGCCCACTCGGGGTCGGCGACGACGGTGGCCGGCGCGTCCAGGGTCGGGCTCGCCGGCAGCATGCTCAGACCTGCGATTCGCCGGGCGACAGCGTCAGCACATCCACGCCGGTCTCGGTGACCGCGATCATGTGCTCCCACTGCGCCGACAGCTTGCGGTCCTTGGTGACCACGGTCCAGCCATCCGGAAGCACCTTGTTGTAGCGGGTGCCCTCGTTGATCATCGGCTCGATGGTGAAGGTCATGCCCGGCTGCAGCACCAGGCCCTGGCCGGGACGTCCGTAATGAACCACCTGCGGTTCGTCGTGGTAGACCTTGCCGATGCCGTGGCCGCAATACTCGCGCACCACGCTGAAGCGCTCGCCTTCGGCCAGCGACTGGATCGCATGGCCGATGTCGCCTAGCGTCGCGCCCGGCTTCACCGCGCGGATGCCGGCCCACATCGCCTGGTACGTGGTATCGACCAGGCGCTTGGCCATCGTCGACGGCGTGCCGACGCAATACATGCGGCTGGTATCGCCGTGCCAACCGTCCTTGATCACGGTCACATCGATGTTGACGATGTCGCCGTCCTTCAGGACCTTGGCTTCACTGGGGATGCCGTGGCAGATGACGTTGTTGACCGACGTGCAGACCGTTTTCGGGAAGCCGCGATAGCCGACATTCGCCGGCGTGGCCTTCTGCACGTTGATGATGTGGTCGTGGCAGATGCGGTCCAGCTCTTCGGTCGTCACGCCCGGCTTGACGTGGGGGGTGACGATGTCGAGCACCTCGCTGGCCAGCCGGCCGGCGATGCGCATCAGTTCGATTTCCTGGGGGGTTTTCAGATTCACGCTCATGCCGGCCATTATCGCCGATCCGGAGCCATTCTGAACGGGAATTGCTGGAACGCTGACAGCCCGTGTTCGGGCCGGTGAGGGTCCCGGAGGCGCCGCCGTCCCGCCCGCAACGTAAAAAGTGTGAAAACCGGCCAGTTTTCGTCACATCCCCCCTACAACCCCGCTCTTATAAGAGGATCAGCGCCTCCGGGCGCCCTCCCCCTGCAGTACGGCGGCATCGATTCGTTCATCCAGGACCTCAGTCCAAGGAGAAAACCCATGCGATCCCTGCGACCCCTGCTGTTCAGCCTTGGCCTGGTGGCCGTCTCCACGCCCGCCAGTGCAGCCGACACCACCACGTTCAACGTCAAGATCATCATCACCAAGGCCTGCACGATCACGGCCGCCGCGGCGACCGACGTCGATTTCGGCTCGGCCCTGTCCACCGCCACCACCCCGTCCAACGCGCAGGGCACGATCACCGCGCAGTGCTCGGCGCTGACGCCGTACACCATCGCGCTCAATGCCGGCTCCAACCCGGGCACCGCGAACGACGTCACCACCCGGCGCATGAAGAACACCAATGCGGCGGTGACCACCAACAACTTCGTGGGCTACCAGCTGTACCAGGATGCCGGCCACAGCACGGTATGGGGTGCCACGACCGGCACCAATACCGTTGCCGCCACGGGGACCGGCCTTGCGGTGCCCTACAACGTCTATGGCCAGGTGGCCAATCCCAGCGTGAACAACGCCGCTACCGGTAGCTACCAGGACACGGTCACCGCCACCATCTCCTACTGAGGTCGCCATGCCGGAACTCGAACGAGGGCGCGCACCGCGCGCCACGACGGGCGGGCGCGCCTGGG
>NZ_DAMCID010000039.1:0-24614 GCF_032099025.1 Stenotrophomonas sp.
CGCCATCAGGCGCATCACGCCGTCCTCGGCCTCCAGGGTCTTGCGGCTTTCCTCGCTGGCCAGCAGGTAGCGGCCGGCGCCCCCGTGGGTGTCCAGCACGAAGAACGGGCTGTCCTTGCGCTTGAAGGTGTCGAGCAGGGCAAGCTGCACGATGTGCTTGAGCACATCGGCATGGTTGCCGGCATGGAAGGCGTGGCGGTAATTCATCGGCGCAGTGTACGGGGCGGCGGGCCCAGCGGCTATGCTGCGCGCATGAACCGCCCCCTGCACAACGTTCTGGTCGTCGAAGACGAAGCCGCCATCGCCGATACCGTCCTGTACGCCCTGCGCAGCGAGGGCTATGGTGCCCGGCACTGCCTGCTGGGCGGACAGGCCCTGCAGGTGCTTCGCCAGGAGCCGTTCGATGTTGTCGTGCTGGACGTGGGCCTGCCCGACATGAGCGGTTTCGAGGTGTGCCGCACGCTGCGGACCTTCAGCGAGGTGCCGGTGATCTTCCTGACCGCACGCAACGACGAGTTCGACCGCGTGCTGGGGCTGGAGCTGGGGGCCGACGACTACATGGCCAAGCCGTTCTCGCCGCGCGAGCTGGTGGCCCGGGTACGCGCGCGGCTGCGCCGTGCGGGTGCCGCGGTCGTGGCCGGGCAGGACGGCTGGCAGCAGCAGGGACGCTTTGCGATCGACCGCGAAGGCCGGCGTATCCGTTTCGGCGAGCAGCCGCTGGAGCTGACCCGTTACGAATACGCCCTGATGGCCGCGCTGTTGCAACGCCCCGGCGCCATCCTCAGCCGCGCCCAGCTCATGGACCGCGGCTGGGACATCGCCGCCGACAGTGCCGACCGCACCGTGGACACCCACGTCAAGACCCTGCGCGCCAAGCTGCGCGCGGCCGGTGCCGAGCCCGACCCGATCCGCACCCATCGCGGCGTTGGCTACGCCCTGGAGGTCTAGGTGCGGCTGGGTCTCAAGCTGTTCCTCGGCTTCTTCCTGATCGTCGGCATTGCCGCGTTCTTCGTCATGCGCATCTTCGTCAACGAGGTGAAGCCGGGCGTGCGGCAGGCGATGGAATCGACGCTGGTGGATGCGGCCAACGTACTGGCCGAGATGGCCGCCGCCGACCTAAAGGCCGGGCAGATCCGCAACGGCCGCTTCGTCGCCGACCTGGCCCGCGCGCAGCGCCGTGACCCGAAGGCGATGGTGTGGCGGTTTCCCAAGCGCACGCTGGACTACCGGGTGACCATCACCGACGCGCGCGGAATCGTGGTGTACGACTCCACCGGCGAGGACCTGGGCCGCGACAATTCGCGCTGGAACGATGTCTACCGCACCCTGCGTGGCGAGTACGGCGCGCGCTCCAGCCCCGAGACGCCCGGCGATGACACCCACTCGGTGATGCACGTGGCCGCGCCGATCCATGACCCGGACGACCCGAAGCGGCTGATCGGCGTGCTCAGCCTGGCCCAGCCCAATCGCAGCATCGATCCGTTCATCGCCGCCAGCCAGCGCGCCATCATGCGGCGCGGCGCCTGGTTGATCGGGCTGTCCGCACTGATTGGCCTGCTCATGACCGGTTGGCTGATGCATGGGGTGAACCGGCTCAACCGCTATGCCAAGGCCGTCAGCGCCGGTGAGCCGGTGCCGCCGCCGAAACCCCGCCGCGACGAGATCGGCGACCTCGGCCAGGCGCTGGAGACCATGCGCCGCAAGCTGGAAGGCAAGGCCTACGTGGAGCAGTACGTGCAGTCGCTGACCCATGAAATGAAGAGCCCGCTGGCCGCGATCCGGGGCGCGGCCGAACTGCTGCAGGAACCGTTGCCCGACGCCGACCGTGTGCACTTCGCGCGCAGCATCCAGGGACAGGAGCAGCGCCTGACGGAGACCATCGACAAGCTGCTGGCGTTGGCCGAGGTGGAGCAGCACGGCTGGCTGCAGAAGCGCGAGCGGATCGCGCTGGCACCCTTGTTGCGCGGCGCGGCCGACGCGGTGGCGGTGCGCGCGCAGGCGGCGGGCATGGGCGTGGACGTCGAGGTGGAGCCCGGGCTTGAGATCCTGGGCGATGGTTATCTGCTGCGCCAGGCACTGAACAACCTGCTGGAAAACGCGCTGGCCTTCTCCGCCGCCGGCAGCGGCATCACGCTGCGCGCCGTGGCCGACGCCGAGGGGGTGGTGCTGCAGGTTGCCGACCGCGGCAGTGGTGTGCCCGATTACGCGATGGAGCGCGTGTTCGAGCGCTTCTACTCGCTGGCGCGCCCGGCCACCGGCCTGCGCAGTTCCGGGTTGGGGTTGTCGTTCGTGCGCGAAGTGGCCCGCCTGCATGGCGGGCGCGTCGCGTTGACCAACCGCGAGGGGGGTGGGGCTGTGGCCTCGCTCTGGCTGCCCTGGCGCGATCCGGCCGCGCCGGTTCGGCGCTGAGACCGTCCGTGGCAGCCACCCGTGGGGTGGTTCTACGACCGGCCGCTTCGCGCGACTTCACGCTCACTTCAACTACGGCACAAACCCCGCTCACCGGCGCGCGCGACGCTGGCACCCTTCCCAAACCGAGGACGGGTGATGAAATCCCTGAAGATGCTGTTGCGGTTCGCCATCGTGGGCGGGCTGATCCTGCTGCTGCTGATTCCGCTGATGATGATCAAGGGCGTGATCAGCGAGCGCGAGGCGTACCGCGACCAGGCCTATCTGCGCGTGGCGCAGAGCCGGGCCGGTGCGCAGACGCTGACCGGCCCGATCCGGGTCGTGCCGTGGACCGAGACCCGCCAGGTCGAAGTGGTCGACGCGGCGGGCACCAAGAAGATCGAGACCCAGGTGGAGCAGAGCTACTGGCTGCAGATGCCGTCGCGCCTGACCGTTGACGGCGGCATGCAGCCGGACGAGCGCCGGGTGGGTCTGTTCCGCGTGCCGGTCTATACCTGGAAGGCCAAGGTGACCGCCGAGTTCAGCGACGACGACTACCCGGTCAAGGCCGGGCGCGTGTATGGCACGCCCTACCTGGCCGTCGGCATTGCCGACGTGCGCGGGCTGGTCGGGTCGCCGGACCTCAAGGTGGATGGCCAGGCGCTGACGCTGCAGCCCGGCATCGGCGATGTCACCGGCATCGGCAAAGGCCTGCACGTACCGCTGCAGGGCTTCGACGACAGCGCCGGCGGCCTGCTCAAGGCCAGCAAGGTGGACCTGGCGCTGGTGCTCGATGGCACCCGTTCGCTGGCCGTGGTGCCGGTGGGCGATGACAGCCGCATCGCGATCCGCTCGCCGTGGCCGCACCCGCTGTTCGGCGGCAGCTTCCTGCCCAACGAACGCCAGGTGGGCGAAACCGGCTTCGACGCGGAGTGGGCGGTGTCCTCGCTGGCCTCCGAAGCACAGCGCCAGCTGCGCAGCAACCGCGACGTGGAGCCCGAAAGCGTCAGCGTGGAGCTGGTCAACCCGGTGGACATCTATACCCAGGCCGACCGCGCCAGCAAGTACGGCATCCTCTTCATCCTGCTCACCTTCGTCGGCTTCATCCTGTTTGAACTGATCAAGCGACTGCGCATCCATCCGCTGCAGTACCTGATGGTGGGCCTGGCCCTGGCGATCTTCTTCCTGCTGCTGCTCAGTCTGTCCGAACATATTCCGTTCTGGATCGCCTACGTGGTGTCCGCGCTGGCCTGCATCGGTCTGCAGGCGGTGTACCTGTCCGGGGTGCTGCGCAGCTGGGTGCGCGGGTTGGGCTTTGCCGGCATGCTGACCGTGCTGTACGGCGCGTTGTACGGGTTGCTGGTGTCGGAGAACAACGCACTGCTGATGGGCTCGCTGCTGCTGTTCGCAGTATTGGCCGCAGCGATGTGGATCACGCGCCGGATCGACTGGTACGAAGTCGGCGCAAGCCTGAAGTAAGGCGCGGGCGTGTCTACACATGCGCCGGGGTCGATCACAGGCGATGGGTGCGGGTGGTTCCTGCGCTGGGGCAGGTGTGGCTGTGATGGCGGGCGTGACGCATTGTGCGCGTCTGCAGACGTCGACGTGTGGATGCGGCACGCACGGCTCAGATTTCCCTGACCGGTCTGGCTAGGCTTCGACATCCGCGCTGATGGAGCCTGTAATGCCTCGAACGCCCGCATCCCTGGGGGCTGGATCACCCGCGTCCGCCGTGTCGGCGAGCGTGCGTGCACGCCCGGGAACCCGTGCACCGGCGGTGCCCATCTCGGTGGCCAACGCAGCATCGGCTCCGGTTGAACACACGCTGGACGTTGCCAGCGTTGCACGACGGGAGTTGGATGCGCTGTCCTCGGCGCTGGCACGCGGGCCGGTCGATGGTGACTTCCTGCTGGCACTGCAGGGTCGGTTCGCGGAAACACCGCTGGCCACGCCGATGGCGGAACAGCTGGTGCGCGATGCACTTCGCCGACTGCTGCCGCCCGAGGTCGATGTGGCCGCGCGGCAAGCGTGGGAGGACACGTCGACGAGCATGCTGACCTGCTCCCGTGCCGGTTGGGAAGTGGCGTGCGCACCGCTGCGGAGCCGGCTGACACTGGACGTGGCGGATACGTCGCTTGCCCTGCGACGCATCCGCGATACGGTCTACCGTCCTGTCGATATCCCTGGCCATGTGTGGCGCGAGCGCCTTTTCGACGCGCGCACGGCAGGCGCAACCGATGCACGGGCGCTTGCAGTGTCGCTGCAGCCGAACGATCTGCCTGCCGGCGCTGACATCTCCCGCGTCCGCCTGCAATTGCGGATGCTTGCGCCGATGCTGGACGACGCGCTCCTGGAGCGAAGCGTTCATGAGATCTTCCGGCACGCCGCGCTGGACGGCGGGCTGCTGGACCCGCGCTGCGCGCTGCATGGCCTCTTCGATGCCGTTGATGAGGACGGACGCGCTGTGCTCGATGCTGGCGCCCGTGCGCGGATACTGGCCGGTCTCGGCGAGCTGGAATCGCCGGGACGCCGCAGGCGAGGAGGTCTGTTGACGGGGCAACGTACGGCCCCGGGTGCGCAGCTGGCAGACGCGCTGTTGGCGGTGGGGCGGTCCGCGACGCTGTGCAGCGCACCTGCACGGCAATCCCCGATGTCGGCCATGCTGCTCGCGGCGGCCAGTGTGCCGGGTGGCGTGTTGACCTGGTTGGGCGCACTGGCACTGCCCACGCCGGCGACGCTGCCCGCTCGCGTTGCCAGTGAGCCGCTCAGGCCGCCTGCGCCGGTCGTACCGGTGCCCGTGCAGACCGGAAACGCATCGTGGGTCACCCCCGATGAACGATGCAGGCTGCCGTTCCGCGGGCACGACGGGGAGGGCCCGCCCGGCGACGTCGCGTCGTCCGCGGCGCGAAGCGGCGGCAACGGATTGCTTGCGATGGCGAGCGGTGGCCTGTTCACGGGTGCGATGCTGATGCGGCTCGGTTGGCAGTGGGCATTCCCCGCTGCCGTCGATCCGCACCCGCGTGTGCGGGGTGCGCAGGATGAGCACGTCTCCGACGTCATTGCCTTCCTCGAGGATGTCGTGGACGAGCACGGCAACGCCACGCTCTGGCAGGACATCTGCCGGCAGGTCCGGGAGGCGGATGCGCGCGGCGATGCAGCAGACCCGGCCATCGCGGTGGCGGAGTTGCTGCGCAGCAGCGGCGTGGCGGGCCGGGTGGTCGACGGCCTCCATGCAGGCCTTGCCGACGAAACCTCCGGTCGCCCCGGCGGACGGGCGGCGCGGGAAAAGCGCAACGTGCACGACGTCAATCCCGTCGCCGCGCCTGCGGCCATCATCCGCGAGGAAATGGCCGCGCAGCGGCGCCTCGACGAGGCCAGTCAGCGCCTCATCCAGGCGGCGAGGGAGGGGGAGGGAGCCGCCGAGGCGCCGGGTGCGTTGTCGTTCCAGCCCGGCGACGGGCTGCCCGATGCGGAGGCGGCGGGCATGATCCAGTTCTGGCAGGCGCTGGTGGATGAAACGCTGGACAGCCGCCACGAACTGGCGATCGCGCTGAACCAGTTGGCCGATTCCGAGCGCCTGCTCGATCAGGTGCATGCGGCGATGCCGAGCCTGGACGGCACCATCGCCGCCGCACTGTCGGCGGCGCTGGACACTGCCACCGACGGCGGCAATGCATCCTCCGTCGATCCGCGGCAGGTGTACCGGAACACGTTCCTGGAGATCGAACCCTGGGAGCGATGGGCCGCAGGCCATCCGCGCCCGCCCTCGCTTCGGGACCAGCCCGGAACCCGCGTTGCCCAGCCCGGCGGACGGGTGCGCAGCCAGCTGGCCAGCTCGTACACCCTGGTAGAGGCGGCCGTGCTGCCGGTGGAAGATGGCAACCATACGGCGTTGTACCTCAGGACCGGTCCCAGCACGTATTTCCCCAACCAGGAATGCCAGCGGCCCTCGCTGGCGCAGTTCAACGCTGCCATCGCAGGCAGGAACTTCGTTGCCGAGTTCACCGGGCTGCACGCCGCCTACGCCGCCAGTGCCGGCTCGCGCGCAGGCGCGGCCAACATGGCGCGGTTCTGCGAAGGGTTCGGCAAGCGTCTGTCCGGCGCCAGCGTGCTGCTGTGCGCGGGGGCGCGGCTGAGTGCGCGCGGTAAATGGCTGCTGGACATGGTGCTTCTCCATCCCCAGCAGTTCAATGCAGCCGACCCGGCAAGCGGACGCGCGCTGGTGCTGCCCAATGCCGCGCTGCGTGTCCACCCGCTGGCGGTTTACGGAAACGACGGTGCCCTCCTGCCGCTGCATGGAATGATGCTCATCCACGAAGTTGCCGACGGCGGCGCCGTCCTGTTGGCGAGCACGTCGCGCACGCCGGTGGTGGAGGAGTTCGATGGGGTCTCCAGTGCCTTGCGCCAGATCGAGGCGGAGTTGCCGGGGCATCTGAATCGTTGGATGGCGCGACGCCACCATGCGGCCTGGCACGCCGGGCGCGCGGCGACGGTGGGCACCCGGCCCGCCGAACGTGGCAACTTCCTGGAGGCGCTGTTCCTGCAGACGGTGGACCTGCGTCACCAGCAGCTGCTGGACCTGCAGCATGCATCGCCGGCCGTGGCGCGCCGCGAATTCCTCGCCTTCGACCGCAGGATGGCGCGCTATCCGCCGGCGGTGCCGCTGCCGATCCTGACCGCGACGGCACAGCTTGCCGCCGGGTCCCTGTCGCATTGGCTGGCCGGCGCCGACGGTGATGCCGCAGGGCTGCGGAACCTGGACTTCCAGGGGGTGCGCATCCTGTACGACCTCAACGGGGCGCGCAGCGAGCTGGAGCAGCGCTATCCCCTGCTGCCACGGTTCGTGGCGTCAACGCTGGACCAGGCGGTGCTTGCCAGTCACGGGGTTGCATTCGACAGCCGTCGCTATGCCCTGGTCCAGTTCTCAGGGGGCGCGCCCAGTACCGCTACCCGCAGTGGCTGGTCGCATGCGGCGAACCAGCGCATCGGCAGCATGTCGCTGGTGGAGTGTGCCCTCCGGAAAGGCGAAGGTCTGCCGCGTGGCAGCGATATGGCGATGCGCGTGGGCCTCTATCTGTCGGCGGACGCCGATGTCTATGACCAGAAAACCGAGGCGACCGAGATTCGACCCGAGGAGTTCCTGGCGATCGTGGACCGGCTGGATCTGCAGAGTGCCTATCTGGCCGCGCTGGCGGCGTTCTGGGAGCAGGAGCGCGACCAGGTCGGCTATGCCCTGCGCGGTTCCTACGTATTTTCGATCTCGCAGCAGTACGGTGACGGGTCACTGTCCGTGAGAGGCGTGCAGCTGGCCCTGGCAGCGTCGGGCCGGCTGGTGCTCGATGCCGACGGCGTTCCGCAGTTCGCGCCGGAGATGCGCGCGGGTGTCAGGGTCGGGTGGCTGGAGCTGTACGGCATGCAGTCCACCATCGTGCATGTGCAGGATGACGACGGCCCGGAGTGCATCCTGTACTTCCCCAATGACCTGAACCGCTTCTTCGAGTTCGCCCACCCCCAGGAGATGATGTCCTGGCTGCAGCGCCTCGTCGCAACCGACGCAGGGTGCACCTGGATCGAGGCTGCGTTCGACCTGAGCGACCTGCAGGATGGCTGGTTCTACAATGGCCTGCAGACCATGCTGGGCAGCCCCGATACCACCTTGTCCGCCAGTGGCAGGATGTCACGTCCGATAGAGGGACATGACCTGATCCACGCCCTGATGTCGCGTCTGCGCGCACGTACCGAGAGCGACGCGCGCGTACTGATGACGTCGGATTGGGAAGCTGTCAGGCACCAGTGGCTGGCCCGCATGCAGACCTTCAATCTGGTCATGGGGCTGGCCAGCATCGTGCTGCCGCCGCTGCTGCCGGTAGTGGCGGTGGGCTCGGTGGCCGAGCTCGGGCTGGGGGCCGACCAGGCCATCAATGGCGAGACCGAGGCGGAACGTCATGCCGGTGGCGGGGCAGCAGCAGGCGCCGCGTTCGGGTTGGGACTGATGGCGCCGCTGGGGGTGGGGCGCCTTGCCAGACTGGCCGCGTCGGACGGTTCGCGGCTGACGCCGGCGCTGCAGCTGATGGGCGACGGTGCGGCGCTGGACCCGCTGCGCGCGCTGTCGCCGCGCTACGCCCAGCCGTTGCTGCTGGATGGCGTGCGCGCCGCGGACAATGGCGTTTACCGGCACATCGGCAGGACGTTCATCCGCCAGGGGGAATTCACCTACGAGGTGTTCTTCGACGATGCCGCCCATACCTGGCGGCTGCGCCACCCGGGTAACGGCCTGCAGTACAACGACCCGATCCGGCTCAACGGCGACGGGTTGTGGGAACCCAATCCCGAGGTGGGGTTGCGCGGCGGCGCACCCCGGGGGGATATCTCACGCAGTGTGTCCATCGAAAGCAGCTACCGGGGTGCGGTCAATGCCTACCTGGCCAAGGTGCGTGCGGGGGCAACCGACATCGTCACCGACGACTTCAGGTGGGGCAGGGAAAACTGGCGCCGGGTACGCCTGACCAACGGGGAAATGTCGTTGCCGGAGCTGAAGCGGCAGTTTCTGGACGGTGGCCTGGACATGGTGCAGAAAGGCGCGCTGTCCGAGATCATTTCGCGGCTGGAGGCGCTGCAGCGCAGTGGGTGGTATGCCCGCCTGGGCGCGGATATCGACGAACTCGTCCAGCTCGAAGGCGGGCAGTTCTATCCCGCCTCGCAGGGGCTGTTGTTCGAGGACACCGCGCTCGGTGCCGCAGGCGTCTGTACCGGCCTGTCGCGGATCATGGCGGTGGCCGTTGCCGACGGCACGCAGCTCCAGCTGTTGCGCAACCTGCGTGCGGCGGTGATGCGACCGGGATCCCGGCTGGCGGCGACGGCGCGGGCCATGGCGCTGGATGCACAGGGCGTGGCGTTGCCCCGCAATGCGCTGTCGCATTCGGAAGTGATCGAAGTGCAGGAGCTCGGGCGTTTCCTGGGCGGTGTGGTCGAGAGCAGCCAGTTTGTGCTCTCAGGCACATCGCACAGCATGATGTGCTCGGTCAGCGTGGCCCAGAACGGCCGGCGCACCTATGCCCTGTACGACCCCAACTTCGGCCTGGTTCAGTTTGCCAGCATGGCCCAGTACGAGCGCTGGTTGCCCACCTATTTCGGCATCCGGCCGTTCCCGCGCATGCCGGGCGTGGTTTCGGGGCAGGTGGAAACGCTGGCCGACCTGTATGGCGCCTACCGGGCGCCGGGCGCTGCATCACCGCAGTTCCAGTTGCGGCAGATCGACGCGGCGGTGCTCCGCCAACAGGCGCACGAGCGCGGCTGGACAACGTTGATCCAACGCGAACCCAGCCCCTGAATGCGGTTCTCGGCCACTATTGCCGGCCCGGGCAGGTAAAATTGCCCGGATTCCCGTTGACCGCCGCGAGCCCGCCATGACCTGCCGTACCCGTTTTGCCCCCAGCCCCACTGGCTACCTGCACATTGGCGGTGCCCGCACCGCGCTGTACTGCTGGCTGGAGGCACGCCACCGGGGCGGCGAATTCGTGCTGCGCATCGAGGACACCGACCGCGAGCGCAGCACCCAGGGCGCGATCGACGCCATTCTCGAGGCGATGGACTGGCTGGGCCTGGGCTACGACGAGGGCCCGATCTACCAGACCGACCGTGTCGCCCGCTACAAGGACGTGGCCGAGCAGCTGGTCGCCGAGGGCAAGGCCTACTACGCCTACGAGACCCGCGAGGAACTGGATGCGATGCGCGAGGCGGCCATGGCCAGGCAGGAGAAGCCGCGTTACAACGGTGCCGCGCGCGAGCTGGGCCTGCCGTACCGCGACGATCCGAACCGGGTCATCCGTTTCAAGAATCCGCTCGAGGGCACCGTGGTGTTCGACGACCTGATCAAGGGCCGCATCGAGATCGCCAACAGCGAACTGGACGACATGGTCATCTTCCGCCCGGATGGTTTCCCCACCTACAACTTCGCGGTGGTGGTGGACGACTGGGACATGAAGATCTCCGAGGTCATCCGCGGCGACGACCACATCAACAACACGCCGCGCCAGATCAACCTGTACGAAGGCATCGGCGCGCCGGTGCCGAAGTTCGGCCACATGCCGATGATCCTGGACGAGCAGGGCGCCAAACTGTCCAAGCGCACCGGCGCGGCGGACGTCATGCAGTACAAGGACGCCGGCTACCTGCCCGACGCGCTGTTGAGCTATCTGGCCCGGCTGGGCTGGTCGCATGGCGACCAGGAGCTGTTCAGCCGGCAGGAGCTGATCGAGCTGTTCGATGTGACCCACTGCAATTCCAAGGCCGCGCGCCTCGACATGGCCAAACTGGGCTGGGTCAACCAGCACTTCCTGAAGACCGAAGATCCGGCCGATATCGCCCCGCACCTGGTCTACCAGCTGAACAAGCTGGGCCTGGACCTGGGGGCCGGCCCGGCCCCGGCAGACGTGGTGCTGGCGCTGCGCGAGCGCGTGCAGACGCTGAAGGAAATGGCCGAAAAGGCGGTGGTCTGGTACCAGCCGCTGGTCGAATACGACGAAGCGGCGGTGGCGAAGCACCTCAAGCCGGGCGCGGAACTGGCGCTGGGCAAGGCGCGCGAGCTGCTGGCCGCGGTCGGCGACTGGACCGCGGAAAACGTGTCGGCTGCGCTGCACGATGTCGCGGCGGCACTGGAAATCGGCATGGGCAAGGTCGCCCAACCGCTGCGCGTGGCCATCACCGGCACCCAGGTGAGCCCCGACATTTCGCAGACGGTGTTCCTGGCGGGACGTGAAGAGGCCTTGAAACGCATCGATGTCGCACTCACTAAGGTAACGTCGGCCTGACCACTGGAGACCGCGCATGTCCGCTAAAGCCGCTTGTACCGCCCCGCACCACCATGTCCACGACGCATCCGACTTCGTGAAGGTGGTGGAACGCGTGTGCACGGAACGCGGACTGCGCCTGACCCCGATCCGCGCCAACGTGCTGCGCCTGATCGCCGAGGCCGGCAAGCCGGTCAAGGCCTACGAGCTGCTGGAGTGGGTGCGCAACGGCAAGGGCGTGGGCGCCGATGCCCCGCCCACCGTGTACCGCGCGCTGGATTTCCTGATGGCCAACGGCTTCGTGCACAAGCTGGAATCGGTGAATGCCTTCGTGGCGTGCCACCACCCCAGCAGTGCGCAGCATTCGGTGCCGTTCCTGATCTGCAACAGTTGCCACAGCGCGGTGGAGCTGGAAGACCGCGAGATCGTCAGCCAGCTGGAAAAGCGCGCCAAGGAACTGGGCTTCCAGCCGCAGGCACAGACCTTGGAAGTGCACGGCCTCTGCGCCCGCTGCGCGGGGTGATGCCGTAGCGCCACGCCCTGCGTGGCTGGCCGGTCTGGATCACGCGCAGCCACGCAGGGCGTGGCGCTACCTTGGTGCTGCGGCTGTATCCACCCGCACCACCACCGACATGCCCGGGCGAAGCCTGGGTGCCAGTTCCTGATCCGGATCGATCGCGATCCGCACCGGCAGGCGTTGTACGACCTTGGTGAAATTGCCGCTGGCGTTGTCGGGGCGCAGCACGCTGAACTCCGAACCGGTGGCCGGCGCGATCTGCTCGATGTGACCGGTGAGGCGCTCACCGTCGAAGGCATCCACCGAGAACGTCGCCGGTTGGCCGATGCGCATGCGCCAGGTCTGGCCTTCCTTGAAATTGGCTACCACCCACAGCGTGTCAGGCACCAGGAACAGCAGCTGCGAGCCGGCGGTGACGTACTGCCCCAGCCGCACCGACGCTTCACTGACCTGGCCGTCGCGCGGGGCATGAATGACTGTGTTGGCCAGGTCGATGCGGGCCAGTTCCAGTTGCGCCTTGGCCGTTTCCACGCCGGCTTCGAGCCCCTTGCGTGCCACCTGGGTCGACGTGAGTGTTTCCTCGGCGATGCGGATCTGCGCCTGCGACTGCTGCACCGAAGACTGCGCGGCCTGCGCGCTGGTGCGGAACTTGTCGCGGTCGTTCAGTGCCACCAGCTGCTGGTCGGCCAGTTCCTCGTAACGCTTGAGCTCCCCGCGCGAGCGCGCCAGCTCCGATTGGCCTGCCGACAGCGCGGCCCGTGCCGCGCCGATCTGCGCGCGGTTCTGCGCCTGCGCCTGGTCCGAATTGGCCAGCGCCGCTACCGCGCTGTCCAGGTTGGCCTGCGCCTGCGCCACCTTCTCCTTGTAGATGCGGTCGTCGATCCGCAGCAGCGGCTCGCCCTGCTTCACGTGCTGGAAATCCTTCACCAGCACCTCGGTGACATACCCATTGACCTGCGGCGCCAGGACGGTGATCTGCCCACGCACATACGCGTTGTCGGTACTCACCAAGGTGCTGTTGAACGGCCACAGCGACCACGCGCGCAGGATCAGCGCGATGCCGATCAGCGCCACCACGATCATCACCATCACGCTGCGCCGGCTGGGCTTGAGGTACTTCGGCGCGCCACTCGGCGCTGCAGCCGCAGCCGGTGCAGCAGGCCCCGCGACCGGTGCGGCATCGGTGGGTACGGGCGGGTGGATGTCATCGGGCGGGTCATCGCGCGGCGGTGTGCTGGACATGGCAGGACTCATCGCTGGGCCGCGCCGGAAGGCGCAGCGGGTGTGGGGGAGACGGCGCGCCGATGGCGCTTGCGCCACTGCTTGAGCACGGCGGTGCGTACCGACAGCAGCAGCAACCAGCCCAGGAAAACCAGCGCGACCCGGCCACTCAACGAGAACACGTCGTTGAAGCCGCGTACGTTGGCCTCGCGCCGGGTGATCTGCGCCAACTGGGCGGTGCCCTGTGCGCTGCGCTGCACCGGGTCGGTCAACAGGGGCGCATAGACCTGCTGCTGCAGTTTCAGGCGTTGGGCCACCACCCCATCGCTGGGATCCAGCTGGCTGACCATCGCCGTGGAATACACCTGCTCGCGATGCAGCTGGAAAGTGCCCAGCACCGCAGAGCCGGCCAGTCCGCCCAGGGTCTGGGTGATCGACAGCGTGACCAGGAAGGTGATCATGTGGTCGGTGCCCTGCTTCAGGGCCTGGGTGATGCCGAGCATGATCAACGGGCCCATGAACATGCCCGCGCCCATCGACGCCAGGAACTGGCTCAGGAAGAAATCGTGCGGACGGTCCTGGCTGGTGCGGTGCTGGTCGAGCAGGGAGGCGGTGCCCAGCAGCAGGATCGCCATCAGCAACTGGGCAATGATGCGCTTGGGGCCGAAGGTCAGCGAGCTGGTGGCGATGCCCGTGATCACGCCGGCCAGGATCACCGCGAACAGGGGCCGCATCTGGTCCGGACCCATGCCCAGCTGGCGCATCAGGCCGATCACCCCGTACGACTGTTCGGTGGTGAGGAAGCGGATCAGGAAGGCGCCGATGATGAAGTGCAGCATTGCCGGGCTGGCCAGCCAGCGGGTCTGCAGCAGCGGATTGCGCCGGTAGTGTTCCACCACGACCCCAGCGGTGCCCAAGGCCACGGAGGCGACCAGCGCCCAGCCCAGCCACGGGGTGTCCAGCCACCAGCGCAGGTAGCCCTGGGCCAGCACCACCACCAGCAGCGCCACCGCGGGGGCGAACAACGCGAAGCTGAGGAAGTCCATCGGCTCGAAGACCTTGATCTGCGCACCCGGGGGCAGCTTCAGCATGACCACGGCAGCAAACGCACACAGCGCCAGCCCGGCTTCGAACAGATACAGGTTGTGCCACTGCCCGGTGTCGACCAGCCCCGGCGACACCAGCCAGGCAATCGGCAGCGCCATCTGCGAAATGCCTACGCCGATCACCAGCAGGTTGCCGGTATAGCGGCGCGGCAGCGACTGCAGCATGTAAAGCGTTCCCAGCGTGCTGCAGGCTGCGCCGGCGAAACCGCTGGCCGCGCGCATCATCAAGGTGGTTTCAAAACTGCCGACGAACAGATGCAGCACCGCCAGCGCGGCGTACAGGCCCAGTCCGATCTCGGCGAACAGGCGGATGCCGTACTGCTGGCGAAACTTGAACGCCAGCAGGTTGGCAGTGACGTTGACCATCGCATAGGCGGCCACCAGCCAGCTTCCCTGGGTCGGGGTCAGGCCGAGCTGGCCCTGCAGGAACGGCAGGTTGGCGGTGACCAGTGCGTTGCCGAGCGCGCCGGTGAGGCCGACCAGCAGGGCGACCATCGCGTAGGCCACGCGCCGGTGCGGTGGATGCCACGGCATCGACGCCGAGCCGGGCAGGCTCGGCTTCTCGTGTTCCTCCCAATCGGGAATCGGCTTGAGGTACTCGGCCATCAGCCGGTCCCGTCGGCGTTTCCGTGCAGCCCCTCGCGCAGCAGCTGCATGGCGCGGGCGGCCAGGCGGGCGCGTTCGTCACGGGTCTTGCCGCGCAGTGCGGCACCGAGCATGCCGGAGATCAGGCTGATATCGCCCACCTGCAGGTCGGCGCGGCACAACCCCGCGTCGATCGCGCGCTGGATGGGCGCCTTCAGCAACGCATGGATGGCCTGGCGCGCGGCCTTGATGGACGGCTCGTCCGGGTCCACGGCGCGCCAGTAGTCGGCCAGCGCCGGCGACTGCACGATGCGCGAGGCCATGCCCTGCAGCACCTCGAACAGGGCATCGTCGCGGTCGCCCAGAGTGTCCACCTGGCGCCGGATACGCGCAACGGTGCGCTCGAGCAGCGCTTCGACCAGCGCGGTGCGATCGGGGAAATTGCGGTACAGCGTGGCGCGGCCAACCTGCGCGCGTTCCACCACCAGGTCCAGCGGCGCGGTCACGCCATGCTGGCCGAACACGGCATCGGCGGCATCGAGGATCAGGGCGCGGCGGGCGGCCGCATCGGCACGTTGACTGGGCATGGGTCATTTTCGGACAAAAATGTCCGCACCGGAAGCCGTTGGAAGGTTTCCGGTATGAGGCCGCTGGGGTTGGTCAACGAGGCGTGAAGTCAGCGCGGGGCAGGCAACCCATGGCAGCCGTAACGCGCTTCGCGGATCGGCAGGTTGATCACGGCCGCCAGCGCTGCCAGGGCCATGTCGGCGTACCACATCCACAGGAAGTTGCCGGAATGGGCCAGCGCAAGACCGCCCAGCCAGGCGCCGAAGAAGCCACCGAGCTGGTGCGAAAGCAGGGTCAGCCCGAACAGCGTGCCCAGGTAGCGCGGGCCGAACAGTTTGCCGACCAGGCCGGCGGTCGGCGGCACGGTGGCCAGCCAGGTAAAGCCGAGCGCGGCGGAGAAGACGTAGAAGGTGAGCGCGGTGGGCGGAGCGAGCAGGTAGGCGCCGATCATCACTGCGCGGCTGGCATACATCCAGAACAGCAGGTATTTCATTCGGAAGCGTTGCCCAAGCGCGCCGACGATGAGGCTGCCGGCGATGTTGAACAGCCCGATCAGCGCGATGGACGTGGAGGCGACGGTCGGCGACAGGCCGCACAGGGCGATCTCGCCGGGCAGGTGGGTCACCAGGAACGCAATGTGCAGGCCGCAGGTGAAGAAGCCCAGGTGCAGGTACCAGTAGCTGCGGTCGCGCGCGGCCACGTGCAGCTGCGCGCGCAGTCCACCGTCATCGGTGGCGTGGCTCCCGCCGGCATGATCGCCCGGGCGACGGCGCAGCGGCCAGGCCATGGGCAGCGACAGCAGCGCGGCGGCCGCCATCAGCCACATCGCCCGCGCCCAGCCGGCGCTGCTGATCACCCACTGCACCAGCGGGGCGAACACGAACTGGCCCAGCGAGCCGCCGGCATTGATCAATCCCGCGGCGAAGGAGCGCTTCTCTGCAGGCAGCCGGTGCGCGGTGGCGCCGATCAGTACCGAGAAGCTGCCGGCGCCGGCACCCGCGGCCATCAGCAGGCCCAAGGTGAAGCTCAGCCCGAGCGGGCTGGTCAGCAGTGGCGCCAGCAGCAGTCCGGCCACCAGCAGGAGGGTGCCGCCCAGCAGCACCGGCCAGGCGCCGCGCTGGTCGGCCACGGCGCCGAACACCGGCTGCACCGCGCCCCAGACGAACTGCCCGATCGCCAGCGCGAAACTGATCTCGACGATGCTCACCCCGGTACTGCGGTGGATCGGATCCACATACAGCCCCGAGGTCTGGCGCACGCCCATGGTCACCATGAGGATGGCCGAGGCCGCGACAAGCAGCCCCCAATGCATGCGCGGGACGGGGGAGGCAGGGGGCATGGACCGCTCCGTAGGCTGGTTTCGCCGATTGTACGACCGATGCGGCCAACGTCCGGCACCGCGAAGCCACGCAGGGCGTGGCTCTACCCGTCATCCATCCGGACGTCCTGTGCACGTCACGGTTCGTAACCCGTCATCCATCCGGATCGTCCTGTGCACGTAACGGTTCGTAACCCGTCATCCATCCGGATCGTCCTGCGCACGTCACGGTTCGTAACCCGTCATCCATCCGGATCGTCCTGCGCACGTACCGGTTCGTAACCCGTCATCCATCCGGATCGTCCTGCGCACGTAACGGTTCGTAGGTCCACGCCCTGCGTGGACACCGCGCGCAGCGCGGCGCAAGCGTCCGAAGCCGAATCGCCACCGCGCCGACATGGCCACCGACGTTTAGCAACGACCGAAGCGGCTGCAAAAAAAAACGGGGGCCTTGCGGCCCCCGAAGATGAAACGATCGACCCCAGCGGGGATCAGAAGAACGCGCGGATGCCGAACGCCACGCCACGCCCCGGCAGCGGCGAGTAATCCCGCAGCAGCGAGGTGTGCGCACGCGCCTCGCGGTTGGTCAGGTTGTTGCCGTCCAGGAACACCTCGTAGCTGTTGCTGTCGCTGCGGTCCCAGCGATACGCGAAATGCGCGTCGACCAGCGTGTAGCCCCCGCTCGGTTCCTCGTTCTGCGCGGTGTCCTTCTGGCTGCTGTAACGCACCGCGCCGACCGACGCACGCCAGCCATCGCGCGACCAGCGCAGGTCGGCACCGACGCGGGCCGGCGAGATGCGCGGCAGGTAGCCGCTGTTGGCCAGGTCCACGGTGTAGTTGTGGTCGTGGTCGCCATGCGGCACGGCGATGTCCACGGTGCGGGTGCCGCTGCCGTCCAGCTCGGCCTTCACGTAGTCGCCGAACACGCGCAGGTCCCAGTCGCCGCTGCCGCCGTCGAACAGATGCACCAGCGCTTCGGCTTCGGCGCCCTTGAAGGTGGCGTCCTGCTGGGTCCACAGGCGCACCGGCAGGCTTTCCACCACGCCGGTGTCGGCCAGGTAGATGAAGTCCTTGAACTTGGTCTGGTAGATGGCGGCGGAGAAGTCGAGGCGGTCGCTGTGGGTGTGGATGCCCAGCTCAACGCGCTGGCCGCGTTCGGTCTTCAGATTGCCGTCGCCGATCTCCAGCGAACGGGTGGCAATGTGCGCACCGGCCGCGTACAGCTCTTCGTTGGTCGGGGCGCGCTCGGAGCCATCCACGCCGAAGCGCAGGTCCACCGCGTCATTGAGCTTCCAGATGCCGGCAGCGGACAGGTTGGTGGCGTCAAAGGTGCGCGCGCGGTAGTCGCCGGTCGGGTCCAGCTTGACCTGGTCGTGGCGGCCGCCCAGTTCGAGCTTGAACGGGCCGAACTGCTTTTCCTGCAGCACGAACAGGCCGATGTTGCGGGTGCCGGTGTCGGGCACGAACGCTTCTTCGCCCTTGGCGCCGAAATCGCTGTTGCCGAACTGCAGGCCGAAGGCGCCATCCCAGCCGCCGATCTGCTGCTGTACCGCTTCCAGGCGGGCTTCAATGCCGCGGTTGGTGAAGCGGGTGGAGGGCGTGCCGGCCTCCAGCTCCACGTGCTCGTAATCGGTGTAGGCGGTGCGCAGGTTGATGTTCTTCAGGAACGACACCGGGTTGTAGATGCCGCCCTTGGCTTCGAAGCGGTTCTGCACCATGTCGATGCGCACGTCGTGCTCGTCGCCTTCTTCCTCTTCATCGCCATGGTCATGATCGTGGTCATCCTCGGCATGCACGTGCGCGCCGTTGGGGATGCCGTAGTTGGTGCGGTAGGTGCTGGCCGACGCGCCGAAGTAGCCGCCTTCGCCAAGCCAGGTGGCGCCAACGCCACCGGCGCGGGTACGGATGGAACTGTTGTCCAGGGTGCCGCGGCGCGGTTCGTCGCTGTCGCCTTCCTCGTGGTCGTGACCCGCATGGTCTTCGAGCCCGTCGATCACGGCGTAGCCGGGAATGCGGTAGTCGTCGCTGTTGCGCACCAGGCCGTCGACATGCAGCACCCAGTTGCCGTTGACACCGTCGAGCCGGAACATGCCGCTGCGCTCGTCATTGACCGAGTTGCCGCGCAGTTCGGCGCGGCCGCTGAGCGGACGGTCGGGCAGGTCGCGCGCGATGCGGCCATCGACCACGTTCACTGCGCCGCCGATCGCACCACTGCCGAACAGCAGCGTGGCCGGGCCCTTGAGCACTTCGATCTGGTCGGCCAGGAACGGTTCGACGCTGGTGGCGTGGTCGGCACTGACGGTGGAGGCGTCCATGTTGCCCATGCCGTTGGACAGCACCGCCACGCGCGGGCCTTCCTGGCCGCGGATGATCGGGCGGCCCACGCCGGGGCCGAAGAAGGTGCTCTGCACGCCGGGCAGCTTGGCCACGGTGTCGCCGAGGGTGCCGGCCTTCTGTTCGTCCAGGCGTTCGCCGGCGAGCACGTCGACCGGGCGGGCCAGCGATTCGGCATCGCCCTGCAGCGGGGAGGCGGTGACCTTCACGGTGGACAGTTCGGTGAGGTGGCCATCGCGATGGCCGTCATCGTCGGCGGCGTGGGCCAGCGAGGGGATCAGTACCACCGCAAGCGCCAGGGACAGGGCGTGCGGCTTGAGCAGGGGGCGGGAAGAGCGCATGGGCTGGGGTCCGTCGGTCGTATTGTTATAATGTATCAATGGTAGGGCGCGCGAATCCCATCGGAACGGGGTGTTGCCTTGGCGGAACGGGGGGAGGGGAGTACGCGTCGGGATTGATGTTATATTATTCCATAACGCTTGTTCGACCCTGCTGGAAGTCATGCCCCTGTTCGCACGCCTCCGTCATCTCCTTGATCGCTTCGGTGCCACCGGCTCGCTGTTGTGCGCGGTGCACTGCGCGGTGCTGCCGATATTGCTGGCGGCCGCGCCCTCGCTGGGTCTGTCGGTGTGGCTGGGCGACGGGGTGGAGCTGGCACTGGTCAGCTTCGTGACGCTTCTGGGTCTGTTCAGTCTGGTCTGGGGCTACCGCCGGCATGGCGCGCTGCGCGCGCTGGGCTTCCTGGTGCCGGGGCTGGTGGCGCTGTGGGCTGGCCTGCTGTACGACCCGCTGCACCACTCAGCGGTGCCGCACGCGGTGGTGATGACACTGGGCGGGGTGCTGGTGGGGGTTGCCCACCTGGTCAACCTGCGCCTCAACCACGGCCACGTCCATGATGCGAGCTGTGCTCACTGAGGCGCTGTGGTAGGCTTTCCGATCGTGCGCGGGGGCGTCTGAAGAGGCGGCCCTGCCGAACCCGTGTCAGTACGGGGTAATCAGATTTCAGACTAAGGAGTTGACGACATGGGTAAGGGTGACCGCAAGACCGCCAAGGGCAAGCGCTACAACGCCAGCTACGGCAATTCGCGCTCGCACGCGGTGAGCAAGGTGGCCGTGGGCGCAGCTGCGCCGGTCGCCAAGAAGACCGTGGCCAAGGCCCCGGCGAAGAAGGCAGTGGCCAAGAAGGCCGTCGCCAAGGCCAGCTGATCTCTCAGCCAGCCTGACGAAAAAACGCGGCGCTTGCGCCGCGTTTTTTTTTGATTGATTTGATTGCACGCAACACGGTAGTGCCGGGCGTTGCCCGGCAGCTTCATGCATTCAGGCGAACAGCCGTTGGGCCGCGCATGGCTTGAGCTGGGCCGTCGGGTGCGGGTTTGCGGGACACGCCGTGAACCGCCCTCCGGGCCCCAGCCCAACCGCCGGCGGTTGTGCGTTCAGTCGCACGCGAGGCAGTGCCTCGCAAGCAGTGCGCCTTCACCCATGGGGGCTCGTAGAAAACATCCATGTTTTCTACGGTCCCGCAAACCCGCCCCCGCCGACCCTCGACGGTGTGTCGGTGGCCACAGGAGATCAAACGCGGTACGCCGACCTTGCCGGCGCAGCTGTGCTGCGCTGTAGAGCGACGCCCTGCGTCGCTGCTCTCGCCGTCCGCCCGCGCAATGAATGAGAGGGAGGTCGGCGGTCAGCCCCCGGAGGGACTGTCAAAAACATGGATGTTTTTGCCAAGCCCCCAAGGATGGGTTTACGGCGTGTCCCGGAGCGGGGCTGCCCGTCGGCCTCCCCCGCCCGTAGCAGCTGAAACGCTGCTCTTCGCGAAAACCTACCACCTGAGTGCAGGAAGCAGGGTCTCCGGATTGCCGTCATTCGGTGCGGCGGGAATGCCCAGCAAACGCGTCATCAGCGGGTAGACGTCGACGTTGTCGAAGCCCGGCAGCGTGGCGCCCTGCTTGAAGGACGGGCCGCGGGCGATGAATACCGCGCGCATCGACGGCAGTGCATTGTCGTAGCCGTGCGAGCCGCGATCGCCTGGCTCGCGCTTGGCCATGCGCTCGCGCGTCAGCGCGTTCCAGCCTTCGTGCATCTGGCACACGATCGCCGGAATACGCGGGTTGGAACCGTATTCCCAGCGGGCAGGCAGCGTCTGCCGGGTCCAGCAGTCGTAGTTTGCGTGCGCGCCCAGCAGGATCTTCTCGGCGTCGTTCTGCTTGCCCGGCAGTGGCGCGAAGCCGATCGACTGGCCCGTCGATACGTTGCGGGCGATGGCCGGGTCGACCATGTCTTCCACCGCGACCGTGTTGCCGTCCGGCACCGTGGCCATACCGTGGTCGGAGACCACGATGAGATTGGTGCGGTCCGACAGCCCGCGCGCCTTCAGTCCATCCAGCAGGCGGCCGATGGCCGCATCGACCTGCGCGATGGCGGCCGCATATTCCGGCGAATCCGGGCCGAAATGGTGGCCGGCCTTGTCGACCTGTTCCATGTACAGCGTCACCAGGCGCGGTGCATCCGCATCGGACTGGCCGACCCAGCCCAGCACCTCGTCGACGCGGGCAGACAGCGATACCGTATCGTCGTAGACGCGCCACTGGCTGGGGCGCACCCCCTGGATGGCCGCCTCGCTGCCGGGCCATGACCAGGTGGCCGTACGCACCCCGGCCTTCTCCGCACCCACCCAGATCGGTTCGCCGCCCCACCAGCGCGGATCGGTCACCGCGTCGCGCAGATTGAGCTGGAAGCGGCCCAGCGCCTCTTCCTGCATGCTGTTGTGGATGATGCCGTGATGGTTCGGGCGCAACCCGGTGACGATCGTGTAGTGGTTGGGGAAGGTCAGCGACGGGTACGACGGCGTCATCCAGCGTGCGCGCACGCCGTCCTGCACGATGCGCGAGAGGTTGGGGGTGATGCCGCGATCCAGCATGTCCGCGCGCAGCCCGTCGATGGAGACCAGCAGCAGTTTCGGCGGACTGGCCGCAGTGACGGTCGTGGCTGCCGAAGGGAGGCCCGGCGACGTGGACGGAGCGCTGGCACAGCTGGTCAGCGCGAGGGCGGCGGCAAGTGCCAGCGAAAGGCGGACGGAAATCATTCCGCCATCATAGTTCGCCGCAATGACGCCGCGAAGACAACTGATGGCACGGTCAGGCGAACAGCGCGTGTCCGCGCGCCTCAAGATTGAGCAGCGCCGCCTTCGTTTCGATGCCGCCGCCGAAGCCGGTGAGTGCGCCGCTGCTGCCGATCACACGGTGGCAGGGCAGTACGATCGGCAGTGGATTGCGTCCATTGGCTGCACCGACCGCGCGGCTGGCACTGGGGTGGCCGATGTGTCGCGCCAACTGTACGTAGCTCCACGTTTCGCCGAACGGAATGTCGGCCAGCGCCTTCCACACGCGCAGCTGGAAATCCGTGCCGTGCGGCGCCAGCGGCAGCGCGAAGCCGGTGCGCTCGCCGGCCAGGAACTGCAGCAGCTGCGTGCGTGCATCGCGCAGCGCATCGGCGTCGCGCTGCCAGTGCTCGCGACCCTTGGCGTCGTAGCGGTTGTTCTCGAACAGGATGTGGTGGATGCCCTGGCTGTCGCCAGCCACCGTGAGTGCCCCGATCGGGCTGTCGAAGGTGTCGTAGAGCAGGTTCATGCGGTTGACTCCGAAGCGGACGTGGCCAGATGCCACAGGTGCAGCACGGCGTAGGCACGCCAGGGGCGCCAAGCCTGCGAACGGGCCTCGGTGGCGCGTTCGCTCAAGCGGCTGTCGCCGCCCAGCACCTGCTGCAGCACCAGGTCGCCGGCGGGGAAGGCGTCGGGCAGGGCCAGTGCGCGCAGGGCGATGTAATGCGCCGTCCATGGCCCGATCCCGGGCAGCGCCACGCAGCGTTCGATGAAGCTGTCCAGGCGTTGGCCGGCGTCGAAGTCCAGGCGGCCGTCGGCCACCGCCGCGGCGACCGCGCGCACGGTCGCCGCACGCGTGCGCGGCAGGCCGATGCCTTCCAGGGGCGCGTCGGCAAGTTGCGCGGGTGTGGGGAACTGGCGGTCCAGCCCTTCCGGCATGCCTGCCAGCGGCGTGCCGAAGCGATCAACCACGCGCCGCGCCAGGGTGATCGCGGCGGCCACGCTGACCTGCTGGCCCAGTACCGCGCGCACCGCCACTTCGAATCCGTCCCAGCCACCGGGCACGCGCAGCCCCGGCCGCTGCGCGATGCCGCGCGCCAGCAGCGGCTCGCGCGCCAGCGTGGCGTGGACAATGCGCAGGTCCGCGTCGAGGTCGAAGATGCGCCGCACCCGGCGCACGATGCCCGGGATCGCACGCGGATCGACCTGGCCCAGCTGCAGCAGCAGCTCCGGCCGGCGTGGATCGGCGGTGACGCGGATCACCGACGGTCGTTCGGCCGGTCCGATCACCCGTTGGTAGCTGTGCGCGTCGATCTGCTCGATGCCGGGAATGCAGCGGCGGCGCAGGAAGCCCAGCATCGCAGTGAAGTCCAGCGGCGGCCGGTAGCCCAGACGCAGCGTCAGCGCGCCGTCGGCCAGCGCGCCGCGTTGGCGTCGGATGGCGGTAGGCGGCATGCCGCAGCCGTCGAGGAATGCCGTGTTGAAGCGGCGCAGGCTGTTGTAGCCCGCCGCCATGGCCACGTCGGTCACCGGCAACGCGGTTTCCGTCAACAGCTGCTTGGCCAGCAGCAGGCGGCGGGTGGCATGGATCTGTGCCGGTGCCGCACCCAGCCGCGCCACGAACAGGCGCTGCAGCTGGCGCGCACTCAGGCCCAGCCGCGCGGCGAGATCGCCGACCGCCGCATCCTGCAGGTAACCGTCATGGATCAGGGCAAGCGCGCGCTGCAGCGTCTCGTTGCTCAGGGCGTCCTGCGCTTCCGGCGCCAGTTCAGGGCGGCAGCGCAGGCACGGACGGAAGCCGGCCGCCGCCGCCGCTGCCGCGGTGGGGTAATAGTCCACGTTGGCCGGCTTCGGCGCGGGGGCCGGGCAGACCGGGCGGCAGTAGATGCCGGTGCTGCGCACGGCGGTGAAGAACACGCCGTCGAAGCGGGCGTCGCGGGCGAGGCGGGCGCTTTCGCAGGCGGCGTAGTCCAGGGGCAGGGCGGTATCCATGGGGGCCAGTCTATGCCCGCCGCGGGCTCCAGGCTCGCCGTTTTCGGACGTCAATGCGGAACCGGGGCCGGCCGGTTCAGGGCCGGTTCCCGCGCGCCTGTCGAGGCGCACTAGACTGTGCGTTCACGTGACGCTTCGCGCACGCTTTGGTCGGAACCCGGGACTCCATGTTGCTCAAGTCGTGCTGGTTGTCGTTGTTGTGCCTGGGGCTGGCCGCATGCGGCGCGCTGGAGAATCCCGGTAATGTCACCGCCGCCGACAAGGCGGTGCGGGCACAGGCCGCCGATGGCGACCATATGGTGTCGTTCAACGCGGCCGACGCGCCGCCCGCGCCGCCGCCGCCACCGCGACGGGGCGAGCAGGGCTGGCCGACGGTGGCACTGGACAACGGCAAGGCCTGGCTCAGCTGCGATACCGACTATGCCGCGGAAGGCGGCGACGGCGCGCCGCTGGAGGCGTTGGACCGTGCCAGCCTGGAGGCGGCCATTGCGCCGTGCGTCGAGCGCGGCCTGCTGCGCGTGCGCTACGTGGGCAAGATCAATCCCGGCTTCTCCGAACTGGTGGCACGCGTGGCGTTGGTGGCCGAAGCGCAGCACGTCTCGCGGCGCATCCTGGACCTGGACTCCAGCGGCGGGCAGGTGGAAGCAGCGATCGTGGCGGGTGACCGCATCGGCGAGTCGAACTGGACCATCTGGGTACG
>NZ_DAMCID010000040.1:0-24565 GCF_032099025.1 Stenotrophomonas sp.
CCCACCGGCGTTGGCACCGTGACATCCGCTTTTCCCTGCGAACCGCAAGCCGAGCCCCGTCGCGGCCGGTAGGTCCCTGGCAAAGTAAAGGAGGAGGCGGCGGCGCATGCCGACGCCGGGGGACATTTGCATAGGGGCCTGCCGGCCGCGGCGGGGCCCTAAACGATCGCGATGAACCTGATCGAAGACCGTGCGCCAAGCTTTTAAAATGAGACGCCCCACTACCTCAAACGAAGAAACGAAAAAAGCGACCCGAAGGTCGCTTTTTTCTTGAATCTGGAGCGGGAAACGAGACTCGAACTCGCGACCTCAACCTTGGCAAGGTTGCGCTCTACCAACTGAGCTATTCCCGCTTGGGAGGCGAGATTCTACAGCCAAACGTGGTGCTGTCAACAGCCCTCAGCCCTTCTTTTTCGCACGCGCGGTTTCGCGCGCGGCACGTTCGTCTTCGCGCAGGCTCGGCCACGCGGCATGCAGGTACTGCAGGCCGGAGAACAACGTCAGCACCGCGGCGATCGCCAAGGTCCAGTCGCCGATGTGGAAGACCGGTTCGCCCATCCAGATGTCGGACACCGGCACGTTCGGCGCAACCGAATACAGCAGGCACAGCAGCGCCACCATCTGCGCGGTGGTCTTGATCTTGCCGATCAGCGCCACGCGCACCTTGGCGCGCTGCCCGATTTCCGCCATCCATTCGCGCAGCGCCGACACCGCGATTTCGCGGCCGACGATCACGGCGGCCCAGAAGGCCATCCACGGCGTGGGATGACCCTGCACGATCAGGAACAGCGCAACGGCCACCATCAGTTTGTCCGCAACCGGGTCCAGGAAGGCGCCGAAGGCCGAAGCGAGGTCGTAGCGGCGGGCGATCCAGCCGTCCAGCCAGTCGGTCAAGGCGGCCAGGCCGAAGATCGCGGCCGAGGCAAAATTGGTCCACGTGTAGGGAAGGTAGAACACCAGCACCAGCACCGGGATCATCACGATCCGCAGCAGCGTCAGCCAGGTGGGGAGGGTCAACTTCATTGCGTCTCTCTACTCGCCCGCCGCAGAGGGCGTGGGCAGTCCATGAAGGTTAGCGTAGATGCGTGCAGCGAGGGCGTCATTGATGCCCTCCACTTTGGCGATTTCCGCCTCACCGGCCGCCTTGAGGCCGACCAGCCCGCCGAAATGCTTGAGCAGGCTGGCGCGCCGGCGCGGTCCGATGCCGGGAATGTCCTCCAGCTTGCTGGTCATGCGCGCCTTCTGGCGGCGACCGCGGTGGCCGGTAATGGCGAAGCGGTGGGCTTCGTCACGCACCTGCTGGATGAACTGCAGGGCCGGCGACGCGGCGCCCGGGCGCAGTTCGCGACCGTCGGGCAGCACCAGGGCTTCGTGCCCGGCCCGGCGCTCGACGCCTTTGGCCACGCCGACCAGCATCACCCCTTCCACGCCCAGGTCGGCCAGCGCGGCCTGCGCCTGGGCCAGCTGGCCGGCGCCACCGTCGATCAGCAGCAGATCCGGCAGCACGCCCTCCTCTTCCACGGCGCGGCGGAAACGGCGGTCGATGGCCTGGTGCATGGCGGCGTAGTCATCGCCCGGCTCGATGCCGCTGATGTTGAAGCGACGGTACTGGCTGCGCACCGGGCCACTGGCGTCGAACACCACGCAGGAGGCCACGGTGGCCTCGCCCATGGTGTGGCTGATGTCGAAACATTCGACCCGCTTCACCTGCTCGGCCAGGCCCAGCATCTGCCGCAGGTCTTCGCTGCGCGCGTGCTGCGCGCTGCGGCTGGTGAGTTCGCTGACCAGGGTGATCTGCGCGTTGCGGCTGGCCAGTTCCACGTAGCCGGCACGCTCGCCACGCACGTTCCACTTCAGCTGCACCTTGTGCTCGGCCGACGCACCGAGCGCCGATTCGATCATGCTGGCGTCGGGAATCTCGCGGTCGAGCAGGATCTCGCGCGGCGGCGCGTGCTCGGCGTAGTACTGCGACACGAACGCGGCCAGCACCTCTTCCGCGCTCTCCTCACCATTGGTGCGCGGGAAGAACGGGCGCGTGCCCATGTTGCGTCCATCACGGAACGCCAGCAGCATCACGCAGGCGCTGGCGCCCTGGGTGGCACAGGCCAGCACGTCCAGATCGGCCGCGCGGCCGTCCACGTACTGGCGGGTCTGCATGCTGCGCAGCGCGGTGACCAGGTCGCGCAGGCGCGCGGCCTGTTCGAACTCCAGCGCCTCGCTGGCCGCCTGCATCTGCGTGCCCAGCTCGCGCGCCAGCTGGTCGCTCTTGCCTTCCAGGAACATCGAGGCGCGCCGCACGGATTCGGCATAGTCCTCGGCGGGCACCAGCGCCACGCACGGCGCGCTGCAGCGGCCGATCTGGTACTGCAGGCAGGGCCGCGAGCGGTTGCGGAACACGCTGTCCTCGCAGCTGCGCAGCTTGAACAGCTTGTGCATCAGGTTGAGCGTCTCGCGTACCGCCGTGACGCCCGGATACGGCCCGAAGTAGCGCCCGGGCACCGCACGCGGGCCACGGTGCAGCGCGATGCGTGGCCAGTCTTCGCGGGTCAGCAGTACGTGCGGATAGGTCTTGTCGTCACGCAGGGAGACGTTGTAGCGCGGCGACAACGACTTGATCAGCTGGTTTTCCAGCAGCAGCGCTTCGGCCTCGGACCGGGTGACGGTCACGTCCATGCGCGCGATCTGCGAGAGCATGGACATGATCCGCGCCGTCTTCGGCGTCCCGTTGAAATAACTGCCGACGCGGTTGCGCAGCGCGCGCGCCTTGCCGACATACAGCAGCGTGTCGTCGGCGGCGTACATGCGGTACACGCCGGGCGCGGTACTCAGGTGGGCCGCGAATGCCTTTCCATCAAAGGCCGGAGCGGTGGACTGGGTCATTCGCTGATCGGCACGTCGCTCAATACGCCGCTGACCGGGTCGAACCGCAGCACGGCATGGGCATTGGTCTCGGCGATCCATACCGCCCCACCGCCCATCGCCAGCCCGGCCGGGCCATGCAGGCGACGCGGCAGCTCCACGGTGCTGAGTTCACCGCCGCCCAGGCGCAACGTACGCAGGCGGCCGTTGCCCGCATCGGCGATCCACAGCAGCGGCGCGTCGGGACTCAGTGCGATCGCCTGCGGGTACTGCAGCTGGGCGGTGGCGCGCGGACCATCCTCGTCGCCGAACGACCAGAGGCCCTGCCCGACCAGCGTCTGCACCAGGTCGCCGCGCAGCTGCATGGAGCGGATCGACGAGCCCAGCGCGTCACACACGTACAGCACCTGCTGTACGGCCGCGAGCGCCGCCGGCTGCGCGAACGCCGCCATGTGGCCGCTGCCGTCGCGCAGGTCGATGGCACCGGAACCGGCCCGCCAGGACAGCGTGCGCTGGCCCAGGTGATAGCTCCAGATGCGGTTGTCGCCGGCCATCGCGATATGGATCTGGTTGTCAGCCACCGCCAGCCCCTGCGGGTGGTTGAGCGCGACCTGGCGCGGGTCGGTCACCGCGCCTTCGCGGGGCTCGCCCGGGCGGCCATTGCCACACAGCGTGTCGACCTGTCCGTTCAACAGATGGATGCGGCGCAGGGCGTGGTTGCCGGTGTCGGCCACGTACAGCCATTCGCGCTCCAGGGCCAGGCCCTGGGGACGGTTGAAGGCAGCTTCACCGGGGCCCCCGTCCATCATGTCGGCCGTGCCCAGCCCGAACTGGCGCAGCACACGCCCGCCATGGCTGCATTCCAGCACGCGATGATGGCCGCTGTCGGCGATGTACAGACGCTCGGTGGTCACCACCAGGCCGGTCGGGAACAGCAGCGGCAGGCGTGGCTCAGGATGCAGCTCGCGCGCCCGCGAGGCATCGCCATCGTGCACCGGCGCGGCGCCTCGGCACAGGGCATTCAACGAGCGCTCGAGCTCGTCGCCGAACCCGACCAGGCGGTCGACCTCGCGCCCCTGCGCGTCCAGCAGCACCAGCGTCGGCCAGGCGGTCACGTTGAAGCGGCGCCAGCCATCCCAGTCCGCGTCCAGCAGGGCCGGCGCGGTCAGGCCCTGGCGGCGCAGCAGCTTCAGGGCCTGCTCCGGGTCGCGCTCGCAATCGAAGCGCGGCACCTGCAGGATGAGCAGCTGCAGCTTGCCCGGGTTGCGCGATTGCCACTGCGCCAGCTCGGCCAGCCGGTGCGCGCACCAGACAGAGGCCGCGTTGACGAAGGCAAGCACGACCGGACGGCCGCGCAGTTCGGTCAGGGTGGTCGGGGTGGCATTGAGCCACGTGGCGAATTCCGGCAGGTCCTGGACGGGCTGTACGTTCATACCGTGATTATGCCGGAGTCGGCGTCATGCAACCGTCGCGCCAACGTCAATTTGGCGACGGAGTGCACGCCCAAGGACCCCCTCAAGCCTGCGCCGCCAGCCACGCCTCGGCGCGCTCCAGATCCTCGGGGGTGTCGATGCCGGGCGGGAACTCGGCCGGGGTCAGCGCCACGCTGATGCGGTGGCCGGCCTCCAGCGCACGCAGCTGCTCCAGTGATTCCAACTGCTCCAGGCGGCCGGCCGGCAGGGCCGCGAAGCGGCGCAGGAAGCCGGCGCGGTAGGCATAGATGCCGATGTGGCGCAGCCAGTGCGGGCCGGACAGGGTGTCGTGCGAGCGCGCGAACGCATCGCGGTGCCAGGGGATCGGCGCGCGGCTGAAGTACAGCGCATCCAGGTTCTCCCTGCGCACCACCTTGACCACGTTGGGGTCGAACAGCGAGGCGGCGTCCTCCACCGGCGTGGCCAGCGTGGCCATCTCCGCCCCGCTGTAGACCAGTGCTTCGGCCACCGTGCGGATGCCCTCGGCCGGGGCGAAGGGTTCGTCGCCCTGCAGGTTCACCACCAGGGTGTCGTCGCTCCAGCCGGCCTGGGCAGCGCACTCGGCCAGCCGGTCCGTGCCGGAGACGTGGCTGGACGCGGTCATCGCCACCCGTACCGTGGGCAGGCCGTGCAGGGCCTCGGCGATGCGCACGTCATCGGTGGCCACCCACACCTCGCGCGCACCGGCCTGCAGCGCGCGCTCGGCGACGCGCAGCACCAGCGGCGTGCCGCCGAGCAGGCGCAGCGGTTTGCCGGGCAGGCGCGAGGCGGCGTAGCGGGCCGGGATGGCGACGACGAAATCGACGGACTGGCTCATGCGGGCTCTCTCTACAGTGACGCAATGCAAGGGAATGCAGCGATCAACGCTTGCCGAGCTTGTCGACCCGGTCCAGCAGGTTGATCCAGAAGGCGGCGGGAAGGTCAGCGGCCAACGGCACGGCGAAGTGCCATTCGTTGGCGAATACCTTGCACTTCACCGCGTCTTTTTCGGTCATCAGCACCGGCAGTTCGCTGCCGAAGCGCAGGTCGGACGCCTGGTAGGCATGGTGGTCGGCGAAGGCATGCGGCACCACGCCGATGCCATGCGCGCGCAGCATGTCGAAGAAGCGCTGCGGATGCGCGATACCGGCCACGGCGTGCACGCGCTGGCCACGGAAATGCGTCAGCGCGCGGGCTCGCCCACCGGTGAGCGGCTGCGCACTGTCGATGTGCAGCTGCATGGGCCATTCGCCGAAACCGCACGCGCCCACGGCCGAGGGCTCGGCACTGGCCTGGCCCAGGTTGACGACCCGGAAGTCACACTCCTGCGCACGGCTGGCCGGTTCGCGCAGCGGGCCGGCGGGAATCAACCGCCCGTTGCCATAGCGTCGCTGCGCGTCGACCACTTCAATCTCGATGTCGCGCGCCAGCCGGTAGTGCTGCAGGCCGTCGTCGCAGACGATGATGTCGCAGCCCGCCTCGACCAGCGCCCGGCACGCGGCCACGCGGTCGGCATCCACGCGCACCGGCACGCCGGTCTTCCAGGCGATCAGCACCGGCTCGTCGCCGCCCAGCGTGGTGGCGGTGGTCGCCTCCACCCAGCGCGGCACCTTGGGCTGCTCGCGCCCGTAGCCGCGGCTGGCCACGCCGGGCTTCCAGCCGGCCTCGCGCAGGCGGTTGACCAGGGCGATGGTCAACGGGGTCTTGCCGGTGCCGCCGGCGGTGACATTGCCGACCACAACCACCGGCACCGGCAGCGCATGCCGTTTCAGCCACCGCCGCCGGTACAGCGTGCGGCGCAGGGCCACAACCGCGCCATACAGCGGCGCGACCAGGCGCGCCGCGAATGGCACCGCGCTGCCGTCGTACCAGTACGACGGCGTCTGGGACCCCTTGGACGCCATCAAGCCAGCCTTTCGCGGAACTGCATCTTGTGCAGGTGTTCGTACAGCCCGCCCAGCGCCAGCAGCTCCTGATGGGTGCCCCGCTCGACGATGCGGCCATGGTCCATGACCAGCACCTGGTCGGCGTGCTCGATGGTCGACAGGCGGTGTGCGATCACCAGCGTGGTGCGTTCGGGCATCAGGCGCTGCAGCGCATCCTGGACCAGGCGCTCGGATTCATTGTCCAGCGCGGCGGTAGCTTCGTCGAGGATCAGCACCGGCGCGTCCCGCAGGATCGCGCGGGCGATCGCCAGGCGCTGGCGCTGGCCACCGGACAGCAGCGCGCCGTTCTCGCCCACCGGGGTCTGCAGCTGCTGCGGCATGCGGGCGATGAACTCCCAGGCGTTGGCCGCCTCAGCCGCCGCGCGGATCTGCGCGTCGCTTGCATCCATGCCGTAGGCGATGTTGGCCGCCACGGTATCGTCGAACAACATGACCTTCTGTCCGACCATGGCCACCTGGCGACGCAGGTCGGCCAGCGGATACTCGTCCAGCGGCACGCCATCCAGGCGGATGCAACCGCCATTGGGCTCGTAGAAGCGCGGCACGAGCCGGATGAGGCTGGTCTTGCCGCTGCCGGAACGGCCGACAATGGCGGTTACCGTGCCCGGCTTGGCGACGAAGCTGATGTCATCCAGTGCGATGCCGGTGTCTTCGCGGTAGCGCAGCATGACGTGCTCGAACGACAGCTCGCCACGCACACGCTGTACCCGGGTGGCACCTTCGTCGCGCTCGACCGGCAGGTCAAGGATGCCGAACAGGCGTTCGGCGGCGGCGACGCCGCGCGAGATCGAGGTCTGCACGCTGGTCAGGCGTCGTAGTGACGGAATGATGGCCATCATCGAGGTCATCAGGCCCATGAACTGGCCGGCGTTGAGCTTGCCGGCCAGCGCCTCGCGGGTGGAGACCCAGACGATCACGGCCAGCGCCAGCGCGGCCAGGAACTGCACGGTGCTGGAGGCCAGCGCGCGCGTGGTTTCCACCTTCATGTTCAGGCCGAGCATGCGGTTGGCCAGGCGTGCATAGCGCGAGATCTCATGCGCCTGGGTGCCGTGCACCTTCACTTCCTGCTGCGCCGCGAGTGACTGCTCGGCGGTCTGCGCCATGCTGCCCATGCCGTCCTGGATGCCGCGGCTGATGCGCCGGTAGCGCTTGCCCACGAACGAGACGATCACACCGATCAGCGGCACCACCACCAGCATCGCCACCGTGACCTTGACGCTCATCTGCAGCATCACCACCAGCATGGCGATGATGGTCAGCGTGTCGGCGACCAGGGTCTTGAGCGCATCCGCGCTGGCCTGGGTGACCTGCTCGGTGTCGTAGTTGAGGCGGCTGACCATCACCGGCGTGGCTTCGCTGTCGAAATGCGAAGACGGCAGGTGCAGGTACTTGGCCAGGACCTGCTCGCGCAGGTCGCGCACAACGCTGCGCCCGGTACGGGCCAGGGTGTAGTCGCTGACCAGCGTGGCCAGGCTGCGCATCATGAACAGGCCGAGGATGGTCAACGGCAGGATCACCGCCATGCGCGGCTCGGGGTTGACGAAGCCGCGGTTGACCAGCGGTTCCATCAGCTTGGTGAAGTGGTAACCGGCCAGTGCCTCGATCACCATGGCGATCACCGCCGCCACCATGAATACCCAGTAGGCGCGGGTGTAGCCCAGCAGGCGCTTGTAGATCGGCCAGATCGGCGCGTGTTTCTTGCTCATGGACGCACCTCCGGCGCGGTAGCGATGGCGATGCGGCGGAAGCCGAGCTGGCCCAGGGCATCCTGGGCGGTGACCACGGCCTGGTACGGGGTGCGCGCATCGGCGCGCAGCAGCACGGTCTGCTCACGATCGCTGCCGGCGACGGCGGCAATGGTCTGCTTGACCGACTCGACGTCGGTGCGCAGCACTTCCTGGTCGTTGATGAAGTAACGGCCCTCGGCGTTGACCAGCACGCTGAGCGAGCGCGGCGGCTCGGTGCTGTTCTGCTGGCTGGCGGTCGGCAGCTGCAGCTGCAGCGTCGAGCGCGCGTCGAAGGTGGTGGTGACCACGAAGAAGATGATCAGCACGAGGATGACGTCGATCAGGGGCACCAGATCGATATGCACCTCGTCCTGGACCCGGTCGTTGCGGATGCGCATCCGTCAGCCCTTGACCGTCACGGGTGCGGCGCCGGCCGGCGTGGTGCCGGTGCGTGCCGCGCCGTTCATGACGCCGGGGCGCCCATCCAGCGCATCGAGCAGTGCCGAGGCTTCCATTTCCATCTCGATCACGTAGCCGCCGATGCGGCCCTTGAAGTAGCGATGGAACATCAACGCGGGAATGGCCACGATCATGCCGGTGGCAGTGCAGACCAGCGCCTTGCCGATGCCGCCGGCCAGCTGGTTCACGTCGCCCACGCCATGGTCGAGGATGCCCAGGAACATCTGGATCATGCCGACCACGGTGCCGAGCAGGCCCAACAGCGGTCCGGCCGAAGCGATGGTGCCCAATGCGTTCAGGTAACGCTCCATGCGGTGCACCAGGTGCCGGCCGGCATCCTCGATGCGTTCGCGGATCTGGTCGCGCGGACGGTTGCGCGCCTCCAGCGCGACGGCCAGCAGCGCGCCCAGCGGCGAATTCGCGCGCAGCGACTGGATGTGATTCGGATCGAGCTTGCCCCGCGCGGCCCAGTTGCGCACTTCCTGGCCCAGCCCCGGGGGCAGGACCTCAGTGCGCCGCAAGGTCCAGAAACGCTCCAGGACGATTGCCAAAGCCAGTACACCCAACAGCAGCAGCGGCACCATCGGCCAGCCACCGGCCTTGACCAGTTCCCACACGTTTCAACCCTCCGGCCCATTGGCCGCCTGTTTGACCGCCGATAGGATAGCAGCCGACCGCGCCCGCTCCGCGGCATCCCACCAACGCCGTTCGAAAAGACGCTGTTCACGCACCTGCAGCCCGTCCCGGCCCAGCCAGACGCGCAGCGCACCGCTGTCGGCGGTGTTCAGGACCTCGGCGTCCACTGCCCGCCAGCGCGCCACCACGTCGCGGCGCGGGTGGCCGAAGCGGTTGCCATGCCCCGCCGAGACGACCGCCAGCCGTGGCGATACCGCGCGCACCCAGTCGTTGCTGGACGACCCCGCGCTGCCTTGGTGCGGCACGATCACCGCCTCGGCACGCAGCGCCGGCGTGTCCACCAGCAGCGCGGCCTCGACCGTGATCCCGATGTCCCCGGCCAGCAGCAGCGCGCCATGCGGCGTGCCGATGCGCAGCACGCAGCTGCTTTCGTTGCCGACATAACGCGCGGATGGAGGCGGATGCAGGTAACGGAAGTCGACCGCATCCCAGCGCCAGGCCTGGCCCGCCGCGCACGGCGTGCCGATCCCAGGCACCGCGCCGGGCGGTGCCTGCAGCGGTGGTTCGGCAAATGCCCGGCGAACCGCCGCGACCCCGCCGGCATGGTCGCGGTCGGCGTGGCTCAGCACCAGCCGGTCCAGGCGCTGCTCGCCCAGCGCACGCAGGGTGGGCACCACGATCCGCTCGCCGGCATCGAAACCGCCCTCCGCCGCCGGCCCCGCGTCGTACAGCAGCCGGTGGTCACGGGTGCGCACCCATACCGCCAGGCCCTGGCCCACGTCCATCACCAGCAGCTCGACCTCGCCCTCGCCGGGACGCTGCCGGGCCGGCCACAACAGCGGCAGGCACAGCAGCAGCGCCGGCAGGCGCGCCCCGGCCGCGCGCGGCAGCAGCAGCCAGAACACGCCGAGCAAGGCGGCGAGCAACGCCCCGGGGCCCGCCTGCGGCAGCCACCACAGCGCCAGCGCACTGCGCGCCACCCACCCGAACAGCCACCAGCTGGCCTCGAAGCACCACGCCGCCAGTTGCCACGGCCACCGTCCCGCGCCGGCCAACAGTGCCTCCAGCGCGGTGCCGAGCAGCGCCAACGGCACCACCACCAGGCTCCACCAGGGGATGGCCAGCAGGTTGACCAGCGGGCCGGCGCGCGAGGCCTGGCCAAACAGCGCCACGGTCAACGGCAACAGCGCCAGCGTCGCCACGCCCTGCGCGCCGAGGAAGCTGCGCCACCAGCGCACGTCGCGCCCGGGCAGGCACCACACCAGCCACAGCACGCCGCCGAAGCTCAGCCAGAAGCCAGGGGCCAGCACCGACAGCGGGTCGAACAGCAGCAGCGCGAGCGCGGCCAGGGCCAGCGACTGGCCGACGGTGCAGGGCCGGCGTCCGCAGCGCGCCAGCGCCACCACGGCAATCATCAGCACCGTGCGCACGGTCGGCAGGGCGAACCCGGCCACTGCGGCGTAGAGGGCGGCCCCCGCCACCGCCGCCAGCGCCGCCGCGAGCGGCCTGGGCCACACCCGCCCCAGTCCCGGCAGCAGACGCCAGCACAGCGCCGCCAACGCAGCCGCGAATCCCGCCACCAGGCCCACGTGGAAGCCGGAGATCGCCACAAGGTGGGTCAGCCCCAGGGCGCGCAGGTCGTCCCAGTCCTGGTCCGCCAGCCCGCGGGTGTCGCCCAGCGCCAGCGCCTGCACGAAGCGCCTTCCCTGCCCCTGCACCCGGGTTTCGATGGCCGCCGCCATCCGCTCGCGCCAGGCCGGCAGCCCGACCGGTTCCCCCAGCGCCCTGGCAGGCGCGCGCACATGGCCGCTGCCGGCCACGCGCTGCAGCAGCGCATGGCGCTCGGCATCGAAGCCGCCGGGATTGCGCAGTCCGCGCGGCGCGCGCAGCCGGGCCTGCAGCGACCAGCGCTGCCCGGCCCGCACCGCGTGGCGCGGACCCGGCAGCGTTGCAGCGGCCGGGTCGTGCCAGCTCAGCTCCAGTTCGCGTCCGCGCACCGGCGCCGGCATGCGCGCGTCATCGTCCACGCGGAAGCGGAAGCGCGTGCTGCGCGGTCCGTGCCGGGGCAGGTCCAGCACGCGGCCCTGCAGCGTGTATTCCACCGATGCGGCCTGTGCAGGCAGTTGCGCGGCTAGCACCGCGTGTCCGTTCAACGCCGCCCAGCCGATGCCGACCAGCAGCGCACCGCACCACCGCGCACTCGGCCACAGGCACCATGCGATGGCGCCTGGCACCAACACACACCATGCCGCCAGCGTTGGCAGCAGCACCGGCGCGAACACCACCGCGCAGACGCCCAGCAGCAGCGCAGCCGCGCACGCCTTGCCGAACATCGGCAATACATGTGCAGGCAATGGGGAGGAAGAGGGGAACGACAGCGACATGCGGGCCGGTTGATCAGCACAGCCTGCATGCTTGGCGAGTGGCGCGTCCCTCACCATCGGTCAGGTGCGCATCGGCGCGTGGGGGACTGCCGCGCGGCACTGAAACGCATATAGCAAAAAAGCCGACCTGAGGGCCGGCTTTTCTGTTTGTCCACCGCAGTCGCTGGGACTGGAGTGGTGGGCGGTACAGGGTTCGAACCTGTGACCCCTACCATGTCAAGGTAGTGCTCTACCGCTGAGCTAACCGCCCGTTTTCTCGCTGCCCCGTTGCAATTGCGTCGGTGCAGGCCGCGTATATTACGGACACCCCGCGTGAAGAGCAACACTTTTGTGAAGGTATTTCACAACGTGTTGTTCAGCCCAGGCTGGCCTCCTTCAGCTGGCGGATCTGGTCACGCACGCGCGCGGCATCCTCGAACTCCAGGTCGCGGGCGTGCTGGTACATCTTCTGCTCCAGCGCCTGCAGGCGCTTGGCGATCTGGGCCGGTTCGAGGGTGCGGTAATCCACCGCCTCCTCCGCGACACGACCGCCCTTGCCCTTCCCTTTGCCACGCGCTTCCTTCTCGGCCGCGTCCGACCGCGCACCTTCCAGCACATCGGTGATCGGGCGCAGCACCGACTTGGGCACGATGCCGTGCGCGGTGTTGTACTCGACCTGCTTGGCGCGACGGCGGTCGGTTTCGTCGATCGCCGCCTGCATCGAGCGGGTCATCTTGTCCGCATACAGGATCGCCTTGCCACGCAGGTTGCGCGCGGCGCGACCGATGGTCTGGATCAGCGAACCGGTTGAACGCAGGAAGCCTTCCTTGTCGGCATCGAGGATCGCCACCAGCGACACCTCGGGCATGTCCAGGCCTTCGCGCAGCAGGTTGATGCCCACCAGCACATCGAACTTGCCCAGGCGCAGGTCGCGGATGATCTCCACGCGCTCGACGGTGTCGATGTCCGAGTGCAGGTAACGCACGCGGATACCGTGCTCGGTAAGGTATTCGGTGAGGTTCTCGGCCATGCGCTTGGTCAGCGTGGTGACCAGCACGCGGTCGCCGAGCTTGATGCGCTCGTTGACCTCGCTCATCAGGTCATCGACCTGGGTGCCCACCGGGCGGATCTCCACCACCGGATCGATCAGGCCGGTCGGGCGCACCACCAGTTCGGTGATCTCGTCGGCCGCCTCGCGCAGCTCGTACGGGCCGGGCGTTGCCGACACATAGATGCTGCGCGGACACCGCGCCTCCCACTCCTCGAACCGCAGCGGACGGTTGTCCAGTGCCGACGGCAGCCGGAAGCCGAATTCCACCAGGGTTTCCTTGCGCGAGCGGTCGCCCTTGAACATCGCGCCGATCTGCGGAATGGTCACGTGCGATTCGTCGATGACCAGCAGCGCGTCCGGCGGCAGGTAGTCGAACAGGGTCGGCGGCGGCTCGCCCGGGGCCTTGCCGGTCAGGTGCCGCGAGTAGTTTTCGATGCCGTTGCAGAACCCCACCTCGGCCATCATTTCCAGGTCGAACTGGGTGCGCTGCGCCAGACGCTGCGCTTCCACCAGTTTGTTCTGCTCGTACAGCTGCTCCAGCCGCACCTTGAGCTCGGCCTTGATGGTGTCCACCGCCGACAGCACGCGCTCACGGGTGGTCGCGTAGTGGGTCTTGGGATACACGGTATAGCGCTGCAGGCGGCGCAGGCTCTCGCCGGTGAGCGGATCGAACATGCTGATCTGCTCGACCTCGCCGTCGAACAGCTCGATGCGCACCGCCTCGCTGTCCGATTCGGCCGGGAAGATGTCGATCACCTCGCCGCGCACGCGGAACGTGCCGCGGTGCAGCTCGTACTCGTTGCGCGTGTACTGCAGCTGGGTGAGGTGGTTGATGAGGTCGCGCTGGTCGATGCGCTCGCCGGTGGACAGGATCAGGCGCAGCGACAGATAGTCTTCGGGCGCGCCGAGGCCATAGATCGCCGACACGGTGGCCACCACGATGGCGTCCGGCCGCGACAGCAGCGTCTTCGTTGCCGCCAGACGCATCTGCTCGATGTGTTCGTTGATCGAACTGTCCTTCTCGATGAAGGTGTCCGACGACGGCACGTAGGCCTCGGGCTGGTAGTAGTCGTAATAGCTGACGAAGTATTCCACCGCGTTGTTCGGAAAGAACGACTTGAACTCGCCATACAGCTGCGCGGCCAGCGTCTTGTTCGGCGCCATCACCAGCGTGGGCTTCTGCACCCGCTGGATCACGTTCGCGATGGTGTAGGTCTTGCCCGAGCCGGTCACGCCGAGCAGCGTCTGCTTGGCGACGCCGGACTCGAAATTGGCCGTCAGCTTCTCGATCGCCGCCGGCTGGTCACCCGCCGGGGAATACGGAGATACAAGTTCGAAGCGATCGCTCATGGTGCCGCCATTGACCGGGCCTTCCATTATACCGGGGGCTTGGGTGACGGCCGGCTGAGGGGCTGCCCTACCCTGCGCAGCGGCACAGGCCGATGGGCGCGCGGGTGCCGGGGCGGCACGGTGGTGCTTTCCGCCAAGGATCGCCGCACATGCGCCCGACCCACCCGCCATCGGCCCTGCGCGGCTGGACACTGCTGGAACTCACCGTTGTCCTGGCGATGGTCGCGCTGCTCTGCGCCCTCGCCTTTCCTTCGTTCAGCGACGCCGTGAACCGGCTGCGCGCGGACATGCTGCGGATGCAGATGGTGTCGGTGTTCAACAGTGCGCGCAGCACGGCGATCACCCGGTTCCAGCCGATCGGAGTGTGCCCGAGCGACGATGGCCTGAGCTGCGGTGCGGACTGGAGCCGCGGCTGGATCATCCACCGGGACAACGGCGCGGGACCACCCGCGCTGGAGCCCGGCGACATCCTGCATTTCCGGCCAGGCTACCGGAAGGAGGCCCTGCAGGCGCGGGCCAGCCAGGGCCGCACGCGGCTGCGTTTCCAGGCCGACGGCCGTAGTAGTGGCAGCACCCTCACCGTGGACATCTGCGCCGGCGACGCCCTGCACAGCCAGGTGGTCGTGAACAACGTCGGCCGGACGCGCTCTACCCGGCTGCGCGAGGCGACCGAGTGCCGCTGGTGAGCAGAAACGACAAAAGCCGCGATTGCTCGCGGCTTCTGCAGATACTGGCGCCCGAAGTTGGACTCGAACCAACGACCCCCTGATTAACAGTCAAGTGCTCTAACCGGCTGAGCTATTCGGGCGGGGACGCGAATTCTAGACGTTCATCCGTGGCGTTGCAACATCCGGGCGTCGCTTACCAGCAATCCAGCGCGCTGGTGTTGGCCGGGGTCTTCACCCCAGCCTGGTTCACGCTGAGGGTGCCGCACGGGTCCTTGGCCTGGTCGCCCGCCGGCACCGCGGTGACGGTGAACGTCCTCGCGGTGGGGAGGACGGTTACCGTGTACATCGCCTTGCTGCCATCGCGCGGCGAGGAAATGCTGGTGGCACCGTTCTCGGTGAACTTGAAGTTCGTGTAGCTGTTGTTGAGCGTGTACCAGCGCTCGGCCCGCTGTGCGTACTCCACCATTTCCGCCTTGGCCGCGGCGCGCTTGGACTTCCGCACCTGGCTGGTATAGGAGGGGTAGGCGATGGCAGCGATCACCGCGATCACCGCCACCACGATCATCAACTCGATCAGGGTGAAACCCATGACCTTGCGCGGCCCGCGCCCCTTCAGGGAGGAAAGCTTGCTCACTGGATCTGTCTCCACGATTGGCGACCACATGGGTAAGGAACGTAAATCGTATCTGGGCCAACCTGGTAACCCTGCACGCACCCAATGGTCGGCGGCGCCGGCGGACCAGCCGGCGGACCGGACGGCGGTGTTCCACCCAGATTCGGCGGCGGCACGCGCGGCAGCGCGAACGGATTGCTGTTGAGCACCGGCGCACTGCCCTTGCTGTTGTTGCGCATGCCGGCCGTACCTTCGGCAAATCCAGTGCCGCCAGGCGAGTTCAGCGTCGCACGCCCCAGTGCCCCTTCGCCGGTCAACGGATACAGGGCGAAGAACCAGTTGACGCCGGGCGTGGAGCAACCCGAGCCGCCCGGGACGGGTGCATAGGTCGTCATGGCAACGATGCCGTTGGACAACGACGGATTGCCCACGAAGCGCTCACTGGCAGGATTGGTACCCGTGCCAAGCGGCAGATCGATGAACCACCCCTGCGACGTGGTCGGATTGCCAGTATTGGCCGTTACCGTCCGGAAGTTGTTGGCATCGGTCGCAACGGTCCGACCGGTCAGGTTGCTGCGCGTCCAGGTGCTGGTGACCTGGCCGTTCACCGCATCGTTGACGCCATAGAGGCTCTGCAGGGTGTTGTCATTGCCATCGCCATCGAACGAGAAGCTGCCGGTGCCGAAATAGAGCATGACGCCGCCCTTGGTACCGGTGCCGGCGGTAATGCCGCCCGTGATGGGTTGGCGACGTGCGAGTCCATTTTCGGTAAACGCACGCGTAGTGAACAGCGGCACCGTCAGCGCGGCATTCGTGCGCAGGTCGAACTTCCAGACCGCACCCTTCTGGTCGGTGCCGTAGACGGTGTCCGAATAGCCATCGCGGGTACGCCGCTGCTGGTCAGCATCGCCCCAACGGTCGATCACCACGATGCTGGCCAGGCCATTGCTGCCGGTGGGCACGCCCGTGCCCGCTTCGACAGCCTCGATCATGGTGGGCACGCCGGTCGCCACGTCGACGACGAACAAGACCGCCTTGCCACTGGCGCTGTTGAAGCCATTGCCAAAGATCGCCTTCCAGGACGGCACGTTGCCGGCGCCCAGCACCGGCACGATCACCGGCTTGCTCAGCACGTGGCCAATGTTCTGGCGCACCGTAGCCGAGAGGTTGGGATTGAGGTCGCTGATCTCCCACAGCCTGCTGCCGGCAGTGAACGTGCTGCCGGGCGTGACGTCGAGGCCAAACACGCTGCGGCCACCCGCACCGGCGCTGCCGACCAGCGTGGTGTGCCACGCATTGCCATAGAAGGAATCGGCAACCGCGATCTGCCCATCCACGAAATACCTGTGCTGGAACTTCTGGAAATTCTTGTCGGCCGCGTTGTAGGGGAAGAGCAGATTGCCCATATGCCCCAGCGCAGTACTGGGAATGTAGGCGAACGCCTCGGTGCCACCACCGCTGATCGGGTTGCCAGCCGCATTCATACCACCATTGAAGGCATGCAGCATGCCGTCGTTGGCGCCGACGTACACCATGTAGTTGGCATCGTTTGCCTTGCGGGTGAGATAGTCGGCGTAGCTCGTGGCGTAGGTACCACCGAGGCTGCGGTATCCGAAATCGTCGATCGGCGAGCTGACGACCGGCGTGGACGTCACGATGTCGCCCAGACGGGTGGTGCGGTCGCGCATCTTGCCGCCACTGCGCTTTTCGTAGGTCGTGTCGCCACGCAGGTACGCCACCGCATCCGCGGAGGTCAGCGGCCCTACCCTGCCCGTCAGCTCGCCTTCGGTGCAGTTGGACATGTCCGGGTACAGACCGGCGGGCTTGGTGCAGAGGTCTGCAAGCGTGACATTGCTGCCGGAGAACTCGCGGGTGACGCCGTCCTTGCTGAAGAAGATCCTGCGCGACGCGGCCGACTGGAGCTGCTCGGCGGCATCCCAATACGGGGTCTGCACCAGCGCGCGCGTGGTCGGGTCGACCGACAGGCGGTTGGCCTTAAGACGGCTGAACCAATCGGTACCTTCATTCTCGATCTGATACTCCGGCCCCACCGAGATGGAGCCGGCGCCGATACGCGCCCCGCTGGCACCGGTGCCGCCCGACGGCGACCCGCCAGCGGTGACCGCGCTCAACACGCGGCGCATGGCTTCGGTGATTTCCGCCGGCGTACGGGCGTTGATGTATTCGCCACGGGTATTGACCGAGGCGTGCCAGATATCGTCAACGGTGCTTCGCTCATCATCCTGACGCGGCGGCCAGTTGCCGTAGATGGACGCGTCCGTATAAGGATTCTGGACAAGATCCGGATTGAACAGATTGCCGCGGGCACCCAAGGTCACGCCATAGAAATTCAGGTGCAGGTTGGTCTGGCAGTCCAGCGCCTTGTCCGGATTCTGCTGTTTGCATGCCTCGGGCACCGGCACACCGCCAGCCGGCAGGTCCGCGCGCAGCGGCGAGTTGCCGGCACTGGTGTTCAGGTAATACTGGGTGACGATGTCGGCCATCGTATCGTCGTTGCCGTCCTGGAACGGCACCCCCATGTTGGCATCCTTGCCCCCCACCGTCGGACCGCCGTTGTTGCTGAAGCCGTCGGTAAACAGCATCACGGCATTCTTCTGGCAGGTCAGCTTGACCGGGGCATTGTCATCGGTTCGCGTGAACTGCTTGGCCGCCGCGTCCACGGCCCAACGATTGGGCGTACCGCCAGCGGCGGTCAACGCGCGCATGTCCGTGTACAGCAACACCCGGTCCGGCCCGTCCTTCATTTCACGGATAGGCAGGCGCTTGGCCGCCGTGTTGTAGGAGCCGTACTGGTTGATGCGGAAGTAGCCCACCCGCAACTTCCTCACTTCGGCCATGGAGCGGGTCAAGCCCGCCACCATCGCGCGGTTGCGGTTGCCGTAGTACGTAAACCAGTTGGCGAAATTCTGCAGTGCATCGGCATTGGCGGTGGTGATCGTGTACTTCCACATCGAACAGCCGTTGCCGCAGGCATTGGCCACCACCACACGGGTCATGCCGGTGTAGGCGTTGGGATATCCGGGCATCACGGGGTACGGATCACCGGTCCCCGTATAACGCGTGAAGAACGTCGCCGGCCAATGCTCCATGTATACGTTGGTGTTGTTGCCCGACCACGTGGTCTCGCGGTCCGTGGTGCGCCAGCGGTTGTCGTAGTAGCGCGTTCCGGACGGCAGGATCATGCCGGTCTGCATGCGGAACGTATCGTTGGCCGACGTGCCTGCAAAGCTGGTGCGCAGGTCGATCGTCTCGCTGCTGAAGTTCCCGCGCGGGTCATACCGCGCCGCATCCACTCTCGACTGCGCGTCCGGTACCGGATCACCGGTCAACGGATCGGTGACGTTGACCCAGGGCTCATACTTCACGTTGGGGTTGTAGTAGGTCGGGTTGAAATCCGACGACCGCGCGAAACCAAGCGTATCCAGCGGCGGCACGCCGTAGTAGTTGTTGATGCGTGCGCCCGGCATCACATAGAAATAGTCGCAGGTGTCGCCCGACGTGTTCAGGACGCCGTTGCTGTCGAAGAAGCTGGCACGGTTCCGGTTCCAGCAGCCCTCGCCATCGCGTCCCGGGAACTGCGTCTGGAAGGTCATGGAGCCGGAGTCATCCACCGCCATGACGAACGACGCCGGACTGGATACCTGGAAGTTGAGCGGCTCCTGCGCCAGCAGGCCTTGGCCCTGCGCTGCAATCAGGTTGTAGCCGACGAACGCCAGGCCGATTGCTGCCACCGTCGAACCGGCGGCCGTCCACTTGAATCTGCGCGAAGCCATGGCCGCGTCCCTCAGAGCTTGAAAATGGTGTCGATGACCGACGACGAGGTCGGGTTTGCCGGGTCGTCGGCAGAGTACGCGGTGATCTGGAACGTTGCCGAGGTGCGATCGTTGGGGACGCCCATGTCAAGGGCATTGCCGCCCGGACCACCGCACTGGTCGATCTGGCGCACATTGATCGCCGGCACGCCCGGGCTGGCCTGCAGGCTGGCCCACTGCACTGGGTCGAAGCCGTCTTCGCAATTTTGGCCGATGCTGGCAGCGCTGGTCAGCAGGCTGCCGCTGGGGATCGCGGTCCGGTCCGTCACCGCCTCCACCGCACGCTCAGCGTTGCGCACCACGCCCTCGGTGTTTTGGAAAGAGCGACCAGCGGCGCGGTAGTTGGCGGCCATCTTTTCCTGCATGCCCGCCACCTGCATGCCGGCAACGCCGAGCAATGCCAGCAACAGCAGCATGATCAAGGCCACGTACAGCACGGCGCCGCGCTGGCGCGGGCGTGACTGGAATTGCAGACGATGCAGACGGTTCATGGTCAGTTTCCGAACAGGCGGTTGCGCAGGGCGACGCTGACTTCGTAGGCGGTGCGGTAACGCCCGTCAGTCGCACCGTCCTGGTTGTAGGTCATGCCCAGCACCCCCAGTCTGGCGGCGGCGTCGGCGGGACGTGAATCAGCGTTGGTGCCAGTACGTTCGGCGCTACGCGCCACCAGACCGACCTGCACCATTCCGACGCGACGCCACTCCGCCGCACCTGCGGCAGTGGTCGCCGTAGTGACGCCTGACGCGACGTTCTGCACCGTCATGTTGCCCACGGGAGGGGTGGCGCCGGTGATCGCGGGGGTGGTGTCCTGCGCGTACATGAACTGCAGATTCTCGATGCCATCCACCAGTTCTTCGTTGATTGCATAGACACCGGCCGAGTTGGCCCGGGCACGACGCAGTCCCGGGCCATTGGTGCCCTGGCCGATGTAATAGACCATCGATTCGGCGCGGTACACCTGAGTCGGTTCCGGCTGCGGCGCGTAACGCGTGAAGTCCACCGTCGTACCGGTGATCTTGCCGGCCGCAAGGGTGCCGGCGAAGACATCGGCGGATTCGCAGTTGGCAATCCCGAACAGGGTCGGCGTGGCCACGCCCCCTTGGGTCAGCCGGCTCCCGCCACCGCTCTTCAGGGTCAACTCCTGCCCACTGATGGCAGTGACCGGCACGCCTTCCGGTGCCAGGAAGCGCAGCACCAGGATGTCGCTGCCGGCGACCGGCGCAGGATTGAGGCCACCGATGGCCGCCGGCAGGGCCGCCGGCACGGCGCCCTGCCCCACCGCCAAGGTGGAGGTCGGCCCGGTGTTGGGCGCCTCGTACCCTTGGATGGCCACGCTGAAGTCCAGCGGGCTGCCGCTGCCAGTTGCCGCGGTCAAATTGTTCTTGGGCGAATTCATACCCTTGATGAAGTGCGCCTGGTCGTTGACACAGCCCATGTGGCCAGCCATCCGGATATCACGTTCAAGGAAGTCCAGCGCAAAGCGACCACTTTCCTGTGCACGTGCCACGCCTTCGGAAAGACGCGATGCCGAATGGGAGGCGATGAAGACCTGGGTGATGCCCAGCATGAGGATCAGGCCGATGACCAGTGCGATCATCAGCTCGATCAGCGACATGCCTGCCTGACGGGTACGGAACATGCGCGGGCCTTTCATAGCTGGGTGCGGATGGCGAAGCTGGTGGCGGCGTCTGGAGCAGTGCGGCTCCAGCGCTCATCGGCCCAGCTGATGGTGATGTTGGCAACGCCATCCACCACGGTCACCGTGGCCGATGCGTTGTCGCCCAACGCCTTGACCACCTGGCACTGCCAGCGTGCGATGTTCTGGTCCAGGGTGACGATGGCAGTCGGACGCGTACACACGCCAGTGGCGGTTTTGGTTCCAGAGGCGAAGGTTGCGTTGCTGTACCACGCCGACTGGAAGCGGTTGCTGCGCATCTGCTCGCTCAGGTCGTATGCCAGATTGGTGGCCTGGGTCCGATAGTTGGCACTTTGCACATAGCGGACATTCATGGTCTGCAGCAGCGCGAAGCCAAGCAGGCCAAAGGCCAACACGACGACGGCGATGAGTACCTCAAGCAGGCTGAAGCCTTGCTGCCGGCCGCGCGGTCGATAGGGGTTACGGATCATTGGCAGGCTCCCTTCACACTTGTCAGCTGGCCGGATGCATTGACAGTCATGGTGCGCTGCAACTCCTGGTTGCCGCACTGCGCCGGGCGCAAGGTGACCACCTGGTTGGCGCCATCGCGGCGACGTCCACGCGAATCGAAGGCGATCATGGCGTTCGGCCCCGTTACGGTCATCGCGCCGTTGACCGCGCTGTAGCGCAGCACGGTCTCGCCGCTGCTGAAAGCACCGTCACCGTTGCTGTCGCTGAAGGCCAACATTCCCTTTGCCCACTGACCGTCGCAGCCGGTGCCATTGCTGCTGCCGCAGACGGCTCCACCGTTGTTGTTGCGGATCGCATCGCTGCGGGCCAGGTTGACCAGACCGATCAACTCGTTCTGGGCGGTAGCCACCCGGTTGGAACGGATCAGGTTCTGGAAGTTTGGAAACGCGATGGCGGCCACGACCCCGATCACCACGAGCGTGATCATGAGTTCAACCAACGAGAAGCCCTTGGACAGGCGTGCAGACATGGGACGCTCCCCAGCGTGATGACACGAACAATGGACGCCCTGCCGCCCGGCGGCAAGCGACAGCAGGACGAACGGTCGCCCGGAGGCGACGGGCGTCAAACCGTTGACACCCGTACGGTTGAAAGGGCGGCGGCGGGCTCCCCGCCCACCCCGCCCTGCCTGCTTAGGCCAGCACCCGGTAGCAGGGCTGGTATTCGCCGGAGATCTTCATCCGGCGCTGCTCGACGAAGCCGCGCAGCAGTTCGTCCAGGGCCTGCATCATGTCGGCGTCGCCATGGATCTCGAACGGCCCGAACTCCTCGATGCGGCGCATGCCGTCTTCCTTCACGTTGCCGGCCACGATGCCGGAGAAGGCACGGCGCAGATCGGCCGCCAGGGCGTGAGGCGGACGCCCGTGGTGCAGGTCCAGCGCGGCCATCGCCTCGTGCGTCGGCACGAACGGCTGCTGGTACTCCCACGGAATCTCGATCGACCAGTTGAAGAAGAACGAGTCCTTCTGCACCAGCCGGTGCTCGCGCACGCGCTTGATGCCAGCCGACATCTGCCGGGCCACGGCCACCGGGTCGCCGATGATGATCTGGTACCGCTCGGCGGCGGAATCGCCCAGGGTCAGGCGGATGAAGCGGTCGATCTGCTCGAAGTACGGCGCGGCCACGGTCGGGCCGGTCAGGATCAGCGGGAACGGCAGGTCCTTGTTTTCCTCGCGCAGCAGGATGCCGAGCAGGTACAGGATCTCCTCGGCGGTACCCACGCCGCCGGCGAAGACGATGATGCCGTGGCCGATGCGCACGAACGCCTCGAGACGCTTCTCGATGTCCGGCATGATCACCAGGTGGTTCACGATCGGGTTCGGCGATTCGGCGGCGATGATGCCCGGTTCGGTCAGGCCGATATAGCGCGTGGTGTGCTTGCGCTGCTTGGCATGGGCGATGGTGGCGCCCTTCATCGGGCCCTTCATCGCGCCCGGGCCGCAGCCGGTGCAGATGTCCAGCCCGCGCAGGCCCAGCTCGTAGCCCACCTGCTTGGTGTACAGGTATTCGTCGCGACCGATCGAATGGCCGCCCCAGCACACCACCAGGTTCGGGTCGCCCGGGTTGAGGATGCGCGCGTTGCGCAGCAGCCCGAACACCGCATTGGTGATGCCTTCGGACGACTCCAGCTCGGCCGCGTAGGCCGGGCCCATCTCGATGGCCATGTAGGCCAGGTCGCGCACGACCGCGAACAGCAGCTCGGCCACGCCGCGGATGATCTCGCCATCCACGAAGGCCATCGCCGGGGCGTTCACCAGATCGATGCGGACGCCACGGTCCTGCTGGGCGACCTGGATGTCAAAATCCGGGTAGAGATCGCGCGCCGCGCGCGGATCGTCGGAGGCGCTGCCACTGGTGAGCACCGCCAGCGCACAGCGCCGCAGCAGCTCATGCATGCCACCGCCGGAGGCGTCGCGCAGGCGCGCAACCTCGGCCCGGGACAGCACATCCAGCCCACCGCGCGGGTAGATCCGCGCGTCCTGCACCGGCAGCGTCCGCGCCGGCTTTTCAGTGATCGTCATTTCCATTCTTTTCGCTTCCTCAAGGTTGCCGACTTTACCGCTGCCCCCTTAAAAAGCAAAACGGCCGGGAAACCCGACCGTTGGATGTGTTTCTGCGCTGGCAGGCCGTTTCGGGCTGCAGCGGTGCGCGGTGATGGGCGCAACAGCGGAATCATACAGGCTCTCGTCGCAAAAAGGTAGAGCCGACCAATGGCCGGCTGGCTTTCGTGCGGCATCCAGATACGCCTGTGTCTGTGACCTGCTCGGCATGCCTGCACTGCCAATCACGTCAGGCATAGCCTGCCTCATACAAAACCGCGAAAACGGCTGAAACAAACGATTTTCAATCATCTGTGCACTCCTGCAATGTAGTCCACGGAGCCTACAAACTCCGTTAATGACAGAATGACGACTTCCTGTGTCGGGAGGGTGGTTAATACAACACCCTCAACAGGGGAATACACCACGCCGTATGTCATTAGACGGTTTGTAGCCTCCCGACGCCTCTCGCCACCCCGGCGAGAGGTCTTTTCTGCAGGAGGTCTACCATGCAATCGCATCGGGCTGACGCGCCGTCTGATGTTTCCGCTGCACACGCCCTTCCTTCCGTACAACATCCCAATCCCAACGCCGCATCGCCATCTCAGGCCGTCCAGGATGAGGCCGAATGGCCCGGCGCAATCCCCGTTGTGATGTTGCGGGGAAAATGGCTGCACCGGTTGGGATTTCCACCGAGGTGCCTGGTCAGGATCGAGGCGCGCAAGGGTGTCATTACGTTGACCCCTGCGGGACCAAGGGCAAAATTCAATTCTGCGATCCCCGACCACTTCGGGGATCGACCCCGCTACACGCAGCTCAAGGACCCACAGATCACGCAGGCGACGCTGGACAGCGCGCTGCGCTGCCACTTCCGTGAGGCGGCATGGCGGGTTGGGAAATCGCCTTCGTTGTTGCTGCGTTTGCTGATGCAGCGCTACGTGGATGTTGACCAGGACCGCTTCGCATTGAACCTGCCATTGTGGGGGCATTCCGAGCGAAAGGCTGCGACGTTGGTGGCCCGGGAGCTGGTGGCGCAGCAGGTCGCGACCGAGTCGCGGTAATGCGCACGTTTTTGCTTCGCGAACGCATGGCGGGCTGCTTCGGCGGGCGATCGGCGTCGGCGGGGCGGCGAGTGCGTAGTTAACGGGCGCCTGGACAGTGACCCGCACGCTTCGCGGATGCCACCCATGGCGAGGCACCAAGGGTGGATACCTGCGCAGGCTGATCCGATTCCGCATTGAAATTGCAGAGGGGGGCGGCCGTCCGGCATACGCCATGCAACGAAGATCGGCCGGGTTTCCCCGGCCGCCTTCACTGACGCAACAAATTCAACGGATCACTACTCGTACGACGCCATCGACTGTATGGTTTGGCGCGACAAGCCGGAGTCCAAAGACTTGAAA
>NZ_DAMCID010000041.1:0-4992 GCF_032099025.1 Stenotrophomonas sp.
CGTCAGCGATTTCGCACGCCTTTGATGCGCCGCCCTTTCCCCATGGCTCTATCTTAAGACGAGCGGGCTTGGCGCATTCGACTTGCTCATCTTCCAGTTGATTTACTGGCGCCCCTCGTTGTTCTTCAGCGCACGAAGAACATAGAAGCGCGATAAAAATGAGAACAGAGTGTTTACGCATAATCACCTCAACCCCGGAACTTTCGAATTCAGCAATCGCTCGTTCTGCTCCGCCTGTTGGTCAACAGTGCCTGCATTCCAAAGCGTCTTCGCAACAAATGATTGGCAATGATTGGTCGGCCCCCATCTACCGAGTGACCGCCCTATCTGAAGCTGGGCATTGACCCTCGCCTCGTTGACGTTCGCAACCGTCTTGCAGGATGCCCCGGGCTCATTGCTACGGCCGGTGTGATTGGTGACCTGCACGGGGTCGCCCGGCCTGTCACCGCTATCATTGCCAGGAACGTTACCACGAGTCCCGCCCATTCCCGCTTCGATTGTATCGGTGCGAATCCTGCGATGATCTGGCTGTCGGTGAAGCGTGACTTCTTCATGGGATCTCCTCGGGTTAGGTTGCGAGAAGATTCCACTTTTGGCTGCTGCTAACCTGCGGGGGGGGATTACCAGTACTCCTTCCTCGATTAAGCGAATATCTACGCTCTTCTCTTAGAAACGCAGGCCATCACAAGGACGAAGCAAAGAAGAATCTGCAACAAAAGTACTGGGCGTATCTGATAGAAGAAGGCAGCGGCACTCATGCTCTCCAGTCCAGAATCCACACGTGAAGACGCGGCGCGCGCCAGTATTTGTATCCATACAAAAGTACTGACCTGCATGAGAAGCATTCCCATTACCGCTACCACTCGTCGCGTGCCCGTCTTCGCGGAGATTGCGAGGTAGCACAGCAGCACCAGCAACACAACGAAACCGATCACCAGCATTGTCATGATCTATTCCCCACATCCACAGTCAACGGAACGCATTCCCGCGATTTGTCGCGTTGGCGCGTGCGACAACGGCCTTGGCATCTATGTTGATCATATGCGAGCCAAGGCAGTACGCGCCTGGCCAGGTCCTTGATGCATAATCCACTGGGCGCCACCCTGCACTCGCTGGGAATCGCCTAAACGGTCGGCGGGGGGCCGGCGCCAAAATGAGCGAATCAAACAGATATACCATCCTAATGGTCCTGGCGATTGTCGGCGCACTACTGACATTGTTCGTCATGGTCTTCGACAGATACCACTACTACGACTACGAGACGGCGGAGTGCAAGGCTGGACCTGTCATTGTGCAAGCCAGGCTGGTGGACGATGCCTATGAAGACGATCCAACGACCGGACCTACTCCCTACCGCCTGAGCCTGACGGCCAACGGCGGTGGCAGCCAGTACACGCTCTCCGGCGTGACGCTCACTTCGTCGCAGTCACGCGGCCGGATTGCCGTTCCCAGTGTTGACGCTACGTCGCGTGCGCATGCGGGGACGGGGCTGCCAGAGAACGTTTTGCTTTCGCAGACACTACGGCTGAGCTATGACGACTACACACTCGACGGAGTGCTCCATGCCTCGACTGACGACGAACACCCCGCCGTAGTGTTCAGCTGCGCCTTGAAGCGGAACTATCGAAGCGAATGGCGTGCATCTTGGCTGGATGCATGGATGAGCGTTTGACGACGAGCGCTTGCTCTTGATCGAATGAAGAGGTGAGACATGTGGTACTGCGCACACGCAATTTTCCACTATCGTTACGAGGGTCAGACTTCAATACCGGTGCACGAGAACGTGTACCTCATTGATGCGATCGACCCTGACGAGGCCCTGCTGAGCGCACAGAAGATCGCACTGGAGCGCGAGATGGTGGGGGCTGAGAGTACATTGGAAGCGAATGGAGTGAGGGCGGAGTATCGCTTTTCAGGGATACGCAAGCTGATTGCCGTCGAGTCGGATGAAAACACCGCTGCAGGCAAGATCTGCTCAGGAGTTGAAGTGACGTACTCGGTGATGGAAGTTGGCAGCCTGCGCGAGGTTGACGCAATTGCCGCGGGAGACCGCACGACTGTCGTATACATAGAGTAGAGATGGAGCCCCATGGTTGCTACCAGGTCCACTCGGCGCAACCGCGTGCGCGTCCTGATGCGGCGCGGGTAATGGCGAGGCATGACGATTGGCTCTGGCCCATCAGGGTTGAAGAGGTTAAAGGACCCTTGTCAGGACGATTCCTCCCACCTTGGCAGGACGAGATTCGGACGGCATTCTGACCTTAAGCATGTGGAGCACCGCCATGGCACTCGCCGAACCAATTAGACCAACCTCCAACCTGAAGTCCCGCGCGGCAGAGATCGTCAAGGATTTCCGAACCCATCCGGAGCAAATCATCATCACCCAGAATGGCGAAGCCAAGATGGTGGTGATAGATATTTCGCAGTTTGAACGCCAGCGGGAGTCGCCTGCTCTTCTTAAGCTGATCGCACAGGGCCAGAAAGAGTTTGCTGACGGAAAGTTCGGCGATGCCGATGCCTTCATGGAAGAGATGGACGACTGAGACTGGCTCGCGGGCACTTCGCTAGCCACCTGCTCAGTCCCGCCCTTGGGGCCTGATGCCGGGTTTGTGATCGGAGCACTGCTTTGAGGTGTGGTCGGCCTTGCTGCACCGCGTAGAGCGGAGTGTTGATCGGCTGCCTCTCGTGTGATGGTTGGCCTTGCGCGGAGAGCAGCGGACCAACAGTCCGCTCTACCGGCGCCCGGCTGGCGGGTCACCGCAGTTGAATCGCCGCTTCGATCAGCGCGATCCCGTCTTTCAGCACTTTTCCTGCATTTTCTAGATCCTCTGCTGAAATCTCGCCTTCTTCCAGCCCGACGAACTCCGCCACTTCGCAGCGTGAGAAGTACGCGTCGTAGGTGTCGGAGAGATCGGCGCGGAAGAACTCGCCCCGGCCGGAGTGTGTGCGGGAAAGGTCCGTCAACAGGTTCCAGATATCGATCATCAACTCCGGATCAACCGCCGCGTGCTCACGAAGGCACCGCAAGGCACCGTCCACATCGAAGTACGCATCGATGCCGACCTTTACGCCACCATCGACGCGATGGATCTCTTCGAGCATCACGGACAGGCTGTCAGCGTGCAAAATCCCTTCTTCTGTTGCCCAGAAGTAGTCCGCGCCGCTGCCAGGGCTTTCCCATGCGAGCCATACGTCAACGTGATTGGCGCGGAGTCCAACGGGAAATACTTCTCGGTCGTGGGTTGGATTGCTGGCCATGGGAGCGCCTTGGTCATGGTGGGTGCCCATCCGTTCATGATGGATCCGGCGTGCGGTTCTGCGGGAGAGCGAAGAGCAGCGGACTAACAGTCCGCTCTACCCCGCCGCGCGCTATCGCCTGCGCTTCCTGCTGCGGCGCGGGGTGTGGCGCGGGATGGCGATTGGCTTTGGTCCGTCGGGGTTGGCGAAGTCGAACGGCCGTCTGCCACGGCGGAGAACGGTGCGAACCACGCCGAGCCAGCCGTCGCCGAACAGCAGCGAGATCGCTATTGTCGTGTAGAGCATGAGGAAAGCGGCCGGCGGGACGATCGCGCCTTCGTTCACTTCCTGGCAGGCCGAGAGCTGAGAACCCAGGTGCGCGGCGACTACCACTTCGGTCGATAGCAGACATGCAGCGGCTATGCGCACGTAGGTTACGTTGGCCTTGAAGAGCCCCTTCGGCAGGATGTCGACCCTTGCGTACAAACCTACGAAGGGGAGCGAGAGCAGCCATGACCACATGAAGACGCCCGAGGGGCCGGTTGATGTGCAATCCATCGTGACCATCAGGCTGCCCAATGCGAACAGGAAGTAGCCTGCTCCGATCAGGAGGGCTGCCTTCAGGCATTTTGCGAAGAGCTGTTCGCCGGTTGGTGGCATGGTGTGGCTCGTCCTTGAGGTTGTTATCGGGTTCGCGCGAACGGAGGTTAAAGCGCGCCTTCGGTTTGGGTCATGCCGTTACCGCGATGATGGGCCATATCGGCAGTCGATTGGGATGCGACCCTACCGGAGCGCGGGCGATCATCTGTTCGGGGGTCGCCGTGTCCGCGCCTCCGACGGGTTTGTTCGGGGGACGCCGTGCCTGCACATGCGACGGATTTGTCCGGCGGACGCCGTGCCTGCACACGCGACGGGGTAGAGCGGACTGTTAGTCCGCTGCCGTCCGCATCGTGCTGGTTCTACGTCAGATCTGCTCCTGCGTCGCCTTCTGGTTCGAGTGCCTTCACCAGCACTGCGGCTTGTGTGCGGCTGTGGCATTCGAGCTTCTTCAGGATGGCGGTGACGTGCACTTTGACCGTGTTTTCCGCCAGGCCCAGTTCGTACGCGATCTGCTTGTTGAGCAGGCCGTCGGCGAGGCTCAGCAATACGCGGAATTGTTGCGGGGTGAGCTGGGCGAGGCGGGCTGCCAGCAGGGCGTCGGATTCGGAGCGCTCGGGGGACATGGCCGGGAACCATAGGCCGCCTTCGAGTACCGCCTGGACGGCCTGGCCGATGGCCTCGGCGGGGGCGGATTTGGGGATGAAGCCGGCGGCGCCGAACTGCTGGGCGCGGCGGATGACGCGCGGATGGTCGTTGGAGGAGACGATGACCACCGGGATGTCGGGGTGTGAGCCGCGTACGTGGAGCAGTGAGGAGAAGCCGCGGGCGCCGGGCATGGTGAGGTCGAGCAGGACCAGTTCGATTTCGGGGGTCTGGCCGAGGGCCGTTTCCAGGGATTGGGCGCTGGCGACTTCGATCACCTGGACTGCCGGGAGTGCCTGGCGTAGGGAATGTACGACGGCGGCGCGTAGCAGGGGGTGGTCGTCGGCTACGAGGATGGTGATTTCGCTCATGGGGGGATTGTAGGGGCAGTTTGATGGGCTGGTTGGGGGTGGCAGGCGGGGCGTGGGTGTACGTGGGGCTGATGGGCTGAGGGCAGCCACGCAGGGCGTGGCTCTACGGGGGGGGGGTGGGCGTGCGGGGGCAGCCACGCAG
>NZ_DAMCID010000041.1:5092-22247 GCF_032099025.1 Stenotrophomonas sp.
GGCGTGGCTCTACGGGAGGGTTTTGGCGTGCGGGGGCAGCCACGCAGGGCGTGGCGCTACGGGAGGGTTTTGGCGTGCGGAGGCAGCCACGCAGGGCGTGGCGCTACGGGAGGGTTTTGGCGTGCGGGGGCAGCCACGCAGGGCGTGGCTCTACGGGAGGGTTTTGGCGTGCGGGGGCAGCCACGCAGGGCGTGGCTCTACGGGGTGGGCGCCTGGTGGCGGGTGCTGCCCTTCCAGGCGTCCAGGAACTGGCGGCGCTTGAGGCCGTCGAGGTAGACGAGCAGGCCTGGGCCCAGCTGGATCGGGCGGTAGCTGCGGCCCGGGGCGCGGTCGCGTTGGGTGGGGAGGATCGACATCAGGCGGGCTTCGCGTGACAGGACCTGCTGGCCTCGCGACGACAACAGGTAGTCGAGGAAGCGGCGCGCCTCCGGTGCGTTGCGGGTGGTTCGCGGGATCACCGCGGTGCGCAGGACGACCAGGGTGTAGTCCTCCGGTTCGACGATGCCCAGCGGTGCGCCGGCATCGATGCGGGCCTGCGCGTAGGAACCCAGCACGTTGTAGACGAGCGAGAGCTGGCCGCTGCTGACACGGTCGAGCAGGACGCCGGTGCGCTCTTCCAGCTGCACACGGTTGTCGCCCAGCGCGCCCAGCAGTGCGCCGGCCATGCTGCCGCGCTGGCCGTCCTGGGTGGCCAGCAGGTAACCCACGCTGCTGCGTTCGACGTCGTAGGTGCCTACCTTCCCCGCCAGCAGTGCGTCCGGCGCACGCAGCAGTTCCAGCAGTTGGCGGCGGGTGCGTGGCACGCGTGCGGCCGGCAGCATGCGGGTGTTGTACACGATCGCCACCGGTTCGTAACTGATGCCGAAGGCCTCATGCCGCCACTGCGCCCATGAGGGCAAAGCCTCGGTCTGCGCGGAGCGGTGGGCCAGCGCATACCCGTCGTTGACGAGCTTGGCCTGCAGGTCCATGCCGCTGCTGATCAGCATGTCCGGCCCGTTCGCACCGCTTCGCTCGCGCAGGTAGCGCGCATACATGTCCTGCGCGATCACGTCCTCGTAGATGATCTCGGTGCCCGGATGCAGGCGCTGGTAATCGGCGATGACGGTGGCGAAGACTTCGATGTCGGTCGAGCCGTGGATGCGCAGCTGCGCCTGCACCGGCCCCTTGGCCGCGAAGCGCTGGGTCTGGCCGGGCTCGGCCGCAACGCTGCCGGCCACGAGCAGGAGCAACAGGGAAAACAGGATCTTCATGCGTGCAGCCTTGGCAGGCGGATGGTGGCCACCAGCCCGCCCGCGGGCCGGTTGCTCAGGTCGATATGGCCGCCGTGGCTGTCCACCACGCGCTTGACGATGGCCAGGCCCAGCCCTGCCCCGCCCGGCGCGGCATCCTCCCCGCGCGCGAAGCGCTCGAACACGCGCTCGGCATCACCGGGCGCAATGCCCGGGCCGTGATCGGCGATGGTCACCACGCATTGCCGCGCATCCTCGGTGAGCGCGAGCTGCAGCACACCGTTGCCGCCGTACTTGAGTGCGTTGTCGATGAGGTTCTTGATGGCCTCGCGCAGCAGCAGCGCGTCGCCCTGCACCCACGCCGAAGCCACGCCCACGGCGAGCTGCACGCGCGGGGCGGGCAGCGCTTGTGGCAGTGCTTCATGCAGGGCCTGGTGCACGGTTTCCACCATGTCCACCGGCGCGAAGCGCTGCAGATTGGAACGGTGGATGACACTGGCATCGCTGAGCAGCTGGTTCAGCAGGCGGCTCATGTGGGTGGCGTTGCGGTCGATGGCCACCAGGCTGCGGCGCATGTCTTCGGGGTCGTCGTCGTCCAGCGCCAGCTGGGCCTGGGCGCGCAATGCGGCCAGCGGGGTGCGCATCTGGTGCGCGGCCTCGGCCATGAACGCGCGCAGGGTCTCGTTGCTGCTGGACAGGCGCGCCATGAAGCGGTTCAGTGCGGCCACCATCTGGTCCATCTCGCGCGGGACGCGGGCATCCAGCGGGCTCAGATCGGACGGCTCGCGACGTGACAGCTCGCGCTCGACCTTGACCAGCGGGCGGAACGCGCGGTGCACGCCAAAGCCAACCAGCGCCAGCGACAACAGCGAGAGCACGCCGATGGCCAACAGGGCGCGGTTGACGATGTCCTGCGCCACCGCTTCGCGCGCGCGGCGGGTCTGGCCGACCTGCACGCGTATATCGGCCTGGGCCGACGGCGAGGACACGCGCCGCGACACCACCACGAAGCGAACCGTTTCGCCGCTGTAGGGGGCATCGAACAGCTGCGGCTGGTCGCTGGGTGCGCGCGGCGGTGCGGGCAGGTCGCCGTAGCCGGTGACGGTCTGGCCGCGTGCATCGAACACGCGGTAGAACACGCGGTCTTCCGGCGCCATGGCCAGAAGATCGAGCGCGGCGTAGGGCAGGTCCACCTGCCACTGCGCCTCCACCAACGCCACCGAGTCGATGATCGACAGCGCCGAGGACACCAGCAGGTGATCGTACGAACGGTTGGCGGCGCGCTGGCCGTAATCGCGCGCGCCGAACAGCAGGGCTACGGCGAACACGGCCAGCAGCGCGCCCAGGTACAGAGTGAGGGTGCGCCGCAGCGAGCTGGGCGCGCGGGTCTCAACCGTCGGCATCGGCAGCGCCGGTGATGGCCTCAAGCAGGTAGCCGCTGCCACGCACGGTGACGATGCGCAGCGGTGCGTCGGCCAGCTTGCGGCGCAGGCGGCCCACATACAGTTCGATGGCATTGGGGCCGGCCTCGTCGTCGAACCCGAACAGGCCGTTGCCGATCTCGTCCTTGCCCACCACGTGGCCCAACCGGCCCATCAGGATCTCGAGCAGGCGGTATTCGCGGTTGGGCAGTTCGATCGGCTGGCCGTCCAGGCTGACCCGGTGCGAGGCGTTGTCGAACTGGAAGCCGCCGATCTGCACCACCTCGCTGGCCTGGCCACGGGTACGCCGCAGCAGCACGCGGCAGCGCGCCTCGAATTCGCGGAAGTCGAACGGCTTGCCCAGGTAATCGTCGGCGCCCACGTCCAGCGCCTGCACGCGGTCTTCGATGCCGTCGCGTGCGGTGAGCATCAGCACCGGGGTGGCATCGCCACGCTCGCGCATGCCGGCCAGTACGCGCAGGCCGTCCAGCTTGGGCAGGCCGATATCCAGCACCACCAGGTCGAAGCTCTGGTAGCGCAGCACGCTGGCGGCGGCCAGGCCGTCGTTCTGCCAATCCACCGCGTGGCCACTGCGGCGCATGCGGCGGACGATGGCGTCGGCCAGGTCCGGGTTGTCTTCGACCAGCAGGATGCGCATGGGGTGGTGTGTGGAAATGGTGCGGGAATCCTAGCGCGAGCGGGGGGTTGCGTGGGTTGCGCTGCGCTGCAGCAGGCGCCGACAGGTGGATGACAGCTTGCCCGGACTAGGCTGCGCCATCGCCAGGCACCCGGTGCAGCGGCGTCCTTACCACCTGCGGGTTGGCACGGCCACACGGCCCTGCCCGCCCACCGCCATGTACCTGGGAGGGTTCATGCATCTCAATCTCCTGCGCCGCCGCGGGCTGGCCGCCTGCGCCCTGCTGTTGCCCATCGCCCCGCTCTGGGCCGCCGACGATGCCGATGCGGACCGCCCGGTGACCGCTACGCTCGGCGGGCGCCTGCACCTGGATTTCGCCGATTTCGACAACGATTCGCGCGGCACCCCGAACAAGGACGACACCGAGATCCGCCGTGCGTGGGTAGACGTGTCCGGCCGGTTCTTCGCGGTGGACTACAAGCTGGAAGCGGACTTCTCCGGCGACCAGGTGGAGGCCAAGGACGTCTACATCAGCCGCGATTTCAGCGGCGGCAAGCTCAGCGTGGGCCAGTTCAAGCAGTTCTTCTCGCTGGACGACCGCACCGGTTCCAACTACGGCAGCTTCCTGGAGCGCGGCAACGCCGGCACCACGCTGGCACCGCTGTACCGCTTGGGCGCGTCATGGCAGGCAGCCAAAAACGACATGACCTGGGCCGCGAGTGCCTACAGCCTGGAAAGCATCGACGCCTGGCAGGTAAAGGGCCGCGCCGCCGGTGGCCGGGCCACCTGGGCGCCGGGCGCCACCGCCGGCGACGTGCTGCACCTGGGGCTGTCGCTGGCGCACGAGCGTTACGACCGCCCTGGCGCCAATGGCGCGCCCGCGCTGCGGATCCGGCCGCGCCCGGCGGGCCACCTGTCCGACAACAGCCGGCTGACGCTGGCCGACTTCTCCGCCGGCCGCGATACCGACGTGAACAAGTGGTCCCTGGAATACGCACAGGTGCGCGGGCCGCTGTCCTGGCAGGGCGAGTTCAGCGGCGCCACCTTCGATGACGGTAGCCAGCGCGGCACGGTGCTGGCCGGCTACGGCATGCTGAGCTGGTTCGTCACCGGCGAGTCGCGCGGGTACGACCGCAAGACCGGGCGCTTTGCACGCATCAAGGACATCCGCCACACCGCCGGTGCGTTCGAGCTGGCGCTGCGCTACGACCAGATGCGCGGTGAGCAGCACCTGTTCGGCCAGCCGGACCTGATCGACGCGCGCACCGAGGCGTGGACGCTCGGCGGCAACTGGTACCTGCGCCCCAACCTGCGCTTCATGCTCAACCTGATCGACAGCCGCAACCGCGACCATCTCGCCGCCGCCACCGTGGACCACACGCGCGCGGTGACCGGCCGCCTGCAGTTTGATTTCTAACCCTACCCCTACGTTGCAAGGAGTCCGCAGATGATGCTCAGCATCCTCGGCTTTGGCATGGTCATTACGTTCATGTACTTGATCATGAGCAAACGACTGTCGCCGCTGGTCGCCCTGATCACCATTCCCATTATCTTCGCGTTGCTGGGCGGCTTCGGTGCCGACATCGACGAGATGATGCTGGAAGGCATCAAGAAGATCGCGCCCACCGGCGTGATGCTGATGTTCGCCATCCTGTACTTCGGGGTGATGATCGATGCGGGGCTGTTCGACCCGCTGGTGCGGATCATCCTGCGCCTGGTCAAGGGCGACCCGATGAAGATCGTGCTCGGCACGGCCGCACTGGCCATGCTGATCTCGCTGGACGGCGACGGTTCGACCACCTACATGATCACCGTCTCGGCGATGCTGCCGCTGTACCAGCGGCTGGGCATGAGCGCGTTGAACATGACGTGCGTGACCATCCTCGCCGGTGGCGTGATGAACCTGACCCCGTGGGGCGGCCCGACCGCGCGCGCGGCCACGGCGCTGCACGTGGACCCGGCCGATGTGTTCGTGCCGCTGATTCCGGCGATGGTGCTGGCCTGCCTGGCCGTGCTGGGCCTGGCGTGGTACCTGGGGCTGAAGGAACGCCGGCGGCTGGGCGTGGTCAAGCTGCCGACCGGTGGCAGCTGGATGGACGCGAGCGTGTCCGACGACGGCGCGCTGCCGACGGTGGAAGATGCCGAGGACATCAAGCGGCCCAAGCTGCTGTGGGTGAACCTGGCGCTGACGCTGGCCCTGATGACCGCGCTGGTGATGGGCGTGCTGCCGATGCCGGTGCTGTTCATGGTGGGCTTCGCGATCGCGCTGGTGATCAACTACCCGAACCTGGCCGAGCAGCGCCGCCGCGTGGTGAACCATGCCGGCAACGTGCTGTCGGTGGTGTCGTTGATTTTCGCCGCGGGCATTTTCACCGGCATCCTCAACAACACCGGCATGGTGGAGGCGATGTCGCGCAGCTTCCTGGCGATCATTCCCGACGCGTGGGGCCCGTACCTGGCGGTGATCACCGCGCTGGCGTCGATGCCGTTCACCTTCTTCATGTCGAACGACGCGTTCTACTTCGGCGTGCTGCCGATCCTGTCCGAGGCCGCCGGCAACTACGGCATCACCCCGGTGGAAATGGCGCGCGCGTCGCTGGCGGGGCAGCCGGTGCATCTGCTGAGCCCGTTGGTGCCTTCAACCTACCTGCTGGTGGGCCTGGCCAAGGTGGAATTCGCCGACCACCAGAAGTTCACCCTGAAGTGGGCGGTGCTGATCTCGCTGGTGCTGATGGCCGGCAGCCTGCTGTTCGCGCTGTACCCCTTCGCTGCCTGACCCGGTTCAAGGAGATTTCGACATGACGCTTCGCATCGCATACGTCACCAGTGGCATGGGCAGCGTGGGCACGGCCATCTGCCAGAAGCTGGCCCGCAACGGCCACACGGTGGTGGCCGGCTGTGCACCCAACTCGCCGCGCAAGGCCGGCTGGCTGCGCGAACAGCGCGAGCTGGGCTTCGACTTCATCGCGTCCGAAGGCAATGCGGCCGACTGGCAGTCCACGGTGGCTGCCTTCACCAAGGTCAAGGCCGAAGTGGGCGAGATCGACGTGCTGGTCAACAACGCCGGCGGCAGCCGCGACGTGCTGTTCCGGCAGATGACGCAGGACGACTGGAACGCGGTGATGGGGTCGAACCTGCACGCGCTGTTCAACATCACCAAGCAGGTGATCGACGGCATGGCGTCGCGTGGCTGGGGCCGGATCGTCAACATCGGCTCGGTAAGCGCGCACAAGGGTCAGATCGGCCAGGTCAACTTCGCCACGGCCAAGGCGGCGATGCACGGCTTCAGCCGAGCGCTGGCCAATGAAGTGGCCACGCGCGGGGTAACGGTGAACACCATTTCGCCGGGCTACATTGCCAGCCAGTCGATCAGCAGCTTCCCGCCCGACGTGCTGGACCGCCTGGCCGGTTCGGTACCGATCCGCCGCCTGGGCAAGCCGGAAGAGGTGGCCAGCCTGTGTGCGTGGCTGGCCTCGGATGACGCGGCGTATGTGACCGGCGCGGATTACGCGGTGAACGGCGGGTTGCATATGTTTTGATGCCATGCCCGCCGCAACGCCGGGCATGGCATCGATAGCGCCCGACCGTTGGTCGGGCGATGCGGAATCAGAAGTCCGCGCTTACCGTCATGAACAATTGCCTTGGTGCGCTGGCGTGGATTGCATAACGGGTGCCGGTCGGGTCGATCGGGGCGAATGAACTCAGCTGCCCCGCGTACCGCTTGTTGGTCAGGTTGGTGGCGTTGAGCGAGACCTTGACGTCGCGCAACCCCAGCCCCGGCCCGAACGCGTAACCCAGGCCCGCATCGAACGTGGTGACGCCCGGAACCGACTGGTCGTTGGTGTAGGTGTAATAGCGCTTGCCGGTGTATTTGGCGCGCAGGCTGGCCGACCAGCCATCGCGGTTCCAGCTGATTTCGCTTGAGGCCATGCGCTGCGGGGTGTCCACGGTGATCTTGCCGGCGACCGGCACGATCGCGCCGCCGGAGGTGTAGTCGTCCTCGTAGGTGCTCTTGTTCCACGACAGCGCGTTGTACCACTGCAGGCCGTCCACCGGCTTGAGGATGAACGTCAGTTCCGCACCCTGGCTCTTCACCGAGCCGACATTGATGAAGCGGGTGATGCACTCCGGGCGCGTGCCCACTTCAATGCTGGTGCACGGGTTGAGCGAAAGCAGCCGGTTGTCGAACATCACGTGGTAGGCGGCGATCGAGGCCTGGTAGATCTCGCCGAAGGTGCGGAAGCCGGCTTCGAAGGAACGCGACTTCTCCGGATCCAGGTTGTCCACGCTGGCCGCGAACGATTCCGGCGACACCTGCAGCGGGCCACCGCTGCCACCGCCGACGAAGGCGGCAATGTTCTCCGAGTAGGAGGCGAACAGCTCGTTGTTCGGGCTGAGCTTGAAGCCGATACCCGCCTGCGGCAACACCGATTCCTTCGCAGTCAGCGTGCCCGAGGCATAGCTGGCCTCGGTGCCCGGCTTGGACACCGCGGTCATGCGGGTATTGGGGCTCTTGATGCCCACATCAACGGTGAGGCGGTCGTCCAGGAAGCGCATGCGGTCCTGCACGTAGAACTGGCGCGTACGGATGTCGTAGTCCTGGTCGAACAGGCGGCGGTTGGGGTAATTCAGATAGCCGTCGTCCAGGAACGGCCCGCTGATGTAGTAGAAGTTGCGTTCGACGTTGTGGTCGTTGCGCTCGTACCAGAGGCCCGCTTCCAGTTCGTGCACACCCACCTGCCAGCTCAATGCGGCGGTGATGCCCTGCCGGTTGATGGTGTAGTTGGTGCTGCGGATGGAGATCGGCAGCGCCTGCGGGGTGCCCGGGTTGGACGGTTGCCCCGGCGCCCACCAGTGGCCCTGGCCACGGTTCTCGTGGTGGTAGGCCAGCAGCTTCAGGCGGGCGCTGTCGCCCAGCGCGAGGTCGGCGTCGAGCGAGTACAGGTTGTCATCGCGCAGCGCGCGGCTCTGGTAGTACGCATCGTCGATGCTGTTGACGCCACCGCTGAACGCACAGCGCTGCGCGTTGTACGTGGCCGGTGCGCAGTAGGCGGCCGCGACGGCGCGGTCCCAGTCCGGTGCGTAGATGTTCCAGTCATAGCCCAGGCCGCGCGCCAGCATGCTCTTGGAGAGATACGCGTAGTTGGCCTGGCTGACCCGCGAGGTGGCGGCGAAGGCGCCGAAGCGATGGTCGCCCACGTTCCACACCGCCTTGGCGTTGAACTGGCGGGTGGTCTGGTTCTGGTTGGGCTCGGCCCACATGTCGGCGTCCTGATGCACGCCGGACACGTACGCGGAGAAGCCGTTGAGGTCGCCGGTATCCACGCGCAGGTAACCGCGGCGCTGGTTGTCGTCACCCACGGTGACGCTGGCGCGGCCGCCGAATTCGGTGGCGGGGTCCTGCGAGAAGTACTGGATGGTGCCGCCCAGATTGCTGGTGGACGCCACGCCGAGCGAGCCGATGCCCTGCGACAGCTCTGCGCCGGCGAGGTTTTCAGGAATCAACGCGCGGGCGATGCTCAGACCGTTGTAGTTGCCGTAGCTGTTGTCGCCCAGCGGAATGCCATCCAGCGTGTAACCCAGGCGGCTCTTGTCGAAGCCGCGCAGGCTGATGGTCTGCGACTCCTCGTTGGCACCGAACGCATCGTTGGACTGCACCGACACGCCCGGCAGGCGGTCCAGGATCTTCTGGGCGCTGGTCCCCGGCGGCAGTACCTGCTTGTCCACGGCGGTGATGCGCTGTACCTGGCGGGTTTCGCCCTGGCCGATCACCGATACGGTGTCCAGGGTGCGTGCGCTGGGCGCGCCGCTGGCATCGAGGGTGGTGTCCATGTCGGCAGCGTGCGCGTTGGCGGCGCACAGCGCGATCGCCACGGCGATCGTCAGGGGTCGGTTGAGCATGGGGGTCCGTTGCGTATTGGAGATGGCCTGCGCGGGGCAGGTGCGCGGCCATGGTGCAGACGGAAGATGAAAGGATTCTTACGGGTGGGTGCCGGGCCGTTCAAAATGCGACGCGGCGCATGGATTGCGGAGAGGGCAACGGCGTACGCACCAACGGTGCGCAGCTACCGTCACTCTGCCGCCAGCTGATCCATGCGGATGCGGTTGGCGAACAGCGAAAACGCCAGCATGCCGGCCAGGCCGTTGGCGCGGCTCACCCAGTGCGGCAGCCAGCGCGGCGGGCGCAGGATGCCTTCTTCGAACAGCGGGGCGAAATCGATGGCGTCGGTGAGCGACATCTTGCCGGCGAACAGCCAGCGGCAGACCTGCAGGCGGTCTTCATCCAGCATGTGGCGGAAGAAGGTGTGCACCGACACCAGCCCGCGCAGGTACACGGTGTCCTTGGTGAACGCTGCGCCGCCGGTGGCGGGCACGCCACGGAACACGCGCTGCGCCGAGGCGAAACTCTCTTCGTTGTTCTGCCCGGCGTTGCAGAAGTAGCGGAACACCTGGATGAAGTCGGCGCCCTCGCGTGCCATGGCGATGGCTTCGGTGCGCAGGCTGATGCGCTTGAGCCGTTCGATGTCGATGCTGCCGGTGATCTGTTCGGCGAAGGTAGCCAGGCCTTCCTGGGTGGCGGTGACGCGCGGCGAGGACAACGCCAGACTGGGCAGGTGCGGCTGCTCGCGGCCGTTCAATGCGGTGAGCGAATGCACCAGCGCTTCATGATGGAACAGCTGGGCGCGGTCGTAGGCGCTGAAGCGCGCACTGGTGCGCAGGCGGATGCGGGTGGGGCCTGCGGCGGCCTTGGAGATCAGCTCCGGATCGAGCTGCACGCTGATGATGCGCGATTCGAAGAACGCATCCAGGTCGCTCTGCAACTGGAGCTGCAGCGCGGTGGCCGATACCGGCACCTGCTCCTCCGGAGCGAGCAGCTCATGGTCCAGCTCCTCGGCGATCTGGATGAAGTGGCGCGCCGCATCGCGGGTGCTGGGGCCGTTGCCGGGCAGCGGCTGTTCGGGCGAGCCGAACAGTTCCACCGAATAACGATCCACCGCGGCGGTGCCGAGGGATTCCAGCAGGCCGGCGGCCAGGTCCCAGCTGTGCGCGGACCGGCGCACATACAGGCCGATGGGATGATTGGGGTCGCATTGGGCGCTGATGGCGGCCAGTTCGCGGCGCGTATCGGCGTAATCCAGCTTGGGGTAGTCCAGCACCGGCAGCACCGGCTGGCCCCGCGCAACGCTGGCCAGGAACGGCGCCTGCAGTGACGCGGGCCAGCTGGTCAGGCCCAGCAGCTTGATGCCGCCAACGGCGTCCACCAGGCGCGCATCCAGCGCGGTGTGGTGGGCCACGTCACGATCGACGGTCATGGGCGTGTTCATGACGGGGACATTAGCAGGGTCGAAGGCAAACGGTTTACGGCCGCCCCATTTCCCAACAACGGCTGGCCGCTTCTTATCCGGGCTATCCCGACCTCACCGGAGACCTCAGCAATGGGTGTAGATCCACGCCCTGCGTGGAGACCGCGCGTAGCGCGGCACAAACGTCCGAAGCCGATTCAATACCGCACCGCCCCTTCTGCCAACGTTTTGACCAACCGAAGCCAACGATCAGGCGTTCATGACCCCGGAACGGAATACAGCCACGCAGGGCGTGGCTCTACGGGCATCAGCAGGTTACCGCCGTCGGCGTCAGCGCTTCTTTCCCGGTGGGCGCCACTGCGCGCCCTTGCTCACGTGCTTGCGTTCCAGCGCCTGCTGGGCCTGGCGCACCGCCAGCTTGGCGGCGGCGGCGGCGACTTCGTCCTTGAGCTTGAAGTAGTTGAGCAGGCGTTCTTCGTCGAGCTCGCCGGAGTCGATCGCCGCGCGCACCGCGCAGCCCGGCTCGCGCTGGTGGGCGCAATCGCGGAAGCGGCACTGGGCGGCCAGCGCTTCGACGTCGGCGAAACCGGCTTCGCCCAGCGCCTCTTCGCCGGTGGGCTTGAGTTCGCGCATGCCGGGGGTATCGATCAGGCAGGCGCCGGACGGCATCGGAATCAGCGCGCGGTGGGTGGTGGTGTGGCGACCCTTCGAGTCATTACCGCGGACTTCGGCGGTCTTCATCAGCTCGTAGCCGAGCAGCGTGTTGGTCAGGGTCGACTTGCCGGCGCCCGAGGAACCCACCAGCACCACGGTCTGCCCTGCTCCCAGCCACGGCAGCAGCGCACTGGCACTGGCCGGGTCGCGGCCGTTGATGGCCAGCAGCGGGATGTCCTGCGCGCCCAGTTCTTCCAGTACCGCCAGCGCGTCTTCGCTGTACTCGGTCTGGTCGGCCTTGGTCAGCACCACCACCGGCTGCGCGCCGCCCCCGCCCACCAGCATCAGGTAGCGCTCGATCCGGCGCGGATTGAAGTCGGCATCCAGCCCGCAGACGATGAACACCGTGTCGATGTTGGCCGCGATCACCTGCTGGTGGTAATGCTCGCCGGCCGCGCCGCGCTTGATGGCGGTGCGCCGCGGCAGCAGGGCCACGATCAGCTTGCCGTCCAGCAGGACCCAGTCGCCCACCGCCGCCCGTTCATGGCTGGGGAAGCGCGGGCGCTGCCATTCGGCGGGGGATTCGGTCTTGATGGCCGCGCCGGGGGCGTCAGCCACCACATAGCCGGTGCGGTGCTGTTCGACCACCCGGCCCGGGCGGGCCTGCGGGTGCGCATCGAACAGGGCCTGCCAGGCAGGCAGCTCGGGGGCGCCTGCCCAGGGCCAGCCCATGGTCTGCAGGGCACGGTAGTCGATCGGTTCGCTCATCCGCCCATTCTAGGGGTCCACCTCCCCCTGCGTCTCAGCCATGGGTGGCAACTGCCCGCCAATGCAGGGAAATCACCCCGGAGCCCTTGCCCTGCAACGCAACATTTCCGCTACCATGCGGTGTCCAAGCCCGAACCACGGCCCAGTCATGTCCACGCCCCCGCTGAAGCCGCTCGCCACCCGCGAGCGCTTGTCCGAAGTCCGCTACGAGATCCGGGGCGAACTGGCGCGGCGAGCGCGTGAGCTGGAGGCGCAGGGCCGCAAGCTGATCAAGCTGAACATCGGCAACCCCGGCAACTTCGGGTTCCGTGCGCCCGAGCACCTGCAGCGGGCCATTGCCGACGACATGGGCCGTACCGACCCGTACACCCACCAGCAGGGGCTGCCCGAAGCCCGTGAGGCCATCGCCGCCGCGTATGCGCGCCGCGGTGCGCCCGATGCGCACCCGGATCGTGTCTTCATCGGCAACGGCGTGAGCGAGCTGATCGACCTGTCGCTGCGTGCCCTGCTCAACCCCGGCGATGAAGTGCTGGTGCCCTCGCCCGACTACCCGCTGTGGTCGGCGGCGACCATCCTCAACGACGGCCGCCCGGTGTACTACCGCTGCGCGCCGGAGAACGGCTTCCAGCCGGACCCGGTCGAGATCGAGACGCTGGTGTCGTCGCGCACCCGCGCCATCGTGCTGATCAACCCGAACAACCCCAGCGGCGCCAGCTATTCGCGCGAACTGCTGGAACGCATCGTGGCCATCGCAGCGAAGCACAACCTGCTGCTGATGGTCGATGAGATCTACGACCAGATCCTGTACGACGGCGCGCAGTTCCAGCCGGTTGCGCCGCTTGCCGGTGAGCACCCGTGCATCACCTTCAGCGGGCTGAGCAAGGTGCACCGCGCCTGCGGCTGGCGCGTGGGCTGGGCGATGCTGTCCGGCGCCGCCGAGCGCCTGGGCGAGTTCCGCGCGGCGATGGACCTGCTCAGCGCGCTGCGCCTGTGCGCCAACGTGCCGGGCCAGTACGCCATCGACGCGGCGGTCAACGGACCGGACACCGTCTCGGCACTGTGCGCGCCGGGTGGCCGCCTGTACGAGACCCGCCGCGCGGTGATCGAGGCCTGCAACGCCAGCGAACACCTCTCGCTGGTGGCACCGGCCGGTGCGCTGTATGCGTTCCCGGCGGTGGTCGGGCCGGCCGCGCGCAGCTTCGACGACCATGATTTCGCGCTGGAACTGATGAACGAGGAAGGCGTGCTGGTGGTCCCGGGCTCGAGCTTCAACGTGCCCTACCGGCACCACTTCCGGGTGACCCTGCTGCCGGAGGCCGAGGTGATGCGCGACGTGTTCGCCCGTATCGACCGGGCGCTCGCACGGCGCGCCGAGGCCAATACCAAGGTGGTACCGATCAAGCCGCGCAGCGCGGTGGCCTGAGGTGGCGCTGGCGTACCTGGCACTGGGCGACTCGTACACCATTGGTGAAGGCGTCGCCCGGGCCGACCGCTGGCCGGTGCAGCTGGCCACGGCCCTGCAGGAAGCCGGCCTGGTAGTGGCCGAACCGCAGATCATCGCCACCACCGGCTGGACCACCGACGAGCTGGACGCGGGCATCGATGCAGCCGCGCCGCAGGGGTCGTTCGGCCTGGTCAGCCTGCTGATCGGGGTCAACGACCAGTACCGTGGGCGCAGCGTGGACGACTATCGCCCGCGCTTCACCGCGCTGCTGCAGCGTGCGCTCGGCTTCGCCGGCAACCAGCCGCAGCATGTGCTGGTGCTGTCCATTCCGGACTGGGGCGTTACCCCGTACGCGCGCGAGGCCAAACGCGACCCCGCGCAGATCGCGCGCGAGCTGGACGCCTACAACGCCGCAGCGCAGGCGATCTGCGCCGAACATGCGGTGGCGTTCGTGGACATCACTGCCGTCAGCCGCGCACGGGGTGCCGAGGCGGGCATGCTGGTCGACGACGGCCTGCATCCTTCCGGCGCGATGTATACCGAATGGACGCGACTGGCCTTGCCGGTTGCCCGCACGCAACTCGATGACGAGGCCACACGCTGAGCACGGACGCCCTACCACTGGCCAGGGAACAGGCCCGCCGCATCGCCGATGCCTTCATGCCGGCCCAGCGCTTCGGCAACCGCCGCGATTACTACTACAGCCGTGGCAAGCTCGGCAGCGATCCGCTGTACCCGGGCGTGCTGGCCGCGCTGGCGCCCTGCGCGCAACCGCTGCTCGACATCGGCTGCGGGCTCGGCCTGCTGGCCCATGTGCTGCGCCAGGACGGGCGCTCCCAGCCCTACCGCGGGGTGGACATCGACGCTGACAAGATCGCCCGCGCACAGCGTGCCGGCATGCGCGCGGCGCTGGCCGATGCGCGTTTCGACTGCGTGGATGCCAGCGCGGGGTTGCCCGACCACCACGGCAGCGTGGCCCTGCTCGACGTGCTGCAATACCTGCCCGCCGAGGCCCAGCCCGCCTTGCTGCGCGAGGCGGCGGCCCGGGTCGCGCCCGGTGGCCGGCTGGTGATCCGCACCACGCTGGCCGACAACAGCGGCCGCGACCGCACCACCCGCATCACCGACATGCTGGCCCACCTGGTGGGCTGGATGGGCACGCGCCCGCGCCACTACCCCGATGCCGCCAGCGTGCGCGCGCCGCTGGAAGCGGCCGGGCTGCAGCTGGACATGGCGCCGCTGTACGGCAACACGCCGTTCAACAACTGGCTGGTCACGGCCGTGCGCAGGGAGGCCGCGTGACCCCGCCGCGCCCACGCCATTCCGCGCTGGGCATCGCCGCACTGGTGGTGAGCCTGGTGGCGCTGGTGGTGTTTGCCGCCACTGCGCATGTAGCCCACCTGCCCCGCTATGCGGGCATGCACGAGGTGCCGGTGGCGGTGCTGGTAATGCTGTTCGTGGGGCTTGGGGTGACGGTAGTGGCCCTGCTGCTGGGCATCGGCAGCGCGCTGCAGCACCAGCGCCGCCGGGTCACCGGGGTGCTGGCGCTGGGGTTGTCGATCACCTTGTTGTGGGCGCAGGCCTCGCTGGGCAGCTGGGTCCACCAGCAATGGCAGGATGCGCATCCGGTGGCGGCACACCGAGGGTAGAGCCACGCCCTGCGTGGCTGTTCTCTGAATCCGGCACCGCGAAGCCACGCAGGGCGTGGCTCTACGACGGGGCGTGCGGCAGGCTCGCCTGCAGGCCGCGTGCCTGGAGGGCCTGCAGCACCGCTTCGATGATGGCGAGGTTGTGGCCGTGGGCGGCACCTTCGTGCACCAGCACGATGGCACCGGGGCGCAGGTCGGCCACGATGCGGTCGATGACCTGCTGCGGCTGGCAGGTCACGCCGTCGAACCCGCGCGCGCCCCAGCCCACCCGGGTCAAGCCCCACCGCTTCAGTGCCGGCGCCACGAACGGGTTGGTCATGCCGACCACCGAGCGGTACCAGCGCGGCGGGGCGCCCGCGATGCCGGCCAGCGCCTGCTGGCACAGGGCGATTTCGTCGGCCATGGTGGAGGGGCCCAGCCGCCAGAAGCGGGTCTGCGGGTGGCGGTGGCTGTGGTTGCCCAGGTCGTGGCCGCGCGCGAGCACCTCGCGCACCACGGCCGGCTGCGCCAGGGCGCGCTCGCCGACCATGAAGAAGGTGGCCTTGGCCTGGTAGCGGTCCAGCAGGTCCAGCAGCGCCGGGGTCTCGGCCGACGGGCCATCGTCGATGGTCAGCCATACCTGCGGCGGATCACCGGGCAGGCGGCTCAGCACCGGCGCGTAGAAGCGGCTGTTGGGCAGGAACACCGGCACCATGAACAGGGCGTGCGAGGCCACCATCAGCGGCAGCCCGACGGCCCAGCCCAGCGCCCACCAGACCCCTGCCACGGCCAGCTGCGAGGCCACCAGCCAGGGCAGCCAGCGCCACGGGCGGCGGGGAATGCGATACAACGTTTCCGGTTCGGTCATGCCCCATGATGCCATGCCGCGTAGAATGGACGGTTCGAAAACACCCGGACCCGACCGTCATGTCCCTTGATCCCGCCCTGCGCTCGCGCATCGAATCCATCCTCACCGCCAACCGCGTCGTGTTGTTCATGAAGGGCCAGCCGAGCATGCCGCAGTGCGGGTTTTCGGCCAAGGCCGTCGGCGCGCTGCAGGACCTGGGCGTGGAGTTCGCCCACGTCAACGTGCTGGCCGACGCCGACATCCGCGAAGGCATCAAGGCCTACGGCGACTGGCCGACCATCCCGCAGTTGTACATCGACGGCGACCTGGTCGGCGGCAGCGACATCATCCTGCAGATGGCCGGCAGCGGTGAGCTGAGCAGCGTGCTCGGCCTGGCCGCGCCGGACCGTACCCCGCCGCGCATCACCGTGACCCCGGCGGCGGTTGAGATGCTGCGTGGCGCACTGGCCGATGCGCCGGGTGCATCGCTGCAGCTGGGCATCGACGCCCAGTTCCAGCCGAACTTCCAGCTGGCCCCGCACGACGACAACGCCATCGCCGCCGAGTCCAACGGCCTGCGCGTGCAATTCGACCTGGCCAGCGCGCGCCGTGCCGACGGCATCACCATCGACTGGGTGGACGACATCCGCGGCAAGGGCCTGGCCATCGACAACCCGAATGCGCCCAAGGCGGTGCAGGAACTGGCCGTGCGCGACGCTGACGACCAGCGCCGTGCGGGCAGCGTGATCGTGGTGGACGTGCGTCCGGCCGACGAGCGCGCCATTGCCGCGATCAACGCGCCGTTCGAGACCTTCGATGGCGACAACCGCGCGCGCCTGGAAGCCCTGCCCAAGGACACCGCGCTGGCCTTCCTGTGCCACCACGGTGGCCGCAGCGCGCAGGCCGCCGAGCAGTTCCGTGCGTTGGGTTTCAGCAAGGTCTACAACATCACCGGCGGTATCGACGCCTGGTCGAGCGATGTGGACAACAGCGTGCCGAAGTATTGATCGCGGATTGAATCGCGATGGATGAGGAGGAACGCCGGCATTGCCGGCGTTTTTTTTGCTTCGATCAGGTTCATCGCGAGCGTTGAGGGCCCCGTCGCGGCCGGCAGGCCCCTATGCAAATGTCCCCCGGCGTCGGCATGCGCCGCCGCCTCCTCCTTTACTTTGCCAGGGACCTACCGGCCGCGACGGGGCTCGGCTTGCGGTTCGCAGGAAAAG
>NZ_DAMCID010000042.1:0-21992 GCF_032099025.1 Stenotrophomonas sp.
CCTCCTCCTTTACTTTGCCAGGGACCTACCGGCCGCGACGGGGCTGCACTTGCGGCACGCGAAGAAAAGCCGGAGCACGGTGCCACGCCGGTGGGTCGAGTGCCGGGTCGCCTTGCCCTTGTAGGCGAAGTAAAGGAGGAGGGGGCGGCCGAAGGCCGACGCCGGGGGACATTCGCCGGAAAGGGTAAGGCGGCCCGGCGCTCGCCCCACCGGCAGCCGCTGTTGAGGCACCTTCGCAGGCAAGGGCATGGCACCCCCGCGCTCGCCCCACCGGCAGCCGCGCCAGGTTGCCCGCCAGGCCTTGTGCTGCGGGCATCTGGTGTGCACCCGGTCACGACGTCATCAAGCTGTAACAAAAACATCATTTCATAGCAGCGTCAGCCGGCGAGACCGGCACCCTATCCCGCTACGGAGTGACGCATGAAACTGCATACGGCCGGCTTCGCCGCCCTTTCCCTGGCCATCGCGCTGGGTCTGTCCGCCTGCAAGCCGGCCGCCGAAGGCCAGGCCACCGCACCGGCCGCTGGTACTCCGGCCGCCGCGCCGGCTGCCGGCGACAAGCTGACCGCCGAAATCTCCGGCGCCGGCGCGTCCTTCATCTTCCCGCTGGTGTCCAAGTGGTCGGCCGACTACAACACCGCCACCGGCGCCAAGATCAACTACCAGTCGATCGGCTCGGGCGGCGGCATCGCCCAGATCAAGGCAGGCACCGTTGATTTCGGTTCCTCCGACAAGCCGCTGAGCAGCGAAGAGCTGGCCCAGGCCGGCCTTGGCCAGTTCCCGTCCGCCATCGGCGGCGTGGTCCCGGTGGTCAACATCGACGGTCTCGAAGCCGGCAAACTGCGCCTGAGCGGTCCCCTGCTGGCCGATATCTTCCTGGGCAAGGTCAAGACCTGGAACGACCCGGCGATCGTGGCCGCCAACCCGGGCGTGAAGCTGCCCGATGGCAAGATCACCCTGGTCCACCGTTCGGACGGCTCAGGCACCACCTTCAACTTCTCCAACTACCTCTCCAAGGTCAGCCCGGACTGGAAGAGCAAGGTCGGCGAAGGCACCTCGGTGCAGTGGCCTGACGGCGTGGGTGGCAAGGGCAACGAAGGCGTGGCCTCGTACGTGAAGCAGATCAAGGGCTCCATCGGCTACGTCGAACTGGCCTACGCGCTGCAGAATGGCATGCCGTACGCCTCCATGCAGAACGCCGCAGGCAACTGGGTGCAGCCGACCGCCGAGACCTTCGGTGCCGCCGCCGCCAGTGCCGACTGGGCCAGCGCCAAGGACTTCAACCTGGTCATCACCAACGCCCCCGGCGACCAGGCGTGGCCGATCACCGCCACCAACTTCATGCTGATGCACAAGCAGCCCAAGGATGCCCAGCGCAGCAAGGACACCCTGGCGTTCTTCAAGTGGGCCTTCGAAAACGGCCAGGCCCAGGCCAACGAACTGCACTACGTGCCGCTGCCGGCCGAACTGGTCAAGCAGATCGAAGGGTACTGGACCACTGAATTCAAATGATCCAGAGCGGACCCGCGCGCTGCGCGGGTCCGCTTTTTCGTGCCTTGACAACGTTTTGCCAGGCATGGCCTGGCACTACCTCACCTAATCTTGGGCCCCCGCCTTTCCCATGAATGCCATCGCCCAGCCTGTACCCGCACCGTCCTCGCGCGACCTGCGTGATGCACGCAACGACAAACTGTTCCGATGGGCGCTGATCGCCACCGTGATCCTGGTGCTGGCCGCCCTGGCCTGCGCCGCGCTCTCGATGCTGTGGGGCGGTCGCCATGCCCTGCAGGAACAGGGCCTGAGCTTCTTCTATTCCTCCGACTGGAATCCGGTCGAGAACAAGTTCGGTGCGCTCGCACCGATCTACGGCACGCTGGTCACCGCCCTGATCGCCATGGTGATCGCGGTTCCGGTGAGCTTCGGCATCGCCTTCTTCCTCACCGAAGTGGCCCCGCGCTGGATGCGTGGCCCGGTCGGTACCGCCATCGAACTGCTGGCCGGCATCCCCTCCATCATCTACGGCATGTGGGGCCTGTTCGTGCTGGTGCCGGTGATGACCGAATATGTCACCCCCGTCCTCAATGAAACCCTGGGCGAGTGGCCGATCATCGGTCCGCTGTTCCAGGGCCCACCGCTCGGCATCGGCGTACTGACCGCCGGCTTCGTGCTGGCCATCATGGTCATTCCCTTCATCTCCTCGGTGATGCGCGAAGTGTTCCTGACCGTGCCCACCCGCCTGAAGGAATCGGCCTACGCGCTGGGCTCCACCAAGTGGGAAGTGAGCTGGGACATCGTGCTGCCCTACACCCGCTCGGCGGTGATCGGTGGCATCTTCCTCGGCCTGGGGCGCGCGCTTGGCGAGACCATGGCCGTGGCCTTCGTGATCGGCAACAGCGTGCGCCTGTCGCCGTCACTGCTGGAACCGGGTACCACCATCGCCGCGTTGATCGCCAACGACTTCGGTGAAGCCACCGAGACCTACCGTTCGGCACTGCTGCTGCTCGGCTTCGTACTGTTCATCGTGACCTTCGTGGTGCTGGCCATTGCCCGCCTGATGCTGATGCGCTTGTCCCGCAAGGAGGGCAACTGATGTCCACCGCCGCCAATTCCGCCGCGCAGCCGCTGTACCTGCGCCGTCGCATCGTCAATGTCGTCGCGTTGCTGCTGTCGTGCCTGACCGCGCTGTTCGGCCTGTTCTTCCTGGGGTGGATCCTTTACACCCTGGCCTCCAGGGGCCTGGCCGGGATCAATCTCGACCTCTTCACCAAGATGACCCCACCGCCCATGCAGGACGGCGGCCTGGCCAATGCCTTCTTCGGCAGCGCGGTGATGTGCGCGCTGGCGATCGCCATCGGTACGCCGCTGGGCGTGCTGGCCGGCACCTGGCTGGCCGAGTACGGCAACTTCCGCAAGGCCGGCACCGTGGTGCGTTTCGTCAACGACATCCTGCTCTCGGCGCCGTCCATCGTGCTGGGCCTGTTCGTCTACACCCTGTACGTGATGCAGACCGGTGGTCAGTTCTCGGCCTTTGCCGGTGCGCTGTCGCTGGCCTTCATCGTGCTGCCGGTGGTGGTGCGCACCACCGACGAGATGCTGCGCCTGGTGCCCTCGCAGATGCGCGAAGCGGCGCTGTCGCTGGGCGTCCCCCAGTGGAAGGTGACCGTGCAGGTGCTGTACCGCAGTGCGGCCGCCGGCATCGTCACCGGCATCCTGCTGGCGCTGGCGCGCATCTCCGGTGAAACCGCGCCGCTGCTGTTCACCGCCTTCGGCAACCAGTACTGGAACAGCAACGTATTCCAGCCGATGGCGAGCGTGCCGGTGGTGATGAACCAGTTCGCCGGCAGCCCGTATGAATCCTGGCAGACGCTGGCCTGGGCCGGCGCTCTGGTGCTGACCCTGTTCGTGCTCCTGGTCAGCCTCTCCGCGCGCGGCATCCTGCTGCGCAACCGCATCTCCCATGACTGACCTTTCCGCGGACATCGCCATGAACGATCTTTCCAATGCCGTGCCGATGCAGCGCATCGTGGTCCCGGCCTCGCATGAAAACCTGCACAACCCGGCGCCGGTGAAACTGGCTGCACGGGGTCTGGACTTCTACTACGACAAGTTCCACGCGCTGAAGAACATCGCGCTGGAAATCCCGGAAAAGCGCGTCACCGCGCTGATCGGTCCGTCCGGCTGCGGAAAGTCCACCCTGCTGCGCATCTTCAACCGCATCTACGCGCTGTACCCGAAGCTTGAAGCGCGCGGCGAAGTGCTGCTGGACGGTGAGAACATCCTCTCGCCCAAGTACCCGATGAACCGCCTGCGCAGCAAGGTCGGCATGGTGTTCCAGAAGCCGGTGCCGTTCCCGATGACCATCTTCGAGAACGTCGCCTACGGCATCCGACACCACGAGAAGCTGTCCAAGGCGGACATGAACAACCGCGTGGAGCATGCCCTGCGCCAGGGTGCGCTGTGGGACGAGGTGAAGGACAAGCTCAACCAGAGCGCACTGGGCCTCTCCGGTGGCCAGCAGCAGCGTCTGTGCATTGCCCGCGCCGTGGCCCTGCGCCCGGACGTGCTGCTGCTCGACGAGCCGACCTCGGCGCTGGACCCGATCTCCACCAGCCGCATCGAGCAGCTGGTCGAGGAGCTCAAGCACGACTACACCATCGTCATCGTGACCCACAACATGCAGCAGGCCGCACGCGTGTCGGACTACACCGCCTTCATGTACCTGGGCGACCTGATCGAGCACGACCGTACCGAAGTGATCTTCTCGCAGCCCAACAAGCAGCAGACCGAGGATTACATCACCGGGCGGTTTGGTTGAGTCCAGCTGCTTCTCCACACCCTTCAGCCGGGCTTGGCCCGGCGCTACGGAAACCGACATGAACTTCCCCAACGACCACATCGTCAAAAGCTACGACGAAGAACAGCAGCGCCTGGTGGCCGAGATCGTGCGCATGGGCGAGATGGCCGTGGCCCAGCTGGATGCGTCGATGGACGTCATCGAGAAGCGCGACGAGAACGCCGCCCAGCGCATCATCGCCAACGACGAGGCCATCGACAGCCTGGAACAGCAGATCAGCCATGACGTCATGCGCCTGGCGCTGCGCGGCCCGATGGCACGCGACCTGCGTGAGATCCTGGCGGGCCTGCGCATCCCGGCCGACATCGAACGCATCGGCGACTATGCCGCCAATGTCGCCAAGCGCTCCATCGCGCTGAGCAAGGTGCCGCCGCTGCCGCAGATCCAGGGCCTGCGTTCGCTGGGCCGGCTGGCCGCGCAGCAGGTGCGTCGCGCCATCGAGGCGTACCGCGACAACGACGCCGCTGCCGCGCTGGCGCTGCGCGACGACGACGCGCGCCTGGACGCCCAGTACACCGCGCTGTTCCGCGAGCTGCTGACCTACATGATGGAAGACCCGCGCAACATCACCCCGTGCACCCACCTGCTGTTCATGGCCAAGAACCTGGAGCGCGTGGGCGACCATGCCACCAACATCGCCGAGAACGTGTGGTTCCTGGTGCATGGCGAACAGGTCCTGCCGCCGCGTGAGAAGCGCGACGAAACCAGCAGCACCGAACACCCGTAAACGCCCGCGCCCGCGGGTGTTACACGCCGTTACAGGCCGATACCGCGTATCGGCCTTTTTTAATTCCCTATTCATCAAAAAAATTCCACTCTGGACCTGCGTTCCACCCCACCCGATCCAGAGGAACCACCATGAAACGACTGATTGCCGCCACGCTGTCCCTGAGCCTGCTTGCCGCTACCGGCGCCGCCTTTGCCGCTCCGCCGCGGTACGACAACGATCGCGACACCCGCGACCGCCATGACCAGCGCGATGATCGCGGCCATGGCCCATCGCGCGGGCACGACCGTCATGAGCCGCCGCGTCGGGGCGGCCACCTGCAGAAGGACCATCGCGGCGACTACGTCAGCGACTACAAGCGCCACGGCCTGCATGCGCCCAAGCGTGGCCAGCAGTGGCGCGAGGTCGACAACCGCTACGTACTGATCGCCGTGGCCACCGGGCTGATCGCGGACGTGGTGCTCAACGGGCGTTGAGCGGGCCGCACGGCCTTTCCGGGTCACCCCACGCGCCGGGCCTGCCGGCGCGTGGGGCCGGCAACGGATCGCCAGACCCGGCCATGGGCCGGTCAGGCGCCTCTGCTAAACTGCGTCGATGACCCAAGACCTCCCCCAGGCCGCCGGCACGCCGGCGGTGGCTGAAGACGTGCCCTCTGCCGCCCCGCGCATGATGGCGACCCGCTTCCGTGGCTTCCTGCCGGTGGTGGTCGATGTGGAAACCGGCGGTTTCGACTGCAACCGCAATGCATTGCTGGAAATCGCGGCGGTGCCGATCGAGATGGACGACAACGGCCTGCTCTATCCGGGCCAGACCGCCAGCGCCCACGTGATCCCGGCCGAGGGCCTGGAGATCGACCCGAAGTCGCTGGAAATCACCGGCATCATCCTCGACCACCCGTTCCGGCTGGCCAAGTCCGAGAAGGACGCGCTCGACCACGTCTTCGCGCCGGTGCGTGCCGCGATGAAGAAGTACGGCTGCCAGCGCGCGATCCTGGTCGGGCACAACGCGCATTTCGACCTGGGCTTCGTCAACGCGGCGGTGAACCGGGTCGGCCACAAGCGCAATCCGTTCCATCCCTTCAGCGTGTTCGATACGGTCACCATGGCCGGCATCGCGTACGGGCAGACCGTGCTGGCCCGTGCGGCTGCGGCGGCCGGCCTGGGCTGGGATGCGGACGAAGCGCACAGCGCGGTGTACGACACCGAGCAGACCGCGAAGCTGTTCTGCACCATCGCGAACGCCTGGCCGCGTCCTTGATCGGCATACGCCGGTAATCCGCGCGTCCCTTCGTCCGTGCGGTGCCCGGCGGCCGGGTGATCAACCGATCGCGGTTCTATCCCGGCCTTCGCTCTTGGCGCGGTACAGCGCGCGGTCGGCGCGCTGGTAGAGCAGCATCGGGGTGCGGTCGGCGGCGTCCAGCTCGACCAGTCCGGCACTGAAGGTCACCTGCAGGCCCGGCACGCCGGCCCAGTCCGGGTGGTCATGGAACAGCCCGCGCAGCCGCGCGCACACCTGCGCGGCTTCGGCCAGGCGGGTGTCATTGAGCAGCAGGGTGAACTCTTCGCCACCGGTACGCGCCGGCATGTCCGAATCACGACAGGCCGAGGCGATCACCCGCGCCACTTCGACCAGCACCACGTCGCCCACGCTGTGGCTGTGCTGGTCGTTGACTTCCTTGAAGTGGTCGATGTCCAGCACCACCAGGCACAGCGGGTGGCCACTGCGCTGCGAACGCGCGAAGTCGCGCGCCAGCGCCTCGTCGAACGCACGGCGGTTGGGCAGCCCGGTCAGCGCATCCTCGCGGGCCTGCCGTTCGAACTGCTCGGCCTGCACCGCCAGGCGCGCGGCCAGCTGGGTCTTCTCTTCGTTCAACGCCTGCAGGCTGGCGGTCTGCGCCTGCAGGTCGCGTGTGGCCTCATCGACCTTGCGCGCCAAGCGAACGTTGCTGGCCTTGTAGCGTTTGATCAGGTAACGGTACAGCGCCACCAGCCCGGCCAGCAGCAGCAGGCCGCCGATGAACTGGACGCTGCGCCGCTGCCACAGGAACGGTTCGACGGTGAACGACCATGTCGCCTCGCTGCCGCTCCACGTGCCGCCCGGATGCGCGGCGGCCACATGCAGGGTGTAGTCGCCCGGCGGCAGGCCGATGAATTCCACGCTGCGCTGCTGGCCGCGTTCAATCCAGCTGCTGTCGAGCCCTTCCAGGCGGGTGCGGTACCGGATGCGCTCGGACAGCAGGTAGCTCAGGCCCACGTAGCTGATGCTGAGCCGGCGCCCGCCCGGCAGCGTGTTGTGGTTGGCGCCCTGCCAGTGCAGCGGCACCCCGTCGACCAGCACCGTTTCGATCGCCGCCGGTGGGGCCAGGCGCTCGCGGAAGCGCTGCAGGCGCAGCGGGTCGACCATGCTGAGGCCGCCGGCGGTGACCACCCAGAAGGTGCCGTCGTGGCGCAGGATCGCCGACGGCCCGGAGCTGCCATTGGCCTGCGAATTGGCCATGCCGTCGATTTCGTTGTAGTGCTCGACCTCGACCCGCCGCGTGCGGCCGTCGGCCACGTCGTTGAGCATGGCCATGTCGGTACGCAGCACGCCGCGATTGGAACTGATCCAGACGTTGCCGACCCGGTCGGGCACCAGCTGGAACACCGTGTCCACCGGCATGCCCTGCTCCAGCCCGACCCGGGCCAGCGTGCCGTCCTGGTAGCGGTACAGGCCGCGATCGCTGCTGATCCACATGGCATCGCCGATCTGCTGGAACCCGAACACGCTGCGCCCGCCGCCCAGCGGCGCCAGGTCGATGGCCTGCACCCGGTCGCCGCGCAGCAGGCGGATGCCTTCGATGGTGCCGACCCACAGATCGCCGTCGGCGTCATGCGCCAGCGCGGTGACCAGGCCGGTCGGCAGCCCGGGCACGGTGGGCACCGACACGCCGCTGGCGTCGATACGCGCCACGCCCTTCTGGGTCCCGGCCCACACCGCGCCCTCGCGGTCCACGCTCATCGCGCGGATGTTGCCGCCCGGCAGGCCATCCTCCGCGCCGTAATGGCGCAGCATGCGGCCCTGCGCATCCAGGCGCAGGATGCCGTCACCGAAGGTGCCGACCCACAACCCGCCCTGGTGGTCCTGCGCCAGGCTGAGCACGGACGGCGTCTTGCCGCCGCTGTTGCGCAGCGGCACCGGGTGGAACACGCCCTGCGCATCGCGGCGGTCCAGGCCACTGGCGCTGCCGATCCACATCTGGCGATCACGATCTTCCAGCACGGTGCGCACGTAGTCGCCACTGAGCCCGTCGCGCTCGGTGAAGCTGCTGAACAGCGTTTCGCGCAGCCGGTACAGGCCGCCATTGGCGCCCACCCAGATGCTGCCTTCGGCATCTTCGCGCAGGCTCACCACGCGCCCGCCCGGCAGCGACAGCCCGGTCGGCAGGCGTTCCAGTCCGTGCCGCGACAGCCGCAGCAGCCCCTGGTTCTCGGTGCCCAGCCACAGATCGCCATGGCGGTCCTGCAGCATCGCGGTGATGTGCATGCCGCCGGAGAGACGGTGCTGCAGTTGTGGCACACCGTCCTGCATGCGGTAGATGCGCTCGCCGGCGACGATCCACAGCACCCCGTCCGGGGCACGGTACGGCCACACCAGCCCACGGCCCAGGCCGTAACTCTCCGGCGCGCGGCGCAGCACGCCATCACTGCCGCGCACCACCAGCCCGTCGAGGGTGCCGACCCAGACCCGGTCCTGCGCATCCACCACCAGCTTGGTGAAGCTCATCGCCATCGGCACGTCGGCCGGCGGCTTCTGGTACTCGAAGTGCCCGTCCTGCGACAGGCTGCCGATGCCATTGCCTTCGTACAGCAGCCACAGCCGCCCGTGGCTGTCCATCTGCATGGCCTGGATCAGCACCTGCGGTGCGGGCGGCTGGTGCTCGAACACCTGCCACCGGCCGTCGGCACTGCGCCGGGTCACGTTGCCGCGCGAGTCGCTGATCCACAGCCCGCCAGAGCGGTCCACGTACAGCGCGCCCACGCCGTTGTCGCGCAGGCCCGGGCGGGTGCTGCGGTCGAACACGGTGAAGTCCAGGCCGTTGTAGCGCACCAGCCCTTCCCAGGTGGCGAACCACAGGTGGCCTTCCGGGGTCTGCGCGATGTCGCGCAGCGAGTTGTGCGGCAGGCCGTTGCGCGAGGTCCATACATCGATGGCGTAGTCGCGCAGCGGCGGCGGGCCGTCCTGCGCGGCCAGCGTCGCCGGCACGCCACACAGCAGGCACAGCCAGACCAGCGCCAGCCAGAGGCGCTGCAGGGGCACTCGAGGTTGTACCGGCCGCCACCGGCTCCGGCATCCCCCTTGCCTCATCCGTAAGGACCTGGCGGGGAGCAGGAATGACGCAGCGCGGGAAGCGCTGCGCCGTTGTGGAGACCGGCCAGGTTGGGCACGCTCATGCGGCGGAAACCGGCGGGGGTTGCCCATAGTAGGCAAATCCGCAGCGATTTGCCTCGTCAGCGATCAGCCGGCGCGCGTGGCTGGCGGTCGGGGCGGTGCCGGCCAGTGCACCACGGCCTCCAGACCTCCCTGGGGCGGGTTGTGCAGATGCAGGGTCGCGCCGTCCTTCTCGGCCAGCGCGCGGGCGATGGTCAGGCCCAGCCCGGCCCCGCCGGTCGCCCGCGAGCGCGAGGTCTCCAGGCGTACGAAGGGGTCGAACACCATCTCCAGCTCGTCCTCGGCCAGGCCAGGTCCGTTGTCGCGCACCCGCACCACCACGCCGTCCGCGCCCTGCTCGACCCGGACCAGCGCGATGCCGCCGTAGCCGATGGCATTGTCGACCAGGTTCGAGAACAGCCGGTGCATGGCCAGCGGCCGCAGCATCAGCACCGCGCCGCTGCCCTGTTCGAAGCGGGCCTCGGCACCGGCCTCGACCGCATCCTCGACGATGCTCTCCAGCAGCGAGTCCAGGTCCAGCGCCGCCCGCGGCTCGGCGCTCTCCGCGCTGCGCGCCAGCTCCAGGCCTTCACGGATCAGGGCCTGCATGGCACCGAGGTCACCGATCAGGCGCTCGCGCAGCGCTTCATCGCCCACATTCTCCAGCCGCAGCCGCAGCCGGGTGACCGGGGTCTGCAGGTCGTGGGTGATCGCCGCCAGCATCTGGGTGCGTTCCCCCAGCGTGCGCTGCAGGCGCTTCTGCATGGCGTTGAAGGCCTCGGCGGCGCGCCGCACTTCCAGCGGCCCGGTGACCGGCATCGGGGCACGCTGCAGGTCATCGCCCAGCTCGGCGGCGGCCGAGGCCAGGCGCTGCAGCGGCGCGCTGGCCATGCGCGCCACCACGTAGGCCAGGGCCCCGATGGCGAGCACCAGCAGGGTCAGGAACAGCGGGTCCACGGCGAGGATGCCGTTGTGGGCGATGGCCGGCGACTCCAGCGCCAGCGACAGCACGGTGCCATCGCTCAGCGGCAGCTGCACGGCGCGGCACTTGGGCGGAATGAAGGCCGGGTCGCGCTCATGCGGCGGCTTGCGGCGGCGGTCCTGCGGCGGCGGCGGCGGCAGCAGCTCCTGCGCCTTGGCCAGGCACGACCGGAATGAAGTGAAGTGCACCGTGGCCTGCGCCACCGGACCCTGGCGGTCCTGCAGCACATCCATCAGCGCCACGTCCTCGCGACCGAGGCGGGCACCCTCCGGCAGGCTGCGTACCGCGGGCCCACCCACCGTGAGCAGGCGGTCGCGCAGCTCGGGGTCGCCGTCGAGCATGTTGACGAAGCCCTGCAGGCGGTCGGCGATGCGGGTAAGGTTCTGGCGCTCGAATTCCTGCTGGCGCTTGGCACTGGCCAGCATGGTGGCGCCGATCGCAGCCACGCTCATGCCCAGCAGCAGGATCACGAACAGGCGCCCGACCATCGAGGCGAAGAAGCGGCGCAGGCGCATCATTCCAGCGTGACCGCCGTGGCCAGCACATAGCCTTCGTTGCGCACGGTCTTGATCAGGCCATCGCTGCCGCCGTCATCGGCCAGCTTGTTGCGCAGCCGGCTGACCTGCAGGTCGATGGCACGGTCCTGCGACTCGTAGCTGCGGCCACTGCTCAGCGACACCAGCTGCTCGCGCGACAGCACCTTGTTGGCATGGCCGACGAACACGCGCAGCAGGCGGAACTCGGCGCCGGACAGCACGACCACGCGACCGTTGGGATCCACCAGGTGGCGATGTTCCAGGTCGAAGGTCCACTGCGAGAAGCGCGCGCGTCGGATCGCCAGCGGCTCCAGATTGGCCGGCAGTGCCTCGGTCCGGCGCAGCACGTTGCGGATGCGCGCCAGCAGCTCGCGCGGCTCGAACGGCTTGCCCAGGTAGTCGTCGGCGCCCATCTCCAGGCCCAGCACGCGGTCGATCGGCTCGCTGCGCGCGGTGAGCATGATCACCGGCGTGCTCGAGCGTGCGCGCAGGTCGCGGCACAGCGTGAGGCCATCCTCGCGCGGCAGGTTGAGGTCGAGCACGATCAGGTCCACGTGCTCGCGCTCCAGCACCTGGCGCATGCCCTGGCCATCGCTGGCGGTACTGACCTGGTAGCCGGCGCGGCCGAGCTGTTCGGCCAGCAGCTGGCGGATGTCGTTGTCGTCATCGACGATCAGCAGGCGTTGCATCGTAGTCGTGTTCTCCATGCGGCGATGATCCCCTGTCGGGAGCTGAACCGCATCCTCTGGTTTGCGTACGCATGTTTCAGGCAGTGCGCACGATACACACGGACACGCGAAAACAGGGGCGCGGTTACATCCTGTTACACGGCGAGCGTTGAGCCCTCCGCGGCCGCTCTTCACAATGCTGACAACGCCGCATGCCGGCCTGTCGAGTTGACGATCATCGTGAAGCCCCGCCTGCCCACCACCCGCCGCGGCCGCGTGCTGCTGCTGCTTGCCGTCGTCGCTGTGGCCTGCGGCATTGTCGCATGGACCCTGCGTAAACCGACCGCCCCGACCCTGGCCACCAGCCCGGTCACCCGCGGCGACCTGGAACAGACGGTGGAAGCGACCGGCGTGATCGATGCCTACAAGCTGGTCAGCGTCGGTGCCCAGGCCTCGGGCCAGATCAAGTCGCTGAAGGTGCAACTGGGTGATTCGGTCAAGCAAGGCGACCTGATCGCCGAAATCGACGCCACCACCCAGCGCAACGCCGTGCTCAACGCGCAGGCATCGCTGGACCAGGTCACCGCGCAGCGCGCGGTGCAGCAGGCCAGCCTGCGCCAGGCGGAACTCGAATTCGCCCGCCAGCAGGAAATGCTGGCCGCCGAGGCCACCTCGCGTGCGGAGTACGACACCGCCGAGGCACAGCTCAAGACCGCGCGCGCGCAGGTCAAGTCCTACGATGCGCAGATCAAGGGCCGCGAAACGGAGCTGGGCACGGCGAACGCCAACCTGGCCTACACCCGCATCACCGCGCCGATGGACGGCACCGTGGTGGCGGTGGTGGCCGAGGAAGGCCGCACCGTCAACGCCAACCAGACCGCGCCGACCATCGTGATGCTGGCGCGGCTGGATCTGGTGACGGTGAATGCCGAGGTATCCGAAGCGGACGTGGTCAAGATCAAGGCCGGCATGCCGGTGTACTTCACCACGCTGGGCGATCCGGACCGCAAGTACCACGCGACCCTGCGCCAGATCAATCCGGCGCCGTCGTCGATTGCCAGCGACAGCGCCAGCAGCTCCAGTTCGTCCAGCTCCAGCGCCAGTTCGGCGGTGTACTACAACGCGTTGTTCGACGTGGAGAACCCGGACGGCACGCTGCGCATCGACATGACCGCGCAGGTGTCGGTGCTGCTGAAGCAGGCCAAGGGCGTGCTGACCATTCCGTCGGTGGCGCTGGGTCGGAAGGCGCGTGACGGCCAGTACGTGGTGCAAGTGGCCGACGCCGATGGCGTGCCGCAGCCGCGCAAGGTGAAGATCGGAATCAACACCGGTTCCAGCGCCGAGGTGCTCTCGGGTCTGAACGAAGGCGAGAAGGTCGTGGTCGGCGAAGGCAGCGCCACCCCGTCTGCGAACAGCGGCGGCAACCGCGGCGGCGCGCAGATGCGCATGGGCGGCCCGGGCATGGGCGGGCCGCGTCGATGAAGACCGCCCCCACCGGCACGCCGCTGCTGCGGCTGCGCGACCTGCGCCGCGAGTTTCCGGCCGGCGACGAGACCATCGCCGTGCTGCGCGACGTCAACCTGGACATCGCGGCGGGCGAGATCGTGGCCATCGTCGGGCAGTCCGGCTCGGGCAAGTCCACCCTGATGAACATCCTGGGCTGCCTGGACCGTCCCACCCGGGGCAGCTACCAGGTAGCCGGCCGCGAGACCGGCAGCATGCTGCCCGACGAGCTGGCCGAACTGCGCCGCGAGCACTTCGGCTTCATCTTCCAGCGCTACCACCTGCTCGGCGACCTGGATGCGCGCGGCAACGTGGAAGTGCCTTCCGTCTATGCCGGCAGCCCGGCGGCCGTGCGCACCGCGCGCGCCGAGCAGCTGCTGCAGCGGCTGGGCCTGGGCGACCGCATGCAGCACAAGCCGGGGCAGCTCTCCGGTGGCCAGCAGCAGCGGGTGTCCATCGCGCGCGCCCTGATGAACGGTGGCGAGGTGATCCTGGCCGACGAGCCGACCGGCGCGCTGGACACGAAATCCGGCGAGGAAGTGATGGGCATCCTGGGCGAGCTGCATGCCGAAGGCCACACCATCATCATCGTCACCCACGACATGTCGGTGGCCGAACACGCCCAGCGCATCATCGAGATCCGCGACGGCGAGATCATCGCCGACCGCATCAACGACAAGGCACCGCGCTACCGCGCCCAGCGCACGCCGACCGTGGCCGCCGCCAAGGGCCACAGCTGGCGCGCCGCGCGCGACCGCTTCACCGAAGCCTTCCGCATGGCGCTGCTGGCGATGAACGCCCACCGCCTGCGCACCTTCCTGACCATGCTGGGCATCATCATCGGCATCGCCTCGGTGGTGTCGGTGGTGGCCATGGGCAACGGCTCGCAGCAGCAGATCCTGCAGAACATCAGCGCGCTGGGCACCAACACCATCGATGTCTATCCGGGGCGCGGCTTCGGCGACATGCGCTCGGCGCGCGTGCAGACGCTCAAGGCCAGCGATGCCGACGCGCTGTCGCGGCAGAGCTACATCGACAGCGTCACCCCCAGCGTGTCGTCCTCGGCCACGGCGCGCTACCGCAACCAGTCGGCCACCGCGCAGGTGAGTGGCGTCGGCGAGCAGTTCTTCCGGGTCAAGGGCGTGACCCTCAGCGCGGGCAGCTTCTTCGACGCGGACGCGGTGAAGGGTCTGGCGCAGGTCGCGGTGATCGACGAGAACACCCGTACCCAGTTCTTCCCCAACGGCGCCGACCCGGTGGGCCAGGTGATCCTGCTCGGCAACGTGCCGGTGCGCGTGATCGGCGTGGCCCAACGCCAGAGCATGGGGTTTGGCAGCAGTACCAGCCTGTCGATCTGGGTGCCCTACACCACCGTGATGTCGCGCATGCTCGGCCAGAGTCATGTCTCGAGCATCACCGTGCGCGTGGATGACGCCACCCCGATGGATGCGGCGCAGGCGGCCATCTCCAAGCTGCTGGTCATGCGCCATGGCACGGAGGACTTCTTCCTCAGCAACAGCGCCGAGATCCGCGAGACCATCGAACAGACCACGCGCACCATGACCCTGCTGATCAGTGCCATCGCCGCGATCGCACTGCTGGTCGGTGGCATCGGCGTAATGAACATCATGCTGGTGTCGGTGACCGAACGCACCCGCGAGATCGGCGTGCGCATGGCCGTCGGCGCGCGGCAGAGCGACATCCGCCAGCAGTTCCTGATCGAAGCGGTGCTGGTCTGCCTGCTGGGCGGGTTGCTCGGGGTTGGGCTGTCGCTGCTGGTGGGGTGGCTGTTCGGCCGCTTCGCCCCTGATTTCCAGATGCTGTTCTCCACCTTCTCCATCGTGGCCGCATTTGCGTGCTCGAGCCTGATCGGTGTGGCATTCGGCTTCCTTCCGGCACGCAATGCGGCCCAACTCGACCCCGTGGAGGCGCTGGCGCGCGAATGAAGATTCCTTTCCTGTATCCGTTGGTTCCCGCCGTGCGCCCGCTGGCGCTGGCCTGCACCACTGCCCTGCTCCTGTCTGCCTGTGTGAGCACCGGCCAGTACCGGGTGGACCCGCCCAGTGTGCCGGCCGTGTATGGCCGCGGCGACGCGCAGCGCAATGCCCCGACCGAGCCATCGCATGCACCGGAGACACTGCGCACCGACGTGCGTGACGATGCCTGGTGGACCGGCTTCGGCGATCCGCGCCTGGACCGGGTGATCGCGCGCGCCCTGCAGGCCAACACCGACCTGGCCACGGCCGGGCTGGCCGTGCAACGCGCCCGCCTGCAGGCCGGCCTGGCCGACAATGCGTTGTGGCCACAACCGTCGGGCAGCGTCAGCAGCAGCGGCAGCCGCCCCATCGACCAGAGCGCCGACTGGAACCGCGGCAGCTCGGCCGGCGTGTCACTGCAGTGGGAAATCGACCTGTGGGGCCGGCTGCGCGCACAGCGCGACATCGCCCAGTGGGAGGCCCAGGCCAGCGAAGAGGACCTGCAGAACACCGCGTTGCTGGTGATCGGCGACGTGGCCACGCAGTACTGGACGCTGGCCTATCTCAACCAGTCCATCAGCGCCGGCGAGGCCAACCTGGCGCGGCTGCAGCGCACCCGGCAACTGGTGCAGGCGCGCTTCGACGCCGGCGCGGTGTCGCGACTGGAAGTGCGCCAGGCCACGCAGAGCCTGGAGGCGCAGCGCGCCGCGCAGAGCGCATTGGAGCAGCAGCGCGTGGCCAGCCGCAATGCGCTGACCGTGCTGCTGGATGGGCAGCCGTGGCCGCAGGCCGACGAGCCGCAGGCGCTGGAGAGCACTGGCGGTCCGGCCATTGCCGAAGGCCTGCCGGCCGACCTGCTGGGCCGCCGCCCGGACCTGCGCGCGGCCGAACTGCGCCTGCGCAACAGCCTGAAGAACATCAAGGTGACCGCCACCAGCTACTACCCGGCATTGAGCCTGACCGGCGGCGTGAGCAGCGGTGCCACCTCGTTGTCGGACGTGCTGAGGAATCCGGTCGCCGCGCTCGGTGCCGGGCTGTCGCTGCCGTTCCTCAATATCCGCCAGGCGCAGCTGGACACGCAGATGGCCGGGACCGATTACCAGATCGCGGCCAACAGTTTCCGCCGCACGCTTTACACCGCGCTGTCAGAGGTGGACAACGCCTTGTCCGCGCGCACGCAGTTCGCCACCCAGGTGGCCGCCTCGCAGGCCTCGTATGACGAAGCGGTGGCCATCGAGCGCATGTACGAGGTGCGTTACCGGGTGGGCGCCACCGACCTGCGCACCTGGCTGGAAGCGCAGCAGACCCGCCGCGACGCGGAGCTGTCGCTGGCCTCGGTGAAGCAGAAGCAGTTGGTCAACGACGTGACCCTGTTCAAGGCGCTGGGCGGCAGCGCCGACGCCCCGTAGAGCCACGCCCTGCGTGGCTTCGCGGTACCCGACCACCCAAGTAGAGCCACGCCCTGCGTGGCTTCGCGGTACCGGATCACCCAAGTAGAGCCACGCCCTCCGTGCCCGATCACCCAAGTAGAGCCACGCCCTGCGTGGCTTCGCGGTGCCCGATCGAAGCGCAGCCACGCAGGGCGTGGCTCTACGCGGGTGCGTCAGCTGCGCTGCCGGACGGCCTCGAACAGGCTCACACCCGCGGCGACGGAGACGTTGAGGCTTTCGATGTCGCCCGGCATCGGGATCTTGACCAGGCCATCGCAGTTCTCGCGGGTCAGGCGACGCATGCCGTCGGCTTCGCCGCCCAGCACCAGGGCCACGTTGCCCTTGAGGTCGATGGCGTACAGGGAGTCGCTGGCTTCGCCGGCCAGCCCGTAGATCCACACGCCCAGCTTCTGCAGGTCCTTCATGCAACGCGACAGGTTGGTCACGGCCACGACCGGAATGCGGTCGGCAGCGCCGGCCGAGGTCTTGCGCACGGTGGCATTCACCGTGGCCGACTTGTCCTTGGGGATGATCACCGCGGTGGCATTGGCGGCCGCCGCGCTGCGCAGGCACGCGCCCAGGTTGTGCGGGTCCTGCACCTCGTCGAGGATCAGCAGCAGGGCCTTGCCCTCGGCAGCCTCCACCAGAGCCTCCAGTTCGTTCTCACCGTAGGTGCGTGCGGCCTGGTAACGCGCCGCGACGCCCTGGTGACGCACCGAGCCGCCCACGCCGTCCAGCGCCTGGGTGTTGACCTTGCGCACGTCGATGCCCTTGCGCCGCGCGTTTTCCTCGATCTCGGTCAGCCGCGGATTCTTCGCGCTGGCCTCGATGAGCACTTCGCGGACATTCTCGGCATCGTTCTCAATCGAGGAAGCGACGGCGTTGACGCCGACGATCCACTGGCTTTGCTTGCTCATTGCAGGGGCGGGACCGGTACAGGGGGTGGTAATGGTAGAGCATTGCCGGCCCGGTTGCCGGGCGGAGGCCCGGCCCCTGGGTCGGCCGGAGGTCTGACGCCTGCCCGGCAGCGCCCATCACTACGGACCGTCAGGGTCAGCGGGGCCAGCGCTCGGTGTCGCGGTCGGGGTGCTGGTGGGACACCAGGGTGCGCAACCGTTCGGCGTCCGGATCGTCCTCCTGCAGGATCACCTCCAGCGTCCCGAGGTGGTCCACGAACGGCAGCTTGGACTCCGTGCCGTACTGGACGGTCGGCGGCAGGCGTTCAGGCTGGTCGAACGCACCGGCCGCCACGGCCATGCCGTCCTCACCCTCGTAGGTCAACGGGGTGCCACAGTCGGGGCAGAAGCCCCGACGGAAATGGTTGGACGATTGAAACCGTTTCGGTTCGCCGCGGGTCCAGCGGAAATCGGCGCCACGCACCGACACCAGCGGCGCGTAGTAGGCGCCGAAGGCCTTCTGGCACATACGGCAATGGCAGATCGAGCGGTCCGGCAAGGCGCCACGGACATGGAAGCGGATCGCGCCGCACTGGCAACCGCCGGAGAATTCGGGAACCGGGTTCATGGGTCGATCCCTCGCGTGGAGTGCCCACCAACGGTGGGCACCTACCGGATTGAGGCGGCCTGGGGCCGCCCGCGTTCAATATTTCTGTTTCTGACGCTTGGCCGGCTGTCCACGCGGTGGCGGCGACGGTTCCTCATCGCCCTGCTCTTCCACCAGGCGGAAGTCGATCTTGCGCTCTTCCATGCTGGCCTTGAGCACCAGGATGCGCACGCGGTCGCCGAGGCGATAGCTCTTGCCGCGGCGCTCGCCGCTCAGCGTCTTGCGCGTCGCGTCGAACTGGTAATAGTCGTGCGGCAGCTGGGTGACATGGACCAGGCCGTTGACCTTGGACTCATCCAGTTCGACGAACAGGCCGAAGCTGGTGACGCCACTGATCACGCCCTCGAACTGGCCGCCCACGTGCTTTTCCATCCACGCCGCGCGGTAGCGTTCGTCGACCTCACGCTCGGCCTCGTCGGCACGGCGCTCGCGTTCGGAGCACTGCAGTGCCAGCGCGGCCATCTCGCGCGCGGAGTAGGTGAACTTCTCCAGCGGCTTGCCGCTCAGTGCATGCTTGATCGCGCGGTGCACCAGCAGGTCGGGGTAACGGCGGATCGGCGAGGTGAAGTGTGCGTACGCGTCCAGCGACAGGCCGAAGTGGCCCTGGTTGTCCGGCGAATACACCGCCAGGCTCTGGCTGCGCAGCAGCACCGATTCCAGCAGGGCCGCGTCCGGGCGCTCGCGCACCTTCTTGAGCAGCTTGGTGTAATCGCCCGGCTGCACCTTGGACCACGGCGGCAGGCTCAGCTTGAATTCCTTCAGGAACTCCAGCAGGTCGTCGAACTTCGCTTCCGGCGGCTTGGCGTGGTCACGGAACGGCGCCGGCACCTGCTTGTGCAGCAGGTAGCGCGCCGCCTGCACGTTGGCCGCGATCATGCATTCCTCGATCAGCTTGTGCGCATCGTTGCGCACCAGCATGCCGGCCTGGGTGACTTCGCCGGTGTTGTCCAGCACGAAGCGCACTTCGGACGATTCGAATTCGATCGCGCCGCGACGGGTCCGCGCCTTGGCCAGCACCTTGTACAGCTGGTGCAGGCGCTCGACCTGCGGCAGTACCGCGGCAATCTGGTTGCGCACGGCCACGTCGTTCTCGCCCACCGCCTGCCAGACCTGGGTGTAGGTCAGGCGCGCATGCGAGTTCATCACCGCTTCGTAGAAGCGCGAGTGGATGACTTCACCGTCGCGGTTCACCTGCATGTCGCAGACGAAGCACATGCGGTCGACCTTGGGCATCAGCGAGCAGATGCCGTTGGACAGCGTCTCCGGCAGCATCGGTACCACGAAGCCCGGGAAGTACACCGAGGTGGCGCGCTTCTGTGCCTCGTCGTCCAGCGGCGTGCCGGGACGGACGTAATTGGAGACGTCGGCGATCGCCACGACCAGGCGGAAGCCTTCGTCGTTGGGTTCGCAGTAGACGGCGTCGTCGAAGTCCTTGGCGTCTTCGCCGTCGATGGTCACCAGCGGCGTGCTGCGCAGGTCGACGCGATCACCGATCATCGCCGGCTCGACCTGCATCGGCACCGCAGCGGCTTCGTTCAGCACTTCCTGCGGGAACTCGAACGGCAGCTCGTGGCCGTGGATCGCGGTTTCCACGATCAACGACGCGGTGAGCTTGTCGCCCAGCACCGCGATGATGCGGCCGATCGGCGGGCGGCGCGTATCCGGCGCCTGGGTGATCTCGCACACCACCAGCTGGCCATCGCGGGCGTCGCCGGTCTGGTCGGGCGGAACCTGTACGTTGCGCTGGATGCGCTTGTCGTCGGGCACTACGTAGTTGATGCCGAACTCGATGCTGAAGCGACCGATCAGGCGGGTCATGCCGCGCTCGAGCACGCGGGCGATGCTGCCTTCACGACGGCCGCGACGGTCGATGCCGGTGACGTTGGCGAGCACACGGTCGCCGTGCATCACCTTGCGCATTTCATACGGTGGCAGGAACAGGTCGTCGCCACCGCCGTCCACCGGGCGCAGGAAGCCGAACCCTTCGGGGTTGGCGATCACCACGCCGGTGATCAGGTTGGTGGCCTGCACCGGGGCAAAGCCGCCGCGGCGGTTCTGCACCAGCTGGCCGTCGCGGACCATGGCACCCAGGCGTTTGCCGAGGGCATCGGCACGATCCGGTTCGGTCAGGCCCAGATGGATGCCGACTTCCTCGGCCGTCTGGGGACCATCGCAGCGTTCCAGCAGTTGCAGGATCGCCTCGCGGCTGGCAATGGGCTGGGCGTAGCGTTCCGCTTCGCGGGCCGCGAAGGGATCCAGCTGCACTTCACCGTCGAGCGGGGCCGGGTGCGGGCGGCGGCGGGTCGGGACGGGCCCGGCGTGCGCCGGCTTGGCGCCCCGCTTGTTGCCGCGCGGCGGCTCAGGGGTGTTCAGGGACTCAGGCATCCAGGGTGGCAGCTTGCCGGCTTTCTTGGCGGCAGCGCGGGGGTTGCCCGACGGGCCGGCTGCCTTCTTGGGCGCCGGGGACTTGGGGGCTTTCGCGCCCTGGGTCGGTTTCTTTGGTTTCATTGACCTCAATAGTAACCGCTGCGCGTGTGCAGAACCGGTCAGCGGCACTCCTGTGCAGGATTGTGAAGAAATTTAACAAAACCGTTGACAAGCCTCGCGGACATGCCCAGAATTCGCCCCCTGAGTCGCCCAGGTGGCGGAATTGGTAGACGCACTAGCTTCAGGTGCTAGCGGGGGCAACTTCGTGGAGGTTCGAGTCCTCTCCTGGGCACCATGACTCGGTAAATGATCAAACCCGCGCAAGCGGGTTTTTTCGTTTCAGGCGTCGTCGGGCGTATAAAACCGGGCGGACAACCCCGCTCGCCCCGGGAAGTACTTGAACCAGGGCCGCGCCGCGTCGACGACCGCTGCCACGGCGGCATGCGCCATCAACCGCTCGATGTAAGCGAGCAGGTGCGCGTCCTTCCCGGGAACCGCCACATAGGCCACCGCATAGAACAACGCCGGTGCCGCCGCACAATCGGCCATGCTGAACCCCTCGCCGGCCAACCACGTCCGATCCTGCAGCTGAGGGTTCATGGCCGCATAGCTGTTCAGCAGCGTCGACCGCGCTGCCTCGGCAGCGTCCCCGTTACGCCCGCCCTCGGGCTTGAGCAGCTCGGCGGTCAACGCCTGCATGGGGGTCATGAGATAGAAGTCCGAGAAGCGATCCCAGAACCGCACCGCGAGCGCCGCATCGGGGTCGGCCGGAATCAGGCGTGCCCCCTCGCCGGCCAGGTGCTGCTGCAGGTACTCGATGATGATGCTGGTCTCGGCCACTGCCCGCCCCTGGTCGACCAGCACCGGCATCTTCCCGGCCGGGGACAGGCGGTTGAGCCGGTCGCGATCCTCGGGGTCACCGAGGTTGAGCATCCGCTCGTCCAGCGCCACACCGAGCACGCGGGCGGCAATCAGCACCTTCTGGCAACAGGACGACAGCGGGTGGGCGTGCAGGATCGGCAGTGCCATGGAAACTCCAGAGCGTCGGTGTCGGCCGAGTATGCCCATCGGCGCGTCGGCATGCATTGACAGCCCCCGGGGTGGTTCCGCATAATTCCCTTTCTAAGTCGCCCAGGTGGCGGAATTGGTAGACGCACTAGCTTCAGGTGCTAGCGGGGGCAACTTCGTGGAGGTTCGAGTCCTCTCCTGGGCACCATGACTTGGAAAATGATCAAACCCGCGCAAGCGGGTTTTTTCGTTTCTGCAACAGCGATCGCGATGACGCAGCAACGCGCCGGGAACGAAAACTTTTCTGCGAAATGCTGTTGACACATTCATGGTTCTCCCGCAGAATTCTCCTCCTGAGTCGCCCAGGTGGCGGAATTGGTAGACGCACTAGCTTCAGGTGCTAGCGGGGGC
>NZ_DAMCID010000043.1:0-19348 GCF_032099025.1 Stenotrophomonas sp.
CTCGGCTTGCGGTTCGCGATGGAAAAGCGGATGTCACGGTGCCAACGCCGGTGGGGCGAGTGCGGGGCCGGCATGCCCTTGTGGCGAAGTAAAGGAGGAGGGGGCGGCCGAAGGGCCGACGCCGGGGGACATTCGCAGACAAGGGTATGGCGGCCCCGCGCTCGCTCCACCGGCAGCCGCGTCTGATTCAGCGCACGCCCCACCGGCAGCCGCGTCTCCTTCACCCCACGTCAGCCGCCACGAACCCACCGGTCTGGCGCGCCCACAGCCGTGCGTACAGGCCACCTGCCGCGACCAGTTCGGCGTGCGTGCCGGTTTCCACGATGCGGCCCTGGTCCATCACCACCAGCCGGTCCATACGCGCGATGGTGGACAGACGGTGCGCGATCGCGATGACGGTCTTGCCTGCCATCAGCTCGTCCAGGTTGTCCTGGATCGCCGCCTCCACTTCCGAATCCAGTGCCGAGGTTGCCTCGTCCAGCACCAGGATCGGCGCGTCCTTCAACAGCACGCGTGCGATGGCGATGCGCTGGCGCTGGCCGCCGGACAGCTTTACCCCGCGCTCGCCTACATGCGCGTCATAGCCCTGCCGCCCTTCGCTGTCGCGCAGCGTCTCGATGAAGGCCGCCGCACGCGCCTTGGACACCGCCGCCTGCAGCTGCGCTTCGGTAGCATCAGGCCGCCCGTACAGCAGGTTGTCGCGGATCGACCGGTGCAGCAGCGAAGTGTCCTGCGTGACCACCCCGATCTGCCGGCGCAGGCTTTCCTGCGTGACCGCCGCGATGTCCTGGCCGTCGATGCGGATGTGCCCGCTTTCCAGGTCGTACAGGCGCAGCAGCACGTTCACCAGCGTCGACTTGCCCGCACCCGACGGCCCCACCAGGCCGATCTTCTCGCCCGGCTTCACCGCCAGGTCCAGCCCGGCGATCACCCCACCCTGCTTGCCGTAATGGAAATGGATGTCGTCGAAGCGCACCCCGCCCTCGCGCACCACCAGCGGCACCGCATCAGCGCGATCCTGCACGCTCAGCGGCTGCGAGATGGTGGTGATGCCGTCCTGCACCGTGCCGATGTCCTCGAAGATGCCGTTGATGGTCCACATGATCCAGCCGGACATGTTGTGGATGCGGATCACCAACCCGGTCGCCAGCGTGATCGCGCCCACGCTGATGTTGCCGTGGCTCCACAACCACAGCGCCAGCCCGCAGGTGCCGGCGATCAGGAAGCCGTTCACCACGGCGATGGTCAGGTCCATGCTGGTGGTGATCCGGGTCTGCCGACGGTGCTTGACCGCCAGTTCCTCGATCGCCTCGGCTACATAGGCCTGCTCCCGGCCACCATGGGCGAACAGCTTCAGCGTGGGAATGTTGGTGTAGCCGTCCACGATGCGGCCCATCGCCTTCGAGCGCGCCTCGGACGCGATCCAGGCCCGTTCCTTCGCGCGCGGCACGAAGTACCACATGATCACCACGTACGCGGCCAACCACAGCAGCAGCGGAATCATCAGCCGCCAGTCGGCCTGCGCGAACAGGTACAGCGCGGTACCGGTGTAGACCACGATGTACCACAGCGAATCGACCATCTGCACCGCCGACTCGCGCAGCGACGTGCCGGTCTGCATGACCCGGTTGGCCATGCTGCCCGCGAAGTCGTTCTGGAAGAACGACAGGCTCTGGCGGACCACGTAGTTGTGCATCTGCCAGCGCGAGCGGTTGCTCAGCCCCGGCACGATGGCCTGGTTCACCAGCAGGTTGTGCAGGCCGACCAGCACCGGCCGCGCGATCAGTGTGATGGCCGCCATCCACAGCAGCGTATCGGCGTGCCGGGCGAAGAAGCTGGCGTCCGGCTGCTCGCTCACCATGTCCACGATGCGGCCGAGGAAATCGAACATCGCCACTTCCACCAGCGCCAGCAGCAGCCCGGCGATCAGCGTGGCCAGCAGCACCGGCCATACCGGGCGCAGGTAGTGGAGGTAGAACGGCACCACGCGACGCGGCGGCATGCGCGCGTCGATGGGCGGGAATACCGGAATCAGCGCCTCGAACCAGCGGAACATCCTGTCACCTGAAACAACCATCAAGGTGCCAAGTATCCCACGGCCGACGTAAACGCGGCCGCAAGGCGCCGGCGCTTGGCCGGCGCCCGCCCGTTATTTGAGCGGCGTCAGCAGCAGGTCCTGGAAATCGAAGCTGAAGTCGGTCAGCGACGACACCGCCTGCATGCGCACGTCGCGCACCTTGCCGTCCGGGTCCAGGCTGAAGGTGACGAATGCATCGGCATTGAGTGAGCGGTCGTCCCAGCGCACGATGAAGGTGTCGTGCTGCCAGTGTTCCATCGTGCCGACCAGCTGTGCGGTCTTGCCGAAGCGCAGGCGCAATGTGCCGTTGCGCTGCTCAACAAACACATCGCCGTACCAGGCGTCGCGATAGCGTCCCGCGTAACCGGCCGGCGGCAGCGACGGCGTCGACGTGCCATCGCGGGCGGCCTGGTGCGCGGCCCAGCCTTCGTCGGCCTTGTCCTGCGCCTTGGCAACCGCGGCGGCATACGCAGCCACCCAGTCGGTCGCCGGGGCACCCAGGTAGGCGTCCAGCACGTCCATGGTGATCGCGCTGAAGGCGGCCCCGACTTCCTGGTTGGTCAGCACCACGATCCCCAGTTTGTGCTCCGGTACCAGCGTGACGCGCGAGACCATGCCCGGCCAGCCGCCGGTGTGCCACACCAGTTTCTGGCCGCGGTAATCGCTCAGGCTCCAGCCCTCGCCGTAGCCGGCGAAGTTGGGCCGCGCGGCGGCCAGCGCCGGCACGCTCGGTTCGGGCACCACCTGCGGGGTGATCATCTGCCACATCGCCTGCTGCGACTTCGGGCTGAACAGCGGCGTGCCGTTGTCCAGCTTGCCCTGGGCCAGCTGCACGTTCATCCAGCGCGCCATGTCGTGCACGCTGGAATAGATGCCACCGGCGCCCGCGTTGTTGGACCAGGTCAGTGGGGCGACGGTACGCAGCGTGCTGAAATCGTACTTGGCATGGCCGACAGCGGCCTTGTCACCGGGCTGCAGGTGGTCGGCGTTGAACCGGGTACCGCCCATGCCCACCGGGGTGAAGATGTGCTGCTGCAGGAAGTCCGCATAGGACTGGCCCGAGACCTTCTCAATCACCTGCTGTGCCACCGCGTACAGGATGTTGTCGTAGGCGTAGCGGTCGCGGAAACCCGCTTTCAGCGGCACCTTGCCCAGCCGCTGCACCACCTCGGCGTTGCTGTAGCCGGTGGTCGGCCAGAACAACAGGTCGCCGGCGCCCAGGCTCAGCCCGCTGCGATGCGAGAGCAGGTCGCGGATCCGCATTTCGCCGGTCACGTACGGATCGGACATGCGGAACGACGGCAGGTGGTCGATCACCCGGTCGTCCATCTTCAGTTTGCCCTGCTCGGCCAGCAGGTTCAGCGAGGTGGCCGTGAACGCCTTCGTGTTGGAGGCGATCGCAAACAGGGTGTCGGCCTCGACCTTCGCCGGCTTGCCCAGCTCACGCACCCCGTAGCCACGCTCGAACACCACCTGCCCGTCCTTGACCACGGCCACGGCAATGCCGGGAACATCGAACTGGCTGCGCACACGTTCAACGGTGGCATCCAGCCGCTGCAGCTCGGTCGGCACGGCCGCCGACGCCAGGGGTGCGCACGCCAGCAGCACAAGGCCTCCGATCCAGGATGTCTTCAAACAGTGTCTCCGGTTGCATGTTGCAGGGGCGTCGAGGCCACGAGACCCCACGCCGGGTTTCGCGCGATGGTAACGCGGCCGGTCGCAGGCTCGCCTGTGCCAGAAGCCGCCCACCCCGGATTACCCTTATGACCGCGCCCGACATCGGCTCCACCATCATTCCCTGCCTCCGCTACCGTAATGCCCGGGCCGCCATTGCCTGGCTGGAACGCGCGTTTGGCTTCCACGCACAGGCGGTGTATGCCGACGGCGACACCGTCTTCCACGCCCAGCTGGTCTACGGCCACGGCATGATCATGCTCGGCTCGGTCGACAATGGCGGCGACTGGGGCAAGCTGGTGGTGCAACCGGAGGACGTGGACGGCCGCGAAACCCAGAGCGCCTGCGTGATCGTGACCGATCCCGATGCCCATTACGCGCGTGCCGTCGCCGCCGGTGCCGAACTGGTCATCGACATCGCCGACCAGGAATACGGCGGCCGTGGCTATGCATGCCGCGACCTGGAGGGCCACCTGTGGTGGTTTGGCAGCTACAACCCGTGGCACGCCGAGGCCGGCACTCCATGAGCGGTGCCCCCGGGCCGATCCGCACCGGCATCGGCGGGTGGGTGTTCCCGGCATGGCGCGGCGGCACGTTCTATCCGGCCGGCCTGCCGCAGCGCGAGGAGCTGGCGCATGCCAGCCGGCAGCTGGGCTGCATCGAGATCAACAGCACCTTCTACCGCGCACAGAAGCCGGCGGTGTATGCGCAGTGGCGGGAGCAGACCCCGGAAGGCTTCCGCTTCTCCGCCAAGGCCCCGCGCACCATCACCCAGACCCACGACCTGGCCACCGCCGGTGCCCGCGCCGACGGCTTCATCCAGGGCATTGCCGCGCTGGAAGACCGGCTGGGCCCGCTGGTCTGGCAGTTCGGCGAAACGCACCCGGCCGGTGCACAGGAGTTCGACCGTTTCCTCGATGCCCTGCCCCGACAGGCAGGGGGTCGGCCGCTGCAGCATGCGCTGGAAGTGCGCAATGCGGCGGCGTGGACACCGGAGCTGGTCGCTATGGCACGTACGCACGGCGCGGCGCTGGTGTTCAGTGGCTCCGGCGATTACCCCAGCTTCGCCGACCCGACGGCAGACTTCGTCTATGCGCGGCTGATGCAGTCGCGTGCGAACCTGCGCGCCGGCTATCCCGAGCGCACCCTGACGCAATGGTGCCTGCGCGCGATGCGCTGGGCGCGCGGCGAGGACAACCCGGACCTGCCGCACGTGGCCACCGATGCCCAACCCAGCGCGCCACGCGAGGTGTACATGCTGTTCATCGGTGCGGCCAAGCATCGCAATCCGGGCGCGGCCGTGGCGTTGCGGAAGCAGCTTGAACAGGTGGGAGCGTAGCGCCACGCCCTGCGTGGCTGCCACGCAGCATTCAAGATTTTCCGCCAGGAACAGCCACGCAGGGCGTGGCTCTACGGCACAATATGCGGATGCCGATGACCGACACCCGCAAAGCCCTGCTGCAGATCCACTTCTGCGTGCTGTTGTGGGGCATCACCGCCATTCTAGGCAAGCGCATCTCCCTGCCCGCGCTGCCGCTGGTGTGGTGGCGCATGCTGCTGGTGGTGGCCATGCTGGCCCTGCTGCCACGCGTATGGCGTGGACTGCGCCAGCTGTCCCCGGCCCTGTTCGCCGGCTACTGCGGGGTGGGCGCACTGGTCGCGCTGCACTGGCTGACCTTCTACGGCGCGGTGAAACTGGCCAACGCCTCCGTGGCCGCCACCTGCATCGCGCTGGCCCCGGTGTTCACCGCCGTGATCGAACCGTGGGTGGCCAAACGCCCCTTCCAGCTGCGCGAACTGGCCTTCGGCATTGCCGTGCTGCCCGGCGTGGGCATGGTGATCGGCGGCGTCCCCGACGGGATGCGCGTGGGCGTGCTGATCGGCGCGGTGTCGGCGCTGCTGGTGGCGATGTTCGGCTCGCTCAACAAGCGCCTGGTCAGCCACGCCGACCCGCTGACGGTCACCGCCGTGGAGCTGGGTGCCGGCACCGTGACCCTGACCCTGCTCGCCCCGCTGCTGCCCTTCCTGCTGCCGGCGCTGGCCAGCCCGCTGTGGGTGGTGCCGGACCTGCGCGACAGTCTGCTGCTGTTCGCCCTGGCCGGCGTGTGCACGCTGCTGCCCTTCGCGCTGGCGCTGGTCGCGCTGCGCCACCTCAGCGCCTACACCGTGCAGCTGGTGACCAACCTGGAACCGGTCTACGCGATCCTGCTGGCGATGGTGCTGCTCAGCGAACAGCATGAACTGACCCCGCTGTTCTACGGCGGCGTGGCGATCATCGTGGGCGCAGTGTTCCTGCACCCGCTGCTGAACAAGCGCAAGCCGGTGCAGCACCCCGAAATCCTGGGCACGTCCGAGGCGCGCAACATCGTCGATTGATCAGCGTTCGGGCCAGTACCACGCCGGGGCATCCAGCAGCCCCTGTCCCACCAGTGTGGTCCGGCTCAGCTGTTTTTCCAGCGCGATGGCATTGCACAGCGACGATTCGCGCAACGCCGCCACCAGCCGGGTCGCATGCGACACCACCCACAGCTGACTGCGCGCCGTTGCGGCAATGATCAGCCGGCCCAATGCCGGCAGCAGGTCCGGGTGCAGGCTGGTCTCCGGTTCGTTGAGCACCATCAGCGGCGGCGGACGCGGCGTATGCAGCGCCGCGATCAGCAGCAGATAGCGCAGCGTGCCATCAGACAGCTCGGCCGCCGCCAACGGGCGCAACAGACCCGGCTGGTGAAACTTCAGATGCAGCCGCCCTTCGCTGCCATCGATCTGCACCTGCGCACCGGGAAACGCATCGTCCACCGCGTCTGCCAACCCCTGCGCATCCCCGATCTCCACGATGGTCTGCCATGCCGCCGCGAGGTCGCGCCCATCGTGGGCCAGCACCGGCGTGCGCGTGGCCAACGGTGCCTGCCGCGCGGGCGCATCGGCGTCCGTGCGGAAATGATCATAGAACCGCCATGCCCGGATCGCTTCGCGCAGCGTCAGCACTTCCGGCATCCGCTGCGGGTCGGCCAGCTGCGAGAACACACTGTCGAACACCGACAGATGCTCGTCCACCACCTCCCACTGCCGGCCTTGGCGGCGCCGCACCAACGGCCCGCGACGCTGGACCAGCACGTTGCTGCTGCGCAGGAACGGACCGGCCCACACGCTCTCGCATTTGATCTGCGGGTCCAGCGCGAACGCTGACAGGCTCGGCGCGGGATACCCCAGATCGATCGCGTAACCGAAGTCATCGGCCGCAAAGCCCAGCCGCAACGCCACCGGCGGGCTGCGCGCAGCGCCCTGCACCGGCACCTCCCCCTGCAGCATGGCCCGGCTGGTCTCCGCAGGACCCGCCCACAGCGCCGACCCCAACCCACCCTCGCGCGCCAGCCCTGCCGCCACCCCGCCCTGCGCCGTATCGGCCAGCAACCGCAGCGCGCGATACAGACTCGACTTGCCACTGCCGTTGTCGCCAGTCACCAGATTCAACCGCCCCATCGGCACGACCAGGTCGTGCAGCGAGCGGTAACGGGAAATAGCCAACGTCTGGAGCATGGGCGAGGGCCAAACAGGAAAAAGGGCATGCAGGATGCCGAGCACAAGTCGCAGGTACTGCGACGGTTCTGTACTCGGTCGAAGACGACACTTTTGACCTGGCCCCTTCCGTGGCCACCAGCCCTCTGTCGAGGGTCGACCGGGGCGGGTTTGCGGGGGAATCGGCGCCATGGATGGCGACCGCTTAGCCCCCAAGGATGGGTTTACGGCGACCCCGCAAACGCGCACCGGGCGGCCCAACGCAGGCCATGTATCAACCCTCGGCTGTGCGCCCAAATGCGTGAAGCAGCCGGGCAGGGCCCGGCTCTACGGGATAGGTTGCGATAGCCTAAGAAGCCACCTCCACCCGGTTTCGGCCATTGCCCTTGGCCCGATACAACGCCGCATCCGCACGCGCCAGGGTCTGCTCGACCGTGTCACCGGCATGGTGCGCCGCCACCCCGATGCTCACGGTCACCGGGAAGCCCAGCGGAAGATCGGCGATGGCCATGCGCAGGAAATCGCACTGCAGCTCCGCAGTACGCAGTTCCGTGTCCGGCATCAGCACCACGAACTCCTCGCCGCCGTAGCGGGCCGCCAGACCACGTCCCGAGAACTGCGCGCGCAGCAGCGTGCCTATTTCCGCCAGCACCCGGTCGCCGGTCGCGTGGCCGTTGAAATCGTTGATGTGCTTGAAGTGATCTACATCGACCAGCGCCACCGCCGTCTGCCGTGGCTGCCCGTCCGCGTCCTGTACCGACGCCTCCAGTGCCACCGACATCGCCCGCCGGTTCGGCAGCCCCGTCAGCACATCCGTCCGGCTCTGCTCGGCCAGGTCCGCGTTCTGCGCCAGCAGCACCTCGTGGTACTCGCTGAGCAGCGTCTCGTAATCGTCGCGCTCCACCATGTGGTTCTGGATGTCCAGCGCGAAGCGGCGCAGCTCCATCACCAGCATCACCTGGCGCGACAGCGCCGCCAGCGCCTCGGTCTGCTGCGCATCCAGCTGGTGCGGCTGCGGATCGAACACGCACAGCGTCCCCAGCGGCATCCCGTCGTTGCTGATCAACGGCGCCCCCGCATAGAACCGTACCTTCGGATCACCCGTCACGATCGGATTGTCGTGGAAGCGCGGATCAACACGCGCATCTTCGATCACCATCACCTGCGCGGGCTGCAGGATCGCGTGCCCGCACATCGAATCCGAACGCGGCAACTCCTGCGCCACCGTGCCCTGGATCGACTTGAACCACTGCCGTTCCGCATCGATCAGCGTCACCGCCGCCATCGAGGTTCCACACACCGCCTTCGCGATGGTGACCAGATCCTCGAAGGATTTTTCCTTCTCCGAATCAAGAATGCGGTAACGGTACAGCGCCGCCAGGCGCACCGCTTCATTGACGGGCTTTTCGGGCTTGATCATGGAGCAGCGACATTCCGGGACCTGGCGCCAGTCTAGCCCGACCGACGCCGTCCATCATGACCGCCCCGCCCCGCCTTACCAGTCCTGCTGCTTCGGCAGCAGCCCCTGCAGCTCGGCATCGGTCAGGTTGCGCCACTGGCCCGGCTTCAGCGCACCGATCTTCACGTTGTCGATGCGCACCCGGCGCAGCTGCGTGACCCGGTAGCCGAAGGCCGCGGCCATCAGCCGGATCTGCCGGTTCAGGCCCTGCTGCAGGATGATGCGGAAGCCGAACTTGGCGATGCGCGCCGCCCGGCAGGGCAACGTGGTTTCATTGTGGATGTGCACCCCGCGCTGCATGCCGCGCAGGAACTCGTCGGTGACCGGCTTGTTGACCGCCACCAGGTATTCCTTCTGGTGCCCGTTCTCCGCGCGCAGGATCTGATTGACGATGTTGCCGTTGCTGGTCATCAGGATCAGCCCTTCGGAATCCTTGTCCAGGCGGCCGACCGGGAAGATGCGCTGCTCGTGGCCCACGAACTCCACGATGTTGCCCTTCACCGCCGTTTCGGTGGTGCAGGTGATGCCTACCGGCTTGTTCAGCACGATGTAGACGTGGCGGCGGCCGCCCGCCTTCTTCGCCTCGCGGGCGCGCAGCGGCTGGCCGTCGACCAGCACCATGTCGCCCTCGCCGACCACCGCGCCGGTGCCGGCGGCCTGGCCGTTGACGGTGACGCGGCGTTCGCCGATCAGGCGATCGGCCTCGCGGCGGGAACAGAAGCCGGTTTCGGCGATGAACTTGTTGAGTCGGGTTGTCATCGGGCCATTATCCGGCAAAACCCGCTGCGGCGTGGCGTCACACCGCCAGCGGAGTGTCTGCCCGCAGCGGCTGCTCCGCATCGCACACCTGGTTGCGCCCGGCGCGCTTGGCCCGGTACATGGCGTGGTCGGCGCGGCGCAGCAGCCCGGCCAGGTCGTCCCGGCCCGGCCGCAGCACGGCCAGCCCGATACTGGCCGTCACCGCCAACCCTGCGATGCCCAGCGCCGCGCTCACCGACGCCACCTGCTGGCGCACGTTCTCCAGCCGGGCCAACGCGGCGGCATGGCCCGCGCCAGGCAGCAGCACCAGGAACTCCTCCCCGCCCATGCGGATCACGTCGTCCTGGCTGCGCACCGCCCCGCGCAGCGCCCGCGCCACCGCGACCAGCACCTGGTCGCCGGTTTCGTGGCCGAACTGGTCGTTGATGTCCTTGAACAGATCGATGTCCAGGAACCCGATCGCCAGCGGCTGCTGTTCCTGCGCGGCGCGGTCCATATGGCGGGCCAGCAGGCCCAGTCCCGCGCGGCGGTTCGGCAGCCCGGTCAGTGCGTCGGTCTCGGCCAGCTGGCGCATTGCATCGCGCTGCTGGCGCAGCCGCCCCAGCCGCAGGTTCAGCGCATAGGCCGACATCATCAGGAACCAGGTGGCCGACAGCTGCAGCACCTCGATCCGGTAGGCGGTCAACCATCGCGCATCGAGCGCGTCGGCGATGATCATGATCCACCACGGCGCGAGCGCCAGCAGGCCGGCCAGCGCGTAGCCGTCGCGCCGCGACAGCGCCCACAGGCCCACGCCCAGGCAGACCACGCAGCCCAGCACGTACACGTACTCCAGCGCCGCCGCCACCACGGCCAGTGCGGACAGCCCCATCCAGGGCACGCACAGTCCCACGGCGACCAGGCCCCACAGCACGGCCTGCTGGCCCATGCGCGAGCCGGGCCAGAGCCGGTCGCCGCCATTGAGCCGCCACAGGATGGGCAGCAGCATCGCCAGCGCGAATGCGCTGAGCGCCACCAGCCACCACGACGCGCGGTCGTGCACCGGCAGCCAGGGCTCCGGGTACCCGCTCAGGCCGCCCAGCACCGCCTGCCACAGGACGAACACCAGGCAGACGGCGACATAGATCAGGAACGAGCGGTCCTTGGCAGTCACGTAGCCCATCAGCGCGGACAACCCCAGCGCGATCACCACCGCGATGCAGGCCGCGCGCACCAGCAGCCGCGCCGTGTCGTTCTGCTGGACCGGGCTGGGCGCGCCCAGGCGCACCGTGGGAATCCAGCCGGGCTTGAGCGGGGTGGCCCAGGACACCACGATCGGCTCGCGCTCGCCGGCCTTGGGCACCACCACCATGCCGACCCCGGCGCGGAAGCGCGAATCACGGGTGCGCGCGTCATGCATGTTGCCGCAGATCCGGCGGTCACCGTGGCTGATACGCACCTCACCGGTCAGCACCCCGAACACGTCCACCGCCTGCGGCGCGCCGGACCAGCCTTCGGCCGGGGCCGCAACGGCAAGCACCTGCTGGTGGCGCGCCAGCGCGTCGGCAGGACAGGCGCGCTGCGGCGCCTGCTCATCCGTCGCCGCGCCGAGCAGCAGCACATCGCGGTCCACCTGGGCGGTGCCGGCCAGCGCCATGCCGGGCAACAGCAGGCACAACAGCCAGGCCAGCCACCGCGTAGCGCCCGTCATCCCGCGTGACCTGCCGTGCCTGAGCCTCACACCACCGTCCTGTCGTCGTGCGTCGCCACGCCTGCCGCGTGCCGTCCCCTGCTGGCGATTATCGCAGCATTGCCGGCCGGCGGCCGCCCCCGCCGGTCAGCGCGCATGCGATGACGCATCCCTCCACAAGGCCGGCTGGGTCATCTTCTCCAGCGCCATGGGCCGCTCGATCGCGAAGCCCTGCAGGCCGTCCACCCCCAGCACCTCCAGCTGCGCGGCGACCTCGCGGGATTCCACCCACTCGGCGATCACCGTCATGTGCAGCTCGCGGCCGATCTCGGTGATCGCCCGTACGGTGGCGCGGCTGACCGGGTCGATGTCCATGTCACGCACGAACACCCCATCGATCTTCAGCATGTCGGCGGGCAGCTGGCGCAGGTAGCCGAAGGCGGACAGCCCTGCCCCGAAGTCGTCCAGCGCCACCCGGCAGCCACGCGCCTTGACCCCTTCAACGAAGCTGCGCGCCTGGTCCAGGTTGCTGATCGCCGCGGTTTCGGTGATCTCGAAGCACAGCTTGCGGGCCAGACCGCGGTTGCGCTCCAGCAGGTCGCAGACGTAGGCCAGGAAGCTGGGTTCGGCGATCGACTGCGCCGAGACGTTGACGTTGCACAGGCCGAGACGCTGCACGTGCGCCGGACAGACCTGCAGGTGGCGGAACAACAATCCAAGTACGTGCCGGTCCAGCGCCATGCCCATGCCATAGCGCTCCACGGCCGGCATGAAGTCACCGGGCGTCTGCAGCCGACCGTCGCGGTCGCGCATGCGCACCAGCACCTCGTAGTGCAGGAATGCCGGATCGCCCACCTGTTCGATCCGCTGCGCGTACAGCAGCATGCGGTTCTCGGCAATGGCGCTGGACACATGGGCCAGCCGCTCAGCCTCCAGCAGCCGCTCCTCCAGCGCCATGCGGTTCTCGTTGAAGCAGTGGACGCGGTTGCGCCCCGCCTGCTTTGCCGCGTAGCAGGCGCTGTCGGCCGCACTCATCAACCAGTTGACGTCGGCCACCTCGGCGGTGATTTCCACCACGCCGATGCTGCAGCTGACCCGCGGCATCCCGTCGTCACGCTGGAACCCGGCCTGCCCCAGCGAGCGCACGATCCGCTGCAGGACCTGCGTGGCTTCTTCCTGGCGGGCCCCGGCGAGAAACAGCGCGAATTCATCCCCCCCCATCCGCCCGACCCAGTCACCCTCGCGCACCGCACCGACCAGGTAATCCGCAAAGCCGCGCAGCAACTGATCGCCGGCGGCATGGCCCAGGCCGTCGTTGACCAGCTTGAAATAGTCCAGATCCAGGTAGCACAGACTGTGCGTGCCACCACGGCTGCGTACGTCCAGCAGGGCCCGCTCCAGCAGGCGCTCTATTTCGCGGCGGTTGACCAGGCCGGTGAGCGGATCGTGGCTGGCATGGTGCTCGACCTCGCGCGCCAACGCGTGGTTCTGCGAGACATCTTCGATGATGGCGAACACTGTCGGCGCGCGACCGGGGCTGCGCACCAGCGTGCCGCTCCAGCGCCCCCACAGCAGGCCACCATCGGCGCGCAGGAAGCGCAGCTCACCCGGACGCAGCTGGCGCACCCAATCGATCTCGCCGGCCTGGTCCAGTACCAGCTCGCCTTCCATCAGCAGCGCCGGCAGTTCCATGCTGAGCAGCGCCTCACGGCGGTACCCCAGGATGTCCGCGATGGCCTGGTTGGCTTCCACCACCCCGCCGGCGTGGTCCAGCTTGAGCATGCCCACGGTGGCCTGGTAGAACGCCGCACGGAACCGGCTTTCCTTGTCGATCAGGTCGTTGCGCACGCGCCGCGCCAGCAGCACGGCGACCAGCGTGATCAACAGCACCGACAGCCCGCCGACGATGAGCGTGGCGATGCGCACGATGGAGGCGGTGTTGAGCAGGGCCAGCGAGAACGCCTTGGCCTGTGCCTGCAGGCTCAGATCCAACGCCTGCAGCTGGACCAGCAACGCCTCGCGGACGGCGGGGGCCGGGTTGCCGGTGGCGTGCATCGCCTCGGCGGCGTCGGCCAGCTGCACCAGTTGGGTGAGGCCGCGGTCGGTCTGCCGCCACAGCTGCACGGCGTCGCGGAAGTACCCCACCTGGCCCAGGTAACGGAAGGAGGCGATCAGCCGGTGGATGTCGGCGGGCGCGTTGCCGCCCTGCGCGAAGCCGCGCCGCGCGCGTGCCACATCGATGTCGTCCTGCTCCAGCGCACGCCGCGCATCGCGGTCGCCCAGCGGCACTTCCAGCGCCTTGCGTGCCTCGGCCAGTGCCGACGGGTTGCCGGAGGCGATGTAACGCTCCAGCGCGAACGACGCATGCTGCTGGCTGCGCGACCAGTGGCTCTGCCCGACGATCCATGCCGTCGATGCGCCCTGCAGCTCCTGGATCAACGCCGACAGCGCGACCAGGCCGATGGCCATGCCGGTGAGCAGGACGAACCGCAGGGTCAGGCCCCGCGTCACGTACGGTACGGCGTTGCTGCCAACGTCCCTGCTGCCTCCCAGCATCGCGGATCCTCCGGTGCCATCTGTGGGTCGCGGCCCGTATGCCGCGTGCCGGCTCAGGCTAGGACGCCGCATGTTGAGATGGCGCGAAACCGGGGGGCCGCCGTCGCGGAGCGCCCAAACGACAACGCCAGCCCGAAGGCTGGCGTTGTCTGAACGATCCGGGCGGCAGCGCCGTCGGGTCGTTGGGTCAGCTGCGCGGACCGCGCGGCTTGAAGCCGTCACGACGCGGCGGACGGTCGTTGCCGCCCGGGCCGCTGCGCGGGCCACCCGGACCACCCGGGCCGCGCGGCTTGCCACCGAACTTCGGCTTGAACGCCGGACGCGGCGACGGGGTCAGGTCTTCACCCGGCTCCACCTTGCGCATCTGGAGCTGCTGGCCCGACACCCACACCTTCTTCAGGTGGGTGAGCAGGTCGGTCGGCATTTCGGCCGGCAGGTCCAGCACCGAGAAGTCGTCGTGGATGTCGATGCGGCCGATGAAGCGGCTCTCCAGCCCGGCTTCGTTGGCGATCGCGCCGACGATGTTGCCCGGCTTGACGCCATGCACGTGGCCCACTTCGATGCGGAAGGTTTCCATGCCCTGCTCCGGGGCACCGCGCGGGGCGATGTCACGGCGCGGGGCGCGTTCGAAACCACCGTCGGTGTTGCCGAAGTCGCCTTCTGGACGCGGCGGACGCGGGCCGCGGTCGTCTTCACGACGCGGGCCACGCTCGAAACGCGGTTCGAAACGGGCCGGACGTTCGCCACGGTCGTTGCTGCGCTCGTTGCGCGGATGCGGTGCACGTTCTTCACGCGCGCCGCGCACCGGCGGGGTCAGCAGGAACGGCGAATCACCCTGCAGCAGCTTGGCCAGCGCGGCGGCGATGTCGATCGCCGGCACGTTCTTCTCGCCTTCCAGCTTCTGCAGCAGGTCGCGGTAGAACTCGGTGCCACCGGCGTCGAGCACATCGCTGATGCGGCTCATGAACTTGGTGATGCGGGTGTCGTTGACCGCGTCCACGCTCGGCAGCTGCATTTCTTCGATCGGCTGGCGCGTGGCGCGCTCGATCGCACGCAGCATGCCCTTCTCGCGCGGGGTGGCGAACAGGATCGCGTCACCGGTGCGGCCGGCACGACCGGTACGGCCGATGCGGTGCACGTAGCTTTCGGTGTCGTACGGGATGTCGTAGTTCAGCACGTGGCTGATGCGTTCCACGTCCAGCCCACGGGCGGCCACGTCGGTGGCGACCAGGATGTCCAGCTTGCCTTCCTTCAGCATGCCGATGGTGCGCTCGCGCTGGGCCTGCTGCATGTCGCCGTTGATGGCGGCCGCGGCCAGGCCACGGGCCTGCAGCTTTTCGGCCAGCTCTTCGGTGGCGGCCTTGGTCCGTGCGAAGACGATCATCGCGTCGAAGGGTTCGACTTCCAGGATGCGGGTCAGCGCATCGAGCTTGTGCATGCCGCTCACCCACCAGTAACGCTGGCGGATGTTGGCCGAGGTGGTGGTCTTGCTGACGATGGTGACTTCAGCAGGATTCTTCAGGTAGGTCTGCGCGATGCGGCGGATCTGCGACGGCATGGTGGCCGAGAACAGGGCGACCTGGCGGGTCTCCGGCAGCTTCTTCAGGACCGCTTCGACGTCGTCGATGAAGCCCATGCGCAGCATTTCATCGGCTTCGTCGAGGACCAGGGTCTTCAGCTCGGACAGATCCAGGGTGCCGCGTTCCAGATGGTCGATCACGCGGCCCGGGGTACCCACGATCACGTGGACGCCACGGCGCAGGGCCGACAGCTGCTGGCCGTAGGGCTGGCCGCCGTAGACCGGCAGCACGCGGAAGCCCGGGATGCCGGACGAATAGGTCTGGAACGCCTCGGCGACCTGGATGGCCAGTTCGCGGGTCGGTGCCAGCACCAGCACCTGCGGCTTGGTCTGGTTGAAATCGAGGTTGGACAGCACCGGCAGCGCGAACGCGGCGGTCTTGCCGGTACCGGTCTGGGCCTGGCCGAGCACGTCGCGGCCTTCCAGCATCGCCGGGATGGTGGCGGCCTGGATCGGCGACGGCGTTTCGTAGCCGACAGTGGCCACGGCCTGCATCACAGCGTCAGACAGGCCGAGGTCTGCAAACAGCAGCGGCGTGGGGGATTCTTGGGACATGGGGAACTCCGAAGCACTGCCGTTTACAGGGCAGTGGGATAAAAAAGGGGATGGTCCGCGCTTTGGGCGCCCTTTCTTATCGCGTGCCCTGGCGCTGCTCGGTCGGAGGAGAATTCACTCGCTCAGGGCGCGATGATACCGCATCGTTCCTGAACAACGTGTACAGATTCCAGGATGGATGCCGTTCTTCCGCGCTCTGGCGCACAATACGCGCCCTCTCCCGGCCCGGTCCACCGTCCGCGCCCCTTCACAGGATACCCGCTCCATGCAGACCCTCGAATTTGAACTGGACCGTGACTACGTCGAGCTCAAGCAGCTGCTCAAGCTGGCCGACCTGGTCACCAGCGGCGGCGAGGCCAAGACTGTGATCGGCGACGGCCACGTCCTGGTCGACGGCGAGGTGGAACTGCGCAAGGCGTGCAAGATCCGCGCAGGCCAGCAGGTCCAGTTCGGCGACACCGTCATCAACGTCATCGCCGATTCCGACGCCCCGTGAGGGTGGGGCGTGACGACCACCGGTTGTCACCCACCCGAACGTGATGGCCTCGGCCGGTCACCGTTGGGTCAAATGGGCGGCGATCAGCTGCCGGAACGGGGCCACCCCGTGGGCCAGGCGCAGGCCGGCCCGGCGCAGCACGCGCGCCGGAAGCCGGTCATCGGTGTACAGGGTGGCAATCGCATTGGTCGCTTCATACAGGGGCCGTGACGCCAACCGGTGCCCGCGCTCGTACGCGGCCAGGCCGCCCGGCGCGGCGATGTCGCTTCCCCGCTCCGCCGCCCGGCGCAGCACCGCCGCCAGCCGGTCCTGGCTCTGCAGGCCCAGGTTGAAGCCGTGTGCGGTCACCGGGTGCATGCCCACCGCGGCATCGCCGATCAGCGCGCAGCGCTCGCCCACGAACGCATTGGCATACACCCCGACCAGCGGATAGGCGTTGGGGCGCGCCAGCGGCGTCATCGCCCCCAGGCGGTGTTCGAAGAAACCGCTGATGCTGCGGCCGAAGGCCGCCTCGTCCTGCGCCAGCAGCGCCTCGATCTGCCGCGGCGGCAGCGTGATCACCGCCGACGCCTGGTCACCATTGAGCGGCAGCAACGCCATCGTGCGGCCATAGCCGAACCACTCCCACGCCGTGTGCTGGTGCGGCACTTCGATCTGCATCCGGCACACCAGCATCGACTTGCCGAAGTCGCGCAGGCGCGCCCCGATGCCCAGCAGTCGCCGGGTCGAGGAGAAACGGCTGTCAGCCGCCACCACCAGCCGCGCGTGGAAGCGTTGCCCGTCCGCCAGCAGCACCTCGCTGTGCCGGGCGCCCGGCACGATGCCGCGCACGCTGGCCTGGTCGAGCACCTGCAGGCCGGCCTGGCCCTGCACGCTGTCCCAGGCGGCGCGGCGGATCAGGTGATTGGGCACCAGCCAGCCGAGGTCACCGCCCTCCCGGCCGCCCGAGGCGAAGGTCAGCGCGAATGGCGAACCGCCGTCCATCACCTTGGCATCGCGGAGCGCCGATATCTCGGCCGGATCGAGCCGTTCCCACACCCCGAGCCGTTCCAGTATCTGCCGGGACGCATGGGTGAGCGCGATCTCACGCCCGTCGAACGCGGCCTCGGCAAGCGCGGCGCGCGGCTGCTGCTCGATGATGACCACGCGCAGACCACTGCCGGCCAGCGCGCGGGCGAAACACAGCCCTGCAGGCCCCGCGCCGACCACCACCACATCCACCGACGTCACGCTGCCGTGCGGCGTGTCGTCTTCCCTCGTGCGCCCTTCCGGCATGGTCCGTTCCTGCGGTTGCTTGTCCACGCCCGAGCTTACGCCCGGCAGGCGCGGGCGTTCTTGATCTGGATCAGCCGCGTCGGCGACGGATCACGCCACGCCGTGCAGCAGCGTCCACACCAGCAGCACGATGCCCACGATCGACACCACCCAGACCAGGCTGCGGATGTAGGGAATGCCGGCGGCATACAGCGGCACGTAGACCAGCCGTGCCCAGAAATACAGCTGCACTGCCAGCGCCGTGGTGCTGTCCTGGCGCTGGGTCAGCACCACTGCCAACACGGCGGCGGCGAAGAACGGGAAGGTCTCCAGGAAGTTGGCCTGCGCCCGCTGCAGCCGTGCCGCCAGCGGTCCCGGCGGTGCTGCCACGCCATCACGCGCCGATGCGTTCCAGGCCAGCCCGCGTTCGCGGGTGACCGCGCCGGCCGCGATCATCACCTGCACCAGGCCCAGCACGATCGACCAGGCCAACATCTGGATCTCGATACCCATGGAACGTTCCTCGTCGGATCAGGGGGTGGCAGCACGCACGCTGTAACCGGCCAGGCGCCAGACCCGATCCTCGTCGAGACGGAACGAGACCAGCTCGCGCACCGGCTGCGCGCTGTTGGCGAAACGGGTGGGGAAACTGACGTTGATGTAGAGGCCTTCCGGCACGGTGGCGCCGGGGCCGTACTTGACCCGCGTCACCACCGGCTGGCCGCGCGAGGTGAGCGCGCCCAGGCGCTTGCGGTCATTGCCGAGCTGGCTGACGAAGGCCTGTTCGGTCACCGACTTGCGGGCCACGGCCGAGGCGCCCTTCCAGGCGTCGGCCGCGCGGTTGTTGTCCACCAGCTGGGCCACCTGCAGGCCGGCGGCCGTCATCTCCGCATCCTGCTTCTGCAGCTGCGCCTGCTGTGCCGGGCTCAACGCGGGGCGTGCCGGTGCAGCGGGTGCGTTCGGTGCAGGCCGCGCAGGTGCAGGCGCGGGCGTGGCCGGTGGCGGTGGCGTCTGCGCGAAGGCAACGGCAGGAAGCAGGAGCGACAGCAGCAGCGGAACACGCATCGGGACACCGTGGGCTGGAGTGGGACTGCGCTCCAGTCTACGTGACCCCCGTGAGCAGGCCGTCAGTTGCGTTCGGCGGCCTCGGGCGGCGGCTGGTCGGCGTCGCTGGCGGTGCGTTCGGCCAGGCCATCGCGAGGCGTTTCGGCGGCCGGTGGCAGCAGGGTGGAAACATCGATCTCCGACAGCGGGCTCTCGTCCGGGCAGGTCGCATCGGGGAAACCGAAGCGCTGCTTGAGCGCCTGTCCGCAGCGGGTCACCGCCTCCAGTTCGCTGCCATCGCGCTTGCACTCCTGGTCGAAGGCGATCAGGAAGGCGTCCTTGCGCCGCACGAAATCATCGCCGCACTTGCGCATCTGCTTGATGCGTTCCAGATCGTCCTGCACCGCGTTGGTGCCATCCAGCCCGAACTGGCGCAGTTCGTCGCTGGTCAGGAGGCGCAGGCTGCGGTTGGGAACGGTCATCATCAGGTCGGCCACGCCCACCGCCACGCCGTTGCGCTGCAGGTAGTCCTTGACGTTGTCGTAGACCTCGTGGAGTTCGCGGTTGAGTTCGGCGCGCGAGGTGGCCTTGGAACTGATCCGCATCATGCGATGGATGCCGACCTTGCCCGACACCAGTCGGTTGTCGCCGGCAGCCAGCACGAACACGCACGCGCTGTGGCAGATCGAGCCTTCGCGCACCCAGATGGT
>NZ_DAMCID010000044.1:0-18859 GCF_032099025.1 Stenotrophomonas sp.
TCGCAGGCAAGGGTATGGCGGCCCCGCGCTCGCCCCACCGGCAGCCGCTGTTGAGGGACATTCGCAGGCAAGGGCATGGCGGCCCCGCGCTCGCCCCACCGGCAGCCGCTGTTGAGGGACATTCGCCGGCAAGGGCATGGCGGCCCCGCGCTCGCTCCACTGGCAGCCGCGCCTGATTCAGCGCGCGCAGAACCAAAAAAACCCGCGCCGAAGCGCGGGTTTTCATTCTCGATCGCCACGAGGGCGGAATCGAGCCTTACAGTGCGGCCAACGCCTGGTTGAACGTGCTGCTCGGGCGCATCGCCTTGCTGGCCTTGGCCACGTCCGGACGGTAGTAGCCGCCGATATCGACCGGCTTGCCCTGCACCGCGGCAAGCTCTTCAACGATGGTCTGTTCGTTGTCGGCCAATGCCTTGGCGAGCGGGGCGAAGCGGGCCTTCAGCGCGGCATCGTCGTCCTGCGCGGCCAGGGCCTGGGCCCAGTACAGCGCGATGTAGAAGTGGCTGCCGCGGTTGTCGATGCCACCGAGCTTGCGCGACGGCGACTTGTCATTGTCCAGGAACTGGCCGTTGGCCTGGTCCAGGGTCTTGGCCAGCACGGTGGCACCGGCGTTGTCGTAGCGGTTGCCCAGATGCTCCAGCGAGGCCGCCAGCGCGAGGAACTCGCCCAGCGAATCCCAGCGCAGGTAATCCTCTTCCACGAACTGCTGCACGTGCTTGGGTGCCGAACCGCCTGCACCGGTCTCAAACAGGCCGCCGCCGGCCATCAGCGGCACGATCGACAGCATCTTGGCGCTGGTGCCCAGCTCCATGATCGGGAACAGGTCGGTCAGGTAATCGCGCAGCACGTTGCCGGTCACCGAGATGGTGTCCTCGCCCTTGCGGATGCGGTCCAGCGAGAACGTGGTGGCCTCGACCGGCGCCAGGATGCGGATATCCAGGCCGCTGGTGTCGTGGTCCTTGAGGTAGGTGTCGACCTTGGCGATGACCTGGGCGTCGTGCGCACGCGCGGCATCCAGCCAGAACACGGCCGGCGTGCCGCTCAGGCGCGCGCGGTTGACGGCCAGCTTGACCCAGTCCTGGATCGGCGCGTCCTTGGTCTGGCACATGCGCCAGATGTCGCCGGTCTGCACGGCGTGTTCGAAGACCACGGTGCCGGCGTCGTCGGTCACGCGCACGGTGCCGTCCGCCGGAATCTGGAAGGTCTTGTCGTGCGAGCCGTACTCTTCCGCCTTCTGCGCCATCAGGCCCACGTTGGGCACCGAGCCCATGGTGGCCGGATCGAATGCGCCGTGGGCGATGCAGTCGTCGATGACGGCCTGGTACACGCCCGCATAGCAACGGTCCGGAATGACGGCCTTGGTGTCCTGCAGCTTGCCGTCGGCATTCCACATGCCGCCGGAGTCGCGGATCATCGCCGGCATGGACGCATCGACGATGACGTCGCTGGGCACGTGCAGGTTGGTGATGCCCTTGTCGGAGTTGACCATTGCCAGGCCCGGGCGCTTGGCGTACTCGGCAGCCAGGTCGGCCTTGATGGCGGCCTGCTCGGCTTCGGGCAGCTGCGGCAGGCGCGCGAACAGGTCGCCGATACCGTTGTTGGGATCGAAGCCAGCCTGCTTGAGCACGTCGGCGTGCTTGGCCAGCACGTCCTTGTAGAACTCTTCCACCACCACGCCGAACATGATCGGGTCGGAGACCTTCATCATGGTGGCCTTGAGGTGCAGCGAGAACAGGACGCCCTTGGCCTTGGCGTCGGCGATCTGCGCCTGCACGAAGGAGGCCAGCGCGTTGCGGCTCATCACGGCCGCATCGACGATCTCACCGGCCTTGACCGCGGTCTTTTCCTTCAGCACCACGGTCTTGCCGTCGGCCTGCTGCAGTTCGATCTTCAGAGTGCCGGCGGCAGCCAGCGTGGCCGACTTTTCGCTGCCGTAGAAATCACCGCCGTCCATGTGCGAGACGTGCGACTTGGATTCCTTCGACCACTTGCCCATGCGGTGCGGGTGCTTGCGGGCGTAGTTCTTGACCGACAGCGGCGCGCGGCGGTCGGAGTTGCCTTCGCGCAGCACCGGGTTCACCGCACTGCCCTTGACCTTGTCGTAGCGCGCCTTGATGTCGCGCGACACGTCGTCGCTGGGCACGTCCGGGTAGTTCGGCAGGGCGAAGCCCTGGTCCTGAAGTTCCTTGATGGCCGCCTTCAGCTGCGGCACCGAGGCGCTGATGTTGGGCAGCTTGATGATGTTGGCATCCGGGGTGGTCGCCAGCTGGCCCAGTTCGGCGAGGTGGTCGGCTTCCTTCTGGTCGTCCTTCAGGTAATCCGGGAACAGGGCCAGGATGCGGCCGGACAGCGAGATGTCACGGGTTTCAACTCCGATGCCGGCGGTGGCGGTGTACGCCTCGACGATCGGCAGCAGCGACTGGGTTGCCAGGAACGGGGCTTCATCGGTAAGCGTGTACAGAATCTTGGGCGTGTTCGACATGGGGGACTGTGCTCTCCGGGTTAACCCCCGCATTGTCGCGGTTTCAGACCCGGGGAGCAAAGCCGGACCATACGCGACGGTATTGGAGCACTCCTCCTTCCCTCACCCCGGCGCTACCCGTCAAGCGTGCAGCTCCCATGCGGATATGGAGAAGAATCGCTCGGCATCGGCATGACTGGTCTCGGACTGGAGCAGCAGCGTGGTCGGCAGGCCGGCGGGAGACGATGAGAATCTATGTGCGAATTCCAAGGCAGAGTGCTCGACCAGCGTGCAGATCTCCTCCAGTGAAAGACTCTTGATGGGAGACTCACGACCGGACCGATCTCTCATTGCGACTTCCACCGAATAGACCTCGAAGTCCGAAGCCGCGGTGAGGTTCACCGATATCTGCATGGTTCGCTTGCAGATCAGGCCACTTTCCCACTGCTCATCGCTCAGATGCGTGTGTTCAGGCTCAGGTTCACCCAAGTCGGTCGCACTCCGGTGAACCCCACGATGGGAGAAACTGAGTCCTGCGAACCGTTCGTAATGATGTAGCGACCGAAGACCTCCAAGACCGTAACACGTGCTGTCCGACGGGTTGTCATTCGGCTGAATGCCAAGGAGTGATAGCGCCCGACCTACTGATGCAAACGCCAGGTCGTCCGCGGATTCGGGGATCAGTTCCTTCAGCTTCGCCTCTTCAGTCAAGTCCTCCCAGACCTCTGGAGCAGAAGAAGCATAGTCATGCCAGAGAAGTGGCAGGTGTGGATGAAAAAAGTCGTAGCCATGGGTGTGGGCACGTGCTGCCATGACAATTTCTTCCGTAAAGAAAAACTGGTTCGGATCCTGCCTGACCTCCTCAACGAAACGACCGTCGGAGAACACGAAGCCTCCGCTCATGAATCGGGCTCTCAACGGTGCATTGAATCTACCCTCAGGAAGCATCAGCGCCCTGAAACTAACGATGCCCATGGGCGTGAAGGTATCCACAAGCATGGCCGACGCCTGTTCCTGGCGCCCGTCGGGATAGGACGCTGGTGAGAACGCGGGGGGATAGCCGGTCAACAGCGGCTTGGCCGATGTCTCCCTGAGTGACTCCAGCATTGCAACCATCTGCACGTCCCACCCCTTGATGAATCGATGGTGCGCGTCTATCTGCAGGCTGTATCTCTCACCCGCGAATCGTTGCTGGGCGACGCTTCGCGCCCATCCAGCACCCTTCGCCTCGAGGTACGGAACATCCACGAGCTCAATCTTGACACCTCTGAACTCCATAAAGTGGACAGCGCGACTATCGAATGATCTTGTGCATGAGAACTCGAAGCCGGATGCGATGAACTCATCAGCAGTCTCTTCAGCAGAATGCTGCCAGCACACTACAACACGAAGGTCGCTCGGCGCCCGCGCCTGCAGCACAAGGTCGATCAGCGTGGGCACCAGTTGTGGATCTCTGTAGCTCGGGATCTGTACGAAAATTCGATGCGGAGTAGTCATTGATCCATGATCCGCCCGGAGACTTGTGCCAGATTGGGACTTGGTGCACACCTTCCACCGGACCATTATTTTTAGGAGAAATACGAGTGTGTGCGGCCCAACGCAACCTGAAAATCCTCCCGTGGCGATCTGTCCATGGAGCGGGAGATAAGAGTGAAATCACGCATCGTCAGCGGCTTGCTGCTGGGAACCGGGCTCGCACTTAGCCCAGGAGAGGCGGAAGCGTCTTCAACCATGGTCTTCGAGGGAAAGCGATACTTCTGCCAGACCCGCTGCGAGGTTCTCGTCTCAAGCGGTCCGCCCAGGGTTGTGGACGCGGCGGGGGGGTGGGTCAGAAGGCCTACATTGCAACCCGTCCCAACCCTGCCTCCCTACCCTTGCGACTATTGGTGCTAGGAGGATCAGATGACAAAACTTCTCCAGCCTATGGCAAAAGATGGCGCGCAATGGGTATGAAATCCCATCTCTCCCTGCCCTTCTGTGCCCTGATACTTTGTCTCGGCTGCTCGCGCGATGATGCGAAGAGCCCGAAAGACTCAGCCGAGCACCTCGGGCCTGTTGGCGCTGTAAGCACTGGCAAAACCGATGCCGGGGCGCATCAACGCGTCGAGAGGGGCGTCAGCGAGCCTGGGAAATTGCTACCTGTAGCGGGAGCTCAGACCAAGAACAATCAGCCTGTAACAACCTCATCATCAAGCCACTTGGAAGCCGAGTCCATATTCATCGAACAGGGGGGCATCTCCTCAGTCAACGCTGATGAGGCGATGAGCTCAAGTGAGAGCTTTTCCAAAGCCTTGCAGGAGATTGGCCGCGAGGCGGAGAGAAGCATGGAGGCCCAAGACCAGGCAGATCACTATCGACGTGTCTTGTCACGCGCTATTGGTAACGATGGCGCGGTGGCGGATTTCTCCTGCGGCCTGAGCGTATGCATGGGATCGGTGCATTCCCGGCTGGATGTGGATAACGAGCAATGGACGCTGAAATTTCTCGATGACCCCGCAACACGCATCTTCGGCCATGTGGGTGCGATTGAGCAGATGGGCAATTTCAATGAGATCCGCTTCATCTTTTCAACGGATCCCGACCTGCCTGGAATCGTGGTACCCATCAAAGATTGAGACGGCGGAGCACATCGGCCGCATCACGCACCAAAAAAGACGCAGCCTCGCGGCTGCGCCCATCGTGAGTCCGTGCCGGGAGAGAGTCGGCGGGACTTACTTGACCTCAAACTCCTGCGGCGTTCCGGCCGCCTTACCATCTACCGTGACTTCCGCGCGGTACTTGCCCGCCGGCCAGCCATTGGCATTCGTGAAGCTGATGTTGGTGGTCTCGGCACCGGTGGTGTTCAGCGCCTGGCTCTGTTCGCCCGCCACCTGGCCATCCTGGTAGGTCAGCTTGGCGCCGACATTGGCGTTGCTGGCACTGCCTTCGGTGCGGATCGAGACGATGATGATGTCCTTCGGCGCGAACAGCGCGGCCTGGGCCACGGACTTGTCGGCGGCGGCGGTCTTGCCGACGGTGACGCCGGCGACGTTCACCGCAGAGGCGGCCGCGGTCATCGGCTGCGGTGCAGGCTCGGCCGGGGTCGTCGCTGCCGGGGTCATGGCCGCCGGTTGGGCGTTGGTGTCGGCGGTGTCATCTTTCTTCTTGCAGCCCGCCAAGGCCACGGTGGCCAGAAGGGCGGCGAGTACGGCAGCACTGATGGACGTCTTCTTCATGGAATTCCTCCCTGGGAATAAGTGGTTTTCGCGTGGAACGGCTCAGCCTTTGGCCGGCAACTTGAGGGTCTGTCCCGGGAAGATCTTGTCCGGGTCATCCAGCACGTCGCGATTGGCCTCGAAGATCTGCGTCCAGGCATTGGCATCGCCCAGTTCATTCTTGGCGATCTTGGACAGTGAGTCGCCGGACTTTACGGTGTAAGAGCTTTCCCCCACCTTTTCGGCGGTGGTATCCACCGACGAAGTGACGCCGGAGAAATCGGCTTTTTCCACCTTCTGCGCGGTGGTATCCACGCTGGAGGTGACACCGGAGAAATCGGCCTTCTTGTCGGTACTCATCCACACGCTCCCGTTTTGAATATGACGACCTGGATCGCAAGGTGTCACAGGCCTTGTTAATGGGGCATGGCGCAGGCGTGAAGGCTTCGGGAGGTTTTCTGAACAGGGCGGCCGGCAGCCGCCTCCCACGTTAAAATGGCGGCATGAATACCCCCCAGGACTCCAGCCTCGGTCGAGAGGTTGCTTACCCGTCGCAGTACGACCCCAGCCTTCTGTTCCCCATTCCGCGCCGCGCCGCGCGCGAGGAGATCGGGGTGGATGACGCCCACCTGCCGTTCGTCGGCCACGACCGCTGGCAGGCGTACGAGCTGAGCTGGCTGGACCGGCGTGGCAAGCCACGGGTGGCGGTGGCCACCATCAGCGTGCCGTGCACCTCGCCCAATCTCATCGAATCCAAGTCGTTCAAGCTCTACCTCAACTCGCTCAACAGCACCCGCTTCGACGATGACGAGCAGGCGCGCCAGCAGATAGCGGGCGACCTGTCGGCATGCGCGGGTGCGGTGGTCAACGTGGTGTTCGGCGTGCCGGTGCTGGTTGACGATACCGAAGGCGAGTCGCTGGATGGGCTGGACGTGGCGATCGAACGCTACGGGCCGCCGGCGCCGGAGTACCTGTCGGCCGACGCCGGCCAGGTGGTGACCGAGACGCTGAGCTCGGCCCTGCTCAAGTCGAACTGCCCGGTGACCGGCCAGCCCGACTGGGCCAGCGTGAGCGTGCGTTACCGTGGGCCGCGCATCGATCGTGAGGGTCTGCTGCGTTATCTGGTGAGTTACCGCGAACACGCCGAGTTCCACGAACAGTGCGTGGAGCGCATCTTCAACGAGATCACGCTGCGCTGTGGCCCCGACTGGCTGGAAGTGGAAGCGCGTTACACCCGCCGTGGCGGACTGGACATCAACCCGTGGCGGGCCACGGCCGGCATCGAGCAGCCGGCGCGGACGGTGCGGGACCTGCGGCAGTAGTGCCGGCCGCTGGCCGGCTGCAGGGATCGCCGGCCATGCGGGGAGCCGGCCAGCGGCCGGCACTACCGGGTTGTTTTGGCCATGCGGGGAGCCGGCCAGCGGCCGGCACTACCGGTTGTTTTGGCCGTGCGGGGGGCCGGCTCAGCTCTTCGGCGCGTTGAGGAAGTCCAGGCTCACCTGCAGCAGCGCACGCAGGCCCACGTCCAGCGCCTTCTCATCGAGCAGGAACTTGGGCGAGTGGTTGGCCGGGGCCTTCGCCGGGTCGATTCCCTCGCTGGTGGAGCCGACGAAGAAGAACATGCCCGGGACCTGCTGGGCGTACAGCGAGAAGTCCTCCGCGCCCATCTGCAACGGCGGCTCGTACACGTTGGCCTCGCCCACCACGGCCTGCAGGCTGGGCAGCATGCGCGCGGTCAGCGCCGGGTCGTTGACGGTGGCAGGGTTGCCCTCGGACTCGTAGATCTCGGTCTCTGCCTTGGCACCATGCGCGGCGGCCGTGTGCTCGGCCACGTTGCGCAGGTCGGCGAAGATCTGCTGGCGCATGCCCTCGTCGAAGGTGCGGATGGTGCCCACCATCTCCACTTCATCAGGGATGATGTTGTAGCGGATGCCGCCCTTGATCGCGCCGAAGGACACCACCGCCGGCTGCTTGGAGATGTTGGAGCGGCGGCTGACGATGGTCTGCGCGGTGCCCACCAGGTCGGCGGTGGCCACGATCGGGTCCACCCCGTACCACGGCGCCGAGCCATGGGTCTGGCGGCCGATCACCTTGATCCCGAACCGATCCGAGGCCGCCATCAGCGGGCCGCCACGCACCGCGATCTGCCCGGCCTGGACACTGGAGAACACGTGCAGGCCGAACACCGCGTCCGGCTTGAAGTCGGCGAACAAGCCTTCCTTGAGCATCAGTGCGGCGCCGCCCTCTTCCGGCGACGGCGCGCCTTCTTCGGCGGGCTGGAAGATCAGCATCACTTCGCCGGGCAGGTTCTCGCGCATCTTCACCAGCGCGTCGGCCACGCCCAGCAGGGTGGCGGTATGCGCGTCATGGCCGCACGCATGCATTACCCCGACCGGCTCGCCACGGTAGGTGCTGGTGGCCTTGGAGGCGAATGGCAGGCCGGTCTGTTCGGTCACCGGCAGCGCGTCCATGTCGGCGCGCAGCGCGATGCGCGGGCCGGGCTTGCCACCCTTGATGATGGCCACCACGCCATGGTGCGCAATCCCGGTCTTCGGCTTGAGCCCCATCGCGCGCAGCTGCTCGGCGACCTTGGCCGAGGTGCGCTCCTCGCGGTTGGACAGCTCCGGGTGCTGGTGGAAATCGCGGCGCCACTGCACGACCTGGGCCTGGAGACGGGCGGCCGCGGCGGTCACTTCCGGGCGTTCGGCAGGGGCGGCCGCGGCCAACGCGGGCGAGGCGAGAAGCAGGGCGGACAGCAGCAGCGACAGACGGGGCATTCGGGTCTCCACAAAGGCGTTCGAGAGCGTTGAACCTGAATGTAGGGCATCAGAGCGGTTTTCGCTGTAACTTTCGGCGCCGCCGAACGTTGTGCGGGTGGGGCAGCCGACTAACAGTCGGCTCTACCCGGTCGCGTCAGGCAGTGGCCCTTGCGATCGGGTCTGCCCGTCGGTTTCACCTGTTGAACCTTGTGGGCCGCGGGTGGTCTGACCGCCCGTCCCATCCGTCATGCATGAAAGGTCACGGCTGCCGGGTATGCTTTGTGCCTGCCAACCGGGCCCTGCCCTTCGCCAGCCTCAGGAGTTTTTGAATGTCGCGTTTCTGGAAGATCGTGCTGCTGGTGATCGCAGTGCTGGTGGTGGGCTTGGTCGGCATGCATATGCTCCGTGGTGGCAGGTCCAGCGACGCCAAGGGTGGCCCGCAGGCCGAGGCCGGCAAGGACGGCAAGGACGGCCAGCGCGATAACGGCCCGGTGCCGGTGACGGTCATCGATGCGGCCCGCCAGGACGTGCCGGTGTATGCCAGCGCGCTGGGGACGGTGAGCGCGATGAACACCGTGACGGTCAGCCCCCAGGTGGGCGGCCAGCTGATCAGCCTGAACTTCAAGGAAGGCCAGGAAGTGAAGCAGGGCGAACTGCTCGCGCAGATCGACCCGCGCTCGCTGCAGGCCAGCTATGACGAGGCGGCCGCCGCCAAGCGCCAGAACGAGGCGCAGCTGGCCACGGCCCGCTCGAACTACCAGCGCTCCAATTCGGTCGAATACCGGCAGTACGTGGCCAGGACGGATCTGGACACCCAGCGCAACCAGGTGGCCCAGTACGAAAGCGCCGTGGCGGCCAACGAGGCCAGCATGCGCGCCGCCCAGGTGCAGCTGCAGTACACCCGCGTGACCGCACCCATTTCGGGTATTGCCGGCATCCGTGCGGTGGACGCCGGCAACGTGGTCAGCGCCGGGACCGCGCTGGTCACCCTCACCCAGATCCACCCGATCCACGTGGTGTTCAACCTGCCCGAACGCCAGCTGCCGGAGGTGCGCCAGGCGCAGCAGGCCGGTCCGGTGACCATCGCCGCGCTGGACCGCAACGATTCGCACGTGCTCACCGACGGCGGCACGCTGGACGTGGTGGACAACCAGATCAGCAGCGACAGCGGCACCTTCCGTGCCCGCGCCCTGTTCAACAACACCGACAACAGCCTGTGGCCGGGCCAGTTCGTCAACGTGCGGATGCAGCTGCGCATGATCGCCGGGGGCGTGGTGATCCCCACCCAGGCCGTCATGCGCGGTCCGGACGGCGAGTACGTCTACATCGTCAAGCCGGACAACACCGTGGCCATGCAGACGGTGAAGAGCGGCGTGGAAGTGGGCGACAGCAACATCCAGATCACCGAAGGCCTGAAGGGCGGCGAGCGCGTCGTCAGCGAAGGCCAGTTCCGGCTCAAGCCGGGCAGCAAAGTCACCGCACTGAAGCCGGGCGAAACCCCGGCCGCACCGACCGAGGCCGAACTCAAGGCCGCCCAGCAGAAGCAGGGCGATGGCGGCGGTGGTCGCCGTGGCGGCGGACCGCGCTGACCGCGCGCGCCGCACCCGCGCTGCCGGCTCCCGGGCCGGCGCGCGTCTCCTGCCACTCCGCTTGATGTAACAGCAAGGATCCGCCCGTGGGCTTTTCGACGATCTTCATCCGCCGCCCCATCGCCACCTCCCTGCTGATGGCGGGCCTGCTGCTGCTCGGCATCCTGGGCTACCGCCAGCTGCCGGTGTCGGCGCTGCCGGAAATCGATGCGCCCAGCCTGGTGGTGACCACCCAGTATCCCGGTGCCAACGCCACCACCATGGCCTCGCTGGTGACCACGCCGCTGGAGCGCCAGTTCGGGCAGATCTCCGGGCTGGAACTGATGACCTCCGACTCGTCGGCGGGGTTGTCCACGATCATCCTGCAGTTCGCGATGGACCGCGATATCGACATCGCCGCGCAGGACGTGCAGGCCGCGATCCGCCAGGCCACCCTGCCCTCGTCGCTGCCCTACCAGCCGGTGTACAACCGGGTGAATCCCGCCGACGCGGCGATCATCACCCTCAAGCTCACCTCCGATACGCGCCCGCTGCGCGACGTCAACAACTACGCCGACTCGATCCTGGCCCAGCGCCTGTCGCAGGTGCAGGGCGTGGGCCTGGTCTCGATCGCCGGCAACGTGCGCCCGGCCGTGCGCATCCAGGTCAATCCGGCGCAGCTGTCCAACATGGGCCTGACCCTGGAAGACCTGCGCAGCGCGCTCACCCAGGCCAACGTCAACGCGCCGAAGGGCTCGCTCAACGGCAAGACCCAGTCCTACAGCATCGGCACCAACGACCAGTTGACCAGTGCGGCCGACTACCGCGCCACCATCATCAGCTACAAGAACGGCGCGCCGGTGCGGCTGTCGGACGTGGCCAACGTGGTGGACGGCGTCGAGAACGACCAGCTGGCCGCCTGGGCCGACGGCAAGCCGGCGGTGCTGCTGGAGATCCGCCGCCAGCCCGGCGCGAACATCGTGCAGACCGTTGAACGCATCCGTGCGTTGATGCCGCAGCTGCAGAACGTGCTGCCGGCCGACGTGCACCTGGAGGTGTTCTCCGACCGTACCGAAACCATCCGCGCCTCGGTGCATGAAGTGCAGTTCACGCTGATCCTGACCATCGGCCTGGTGGTCGCGGTGATCTTCGTGTTCCTGCGCCGGCTGTGGGCCACCATCATCCCGTCGGTGGCGGTGCCGCTGTCGCTGGCCGGTACGTTCGGGGTGATGGCGTTCGCCGGCATGTCGCTGGACAACCTGTCACTGATGGCGCTGGTGGTCGCCACCGGGTTCGTGGTCGACGATGCGATCGTGATGATCGAGAACATCGTGCGCTATATCGAACAGGGCAAGAGCGGTCCCGAAGCGGCCGAGATCGGCGCGCGCCAGATCGGCTTCACCGTGTTGTCGCTGACCGTGTCGCTGGTGGCGGTGTTCCTGCCGCTGCTGCTGATGCCCGGCGTGACCGGTCGCCTGTTCCACGAGTTCGCGTGGGTGCTGAGCATCGCGGTGGTGTTGTCGATGCTGATCTCGCTGACGCTCACTCCGATGATGTGCGCCTACCTGCTCAAGCCCGATGCCCTGCCCGACGGCGAAGACGCGCATGAGCGTGCAGCGGCCGCCGGCAAGCAGACCGTGTGGAGCCGCACCGTGGGTCTGTACGAGCGCAGCCTGGACTGGGTGCTGGACCACCAGCCGCTGACGCTGGCGGTGGCCGCCGGTGCGCTGGTCCTCACCGTGGTGCTGTACATCGTTATTCCCAAGGGCCTGCTGCCCGAGCAGGACACCGGGCTGATCACCGGCGTGGTCCAGGCCGACCAGAACATCGCCTTCCCGCAGATGGAGCAGCGCACCAAGGCCGTGGCCGAGGCACTGCGCAAGGACCCGGCGGTGACCGGCGTGTCGGCCTTCATCGGCGCCGGCAGCATGAATCCCACCCTCAACCAGGGCCAGCTGTCGATCGTGCTGAAGGAGCGCGGCGACCGCGACGGGCTGGACGAGATCCTGCCGCGCCTGCAACAGGCGGTGGCCGGCATTCCCGGCGTGGCGCTGTACCTCAAGCCCGTGCAGGACGTGACCCTGGATACGCGCGTGGCCGCCACCGAGTACCAGTACTCGCTGTCGGACGTGGAGAGCGCGCAGGTCGCGCTGCAGGCCGCGCGCCTGACCGAGGCGCTGCGCCAGCGCCCGGAGCTGGCCGACGTGGACAACAACCTGTCCAACCAGGGCCGTGCGCTGGAGCTGAACATCGACCGCGACAAGGCCAGCGTGCTGGGCGTGCCGATGCAGACCATCGACGACACGCTGTACGACGCGTTCGGCCAGCGCCAGATCTCCACCATCTTCACCGAGCTCAACCAGTACCGCGTGGTGCTGGAAGTGGCACCGGAATTCCGCACCAGCACCGCGTTGATGAACCAGCTGGCCGTGGCCTCCAATGGCAGTGGCGCGCTCACCGGCAGCAACGCCACCAACTTCGGCCAGGTCACCTCGTCCAATTCGTCCACCGCCACCGGCATCGGCGCGCAGAACACCGGCATTCCGGTCGGTGCGGGCAACATCATTCCGCTGGCCGCGCTGGCCGAGGGCAAGGTCACCAGCACGCCGCTGGTGGTCAGCCACCAGCAGCAGCTGCCGGCGGTGACGGTATCGTTCAACATCGCCCCGGGGTATTCGCTGTCCGATGCGGTCAAGGCCATCGAGGAGACCCGCGACAGCCTCGACATGCCCTCGCAGGTGCATGCGCAGTTCATCGGCAAAGCGGCTGAGTTCACCGGCAGCCAGACCGACGTGGTGTGGCTGCTGCTGGCCTCGCTGGTGGTGATCTACATCGTGCTGGGCGTGCTGTACGAGAGCTACATCCACCCGATCACGATCATCTCGACCCTGCCGCCGGCCGGCGTGGGCGCGCTGCTGGCGCTGATGGTGTGCGGGCTGAGTCTGTCGGTGGACGGCATCGTCGGCATCGTGCTGCTGATCGGCATCGTCAAGAAGAACGGCATCATGATGGTGGACTTCGCGATCGAGGCGCGCCGTGCCGGCGCCAACGCACATGAAGCGATCCGCCGCGCCTGCCTGCTGCGCTTCCGTCCGATCATGATGACCACCGCCGCCGCCATGCTGGGCGCGCTGCCGCTGGCGCTGGGCACCGGCATCGGCTCGGAGCTGCGCCGCCCGCTGGGCATCGCCATCGTGGGCGGGCTGCTGCTCTCGCAGCTGGTCACGCTGTACACCACGCCGGTGATCTACCTGTACATGGAGCGCTTCTCCGAGCGGTTGCGCGTCCGCCGTGAGCAGCGTGCGCTGCGCCACGCGGCCACGCAGGACCGCGCGTGAACATCTCCGGGCCGTTCATCCGCCGCCCCATCGGCACCGCGCTGCTGGCCATCGGCCTGTTCGTGATCGGGTTGATGTGTTACCTGCAACTGGGGGTGTCGGCCCTGCCGAACATCCAGATCCCAGTGATCTTCGTGCATGCCAGCCAGTCCGGCGCCGATGCCACCACCATGGCCTCCACGGTGACGGCACCACTGGAACGCCACCTGGGCCAGCTGCCCGGGGTGGACCAGATGCGCTCGTCCAGCTCCGAAGGCAGCTCGCTGGTCTTCATGATCTTCCAGAGCGGGGTGGACATCGACTCGGCGGCGCTGGACGTACAGACTGCCATCAATTCCGCGCAGGCCGACCTGCCCTCGGGCCTCGGCTCGCCGATGTTCCAGAAGGCCAATCCCAACGACGATCCGGTCATCGCCATCGCGCTGACCTCGCAGACCCAATCGGCCGACGAGCTGTACAACGTGGCCGATTCGCTGCTGGCCCAGCGCATCCGCCAGATCAGCGGTGTGTCTTCAGTGGATATCGCCGGCGCCTCCACCCCGGCGGTACGGGTGGACGTCAACCTGCGCCTGCTCAACGCGCTGAACCTCACGCCGGACGACCTGCGCAACGCGGTACGCGCGGCCAACGTGACCTCGCCCACCGGCTTCCTGACCGACGGCAACACCACCACCGCGATCATCGCCAACGACTCGGTGGCGCGCGCGGCCGACTTCGCCAACCTGGTGATCAAGACCCAGGACGATGGTCGGGTGATCCGCCTCAAGGACGTGGCCAACGTCTACGACGGCCAGCAGGACGCCTACCAGGCCGCCTGGTTCGACCACAAGCCCGCGGTGGTGATGTACGTGTTCACCCGCGCCGGCGCGAACATCGTGGAGACGGTGGATCGGGTCAAGGCGCAGATCCCGATGCTGCGCGACTACCTGCAGCCGGGTACCACGCTCACCCCGTATTTCGACCGCACGCCGACCATCCGTTCCTCGCTGCATGAAGTGCAGATCACGCTGCTGATCAGCCTGGCGATGGTGATCCTGACCATGGCGCTGTTCCTGCGCCGGCTGGCGCCCACGCTGATCGCGGCCATCACCGTGCCGCTGTCGCTGGCCGGTGCCGCGCTGGTGATGTACGTGTTCGGCTTCACCCTGAACAACCTGAGCCTGCTGGCGCTGGTCATTGCGATCGGCTTCGTGGTGGACGATGCGATCGTGGTGATCGAGAACATCATGCGCCACCTCGACGAGGGCATGCCGCGCATGCAGGCGGCGCTGAAAGGCGCGCACGAGATCGGCTTCACCATCGTTTCCATCACCGCCTCGCTGGTGGCGGTGTTCATTCCGCTGCTGTTTGCCAGCGGCATGGTCGGCGCGTTCTTCCGCGAGTTCACCGTCACGCTGGTGGCGGCGATCGTGGTGTCCATGATTGTCTCGCTGACGCTGACGCCGGCGCTGTGCAGCCGCTTCCTCAGCGAGCACACCGAACCGGAGAAGCCCTCGCGGATCGGTCGCTTCCTGGATGCCACGCACGACCGCATGCTGCGCGTGTACACCGTGTGCCTGGACTTCTCGTTGCGCCACGCACTGCTGCTGTCGCTCACCCCCATCCTGCTGATCGTGGCCACGGTGATGCTGGCCGGTGCGGTCAAGAAGGGCTCCTTCCCGGCACAGGACACCGGCCTGATCTGGGGCCGCGCCAACTCCAGCGCCACGGTGTCCTTCGAGGACATGGTCAACCGCCAGCGCCGCATCACCGACATGCTGATGGCCGACCCGGCGGTGAAGACCGTGGGCGTGCGCCTGGGCAGTGGCCGCCAGGGCTCCAGCGCGCAGTTCAACATCGAACTGAAGACGCGCAAGGAAGGCCGCCGCGAGACCACGGCGCAGGCGCTGGCACGGTTGAGCGCCAAGGCCGACCGCTACCCGGACCTGGAGCTGCGCCTGCGCGCGATCCAGGACCTGCCCAGCGACGGTGGTGGCGGCAACAGCCAGGGCGCGCAGTACCGCGTCTCGCTGCAGGGCAACGACCTGGCCCAGCTGCAGGAGTGGCTGCCCAAGGTGCAGGCGGCACTGAAGAAGAACCCCATGCTGCGCGACGTCGGCACCGATGTGGACACCGCCGGGCTGCGCCAGAACGTGGTGATCGACCGCGCCAAGGCCGCGCGCCTGGGCGTGTCGGTGGGTGCGATCGATGGTGCGCTGTACGGCGCCTTCGGCCAGCGCCAGATCTCGACCATCTACTCGGACATCAACCAGTACAGCGTGGTGGTGAACGCACTGCCCGAGCAGACGGCCACCCCGCGCGCGCTCGATGAGATCCATGTCAGGGCGGGCAATGGCGAGATGATTCCGCTGACGGCCGTTGCCCACCAGGTACCCGGGATGGCACCGCCGCAGATCACCCACCAGAACCAGTACACGACCATGGACCTGAGCTACAACCTGGCACCGGGCGTGAGCACGGGGGAAGGCGAGGCGATCATCAAGGCCACCGTGGATGGGCTGCGCCTGCCGGGCGACATCCGCATCAGCGATGGCGGCGGCTTCAATGTGCAGCTCAACCCCAACTCGATGCTGATCCTGGTGTTGGCGGCGATCATCACCGTGTACCTGGTGCTGGGCATGCTGTACGAGAGCCTGGTGCACCCGGTGACGATCCTGTCCACGCTGCCGGCGGCCGGCGTGGGCGCGCTGCTGGCGCTGTTCGTGACCAACACCGAGCTGTCGGTGATCTCGATGATCGCGCTGGTGCTGCTGATCGGCATCGTCAAAAAGAACGCGATCATGATGATCGACTTCGCGGTGGTGGCCCAGCGCGAGTACGGCAAGAGCGCGCTCGAGGCCGTGCGCGAGGCCAGCATCGTGCGTTTCCGCCCGATCATGATGACCACCATGGTGGCGATCCTGGCCGCGGTGCCGCTGGCCATCGGGCTGGGCGAAGGTTCCGAGCTGCGCCGCCCGCTGGGCATCGCGATGATCGGCGGCCTGCTGTTCTCGCAGAGCCTGACCCTGCTCAGTACGCCAGCGTTGTACGTGATCTTCTCGTGCCTGCAGCAGCATTGGCGCACATGGCGCGCGCGCCGCCGCGAGAAGGCGATGGTGAAGCGCGCCGCACGCGCGTAACGGACCCGATCCGTGCGTCATTTGACGCAGGACACGCAAAAGAGAACAATTCGCACCAGCCACGGTCCTGCCGCGCTCCGCGCACCGCGCTGCATCCGCCTTCCGCGGGCAGTGCCCCGACTCAGCCACGCCCTCTTCTCTCCGCTTTCAACCGATCGCGGACGGTGTGCTGCTGTCCGCAGAGGACCCCTACGACATGCATGTTTCTGTACGTCCACGCCGCGCCCTGCGCCCGGCCCTGCTTGCGCTTTCGCTGTCACTGGCCTGCACGGCCCATGCCCAGTCCGCCACGGATGCCCCGGCACGTGGCCGTTCGGCCACCGAACTGGATGCGGTCAAGGTCACCGCCGAACGTACGCATAGCGAAACCGGCGCGCTCGGCGACCGCGCGGTGCGCGATACCCCGTTCGCGATCTCCGTGGTCGGCCGCGAAGACATCGAGAAGCGCCAGGTGGTGTCGCTGGGCGAAGCATTCCTGACCGACCCGTCGGTGGTCACCCAGGTCAGCGCCTACGCCAGCGGCTGGAGCTCGCCGATCCGCAACCGCGGCATCGACCTGAGCTACGACAGCTACCGCGTCAACGGCCTGCAGGTCTCGTCCTGGGGCACCGAGTGGCCGCTGGAAGTGATGGAACAGGTGGAACTGCTCAAGGGCCCCGGTGGTTTCATGTACGGCTTCGGCCAGCCGGGCGGCATCGTCAACTACGTGACCAGAAAGCCGACGGACACCACGACGTTCTCCGCACAGGTGGGCTGGCGCGAGCAGGGCATCGTCAGCGGCCAGGTCGACGTGGGCGGCCGCGCGGGCAACGACGACATGTTCGGCTACCGCTTCAATGCCTACCAGGAGAAGGGTGAGACCTTCAACGGCGGCGAGGTCAACCGCAAGGTCGGCGCGCTGTCGCTGGATGCACGCCTGAGCGATTCGCTCACCTGGACCTTCGATGGCGTGTTCCAGGAACGCGACCTGAGCGAGGAATCGCCGCAGTACTACTTCATCGGCCTCACCGAACTGCCGCGCCCGATTGCGGGCGATGTGAACAACGCCATCCCGGGCACGTACTACGACACGCGGTCGAGCCTGCTCTCCACGGCGTTGAACTGGCAGATCAACACGGACTGGAAAGCGAGCCTGAGCTACGGCTACACCTCGTCGTGGAACGACGTGAACAAGATCTTCGCCTACATCGACGACGTGAACGGCGACTACGACGTCAACGTTTACGAGCTGGGCGGCAAGAGCGAGTGGAAACTGGCCCAGGCCATCGTGCAGGGCCGCGTCCAGACCGGCCCGCTGTCGCACCAGCTGGTCGCCGGCGTCTCGCACCAGACCGGACTGGGCTGGGACCGTCCCTACGAGTGGAGCACCATTGGCCGCGGCAACCTCTACCAGCGCCCGACGCTGCGCCATGACGCCGTCGGCTCGCGCGAGATGACACGCGGCAGCGAAACGGTACAGCAGGCGGTGTTCGTCAGCGACACGGTGGACGTCGGCCACGGCTGGTCGGTGCTGGCCGGGGCGCGCTACAACGATTTCGAGAACAAGGGCAGCTACCACACCTATCCGGTCACCCCGACCTACGCGGTGATGTTCAAGCCGGCCGATGCCGTAACGCTCTACACCAGCTACGTCGAATCGCTTGAAGCGGGCAGCCGCGTCGGCAGCGACTACATCAACGCCGGCGACGTGCTCGACCCGACCATCAGCAAGCAGTTCGAGATCGGCGCCAAGATCGAGTATTCGCGCTGGAACGCCAACGCCGCCGCCTTCCGCCTGGAGCGCGGCGCCAACATCGACCGCCTCACCAGCGCCGGCAAGCTACTGGTACAGGACGGCATCACCCTGTACGAAGGCGTGGAAGTCAGCGGCGACGTACGCCTGACCGATGCCTTCACCCTGGGCGGCGGCGTCACCTGGCTCGACCCGACCTACGACAAGCTCTCTCCCGACAGCAGCACCCAGCAAGGCAACCGCACCACGGGCGCCGCCCGCTGGAACGGCGTCGTGCACGCCGACTACAGCGTGCCGCAGGTGGAGGGCCTGAGCCTGTACGCGCTGGCGCGCTACTACGGCGATGTCTACTACGACGCCGACAACACGCTGAAGCTGCCCGACTACACCCTGGTCAACGCCGGCGTCGGCTACCGCATGCAGGCCAGCGGCCACCCCATCACCTGGCGCGCGAGCGTCGAGAACCTGACCAACAAGAAATACTGGTCCAACGCCGGCATCGGGCTGCCGCGTACGTTTGCGGTGAGCGTGCGGTTTGATCTGTAAGCGCAGGGCGTAGAGCGTAGCGTTTCAGTTTTCCGAGCGGGGAGGCCGACGGGCAGCCCCGACAGTTGGCTGCGTGGGGTGGGAAGAAGCAGCCAGGCAGGGCCTGGCTCTACGGCTTTCCATGGCCGCCGGCACATTGTCG
>NZ_DAMCID010000045.1:0-18370 GCF_032099025.1 Stenotrophomonas sp.
GGAATATCCACGGTCCCCGCAGCCATAACTTATGCGCATTGCCCCCAGGGTCATTTGTAAGCGCAGGTATGGGGAGAGTCTGTCGGATACATCAAAGGCAAACTCTCACCCTGAGGAATAATCTCCCAAACCTCCCCACCCTCTGTAAGCTGGCCAGAGAAACCGAACGTCATAAATCTATAGTTATTAATTAAATCAGCACGATAATATGGAACCCATGTCTGGAGCTCTCGAATGATTGCGGCATATTTCTCATCGTAAGATGCAGTGCATTCGGTCCCGTACACCATCACACCACTAGAAGCATATCCCGGCAGATTATTCTCTCGCTGCGTATCTCCGTCTCCGGGGTAGATGGGCCCCGGGGGACAGCTCCACGAGCCACACGCTTGCGCACTCGCGGCCTCGCTATACGTAGCGGCAGTCATGGCCAGCAGGATGGATGCAATTGCAATGCCGATCTTCATGATATCAATACTCCCTTATGATTGAGAACATCCGTTCACTACATGGTTTCAGCAAACTGGCTATCGAACCAATAGCCCACAGCTCCACGGACTGCTGAGAATTCCAGTTCCATTCGCTGAAAATCACCAACAGCCTGTCGAAAGAATTCTTCCAGTTGGCCGATCGAGCCCTCACTCAGCCACTGGACCGCCGACACAAACTCCCGCTGTCTGAGTTTTGTATATACGGCCAAGAAGCAGATTTGTGCAGAGCCTCGATCCCCCTCAACCGCGAGCATGGTAATCAGCGCGCGCATGACGCGGCCGTTGCCATCTTCAAACGGATGCAGGATGGACATCACATACATTACGAAAGCAACTCTCACCTGGGTTGACTGGCGATGAAACCAAGGCGCGCACTCCTTGAGATGCTTTTCAACGTTGATTCGAGCGCTCACGAACGCCGTCTCGGGTACCTTTTGGCCCACAACTACACTCCCCACCCGGAAGCTGCCGCGCGAAGCAAGGTCTGCCGCCACCACGGCGTGGATGCGCTTCAAAGTTGCCGGCGCAATTCCGGAGAGACGATTACGTTGAGATAGTGCAGCGAGTTGAGCGCCAGCCTTGCAGCCACACATGCGAGAGACGCTGGACTCACATTCCGGACAGTACCTCAGTCGACATGCGGCAATCGAGGCGATCTCACGCCGGAACGCGCCACTATGGTCCAGCGGCGACTCATTAAATGCGTCAAACCTACCATCCAGAGAGGCAACCACATCAATGGATATTCCATATCTGGATTTCATTTAGGTCTCCTTCGCCACCACGCTTTTTAGCACAGACCGGCAAAGGATGAACCCACTTTAATTGACTTTTTTGGACCAGGTCACACAAAGAAAAACGGCCGGGTTTCCCCGGCCGTTTTCAGTCATGCATCAAGCTCGATGGATCAGAACTTGTACTTCAGGGTCAGCTGCATCGACCAGCGCGACACGCCCGTGTTGCCCTTGTCGTTGTTGTTTTCCTGGATCGACGGGGTGTCGGTGGAACCGGTGAAGTTGTAGATGTACTTGCCGGTTGCCGGGTCGATACCTGCGTAGCTGGCCACGCGGGCGGTCGAGTTGAAGCCGTAATCGTTGATGCGGCCCCACTTCTTGTTGATCAGGTTGCCGACATTCATGATGTCCAGCGCCAGTTCACCCTTGTGCTCCTTCATGAAGCCCGGGAACTCCTGCGAAATACGCATGTCGAAGGTGTTCACGAAGCCGGTGCGGAAGGCGTTGGCCGGGGCGATCTGGCCCTGGTACGCAGCCAGTTCCGGGTTGTTCTTCAGCCAGGCGAAGAACGACTGCTCCATTGCAGCGCCGCCGGTCCACTTGACGTCGCCCGGGCCGTTCGGCACATAGAACAGGTCGTTGAAGTAGCCCGCACCCGAGGTGGAGGCGGCATCGCCGTTCATGTCGTTGTAGTAGATGTAGCTGAACGGACGACCCGAACGGCCTTCGTAGAACAGGCCAACGCTGGTGTTGTAGTCGCCGAAGAACGCCTTCTTCCAGTTCAGCGAGGCGGTGACGCGGTCCTTGATCGCGTAGCGCGAGTCATACGCCACGTTCTCGTTGGCGGTCCCGATCAGGGTGCTGCCCCAGTTGGAGGTGTTCTGCGAGCTGGTCAGCGGGCTGACTTCGGACGCGGCGGTGTAGGTGTAGGCCAGCGACCAGCCCCAGTTTTCCATCAGCGGCTTGTTCAGGCCGGCGGTGAACTGGCGGCTGCTGCCCTTGTCCGTGTTGCGGATCAGCATCACGTCGCCCATGTTGCCAGGGCGATTCGTCTTGCCCTGGGCATTCTGGCTCGACGGTGCACCGTTGACGTTCGGCGAGCCGTTACGCACGGAGCAGTTGGCCCGGTTCGACGCCGGCCCGACGCAGGGAATGTAACCCGCGGCATTCCAGTACAGCTCACGACCGTCCTGGCCGATGCGGGTGTAGCTGTTGCCATTGGCGTCGGCCAGATCAAGACGCTCGATGTACAGGCCGTCGTTGACCTTGGTGTACAGGAACTCAGCCGAAGCGACGATGCCGTACCACGGCAGCTCGGTGTCGAAGGCCAGGTTCGTCTTCCACACCGACGGCAGCTTCAGGCCCGGCTCGACGATGTCCACGTTGTCACGCGCGGTGACGGTGCCACCCGGGACGTACGGAGGCTGCGCCGGAGTGAAGATCGCACCCGGGTTGTTGAGGGTGAACTCCTGGTAGTTGAAACCGGTGTTCTGGTAGGCACCGGCCAGCCACACGTTCGGGGCCGCGCCGCCGAACAGGCCCACGCCGCCACGCAACTGGGTCGGACGCTCGGTATCGAAGGTGTAGTTGAAGCCGAAGCGCGGCTGCACCAGCTTGTCGTCCGGCATCACGGTGTTGTCATACCCGTAGGTCGACATGATGCGCGGGTTGTACAGCTTCTGGTCGCTGAAGTCCGGCAGGTCGACGCGGACACCGAGCTGCAGGGTCAGGTTGCTGTTCACTGCCCAGCTGTCCTGCACGAACAGACCGGTGTTCTTCAGCTCGTAGCGGGCCGGGACGTCGTCCAGGCTGCCACCGGGCAGCGGGGCACGGACGATATATTGGCTCGGGGTGCCGGCGGCGAACGCATCCAGGTTGGCGAAGGTGTAAACGCCGTTGAGGTTGCGGCCGTAGTAGTTCAGCAGCTCGTTCTTCGAATAGTCGAAGCCGAACTTCACGGTGTGGTCGCCGACGTACCAGGTACCGGCACCAAAGGCGCTCAGTTCCTTGGACTCGATGATATTGACGTGGGTGTTCTGCTCGGTGCCGAAGTACAGCGAGTCATTGCCGCCGGTGCCGAAACCACGCACCTGGATCTGCGGCAGGTTCGAGTACGGGGTGCGGACGGCCGAGTATTCCTTGTGCGCCAGCTTGAACTCGGTCGAGAAATTCTCGGACCAGTCGCTGAACACTTCACCCATCACCGACTCATAGGTCTTGGGCAGGTCGTACCAGAACGTGCTCAGCGAGTTGGCGCTACTGGTGACCTGCGGGAAGCGGGCCACGGTCTGTTCCATCTTGTTGTAGCGGACAGCAGCACGGTGGTTGTCGCTGATGTTCCAGTCGATCTTGATTGCGTACTCTTCGATTTCAGTGTCGTTCGACGGGGCGCTCAGCGAGCCGGCGTCGAAGCCATAACCGGTGGCGATCTGCTGCGCACGGGCGATGTCGGCATCAGAGATGGTGCCCTTGCCGTACGGGGTGTCGCTCAGGCTGGTACCCGGCGCCGCACGCTCCATCTTTTCGTAGTTGGCGAAGAAGAACAGCTTGTCCTTGATGATCGGGCCACCCAGGGTCATGCCGTAGGTCTTTTCGTCGTCAAAGCCGTTGAAGCGGACGCCGTCCAGCTCCTTGCGCACCATGTCCTTGTCGCGGTACGCGTAGTACACGGTGCCGCCGAAGTTGTTGGTACCCGACTTGGTCACCGCGTTGATCACCGCACCCGTACCACCGGAAATGGTGGTGTCGTAGTTGGCGATGTCGATGTTGATTTCCTGGATCGCATCCATCGATACCGGCTGACGCTCGGTCGGCAGGTTGTTGGATTCCAGGCCAAACGGGTCAGCGGCGCTGATGCCGTCGATGCGGATGGCGTTGTAGCGGGAGTTCTGACCACCCGCCGAGATCGCGCCGTCCGCCTTGCTGACCTGCGAGATGCGCGGGTCGAGGCGGATGTAGTCCTGGATGTTGCGGTTGACCGACGGCAGCGACTCGATGGACTCGCGCGTGACATTGGTACCGGTGCCCATCTTGTAGGCGCTGAACACGTCCGAACCACCGGCCACAGCCACGACCTGCACGGCATCGAGATTGGTGGCGGCGACGTCGCCGGCCAGGTTGGCATTGATGGTGTTGACCTGATTCAGGTTCAGGTAGACACCTTCTTCGGTCTTGGTGCCTTCACCGGCCTTGTTGATGGTGATCGTGTACGGACCACCTACGCGCAGACCGCGTGCGGCGTAACGGCCGGACGCATCGGTGGTGGCACGGCTGATCGTGCCCGACTCGGTGTGCGTGATGGTGACTTCGGCACCAGCCACAGGCGCACCTGCGGAAGACGTGACCTGGCCGCCGACACCGGCAGAGGTGCTCTGGGCGAAGGCGGGAGCGGCTGCAAGAGCGGCCACGAGACCAAGGGTGAGCTTGGACATCCGAAGATAGCGCGGGTGGGTCATTGGGAAGTAGCCTCGATGCGAGTTGGCGATGGCGGAAAAAAAACGCGCCCAAGCAGCCATTCAGGCGGCTGTCTGGACTTTTATCTGGGTTCCCTTGCCGCAGGCTGGTTTCAGCCGCAACGGTTAACACTAGATTAACACGATAAGCCCGCTATATGACCGTTTGGAGACAAAACACACGCCATCACAACGCGATCGTGACAAGAACTTCACATTTGGCTGAATGGAGGTGTCGGGCGGATTGGCGGGCCGTTCAGGTGCCGAGGCGTCCGGAGCGCCGGACCCCCGGTCGTCGGACATGGACACGCAGCCGGGCATGGCCCGGCGCTACGGCCAGGGTGCGTCGAAAGGATGGGGCTGCTGCGTTGCGCGCGTATTACGCCAGGTCGAGGATCTGGCCGCGATGGGCTGCGCCCTCAGGCGACAGCAGCTGTACGGCCGCCGCCGCACACAGGACCGGATCGCGGGCGGTGCCATCCTCGTCAAGCGAGAAGGCCCGGGCCCGCAGGGCGGTGCGCATCGGGCCGGGGTGCAGACCACTGACCCGCACCGGGGTGCGGGCGAGCTCGTCATGCAGCGCGCTGATCAGTCCGCGCAGGCCGTGCTGGGCCGCGCCGTAGCCGCCCCAGTAGGCCTTCCCTACCTTGGCCGGATCGTCCACCGTGAACACCAGCGCGGCATCGTCGCGCTGGCGCAGCAGTGGCAGGCATGCCTGCGCCAGCCACGCCGGGGCGGTCAGGTTGACGTGCACGGCGCGGGCGAACGCGGCCGGATCGGCCAGTTCAAACGGGGTCAGGCCGGCGAAATCGGCGGCGCAGTACAGCACGCCGTCCAGCCGGCCCAGTTCGGACTGCAGGCGCTCGGCCAGGGTGGCGTAGTCGTCCGGGGTGGCGCCTTCCAGGTCCAGCGGGTACAGCAGCGGCTCCGGCCCGGCGGCTTCCACGGCCGTATACACGCGGTCCAGTCGGCGCGGTTTCCGCCCGAGCAGGACCACCGTGGCACCGGCGGCCGCGCACGCGATGGCCGCGGCGCTGCCGAAGCCGCCCCCGGCGCCTGCAATAAGAATGACGCGATCGGCCAGCGATCCGGTCCCGACCACGACGGACGGGACCGCACTCATGGCTGGGAGGCCTCTTCCACGATCCGCTTGAGTTCGCCGGACTCGAACAGCTCCAGCACGATGTCGCAGCCGCCGATCAGTTCGCCGTGGATGAACAGCTGCGGGAAGGTCGGCAGATTGGAGAAGCGCGGCAGGTTGGCGCGGATCTCCGGTTCTTCCAGCACGTTGACGGTGCGCAGCGCGACGGCACCGGCGGCCATCAGGGCCTGCACGGCGCGGCTGGAGAAACCACACATGGGGTACTGCGGGGTGCCCTTCATGAACAACACGAGGGGGTAACGTTCCACTTCGGTCTGGATCTGCTGCATCACCGGCACCACGACTCTCCCTGCAATGGGAACAACCCGGCCCCGCCGGTCGGATAGACTTCCCTACACGGCCATTGTAATCCTACTGGCCCTGCCTCCGGCGCCCCGTCTCCAGCCCGCAGCGACCCATGCCCCTCGAATTGCCCCGCCTGCCCTACGACCGCACTGCCCTGCAGCCCCATCTCTCGGCGCCCGCGCTGGACCTGCACCTGGCCCGGCACCGCGCCTGCGTGGAGGCGGTAAACGCCCGCACCGAGGGCACCGACCTGGCCGACTTGGCGCTGGACGAGATCGTGCGGCAAAGCCAGGGCAGCCTGTTCGACATGGCCGCGCAGGCCTGGAACCACGGCTTCTATTGGCAGTGCCTGCATCCGCGCGGTGGCGGCGACCCGGCGGGCCCGCTGGGCGAACTGGCCGGCCGCCATTTCGGCGATGGCAAGCGGCTGCGCGAGGAATTCGACCGGGTGGCGCTGGCGGTGTTCGGTTCCGGCTGGGTGTGGCTGGTGCAGCACGCCAACGGCGCGCTGGCGATCCAGTCCACGCGCAACGCCGGTACGCCGCTGACCGGGCAAAGCACCCCGCTGCTGGGCTGCAACGTGTGGGAACACGCGTATTACACCGACTACCAGAACGCACGCGGGCGCTACCTGGAGGCGTTCTGGAAGATCGTCAACTGGGACTTCGTGGCGGCGCAATTGCGCGATTGAAGCGCGTACCGACCAACGGCCGGTACCTACCGTTGGTCGTGACACCCCCGATCAACCGCGTAGCGTGGTCACCGCGGGCGCAACCTGCCCCGCTCGGTCCAACTGCCCGCCCACCGCCTCCAACGCCGTGGCCAGCGTGGCCGCATCGTCATCGCGCAGGGTGGCGTGACCGACCTTGCGGCCGTCGCGCGGCTGTTTGCCGTAGTCGTGCCAGTGGCCACTGGCCTGCGCAAGCACGCCGCTGGCATCGGGCATCGCGCCGATCCAGTTGAGCATGCAGGCATGGCCGAGCATGCGCGTGTCACCCAGCGGCAGGCCGAGCACCGCACGCAGGTGGTTCTCGAACTGCGAGGTTTCGCTGCCTTCGATGGTCCAGTGGCCGGAGTTGTGCACGCGCGGCGCCATCTCGTTGGCCAGCAGCACGTCGCCGCGGCAGAACAGCTCCAGCGCGAATACGCCCACATAGTCCAGGCGCTCGGCGAGAGTGCGGGCGTAACCGATCGCTGCGGCGTACTGCGCATCGGGCAACCGCGCCGGTGCCAGGCTGGCCGAGAGCACGCCGTCCACATGCCAGTTGCCGGTGACCGGCCAGGCACGGAACTCGCCCTCCTGCCCGCGCACGGCGACCACGCTGACTTCGCGATCGAAGGCGACGAATCCCTCCAGGATCAGGCCAGTGCGTTCAACCTGCTCACCCAGCGCGGCCCACGCGGCGTCGATGTCGGCCTCGCTGCGCAGGCGGAACTGCCCCTTGCCGTCGTAGCCGAAGCGGCGGGTCTTGAGAATGCACGGCAGACCGAACTCGGCCACCTTGGCAGCAAGGTCATCGCGGCTGCCGATGTCGGCGAACGGCGGCAACGGAATGCCCAGCGCCTGGAACAGGGTCTTCTCGCTCAGCCGGTCCTGCGCCACGGCCAGCGCATCCGGATTGGGATACACCGGGACCCGCTCGGCCAGGAACTGCGCGCTGCGCGCCGGTACGTTCTCGAAATCGAAGGTCACCACGTCCACGCGCGCGGCGAACGCCGCCAGCGCCGCCTCGTCCTCGAACGCGGCCACCTGCAGCGGCGCAAGCTGCCCACCGCAGGCGTCAGCCGCCGGGTCGAACAGCTCGAAGCGCAGCCCCATCGGGGCACCGGCCAGTACCATCATGCGGGCGAGCTGGCCGCCGCCCAGAATGCCAACGGTACGCACACTCATTGACGCGGGTCGTCGTGGGCCATGACGTCTTCGGTCTGGCGGGCGCGGAAGGCGTCCAGCGCCTGGCCGATGGCGGGCTGTTCCGGACCCAGCATGGCGGCGGCGAACAACGCGGCATTGGAGGCACCGGCATTGCCGATGGCGAAGGTGGCCACCGGGATGCCGGCCGGCATCTGCACGATCGACAGCAGCGAGTCCATGCCGTTGAGGGCCTTGGACTGCACCGGCACGCCGAGCACCGGCACGGCGGTCTTGGCGGCGATCATGCCGGGCAGGTGCGCGGCGCCGCCCGCACCGGCGATGATGGCGCGCAGGCCACGCGGGCCCGCCTGTTCGGCGTAGGTGAACAGCACGTCGGGCGTGCGATGCGCCGACACCACTTTCACTTCGTAGGGAACACCGAGCGCGTCGAGCTTCTGCGCCGCGTGCTGCATGGTCTCCCAGTCGGAGCGGGAACCCATGACGATGCCGACAAGCGGCGCGGATTGGTTGAGGGTCATTGGCCGTCACCTGCCTTAAAGACGTATTCTAGCCGCCTTCCACGCAAGACGAAGAATTCATGGATCGCAAGCTGATCGACCTGCTGTGCTCGCCCGACACCCGCCAGCCCCTGTCCCTGCTCGATGCCCGGGGCCTGGATGCGCTCAACCGCGCCATCGGCGCCGGTGCCGTGGTCAAGGCCGACGGCAGCGCCCAGGCCCAGACCCTGCGCGAGGCGCTGCTGACCCGCGACCGCAAGCAGGTGTTCCGCGTCGACGACGGCATTCCGGTGCTGCTGGCCGAGGAGGCCATCGCCACCGCACAGATCGCCGATTTCCCGGAAAAATGAGCGCTGCCCCGCTGACGGCCCCGGCGGCCAGCCAGGTCCAGGCCGACGTGGCCCGCGCCCTGGCCGAGGACATCGGCAGCGGCGACGTGACCGCCGCCCTGCTCCCGGACCGGCCTGACCGTGCCTACCTGCTGTGCAAGCAGGACGCGGTGATCGCCGGCCGGCCATGGTTCGACGCCACGCACCAGGCGCTGGATCCGGAGGTGCGCATCGACTGGCGCGTGGCAGAAGGCGACGCCGTCAGCGCCGGCACGGTGCTGGCGATCCTGCACGGCCGCAACCGCAGCCTGGTCAGCGCCGAGCGCACCTCGCTCAATTTCCTGCAGACCCTGTCGGGCACGGCCACCACCACGGCGCGCCATGTCGCCGCCGTGGCCGGCACCGGCACCCGCATCCTGGACACCCGCAAGACCCTGCCGGGCCTGCGCGTGGCGCAGAAGTACGCCGTGCGGTGCGGCGGCGGCGACAACCACCGCCAGGGCCTGTTCGACACGGTGATGCTCAAGGAGAACCACATCCGCGCCGCCGGCTCACTGACCGCAGCGGTGCATGCCGCCCGCGCGCAGTGGCCGCAGTTGCCGCTGGTGGTGGAAGTGGAAGACCTGGTCCAGTTGCGCGAAGCACTGGCGGTGGGCTGCGATCGCATCCTGATCGACGACTTCGATCCGGCGATGCGCCGCGAGGCGGTCACCATCGCCGCCGGACGCATTCCGCTGGAAGTGTCCGGCAGCGTCGACCTGGCCGGCCTGCGCGCCATTGCCGAGGACGGGGTGGACTGCATCTCCATCGGCGGCCTGACCAAGCATGTGCAGGCGATCGATCTGTCCCTGAAGCTCGGCGACCCGCCCTGAGCGACGCTCGTCGGCTCCGTATCGACCAACGGGCGATACCTGCCGGGCGGTAGCGCACGACCGTTGGTCGTGCGGCTTCCCTGGTCGTGCGGCGCCCCAAGGCGGCGATTTCACGGTGCCCCCCGACCCGCTCTGCGAGGCTTTGCTTGCCCCCCTCCGGACACCGCGCATGCGCCCCCTGCTCCTGCTCGCCTGCCTTTCACCCCTGGCCACCCTGCTGTTGCCGGCCACCGCAGCCGCCGCCGAAGTCTGCGACATCCCGCCGCGCTACGGCCTCAGCCCGCTGGCGGTGAGCATCGTACGCACCGCCTGCAACGAGCATCGGCTGTGGTACCGCCCCTTCATCGACGGTGAAGGACGCGCCGCCAACCTCGGCGTCAGCGAGGCCGAACGCGAGTACCTGGCCGACAACGGCATGGTCGCGTGGCAACGCGTCGTGGGTTACTGGCGCGACAGCGGCACCCTCGGGCCCATGGGCAGCCAGCCCGGTGCGTCCAGCTGCATGGAGCCCTTTCGTACGCGCTACACCGACAGTGACTGCCGGGCGTTCCTGATCGACAACCCGTGGTCGGCCGCCTTCATCTCCTGGGTGATGACCCGTGCCGGCGTACCCGGCTTTACCCGTTCGCCGCGCCACATCGACTACATCCGCGCGGCGTACCAGAACACCGGCCCATACCGGATGAGCGACCCGGCCCAGGAAAAGCCCGCCCCGGGCGACCTGCTCTGCTACCTGCGCGACCGCAGCGAAACGCTGAGCTACGCCGGGCTGGTGCAGCAGCTCAGCGGCGGCAAAGTGGCCAACTGGAAGTCGCACTGCGAAGTGGTGATCGCGGCCAACATGGGCGGTGACCACACGCTGTACCTGATCGGCGGCAACGTCATGAACACGGTGGCGATGCGCAAGCTGTCGCTGGACCGGAATGGCCGCATCCAACTGCCGCCGGCCCGCTCCAGCGATCCCTTCGACGTGGGCTGTACGCCCGGACGCGAAGACGAGTGCAACTTCAACCGCCAGGACTGGGCGGCGTTGTTGAAGCTGGTGGCGACCACGCCGTTTGTGCCCATGTCCGATTCCACACCGCCTCCCGCATCGGGAACCGTACCGCCACCGCCACCGGCGCCCGCACAGCCGGGCGTGCCGGCCACCCGCCCCCTGCAGCAACCGACCTTCCCGCGCGTTGTCCCACCAAGGCCACCGCAGCCGCAGTCGCCTCCGTCGCAACAGCCGCAGCAACAACCTCCGCCCCAGCAGCAGGACGTACCGCCGCGCACGTGATTGCTGTCACGAGCAACGTGCCCCCCGCTTGATCCGCAGCCGGTTCGTCGCCATGTTGGGGGTTCCTGACCACGATGCCGCGCGAGCCGCCGATGCCCAGTTTGATTCTGATCATGATTGCCGGCGCGTTCGTCTACGCCTTCTGGAATTCGTCGCGCGCCGCGGCCGAACGTGCCATCGAGCTGGGCCGCAACGCCTGCCGCGCCGCCGACGTGCAGTGGTTGGACCAGGCGGTGCATGCCAGCGGCATCCGCGTGTGCCGCAAGGACAACGGCTGGCTGGGCTGGGAACGCACGTACCGGTTCGAGTATTCGCACGACGGCATCGATCGACACACCGGCCGCATGGTGCTGCGTGGCGACCAGTTGATCGCCTTCGTGGGCCCGTCGGCAGCGCGGATCAGCGAGATCCGGCGCGGCGTGGACACCAGCAACGCCGAAGACATCTGAAAGGGGGACGGAGGACGTTAATCGAACACGGCAGGCGATCAACGTCCTCGGTCCCCGTTTCTGGGACGACGATGGGGCGCCACCAATGAAATCGCCGCCCTTGGGCGGCGATGCTTATTTCACGACCCGCAGGTGCGGGCGGCCGCTGGGCTTGGGCGGGGTGTCGTCCGGGGTCGGCGTGTCGTCGGGCGGCAGCGCATCGTCCGGGCTCGGCTCGTGGCCGGGGATATCGTCGGGCAATGCCATGCCCTGCCCGGTTTCGCGCGCGTACACGGCCAGCACGGCCGAGATCGGCACCTGCACCGGGTAGCTGGTGCCCGAGAAACGGGCCGAGAAACTCACGGTCTCGTTGTCGATGTGCAGACGTACCACCGCGCGTTCCGCGATGTTCAGGACGACGCGACCGTCCTTCACCGCGCTCTGCGGCACCTGCACGCCGGGCATGCCGGCGTCGACCAGGATGTGCGGGGTCAGGTCGTTGTCGTTGATCCATTCCACCAGGGCCCGCAACAGGTACGGACGGTGGCTGGTCATGCGGAAAGTGTCTTCAGTCATTATGTGGCGCCGCGTATCGCTAGGCGGCTCTGGATTCTGGTTGCCTGGTGCAAGTGTACGCGCCAGCCCCCGCAGCGGTCAGCAGGGGGCTGTCCCGACGTAAAGCGTGGATGCAGGCAGGCGTGTCCGCGACGACGTCGCAGCGACCCCGCCTGCTTCGTTCACGCCGGCAGGTCGCGCAGCTTCTTTTCCTGGTCGGTGAGGCTGCGGATGAAACCGGGGTGGCGGAAAATGCGGTTGCCGTAGTCTTCGATCGACTTGCCATCCTTGGGCAACGGCACGTCCAACGACTGCAGGCGCCAGACGATCGGGGCCATGGCGCAATCGGCCAGGCTCATTTCCGGGTTGAGGAAGAACTTGCTGGCCTTGAACAGCGGCACCGCGCTGGTCAGCAGTTCCTTCAACCGCTTGCGCCCGACTTCGGCCTGGGTCTTGTTGCCCAGCTGGATGGCCTGCACCTGCGGCACCCAGTCGTGTTCGATGCGCAGCATCGCCAGACGGATGCGCGCGCGCGACAGCGGGTCAACCGGCATCAGCGGCGGATGTGGATAGCGTTCGTCAAGGTATTCGCTGACCACCGACGCCGCGTACAGCACCATCTCGCGCTCCACCAGCGTGGGCACGGAGTGGTACGGGTTGAGGTCGATCAGATCCTCGGGCGGGTTCTGCGGGTCAACCGGGACGAAGTCATAGTTCACGCCCTTGGCCGCCAGCACCAGGCGTACGCGATGGCACAGCACGTCGTCGTTCGAGGAAAACAGCGTCAGGGTGTTCCGCATGCGTACGCTCGCCGCCATCAAAGGCTCTCCAACGACCGATATCCGCCGGCCGCATCGGCGCCGCCGGCCCATTGCCGACAGTCGTCACAGTACCCGAGTGTGCAACTGCCCATCACAAAAGCCAATAGGCCGATCGGCGGTAGACCGCATCGATCGGCAAGGCCCTGCCATCGGACTCAGTGCACGTCCTTCCAGTACTCCTTCTTCAACAGATAGACCAGGAAGGTCAGCAGGGCCAGGAACAGGATCACCCAGACGCCCAGCTTCTGCCGCTTCAGTGCCGCAGGTTCGCCCGCGTATTCCAGGAAATTGGTGATGTCGCGCACCGCCTGGTCGTACTGACCCGGATCGACCGACCCCGGCTGGGCAAGCTTCAGCCCGATCACCGGCGCATCGGCACCCGGGCTTTCCGGCTTGCCGTGCACAGCGTGCTGCAGGCCCTGCATTTCCCACAGCGGGTTGGGCATGGAGGCATTGGGGAACAGCGTGTTGTTCCAGCCCAGCGGTCGACTGGTGTCCAGGTAGAACGACTTCAGGTAGGTGTAAACCCAGTCGCTCCCCCGCACCCGCGAAATCAGGCTCAGGTCCGGCGGCATCTTGCCGAACCATTTTTCGGCCTGTGCCTTGGGCATGGTCACCGGCACCGGCTCGCCGATCGGCACACCGGTGAAATTGAGGTTGTTCATGACCTCTTCTTCGCTCAGCCCCAGGTCCTGCGCCATCCGCGAATAGCGCAGGTACTTGAGCGCGTGGCAGCCCGAGCAGTAGTTCATGTACAACTGCGCACCCCGCTGCAGCGAGGCGCGGTCACCCAGGTCGTTGCCGGCCTGCAGGGTCTTGCCGCCCTCGGCGGCGCCGGCCACCGCGCTGGCCAGCATCAGGGCGGCCGCGCAGGCCAGCCGGACAATCCAGTGGTCAGTCATGCGTGGTCACCCGGTCCGGTACCGGCGTGGTCCTGTCCAGCTTGGTCCATATCGGCATGGTGATGAAGAAGGCAAAGTAGAGGAAGGTCAGCACGCGCCCCACATAGGTTTCGTGCGCGTCGGTGCCGGGACCGGAGCCGATCACGCCGAGCCAGACGAAGCACACCGCGAACACGCCCAGCAGCGCGCGCGACAGCCAGCCGCGATAGCGGTAGGACTTGACCCGTGCGCGATCCAGCCAGGGCACCAGGAACAGGATGGCGATCGCCGAGAACATCACGATCACGCCGCCCAGCTTGTTCGGCACCACGCGCAACATCGCGTAGTACGGGGTGTAGTACCACACCGGCTTGATGTGCTCGGGCGTGACCAGGCGGTTGGCCTCGGTGAAGTTGTCGTGTTCGAGGAACAGGCCCCCGAACGCCGGCGCGAAGAAGATGATGAAGGCGGCAATGACCAGCAGGAAGCCTGCGCCCACGCCGTCCTTGAGCGTGTAGTACGGGTGGAAGGGAATGCCGTCGGTGGGTGCCGTGGGCGACCACCGGTTGCCCTTCGGGCCCTTCTTGATCTCCACGCCATCCGGATTGTTCGACCCCACTTCATGCAGTGCGCCCAGATGCAGCACCACCAGCAGCAACAGCACCAGCGGCAGCGCGATCACGTGCAGGGCGAAGAAGCGGTTGAGGGTGGCGTCGCTGGGCAGGTAGTCGCCCATGATCCATTCGGTCAACCCGGTGCCGATCACCGGAATGGCGCCGAACAGCGAGATGATCACCTTCGCGCCCCAGAACGACATCTGCCCCCAGGGCAGCACGTAGCCCATGAAGGCTTCGGCCATGAGCACCAGGTAGATCAGCATGCCCAGGATCCACACCAGCTCGCGCGGCTTCTGGTAGCTGCCGTACAGCAGCCCACGGAACATGTGCAGGTAGACCACGATGAAGAACAGCGAGGCACCGGTGGAGTGCATGTAGCGGATCAGCCACCCCCACTCCACGTCGCGCATGATGTATTCAACGGAGTTGAATGCCTCGGCCGCGCTGGTCTTGTAATGCATCGTCAGGAAGATGCCGGTCACGATCTGATTGACCAGGATCAGCAGTGCCAGTGAACCGAAGTAGTACCAGAGGTTGAAGTTCTTCGGCGCGTAATACTCGCTCACGTGCTTGCGGTACACCGGCATCAGCCCGGGCGCGCGCGCATTGACCCAGTCGGCGACCCCGTTGGCGGTGCGGGAAAGAATATTGGCCATGATCAAGCCGCCCCCTGCGGATCGACGCCGATGATGATGGTGTTGTCGTCCTGGTAGTGGTGCGGCGGCACCAGCAGGTTGATCGGTGCCGGAACATCCTGGAACACACGACCGGACATGTCGAAGCGCGACTTGTGGCAGGGGCAGAAGTAGCCGCCCTTCCACTGCGGATCGAACGGCTCGGGGCGGATCTCGGCCACCATTTCAGGCGAACAGCCCAGGTGGGTGCACAGCCCGACCAGCACCGAGATGTCGGATTTGATCGAGCGGAATTCGGGGTTCTGTTTGAGCACGTAGGCCGGCTGCTGGTCGGCAACGCTTGACTCCGGATCCTTCAGCCGCCCATCCAGCCCGTTCAGGGCCTCGAGGATGGCCTTGGAGCGTTTGACGATCCAGATCGGCTGTCCACGCCATTCCATGACCAGCCGCTGGCCCTCCTGCAGGGCGCTGATGTCGGCGACCACGGGAGCACCGGCCAGTTTGGCGCGGGCGCTGGGATTCCAGGACTTGATGAACGGGACTGCTGCGAAACCGACGCCGACTGCTCCGACCACTGCTGTCGTTGCCGAAAGAAATCGTCGACGTCCAGTGTTGACTGGATCGTTTACCCCATCGTTGGCCATCCGGCACTCCGATATTGATTTAGGTAGCTTGAGGCTGCCAGCAGACCGGTGGGGGCCAGTCCACAATGAATCCGGATCGACTATAGCGGAACCTGACTCAGCGACACAATGCGGGTACGTCACCAATCTGCGAAGGCGCCTCCAACCGACGGCACCCGCTTACTGCGTTGAGGCGCCGCGGTAGCGCTCGGCCAGCTGGGCCACCCGCTTCACGTAGTACTGGGTTTCGCTGTAGGGCGGCACGCCGCCATGACGGTCCACCGCACCCTCGCCGGCGTTGTAACCCGCCGCGGCCAGGGTGAGGTTGCCGTTGAAGCGCTTGAGCAGCCACGACAGGTACTGCACGCCGCCACGGATGTTCTGCGCGGCGTCGTAGGAGTCGGTGACCCCGAACCGGCGCGCGGTGGGCGGCATCAGCTGCATCAGGCCCTGCGCGCCAGCGCGGCTGAGCGCGGTCGGGTTGTAGGCCGATTCGGCGTGAATGATGGCGCGCACGACGGCTTCTTCAACCCCGAACTCGCGCGCGGCGGCCGAGATCTCGCTCTGGAACGCGGTGGTGTTGAGACGCACCGAGCCGAAGTTCACCCCGGGATTGGCGCCACAGGCATAGCAGCGCTCGATGAAGCTGTAATGGATGGTGCGCACCTGGCCCAGGCTGGCCAGCTGGCCCGGCCGGCTGCTGGTGTAGTGCCGCACCCCGTCCTTCATATAGGAGTAGACCTGCCCGCTGACCACACGCTGGGCCTTGCCGGTCCGCGGCGCCGGCGCGGACGCGGCGGTCAGCACGGTGGCGGCCTGCGCCGGAGCGGGGGTCGGGGCGAGTGCGGTGCGGGTGCCGGCACCGTCGGCGGGTGCCGCGCTGCCGACAGCCACGGCGGCCGGGGCCGGAACGGGCGCCGGAGCGGGCGCCGGAGCGGGCGGCGGGATATAGCGGGAGGGGGCGTTGCGGTCGGGCCGGTAGTTGCTGACCACGCTGCAGCTGGCCCCAGAGACCCGCTTGCTCACGTAACTGGGGATGCCATCGGCACCGACACACTTGTACAGCGTGCCCGCACTGGCCGGCAGTGCGGTCAGCGCAGCCAAGGCCAGCGCAGCGATCCCCAAGATCCCCTTCATGGGCGCGAGTGTCCCTGTTTCGCGGCCCCTTGCCAAGCCTTTGACGCGTTGTTAACCCGCACACCTTGCCCTGCGTCACGGATTTGTGCGACCTGGGGGACAGCCATGCATGGCGCGGCTCTACGGGGCGTGTGAATGCCCCACCCCTCGGGGTAGAGCAACGCCATGCGTGGCTGGGCAGCCGACCACGCTACAATTGCCGGCTATCCGCGGCCCTTTGGGGCCGCCTGCCCGCCCACCCGACTGGAATAAGCGCCATGACCGGGACGCCAGCTTCGACCGTGCCACCTTCGGCCGGCTCCGCCGCGCCTGCCTCCGCCCCTGACAGCTCCCCGCCCCGCGCGGACCTGCTGCCCCTGCCCGGCACCCGCCCGCGGGTGGATGGACCGGTGCGCGGCAAGCTGTACATCAAGACCCACGGTTGCCAGATGAACGAGTACGACTCGACCAAGATGGCCGACGTGCTCGCCGCCGAGGAGGGCCTGGAGCTCACCGACGACCCGGCCGAGGCCGATGTGTTGCTGATGAACACCTGCTCGATCCGCGAGAAGGCGCAGGAGAAGGTGTTCAGCCAGCTGGGCTACTGGAAGGCGCTGAAGAACAACGGTCGTGGTGTGATCATCGGCGTGGGCGGCTGCGTCGCCTCGCAGGAAGGCGAAGCGATCATCAAGCGCGCCCCGCACGTGGACCTGGTGTTCGGCCCGCAGACCCTGCACCGGCTGCCGGAGCTGATCCGCCAGCGGCGCGCATCGGGCAAGTCGCAGGTGGACATCAGCTTCCCGGAGATCGAGAAGTTCGACCGCCTGCCCGAGCCGCGCGCCGAAGGGGGTTCGGCCTTCGTGTCGATCATGGAAGGCTGCTCCAAGTACTGCTCCTTCTGCGTCGTCCCCTACACCCGTGGCACCGAAGTCAGCCGCCCGTTCGAGGACGTGGTGGTGGAAGTGGCCCAGCTGGCCGCGCAGGGCGTGCGCGAGATCAACCTGCTGGGCCAGAACGTCAATGCGTACCGTGGCCCGTATGGCGACGGCGAGCTCGCCGATCTGGGCCTGCTGATCCGCACCATCGCCGAGATCGACGGGGTGGACCGCATCCGCTTCACCACCTCGCATCCGCTGGAGTTCAGCGATTCGCTGGTGGATGCCTACCGCGATGTGCCGCAGCTGGCCAACTTCCTGCACCTGCCGGTCCAGGCCGGCAGTGACCGGGTCCTGTCGGCGATGAAGCGCGGTTACACCGCGCTGGAGTTCAAGGCCAAGATCCGCAAGCTGCGCGCGGTGCGCCCGGACATCTCCATCAGCTCGGACTTCATCGTGGGCTTCCCCGGCGAGACCGAGGCGGACTTCGAGAAGACGATGAAACTGATCGAGGACGTGGGCTTCGACCACAGCTTCTCCTTCATCTATTCGCGCCGTCCCGGCACGCCGGCCGCCGACCTGGAAGACACCATCACCGATGCGGAAAAGCACGCGCGCCTGTCGCGCCTGCAGGCACGCATCAACGAGCAGGCCGCCGCGATCTCGCACGCCATGGTCGGCACCGTGCAGACCGTGCTGGTGGAAGGGCCGTCGCGCCGTGATCCGAACGAACTGACCGGCAAGACCGAAAACATGCGCTCGGTGAATTTTCCGGGGCAGGCGCGCCTGGTCGGGGAGCTGGTGGAGGTGGAGATCACCGAGGCGTACAGCAATTCACTGCGCGG
>NZ_DAMCID010000046.1:0-16855 GCF_032099025.1 Stenotrophomonas sp.
AGCCGCCAGCGGCTGGGCCGGACCGCGGAGCGGGATTCACGGCGTGTCCCGCAAACCCGCACCCGCCGGCCCAAGCCAGCGACGTTCGCAGACCGAGGGCTTTTGAGTCGCGCACCGACAAACGGTCGGTACCTGACGTGGGCGTGGCGGCTCAGTACCGGTAGTTCACCTTCATCCAGACAGTGCGACCGGGCTCGTTGATGCGGACGGGGTCGGCCGGGAAGCCGAAATCGGCGCTGCCGGCCAGGTTGAGGTGTTCGCTGTAAGCGCGGTCGAACAGGTTGTCGATGCCGGCGCTGAGCTGCAGCGCATCGCGGATGCGGTAGCCCGCGTTGAGCGCCAGCGTGGCGAAACCGGCGCTGGGGCCCAGGTCGCGGGCGACTACATTGCCCTGCCCGGTGGCCACCCGGTGCTGGCGCGACACCGCCCGGGCCAGTGCACCGACGCTCCAGCGCGCGCCTTCCCAGCCGGTACTCAGGCGCGCTTCCAGTGGCGGCATCTGCGGCAGCGGACCGCCATCCGTGCGGTTCTCGCCCCATGCGTAGGCCAGCGTGCCGCCCAGCTTCCAGCCCTGCCCGAACGCGAACTCCGCGCCGGCCTCGGCGCCGGCGATGCGTGCATCGATATTGCTGGCCTGCGTCGTGCTGCCCATCATGCCGCCGTCGCGGTAGGTGAACAGGATGTAGTCCTGGAGGCGCCCGGCATAGGCCGACACCCACGCGTTCATGCCCTCGTCGCGGTACTGCAGGCCCACATCGAGCTGGGTGGTCTTCTCCGGCTGCACCGCGCTGAACGCGTTGAGACTGCCCGCCGGGCCCATCGTGGGCGAGAACAGCTCCCAGTAATCGGGCATGCGTTCGCTATGGCCTACGCCGGCATAGGCGGTCAGCGCGCTGCTGGCGTCGTGTTCGTAGCGCAGGAAGCCGCTGCCCAGATCCTCACGCCTGCGCTGGCCTGCCGTCGGGTTCGGCATCGCCATCATGCCGCGGGTCGCCCGTTCGTCGGTCACCTCGGCGCGGTCGATGCGCAGCCCGCCGACCCAGCGCTGCGGCGTGCCCTCGCCGAGCGTGATCTCGGTGAACGCGCCGCGGTTCTGCTGGCGCGCATCGGTGCTCCACGGCGTCTGCCGGTAGGTAGTGCGGCCCATCCCGTTGCGGCTGCGGTGACGGCTGTCCAGCACATCGACACCGGCGACGATGGCGATGTCCTGCCAGCGCCACTCGGACGCGATGCGGCCGCCCGTCGTGCGCCGGTCCACGTTCGAGGCCATCGGCATGGGCATGCTGCTGGCGGGGTTGGGGTCGCGCAGCGTGTAGTTGTCCATCACGTGGTCGGCGTCGTTGTAGTAGACGTTGGCCTCGATCGTGTCCCATGCACCGGGCAGGTTGTCGCGCTCGAAACGCGCGGCGTAACTGGTGCGCCTGAACGCTGCACCGTCCATGCCGCGCCCGGCGTAGCGCGCGATGGCATCGCCGGTGCCGGCCGACAGTTCCAGCACCGTATCGGCATCGGGCGTCCAACCGACGGCGACATCGCTGTTCCACTTGCGCCACTTCGACGGCACCACGTCGCCATTGCCGTCCTTGTAGTCGTCGGCTTCGGAGCGGTTGCCGTTGACCCGCACGTAGACCTGCGACGCGCCGGCGGTGAGGTCCAGCACCTGGTCGTTGCGGTCGCGCGAGCCGACCAGCGCACTGGCGTTCAGGTCGATGCCGGGCGCATCGAAGCGCGGCGTATCGCGTTCGAAGCGGATCGTGCCGGCCGATGCGCCGGCGCCCCAGCGCACGCTCTGCGGGCCTTTGATGATGGTCAGGCGGTCGAAGGTTTCCGGCGCGATGTAGGACAGCGGGTTGTCCATCCGCGAGGGGCACGCACCGATCAGGTTGCCCTCATTGCTGACGATGTTCAGGCGCGAACCAAACATGCCGCGCAACACCGGGTCGCCATTGGTGCCGCCGTTGCGAATGGCAGTGAAGCCGGGCACGGTCTTGAGGTAATCGGCGCCGTCGCTGGCCGGCACCGGCTGGCGCGGCAGGCGTGGGTCGGTGACCCAGTGCAGCGGTGACGACGGCGCACTGGCGGTGACCACCAGGGTGTCGAGGGTGCGCGCATCGTCGCGTTCAGCGGCCTGCAGCGGAAGGGCGGCCAGCGCAAGCGACAGGGAAACAGCCAGGCGCGTCGATGCGCCCGCACTGCGGGAAGACATGGTCATGGTGGAACTCCGGAAAACGCACAGGCGCGCGGCGCCATGACGGCGTCGCGCGGCAGGAAAATGAAACGGGGCGGTTTTCAGGCGTGAAGCGGTGGGCCACGCGCGCCGTGTGCGGGCCAGCGCAGGCTGCGCGGCGTGGCGACGGCGCGCAGCACCGCAGGGGCGATCACCGGCAGGGCCGGCACCAACAGGATCAGTACCGCCAGCCACGGCATCAGCCGCGAGGCCATCATGCAGTATTCGCACGCCTCGCCATGCCCGGCATGCGGGTCGACCGGTGCGGCGGGCGCAGTGTCGGCCGCTGCAGCGGAATGCGCTGACCCGGCGTGCAGGGACATGTCGTGCGTCGACATCGCCTGCGGGGTCATGTCGTGATGGGCCATCCCGTGGTGAGACATGCCCGGCTGGGGAGCATTGTGGTGCGTGGCAGCGTGCGGTGGCGGGCTGCCGGCACCGTCAGCGCCGGGCATCACATGGGCCATGCCACCGGGCATCAGCATGATTGAAGGGCCCTGCGCCTGCTGCCAGCGGCTGACCAACGGCGCCAACGCCATCAGCAGCGTCGCCACGAAGGCGAGCTGGAGCAGGACGGCATACGGGGCACGGCAGCGGTTCACGGTGCGATTGTAGCGGCCGACCTTCGCGGCAATGACGCTGAACGGGGGACTGCGACGAACCGTCGCACGTGCAGGCGTGCCGACCCACGGTTGGCACCTACCTTCGCTGATTGCGGTGGTCGGCTCTGCGGCATCTTGAGGAGCCGGCCAGCGGCCGGCGGGTGGTCGGCTCCGGGGCATCGTGAGGAGCCGGCCAGCGGCCGGCGGGTGCTTGACTCCGGGGCATCTTGAGGAGCCGGCCAGCGGCCGGCGGGTGGTCGGCTCCGGGGCATCTTGAGGAGCCGGCCAGCGGCCGGCACTACGGAATCCGGCTGCGTGCCGACGGGGCGGGGTGGAGGTGGAATGCGCGGACCATCACCGTTTTCAAACGGTGATGGTCTGCGTCAACGACTCCCACGTCGGCGGCACCGGCCAGTTGGCTTCCTGGTTGCCGTCGATCACCCGGCGCAGGTCGCGCGTGTCGATCTGCGGCGCCAGCACGTGCACCAGCTCCAGCGCGTAGTCGCGCAGCACCCGGTCGCGCGGCAGCACCGCCCAGGCGATGCACTCGTCGATCGGCGCCGGTGCCGGCCAGGAACGCAGGTCCTCGTCGCTGGCGTTGACCGCCATTTCCGCCAGCAGCCCCACGCCCAGGCCGGTGCGCACGTAGGTCTTGATCAGGTCCGCGTCGAGTGCGGTCAGCGCGATGTCCGGGGTCAGTCCCGATGCCGCAAAGGCGCGCTGCAGCGAGGAACTGCCGCGCGTGGAGGATTCGTAGCTGATCAGCGGCTGGGTCGACAGCGCCTGCAGGTCCGGCGCGGCACCGGGGCGGTCCAGCGCGTGCCCACGCGGTACCAGCACCAGCCGGCGCCACCGGTACAGCGGGATGGCGATGCCCGCCGTGGGCTCGGCACCGGCGGTGCTGATGATGGCGATGTCCGCGTCGCCCTGGCTGAGCAGGTCCAGCGCGTCGCTTTCTGCCGCCTGCTGCAGGTGCACGCTGACCTGCGGGTAGGCCTGCTTGATGCGCGCCACCGCCGGCGGCAGCACGAAGCGCGCCTGGGTGTGGGTGGTGGTCAGGATCAGCTGGCCCTGGCTCTCGCGGCGCTGGTTGGCAGCGTAGGTACGGATGTTGTTGGCTTCGGACAGCACCGCGCGGGCGCGGCCGATCACCTCCACGCCGGCCGGCGTGACGGCCTCCAGGCTCCGGCCTTTGCGGACGAACAGGAGGAAGCCCAGTTCATCTTCCAGCTGCTTGAGCTGCTTGGACAGGCCGGGCTGGGTGGCGTGCACGCGCGAGGCCGCCAGCGTGATGTTGAGCTCGGCGTCGGCGATGGCGACCAGGTAACGGAGTTGGGTCAGCGTCATGGGCGTGCGCACAGGCGAAGGGAGGGGCCACTGGACTGTAAGGCAGTTGCCGTCACCAGCTTATAACCAAATGTTGTTTATGAAGGTAATCAGGTCATTTCGCGCGGTCATATGCCGGCGCTACGGTCTGCCGGAACCCGGTCGCGCCCGGCACGCGCCAACAGCGGCTGCCTTACCCCTCCCCCGCCCCGGCGCGTCCGCGGCGTACCCTCGACTCTCCGTGGAGCATTCCCATGGCCTTGTACAACTCGATCCTGGACACCATCGGCAATACCCCCGTGGTGCGCCTCCACCGCCTCGCCCCCGAGCACGTGACCCTGTACGCCAAGGTGGAGTCGTTCAACCCCGGCGGCTCGGTCAAGGACCGCCTGGCGCTGGCGATCATCCTCGACGCCGAAGCCCGGGGCCTGCTCAAGCCCGGCGACACCATCGTGGAGGCGACCTCCGGCAACACCGGCGTGGCGCTGGCCATGGTGGCCGCCGCGCGCGGCTATCACTTCGTGGCCACCATGGTGGAGACCTTCTCCATCGAGCGGCGCAAGCTGATGCGCGCCTACGGCGCCAAGGTGATCCTGACCCCCGCCGCCGAACGCGGCTCGGGCATGGTCCGCCGCGCCCGCGAGCTGGCCGAGGAACATGGCTGGTTCCTCGCCAGCCAGTTCACCAACCCCGCCAACCCGGCCTACCACCGCAATACGACGGCCGCCGAGATCCTGCGCGACTTCGCCGGCAAGCGCCTGGACTACTTCGTCACCGGCTGGGGCACCGGCGGCACCCTGACCGGCGTGGGGGAAGTGCTGAAGGTGGCCCGCCCCGAAACCAGGATCGTCGCCACCGAACCGGAAGGTGCGGCGCTGCTGGGCGGCGCCGAGTGGAAGCCGCACAAGATCCAGGGCTGGACCCCGGACTTCGTGCCGGAGGTGCTCAACCGCGGGATCTTCGACGAGCTGCTGACCATCGACGATGCCCGCGCGATCGAGACCTCGCGCCGGCTGGCCGCCGAGGAAGGCATCTTCGTGGGCATCTCGGCCGGCGCCACCGTCGCCAGTGCGCTGGACGTAGCGGCCCGGGCCGCGCCGGGCAGCGTGCTGTTGGCGATGCTGCCCGATACCGGCGAGCGCTACTTCTCCACCCCGCTGTTTGCCGACATCAACGAAGGCTCGGACGACGACTGGCTGGCCGGCCTGCCCTGACCCCTGCGTTGTTGAAGATGAACGCGACGCCCACCCTTGCGGTGGGCGTCTGCGTTTGAAGCGCTGCCTTCATGGGCCGTGAAGCCGGCGCGCCGCAAGGTAGGGCCATCGGTCGGTACCTGCCGGGTCGCACCGCCTGAGACGACGATGACGCAGCCTAGACTCCCTGCCGGGTACGGTGCAGGCAGGTTGGCGACATTCCGTTGCATGGACCCGGTATCAAGAAGGAGCGGTACGCATGAAGATCGAAGTGTGGCAGGGCGACATCACGACCCTGGCGGTGGATGCGATCGTCAATGCGGCCAACGAGTCCCTGCTTGGCGGCGGGGGTGTGGACGGGGCGATCCATCGCGCCGCAGGCCCCCAGTTGCTGGCCGAATGCGAGGCGTTGCCGCAGGTGCGTGCCGGCGTGCGTTGCCCCACCGGCGAGGTGCGCGCCACCGGCGCCTACAACCTGCCCGCCCGCCACGTGTTCCATACGGTCGGCCCGGTCTGGCAGGACGGCCAGCGTGACGAACCGGCGCTGCTGGCCAACTGCTACTGGAAGTCGCTGCAGCTGGCGGAAAAGCTGGACCTGCAGTCGATCGCCTTCCCGGCCATCAGCTGCGGCGTGTTCGGCTACCCGCTGCACCAGGCGGCACAGATTGCGGCGACGGAAACCGTCGCCTGGCAGCGTTCGCACCGCGAACCGCGGCGGATCATCCTGGTGGCCTACAACTCGGCCACGTTCAAGGCCTACCAATCCGCATTGGCCGCGCAGGGGCAGCCGTTTGAAGCAACGCCCACGGCCTTCCTGCCAACGCTGGAAATGTCGCTGCCTCCGGCCGCGCTGGGATAACCCGGCGCGGTATTACGGGGGGGCGCTGTACACCCATTGCGCGAAGAACGGCTGCAATGAACGGCCCGCGCTTCTTTCCATGGCGCGCTGGAAATCGGCGGTCACCACACTCTGCCCGTCATGGTGGCGCGTGTAGTCGCGGACACCCCGCCAGAAGACCTCCTCTCCCAGCTCGGCTCGCAGCAGGTGCAGAACATACGCGCCCTTCTGGTAGACCACCGCACGGTCGTCCGCTGTAGGCGCGTTCCAGCTGTCGTACACCAGCGCATGATCGGCCCCCTTGGCACGCAGCGCCTCCAACCGGCTGCGCCAACGCTGCACCTGCGCCTGGTACGCGGCCTCGCCCTGTGACTGCTGCAGGTACGCGGCGGTCATGAAGTTGGCGAACCCCTCGTTGAGCCAGAAGTGCTCCCAGCTTGCGCAGGTCACGCGGTTGCCCCACCACTGGTGTGCCGCCTCATGCGCGATCAGTGCGACATGGTCGGGGTCGTCCAGCACCTCCTGCCCATACGCTTCTGACATCAGCGACACCCCGGCCATTTCCTGCCCGATGGTGTCGGCCACCAGCGCCTGCTGGTAATCGCCCCGATACGGCAGGCCGGCCCGTGCGGCGAAGAAGTCCAGCATGCCGCCGGTGCGCGCGAAGATCGCCTGCAGTTGTTCCGGCGAGCGCTCGGCGGACAGGAAGCGCAGCGCAATGCCCGCTTGTTTGGCCTGCGCCTGCTGGTAGCGCCCTGCAGCAAAGCCGTACACGTAGCCGGGCATCGGCGTATCCAGCCGCCAGCGGTGTTCCACGCGGCCATCAGCCAAGGTGCGCGCTGGCAGCGCGCGCCCGGTACCGGTGGCGAGCAGGCCCGCCGGCAGTGTCACCGACAGGCGCAGGGTTGCGCGCTCGTCCGGTGCGTCCACCGACGGCATCCACTGGCGTGTGGAGAAGATCGTGTAGACCTCGTCGCGCTCGGGGGCGAATTCGAGGCCGTACGGCGGGCTGCCGGTATAGGTGAGCTGTAGCGTTGCGACCGCATCGCGCTTGAGGGCGCGGTCGAGGGTGATCTGCAGCTTTCCCTCGCGTTGCTCAAAGCGTTGCGGGCGGCGCTGGACGCTGATCGCACTGACCTTGAGCTCGCCGCTGTCGAGCACGACCTGGGTCAACCCTGGGCTTTCAGAGCGCAACTGTATCGCCTGTGTGCCGGCCACCTGCTTGCCTGCGATGTCAGGCACGAGCGCGACGTCGTAATGCAGCACGTCGAAGCCGCGCGCGGCGGAGGCATGGGCCGCGCCTGAGGTGGACAACAAGAGCAGCACCATCCATTCCGCACGCATCAATACACCCTCCCTGTAGAGCCACGCCCTGCGTGGCTGCACATGGTGCCAGAGCGCAAGCAAAGCAGCCACGCAGGGCGTGGCTCTGAGAGCGAAAGGCGGAAGAAAAAACGCCGGCACTGGGCCGGCGTTTTTTCATTGCATGCGAGCGGCGTGGATCAGCCGTTCCACTTGCCCTGCGCGGCCTGGCCGTTTTCCTTGGCGCGGTCGTAGACCGTCTGCTGCGCCTTGGTGACGTTGGCCTTGGTGTCCTTGGCCCACAGCTTCAGCGCGGCCTGCTGCATGGCGCGGCCGTAGGAGAAGCTCAGCGGCCACGGCAGGTTGCCCATCTGGTTCATCGCGTTGAGGTGCGCGGTGGACTGCTCGTCACCCTGGCCGCCGGACAGGAACACCACGCCCGGCAGGATCGCCGGCACGGTGCTCTTGAGGCACATCACGGTGGATTCGGCCACTTCCTCGACGTCGGCCTGCTCGTCGCAGCCCTTGCCCGAGATGACCATCGAGGCCTTCAGGATGGTGCCTTCCAGCAGCACGTTCTGCTGGTACAGCGCGTCGAACAGCGAACGCAGCGTGGCTTCGGTCACTTCGTAGCAGGTCTCGATGTCATGGTCGCCGTCCATGATCACTTCCGGCTCCACCATCGGCACCAGGCCACATTCCTGGCACAGGGCCGCATAACGGGCCAGCGCGTGCGCGTTGGACTCGATGCAGGTACCCGACGGAATGCTTTCACCGATGTTGATGACCGCACGCCACTTGGCGAAACGCGCACCCAGCTTGTAGTACTCCTGCAGGCGCTCACGCAGGCCATCGAGGCCTTCGGTGACCAGCTCGCCCGGGCAGCCGGCCAGCGCATGGGCGCCCTTGTCGACCTTGATGCCCGGAATGATGCCGTTATCGGCCATGTACTTGGCGAACGGCACGCCGTCCTTGGTGGACTGGCGAATGGTTTCGTCATACAGGATCGCGCCGGAGACATGCTCGTTCAGCTTCGGCGTGGTCAGCAGCATTTCGCGGTAGGCGCGACGGTTCTCCTCGGTGTTCTCCAGGCCAACGCTGGCGAAGCGCTTGCCGATGGTGCCGGTGGATTCGTCGATGGCGATGATGCCCTTGCCCGGGGCGACCATGGCCTGGGCGGTTTCGGCCAGCTGTTCGATGCTCATGTATTTCCTGTGGCGGGTGCGGGAAAACGCCGATTATAGCGGGCCGCAGTGTCACGGACGCGCCAAACCGGTGAACGCGTCCCCACGCGCCCATCCGCAACCGCACACGCGGTGAAACCGCTTCACAGAACCAATTGATTCTGCTGGAATTTAGAATCCGGGAACGGTTTCAGCCGTCCCCTGACGCATACGTAACGCCGGGCGGCGCCCGGCGTTACCCGCCCCCGTATTACAGGTCGCCCAGCCCGCTGGCGCGGCCGTCTTCACCCACTTCCAGCAGGCGCAGGGTGTTGGTGGCGCCATGGGTTTCCATGTGCTCACCGCTGGTGAACACCACGCGGTCACCGGCCTGCAGCTGGTTGGCTTCCACCAGCAGGCGGATGCTGCCGCGAGCGGCTTCGCGCGGGGTGAAGCCGCGGCTGTCGAAGTTGATCGGGAACACATCGCGCATCAGCGCCATCTGGCGGCGTGCGCCGTCATGACGGGTCACCGCGAACACCGGCGCCGAGGCACGGAAGCGCGACAGATAGCGCGCGGTGCCACCGGATTCGGTCATGGCCACGATCGCGCGCACGCCCACGTGCTGGGACAGGAACATGGTGGCCATGGCGATAGCCTGGTCGGCACGTTCCAGGTTGCGCGGCGAAGCGCCGAAGTCGGTTTCGGTCTGGAACTGGCGTTCGGCACCCAGGCAGATGCGGGCCATGGCTTCCACGGCCTTGACCGGGTAGGCGCCGGCAGCGGTTTCGGCCGAGAGCATCACCGCATCGGTACCGTCGATGACCGAGTTGGCCACGTCCAGCACTTCGGCGCGGGTCGGGATCGGGCTTTCGACCATGGACTGCAGCATCTGGGTGGCGGTGATCACCACCTTGTTCTGCGCCAGCGAGGCCTTGATGATCTTCTTCTGCAGGCCCGGCAGCTCGGCGTCGCCGATTTCCACGCCCAGGTCGCCACGCGCCACCATCACCACGTCGCTGGCGTCGACGATCTCTTCCAGGTTCTCGATCGCCTCGGTGCGCTCGATCTTCGAGACCAGCGCGGCATAGCAGCCGTGCGATTCGGCGATCGCGCGGGCGTCGTTCATGTCCTGCGCGTTGCGGCAGAACGAGACGGCGATGAAATCGACGCCGATCTTGGCCACGATGCCGATCAGTTCCTTGTCGCGCTCGGTCAGCGCGCCGAGCGACAGGCCACCGCCCTGCTTGTTCAGGCCCTTTCGATCGGACAGCACGCCGTCGTTGAGCACGGTGTTGATGATGCGCTCACCCTGCACTTCGATGACCTGCAGCTGCATCAGGCCGTCGTCGAGCAGCAGCACGTCACCGGCCACCACGTCCTGCGGCAGGCCCAGGTAGCTGACGCCCACCTGGGTGGTGTCACCCGGCGGCGGGTTGGCCGAGGCCACCAGGTCGAAGCGGTCGCCCGCCTTGAGCTTGATCTTGCCTTCGGCGAAACGCTCGATGCGGATCTTCGGGCCCGGCAGATCGGCCAGGATGCCCACTTCCACGCCCACGCGCTGCGCGGCGGCGCGGACGTCGGCGGCACGCTTGGCCTGGCCGGACGGATCGCCGTGGCTGAAGTTGAGGCGGACCACGTTCACGCCGGCGCGGAACAGATCCTCCAGCACGCCCGGCGGGTCGGTTGCCGGTCCGAGGGTGGCAAGGATCTTGGTACGGCGCTGACGCTCAATCATGGTAAATGGGCTCCCGGTAAAGGAGGGAAATTAGCACACCCTTCACGTCCCATGAATACGTTTACAGCATTGTCGCGTCTGGGTTTCGCCGATGTCCTGCAGACAGCGATGGACGCGCATGCGACATGCGGCGGCGTACGGAACGCCGCCGCGCCGTTCAGTCGAGCAGCGAGAGCAGTGCATCCGGGGTGGCGGCCAGGTGCTGGGCGCCAGCAGCCTGCAGCTCTTCGGCACCGCCAAAGCCCCACAGCACGCCGACGTTGCGCATCTGGTGGTGGCGCGCGCCCTCGATGTCCATGCGCCGGTCACCGATCATCCAGCACTGTTGTGGCGGCAGCGAGAGCCGGCCCAGCGCCTCGGCCACCAGCTGCGGCTTCTCGCTGCGGCTGCCGTCCGGGGTCGCGCCGATCACATCCTCGAAGCACCCGCCAAACGGCAGGTGCTCGACGATACGCCGCGCATGTGGCTCGTTCTTGGCGGTGACAATCGCCAGCCGGTGGCCACGTGCGTGCAGGTCCTGCACCACCTGGCCGATGCGCGGGTAGACCTCATGCTCGCGCCAGCCGACCACGTCGAAGCGCTCGCGGTAGTACGTCACCGCCTGCTCGACCTGGGCCGGATCCTCGAACAGCGGCGCGAAGCTGGTGCGCAGCGAGGGCCCGATCCAGCGCCGCAGCTCTTCCTGCGGCGGGACCGGGCGCCCCATCTGCGTAAGCGCGTGCGCCACGCATTGGGTGATGCCGACCGCCGAATCGATGAGGGTGCCGTCGAGGTCGAAGAAGAGCGTTGTTCGCTCTTCTTTGGTTTCAGGACCTGGAGCTTGACGACTAACAGTCGTTACTGCTTGACGACTAACAGTCGTTACTGCTTGACGACTAACAGTCGTCACTACTCCGAGGGTCATGCGCCGCGGGCCTCGAGGGCCGCTACGGCCGGCAGGGTCTTGCCTTCCAGGAATTCGAGGAACGCGCCGCCGCCGGTGGAGATGTAGCTGACCTGGTCGGCGATGTCGTACTTGTCGACCGCGGCCAGGGTGTCGCCGCCGCCGGCGATGGAGAAGGCCGGCGAGGTCGCGATGGCCTGTGCCAGCGCCTGGGTGCCGTTGCTGAAGGCCTCGAACTCGAACACGCCGACCGGACCGTTCCACACCACGGTGCCGGCCTTGGCGATCAGCCCGGCATAGTGCTGCGCGGTCTGCGGGCCGATATCCAGGATCAGGTCGTCCTCGGCCACCGCGTCGACCGCCTTGACGGTGGCTTCGGCGTCCGGATGGAACTGCTTGGCGACCACCACGTCGGTCGGCAGCGGAATCTCCGCGCCACGGGCCTTGGCATCGGCCACGATCTTCGTCGCGGTCTCCAGCAGGTCCGGTTCGTACAGCGACTTGCCCACCGGATGACCGGCAGCGGCGATGAAGGTGTTGGCGATGCCACCACCGACGATCAGCTGGTCGACCTTGCCGACCAGGTTGGCCAGCAGTTCCAGCTTGGTGCTGACCTTGCTGCCGGCCACGATGGCCAGCAGCGGCTGTGCCGGCGCGTGCAGCGCCTTGGCCAGGGCGTCCAGCTCCCCCATCAGCAACGGACCGCCGGCGGCGACCGGGGCGAAACGGATCACGCCGTGGGTGGACGCCTGGGCGCGGTGCGCGGTGCCAAAGGCATCCATCACGAACACATCGCAGAGCGCGGCGTACTTGCGCGCCAGCGTCTCGTCATCCTTGCCCTCGCCCACGTTCATGCGGCAGTTTTCCAGCAGCACGATCGAGCCGGGGGCAACGTCGACACCGTCGACCCAGTCGCGCACCAGCGGCACGTCAACACCCAGCAGCGCGGACAGACGCAGCGCCACCGGCGCCAGCGACTCGGCTTCGCTCCAGACGCCTTCTTTGGGCCGTCCCAGGTGCGAGGTCACCATCACCGCCGCGCCTTTGTCCAGGGCCAGCTTCAACGTCGGCAGCGAGGCGGTGATGCGCTGTTCGGACGTGATGCGGCCATCTTCGATCGGCACGTTCAGGTCCTGGCGGATCAGCACACGCTTGCCGGAGAGGTCGAGGTCGGTCATGCGAACGATGGACATGGGGCAGCAACTCTTTGGCGGAAAAGGAAAGGGCGCCGCGCACGGCGCAGACGCCCATTGTAACGATCCCCCGCCGCGTAACGACCAACGGTCGTTACCTACCGCGGAAACCGACCGGTATGGAAACCGACCGGCAGGTGATCACCGTGGGTGATCACCCGCTCTGTTGCGGCTTCTGCCGCAACAGGCTCATGGCGAACCCGCCTACGATGAGCACCCCCAGCAGCAGCAGGCCCCACAGCAGCCAGCGCTTCCAGTCGCGCGCGGCCTGCACTGCGGCGTCGCCGCCCAGCGGCTGCGCTGGCCCCTGCACCGTGGCCAGCGCGGGCTGCCACTGCGCGCCCTGCTGCTCGCGCAGTTGCGCGATCACCGTGCCCACCGGTGCGTCGATGCGGGCGGCACGCACGCTGCCAGCCGCCACGCTGAACGGTGCCTCGCCCTGGCTCAGGAACACCAGTGCCTCGGGCTGATAGCCCAGCTTGAGGGTCGGTGCGGCCGCGACCTGCGCCTGCGACGCCGTGAGCTTCCAGTAACGGTCGCGCGTGGGCACCGCCAGCGACTGTGCCTGCGACTGCCGACGCTGCGCAGTGTCCTGCAGCTGGTAGGCCACCCACGGCCCGGCGCGCACCTGCCAGGGCTGGTTGGGATCATCGCGGCTGAGCAGCGTCCATTGCACGACGCTGTTGTCGGCGGTGGTGATATCCGCCTGGGCAATCGGGAAGCGGCCGTCCAGCGTGTACTCGAACTCGCCCGGCTTGCCGGCGCTGCCGGCCAGGGCGCGCCACTGCCAGTCGATTGCCTGCGCCACCGGCACCCGTTCGGCCTGCACCGACGACAAGGCGGGCAGCGCATCGCCGCTCACCGGCACGATGCGGAAATACTTCGCCTGGCGACCGATCTCGATGCGCCGCTGCTGCAGGCGGCGCCCCTCGTGCTGCAGGTCCACCAGCGCCACGTCATCGGCCACGCGCTGCCAGTCGCGCAGGTCGTCGCTGGCCTCCACGCGCACACGCACCTGCAGTGCCTGCGAGGCCTGCCAGTCCAGGCGCAGCGCCTGCACCCCGGTGCGCAGCGCACTGGCGTCCACCAGCCAGCCGCCCGGCCCGGCGCCGCCGACGCTGCGGCCAAGCCGTGCCTCGACCCGGCGCACGCTGCCATCGGTATTGCGTTCGGTCAGCAGCTGCAGGTCGTCGCCGGCCCCACCGCCCTGGGCTGGCAGCGGGAACCACGCCAGCGTCTGCCACTGCGCCGCCTGGGCCAGCGGCTGGTCCGCCGAGAACACCGCCGCAGGCAACGCCTGCCCCTGTGCGTTGAAGACCTGTACATCGGCCAGTTCGGGCGACACCGCACTGCGGTACTGCGCCTCGCCCAGCATCAGCCGGTAGGCGCCGGCCTGCGGCGCGGACAACTGCAGGGGCCACTGCTCGCGGTAGTCCTGGCGGGCGTCGGCCGCCCACAGCGCCGGGGCGGCCAGCGCGAGCGAAAGGCCTGCGATGAGGCGAGGAAGACTGTTCACGGCGGCGACTCCACGGCAATGTCCGGTGCACGCGGCGGCGCCGGTGCCAGGTAACCCACGACCGTGCACAGCAGGCCATAGGCGATGAAGGAAGAAATACCCAGCAGGTTGCCCAGATGCTGGCGGTCGATCAGCACCAGCTTGGCCAGCACGACGCCCATCAGCACCGCACCCACCAGCCACAGCGCGCGTTGCCCGCGACGCGAGCCCCACACCCAGCTGATCACCCCAAGCACGCTCCAGACCACGGTCAGGCTGGTCTGGGCCAGCGTGGACGACCACAGGCGGTCGTTCCACGGCACCCCACCCCAATGGTGCACGGCGTGCAGGGTGATGCTGGTGAGGGCGACGAAGCCGGCCACGGCCAGCAGCGGAATGCGCCGGGCCTGCAGCGACGCCGGCGCCTGGCCGGTCCACAGCCAGCGTGCGAGCAGCGCCAGCACGGCCAGCTGCGCCAGCTCCAGCGGATTCACCAGCGGCACCCACGGCAGCGGCGAGGCCGCACCGGGCGCGAACAGGAAGCCCAACCACGCCACCCCGAGTATCGCGAACAACGTGCCCTGCAACGCGTGCCGCGCGGCGTCGAAGCGCTCGCCGAGCGGGACCGCCAGCCAGCGCCAGCGCTGCAGTGACACGGCGACAACGGCCAGCCACGGCAGCAGCGCGGCGGCCAGCGCCCAGCCCTGTGCCAATGCGAAACGGTCGGCCAGCCACGACGCGGCCAGCGACAGCACCGTGGGCCACAGCAGCCACCAGATGAACTGTGCCGCGATCGCCGCGCGGTCCTGCCCGCCGCGCAGGCACCACAGGCTGCGCACGCCGAGTACCGCGAACGCCACCCACGCCAGCACGCCCCAGCCGGCGAACGGCTGCCCATGCGCATCCACCTGCCACAGCGCCAGCGGGAACGCCGCCAGCAGCATGCCCAGCGTGGTGAACACCAGCGCACGCGCCGGCATGCGCCGGTGCACTTCGGCCGCGAGCCACGCCGTGACCGCCACCACGCCCAGCAGCGCGTCGGGACGGCTGTCGGCCGCCACGAAGCGGCTGATCTCGTGACTCGCCACACCCAGCCACCACAGCAGGCCCCACCCGTAATAGACAACCGCCGGCTCGGTGCGGCCGGCACGCCGGTAGCTGAAGGCCGAGGCGAAGCCGGCCAGGGCCAGCAGCAGCCCACTCATGAAGGTGGGGTTGGCGATGGCGGTGGCATCGTGCAGCCAGTAGTCCGCGCCCACCACGAACCCGAAGGCCGCCCCCAGCTGCAGCAACGCCCCGGCGATCTGCGGCAGCAGCCGCTGCTGGCGCAGGCCCAGCCAGACCAGCGCCGCACCTTCCAGCGCAAACACGCTGGCGGTGGCACGCGCGGACAATGCCAGCGGCACGGCGAGCGTGGCAAAGCCCACCGCCAGCACCGCATGCGACTGCCCCAACGCCGCATAGCGCTCACGTCGGATCAGCGCCCACCCCAGCCCGGCATACAACGCCGCCAGTCCCAACGCGCACAGCGCCAACACCAGGCGATCGTCATGCAGCATGCCCGCCTGCAGCGAGAACGCGATCAGCGGCGTGCCGAACACCAGGCTTCCATCGACCAGATCGCGCTTCTCCGCCGGCTGGCGGCGCGCGTAGAGGATCGGGATCAGCAGATAGAACCCGAAGAACAGCAGCAGGAACGGCTCCGTGCTGGCGAACTTGTCGGCGTTGTACTGCAGCACGCCCCACGTGGTCCCGATACCGAAGGTGAAGGCGAAGCCCAGCAGATTGAGCACGCGCCACGGCCGCCACCAGGCAATGGCCAGGATGGCCGCGTTGAGCACGGCGTAGTAGGTGAACAGCGCCACGTGATTGCCACTGCCGGTAGACAGCCAGATCGGCGCCATGAAGCCGGCCAGAATGCCCAGCACCGCCAGCGTGCGCGAGTTCTGCACCACCGCCAGCACACCCATCCCGGCGATCAGCAGGATGCTCATCGCGAACGCAATGCCGGGGTCGATCAGATCGTAGCGTTTGAACGCGGCAAAGATGGTCAGCAACAGGATACCGATCGTGCCGCCCTGCAGCGCCAGCGCGAACAGACGCCGGCGTTCGCGCTGCATCCAGCCGAACACCAGCCCGCCCAGCGCACCCGCCGCAATGGCAGCCAGCCGCAGCTCGATCGGCGCGTTGAGCCAGCCCTGGTCACTGGCGTACTTGAGCAGCGCCGCCACACCCGCCAGCAGCACCAGCATGCCGATCTTGACCGGCACGTTGCCTTCGGTGAACCAGCGTTTGATGGTGCCGACGATGCGCTCGCCCAGGTCCGGCCCGCGCGGCGGCGGCGGAATGAACGGCTGCGCGTCGGGCGTTGGCGTGGGGGGCAGCGGTGGCGGCGCGGCGGCCGCGGCGCGCGCGGCAACCACCGGTTCTGCGATGGAGGGCAGCTCGGTGGCCAATGGCGTCGCCACCGGCGCGGGCGCGTAAGGGCGCTCCACCCACGGCACCGCAGCGTCGGCAACGGGTTCCGGCCTTGGCACCGCAGCGTCGAAGCGCGCCTGTTCCAGCGCCGCCACCCGCCGACGCAGGCCGGCAATCATCACCAATCCCACCACCAGCAACACCGGTACGGCCAACAGCAGCAGTACCGCCAGGACAATCAAAGCTTCCATTCCGCGTCATCCTCAAGGGAACGCCACGGTCCACCTGGACAAGCGTGGCGCCAGCGGCACGCCGACATGCTAACTGAATCGGGGGCGGGCGCTTAACCAGACGCGGCCGCCGGTGGATCGAGCGCGGGGCCGCCACGCCCTTGCCGGCGAAGGTTCATCAACAGCGGCTGCCGGTGGGGCGAGCGCGGGGCCGCCACGCCCTTGCCGGCGAAGGTTCATCAACAGC
>NZ_DAMCID010000047.1:0-16416 GCF_032099025.1 Stenotrophomonas sp.
CGTGACCGATGGTGCCGACGTTGACGTGCGGCTTGGTGCGCTCGAACTTACCCTTTGCCATTGTTGTATACCTTGGATATCAGAAAGAGGGAGATAAAGACCTGAGCTTACGCTCAGGCCTTCTTGATCACGGTTTCGGCGATGTTGTTCGGCGCCGGCTCGTAGTGATCGAATTCCATCGTGAACGTCGCGCGACCCTGGGTCTGCGAACGCAGCGAGGTGGCGTAACCGAACATTTCGCCCAGCGGGATCATCGCGTTGATGATGCTGGCCGAACCGTCACCGGTGGTGCTCGAACCCTGCAGCACGCCACGACGACGGCTGACGTCGCCCATCACGTCACCCTGGTAATCCTCCGGGGTCACGATCTCGACCTTCATGATCGGCTCCAGCAGAACCGGCTTGGCCTTGGCGAAGCCCTGCTTGAAGGCCATCGACGAGGCAAGCTTGAACGCCATTTCCGAGGAGTCGACGTCATGGTACGAGCCGAACACCAGCTTCACCTTCACGTCCACGACCGGGAAGCCCGCCAGCGGACCGCTGGTGATGGTTTCGCGCAGGCCCTTTTCGATCGACGGGATGAATTCCTTCGGAATCACGCCACCGGTGATGTCGTTGACGAACAGGAAGTCGTCCTTGATGTTCGGCGCGATCTTCGGATCGGCACGGTCTTCAGCGGTGATCGGCGACAGCTCGATCACGACGTGACCGTACTGACCCTTACCACCGGACTGCTTGGCGTGCTTGTAGTCCGACTTGACGTCCTGCAGCTGGATGGTTTCGCGGTAGGCCACCTGCGGCTTGCCGACGTTGGCTTCAACGTTGAACTCGCGCTTCATGCGGTCGACGATGATGTCCAGGTGCAGCTCGCCCATGCCCGAGATGATGGTCTGGCCGGATTCTTCGTCGGTCTTGACGCGGAACGACGGATCTTCCTGGGCCAGACGACCCAGTGCCAGACCCATCTTTTCCTGGTCGGACTTGGTCTTCGGTTCGACGGCCATCGAGATGACCGGCTCCGGGAACACCATGCGCTCCAGGATGATCGGGTGGTCCTGCGAGCACAGGGTGTCACCGGTGGTGGTGTCCTTCAGACCCACCGCCGCGGCGATGTCACCGGCCAGCACTTCCTTGATCTCTTCACGATCGTTGGAGTGCATCTGCAGGATGCGGCCGATGCGCTCCTTCTTGCCCTTGACCGAGTTCATCAGCTGGTCGCCGGCGTTCAGCGTGCCCGAATAGACACGGAAGAAGGTCAGCGCGCCCACGAACGGATCGGTGATGATCTTGAAGGCCAGGGCCGAGAACGGCGCCTTGTCGTCAGACTTGCGGCTCAGCGCGATGGTTTCGTCGTCGACGTCGGTACCGGTCACGTCCGGCACGTCGATCGGCGACGGCAGCAGCTGCACCACGCCGTCCAGCATGGCCTGCACGCCCTTGTTCTTGAACGCCGAGCCGCAGTACATCGGCACGATGTCGGTGGCCAGGGTGCGCACGCGCAGGGCTTCGATGATTTCGGCCTCGGTCAGCTCGTCGCCGCCCAGGTACTTTTCCATCAGCTCTTCGCTGGCTTCGGCAGCCGCTTCGATCATGAAGGTACGAGCTGCGTCAGCCTCTTCCTGCATGTCGGCCGGAATCTCCAGGTACTCGAACTTCATGCCCTGCGAGGCTTCATCCCAGTGGATGGCCTTCATCTTGATGAGGTCGACCACGCCCTTGAAGTTTTCTTCAGCGCCGATCGGCAGCTGCATCGGCACGGCAGTGGCACCCAGCTTGGCCTTCAGCTGGCCAACGACCTTGGTGAAGTTGGCGCCGGTGCGGTCCATCTTGTTGACGAACGCAATGCGCGGCACCTTGTACCGGTTGGCCTGGCGCCACACGGTTTCCGACTGCGGCTGAACGCCACCGACGGCGCACAGCACGAACACCGCACCGTCGAGCACGCGCAGCGAACGCTCCACTTCGATGGTGAAGTCGACGTGTCCGGGGGTATCGATGATGTTGAAACGGTGCTCCGGCAGGGACTTGTCCATGCCCTTCCAGAACGCGGTGGTGGCAGCGGACTGGATCGTGATGCCACGCTCCTGCTCCTGCTCCATCCAGTCCATGGTGGCAGCGCCGTCGTGCACTTCACCGATCTTGTGGCTCTTGCCGGTGTAGAACAGGATGCGCTCGGACGTGGTGGTCTTGCCGGCATCGATGTGGGCCATGATGCCGAAATTGCGGTAACGCTCGATGGGAGTGGTGCGGGCCACGGGAGCCTCTCAATTTCTTGGAATTCGGATGGCCGAACGCCGCCTTTCGGCGGCCTTCGGATTGGCGCAGCCCTTCTGGGGCCGCGAGGCAGCACCTAGATGGTGCTGCCGTGCCTGTTTTGCAAGGCCGTCAAACTCACCAGCGGTAGTGGGCGAAGGCCTTGTTGGCTTCGGCCATGCGGTGGGTTTCTTCGCGCTTCTTGATGGCGCCACCACGGTTTTCCGAGGCATCCAGCAGTTCTGCAGCCAGCTTCTTCGGCATGGTGTTTTCACCACGCTTACGGGCCGAGTCGATCAGCCAGCGCATGGCCAGGGCCATCTTGCGCGACGAACGCACTTCGACCGGCACCTGGTAGGTCGCACCGCCGACGCGGCGGGACTTCACTTCGACCGACGGAGCCACGTTGTCCAGAGCCTTCTGAACCAGCTCGATGGTGTTCGGGTTCTTTTCGCCGATCACATCCATGGCGCCATAGACGATCTTCTCAGCGACCGACTTCTTGCCGCTCAGCATCACCATGTTGATGAAGCGTGCGATGGTTTCACTTCCGTGCTTCGGATCCGGCAGGACAGAGCGCTGCGGCGTATTACCTTTACGAGACATGTGTACTTTCCCTTAGCTCTTCGGACGCTTGGCGCCGTACTTGGAACGGCCCTGGCGACGCTTGGCAACGCCGGAGGCGTCCAGCGAACCACGCACGGTGTGGTAACGCACACCCGGCAGATCCTTGACGCGACCGCCACGGATCAGGACCACGGAGTGCTCCTGCAGGTTGTGGCCTTCGCCGCCGATGTAGCTAATCACTTCTTCCTGGTTGGTCAGGCGGACCTTGGCAACCTTGCGAAGCGCCGAGTTCGGCTTCTTCGGAGTGGTGGTGTACACGCGCGTGCAGACGCCACGGCGCTGGGGGCACTTTTCAAGAGCCGGGGAGGCACTCTTGTAAGTGGTTGCCTGCCGCGGCTTGCGGACAAGCTGATTGATCGTCGCCATCAGTAAGTTCTTCTGAGAGAGGCCAATGAAAAGACTGGCCATGAATGCGGATATGTGCGAGCAGGCGAGAAACCGGCCTGCTGAGACAGACGATTGTAGCAACCCGGCGAAAACGCAGTCAAATGCGCACGCGCCCGGCCAGCCCTGATCCCGGGCCGTTACAGGGGAGCCTTTTCCGTGCCCCCCGTTCAGATTGTCAACCGGCCCCCTTTCGCGGACCGGCGGGCATCCTACCTCATTGGTGGCGATAACGCCACCTACTCGGCCGGTGTGACACCCCCAACGGAGGTGCCCTACCTGTTTGGCACCACCCACGGTGGTGCCCTTACCCCTGGGGATGTCGTATCGACCCTCCCCGGGTGGTCCGGCCCGGGGGCCGGACCGGGTGCATCACTCGTCCGAGGCCGAATCGGCGTCGGTCGAGTCGATGACCGCTGCCACGGCGGCCGCGACGACCGGAGCCGCTTCAGCCACCACCGGCGAACCGGACAGCTGCTGCATTTCCGAATCGGTCAGCCCTGAGGCGTTCTTGCGACGGTTGGCGTGGTAGGCCAGGCCGGTACCGGCCGGGATCAGACGGCCGACGATGACGTTTTCCTTCAGGCCGCGCAGGTTGTCCGAGGTGCCGCGGACGGCAGCTTCGGTCAGCACGCGGGTGGTTTCCTGGAACGACGCGGCCGAGATGAACGATTCGGTGGCCAGCGACGCCTTGGTGATACCCAGCAGGACCGGATCGAAACGGGCGATCAGCTCGTTGCGGGTGGTCAGGCGTGCATTTTCCTCGATGACGCGCTGGCGCTCGGCCTGCTCGCCATTCAGGAACTTGCTGCTGCCCTGGTCGGTGATCTCGACCTTGCGCAGCATCTGGCGGGTGATGACCTCGATGTGCTTGTCGTTGATCTTCACGCCCTGCAGGCGGTACACGTCCTGGATTTCCTTGACCAGGTAGGCCGCCAGCGGCTCGACACCCAGCAGGCGCAGGATGTCCTGCGGGCTCGGCTCGCCGTCCACGATGGTTTCACCCTTGGTCACGTGCTCACCTTCGAACACGATCACCTGGCGGTACTTCGGAATCAGCTCTTCGTGCTCCGAACCATCGGTGTCCTTGATGATCAGGCGCTGCTTGCCCTTGGTGTCCTTGCCGAAGCTGATGATGCCCGAGCGCTCGGCCAGGATCGCCGGATCCTTCGGCTTGCGGGCTTCGAACAGATCGGCCACGCGCGGCAGACCACCGGTGATGTCGCGGGTCTTGGACGCTTCCTGCGGGATCTTGGCAACCACGTCGCCCACGCCGACGGCGGCGCCGTCCTGCAGGTTGACGATGGAACGCGGCGGCAGCAGGTACTGGGCCGGCAGATCGGTGTTCGGGATGGTCAGGTCATTGCCCTTCGCATCGACGATACGCACGATCGGGCGCAGTTCCTTGGCCTGCGAACCACGACGCTTCGGATCGGTGATCTCTCGCGAGGCCAGGCCGGTCAGTTCGTCGGTCTTCTCGATGACGGTGACGCCGTCGATGAAGTCGATGAAGCGTATGAAACCCGCCACTTCGGACACGATCGGGTGGTTATGCGGGTCCCAGTTGGCCACGGTCTGGCCAGCCTTCACCGCATCGCCGTCCTTGGACGCGATCATCGAGCCGTACGGCAGCTTGTAGCGCTCACGCTCACGACCGTGGGCATCGAGCACCGAGATTTCACCCGAGCGCGAGACCGCGACCAGCGAACCGCTGGCGTGTTCGACCGACTTCAGGTTGTTGAACTTCACCGAGCCGGTGGTCTTCACCGTGATGTTGTCCACGGCAGCCGCACGCGATGCCGCGCCACCGATGTGGAACGTACGCATGGTCAGCTGGGTACCCGGCTCGCCGATCGACTGCGCGGCGATGACGCCGACCGCTTCACCGATGTTGACGATGTGGCCACGGGCCAGATCGCGGCCGTAGCAGCGACCGCAGACGCCGAACGCCGAGGCGCAGGAGATCGTCGAGCGCACCTTGATGCTCTGCACGCCGGCATCTTCCAGCTTGGCGACCCAGGCTTCGTCGAGCAGCGTGTTGCGGGTCACGATCGGATCTTCGTCGTTGCCCGGCAGGAACACGTCCTCGGCCACGACACGACCCAGCACGCGGTCCTTCAACGGCTCCACGACGTCGCCGCCTTCCACGATCGGGGTCATGGTCAGGCCTTCGGTGGTACCGCAATCCACCTCGGTGATCACCACGTCCTGCGCCACGTCGACCAGACGACGGGTCAGGTAACCCGAGTTCGCGGTCTTCAGCGCGGTATCGGCCAGACCCTTACGGGCACCGTGGGTGGAGTTGAAGTACTCCTGCACGTTCAGGCCTTCACGGAAGTTCGCCTTGATGGGCGTTTCGATGATCGAGCCATCCGGACGGGCCATCAGGCCACGCATGCCGGCCAGCTGGCGGATCTGCGCCTGCGAACCACGGGCACCGGAGTCGGCCATGATGTACAGCGAGTTCATCGACTTCTGGTCGATGGTCTCGCCCTTGGCGTTGATCACCTTCTCGGTACCAATGGTGTCCATCATCGCCTTGGCGATGCGTTCATTGGTACGCGACCAGATGTCGACCACCTTGTTGTAGCGCTCACCGGCGGTGACCAGGCCCGACTGGTACTGCTCCTGGATTTCCAGCACTTCGGCTTCGGCCTCGGTGAGGATGCCGCGCTTCTCGTCCGGGATCAGCATGTCGTCGATACCGATCGACACGCCCGCACGGGTTGCGTAGGCAAAACCGGTGTACATCAGCTTGTCGGCGAACACCACCGTGTCCTTCAAGCCCAGCTGACGGTAGCTGGAGTTGATCAGGCGGCTGATGTTCTTCTTGGTCAGCTCGGTGTTGGCCAGCGCGAACGGCAGGCCTTCCGGCAGGATTTCGGCCAGCAGGGCGCGACCGATCGTGGTGTCCACGATCGAGGTCTTGTTCTGCTTGTTCCCTTCCTCGTCGGTCACCACCTCGGTGATGCGGACCTTGACGCGTGCGTGCAGTTCCACCACGCGGTTGTCATAGGCGCGCTTCACTTCGGAGATGTTGGCGAAGGCCATGCCCTCGCCCTTCTTGTTCTCCAGCGAGCGGGTCATGTAGTACAGACCCAGCACGACGTCCTGCGACGGCACGATGATCGGCTCGCCGTTGGCCGGCGACAGGATGTTGTTGGTGGACATCATCAGCGCACGCGCTTCCAGCTGGGCTTCCAGCGAGAGCGGCACGTGGACGGCCATCTGGTCACCGTCGAAGTCGGCGTTGAACGCGGTGCAGACCAGCGGGTGCAGCTGGATGGCCTTGCCTTCGATCAGGACCGGCTCGAACGCCTGGATGCCCAGACGGTGCAGGGTCGGCGCACGGTTCAGCATCACCGGGTGTTCGCGGATGACCTCTTCCAGGATGTCCCAGACTTCGGCTTCTTCGCGCTCGACCAGCTTCTTGGCGGCCTTGATGGTAGTGGCCAGGCCACGACGCTGCAGCTTGGCGAACACGAACGGCTTGAACAGTTCGAGCGCCATCTTCTTCGGCAGGCCGCACTGGTGCAGGCGCAGGTACGGACCGACCACGATGACCGAACGGCCCGAGTAGTCGACGCGCTTGCCCAGCAGGTTCTGACGGAAGCGACCCTGCTTGCCCTTGATCATGTCGGCCAGCGACTTCAGCGGGCGCTTGTTGGTGCCGGTGATGGCACGGCCGCGACGGCCGTTGTCCAGCAGCGCATCGACCGATTCCTGCAGCATGCGCTTTTCATTGCGCACGATGATGTCCGGCGCGTTCAGCTCGAGCAGGCGGCGCAGGCGGTTGTTGCGGTTGATGACGCGGCGGTACAGATCGTTCAGGTCGGAGGTCGCGAAGCGGCCACCATCCAGCGGAACCAGCGGACGCAGGTCCGGCGGCAGCACCGGCAGCACGGTCATGACCATCCATTCCGGACGGTTGCCCGATTCCAGGAAGGCTTCGACCAGCTTGATGCGCTTGGTGAGGCGCTTGAGCTTGGTTTCCGAACCGGTGCTGGCGATTTCTTCGCGCAGGCGGGTCATTTCCGACTGCAGGTCGATGGTGCGCAGCAGCTCATAGACCGCCTCGGCGCCCATGGCGGCGTCGAAGTCGTCGCCGTGCTCCTGGCGGGCCTGCAGGTACTGTTCTTCGGTCAGCAGCTGGCGGCGCTCCAGGGCGGTCAGGCCCGGCTCGGTCACCACGTAGGCTTCGAAGTACAGCACGCGCTCGATGTCACGCAGGGTCATGTCCAGCATCAGGCCGATGCGCGACGGCAGCGACTTGAGGAACCAGATGTGCGCGACCGGCGAGGCCAGGTCGATGTGGCCCATGCGCTCACGGCGCACCTTGGCCAGGGTCACTTCGGTGCCGCACTTTTCGCAGACCACGCCACGGTGCTTCATGCGCTTGTACTTGCCGCACAGGCACTCGTAGTCCTTGACCGGCCCGAAGATGGCGGCGCAGAACAGGCCGTCACGCTCCGGCTTGAAGGTACGGTAGTTGATGGTTTCCGGCTTCTTCACTTCGCCGAAGGACCACGAACGGATCAGGTCCGGCGAGGCCAGCGCGATCTTGATCGCGTCGAAGTCCAGCGTCTGGCGCTGCTGGTTGAAGAGGTTGAGCAGGTCTTTCATGGTGTTTCTCCGAAAGGAGGAAATCTTGTCGATGGGGCTGTCGATTCACTTCCGGCGGCGCGGCTGCCGGGGCAGCCGCGCCTGCGCGATCAGTTGTCTTCCAGTTCCATGTTGATGGCCAGCGAGCGGATTTCCTTCACCAACACGTTGAAGGATTCCGGCATGCCCGCGACCATCTCGTGCTCACCGTCGACGATGTTCTTGTACATCTGGTTGCGGCCCTGCACGTCATCGGACTTCACCGTCAGCATTTCCTGCAGGGTGTAGGCCGCGCCGTAGGCTTCCAGCGCCCAGACTTCCATTTCACCGAAGCGCTGGCCACCGAACTGCGCCTTGCCGCCCAGCGGCTGCTGGGTAACGAGCGAGTACGGGCCGGTCGAACGGGCGTGCATCTTGTCGTCGACCAGGTGGTTCAGCTTCAGGTAGTGCATGTAGCCCACGGTGGTGTGGCGATCGAATGCCTCACCGGTGCGACCGTCGAACAGCTGGGTCTGGCCGCTGAGCGGCAGGTCCGCCAGCGCAAGCATGTGCTTGATCTCGGCTTCGCTGGCACCGTCGAACACCGGGGTGGCCATCGGCACGCCGTCGGTCAGGTTGCCGGCCAGGCGCAGCAGCTCCTCGTCGCTGAACTGGGTCAGGTCAACGTGGTTGGCATGCTGGGTCTTGTCGTGGTTGTACACGTCGTCCAGGAACTTGCGCAGGTCGCTGATCGCCGCCTGTGCCTCGAGCATGCCCTGGATCTTGCGACCCAGGCCCTTGGCGGCCCAGCCCAGGTGCACTTCGAGGATCTGGCCGATGTTCATACGCGACGGCACGCCCAGCGGGTTCAGCACGATGTCCACGGTCTCGCCCGAGGCCATGTACGGCATGTCCTCGACCGGCACCACGTTGGAGACCACACCCTTGTTGCCGTGGCGGCCTGCCATCTTGTCGCCCGGCTGGATGCGGCGCTTCACGGCCAGGAACACCTTGACCATCTTCAGCACGCCCGGAGCAAGGTCGTCACCGGCGGTGATCTTGCCGCGCTTGTCGGCGAAGCGACGCTCGAATTCCTTCTCGTGCGCCTGGATCTGCTTCTGGGCGCGTTCGATGGCTTCCGAGGCGTCCTCGTCCTTCATGCGCAGCACGAACCAGTCAGCCTTCTTCAGGCCGTCCAGGTACGCGTCGGAGATGGTGTCGCCCTTCTTCAGGTTCGTACCACCGTTGGCCACCTTGCCCACGATCTGCGAGCGCAGGCGTGCGTAGATCGCCGCTTCCAGGATGCGGAACTGGTCGTCGAAGTCCTTCTTGACGCGCTTGATTTCAGACTCTTCGATCTGACGGGCGCGCTTGTCCTTCTCGATGCCATCGCGGGTGAAGACCTGCACGTCGATGACGGTGCCGTCCATGCCCGGCGGCACGCGCAGCGAGCTGTCCTTCACGTCGGACGCCTTCTCGCCGAAGATCGCGCGGAGCAGCTTCTCTTCCGGGGTCAGCTGGCTTTCGCCCTTCGGCGTGACCTTGCCGACCATGATGTCGCCGGCGCGCACTTCGGCACCGATGTACACCACGCCGGACTCGTCGAGGCGGTTCAGCGCCTGCTCGGAGACGTTCGGAATGTCGGCCGAGATTTCCTCCGGCCCCAGCTTCGTGTCACGCGCAACGCAGGTCAGCTCTTCGATATGGATCGTGGTGTAACGATCCTCTTCCACCACGCGCTCGGAGAGCAGGATGGAGTCTTCGAAGTTGTAGCCGTTCCACGGCATGAACGCGATCAGCATGTTCTGGCCCAGGGCCAGCTCGCCGATGTCGGTGGACGGACCGTCAGCCAGCACGTCGCCACGCGCCACCACGTTGCCCACTTCGACCAGCGGACGCTGGTTGATGCAGGTGTTCTGGTTGGAGCGGGTGTACTTGATCAGGTTGTAGATGTCCACGCCGGCGTCGGTCGCGTCGGTGATCTCGGCTTCGTTGACCTTGACCACGATGCGGCCGGCGTCGATCTGCACGATCTCGCCACCACGACGGGCATTCACGGTCACACCCGAGTCACGGGCTACGGCGCGTTCGATACCGGTACCCACCAGCGGCTTCTGCGCACGCAGGGTCGGCACGGCCTGGCGCTGCATGTTGGCGCCCATCAGTGCACGGTTTGCGTCATCGTGTTCCAGGAACGGAACCAGCGCGGCCGCGATGGACACGGTCTGCATCGGCGAGACGTCCATGAAGTGGACTTCCGCCGGCGGCTTCAGCAGCGACTCACCCTGGAAACGGCACGGCACGAACTGCTCGGTGAGCATGCTCTTGGCATCGGTCAGGGCGTTGGCCTGGGCGATGACGTACTCGTTTTCTTCGATGGCCGACAGGAACTCGATGTCGTCGGAGACCTTGCCGTCATGCACCTTGCGGTACGGGGTCTCGAGGAAACCGTACTGGTTGGTGCGGGCGTACACGGCCAGCGAGTTGATCAGGCCGATGTTCGGGCCTTCCGGCGTTTCGATGGTGCAGACGCGGCCGTAATGGGTCGGGTGCACGTCGCGCACTTCGAAGCCGGCACGTTCGCGGGTCAGGCCGCCCGGGCCCAGGGCCGAGACGCGACGCTTGTGCGTCACTTCCGACAGCGGGTTGTTCTGATCCATGAACTGGGACAGCTGCGAGGAGCCGAAGAACTCCTTGATGGCAGCGGCGACCGGCTTGGCGTTGATCAGCTCCTGCGGGGTCAGGCCTTCGGATTCGGCCATCGACAGGCGCTCCTTGACCGCGCGCTCGACGCGGACCAGGCCCACGCGGAACACGTTCTCGGCCATTTCACCGACCGAACGGACGCGACGGTTGCCCAGGTGATCGATGTCATCGACCACGCCGCGACCGTTGCGGATCTCGGTCAGGACCTTGATCACTTCCAGGATGTCGGAGCTGTCGCCGTGCTCGGCGACCAGGCGCTTGGACTCTTCGTCGTTGCGCTCACCGAAGTACTTGCGGTCGTACAGCACGGCTTCGCCGGTGACTTCCTTGCGGCCGACACGACGGTTGAACTTCATGCGGCCAACCGTGGACAGGTCGTAGCGCTCGAAGGTGAAGAACAGGTTGTGGAACAGGTTCTGCGCGGCGTCCTTGGTCGGCGGCTCGCCCGGACGCATCATGCGGTAGATCTCGACCAGGGCTTCCAGCTGGGTCTTGGTCGGGTCGATGCGCAGGGTGTTGGACAGGTACGGGCCACGATCCAGGTCGTTCACCCACAGGGTGCCCACGGCATCGACGCCGGCCTTGCGGAAGGCCTGCAGCTGTTCGTCGGTGATTTCGTCGTTGGCCTGGGCCAGCAGTTCACCGGTGTTGGCATCGACCACGTCGTGCGACAGGATGCGGCCGACGATGTAGTCGTCCGGCACGGCCAGGGCGGCAATGCCCGAGGCTTCCAGCTGCTTGACGTGACGCGCGGTGATGCGCTTGCCGGCTTCGACGATGACCTTGTCGCCGTCGGCCAGGTCGAAGTTCAGGGTCTCGCCGCGCAGGCGCTCGGCCACCAGCTCGAGCTGCACGCCCTCATCGGGATTGATGTGGAAGGTGTTGATCTCGAAGAACTCGGCCAGCATCTCTTCGTTGCTGTAACCCAGCGCACGCAGCAGGATCGACACCGGCAGCTTGCGGCGACGGTCGATACGGGTGAACAGCGCGTCCTTCGGGTCGAACTCGAAGTCCAGCCAGGAACCGCGGTACGGGATGATGCGAGCGCTGTACAGCAGCTTGCCCGAGCTGTGGGTCTTGCCACGGTCGTGGTCGAAGAACACGCCCGGCGAACGGTGCAGCTGCGAGACGATCACGCGCTCGGTACCGTTCACGATGAAGGTGCCGTTGTCGGTCATCAGCGGGATTTCGCCGAGGTAGACCTCCTGCTCCTTCACGTACTTGATGGCCTTGGTCGACGACTCGCGGTCGTAGATCACCAGGCGCACGGTCACGCGCAGCGGCGCGCCGTAGCTCATGCCGCGCTGGCGGCACTCGCGCTCGTCGAACACCGGTTCGCCAAGCTTGTAGCCGACGTATTCCAGCGCAGCGTTGCCGCTGTAGCTGGCGATCGGGAACACCGACTTCAGGGCCGCGTGCAGGCCGAGATCACGGCGCTTGGCCGGATCCACGTTTTCCTGCAGGAATTCGCGATAGGAATCCACCTGGATGGCGAGCAGGAAAGGCACTTCGAGGATCGAGCGCTGCTTGCCGAAATCCTTGCGGATACGCTTCTTTTCGGTGAAGGAATATGACGTCATGGGGTCTCACCTTGGCTGTGCGGGCCCCGCCATGGAGGCGTGGCCCGAAGGGAACATGAAAATTGTCAGTTGGAAGTCGCTGGTATTGCCGGCACCAGCACGCCTTCTCCCGCTACTTCCAACTGCCAACTTGCCGGCCTGGGCCGGTAATTCGGTGGAGCAGACGACTAACAGTCGTCTCTACCGTCGTCTCTACCGTCGGCTCTACCCGGTCGGGTTTGCAACAACGACCAAAGGCCGGGGGCTTACGCCCCCAGCCTTGGCTGCATCGCCGTGATTCGATGGCGAGGCAAGGAACTGCTTACTTGACTTCGACAGTCGCGCCAGCAGCTTCCAGGTCCTTCTTGAACTTCGCAGCGTCGTCCTTCGAAGCGGCTTCCTTGATCATGCCGCCGGCTTCTGCCAGATCCTTCGCTTCCTTCAGGCCCAGGCCGGTGATGGCGCGGACGGCCTTGATGACTTCGACCTTCTTGTCGCCGGCCGACTTCAGGATGACGTCGAATTCGGTCTGCTCTTCAACAGCAGCGGCCGGGCCAGCGGCAGCAGCCGCGGCAACCGGAGCAGCGGCGGAGACGCCGAACTTCTCTTCGATGGCCTTGACCAGCTCCATCACTTCCATCAGGGACTTCTCGGCGATGGCGTCGACGATCTGTTCGTTGGTAAGGGACATTTTGATTACCTTTGGATAATTTTCTGGGTTCAGGTTCCGTCAGGAACCACGTAAACAGCGACTCAGGCGGTTTCGGCAGCCGGCTCGGCAGCGTCGGCGGTTTCGCCACCGTTCTGCTTGTCGCCGATGGCCTTGATGGCGCGGGCGAACATCGTGACCGGCTCGGTCAGGACGCGGGCCAGCATGGCCAGGGCCTGATCGCGGGTCGGCAGCGATGCCAGCACGTCGACGTGGCTTGCCGGGAACACTTCACCACCGATGGCAACGACCTGCGGAAGCAGCTTGGCGTTGGTCTTGGCGGCGTCCTTGATCAGGCGACCGGCTGCGCCGGGCTCCTCAAGCGAGAACGCGAACAGCATCGGACCGGTGAACTTGTCCGTTGCACATTCGAACTCGGTGCCCTTGACGGCGCGCTCGGCCAGCGTGTTCTTGACAACCTTCAAGAAAACGCCGGTTTCGCGTGCCTGCTTGCGCATCGCGGTCATCTGGGAGACCGTGGTGCCAGCGTAATGGGCTGCGATCAAGGAGTGAGCCTTGGCAGCGATGTCCGCAACCTCGGCCACTACTTCTTGCTTCTGGGACAGATTGAGAGCCATTGCACTCCTCCAATTGAACTCCGCTTACGGCTCCTGCCGTTTGCGGTCCTGGGCGGCATCCGTCCTGGACGCCGGGAACATCGGGTTGATGTTCCAAGGGTGGGCCGTTCTAGACCTGGATGGCCAACCTGGGTGAACCCAGACGTGCGTTAACCAGAAAAACTCCAGAAGGGCACCATCTACGCAGGGCGATTCCCGAAGGAATCCATTAAGCGGTCGGTACTGCGCCGGCGGCGACTCCTTGCCAATGCGAGCATCCCTGCCCGTCGCCGGTATGTAACGACCGCGCCTGCGGTCTTTGACGGCTTCTCCGCGGAACGAGTCCGCTCGGATGCCTTCAAAATTCACGGGTATGCGACCGGAGCCGCATACCCGCTTGAAACGATTACTTCAGGGTCAGCGACGACGGATCGACGGTGACGCCCGGGCCCATCGTCGAGCTGACCGACACCTTCTGCAGGTACAGGCCCTTCGAGGTCGCCGGCTTGGCCTTGATCAGGTCCAGCAGCAGCGCCTGCAGGTTCGACTTCAGCGCGTCTTCGGCGAAGTCGGCCTTGCCGATGGTGCAGTGGATGATGCCGGCCTTGTCGGTGCGGTAACGCACCTGGCCCGACTTGGCGTTCTTGACGGCTTCGCCCGGGTTGGCCGACACGGTGCCGACCTTCGGGTTCGGCATCAGGCCACGCGGGCCCAGCACGGTGCCCAGCTTACCCACGACGCGCATGGCGTCCGGGGTGGCGATGACGACGTCGTAGTTCAGATCGCCGGCCTGCATCTTCTCGGCCAGGTCGTCCATGCCCACGGCTTCCGCGCCAGCGGCCAGGGCTTCGTCAGCCTTGGCACCGGCCGGGGCGAAGACGGCAACGCGCACGCTCTTGCCGGTACCGGCCGGCAGCACGGTGGAACCGCGCACCTGCTGGTCGGACTTCTTGGCGTCCACGCCCAGGCGCACAGCGACGTCGAAGGACTCGACGAACTTGGCCTTGGTAGCGGTCTTCAGGATCTTGATTGCGTCCTCGAAGGCATACGCCTTACCCGGGACGACGGCGGCCTGGATGGCCTTCTCACGCTTGGTCTGTGCCATCTTCTTAACCCTCTACCACAAGGCCCATGGAACGGGCAGAACCAGCGATCGTACGCACTGCTGCGTCCAGGTCGGCGGCCGTCAGGTCAGCTTCCTTGACCTTGGCGATCTCTTCCAGCTGCTTGCGGGTCACCTTGCCGATCTTGTCGGTATTCGGACGCTTGGAGCCCGAGGAGACGCCCGCAGCCTTCTTCAGCAGCGTCGTTGCCGGCGTGCTCTTGGTGATGAAGGTGAAGGTACGGTCCGAATAGGCGGTGATGATCACCGGAACCGGCAGACCCGGCTCAAGCTTCTGCGTGGCGGCATTGAAGGCCTTGCAGAATTCCATGATGTTCAGACCACGCTGACCCAGCGCGGGACCGACCGGCGGCGAGGGGTTGGCCTGACCGGCCTTCACCTGCAGCTTGATGTAACCAACTACTTTCTTTGCCATGTGAATACTCTCCGGGTGCTAGCGCCTTACGACCACAGGCTCCCCATCGGACCGGGAATCTCGCGTCCCGGCATCGCGTTTTTTGATTCACGCAGAAGGCCACCTTGCGGCGGCCCTTTGCTTTTGCCAGCTTCCTGGCAGGAAGCCGCGCACTATATCAGGTTTTGGGGGGACTGCGTGAATGCGCAGACCCCGCAGCCGGGCAGAGCCCGGCGCTACGGACCATGCAGCCAGGCAGGGCCTGGCTCTACTGGCCTCAGACGGCCTTCTCGACCTGACCGAACTCCAGCTCGACCGGGGTGGCACGACCGAAGATCAGCACCGAGACGCGCAGACGGCTCTTCTCGTAATTGACCTCTTCGACCACGCCATTGAAGTCGTTGAACGGGCCTTCGGTGACGCGGACCATCTGGCCCGGCTCGAACAGCACCTTGGGACGGGGCTTCTCGACACCTTCCTGAACGCGGTTCAGGATGGCTTCGGCCTCGGAGTCGGCGATCGGCAGCGGACGATCGGCCGTACCGCCGATGAAGCCCATCACCTTGGAGGTGTCCTTGATCAGATGCCAGCTTTCGCTGTCGATCCGCGGAATGCCATTCTCTTCGTGCGATTCGATCTGGACCAGCACGTAACCGGGGAAGAACTTGCGCTCGGAACGGCGCTTCTGGCCGGAACGCATTTCAACCACTTCCTCGGTCGGGACCAGGACGTCACCGAACAATTCCTGCTTCTCTTCACGCACGATGCGGTCGCGCAGGGCCTGCGCCACCGTCTTCTCGAAGCCTGAATAGGCGTGAACGACATACCAACGCTTCACAGGTTTCTCCTTATCGACCCAGGAACAACTGGATCGCTTTCTGAATCAAGAAATCAAAGCCGCCGAGCAGCAGGCTGAGGATGATCACAACGACCATCACCACCCACGTCATGCGAATGGCTTCCTGGCGCGTCGGCCAGACCACCTTGCGCAGCTCGAAGCGCGATTCGGAAAGAAATTCAAGCGTGTCGCGACCCTTGGCGGTCAGCATGAACACACCGAGGCCAGCCGCGAGGCCGACGGCGACGCCCAGACCGCGCAGCGGACCGGACCAGGCATTCTGGGCCGCATGCTCAGGCGCGCCGAACCAGAACCAAGCAAAAAGACCCGCAAGTGCCAGGAGCACTGCGGCGGCGTACTTGACGATGTCACCCCCGGTGGAGGTGTCCTTGGAATGCTCGATCTTGCTGTTCATCCGGCTCTGGCTGCTGAGGCGGCATGGCCGCTGGAAGGGAGAAGTGGCACGCCAGGAGGGACTCGAACCCCCAACCTGCGGTTTTGGAGACCGCTGCTCTGCCAATTGAGCTACTGGCGTACTGAAAAAACTGCCTTCCCTTAGACGGCGAAGGCGGACCGGGGTTCCCGGCCCGCCGTTCGCGAGACCGGCAGCGCTGCATTGCCGCCGGTGTTGCAGATTACTTGATGATCTTGGCAACCACGCCGGCGCCGACGGTACGACCGCCTT
>NZ_DAMCID010000048.1:0-15699 GCF_032099025.1 Stenotrophomonas sp.
GCAGATTACTTGATGATCTTGGCAACCACGCCGGCGCCGACGGTACGACCGCCTTCACGAATGGCGAAACGCAGACCTTCATCCATCGCGATCGGGTGGATCAGGGTGACCACCATCTTCACGTTGTCACCCGGCATCACCATCTCGACACCTTCTGGCAGCTTGGCTGCGCCGGTGACGTCGGTGGTACGGAAGTAGAACTGCGGGCGGTAGCCATTGAAGAACGGGGTGTGGCGGCCGCCTTCATCCTTCGACAGCACGTACACTTCGCCTTCGAACTCGGTGTGCGGCTTGATCGAACCCGGCTTGCAGAGAACCTGACCGCGCTGGACGTCGTCACGCTTGGTGCCGCGCAGCAGCAGACCGGCGTTGTCGCCTGCCTGACCCTGGTCGAGCAGCTTGCGGAACATTTCCACACCGGTCACGGTGGTCTTCTGGGTGTCGCGGATACCGACGATTTCGATTTCTTCGCCGACCTTGATCACGCCGCGCTCGATACGACCGGTCACCACGGTGCCGCGGCCCGAGATCGAGAACACGTCTTCGACCGGCATCAGGAATGCCTTGTCAACGTCACGCTCCGGCAGCGGAATCCAGCTGTCCAGCGCCTCGACCAGCTTGATGATGGCCGGCACGCCGATGTCGCTCTGGTCGCCGTCCAGCGCCAGACGGGCCGAACCCGAGATGATCGGGGTGTCGTCGCCCGGGAAGTCGTACTTGCTCAGCAGCTCGCGGACTTCCATTTCAACCAGTTCCAGCAGCTCGGCATCGTCCACCATGTCGGCCTTGTTCAGGAAGACGACGATGTACGGCACGCCGACCTGGCGCGACAGCAGGATGTGCTCGCGGGTCTGCGGCATCGGGCCGTCAGCGGCCGAGCACACCAGGATCGCGCCGTCCATCTGGGCGGCACCGGTGATCATGTTCTTGACGTAGTCAGCATGGCCCGGGCAATCGACGTGCGCGTAGTGGCGAACGGCAGATTCGTATTCGACGTGTGCGGTCGAGATCGTGATGCCACGAGCCTTCTCTTCCGGCGCGGCGTCAATGGCGTCATAGCCCTTGAATTCGCCACCGAAGCGATCGGCACCGATCTTGGTCAGTGCGGCGGTCAGCGTGGTCTTGCCGTGGTCGACGTGACCGATGGTGCCGACGTTGACGTGCGGCTTGGTGCGCTCGAACTTACCCTTGGCCATGGCTGCTTATCTCGAAATCGTCTGAATGGGTAGCACTTAGATGGTGCTCACGAAAGGAATCGAACCTTCGACCTCCTCCTTACCAAGGAGGTGCTCTACCGACTGAGCTACGTGAGCGAGTTTTGAATTATGGCACGAATTTGAAGATAATCAAATTCATTCAATGGAGCGGGAGACGGGGATCGAACCCGCACCATCAGCTTGGAAGGCTGAGGTTCTACCATTGAACTACTCCCGCATCGGAAGCTCTTGCCACAACCTGAAACTGGTGGAGGGAGGTGGATTCGAACCACCGAAGGCGTAAGCCAGCAGATTTACAGTCTGCCCCCGTTGGCCGCTTGGGTATCCCTCCTTACCACCCTGTCCCGTGGCGCCGAAGCGTTTTCGGTGTGGGGTGGAAGAGCCGTGAATTTTGGGGGTGAATGCGGGTTCTGTCAACACCCTTTTTCAACTTTTTCACACGAATCGCGAATCGGCCCGACAGCGCGGCTTACTGCCCGGGCAGTGCAAGCGCTTCGTCGGCGAAGATCGCCACGTGCGGCACGCCGTCGGCGCCGATCCAGCCGCGATACATGCCCTGCGTGTTGAATGGCGTGGCGGCGCGACCGTCCGCCGACAGCACGATCGCGCCACCGTCGCCGCCCAGCGCGGGAATACGTTCATTGATCACCGCGCGCCCTGCATCGGCAGCACTCTGCTGCAGGTACTGCATGCGTGCGCAGATGTCGTAGGCCGCCGCGGTGCGGATGTAGTACTCCCCCCAGCCGGTGCCGGATACCGCACAGGTGGCGTTTGCATAGGTGCCGGCACCGATGATCGGCGAGTCGCCCACCCGTCCGTAACGCTTGTTGGTCATTCCCCCGGTAGAGGTGCCCGCCGCCAGGTGGCCCTGCGCGTCCAGCGCAACGGCGCCGACGGTGCCGAAGTGGCGGGCGGTCTCCAGATCGCTGTGGGCCTGGCCGCTGGCCTCTTCCTTCAGCGCCTTCTGCAGCTGCTGCCAGCGCTTGTCGGTGCGGAAGTACGACGGATCCACCAGGGTGATGCCCTGGCGGGCGGCGAACGCCTCGGCACCCTCGCCCACCATCATCACGTGCGGGGACTGCTGCATCACCGCCTGGGCGAGCAGGATCGGGTTGCGCACGCGCTGCACGCCGGCCACCGCACCCGCCTTCAGGCTGGCGCCATCCATCAGTGAGGCGTCCAGCTCGTTGCGGCCGTCATGGGTGAACACCGCGCCCTTGCCGGCATTGAAGCTGGGATCGTCCTCGAGCACGGTAATGGCGGCGGTGACCGCCTCCAGCGCCGGCTTGCCGGCCGCCAGTGCCCGGTGCCCCTGCAGCAGCGCCTGGCGCAGCGCCGCCCGCGCGGCCTTCTCCTCGGCTGGCGACAGGTCCTTGCGCTGCACCCCCGCCCCGCCGTGGATGACCAGCACCGGTTCGGCAGCCTGGGCGAGTGGGCTGAGCAGGCACAGGGAGAGCAGCAGAGAGGATCGGAGGGGCATAGCGGTGACCGGGTTGAGGGAGACGGCCCATCATGCAGGACCGGACGCACGGTGCCGACCAACGGGCGGCACCTACCCCGGCCCCGGATATCTGGCAGGCATCGACCGTTGGTCGAAGCCCTCCCTTCCTGAAGGGCGCCAACTGGCGGACGACGTAAAAAAGGCGTTAAATGCGCGCCGTCCGTTCACCGAATGTGAATGGGGGTCCAGGCCTCCCTCGAGGCCCGCATTTCTTCTTGAGAATTCTCATGCGTAAACAGGCGATGGCGTGGTCGATCCAGCTGGCGTTGATGAGTGTGGCCGCAACCGCGGGCGCCCAGGCCCCGGTCGCTCCCGGGGTACAACAGCTGGACACGGTGCAGGTCACCGGCTCGCGCATCCCGCGCGCGCAGGTGGAAGGACCGGCCCCGGTGACCGTGATCACCGCCGAGCAGATCCAGGCCAGCGGCTTCACCAGCGTGCCGGATGTGCTGCGGTCGATGACCCAGAACGGCGGTGAGACCCAGAGCCAGCAGTCGGCCAGCGGCGCCGACTTCTCGCCGGGCGCGCAGCAGGTCGACCTGCGTGGGCTTGGCCCGAACCACACGCTGGTGCTGGTGAACGGCCGTCGTATCGCCGACTTCCCGATGCCCTTCCAGGGCCGCAGCAACTTCACCGACGTGTCCAACATTCCGCTGGGCATGATCGAGCGCATTGAAGTGCTGACCGGCAGCGCGTCGGCCATCTACGGTTCGGACGCGATTGCCGGCGTGGTCAACTTCATCCTGAAGAAGCAGGTCGATGGCACCACCGTTGATGTGCGCATGGGCACCACCACCGAGGGCGGTGGCGAGTCGTTCGACATGAGCATCGCCAGCGGCTTCGATTCGGGCCGCTTCAGCGCGGTGTACAGCGTGGAACTGCAGTCGCAGGCGCCGCTGTGGGCCTACCAGCGCGCGCAGCAGGACTCGACCCTGGACGCGCCCACCGAAAGCGCGCGTGCCGCGCGACGCGCCTGGCTGCGCACCGACTACAACGACGACTACCTGGACCCGGGCCAGGCCACCTGCGATGCACTGGCCGGCCAGAACCGTGGCAGCACCTACTACGCCGAGCGCCCGCGCTATGGCTTCTACTGCGGCAGCGACCGCTCGATCGGCTACGGCACGATCCTCAGCAAGCGCCGCGGCGCGAATGGCTACGCTTCGCTCCGCTACGGCTTCGACAGCGGCGCCGAATGGTTCGCCGACGTGCAGCTGGGCTACCACGACATCGCGCTGATGCGCGATGTGACCCAGTGGGGCCGCATGGCCGCCGACGGCAATGAAGACGGCTACTTCTACAACCAGGCCACCGACCAGGTGGAGTTCTGGCAGCGCCAGTTCTCGCCGGAAGAAATGGGCGGGCTGCGCAACGGCATGATCCGCAGCACCCAGAAGACCTTCAGCGTCACCACCGGCTTCAAGGGTTCGCTGGGCACGGCGTGGGACTACGAGGCGTCGCTGAGCCACTCGCAGTACCAGTCCTCGATCCGCTGGCCGCAGATCATCGCCTCCAAGGCCAATGAGCTGTTCCTCGGCCCGCAGCTGGGCGAGGACGACGACGGCTTCCCGATCTACAACGCCGACCCGGCGCGCCTGTACCGGCCGCTGACCCGCACCGAGTACGACTCGATTTCCGCGCGTACCACCTACACGCCGAAGTCGCGGACCGATACGGCCGCACTGACGCTGACCAATGGCGAGCTGTTCGAACTCCCCGGCGGCAAGGCCGGCTTCGCGGCCACGGCCGAGCTCGGCAACCAGTCCTATGCGCTGAACCCCGATCCGCTGGCCACGCAGTATTACTACTACAGCTGGAAGGACTCGGACGGCCACGGCAGCCGCAACCGCTGGGCCACCGCCGCCGAGCTGCGCCTGCCGCTGCACGACACGCTCAACGTGAGCGTGGCCGGCCGCTTCGACCAGTACCGCTATTCCGGCAACACGATCGGCAAGGCGACCTGGAGCGGCGGCATCGAATGGCGTCCGATCGACACGCTGCTGGTGCGCGGCTCCTACGGCACCGCGTTCCGCGCGCCGGACCTGCACTACGTTTACGCCGGCCCGGGCAACGACGAGACCAGTGCCAACGACTACTACGCCTGCGCGGTGGACGGTGCGGACGACTGTTCGGATTACGAGGAAAACCTGATCCGCACGCGCGAGGGCAACCGCAACCTCGACCCGGAAACCAGTACCTCGTGGAGCGCCGGCCTGGTCTGGTCACCTGCACTGGGCCTGGACCTGTCGGTGGACTGGTTCGACATCGACATGCGCGACCAGGTGCAGGACATGGACGTGAGCACCATCCTGCGCGATGAAGCGGCCTGCCGCCTGGGCGATGCAGATGCAGCCTCGCCGACCTGCGTGGACGCCATCAACCGGGTCACCCGCACCGACGACGGCCGCCTGTACGGGGTGCACGTCAGCCCGATCAACATTGCCCGCGAAACCACCCGCGGCATCGACGTGGGCCTGCGCTACCGCCTCACCACCGGCGTGGGCGACTTCATCGTCAGCGGCAACCACACCTGGGTGCAGCGCCACGACTTCCAGCAGTTCGCCGGCGACGTGGTCGAGGACCAGTTCGCGGTGAACAGCGGCTTCGACATCCCGCGCACCAAGACCAGCGCCAGCCTGACCTGGGAGAACGCGGCTTGGTCGACCACGCTGTACGGCTCGCGTCTGGGCAAGCTGCCGACCTATGACAGCTACGACCAGAGCTTCGACCCGGAGAGCGGCGACAGCCCGTGGATGAAGGCGACCTACCGCTACAACCTGTCGGTGCAGTACCGCTTCGACGACCACTCACGCCTGTCGCTGTCGGTGGTGAACCTGTTCAACAAGATGCCGCCGAAGGACGCCACCTACACCTCGTACCCGTATTACGACGTGTCCTGGTTCGATACGGTGGGCCGTACGCTGAACCTGCAGTACACGCACAAGTTCGGGGGCAGTGCGCTCTGAGGCCACGGGGTTCGCGCCGATAGTGGAAAAGCCCGCCGGAATGGCGGGCTTTTTTATTGGACGTAGGTAAAAGTACGGTACGTGACTGCGTCGTTTTACCGATATCGGATGGGGTGAATGGCGAGTAGCGTGCGGGTGACTGAATCGCTTGCCACGCGCAACGCTACCTGGGAGGTGCCGCATGAAGCCGATCGACACGGGTCGCAGGGACTTCCTGAAGGACGCCTCCCTGGCGGGCGTGGGTGCCGTGATGGCGTCGCAGCTGCCAGCAGGCATCGCAGGCGCTGCCCCGGTCGACGCGCCATTCGACATCACCGCGCAGTTCGGCACCTTCATGCGCAGTATCGGAAGCACGCCGGACGCAGGCGGCGGCAACGTGACCTTCACCGGCGCAGACCCTATCCTGCGCAGCCATTTCCGCATCGGCGCCAGCATGGCGATCCCTGCAATGGGCGCCGGCGTGGGTGCGGCGGCGATCTGGCGCGATCGCACCGGCCAGGGCCAGGATGTCGCGCTGGACCTGCGCGATGCCGTGTGGAACGTCAATCCGATGGTGGGCATGGTGCTGCGCATGCAGCAGGGTGCGGGGCAGATCCCCGCCAGTGACCCCATCCCGAAGAACATGGCCTTCGTCCCCAGCGTCAACGGCCTGCTGGTGCAGGCGCCGCTGGGGCTGGGCCACCCGATGTCCTTCCGGGCCTTCGAAACCAAGGATGGGCGCTTCATGAATCTCACCGGGGCCTACCCGCACCTGGGCGACCGCATCCTCAACACGCTGAAGTGCCCGCCCAACCTGCCGGCGATCCAGCAGGCCGTGCGTGGATGGGACGGGGAAGCATTGGAAACCGCGCTCGCGGAGGCGCGCGCCGCCGCCGCGATGCACCGCACGTTCGAGGAATGGTCCACGCACCCGGAGGGGATCCACCTGGCCGGCAAGCCGCTGGTGGAGATCGTCAAGATCGGCGACAGCGCGCCCATTCCCTTCGCACCACGCCCGACCCAGCCGCTGTCGGGCATCAAGGTGCTCTCGTGCACCCACGTCATCGCAGGCACCACCGCATCGCGCACGCTGGCCGAGTACGGCGCCGATGTGCTGCACGTGGCGCGCGACCAGGCCTTCGAGCACGAGGCGTTCGTCATGGACGTCAACGTCGGCATGCGCTCCACCTTCGTGGACCTGGCCGATGCGGCGCAGAACCGCCGCATGGCGGCCCTGCTGCCGGCCACCGACGTGTTCGCCGAGTCGTTCCGCGGCGGTGCGATCGATCGGCTCGGCTTCGGACCTGAAGAGGTCGCGGCCAAGCGACCGGGCATCGTGTACCTGTCCGTGCGCTGCTACAGCCATGATGGCCCGTGGCGCGACCGCGCCGGCTTCGACATGGAAGGACTGACCGTCTCCGGCTTCACCATGGCCGAGGGGGGGGGGACCACGCCCCGATTCCCGCCGACCCTGGTGATGAACGACTACATCGCCGGCTATCTGGGCGCGGCCGGTGTTCTGGCCGCCCTGCGCCGGCGTGCCACCGAAGGCGGCAGTTACCACGTGCGCGTGTCCTTGACCCGTGCGGCGATGTGGTACAAGTCGCTCGGCCAGTTCGCCACCACCGACTTCAATCCGCTGCTGGCGGACCATCGCATCGGTCCGCCGCGGACGATCACGCGCAGGACGCCGTACGGCGAGGTCACCCGGCTGGCACCGCAGGTGCAGCTGTCGCGCACGCCCGGACGCTGGCGTGACCCGCTGGTCGCCGTGCGAGGCAGCGACCTTCCCACGTGGCAGGGCTGAGTGGGGATCTGCCATGCGCGCCCTACTCTCCCGCACGCTGATCGTCATGGTCGCGTCGATCACGCCGCTGCACGCGCAGGACGCCCCGGCCGACGATGACCCGCACGTGCCACTGCTGCAGGGCACGTTGTCCGCAGAAGGCGACCAGGAGGCGTCCGACGCCGAGGTGGCGGCCAGCCCGTTCCCGCGCGACTCGCGGCTTGAGCCCTGGTTCGCCTGGAAACAGGACGTGCAGGAACGCACCGGGCTGACCTTCGGCGGGTCGTACGGGCTGCTGCACCAGAACTACTCCGACAGCCTGATCGACCAGCACAACGCCACCGGCTCCAAACTGACCTTGAACATGGCCTATGAGCTGTTCCGCAAGGGCACGCCGGAAGCGCTGGTGGTGGCCGTTGCGGTGGAGGACCGTCGGCCCGTGTTCGGCAGCGACCAGCCACCGCTGTTCGCCGGGTTCGGTGCCGGTTCGCTGGTGCCCACCGCGGCGACCTGGGGCCGGTTCGACCTGGGCGTGACCCAGGCCTACATCCGCCAGAATCTGTTCGGCAACCGCTTCCAGTACACCGTGGGCAAGATCTTCGCGCCGAATTTCGTCAATGCCTACCCGTTCTTCGACGACAACCGGCAGTTCCTGAGCCAGGCGTTCTCGACCAGCCCCAGCATCCAGTCGCCCCTGCGCGGCTTCGGCGCCGTCGCGGCGTGGTACCCCACCGCCAATGGCCTGTACCTGCAGGCGGGCATGTACACCTCGCACAGCGACGACACCGGCAGCACGGTGGACGACTTCTTCAATACCTCCGAACACTTCTACCACTTCGATGTGGGCTGGACGGGGCGGCCCCGCGCCGGCGTGCCGATCGCCGGGCGTGGGCCGACCGACAGCGACAACATGCATGTCAGCGGCTGGTACCGCAACGCGCAGGACGATGGAACGCCCAAGTCCCACGGCGTCGCCTTCAATGTGAACCGGATGCTGTCGGAACGCACGATGGTGTTCTTCCGCGGCGGCTTCTCGCAGGGTTGGGCGGTCGAGAAGACGCTGGCCGGCGGCGTGGGCTGGCGTCCGACCGGGCAGCCGTCCAACCTGGTCGGCATCGGTCTGGGTTGGGCCGATCCTGCGGCGTCCGTGCTGCGTTCGCAGTACACGGCCGAGGCCTTCTACCGGTTCCATATCACGCGGAACCTGGCGATCACGCCGGATATCCAAGCGGTGATCGACCCCTCGACCAATCCAAACGAGAGTGTGCTCTGGGTGTTCAGCCTGCGGGCGCGGGTGACGTTCTAGCTGCCTGGAGCTGGTACCGTGCTGCCTGGCATGGGACCTCACTGCGCACGGGCGCCACCGGATATGACCGTCAGACTATTGCTCATGGTGTTGGCCGCCCTGCTGCTTGTCGCCTGCAGTTCCCTTCCGCGCGGCGCGCAGGCGATCCAGGACGCGGCGGCGTGCGATGTGGTGACGGTGAGACCGCAGGGAAAGGTGAAGAAGCTCTACTGGGTGACGGGCCCCGACAACCGGCGGGTGCGGGGCGGCGTGGATCATCAGGTCGACCTGAACCTGGTGATCAGGACGGCGGGCTATGAACCCGGGGACTGCATCGAGGCCAGCATCCGCTCGGATACCGGCGAGGACGTGGCGGTGGGCGTGCACACGCTGGTGCTGCGGGGTCGCCTCGATGCGAACGGCGCTGCGCTGTTTCGCCAGCCGTTGAAAGACCTGACGCTTTACCATTATTAGGGCAGCCACGCAGGGCGTGGCACTACGGGTAGCCACGCAGGGCGTGGCTCTACATGCAGCCACGCAGGGCGTGGCTCTACGTCGTAGAGCCACGCCCTGCGTGGCTGGCGCGGTAATCGGCGGCGTCCACGTTCTCCACAGCGCATGTGGAGAGACACGGGAGAATCGTGTGGATAAGCGGGGCCGACGCAGCTGCCGCAACGGATTCCAGTGCGTGGTGAAATAATCACCATTGATTGCACGCGCGCCGCTCGAGTTTTCCACACCGTGCGTGGAAAGCCGTGGGGGTTTGTTGTGGACAAGTCCGTTGAAGGTTGCGCCGCAATGGTTCCGGGGCGTGGCGAATTATTGTCCAAACAGAAACGCCCCGCGGTGGGCGGGGCGTTTTTTTTATTTTCTAGCGGAGGGGGCAGCGGACTAACAGTCCGCTCTACAAGTCCGCTCTACAAGTCCGCTCTACAAGTCCGCTCTACAAGTCCGCTCTACCAGTCCGCTCTACAGCTCAGACGTTGAAGCGGAAGTGCAGGATGTCGCCTTCCTGGACGCGGTATTCCTTGCCTTCCAGGCGCAGGCGACCGGCTTCCTTGGCGCCGGCTTCGCCCTTGTACTTGATGAAGTCGTCATACGCGATGGTTTCAGCGCGGATGAAGCCCTTCTCGAAGTCGGTGTGGATCACGGCGGCGGCCTGCGGCGCGGTGGCGCCCTTGCGCACGGTCCAGGCGCGGACTTCCTTCACGCCTGCGGTGAAGTAGGTCTGCAGGCCCAGCAGCTGGTACGCCGCGTAGATGACGCGATTGAGGCCCGGCTCCTTCAGGCCCAGATCGGCCAGGAAGGTGTCACGGTCTTCATCGTCCAGCTGCGACAGCTCTTCTTCGATCGCGGCCGATACCGGCACCACCTGCGCACCTTCTTCGGCGGCGCGGGCGCGCACGGCGTCCAGGTGCGGGTTGTTCTCGAAGCCGTCTTCCAGCACGTTGGCGATGTACATCACCGGCTTGAGGGTGAGCAGGAACAGGTCACGGACCAGCGCCTTCTCTTCCTCGTCCAGCCCGGCCGAACGCCCGGCCTTGCCGTCGGCCAGCGCGGCCTGCAGCTTGGCCAGCACCGGCTTGCGTGCGGCCGCTTCCTTGTCGCCACCCTTGGCGGCGCGCTCGGCGCGGTTCAGCGCCTTCTCGACACTGTCCAGGTCGGCCAGCGCCAGTTCGGTGTCGATGGTGTCGATGTCCGACAGCGGGTCGACCTTGTTGTTGACGTGGATGACGTCGGCGTTCTCGAAGCAGCGCACCACGTGGGTGATCGCATCCACTTCGCGGATGTGGGCCAGGAACTTGTTGCCCAGGCCTTCTCCGCTGGCGGCACCGGCAACCAGGCCGGCGATGTCCACGAACTCCACGGCGGTCGGAATGACCTTCTGCGGGTTGATGATCGCAGCCAGTTCGTTCAGGCGCGGATCCGGCACCGGCACGATGCCGACGTTCGGTTCAATGGTGCAGAACGGGAAGTTGGCCGCGGCGATGCCCGCCTTGGTCAGCGCGTTGAACAGGGTCGACTTGCCGACGTTGGGCAGGCCGACGATGCCGCATTTGATACCCATCTTTGACAACCTCTGGGGTGAAAGTGATTGGTAAACCGACGCGATCGTTCCGTCGTCTTACCAATCAGTTCCTGACGATCATTGGCGTACCGACCAACCGTCGGTACCTGCCGTGTGCATGCCGCCCGGTTCATTGTGCGGCGGCGCGCGGTTTATTTCGGGGTGTGCAGGCGCTTCATCGCTTCGCTGAAATCGCCCTTCACTGCCAGCGGCAGCACATCGATCGCATCGTCAACCGCACGACCGATCAGCACGTCATCGTCCTTGCTGGCGCGGCCGAGCACCCAAGGCACCACGCGATCCTTGTGGCCGGGATGGCCGATGCCAACGCGCAGGCGGTGGAATTTTCCATGGCCCAGCAGGCGGATGGTGTCGCGCAGTCCGTTCTGGCCGCCATGGCCGCCGTCGAACTTGAGCCGTGCCACGCCGGGCGGCAGGTCCAGCTCATCGTGCGCCAGCAGGGTTTCTTCGGGTTCGATCTTCCAGAAACGCTGTGCGGCGGTGACCGACTTGCCACTGAGATTCATGAAGGTGGCGGGCTTGAGCAGCCATACCGGCTGCCCGGCGATGTCAACCTTGGCAGTCTCGCCGAACAGCTTGCTGTCCACGCTCCAGCGCGCGCCGGCCTGGTCAGCCAGGGCGTCAATGAAACGAAACCCGGCATTGTGCCGGGTCTGGGCGTGCTCGGATCCGGGGTTGCCCAGACCAACGATCAATCGCAATCCTGTCATCACTCTTCTTCGTCGGTACCGGCCCTGTGCCGGTACATACAGAAACGGCGCCTGCCCCGAAGGACAGGCGCCGCAGTCACTTACTCTGCAGCCGGTTCTTCGTCGGCGGCGTCGACCTTGCCGTGCTTGGCAGTGACGATCGCGTCGTCGTGGTCCTTGCCCTGGGCCAGGGCCGGGATCTCGACGCCCTTCGGCAGCTTGATGTCCGACAGGTAGACCACATCGCCCGCCTTCAGGTCAGCCAGGTCGACGTCGATCGATTCCGGGAGGTCCTTCGGCAGGCAGCTGACGGTCACTTCCTTCAGTTCGTGGGTGACCACGATGTCGGCAGCCTTGCCGGCCGGCGAGGTGTCTTCGTTGATGAAGTGCAGCGGCACGTTGGCGGTCAGCACGGCATTGGCGTCCACGCGCAGGAAATCCAGGTGCATGATCAGCTGCTTGTGCGGGTGGCGCTGCATGTCACGCAGGAGCACCTGGGTGATCTGGCCGTCCAGGTTCAGGCTCAGGATCGACGAGTAGAACCACTCGTTCTGCTGGGCGAGCCAGATGGCATTGTGGTCCAGGCTGATGGCGACCGGTTCGGCGGTACCGCCGTACACGATCGCCGGGATCACACCGGCGTTACGCAGGCGGCGGCTCGCACCCTTACGCTGCAGTTCACGCTTGGTGACCTTGATTTCATGGGTCTTCGACATTTTCTTCTACCTGTAGTGCCGTGCCGGAATGGCGTGGCGATGAAAGGGACGTCCGCGACCAGACGTCCCCGGGGCCCTGGCTGCCGTTGCCGGCGGCCAGGAAAAACGAATCAATCCACGTACAGCGAGCTGACCGACTCGCCGAACGCGATGCGGCGCATCGTTTCGGCCAGCATTTCCGCCACGCTGAGCTGGCGGATCTTGCTGCACACCCGCGCCTCTTCACGCAGCGGGATGGTGTCGGTCACCACCAGCTCATCGAGCTGGGAGTTGTTGATGTTGTCCACGGCCGGGCCCGAGAGCACGGCATGGGTGCAGTACGCGGCCACCTTGAGGGCGCCACGCGCCTTCAGCGCCGCGGCGGCCGCACACAGGGTGCCGGCGGTGTCGACGATGTCATCGACCATCACGCAGGTCTTGCCTTCGACGTCACCGATGATGTTCATCACGGTGGAGACGTTGGCGCGCGGACGGCGCTTGTCGATGATCGCCAGGTCGGCGTCATCCAGGCGCTTGGCCACGGCGCGCGCACGCACCACGCCACCCACGTCCGGGGACACCACGATCAGGTTTTCGGTGCCGTAGGCGCGCCAGATATCGGCGAGCAGCAGCGGCGAGGCATACACGTTGTCCACCGGCATGTCGAAGAAACCCTGGATCTGGTCGGCATGCAGGTCCACCGTCAGGACGCGGTCGGCGCCGACGGCGCTGAACATCTTGGCGGCCACCTTGGCGGTGATCGGCACGCGCGAGGACCGCATGCGGCGATCCTGGCGCGAGTAGCCGAAGTACGGCACCACCGCGGTGACGCTGTTGACCGAGGCGCGCTTGAGCGCATCGATCAGCACCAGCAGTTCCATCAGGTTCTCGGCGCTGGGCGCGCAGGTCGGCTGGATCACGAAGACGTCCTGCTTGCGGACGTTCTCTTCGATTTCGACCTGCACTTCCCCATCGGAGAAGCGCGACACCAACGCCTTGCCCGGTCGCACCCCCAGTTCCTTGCAGATGCTCTGCGCAAGGCGCTTGTTGGCGTTGCCGGAAAATACCAGCAGGTTGGGGTGATCTTGCATCATGACGGTCTCGGGCGGGAGCGATTGGCGGAGAACTCTGCCGCAGGCACCCGGGGGTGTCTGCGGTGACAACACCGCGGCAGATCGACCGTGCCCGCGCAGGTGTGCGCATGGGAACGCGGCTGACTTCCGCTAGTGGCAGGGGCGGGAGGATTCGAACCTCCGAATGCCAGGATCAAAACCTGGTGCCTTGGGCCTCTTGGCGACGCCCCTGCATCAAAATCAATAACGCTCGAGTACATCAAGCAGTGGCGAGCGCTCCACGCCCGCAGCCACCCATGCCCGCAGTTCCTCCGGCAACCGCGCCAGGCCCTGCTCTGCAGCAGCGCGCGTGGCGAACTCGACGAAACAACCGCTTCCCGACCCGGTGAGTCGTGCCCGGCCGATACTGTTCAACGCCACAAGCACTGCCTCAACGGCAGGTTCGCGACGGCGCAGCACCGGCTCGAACGCATTCCCGAGCAAAGACCCGGAAGCGAAGTCCGCTATTTTCGCCACTGGAGCATCGCGCGTCAAATCGGGGGTGGCGAAAAGTGCTGCGGTGGGCACGTGAACGCCCGGGTCGGCGAGCACATACCAGGCCGGCGGCAGGGCCATCGGGGTGAGCTGCTCGCCAATGCCCTGGGCCCACGCACTGCGGCCACGCACGAATACCGGCACGTCAGCACCCAGCTGCAGGCCCAATGCGGCCAGCGCGTCCTCGTCCAGGCCAACGCCCCAGAGGCGATTGAGCGCGACCAGCACCGTGGCCGCATCGGACGATCCGCCACCGAAGCCGCCGCCGGCAGGAATAAGCTTTTCGATGGCGATATCGACGCCTTGCGCGACGTTGGCGTGGTTTTTGAGGATCATGGCGGCGCGCACCGCGAGGTCATCCTGCTCGGCCACGCCGACCACGGAGGCCCCTTCACGCCGCACCTGGCCATCGTCACGCAGGCGCAGGCCGATCCGGTCGCCCCAGTCGAGCAGCCGGAACACGGTCTGCAGCTGGTGGTAACCGTCGCTGCGGCGGCCGGTGATGTGCAGGAACAGATTCAGCTTGGCCGGGGCCGGCCACCATGACCAGCCCGCGTTCAGGTCCAGCGCGTTCATAGGCCGCCCAGCGCCCAGCTGTCGACCACCAGGCGCACCTTGGCGTCGCCATTGACCGCTTCGATCCGCCTGGGCAGCACCGGACGATCACCCTCGGCGGGGTACCAGTCCAGGTACTGGACCTCCCAGCCCATCTGGCGCACCCGGCGCGGCCGACCATCGGCGTCGCGCTCCACCTGCTCGGCGGCGGCGGTATCGGCGGCGACCAGGCCACGGACCCAGTCCGGCAGCTGGTTGACCGGAATGTCCCAGCCGGTGGCCTCGAGCAGCACCTGCTGGGCGTCGTCGCCCTCACGGGGGCCGCCCTCCAGGCCTTCCAGACGGCCGCCCTCGTGGTGGCTGTCGCCGCTCAGCTTCCAGCTCTGGCGGGTCACCGGCGCGCTGAGTTCGACCACGTACTGGCGCGACTGCTGCTGCCAGTCGATGCGACCGTTGCCGCCATTGCGGCCCTTGTTGACCGCCACCCGGCCCTGGAAGGACCAGTCCGGCTGCGCGCGCAGCGCGTCGACACGCGCCGCTTCGGCCTGTTGCGCGGCGGCCGACACGGTGGTCACCACGCCGGGGGCGGCCGGTGCCTTGCGCTCATCCAGCGATACGCAGGCCGACAGCGACAGCACCACGCCCGCCGCCAGGGCGAGCTTCGGGAAACGCAGATTCATACGCCGTATTTCTCGATCACGCGCTGCAGGGCGCGGTTGTCAGGGTCCAGCTTGCGCGCCTCGTCGAAGAAGCGGCGGGCCTCGTCCTTGCGCCCGAGCACCCACAGCACCTCGCCCACGTGGGACGCGATCTCCGGGTCCTTGGCCAGCGTCCAGGCCCGGCGCAGCTGCACCAGCGCTTCCTCGTTGCGGCCCAGGCGGTACAGCACCCAGCCGTAGCTGTCGACGATGGCGGCATTGTCCGGTTCGGCCACGCGCGCGCGGTCGATCAGCTCCAGGGCTTCCTGGTAGCGCGTGGTGCGGTCGGCCAGGGTGTAGCCCAGCGCATTGAGGGCGGCCACGTTCTCCGGCTCGGTGACCAGCACCTTGCGCAGGTCGGCTTCGGCGCGCGGCACATCGTCGCGGCGCTCCCAGGCCAGCGCGCGGGCATACAACAGCCCGTTCTCGTCCGGATAGGCGGCCAGCCCGCGCGCCAGGGCATCCAGCTCGCCCGGCAGGTCGTCGTTGCGCTGGCGCAGATCGGCCTCCAGCAGGTAGGCATCGCGACGGGCCTCGTCGTCGATGCTGGCATCGGACTGGATGGCATGCACCTCGCTGAAGGCCTGGTCCTTGCGCCCCAGCAGGTACTGCGCATTGGCCGCGCGCAACCT
>NZ_DAMCID010000049.1:0-9983 GCF_032099025.1 Stenotrophomonas sp.
GGGGGACATTTGCATAGGGGCCTGCCGGCCGCGGCGGGGCCCTCAACGCTCGCGACGAACCCGATCGAAGACCTTGAGCTTCTAATCTGGCGAAGAGCCAAAGAAAAGGCCCCGCCGGTGGCGGGGCCTTGTCATGCAGCCATTGCCGGGCAGCGCCCGGCATCACCGCGCGGGTTACGCGCCGTGTGCGGCCAGCTGGCCGAGGCGCTGCACCGCCACCGACACCGTCGGGTAGTCGAGCGTCTTCTGCTCGGCCAGCTCCTGCAGCATCGACAGGGTGAAGCGCAGGCTGCTGTCGTCACGGCCGATCCAGGCGGCGACCTTGGCTTCGGCACTGCCGCCCTTCATCGACAGTACCTGGGCGGCCAGGTTGCGGTGATGCGCGGCCAGCTCGTCGCGCAGCACGCCACGGGCCACCGCATGCCAGCGACCATTGACCTCCAGCGCATCGATCTGCTCGAACAGCCACGGCAGCTGCAGCGCGTCGCCCAGGCGGAAGTGGACCTTGGACACATCCACCGGCTTGAGCTTGCGCGTACGCGCCAGCTCGATGATGTCGAACGCCGGTTCCAGGAACTGCAGCTCCGACAACTGCTGTGCCAGTGCCGGCGGCAGGCCCTTGTCCTTCCACTCCTGCACGCTCGCCTCGTAGGCCGGGCGCTGCGAATCGGGCAGCACGCCCGACGCATCACGGATGTCGTTGAACGGCGCCTGGTAGCGGTTCACCGCCTCGGTGATGCCCGGCATCGCGCCGGGGCGGAACAGCAGCCAGCGCACGAACGACCGTTGCAGCTTCCAGATCACTTCCAGCGCATCGATCTGCACCGACTCCGGCAGCGTCCCGTCGAGCGCATCGATCTGCGCCCACAGCGCACGCGCATCCAGCGTCTCACGGCTGATGGTGTAGGCCTTGGCGACCTCGGCGATGGTGCGGCCGGTGTCTTCCTGCATGCGCATCAGGAACGTGGCGCCCATGCGGTTGATGGTCTGGTTGGTCACGGCCGTGGCGATGATTTCGCGCTTCAGGCGGTGACGCTCCATCGCGTCCGCGTACTTCTTCTGCAGCGGCGTCGGGAAGTAACGCAGCAGCTCCTTGGACAGGTACGGATCTTCCGGGATGTCCGATTCCAGCAGCTGCTGGAATGCCACCAGCTTGGAATAGGACAACAGCACCGACAGCTCCGGACGGGTCAGGCCCTGGCCGCGCGCCTTGCGTGCCGACAGCTCCGCATCGGACGGCAGGAACTCGATCTGGCGATCCAGCAGGCCCTGCTTTTCCAGCGTGCGGATGAAGTGCTGCTTGGACCCCAGGCGCTTGACCGCCATCCGCTCCATCAGGCTCAGGGCCTGGTTCTGGCGGTAGTTGTCGTTGAGCACCAGGTCGGCCACTTCGTCGGTCATCGAGGCCAGCAGCGTGTTGCGCGCCTCCACGGTCAACTTCTTGGCCCGCACCACATCGTTGAGCAGGATCTTGATGTTGACTTCGTGGTCTGACGTATCCACGCCGGCCGAATTGTCGATGAAGTCGGTATTGAGCAGCACGCCCGCCTGGGCGGCTTCGATGCGGCCCAGCTGGGTCATGCCCAGGTTGCCGCCCTCGCCCACCACCTTGCAGCGCAGCTCGCCACCATTGACGCGCAGCGCATTGTTGGCGCGGTCGCCCACGTCGCTGTGCTGCTCGGTGGCCGCCTTGACGTAGGTGCCGATGCCGCCATTCCACAGCAGGTCCACCGGCGCCTTCAGGATCGCGCTCATCAGATCGTTCGGCGACAGCGCCTTGACGTTGTCGTCCAGGCCCAGCGCCTCACGCACCTGCGGGGTGATCTCGATCGACTTCAGCGTACGCGGGAAGATGCCGCCACCCTTGCTGATCAGCGTCGCATCGTAGTCGGCCCAGCTGGAACGCGGCACGGTGAACATGCGCTCGCGCTCGACGAACGAAGTCGCCGCATCCGGATTCGGGTCCAGGAAGATGTGGCGGTGGTCGAACGCGGCCAGCAGGCGGATGTGGCGCGACAACAGCATGCCGTTGCCGAACACGTCGCCGGACATGTCGCCGACACCGACCGTGGTGAAGTCCTGGCTCTGGCTGTCACGGCCCAGGGCGCGGAAGTGGCGCTTGACCGACTCCCATGCACCGCGCGCGGTGATGCCCATCCCCTTGTGGTCGTAACCGACCGAGCCACCGGAAGCGAACGCATCGCCCATCCAGAAACCATGCGCCACGGCCAAGCCGTTGGCGATGTCGGAGAAGGTCGCCGTGCCCTTGTCTGCCGCCACCACCAGGTACGGGTCGTCCATGTCGTGGCGGACCACGTCCACCGGCGGCACGATCTTGTTGTTGACGATGTTGTCGGTGATGTCCAGCAGGCCCTGGATGAAGAGCTTGTAGCAGGCCACGCCGTTGGCGAAGACCGCGTCGCGGTCACCGCTCACCGGCGGCGTCTTGGCGAAGAAGCCGCCCTTCGCACCCACCGGCACGATCACCGTGTTCTTCACCATCTGCGCCTTGACCAGGCCCAGCACCTCGGTACGGAAGTCTTCGCGACGGTCCGACCAGCGCAGGCCGCCGCGGGCGACCGCACCGAAGCGCAGGTGGGTACCTTCCACGCGCGGGCCATACACGAAGATTTCGCGGTACGGGCGCGGCTTGGGCAGGTCCGGCACCAGCGCCGAATCGAACTTGAAGCTGATGACGTGGCCGGGGCGGCCCTGTGCATCGGTCTGGTAGTAGCTGGTGCGCAGGGTGGCGTCGATCACGCCCATGAAGCTGCGCAGGATGCGGTCTTCGTCCAGGCTGGAGACGCGGTCCATCAGCTTGACCAGCGCATCGCGTGCGGCGTCCATCTGCGCCTTGCGGTCACCCTTGCGGGCATCGACCACGGTCTTGAGCACCTTCAGGGTGGCCTCGTCGCCGCCGGCCAGCACGGTCAGGTGTGCGCGCAGGCCAGCCTGCCCTTCGGCAATGGCGGCCTTGTCCTCATGTCCGGTAGCCGGATCGAAGCGGGCTTCGAACAGCTCCACCAGCAGGCGCGCCAGCAGCGGGTAACGGGTGAAGGTGCCTTCCACGTAAGCCTGCGAGAACGGCACGCCGGTCTGCAGCAGGTACTTGCAGTAGCCACGCAGCATGGCGACCTGGCGCCAGTGCAGGCCGGCGGCCAGCACCAGGCGGTTGAAGCCATCGTTCTCGGCATCGCCGTGCCAGACCCGGGCGAAGGTCTCGCCGAAGGCCTCGTCCACGCTGGCGGCATCGATCGCGCCGGCCACCGACTCCACTTCGAAGTCCTGCACGTACACCGGCGCGTTGTCCACCGTCAGGCGGTACGGGCGCTCGGAGATGACGCGCAGGCCCATGTTCTCCATCATCGGCAGCGCATCCGACAGCGGAATGTCGTCCAGCTGGCGGTACAGCTTCAGGCGCAGGCCATCGCCTTCTTCGCGATGCACGGCCTGCAGGCTCAGGCGCAGGTCGTCCGGGCCGGTCAGCGCGTCCAGCTGGCTGACGTCGTTGGCCGCGATCTCGGTGCTGGAATCTTCGATGTAGCCGGCCGGCAGGGCCTTGCCGATGCGGGCGGCAATGCGCAGGCCTTCGCTTTCACCGTGACGGACCACCAGCGCTTCGCGCAGGTCGTCCTGCCAGTTGCGCAGCACCTGGGCCAGCTTCTGCTCCAGCACGCTGGTATCCACTTCCAGGGTCTGCCCAGCCTTCGGGCGCACGATCAGGTGCACCTGGGCCAGCGGCGATTCGCCGAGCACCACCGAGCTGTCCACGTATTCGCCCTGCAGGGCGTCCTTGAGCATCGCCTCGATGCGCAGGCGCACGTCGGTGTTGAAACGCTCGCGCGGCAGGTAGACCAGCGCGGAAATGAAGCGGCTGTACTTGTCACGGCGCAGGAACAGGCGGCTGCGCACGCGTTCCTGCAGGCCCAGCACGCCCATGGCGGTGCGGAACAGCTCGTCCTCGCTGGACTGGAACAGCTCTTCGCGCGGCAGGGTTTCCAGGATGTGGCGCAGGGCCTTGCCGCTGTGGCTGGCCGGGGCCAGGCCGGACTGCTTCATCACGTATTCGTGGCGCTGGCGCACCAGCGGGATTTCCCACGGGCGGCGGTTGTAGGCGCTGGAGGTGAACAGGCCCAGGAAGCGCTGTTCGCCGATGATCTTGCCCTTGGCGTCGAATTCCAGCACGCCGATGTAATCCATGTAGCCGGCGCGGTGCACCCGCGAGCGGGCGTTGGTCTTGGTCAGGATCAGCGCGTCCTTCAGCCCCGAGGTGGCGTTGAGCCCCTGCGCGGCGAGGGTCTTGACCGGGCGCGCGGCGGACTTGTCCTTGCCGCGCATCAGGCCCAGGCCGGTGGCGTTCAACGGCGCCAGCACGTCTTCCTTGCCTTCCTTCTCCACGCGGTATTCGCGGTAGCCGAAGAAGGTGAAGTGGTTGTCGGCAGCCCAGCGCAGGAATTCCTGTGCTTCGGCGCGCGAGGCGGCATCGATCGGCAGCTGGCGGGAGCCCAGGTCGTCGGCCAGGGCCAGCGCCTTGCTACGCATCGCGTCCCAGTCGCCGACGATCGCACGGACCTCGTCCAGTGCCTTGACGATGGCCTTCTCGACGTCGGCCATGGCCTCGGCCGGCTGGCGGTCGATCTCCAGCAGCATCACCGACTCGGCGGTGCCATCGCCCACGCCCGACAGCTTGCCGCTCTTGTCGCGGCTGAAGCGCAGCACCGGGTGACCCAGCACGTGCACGCCCACGCCATGTTCGGCCAGGGACATCGTCACGGTGTCGACCAGGAACGGCATGTCGTCGTTGACGATCTGCAGCACGGTGTGCGGCGATTCCCAACCATTGGCCTTCAGCGTCGGGTTGAACACGCGCACATTGGCCTTGCCGGCCTTGCGCACGCGGGCGAACTCGAGCGTATCGGCGGCCAGCGCGGCCCACTCCTCAGCGGTGTGGTGCGGGAATTCGTCCGCTTCCATGCGCTTGTAGAAGTCGGCGGCGAACGCCACTGCCTCGGCCTGCCCGGCCGCCGGGTAACGCTTGCGCAAGGCCGTGTACACCGGCTCCAGCGAGAAGCCCACTGGCGAAACAGTCTGCGTATCGGCTGGTTTGGTCGTTTTTTTCACGGTCTTGGCTGCTGTTTTTTGCGGTTTCATGGCAGAGCGATGCGTGTTGCCCAGTTGGGAAAATGAAATTGTAGCCCTACCGCACAAAAAGGCCTTGCTGCAGGACGGAATAAGGTTTTTCAGTTGGGTGCCGTTTACGTCGCACTCCGGCACGACCCCACGCCATAGCATCGGCGCGTTGCGTGTCACCTTGAGGTGCCAGCAGGGACAGTGCCAAAAGCAATGCTTCACCAATTCTGAACTGGACGGTATAGTCCACCGCGTGAACTCCCCCACCCCTGCCGTCGCCCCACTGGATGCGCGCGATCATCGCGTGTTCGATGCCGTGCGCGATCTGATGGCCAGCCAGGGCATGCAGCTGAGCATGGAATCTGTGGCCCAGCAGGCCGGATGTTCCAAGCAGACCCTCTACAGCCGCTACGGAAGCAAGCAGGAACTGCTGCGCCGGGTATTGCAGCGCCACCTGTGCAGGACCACCGCCGGCCTGCGTGCGTTGGACGGCGAGGACCTGCGCGGCAGCCTGCTGCAGTTCGCCATCGACTACGTCGAACACTTCAATGAGCCGCAGGTGGTCCAGGCCTGCAAGCTCATCGCAGTCGAATCGGCCCAGTTCCCCCAGGAGGCGCAGGCCCTGTACCGCGACGGTGCCGGCGCACTCGCCCTTCACCTCGCTGAATGGCTCCACCTGCGCATGAAGCGCGGCCTGCTTCGCCATGACGACCCGCACTTCATGGCCGAACTGCTATTGAGCATGATCGCCGGGCTGGATTTCGAGAAACAACGCTTTCATACCCCCCATCGTGCAGACGCCTCGCAGCGGCGCCGGTGGGCCGAATTTTCCGTGGACAGCTTCCTGCGCGCCTTCGCCGTGCCTGAAGCGCTTCCGATACTGCATTCAAACCAACACCGGAGTTTCTCCTGATGATCGCCCCACTCCGCACCCTCGCCCTGACGTGCGCAGTCGCCGTCGCGTTGACCGCCTGCAAGAAGCCGGAGCAACAGACGCCCCCGCCGCCGGAAGTGGGCGTGATCGAGGCCAAGGCCGATACCCTGCCGCTGCAGCGTGAGCTGGTCGGCCGCCTGTCGCCGTACCGCAGCGCCGACGTGCGCGCGCGCGTGCCGGGCGTGCTGCTCAAGCGCGTCTACCAGGAAGGCCAGGACGTCAAACAGGGCCAGGTGCTGTTCCTGATCGACCCGGCCCCGCTGCAGGCGTCGTTGAACGCCTCGCAGGCCGAGCTGGCCTCGGCCCAGGCCACCTACGCCAATGCCAAGGCCGCCGCCGCCCGCGCCCGTTCGCTGGCCCCGCAGAAGTTCGTCTCCAAGTCGGACCTGGACGCTGCCGAAGCCACCGAACGCACCGCTGCCGCGGCTGTGCAGCAGGCGCAGGCCTCGCTGTCCAACGCCAAGATCAATCTCGGCTACGCCCAGGTGACCTCGCCCATTGCCGGCCGCGCCGGCAAGCAGCAGGTCACCGAAGGCGCACTGGTCGGCCAGGGGGACATCACCCTGCTGACCACGGTGGACCAGCTGGATCCGCTGTACGTCAACTTCTCGATGAGCTCGGACGAGCTCACCCAGCTGCGCCGGGCCCAGGCCAATGGCGCGGTGTCGCTGAGCGGCGACGGCAAGTCGACGGTGCAGGTGAAGCTGGCCGACGGCACGATGTACGACCAGCCGGGCACGCTGGATTACTCCTCGGCCGTGGTCGACCCGTCCACCGGCGCGGTGACCCTGCGCGCGGTGCTGCCGAACCCGGAACAGATCCTGCTGCCGGGCGCATTCGTGAGCTTCCAGGCTGTCCTGGGTGAGCGCAGGAACGCCTTCCTGGTGCCGTTGCAGGCCCTGCAGCGCGACACCACCGGCGGCTTCGTCATGGTGGTGGGCAAGGATGGCAAGGTGGTGCGCAAGAACGTGGTCAGCGAAGGCCAGCAGGGCAGCAACTGGCTGGTCAGCAGCGGCCTGGAGCCGGGCGACAAGGTGATCGTGGCCGGCGTGCAGAAGGTCAAGGAAGGCGCACCGGCCACGGCCAAGCCGTGGACCCCGACCGCCGCCAACGGCCCCGGCCAGGCCCCGGCAGGTGCCGCCCCCGCGGCCGCCGGCCAGGCGCCCGCCGCCCAGGCAGACGCCGCCGCACCCGCCGACCCGGCCGCCAAGCCTTCCGATGGCGCTCCGGCTGCCGAACCGACCAAGCAATAACGGGAACCAGCCGTCATGCCTAAATTTTTCATTGAACACCCGGTATTCGCCTGGGTGGTCGCGATCCTGATCTCGCTTGCGGGCGTGATCTCGATCCTCGGTCTGGGCGTGGAGTCCTACCCCAGCATCGCACCGCCCCAGGTGACGGTGAGCGCCACCTACCCCGGCGCCAGCGCCGACACCACCGAAAAATCGGTCACCCAGGTGATCGAGCAGCAGCTGACCGGTATCGATCACCTGCTGTACTTCAGCTCCTCGTCCGCCTCCAACGGCCGCGCGACCATCACGCTCACCTTCGAAACCGGCACCGACGCGGACATCGCGCAGGTGCAGGTGCAGAACAAGGTGTCGCTGGCCACGCCACGCCTGCCCACCGAAGTGACCCAGCAGGGTGTGGTGGTGGCCAAGGCCAACGCCGGCTTCCTGATGGTGGTGGCGCTGCAGTCCGACAGCGAGGCGATCACCCGCGATGCGCTGAACGACATCGTCGGCTCGCGCGTGCTCGACCAGATCTCGCGTATCCCCGGCGTCGGCAGCACCCAGCAGTTCGGTTCCGAGTACGCCATGAACATCTGGCTCAACCCGGAGCGCATGCAGGGTTTCGGCCTGTCGGCCAGCCAGGTGCTTGCGTCGATCAAGGCGCAGAACGTGCAGTTCGCGGCCGGTTCGCTGGGTTCGGACCCGTCCCCGGCGGGGCACTACTTCACCGCCACCGTGTCGGCCGAAGGCCGCTTCAGCTCGCCCGAGCAGTTCGAGGAGATCATCCTTCGCGCCAATCCGGACGGCTCGCGTGTGATGCTCAAGGACGTGGCCCGCATTGCCTTCGGCGCCAACAACTACGGCTTTGACACCCAGTACAACGGCAAGCCCACCGGTGCCTTCGCCATCCAGCTGCTGCCCGGTGCCAATGCACTGAACGTGGCCGATGCGGTGCGCGCCAAGATGGAAGAACTGCAGCCGAGCTTCCCGGCCGGTGTGAGCTGGTTCTCGCCGTACGACAGCACCACCTTCGTCAAGATCTCGATCGAGGAAGTGGTCAAGACGCTGATCGAAGCGGTCGTGCTGGTGTTCCTGGTGATGCTGATCTTCCTGCAGAACTTCCGCGCCACCCTGATCCCGACGCTGGTCATCCCGGTCGCCCTGCTGGGCACGTTCCTGGGCATGAGCATCATCGGCTTCACCATCAACCAGCTCACCCTGTTCGCGATGGTGCTGGCGATCGGCATCGTGGTCGATGACGCCATCGTGGTCATCGAGAACGTCGAACGCATCATGACCGAGGAGAAGCTGCCGCCCAAGGCCGCGACCCAGAAGGCGATGACCCAGATCACCGGCGCGGTGGTGGCCATCACGGTCGTCCTGGCGGCGGTCTTCATTCCGTCGGCACTGCAGGGCGGCGCGGCCGGCGAGATCTACAAGCAGTTCGCCCTGACCATCGCCATCGCGATGGCGTTCTCGGCGTTCCTGGCGCTGGGCTTCACCCCGGCGCTGTGCGCGACCTTCCTCAAGCCCACGCACAACGATCACCCGAACATCGTCTACCGCACCTTCAACAAGTACTACGACAAGGTCAGCGGCACCTACGTGGGGCACATCACCTCGGCGGTGAAGCATGCGCCGCGCTGGATGATCCTGTTCGTGGTGCTCACCGTGTTGTGCGGCTTCCTGTTCACGCGCATGCCGGGCAGCTTCCTGCCGGAAGAAGACCAGGGCTATGCGCTGGCGATCGTGCAGCTGCCGCCGGGCTCGACCAAGGCGCAGACCAACGCGACCTTCGCGCAGATGCGCGGCATCCTGCAGAAGCAGGACGGCTTTGAGGGCATGCTGCAGGTGGCCGGTTTCAGCTTCGTCGGTTCCGGCGAAAACGTGGGCATGGGCTTCATCCGACTCAAGCCGTGGGCGGACCGTGACATCACCGTTCCCGAGTTCATCCAGAACATGAACGGCGCGTTCTACGGGATCAAGGAGGCCCAGATCTTCGTGGTCAACCTGCCCACCGTGCAGGGCCTGGGCCAGTTCGGCGGCTTCGACATGTGGTTGCAGGACCGCGGCGGTGCCGGCTTCGAACAGCTCACGCAGGCGCGCAACATCCTGCTGGGCAAGGCCGGCGAAGAGAAGGACCTGCTGACCGGCGTGCGCCCGAACGGGCTGGAAAACGCCCCGCAGCTGCAGCTGCACGTGGACCGCGTGCAGGCGCAGAGCATGGGGCTGTCGGTGTCGGACGTGTACAGCACCATCCAGCTGATGCTGGCCCCGGTGTACGTCAACGACTTCTTCTACCAGGGCCGCATCAAGCGCGTGACCATGCAGGCCGATGGTCCGTTCCGCACGGGGGCGGAGTCGTTGAACAGCTTCTACACCCCCAGCTCGCTGCAGACCAACGCCGACGGCACGCCGGCGATGATTCCGCTGAGCACCGTGGTGAAGTCGGAGTGGGTGTCCGCGCCGCCGTCGCTGAGCCGCTACAACGGCTACTCGGCGATCAACATCGTCGGTTCGCAGGCGCCGGGCCGCAGCTCGGGTGAAGCGATGCAGGCGATGGAGCGGATCGTGCAGGACGACCTGCCGGCCGGCTTCGGCTACGACTGGTCGGGCATGTCCTACCAGGAAATCCTGGCGGGCAACGCGGCCACGCTGCTGCTGGTGCTGTCCATCGTGGTGGTGTT
>NZ_DAMCID010000049.1:9993-10799 GCF_032099025.1 Stenotrophomonas sp.
GGTGGTGTTCCTGTGCCTGGCGGCGCTGTATGAGAGCTGGTCGATCCCGGTGGCGGTGCTGCTGGTGGTGCCGTTGGGCGTGCTGGGCGCACTGGCGTTCTCGCTGGCCCGTGGCCTGCCAAACGATCTGTACTTCAAGATCGGCCTGATCACGGTGATCGGCCTGGCCGCCAAGAACGCGATCCTGATCGTGGAGTTCGCGGTGGAGCAGCGGGCGGCCGGCAAGAGCCTGCGCGAGGCGACCATCGAAGCCTCGCGCCTGCGCTTCCGCCCGATCCTGATGACCTCGTTCGCCTTCATCATGGGCGTGATCCCGATGGCCATCTCCAGCGGTGCGGGCGCCAACGCGCGTCACGCCATCGGCACCGGCGTGATCGGCGGCATGGTGTTCGCCACCTTCCTGGGCCTGCTGATGATCCCGGTGTTCTTCGTGGTGGTCCGGCGCATGCTGGGCGACAAGCTGGACGAACCGTCCAAGGAGTTCCTGGAACGCCAGGGCGAAGCCAACGCGGCGCACCGTCCGGATCGTTGATGGACAGGGGCAACCCCGGTTGCCCCACCGGTAGGTGACCACCGTTGGTGGTCACGCTGAAACACGAAAGGCCCCGGAGCAATCCGGGGCCTTTTTTTTGCCTCAGACGCGGCTGCCGGTGGGGCGAGCGCGGGCCGCCTTACCCTTGTCGGCGAATGTCTCTCAACAGCGGCTGCCGGTGGGGCGAGCGCGGGGCCGCCATACCCTTGCCTGCGACGCCCCCGGCGTCGGCCTTCGGCCGCCCCCTCCTCCTTTACTTCGCCACAAGGGCATG
>NZ_DAMCID010000050.1:0-2594 GCF_032099025.1 Stenotrophomonas sp.
GAAGGCCGACGCCGGGGGACATTCGCCGGAAAGGGTAAGGCGGCCCGGCGCTCGACCCACCGGCAGCCGCTGTTGAGGGACCTCCGCAGGCAAGGGTATGGCGGCCCCGCGCTCGCCCCACCGGCAGCCGCGTCTGCTTCACGGAGCAGAACCGTTATTCCGGCAACAACGACCCACGATACGCGACGATCAATCCGACCAGCGGCGCGGCGATTTCCACATCAAATATGAACCGGCCGTCCACTTCGGTCTCGAAGGTGGCTCCCTTCGGCAGCAGCGCGTTGGGCAGCGGTATGCCCAGGCAGGACCAACGCCGCGGCACCAGCGACAGCCGGTCGCCTTCCACCACCAGTGCCAGGGCGACGTCGATCACGCCGAAGCGCTCCACCAGCAGTGCATCGTTGCGCCCTGCCCCGCGCCGTTGCCACGAGGTGAAACGCCGGCCGCTGAAATCGCGCGTCCAGCGCTCGCCGCCGTTTTCCGGATGGAATGCGACCGTCACCGGCACGTTCGCACCGGCGGGAGGGAAACCGATCACGGCCGCGATTGCCCGCGCCAGCATGCCGCTGCCACGACGAACCTGCGACACCCCGCTCCAGCGCCGTGGTTCGCTCCCGTGGTGCAGCGCCTGCACCTGCGGTGGCAACGTCGCGAACGCGCTGCCCAGCACCTGCCGGTACAGGCTCGCGCCCACGTCCTCGCGGCGGAAGCCGGTATGGATGGAACGTCCGTCGAACAGCGCCTGGTAATCGGACAGCTCCAGCGCATGGATCGCGGCCCGCGCGCCCGGTGCGGGGCGCTCGCCATTGAGCAGCTTGCGGATCACCGCCTCGATCGCCATCGAGGGAATGTAGGGACCATCGTCGCCCTCGGCCAGCAGGTGCCAGCTCAGTTCGCACGGCTCGCCATCGCGCAGGCCCTGCGCGCGCACGTACATGCCGCCGCGGTGCTCGCCGAACTTCATCAGGTTCAGCACGCTGTAGAACAGGCGCGACAACGGCACCAGCGAAGGCAGCCTGAAACGCGCACGTGCCCGGGCCAACAGATTGAGCACGCGGTGCAGCACCTCCGGCACGGGGCCTGCGCCCATCCAGATGTCGGTCAGCGTGGGGTGCTCGGGCGGGATCACCTGCAGGTCGGGCACATCCACCAGCGAGAAATGCAGGTTGCGCAGCGGCAGCTTGCCGGGCACCGCGATGGTAAAGCGACGGCTCTCCGCCAGGCCCACGCCGTGCCCCCGGCGCCCCTCGCGCTGCAGCTTCACGGGCGCGCCCGCATAGCCCACCACCGCGCGCATCACGTTCAGGCCGATGCCCGCGTAGGGCGACGGCGCGATGCCGCCCTCCACCGCGACCAGGTCCATGGTGTTGGCCATCTCGCGCAGCACCGCCGCCGTGAGCACCGGGAAACTGCTGACCCCGGACAGCACGAACACGCCCGCCGCGCGCGCCTGCGCATCGAACTGCGCCACATCGAACACGAAGTCGGCCGCGTCGGCAAAATCGAGATACGAAATGCGCGCCGCGATGCAGGCTTCCACCACCTGGTAGCGCTGCTCGCCATATTCCTGGAACGGTCCGGAGGCATCCACCACCAGGTCGGGCTGCTCGGCCTGCAGCGCCGCGGCAATCTGCTGGCGATCCATGACCCGGGGGCGCACCCGCGGTGCACCTTCGTAGTTGTCGCAGAAGGCCTGCGCGGCCTGCGCATTGCGCCCGCAGATGAGCAGTTCGATGCCTGAAAGATCCGACAGCAACCGGGCCAGGCGCCCGCCAAATACTCCGTACCCGCCCAGAATCAGGATCTTCAAGATCACGCCATCCCTGCAGCTGAATTCGCCTGCGCTACTTTACCCGTCGCAGGTGGTTGGGACGCCGCGGCCCACCCGGCGGGCGCGGCTTGAACGGTGGCTGCCCGCGCCAGTAGCGGATCAGCAGCCAGCCAAACAGCATGCCGCCCAGGTGTGCGAAATGGGCGATGCCCGGCTGCCACGACGTGGCACCCATCACCAGTTCGGTGATGCCGATGACGATCACGAAGGTGCGTGCCTTCATCGGGATCGGCGGGAACAACAGCATGACCCGCTGGTTGGGGAACAGCATGGCGTAGGCCAGCAGCAGGCCGAACACCCCCCCGGATGCGCCAATCACCGGTGCCGGGTCGGCCAGCAGCGTGCCCACCATCAACTGGCAGAGGCCGGCACCGGCCACGCAGACCAGGTAGTAGGTCAGGAAGCGCTTCTCGCCCCAGGTCTGTTCCAGCGGCGCACCGAACATGAAGAGCGCCAGCATGTTGAAGAACAGATGGCCCACACCACCGTGCAGGAAGCCGTAGGTCAGCAGCTGCCACGGCTGGAAATTGCCGCCCGGCGAGAACGGATCGAAACCGCCGCGCAGCGGTTGCAGCATGAACGGCTCGAACGTGCCGTAGCCGAGCAGGAACGGCTGCTGCAGCAGGAACAGCACGACGTTGGCGATCAACAGTGCCTTGGTGACGGTGGGCAATCGCGGAAACATGGGGACATCCTTTGGAACCGCGACCATCATAGCCGCGCCGAAGGCGCGGCGTGGTAGTGCCGGCCGCTGGCCGGCTAT
>NZ_DAMCID010000050.1:2694-10772 GCF_032099025.1 Stenotrophomonas sp.
CGACGCGTCCCGCGCCGTGGTAGTGCCGGCCGCTGGCCGGCTATCGACGCGTCACGCGCCATGGTAGTGCCGGCCGCTGGCCGGCTATCGACGCGTCCCGCGCCGTGGTAGTGCCGGCCGCTGGCCGGCTATCGACGCGTCACCCGCCGTGGTAGTGCCGGCCGCTGGCCGGCTATTGGTCCTTCAGCCCGGCCCCCACAATGCCGCATCCAGTGCATCGCCGGCAGTGCGCGGCATGTGCTTCACCCGGCCGCGCTCCATGACCACGCCTTCGGCGCGCAGCCGCTGGCTCTGCTCGCGCCAGCCGCGCGAGCCTTCCGGCATGGCGATGCGCCCGTCCGAGCGCAGCACCCGGTGCCAGGGCAGGTCCGGGTCGTCATTCATGCCCAGGACTCGCGCCGTCAGTCGGGCCCGGCCCGGCAGCCCCGCCTTGGCCGCGACCTGCCCGTAGCCCATCACCTGCCCGCGCGGAATGGCACGGATCACCGCCAGGATGCGTGCGCGCGCCTGCGCCGCCGGATCGTCGGCGGGATCTGCCGGCGCGGTGGCCGCGCGCGGGCTCACGCGCGTACGCGGCTGACCAGCAGCACGCCGACCAGCACCAGCACCGTCCCCAGGATCTGACCCGGGCCCATGGGTTCGTCGAGCAGCCATAGACTCATCACAATGGTGGACACCGGCCCGAGCATACCCACCTGGGCGGCCAGCGACGAGCCGATCCGCTTCACCGCCAGCATGATCGCCATCACCGGCAGCACCGTGCAGACCGTGGCGTTGATCAGTGAGAGCCAGTACACCGGCTCCGGTGCCTGCAGCAGCGCGGGCAAGGGGTGCAGCACGGCGAAGTGCAGCACGCACAGCACGCAGGCCACGCAGCTGGCATAGGCAGTCAGGCGGATCGCACCGATGCGCGCCACCACCTGCCCACTGCCGAACAGGTACAACGCGTAGCTCAGGGCGCTGGCAAACACCAGCACGCTGCCCAGCACGATGCGCCCGCCTTCCAGCCGCAGGTCATGGCCGAAGGCCAGCAACACGCCCAGGTAGCTCAGCACCAGCGCGGCCAGTTGCCAGCGACCGGGCCGCTTCTTGAGCAGCACCAGGCTGATCAGCAGCACCAGGGTCGGGTTGAGATACAGGATCAAGCGTTCCAGGGTCACGCTGATGTACTGCAGTCCCTGGAAATCCAGCAGGCTGGACAGGTAGTAGCCGGTGAAGCCCAGCCACAGCACGCGGCCGCGATCGGCCCAGGACAGCGACGTGGCCCGCCGCGCCGACCACACGGCCAGCAGCGCGAACAACGGGAACGCCATCAGCATGCGCAGCGCCAGCAACGTGGTGGCATCCACGCCGTGGCGGTACGCCAGTTTCACGATCACCGCCTTGCCGGATGCGGCTATCGCACCGACGGCGGCGAGCAGAATCCCGGACGCGGCCAGGCGTGGGGAAGAGGTAGGGAGCGCATGTGCGGACATCGGCGATATTGTCGCATCGGCAACGACCCGTAGAGCCACCCCCTGGGTGGCTGCGTTCCCATCGGGGTGCCGATGCGCATCAACGCATCAACACCACCTCTTCCGCGCTGGTGGGGTGAATGGCTACGGTGTCGTCGAACTGCGCCTTGGTCGCCCCCATCTTCACCGCTACAGCGAAGCCCTGCAGGATCTCGTCGGCGGCTTCGCCGAGCAGGTGCACGCCCACCACGCGCTCCTCCTCACCCACGCAGACCAGCTTGAACAGGCTGCGCTGGGTGCCGTCGGCCAGGGCCTGCAGCATCGGACGGAAGTTGCTGCGATAGACCCGCACGTCGCCGTGGCGCGCGCGCGCCTCTTCCTCGCTCAATCCCACCGCGCCCAGCGCCGGGTGCGAGAACACCACGCTGGCCACGTTCTCATAGTCCATCTTCGCCTGCGGCTGGCCGCCGAACAGGCGGTCCATCAGCTTGCGCGCCGCCGCGATCGCCACCGGGGTCAGGCCGACCTTGCCGGCAATGTCGCCCACGGCATGCACGCTCGGTACGGCGGTGGTCTGCCACGCATCGACCTCCACCTCGCCCTTGTCGCCCACCACGATGCCCAGCGCCTGCAAGCCCAGGCCGTCGCTGTTGCCGCGTCGGCCCGTGGCGAAGAACACCTCGTCAAAGCGCGCCTCGGCCGGGCCATCATGCCCGTAGGCGATGAGGTCACCGCCCTCGCGGCGCAGCTCGCGCAGGCGGTAGTTGAAGTGCAGCTGCACCCCCTGATGGCGCAGGTTCTCGGCCAGCTGCGCGGTCAACTCCGCGTCGAACCGTTCCAGCAACCGCTCCCCGCGCACCAGCAGCGTCACCCGGCTGCCCAGCGCCTGCAGCAGGCCGGCCAGCTCCACGGCAATGTACCCACCGCCCACGATCGCCACGCGCTCCGGAGCGCCGCACAGGTTGAAGAAGTCGTCCGACACCGAGCCCAGTTCCGCGCCGGGAATGTCCGGCCGCTGCGGGTGCGCGCCGGTGGCGATGAGAATGTGCGCGGCGGTGAGCTGCACGCCATCGCTGCAGGCCACCGTATGCGCATCGAGCAGGTGCCCCTTGCGCGGCACCCGCACCACCCTCGTCTCGTCCAGGCGCTTGAGGTAACTGGCGTGGATGTTGGCGATATACGCCTGGCGATGCACCACCAGTTCCTTCCAGTCCAGCGCCGGCCGCACCGGCACGTCGAAGCCCATGGCCGCCGCCAGGCCGATTTTCCCGGAGAGATCGGCGGCCAGCCACATCGCCTTCTTGGGCACGCAGCCCACGTTGACGCAGGTACCGCCGAGTTCGCCCGGCTCCAGCATCGCCACGCGTTGGCCATGCTGCGCCGCGCGGAAGGCCGCTGCCAGTCCGCCGGAGCCACCGCCCAGCACGATCAGGTCATAGTCGTATTGCGTCGTCATGGGCGTCAGCATGCCATGTCCGGCCGCGAGTCATGCGTGAGGACCCCATCGGCATGCGGCGGCTCAGCGCCGCAGCGGTGGCCATTGCCCATACGTCATCGCGCGCCATATCCACTCCAGCGGACCGAAGCGGAAATGGCGAAGCCACGCATGGCTGAACAGCACCTGCAGGGCAAACAACAGCAGCGCAAACGGAATCTGCCAGGCGCGCGGCATCGTTTCGAACGCGCCCAGCCCGTAGCCGTAGAACAGCCAGGTGCCCACCAATGACTGCAGGATGTACTGGGTCAGCGCCATCCGGCCCATCGGCGCCAACCCGCGCAGGCGGTGCCGCCACTGCACGATCCAGGCCAGGTAGCCGAGGCACATCAGCAGGCTGGCCAGCGACGACAACGCGTAGGCCGCGCCGGTGGACGCAGTGAACGTGCCCGGTGCGAGGTACGGCACCCACAGCGCGCTGAGCAGCATCAGCGCCAGCCCGCAGGGCAGCGCGCCCCAGCGCAGCCGCCGGTACAGGGGCTCGAAGCGGGCCGGGTCGGCCAGCGCACCGCTGCGCGCGAACCAGCTGCCGATCAGGAACATGCCCAGCACTTCCGGCCCGATGATCAACGCCCCGGACAGTGACACGCCAAGATCGCTTGCCCGCTGCGCCACGGCCTGGGCGAAGCTGCCATGCCCGTACACCTGGCGCTGCAGTTCGATGGCCTGCTGGCCCTTCGCGATGGCGGTGCGCAATGCGGTGTCATCACCCTCCACCGGTGATGACAGCCCCAACAGCGCGCCCATCAGCAGCATCATCATCGCCGCACACAGATAGGTGGCCACGCCCATCGCCGGCAACCAGCGCTGCGGTGCCTCGCGGCAGGCCAGCAGCGGCAGCGACACCAGCGCGTAGATCACCAGGATGTCGCCAGACCAGATCAGCAGTGCGTGGCACAGGCCGATCACCAGCAGGCCCGCGCTGCGCCGCAGATAGAACGTGGTGAAATCGCGTCGCGCCGCCTCGGCGCGCTGCGCCATGATCGCGAAACCGGCGCCGAACAACAGCGAGAACAGGGTGAAGAACTTGCCCTGCACCAGCACGTAGACCAACGCATCGGCGACGTAGTCCAGCCCCTGCCAGTGCGGATCGATCCCGGTAAAGGCCAGGTCCAGCGGCCCGCTCAGCGCCTCCATGTTCATCAACAGGATGCCGAGCAGCGCCACCCCGCGCAGGATGTCGATGACGTCGATGCGGTCGCCGATGGCCACCGGCTGGAGGGGTTGGAGAGCAGGCTTCACGGTTGACTCGCGTTCCAGGCCGGACAGTATGCCGTCGCGTTCCAGCACGCGCCCGGCGTTTCGGGGATCCGGATACGCAACGGCCCGCCGAAGCGGGCCGTTGCATCACACGGACGAAGCAGCACTCAGTGCTGGTGGCCGCCGTCGCCGTGCACGTGGCCGTGCTCCAGTTCTTCAGCCGCCGCTTCGCGCACGTCAACGATCTCCACCGAGAAGTGCAGGTCCTTGCCGGCCATCGGGTGGTTCAGGTCGACGTCGACCACGGTCAAGCCAACCTTCTCGACGGTGACCGCACGCGGGCCGAAGTTGGTCTGCAGCACCACCTGCGAACCCGGCACCAGCTTCTCGTTGCCGAAATGCTTCTTGGGCACGCGCTGGGTCAGGCCTTCCTTGCGCTCGCCGTAGGCGTCGGCCGCCTTGACGTCGACCTCGAAGGTCGCGCCGGCTTCCTTGTCCATCATGGCGTTTTCCAGGCCCGGGATGATGTTGCCGTGGCCGATCAGGATCGCCAGCGGATCACGGTCCCTGGAGCTCTCGATCGGCTCCTGGCCCTGCTCGGCAACGGTGTAGTGGAAGCGGACGACGCGGTCTTTTTCGATCTTCATGCGGAACTCTTGTTCTGGAGGCTGCCAAGGCAGACGAGTGGGACGGGTTGTCGCCCGCCGGATACGCCGCCATCATGACGGCCTTCTGAGGCCGCGCATTATCCGGACATCATGCACATGACGCCAGTTCCGCGCTTGATCCGCTCTGTTGCCCGGGTTGCCTCCCTGCTCGCGCTGGCCCTGCTGGCGGCCTGTGGCGGCGGCAAAACCACCCGTCCCAGCCCGCCGCCGGCCTCGACCCAGGTCTGGCCGACCGTGGTGCCCAATGACCCGCAGGCCGCCAACGCGGTGCTGATGCGCGCCATCGGCCTGGTCGGCACGCCCTACCGCTACGGCGGCAACACACCGGAGACCGGGTTCGACTGCAGTGGGCTGGTCGCCTATGTCTATCGGGAAATGCTGGACCTGAAGCTGCCGCGCACCTCGCGCGATCTGGCCGCGGTGCAGGGTCCGAAGATCGATCCGCAGCGGCTGGCGCCCGGCGACCTGGTGTTTTTTGGTGACCGCGGCAACGTGTTCCACGTCGGCATCTACGTGGGTGAAGGGCGCTTCGTGCACGCCCCCAGCACCGGCGGAACGGTCCGGCTGGACTCGCTGTCCGGGAGCTACTGGAAACAGCACTACACGGGAGCGAAACGCGTCCTTCACTGAAATGAACAGGGGGAAGGGTTAAAAATGTGAGGTTCGTCACATTCATATAAACGGAAATTTAACGAAATTTGTACCTAATCACACGTCTTACACGGCATCATCACCCATCGTTTTTATTCAGTGACCGCCGCGTGACGACAGCCGACCTGACGTACCAAGGCCAGACCGCCGCTTCCAGGCGTATCGCCCGCCCCGCTTTTCTCGCCTTCGCCCTCTGCCTGGCCAGTGTTCCGGCTTGGGCACAGACCGCGCCGACGGCCGTCATCGACGCCGCGCAGGTCGCCACCGGGACTCCGGTTGAAGTCTCCGCCGCCGCCAAGCCGAAGGCTGACGCGCCGGCCCGCAGCAAGGCCGATGCCGCTGCCAGCGCCACCCTCGCCGCCCTGCTTCCGCACCTCGCGGCCAACGACACCATTCCGCTGATGGACCGCTCGGCCATGTTCGCCGGCGATCTGAGCCGCCTGCTGGCCAACTATGACGCCAGCACGGGCGCTACCGGTGCCGTGGTCGGCGGTGCCGCCGACAATGGCAAGGTGCAGTCGCTGCTGCGCCGCGCGATGACCCTGCTGGGCACGCCGTACCGCTGGGGCGGCACCTCGCCGGACAGCGGCTTCGACTGCAGCGGGCTGGTCGGCTATGTGTTCCGCACCGCGCTGGGCATCGAGCTGCCGCGCGTCTCGCGCGAGATGGCCCATGACGGCGAAGCCGAGCTGATCAACGACCGCAATGCGCTGGCCGCCGGCGACCTGGTGTTCTTCGGGCGCAAGGGCCGGGTTGACCATGTCGGCATCTATGTCGGCGAAGGCCGCTTCCTGCACGCCCCCAGCACCGGCAAGGACGTCCGCGTGGACAGCCTGGTCAGCGGTTACTGGAGCGGCAAGTTCATGCAGGCCCGCCGCGTCGAGCTCTGAGCCGGGCGGCCCGCCCGCCCCGCCTGAAGGCCGCTGCCCTGCAGCGGCCTTTTTCGTTTGGGGCGTCCGCGGCGGTGGCCGCTGGCGGTGCCAACCGGCGTTGTTCCTTCTGTCGTAGCAGGAATTCCCTGCGTGCGATCTGCCCCATCCAGCGACGGAGGGGCCGTTGATCCCGGCGTGGGGCGGCACGGCTGGGGGACGCTGACCAGGAGACGCCGCCCGGGAACTTTCAAGTGAAGGTGACGCATGGCGGCAGTCCCTGATTTCCCGGCCCGGTGTGTAATCTGGTTTGGGCACCCCCACGCGGCTGAGCGCGCCGCATTGGCTGCGGCCGGTTGGCAGGTGCGCGGCGTGGCCAGCAACGAGTGTGTGGCCATTGGCATGCGCAGCAACGATCTGATCGTGGGGCTGCTCGATCTGCGCGACGATGCGGCCCGCAATGTCGACCACCTGCAGGCCCTGCTCGACCAGCACCGGCATATGCGCCTGCTGGCAATCCTGCCGGCGGGCCCACGCCCCTCGCACCCGCAGTTGCAGGCGTTGCTGGGATACTGCGTGGACACCTATACGGCACCGCTGGACCTGCCGCAGCTGGTGCAGCGCCTGCTGCAGCTGGCCGACGGCGACCAGGCACGGTCACCCGCCGGTGCGCAGGCGCTGGTCGGGGACAGTGCGGTGCTGCAGGTCGCGCGGGCGGCGTTGCGCAAGTTCGCGCCGGTGGAGCTGCCGGTGCTGATCACCGGGGAGACGGGCACGGGCAAGGAGCTGGCGGCGCAGGCGCTGCATGCGCTCTCGCCGCGCCACGCGCGGCCCTTCCTGGCGGTGAACTGCGGAGCGATTCCTGCGGCGCTGGTGCAATCGGAACTCTTCGGGCATGAGCGCGGCGCCTTCACAGGTGCGGCGACGCGGCGGCTGGGTCTGTTCGAGACGGCCAGCGGCGGCACGGTATTCCTGGACGAGATCGGGGACCTGCCGCTGGACGCGCAGACGAATCTGTTGCGGGTGCTGCAGGAGGGCACGATCGAGCGTGTGGGCAGCAATCATCCACAGTCGGTGGATGTGCGGGTGGTAGCGGCCACGCATGTGGACCTGGAGCAGGCGGTGGAACGCGGACAGTTCCGTCGCGATCTGTTCTACCGGCTCAATGTGCTGCGCCTGCCGATGCCACCGCTGCGCGACCGTGGCAGCGACATCGTGCTGCTGGCAGAACACTTTCTGGCCAGTTTCCGCCACCGGCATGTCACGCGGGCACGCGGCTTCACCACGGACGCACGGCAGGCGCTGATGCGTTTCAACTGGCCGGGCAATGTGCGGGAGCTGCTCAATCGGGTGCAGCGGGCGGCGATCGTAAGCGAGGCGGAACTGATCGGGGTGGCGGATCTGGAGCTGCTGCCACCGCAGGTGGAGATGCCGCAGCGGCTGCTGCACGATGCTCGCCAGGCGGCCGAGCGCGATGCGCTGCTGCACGCGCTACGCCAGAACGCATTCAACATCACGGCCTGCGCGCGCACGATGCAGGTCTCACGGGTAACGGTGTACCGCCTCTGCCGCAAGCATCAACTCGCCTTGCCCGAGCTGCGCTGAACGTTCAATGCAAACGCCGAACGCTCTGGTCTGCGGTTTTCTGGAAGCTTGGTGCAGGATCTTCGATCGGGTTCATCGCGCGCGTTGAGGGCCCCGCCGCGGCCGGCAGGCCCCTATGCAAATGTCCCCCGGCGTC
>NZ_DAMCID010000051.1:0-10120 GCF_032099025.1 Stenotrophomonas sp.
GACATTTGCATAGGGGCCTGCCGGCCGCGGCGGGGCCCTCAACGCTCGCGATGAACCTGATCGAAGACCATGCCCCAAGCGTCCAAAAAAAAAGGACCCGACAGAGGGAGGGTTCTGTCGGGTCCTGGATTGCGTGGGGGGAGGGACCCACGCAAATTCACTTGATGCAATGCAGCATACGCCGATTGTGGTGCGTTGCAACAATTTTTTGCCGACGTGGTCTGGTTTCTGAAAAAACCATATTCTATCAATGACTTGGATGAGACCGGTGCTGCCGGGTCGTCGTCTTCTCAGCCCCGATACCGGCACCCGGACGTGCAGGTCTCATGCACCGTCACTTCGCTCAGCGCGGGCAGGGTGGGCTTGAGCTCGTTCCAGATCCAGATCGCCAGGCGTTCGCTGGTGGGGTTTTCCAGACCGGGAATGTCGTTGAGGTAGTGGTGGTCCAGGCGGTCGTAGATCGGCTGGAAGGCCGCTTTGACGTCGCCGAAATCCATGATCCAGCCGGTGTGTTCGCCCGGCTCACCCTCGACCTTGAGTTCCACGCGGAACGAGTGGCCGTGCAGGCGCGCGCACTTGTGGCCCGCCGGCACGTTGGGCAGGTGGTGGGCCGCTTCGAGGGTAAAGACTTTGAAGATTTCCATGGGCGCATTGTACGGCCTGCGGCGCGGGCGATCCGCCGCCGACAGGAACGGTTGCAGCAGAAAACATATCCATCCGGATGAAGAGATGTTACTTTTCGTTATATCCGCATGAAGCGATGTTATTGGCTCGTTAATGGCCCGGCATGGACTACTGCGGAACTTGTCGTCCACCACCCCCATAGAGTTCATGCCCAAGCACACCCTTCTTGTGGCGGCACTTTCCGCCGCTCTGGCTACGCCTTTGTCCGCGTTTGCCCTCGACGCCGCCGCCGCCGATGCGGCCAGCCCCGATGCCGCCGCCAGTGGGGAGAGCACCACGCTCGCCGCCGTGCGGGTGACCGGCTCCAACATCAAGCGCACCGACACCGAAACCGCCAACCCGGTGCAGGTGATCGGCCGCCAGGAGATCGAAGCGACCGGCAAGGCCACCGTCGCCGATCTGCTGCGCTCGATCTCCGCCAATACCGGCAACGCCAACAACGAAACCACCAACAACGGGTGGGCCTCGGGCTCGGCCGGCATCGGCCTGCGCGGCCTGTCGCAGAAGAACACCCTGGTGCTGCTCAACGGCCGCCGCCTGGCCAACTACGGCTTCCCGGCCGGCGGCCTGTCGGACACCTTCGTCAACCTCAACGCCTTGCCGATGGTGGCCGTCGAACGCATCGAAGTGCTCAAGGACGGCGCGTCGGCCGTGTACGGCTCCGACGCGGTCGCCGGCGTGGTCAACATCATCACCCGGCAGAACTTCCAGGGCGCCGACCTCGGCGGCAGCGTCGGCACGTCCGACCAGGGCGGGCTGGACGAGCAGAACCTCAAGTTCATCGGCGGCATCGGCGACCTGGACACCGATGGCTACAACATCCTGGTCAGCCTGGAAGGCTACAACCGCGAGCGCCTGGACCAGGACCAGCGCGACCTGACCAAGTCGGGCATCTATACCGACCAGCCCGGTGGCCGCTGGAACGGCTGGTCGGCCAAGGGCGCGCGCTTCCTGGTCAACGGCACCTCGGTGCCGATGCTCGACGCCAACGGGCAGTGCCCGGAGAACACCACCCTGGTGGCCAGTGCGCCGATCGACGGCCTGCCCGGCAACACCTGCGGTTACAACCTGGCGCCGTACACCACCCTCATTCCCTCCACCAAGCGCTACCAGGCCTACGTCAACGGCACCTTCAAGGTGAACGACAACGTGGAAGCCTTCGGCGAGGTGATCTACAGCGAGATCAAGGGCGTGTCGTGGTTCGGCAGCAGCCCGTTCTTCACCCTGGAAAGCGGCCGCTTCGCGCTCAACGCCGATACCGGGCTGGCCGAGCCGGTGTCGTCCAACCTGCCGGCGAGCAGCCCGTTCAATCCGTACGGGCGTGCGATTCCGATCGAATACACGTTCTTCAACCTCGGCCCCACCATCAAGACCAACCGTTCCACCGCGTATCGCGGCCTGTTCGGCCTGCGTGGCAGCCTGCAGGACTGGGACTGGGAAGTGGGTGCGTTCGGCGCGCGCAGCAGCGAGCGTGAGACCGTCTCGGGCGGCTTCGCCAACCGCTGGACCCTGGCCGATGCGCTGGCCACCGGCAGCTACAACCTGCTGGATCCGTCGGCCACCCCGCAGTCGGTGATCGACGGCATCAACCTGAGCACGCTGCGCCCGGCCGAGTCCGTGCTGCAGGGTGTGGACGCCAAGATCTCCGGCGGGCTGGGCAACACCTGGGCCGGTCCGATCGGCTTCGCCGCCGGTGTCGAATGGCGCCGCGAGAAGCTGGATTCGGAGAACCCGTGGCAGATCGATGCCGGCCTGCAGGTACGCCCGGCCATCGCCGAGGTACATGGCGAACGCAAGGTCACCGCCGCGTATGCCGAAGTCAACGTGCCGCTGGCCGACCGCCTAGAGCTGCAGGCCGCCGCGCGCGCCGACCACTACAGCGATTTCGGCGACGCCTTCTCGCCCAAGCTGAGCCTGCGCTGGCAGCCGTTCGACATCCTGCTGGTGCGCGCCGCGGCATCGAAGGGCTTCCGCGCGCCGTCGCTGTCGGAGAACTCCAACAGCACCAGCATCGCCTACGGCAGCGTGATCGATCCGCGCGATCCGGACGTGCCCGGTTCGCGCCAGAACCCGACCTTCTTCACCGTCGGCAACAGCGACCTCAAGCCGGAGCGCACCAAGAGCTACAACCTGGGCCTGGTGCTGTCGCCGTGGTCCAACACCAGCCTGAGCGTGGATTACTACCGCATCGAACTGGAGAACCTGGTGGGTACCAACAACACCCAGACCCTGGTCACCAACGATGTGCCGGGCGCGGTTACCCGCGACGAGCGCGGCAAGCTGCTGGCGGTGTTCAACCGCTACCAGAACCTGAGCGAGCTCAAGACCTCCGGCTTCGACGTCGAACTGCGTCAGCGCTTCCCAACCGACGCGGCGGGCGACTTCTCGCTGTCCACCGCGTTCACCCACGTGCGCGATTACAGCCGCCCCACCGTGGTCGGTGGTCCGCTGGTGGACTACGCCGGCAGCAACCTGGGCGCCACCCTGCCCAAGAACAAGGCGACCACCACGCTGGACTGGTCCTACGCCGACTTCCGCACCGCGCTGACCTGGTACTACACCAGCGGCTATGACCAGAAGGCCAGCGCCACCGCCAGCGCCGTGCAGGACCGGGTGGATGCGTACAGCCAGTTCGACCTCTACCTGGCCTACACCGGGCTGGAGAAGCTGACCCTGTACGCCAAGATCCAGAACCTGGCCGATGAAGAACCGCCGTACGACGCCTCGTTCCCGGGCATCCGCGCGCCGTACGACTTCAGCCAGTACGACCTGCGTGGCCGCTACTTCACCGTCGGCTTCGACTACCGTTTCTAAGAGGGGTTGCTGTGTCCTTGTTCCGTGGTTTGTCGCGTCCCATCACCTGGCTGGTGGGCTCGCTGTGGCTGTTGGCCGCTCCGGCGTTCGCGCAGAACGCCTACTTCTTCCCGCAGGGCGGGGAGTTCGATCCGGCCATTCCCACCCCGCAGCAGTTCCTGGGCTATGAGATCGGCAGCCGCTACACGCGGCATGACCAGCTGGTGGCCTACTTCAACGAGCTCGCCAAGCACTCCGACAAGATCAAGGTCGAACAGATCGGCAGCAGCTACGAAGGGCGCCCGCTGCTGATCGCCACCGTCACCTCGGCGCAGAACCAGCAGCAGCTTGAAACGCTGCGCCGCCAGCACGTGACCCTGGCCGACCCGGCACAGCCGCTGTCGGCGGCCGGCAACAGCCCGGTGGTGGTGTGGCTGGGCTACAGCGTGCACGGCAACGAGACCTCCAGCGGCGAAGCCGCGCTGCTCACCGCGTATTACCTGGTGGCCAACCGCAGTGCCGACACCGCCCGCTGGCTGGACCGCGCCGTGGTGCTGTTCGACCCGGCGCAGAACCCGGACGGTCGCGACCGCGCCGCCAGCTGGCACAACGCGTACGCGTCCTCGCCGGCGTCCGCCGACCCGGCCGACAAGGAGCACGTGGAGGCGTTCCCGCAGGGCCGCACCAACCACTACTTCACCGACCTCAACCGCGACTGGCTGGCGCTGACCCAGCAGGACACGCGGCCGAAGATCGCTTACTTCCACCAGTGGTATCCCAACGTCCAGATCGACTTCCACGAGATGGGCAAGGACAGCACCTACTACTTCGAACCGTCGCCGGCGAGCATGCACAGCCCGCTGCTGCCGGCGTCGTCGTATGAATTCAACAAGACCCTCGCCAAGTACCACGCACAGTCGCTGGATGCGCTGGGGTCGCTGTACTACACCGGCGAAAACTTCGACAACTTCTCGCCCGTGTACGGCTCGACGTATCCGGACTTCCACGGCGCGGTCGGCGTCACCGTCGAGCAGGCCAGTTCGCGTGGACGCGTGCAGGAATCGGTCAACGGCCTGCTGACCTTCCCGTTCACCATCCGCAACCAGGTCGCCACCGGCTTGGGCACGGTGCGCGGTGCGGTCACCGAGCGCGATGGGCTGCTCAAGCTGCAGAAGGCGTTCTTCCAGTCCGCGCTGAAGCAGGCCAACCAGCAGCCGGTGAAGGCATTCGTGTTCGGCGACGGCAACGACCCGGGCCTGACCCGGCGCCTGCTCGACCTGCTGCTGCAGCACCAGATCACCGTGCAGGCGCTCACCTCGACGGTGACCGTGGACGGCCAACGCTTCGAGCCGGGCAGCGCCTACGTGGTGCCCACCGCGCAGCCACAGTTCCGCCTGGTGCATTCGATCTTCGCCGACACTCCGCCCATCAAGGGGGACGTGTTCTACGGCAGCACCTCGTATGCCATTGCGCCGGCCTACGGCCTGGCGTTTGCCGGCAGCCGCAGCCGCATCGCCGGTGGTGAACGCATCAGCGCATTGCCCGCTGCGCACGGCGGGGTGAGCGGCGGACAGGCGGGCTATGCCTATGTGTTCGACTGGCGCGATTACAACGCCAGCCGCGCGCTGTACGCGCTGCAGGCCAAAGGCGTGCTGGCGCGCGCTGCGTTCCAGCCGTTCACCGCGAGCACCGCCACCGGCGAGCATGCCTTCGCCCGCGGCAGCGTGGTGATTCCGGTGGCCGGCCAGGTGCTGGCCGGCGAGGCGTTGCTTGCCGCCGTGGACGATGCGGCGCGCAGCAGCGGCGTGCAGGTGCACGCGCTGTCCAGCGGCCAGAGCCGCAGCGGCATCGACCTGGGCAGCGACAGCGTCAAGTCGCTGCGCAAGCCGGCGGTGGCCCTGGTGATGGGCGAGGGCGTGAGCGCCACCGAGATCGGCTCGGCGTGGTTCCTGCTCGACCAGCAGGTGCAGCTGCCGGCCAGCAAGCTGGACCCGTCGCAGCTGGGCAAGGTCAACCTGGACCGTTACACCTCCATCGTGCTGGCCGGTGGCACCTACACCGGTGTGGACGCCACCGCCGTGGCCGCCCTGAAGCGCTGGATCAACGCCGGTGGTTCGCTGGTGACCTACGGCAGCGCCGCGAAGTGGGCGATCGAGCAGAAGCTCAGCGATGAGGTGCTGGGCGCGGAAGAGAAGGAACCCGCTGGCGCCCGCCGGGCGTTCGGTGACCAGCGCGACATCGCCGCGATCGAACGGGTCAGCGGCAACATCCTCAGTGCGGATGTGGATACCAGCCACCCGCTGGGCTTCGGCCTGCCGCGCACGCAGCTGGCGGTGAACAAGGAAAACGGCATCAGCTTCAAGCCGAGCCGCAATCCGTTCTCCACCGTGGTGCGCGTGGACGAGGCACCGCGGGTGAACGGTTATCTGTCGGAGAGCAACCGCAGCCGCGTGGCCGGGTCGGCGTGGCTGCTGGTGTCGCCGCAAGGGCAGGGCAACCTAGTGCTGTTCGCCGACGATCCGGCGCACCGCAAGTACTGGCACGGCACCGAGCGGCTGCTGTTGAACGCGGTGTTCTTCGGCAACCTGCTGAACCCGACCAAGCCGCGGGGGTAATTCCCGCCCGGCCCGGACGTTCCGTGGGACACGCATGGCGTGTCTCTACGCGGGCCGGATTGCGTAGTGACACGCCATGCGTGTCATCGCAAACCCAAAAGAAAAGGGCGACGCAATGCGTCGCCCTTTTCTGTGTTCAATCCGCGAACGGATCAGGCCGGACGGCCGCCGCCGCCCTGGCTGCGCCCGCCACCGCCTCGGCGCTGGCCCTGCGGCTGGCCGCCGCGCGGCGCACCGTTACCGGCACCACGGCTCGCACCGCGACCGGCACCGTCACGCTGGCCGCCGCCGGTCTTGGCACCGGCATGCGCATGACGTGGCGCGTCACCGTGCGGACGGCGCGCGTGCGCGGACCGGCGCGGCGCGCGATCACCACCCGGCACTTCGGCCTTGCCCGGCGCGCTGTTGCCCCAGCGGATCGGGGTCTGCGGCTCGAAGCCCGGCACGTCGCGGATGTCCATGTCCTTGTCGAGCAGGCGCACGATCTGGCGCAGCAGCTTGGCCTCGTCCTGCGCCACCAGCGAAATCGCCTGGCCGGTCGAGCCGTTACGGCCGGTACGGCCGATGCGGTGCACGTAATCCTCGGCCACCATCGGCAGGTCGTAGTTGATGACCTTCGGCAGTTCGTTGATGTCGATGCCACGCGCGGCAATGTCGGTGGCCACCAGCACGGTCACACGACCGGCCTTGAAGTCACCCAGTGCACGCAGGCGCTGGCCCTGGCTCTTGTTGCCGTGGATCGCCGCGGTCTTGATGCCGGACTTCTCCAGGAACGTGGCCAGCTTGTCGCAGCCGTGCTTGGTACGGCCGAACACCAGGGTCTGCTCGCGGCTGTCCTGGGACAGCAGGTGCAGCAGCAGCTCGCGCTTGCGCGGGCCATCGACCGGGTGCACGCAGTGCTTGATGGACTCGGCCACGGTGTTCTTCGGGGTGACCTGGATCTGTTCCGGGTCGCGCATGAACTCCAGCGCCAGCTGCTTGATGCTCTCCTCGAACGTGGCCGAGAACAGCAGGGTCTGGCGGTTCTGGCGCGGCAGCTTGGCCAGGATCTTCTTGATCGACGGCAGGAAGCCCATGTCGAGCATGCGGTCGGCTTCGTCCAGCACCAGGATCTCGATGCCCGACAGGTCGACGCTGCGACGCTCCAGGTGGTCGATCAGGCGGCCCGGGCAGGCCACCAGCAGGTCCACGCCACGGCGCAGCACGTCGAACTGGTTGCCCATGCCGACGCCGCCGTAGATGCAGGCGCTGGGAATGCGCAGGTACTTGCTGTAACCGCGCAGGCTGTCATGCACCTGGGTGGCCAGCTCGCGGGTCGGGGCCAGCACCAGCGCACGCGGCTTGCGCGGGCCGTTCACGGCCTGCGGGTTGGTGCCCAGGTGCTGCAGCAGCGGCAGGCCGAACGCGGCGGTCTTGCCGGTACCGGTCTGTGCGCCGGCCAGCAGGTCGCGACCGGCCAGGGCGAGCGGGATCGCCTGCTCCTGGATCGGGGTCGGGTTTTCATAGCCCTGCTCGGACAACGCGCGCAGCAGGAACGGGGCAAGGCCCAGGTTTTCAAAAGACATCGGGTGGAAGCTCCAAAGACGAAGTAACGCCAGGCCGAATGGCCGGACGCAAGGCAGATCGTGGTGATCGGCTGACTCGGAGCGTTCCCGTAAACCGCGCTGCGAGAATTGGGTGCAGCCGGCGCGGTGCGCAGACTGGAATGCATGACGAATGGCGTCGGAGTGGGGGCGGGCGAGGGATCGATGATCCGGTCGCCGGCGATCCCGAAGGGAAACGGACGGCCGCTGCAGACCCCGGGAGTATAGGAGAAATTGTGCACCACATCAATTTGGCCCATTCAGCTTTGTAGAGCCACGCCCTGCGTGGCTGCGCGCCAATCCGGGGTCATGAACGTCTGATGCGTGGCTTCGGTCGTTGCTGAACGTCGGAAGGGGAAGGGGGCATCTTCTGGGTTTGGCGGCTCCGGACGCTTGTGCCGCGCTTCGCGCGGTCTCCACGCAGGGCGTGGATCTACCGGTATTGATACGTGTGCACCGTCGCACCGGCGTTTCGCCAGGCGCTCGGCACCATGACGTCGTTGGGCTCCCCGATCGTTTAAGGTGGTTTCGTGCCGCATCGCAGCTTGGCAGCACCGCGCATTTGGTTACACTCGAAACCTATTTTTCTGCGATCCCGGATACCCACCCATGAAGCTTGGTTCTTTGAAGGAAGGCGGCCGCGACGGCACCCTGATCGTGGTCTCGCGCGACCTGCGCCACGGCGTGCGCGCCACCGGGATCGCCGCCACGCTGCAACAGGCGCTGGAAGACTGGAGCCACCTGGCGCCGCGCCTGAACGCCTTGTCCGAATCGCTCAATGACGGCAGCGCCGATGGCGTGTTCGACATCGACCTGCAGGCGCTGGCCGCGCCGCTGCCGCGTTCTTATGAATTCGTGGATGGCAGCGCCTACCTGCCGCACGTGGAGCGCGTCCGCCGCGCCCGTGGCGCCGAGGTGCCGGAAAGCTTCTACACCGACCCGCTGATGTACCAGGCCACCAGCGCCGGTTTCCACGGCCCGCGCGATGCAGTGAAGGTGGTCAGCGAGGACTACGGCATCGACCTGGAAGCCGAGCTGGTGGTGATCACCGACGACGTGCCGATGGCGGTCACCGCAGAGCAGGCGGCCGGTCACATCCAGCTGGTGGGCCTGGTCAACGACGTGTCGCTGCGCAACCTCATTCCCGGCGAACTGGCCAAGGGCTTCGGCTTCCTGCAGTCCAAGCCGCGTTCGGCGCTGTCGCCGGTGTTCGTCACCCCCGACGAACTGGGCGACGCCTGGCAGGACAGCAAGGTGCACCTGCCACTGGTGACCCACGTCAACGGCGCCTGGTTCGGCGCGCCCGAGGCGGGCGTGGACATGCAGTTCAACTTCGCCCAGCTCGTGGCGCATGCGGCCAAGACCCGCCCGCTGGGTGCCGGTGCGATCGTCGGGTCGGGCACCATCGCCAACGAAGACACCGGCAAGGGGGCCTCGTGCTTCGCCGAACTGCGCACCGTGGAAACCCTGCGCGACGGCAAGCCGAGCACGCCCTTCATGTCCTTCGGCGACGTGGTCCGCATCGAGATGTTCGATGCGGCGGGCGAGAGCATCTTCGGCGCCATCGAACAGCGCATTGAACAGGCCCAGCGGCCCTGAGCATCCCGATGAACCTGCCCATGGACCGGATCGAGCTGTTCAGTTACTGGCGTTCCAGCGCCGCCTACCGCGTGCGCATCGGCCTGAACCTGAAGGATCTCGCCCACGAGATCACCCCGGTCCACCTGGTCCGCGATGGCGGCCAGCAGCACAGCGACCATTACGCGGCGCTCAACCCGCAGGAACTGGTGCCCACCCTGTGCCACGGCGACCGCGTGGTGCACCAGTCGATGGCGATCCTGGAATACCTGGACGAGGTGTTCCCGGACCCGTCGCTGCTGCCCGACGATGCACCGGGCCGTGCCCGCGTGCGTGCACTGGCGCAGCTGGTGGCCTGCGACATCCACCCGCTCAACAACCTGCGTGTGATGCAGTTCTTCAGCGATACCTGGAATGTGCCGCAGCCCGAGCGCGAGGACTGGACCCGGCACTGGATGCAGGTCGGCTTCGACGCGATGGAGCGCATGCTGGTGGAATCGGTCGATACCGGCCGCTTCTGCCACGGCGACAGCCCGACCCTGGCCGACTGCTGCCTGGTGCCGCAGTTGTACAACGCGCGGCGCTTCAACGTGGACATGAGCCCGTATCCGACCCTGGCGCGGATCGACGAGGCGTGCCTGGCACTGCCGGCGTTCGATGCGGCGCGGCCTGAGAACCAGGCCGACGCTTCATAACCGGTAGTGCCGGCCGCTGGCCGGCTCCTCGCATGACCAGGTTTCCGTGGAGCCGGCCAGCGGCCGGCACTACGGGTATGACCAGGTTTCCGAGGAGCCGGCCAGCGGCCGGCACTACGGGTATGGCCAGGTTTCCGTGGAGCCGGCCAGCGGCCGGCATTGCGGGCATGGC
>NZ_DAMCID010000052.1:0-5905 GCF_032099025.1 Stenotrophomonas sp.
GGAATGAAACGATCCCTCAGATGGGAGCAGAACCAGAAAAGGGACAGAGGAGGCAATGCCTCCCCTGTCCCCAGTGATCTTCGCTGTCCTTGAGGACGCCCGGGCTGGCCGGGCGCCCAACGCGCCGTGGCGGGCTACCAGGTGAAGCCGGCGCCAACACCTACCGAGCTTTCATTGCCGCTGGTGGCACCGCCCACCGAAGCGGAGAAGTGCTCGCTGAACCGCCGGCGGAAGGAAGCGGCAAACGCGTTCTCGCCTTCGGACCAGCCTACCCCTGCGCCGAGGTAGTTTTCACCCACGTCCGGCATGCCCGAGCTCTGCACCAGTGCCGCGGTCATGGCGCCTTGGCGGCCGATGCGGCGGTCCATCTTGCGCAGGTGCTCGTCAATCCCATCGAGGCGAGCGTCCACGCCATCGAGGCGACCCTCAACGCCGGCGAAGCGATCATTCATGTCGGTGCGCAGCTGCTCCAGGTCCGCCGATGCGACGCCTCCGCCGGCACCCAGCAGGCTGATCTGCTGGTCGGTGTAGGTGTTGGCCGCAGTCAACGTGTCGCCGGCCGCCTGGTCGGTGTACGTGTTGGCGGAGGCGAGCGTGGTTGCGGCGGTGTCATTGAGCTGGCTGACGTTGACGGCGTCGGTGTCGTTGGTGCCTGCCGCCACGTTGGTGACCTTGCGTTCCGCCCCGGCGGCACCGACCGAAACCGTGTTGTCCTCGTCGGCGACCGAACCGGCACCGAGCGCCACCGAGTTGGCGGCAGTCGCGCTGGCGGCATTGCCCAGTGCGGTGCTGTCGGCACCGGAGGCGGTGGCGCCAGTGCCCAGGGCGCTGGCATTTGCACCGCTGGCGACCGAGTTCGAGCCGAACGCCATTGCATTGGCAGCGCTGGCCGCCGCGTTGTAGCCGACGGCGGTGGACGCAGCGCCGCTGGAATTGGCGCTGCGGCCGAGGGCGGACGAGAAGTCGCCGGACGAGCGGCTTTCGGCACCCACCGCGGTGGAGTTGCCACCCGCAGAAATGGCATCGCTGCCTAACGCGGTGGAAGTGGCGCCGCTGGCGTTGGCCGCGTCACCGCAGGCGAAGGACCCGCCGGTGCCGGTGGCCGTCGGCGGTGCGGCGGCGCCGGTGGTGTCGCAGATCGACTGCGCAAAGGCGGACGAACTGCCCAGCGCGATGGCCAGCGCAAAGGCCAGGCGGGCGAGGGAGGGAACGCGGGCGGCGACGCGGGCCGCAGAGACAGACGAATGCAGGGAACGAGCCATGATCGAGGTCCTCGACGACGGTGCGGGCTGGCGCGTTCTGCGCGCCAGGCGACCGAGAGAATCCCCCGATTCCCCGCAGGCCCGGACCTGAAGCCCCCGTACCCTGCGTGTGTGGCGAACGTAGTCGCTGCTTTGTCATGGCAAGGTGAAAATGAGAAGGCCCGGGTGAGCCCGGGCCTGGAGCGCCAGCCTGCGCTGTGGATCAACCCGCCAGTTCGGGCTGGTCGCGTTCGATGCCGTACTTGCGCAGTTTCTCCACCAGCGTGGTGCGGCGCAGGCCCAGCAGCTGCGCTGCGTGGGCGACCACGCCCTGCGTGCGTTCCAGCGCTTCGTTGATCAGGGTCAACTCGATGTTGGCCATGTGGTTGCGCAGGTCCAGCCCGGCGTCGGGCAGCGCCGGGGCACGATCGGCTGCACCGGCGTCGCCGTTGGGTGCCGTGGCGCCGCCCGTGGAAGGGGTGTGGAACGAAAAGCTGCGCAGGTCCAGGCGCTCGTCGGCCGGCGCGGCCGGTGCGGCCACCACCACCGGCGCCGCTGCAGCGAAATCGCCGCGATAGCGTGCCGGCAGGTCCTGCACGCGCACGTTGCCGGACGGGTGCAGCACGGCCAGGCGCTCGACCAGGTTGGTCAGTTCGCGCACATTGCCGGGCCACTCGTAGCTGGCCAAGGCCTGCAGTGCTTCGGCGCTGAAACGGACTTCGCCACGGCCGGTGCGGGCCAGCTGCCCGGCGATGGTGCCGACCAGCGCGGGCAGGTCTTCGCTGCGCTCGCGCAGCGCCGGCACTTCAATGGGAAACACGTTGAGGCGGTAGAACAGATCCTCGCGGAACTTGCCGTCGGCAATGCGCGATTCCAGGTCGCGGTGGGTGGCGGCGATCACCCGCACATTGCAGCGGATGGTCTGGTTGCCGCCGACGCGTTCGAAGCTGCGCTCCTGCAGCACGCGCAGCAGCTTGACCTGCATCGGCAGGCTCATGTCGCCGATTTCATCCAGCAGCAGGGTGCCACCTTCGGCCATTTCGAAACGGCCCTTGCGTGCGCTCAATGCACCGGTGAACGCGCCCTTTTCGTGACCGAACAACTCGCTTTCGAGCAGGTCGGCCGGAATGGCGCCACAGTTGATGGCCACGAACGGCCCATCGCGGCGCGGCGAACGCTGGTGGATGGAACGCGACACCACTTCCTTGCCGGTGCCCGACTCACCCAGCACCAGCACGGTGGTATCGAAGGCAGCCACCTGTTCGATCATCAGCCGCAGCGCGGTGACGGCGGCACCTTCGCCGGTCGGTCCCTGGTCCTGCACCGCACCGGCCTGGTGCTCCGCATCCAGGCGCTTGAGGCTGGCACGGCGCAGCAGGGCTTCCATCTGCGCATGGCGCAGCGGGGCTTCCAGCGGCCACACGTTGGCTTCGTGCAGGCCATGGCGCTGGGCGAAGCTGGACGCGTCGCCGTCGATCAGCATCACCGGCGGCGGCAGGGCGCCCTGGCCGGCCCAGGCGAACAGGGCTTCGCTGCGCGCGCCCGGTTCCAGGCCACCGATGATGACGGCCATCCAGTCGGTGGCGCGGTGGCGGGTGGTATCGAAGTCGGCCGCGTCGGCGATCCAGCGCGGGTTGAAGTCCATGAACTCAAGCAGGGCGACGGTGCGCTCGGCACGCACCGCATCATTGTCCAGCACCAGGATGCGCGACTCGCTCATGGGGCCGTCTCCTTCAAGCCCTCCAGGATCGGCATGACCTCCTGGATGTAAGACAGCTTGCTGACGAAGTTGTCGGCGCCGGCACGCAACGCGTGCTCGCGGTGCTCGACGTCGTCGAAGTGGCTGGCGATGACGATGTAGGGCGCGTCGTCCTGCGACTTGATCAGACGCGTCGCCTGCAGGCCGCCCATCTCCGGCATGGCCAGGTCCATCAGCACCACCTGCGGGCGCAGCGACTCGGAGCGCTCGATGGCTTCCAGGCCATTGGCGGCGCTGCCGATCACGTCCAGCCAGTCGACCTTGCGGAAGTGGCGCATGGCGGCGTTGATGAAGCCCTCGTGGTCATCGACCAGCAGGACGGTGAGCTTGTTCATGTCTTCCACTTCCTTCAGCCGACCCGGGCAAGTTGTGCCGGGCGGGCGTTGATGCGGCGGCGCTCGCGCGCCGGGGCGATATCCAGTTGTTCCCGGTATTTTGCAACGGTACGGCGGGCAATGTTCACTCCCTGGCGTGACAGAAGTCCCGCAATGGCCTCATCAGCCAGCGGCCGGCCGGCCGGTTCGGCGTCGATCAGGCGGCGGACCATGGCCTTCACGGCCTGCCCGGAGACGCTGGCGCCTTCCAGGCGCACGGCGAAGAAGTGCTTCAGCTCCAGGGTGCCGCGCGGGGTCTGCAGGTACTTGCCGGTGGTGATGCGCGAGACCGTGGACTCGTGCATGCCGATGGCGTCGGCCACTTCCTTGAGGGTGAGGGGGGCCATGGCCTCTTCACCGCGGGTCAGGAAGCCGGCCTGGCGCTCGATGATCACCCGGGTGGTGCGCAGCAGGGTGTCGTAGCGCATCGAGAGGCCACGGGTGAGCCAGCGGGCTTCCTGCAGCATGTCGCGCAGCGGCTGGGCGCTGTCGCCGGCGTCGCTCAACGCGTGCTCATAGCTCGGGTTGATGCTCAGGCGGCGGCTGGTGGCCGGGTTCAGTGCAACGCGCCACTGGTTGTCGGCATGCCAGGCGATCACATCGGGAATGACCACGCCGGTGCTGCCGGGCAGCAGGCTTTCGCCCGGCCGCGGCTGCAGCGACAGGATCAGCCGCACCGCTTCATGGATGTCGGCTACTTCGGCGTCCAGCTGCCGGGCCAGGGCGGGGTAGTCGTGCACGGCCAGGTGCTCCAGGCCCTGGTCCAGTACGCGCCGGGCCAGATGGCGGGCCGGCACGCGGCCATGCAGGGTGTGCAGCTGGACCGACAGGCATTCGTGCAGGTCACGGGCGGCCAGCCCGGCCGGGTCGCCGTGCAGGATGCGCTGGCGTACGGCCTCTACGCCGGCGGCGTCGATATCGGTGTGGGCGCTGGCCAGCAGGGTCAGCTGCTCCAGCGGCGCGTCCAGGTAGCCGGCGTCGTCGCAATGCTCCAGCCAGAAAGCGGCCACGGCCAGTTCGCGGTCATCCAGCTCCAGCGACAGGCGCTGCAGGGCGCGCAGCTGGGGATCGCTGGACTCGTCGGCGGCGATGCGCTGCAGGCGGTCGTCGTCACCGTCGTGCCAGCTGGCACCGGCCACGTCCCACATCGCCGTCTCGGGCAGTTCGTCGAACGCGGCCACGTCGGTGGTGGTGGTGGCGTCGCTGGTGTCGGCGGCGGTCTGCTCGGGGGCCTCTTCCAGCTCCAGCAGCGGATTGGTCTCCAACGCACGGCGGATCTCCAGCTCCAGCTGCATGCCGTCCAGCTGCAACAGGCGGATCGACTGCAGCAGCTGCGGCGTGAGGTGCAGCTGCTGACCCAGCTGGGTCGACATCATCGGCTTCATGCGTTTTTCCCCGTCGCACCGACTCCCCGGTGCGTTCTGGAACACATCTTGCTTGTGATCCGGCGGGGGGGTAATCAGGGGGTTCCTGATAGGGGTCGTCAAGCTCCCGACAGCGTGTGGGGAGATTCCCTACCGTATTCCAGTTATTTGACGCTCTGTGCCGCGGAAGCCCTGTGTTTTCGTGGGCGGGCGGCGTGCGGCGGGTTCAAATTTCCGACGGAGGCCGAGTCTGAAGGCTTCAGGTGTCGGGGATTTGTCGCTCTATTCCAATTCGTGCTGGTGGCGGGCGGCCAGCAGGAGCAGGTCGTTGGCGCGGCGGCAGCCGAGCGACTCCATCATCCGCGCGCGGTGGGTCTCCACCGTCTTGACGCTGATGCCGAGGTCGGCGGCGATTTCCTTGTTGCTTTCGCCCTTGCCGATCTGGCGCAGGATCTCGCGCTGGCGGGGCGACAGCGCGGCAATGCCCACCGGCTTTTCGCGGCCCAGCATGGGCGCCAGCATCTTGGCCGAGATCTGCGGGCTCAGGAACACCTGGCCGGCGTGCGCGGCGCGCAGGGCGAGTTCCAGTTCCTGGGGCGCGGCATCCTTGACCACGAAGCCGACCGCTCCGCGGTCCAGGGCATCGCGCACGTGCACCGCGTCATCGTGCATGGTCATCATCACCACCCGGGTACCTGGGGCGCGCAGCAGGATGTCGCTCAGTGCCTCCAGGCCGGTGCGACCCGGCAGGGACAGGTCCATCAGGATGACGTCGGGCGAATGCTGGATGGCCATCTGCAGGGCCTGCTCGGCATTGCTGGCCTCTGCGGCGACGTCCACGTCGGCAAAGCCCTGGAGCAGGCGACTGAGGCCGGCGCGGACCAGGGTGTGATCGTCGACGATGAGAACGCGCACGGGCAGGGGGCATGTGAAGACAGGAAGTTCTTCACATTAACCGAGCGCGAGGCGCTAGCCAAGCGCCGTAGTGCCGGCCGCTGGCCGGCTCCGCACGGAACCCAGCATCGTGCGGAGCCCGTAGTGCCGGCCGCTGGCCGGCTCCCCGGAACCCTGCATCGTGCGGAGCCCGTAGTGCCGGCCGCTGGCCGGCTCCCCGGAACCCAGCATCGTGCGGAGCCCGTAGTGCCGGCCGCTGGCCGGCTCCCCGGA
>NZ_DAMCID010000052.1:6005-9317 GCF_032099025.1 Stenotrophomonas sp.
ACCCTGCATCGTGCGGAGCCGGCCAGCGGCCGGCACTACGCGGTAGCCCTGCGGGCTACCGCTGCCGGCGGGCGTCGGCGATCTGGCGGCGGTGCAGGCGGAACAGGTGGCGTTCGAGGGCCATCTCCAGCGCGTCGCTCATGGGCTCGAAGCGCAGCCACAGGAAGTAGGCGCCCGAGCCGTTGGCGGCCTCGGCCAGCACGGAGACCGGCAGGTCGATATGGTCGGGCAGCCAATCGCACGGCTGCAGGCGGATCAGCCCCAGGCTGCCGGGGGCGGCGCTGGTGCGGGTGCCCAGTTCCAGGCGGATGCCGCGCCGCGACCAGCGCAGCGGGCGCAGGTCCAGGTCCTGGGTGCTCTGGCGGACCAAGCGGCCCAGCAGCACCATGGTGAGGTCCAGCTTGGCCTCCAGGCGCTGCAGCTGGAGGGTGCTCTCACCACGGTCGTCATGGCCGTCGTCGCCCCGGGAGTCCTCGACCAGGGCAACACTGCGCAGCAGGGTTTCGGCACTGCCGGGGCGGATCACCGCGCTGCCCAGGCGGAACTCCGCGGGCAGGGCGACTTCGCAGCTCAGCGTTTCATCGAACAGCTCGCTTTCGGCCGGATGATGGATGTCGCTGGGGCGAAGGTCGCTCATGTCAGTGATTCTGCCCGGAGGTAGGCGAGGGAGGCGCGAACGGCGCGTCGATCGGCGGTGAGATGGGTGGCCGCCTCGTCGCGGCGGGCGGCCATGCGGATGCTCACCTGCTGCTGGCGGGCGATCAGGCCGCGCAGGGAGCCGGCGTCGATGCGTGCATCGTGTTCGTCCAGGTAGGCCCGCACCTGCTCGTCATAGGCATCCATCAGCCGCTGGGTCAGGTCGTGGTCTTCACCCTCGACGGCGCGCGACAACTCGTCCAGCGCGTCGTGCAGGGGCTGCAGTACGTCGGTGGCGAGGGCGGCGTGCATCAGGCGCCCGCCGCAGCGGGCTGGCGCTGGTCGTGGGGGATGGCGTTCCAGGCGGCGTCGATCTCGGTCAGCAGCTGCAGCGATTCCTGCAGGGCGGCGGCATCGTTGTGCAGGTTGGCGTCGGTCAGGCGCTGCATGACGTAGTCGTACAGGGCCGAGAGGTTGCCGGCAATGTCACCGCCCGCTTCGTGGTCGAGCGAGCCGTTGAGATGGCCGACGATGGCGCAGGCCTCGCCGATCGCCTTGCCCTTGCGGGCCTGGTCGTTGCGCTCCAGGCAGGCTTCGGCCAGGCGGATGCGCTCGCAGGCGCCGGCCAGCAACATGGCCACCAGCTTGTGCGGGTCGGCATCGTTGACGGCGCTGGAAACACCGACCTTGCGGTACTGTTCTGCGTACTGACGGCTGGAACCGTACATTCGAAATTTCTCCTCTGGGCCAGCCCGCGCCACAGGGTGAGGTGGTGGGTGCTGCCATGAATATCGGCGGTGCGGTGCGGAAACTTGAGCGTTGCCGCGCGAGGACTCAGCTGCTGGTCTTCTTGGCCAGGGCCTGGGTCAGGCCGTCGCTGGTGGTCTGCATCTGGCTGACCATGGTTTCCATTGCGGTGAACTGCTTGGTGTACCGGTCGGTGACCTTTTCCATGCGCGCGTCGAGCGCGTCCAGGCGGCTTTCCAGGTCCTTGATCTGCTTGTTGAGCGAGTTGGTACGCTGGGTGAGCGTGCCGGTTTCCTTGTCCAGGTTGGACTTGATCAGCGTGTCCATGGGCTTGCCGATGGCGCCATCCTTGCCGAACAGGCGGGCGACGGCATCGGGGTCCTTGGCGATGGCGGTTTCCATCTTGCCGCTGTCGAGGGTCAGGGTACCGTCGGCGGCCATGGTCACGCCCATGTCCTTGAGGCCGTTGATGTTGCTGCTGAACTGGCTGCGCAGCTGCTGCTGGAGGCCGCGCACCATGGCGTCGCCGGTCAGGGCAGCGGCGGTCTTGCTGGTGGCGTTGTAGGCGCTGGTGGACTTCAGGGCGTTGTTGATGGCGTTGTAGGCGGCGACGAACGCGGCCATGTCGGTCTTCAGCGCGGTGTTGTCGCGGGTGATCGTCAGGGTCTGGGTCTTGCCCGCCTCGGTGCCTGCCTTGGTCAGGGTCAGGTTCACGCCGGGGACGATGTCGCTGATGGTGTTGGAGCTGGACGTGCGGGTGAAGCCGTCCACGACGACCACGGCGTCCTTGGGTTCGACGGTCTGGGTCATGCCGGAGCCGGCGGTGCCGTCGTAGTTCAGGGAATCGAGGCCGCCATTGCCGCCGGAGGCGGTGATGGTGACGGCGCCGGCCAGGCCGGAGTCGATGGCGCTGAGCATGAGATGCTGGCCATCGTCGGCGGTGATGACGCTGGCGCTGACCACTTTGCCGCCGGCCGCCTTGTTGATGGCGGCGGCGATGTCGCTGAGCTTGCTGTCGGCGTTGACGGTCACTTCGAGGGTCTTGTCGCCGTAGGCGATGGTCAGTTTGCCGTCACCGACGACGGCATCCTTGGCGAACGCGCCGGAGCTGAGCTTCTGGGCCTGTGCCAGGGATTTGACTTCCACCTGGTGGGTGCCGGCGGAGGCGGAGGCGGCGCCGTCGCTGGTGTCGATGCTGGCGGTGAAGTTGGAGTCGGTGATGGTGCTGGTCTTGAACGACGGTTTGTCGGCGTTCTTGATGAGGCTGGCCAGGGTGGTCTGCAGGTTGGTCATGCCGCCGGTCAGGGTGGCGAGAGCCGACAATTTGGCGGTGGCCGCGGTTCCGGCAGCATTGATCTGGTTTGCCTGGGGCTCGCGCTCCTTGGCCACGAGCTGCGCCACGAAGGAGGGGATGTCCAGGCCGGTACCAATCGAACCAATTGCCATGTCTGCAGTCCTGTCTTTGTAAGGTGGGCACGCAACCGCCTGCGCTTCCTGCAGGTGATATCGGCCCGGAACGGGGAGGCTTGAGCCGCAGGCACCGAAAGGTGCGCGCGGCGATGCCAGAGCAGGTGCAAGAGCCGTGCCAGAGCACCGCCAGAGCACGGCCGGAGCAAGGCCAGAGCCTTTGTCTGCCTGTGCTGCGGGGTTGGGCCGGCGGCGGTGGGTTTGCGGGACACGCCGTGAACCGCCCTCCGGGCCCCAGCCCAACCGCCAGCGGTTGTGCGTTCAGTCGCACGCGAGGCAGTGCCTCGCAAGCAGTGCGCCTTCACCCATGGGGGCTCGTAGAAAACTTGCTCGTGTACGCAATCCTGCGTACACGGCAAGACCTGGGTTGGGCGTCCTGCCCAACCCGCCCGGCGCATGCGCCGGGCCCATGTTTTCTACGGTCCCGCAAACCCACCGCCGCCGACCCTTTGACGGTTGGCC
>NZ_DAMCID010000053.1:0-9313 GCF_032099025.1 Stenotrophomonas sp.
AAGTAAAGGAGGAGGGGGCGGCCGCAGGCCGACGCCGGGGGACATTTGCATAGGGGCCTGCCGGCCGCGACGGGGCCCTCAACGCTCGCGGCAAACCCGATCGAAGAGGGTGCGGCAAGCCGCGACGTTACCCTCGCCACGTCTCCAACCCGCGACGGATCCGCGCCACCGCCTCTTCCAGCCGCGGAATTTCCTGCGTATACGCCAGCCGCACGTGCTGATTCGCGCGGTAGTGGCCGAAATCCAGGCCCGGGGTGAATGCAACGTGCTCGGTTTCCAGGAAGTGCGCGCAGAAAGCCTGCGCGTCATCGGTGAAGTCGCTCACATCGCAGTACAGATAGAACGCCCCTTGCGGCTCGACCTCGATGCGGAAGCCCAGTGCGCGCAGGGTCGGCAGCAGGTAATCACGGCGCGCCTGGAAGGCGTGGCGACGCTGCTCGAAGACGGCAAGGGTGTCCGGCTCGAAGCAGGCCAGTGCGGCGTGCTGGGCGATGCTGGAGGCGCTGATGTACAGGTTCTGCGCCAGCTTCTCCAGCTCCGGAACGGCCCGCGGCGGTGCCACCAGCCAGCCCAGGCGCCAGCCGGTCATGCCGTAGTACTTCGAGAAACTGTTGAGCACGAAGGCGTCGTCATCCACCTGCAGCACGCTGGCCGCATCCATGCCATAGGTGAGGCCGTGGTAGATCTCGTCCACCACCAGGTGGCCGCCGCGTGCCTTCAACGCCTGCGACAGCGCTGCCAGTTCCGACGCCGACAATACCGTGCCGGTCGGGTTGGCCGGCGAGGCCACCAGCGCGCCGACGCTGTCCGCATTCCAGTGCGCCTCCACCAGCGACGGGGTCAGCTGGTAGGCGGTCTGTGGGCCGACCGGGACCAGCTGCGCCGCACCCTCCACCAGCCGCAGGAAGTGGCGGTTGCACGGGTAGCCGGGGTCGGCCAGCAGCCAGTGCCGGTCCGGATCGACCAGCAGGCTGCTGGCCAGCAGCAGTGCACCAGAGCCGCCCGGGGTCACCAGGATCCGCTCCGGATCCACGTCCAGGTTGTAGCGGGTACCGTAGAACCCGGCGATGGCCGCGCGCAACGCAGGCAGGCCGCGCGCGGCGGTGTAGCGGGTGTGCCCGGCGGCCAGCGCGGCCTGGCCGGCGCGCACGATCGGCTCGGCGGTGGTGAAATCGGGCTCGCCGATCTCCAGGTGGATCACATCATGGCCGGCCTGCTCCAGCGCCTGCGCGCGGGCCAGCAGGGCCATCACGTGGAAGGGTTCGATGTCCTGGCTGCGGCGGCTGTAGCCGGCCGTGGGGGTGCGGATGCTCATGCGCAGCATGATAGGGGAGCGCACGCGCGCTTGCCCGCGGCACCGTTACCCGGCCAGACTGGGCCGACACCATTGCATTCACCGGCAGGGAGCCTTATCTCGTGAAATCCACTTTCCACTTTCTGGTTGCCAGCCTGATGACCGCTTCCGTGCATGCCGCCCCCGCGCTGACCCCACCCGACGCCGAGAAGCATCCGCATGCGGTCACGGCCCCGTTCGGGGCAACCCGCAACGACGACTATTACTGGCTGCGCGACGACAAGCGCGAAGCGCCACGGATGCTGGCCTATCTGACCGCGGAGAATGCGTATACCGACCAGGTGGTGGCGCCGCTCAAGCCGCTGCAGGACACCCTGTACAAGGAAATCGTCGCGCGCATCAAGCAGGACGATGCCAGCGTGCCGGCGCGCGAGCGCGGCTACTGGTATTACACCCGCTTCGAGACCGGCAAGGATTACCCGATCCAGGCGCGCCGCAAGGGCAGCATGGAGGCACCGGAAGAGATCCTGCTCGACATCAACCAGATGGCGGCCGGCAAGGGCTACTTCGACGTGGGCGATGCCGACGTCAGCCAGGACAACCAGCTGCTGGCCTGGGCCGAGGATGACGTTGGCCGCCGCCAGTACGTGATCCGCTTCAAGGACCTGCGTACCGGCGAGGTGCTGCCCGACCGCATCGAGAACGTTTCCCCCAACGTGGTCTGGGCCGACGACAACCGCACGTTGTTCTACGTGGAAAACGATCCGGACACGCTGCTCACGGTGCGGGTGAAGAAGCACGTGCTGGGCACGCCGGTCAGCCGCGACGTGCTGGTCTACGAAGAAGACGATGACAGCTTCTACATGGGCGTGGGGCGTACCCGCGACGACCGGTTCCTGACCATCGAGCTGCACAGCACCGTCAGCTCGGAAACCCGTTACGCCCCGGCCGCCGACCCGCAGCAGTTCACGGTGCTGGCGCCGCGCGCGCGCGATGTCGAGTACGACGCCGACCATTTCGCCGGCCGCTGGGTGATCCGCACCAACGATGCCGGCGCGAAGAACTTCAAGATCGTCACCGCACCCAGCGACGGCACCGCGCGCAGCCAGTGGACCGACTGGGTGGCACACGACGACAACGTGCTGGTGGAAGGCTTCGAGCTGTTCGACGGCTTCACTGCCATCGCCGAGCGCTCCAACGCGCTGGAGCGGGTCCGCCTGCTGTTCGCCGATGGCCGCCAGGACTACGTCAAGGCCGACGAGCCGGCGTACTCGATGGGCCTGGCCGCCAATCCCGAGGCGGACACACCGTGGCTGCGCTATGCGTACACGTCGCTGACCACGCCCACCACCACCTACGAACTCAACACCACCACCGGCGAACGCCGCCAGCTCAAGCAGCAGCCGGTGATCGGCTACGACCCGTCGCAGTACACCACCGAGCGGGTCTGGGTGACCGCGCGTGACGGGGCGAAGGTGCCGGTATCGCTGGTCTACCGCAACGGCTTCAAGAAGGACGGCACGGGCGCCCTGTACCAGTACGCCTACGGCAGCTACGGCATGTCGATGGACCCGGGCTTCAACCAGACCGTGGTGAGCCTGCTCGACCGCGGCGTGGTGTATGCCATCGCGCACATCCGCGGCGGTGAGGAAATGGGGCGCGCGTGGTACGACGATGGCAAGCTGCTGCACAAGCAGAACACCTTCAACGACTTCGTCGATGTCACCCGCGAACTGGTACGCCAGGGCTATGCGGCCAAGGACCGCGTGGCCGCCTCCGGTGGCAGCGCCGGTGGCCTGCTGATGGGCGCGGTGGCCAACCAGGCCCCGCAGGACTACCGCGTGATGGTGGCCCAGGTGCCGTTCGTCGACGTGGTCACCACCATGCTGGATGCCAGCATTCCGCTCACCACCAACGAATACGACGAGTGGGGCAACCCCGAGCAGCGCGAGTACTACGACTACATGCTGACGTACTCGCCTTACGACAACGTCCGGAAGCAGGCGTACCCGGCGCTGTTCGTCGGCACCGGCCTGTGGGACTCGCAGGTGCAGTACTGGGAGCCGGCCAAGTGGGTCGCGAAGCTGCGCGATGACAACACCGGTACCCATCCCATCGTGTTCCGCACGAACATGGAGGCCGGCCACGGCGGCAAGTCCGGGCGCTTCCAGCGTTACCTGGAACTGGCCGAGTCCTATGCGTTCGTGCTGGACCAGCTGGGTGTCGCCAAGACCCCGTAATGCGGCGTGCCTGCGCCGACCATCGCGGTCGGCGCGTGGCCTCGCTATCCTGACGGCATGAACCTGCCCGAACGCCCAGAGGCATCCGACACCCCGGCCGCGCGGCCGAAGGTGCGTTTCCGCTGGGGGTGGTGGCTGCTGGCCTATGTCAGCCTGGGCACCGGCATCGTCGGCATCTTCGTGCCGGGCCTGCCTACCACGGTATTCATCCTGATCTCGGCGTGGGCCGCCTCGCGCGGCTCGGAGCGGCTGCACAACCGGCTGCTGCAGCACCCGCAGTTCGGCCCGGCCATCCGCAACTGGCAGGCGCACGGCGCGGTCAGCCGCAAGGGCAAGTGGATGGCCACCCTGACCATGGCCGTATGCGCGGCCATCATGCTGTGGTGTGTGCCCATCGCCTGGGTGAAGTGGCTGTCCATCGGCTGCATGACCACCGTGGCGGTGTGGCTGTGGACACGACCGCTGCCGCCGGAGGCCTGACCCGGCAGGGTGCCGCAAGACCTCGCCGGTGCCGCAAGACCTCGCCCGGTAGAGCGGTCTGTTAGACCGCTGCTCTTGGTCCGGAGGTCATGAACCCGGCCGCAAAAGGCAGCCGACCAACAGTCGGCTCTACCCCGTCGGCGCGATTTGCCGGCCCTCCCCGTCGGCGCTACCCGCGGCGGGATGCATCTGATCGGATGTGTCGGGCGCTGCCGCGCGTTCATTGTTTCGGCACACCCGTCATCCTGCCCCGCCGCTATACTCAACCGATGAGCATCCCCCATCGCAATCGAATCCTGATTCCGTTGGCAGCGCTGGCGCTGCTGTTCCTTTCGGCGTGTGGCAACAAGGGCCCGCTGGTCATGCCGCAGAAGCCGGTGCCGGTGGAAGAGCAGGTCGTCGAGCCGGCGGCTGATGCCGAGGCCGTGCCCGCCGACACCGATGCCACCGACGACCCGCCGGTCGTGCCCGATCCGGTCGACCCCCAGCTCAAGTCCGATGACGGGAATGAGTAAGGCTGCATCCACCGCGCTGCGCTTCAGCAAGATGCACGGCGCCGGCAATGACTTCGTCGTGCTCGACCTGCGCGACGGCACCCCCGAACCGACCCCGGCCCTGGCCGCGCAACTGGCCAACCGCCACACCGGCGTGGGCTGCGACCAGATCCTGACCATCGAGCCGCCGCGTGCGGAGGGCTCGGTCGCCGCCTACCGCATCTGGAACGCCGACGGCTCGCAGTCCGAGCAGTGCGGCAACGGCGCGCGCTGCGTCGCGGCCTGGCTGGTGCGTGACGGTGCCGCAAACGGCGACCGCTTCGCCATCGACAGCCCGCTGGCCACCCACACCATCGAACGCATCGGTGGCGATCAGTACTCGGTGGCGATGGGCGTACCGCGCTTCGAGCCGCAGCAGGTCCCGCTGCTGGGCTTCGCCCGCGCCCGGGATGAATACCTGCTGCCGCTGCAGGGCGACACGGTGCGCTTCGGCGCGGTGTCGATGGGCAATCCGCATGCAGTGATCGAAGTCGGCCTGGTCGACGCGGCGCCGGTCGAGCGGCTGGGCCCGCTGCTGCAGCAGCACGCCACCTTCCCGCAGTCGGTCAACGTCGGCTTCGTGCAGGTGCTCGACCCACAGCATGCCCGCCTGCGCGTGTACGAGCGCGGCGTCGGCGAGACACTCGCCTGCGGCAGTGGTGCCTGCGCCGCGGCGGTGGTGATGATGCAGCGCGGCCGCCTCGAACGTGATGCCACGCTGTCGCTGCCGGGGGGTGATCTTCGCCTGCGCTGGCCGGCCGACGATGCCCAGGTGGTGATGTCCGGCCCGGCGACATTCGTCTTCGAAGGGGAGTGGAACGCATGAGCGACACCGTCGAGAAGATCGGGGCGCATGAAGTCGCCGCATGGTTGCGCCGGCATCCGGCGTTCCTGAAGCAGTTCCCGGATCTGGCGCTGACCCTGGTGGTGCCCCGCGATGACGGTCCTACCGCCTCGCTGGCCAGCTACCAGCTGGAAGTGCTGCGCGACAAGAACCGCGAACTGTCGCGTCGGCTGGCCGACCTGGCCGCCAATGCGCAGGTCAACGAGCGGCTGGCGGTGCGTACCCATCAGCTCACGCTGGCCCTGATGAAGCAGGCCACGGCCGCCGATACGCTGCGCGCCATGGCCGCGTCGCTGGAAGAAGACTTCGCCGGCGATCTGGTGCGTCTGGTGATGCTGCAGCCGGTGCCCGGCCTGGAGCAGGCGCCGTGGTTGCAGGTGATCGCCGCGGACAGCCCGGCGCTGGCGTCGTTCCGCGATTGCCTCACCGACGGCGAACCGATCTGCGGCCGCCTGCAGCCGGAGAAGAGCGCGGTGCTGTACGCCGAGCGCGTGGACGAAGTGCAGTCCAGCGCCTTGCTGCCGCTGCCGGGCGTGGGCCTGATCGCGGTGGGCAGCCATGACGGCAATCGCTTCTACCCCGGCATGGGCACGCTGTTCCTGCGCATGATGGGCGAGTCGCTGGCCGTGGCACTCAAGCGGTTCGACGTGGCCTGAGGCCGCGTCGACGCGCGATCGCATGAACGCCGTCCAGGACTTCCTCGGTTACCTGCAGGTGGAGCGCCGCGCGTCGGCGCACACGCTGGATGCCTATCGACGTGACCTGGATGCGCTGGCCGGCTGGGCCACGCAGCAGGCCACCGACGTGGACGGCATCGAGGGCGAACAGCTGCGGCAGTTCATCGCCGCCGAGCACCGCCGCGGGCTGGCACCCAAATCGCTGCAGCGCCGGTTGTCGGCGTGCCGCAGTTTCTACGCATGGCTGCTCAAGCACCATCGCATCGCCGTGAGTCCCGCCGCAGGGTTGAAGGCGCCCAAGGCACCGCGCAAGCTGCCGCAGGTGCTGGATGCGGACGAGGCCGTGCGTCTGGTTGAACTGCCGACCGATGCACCGTTGGGCCTGCGCGACCGCGCGCTGCTGGAACTGTTCTATTCCTCGGGCCTGCGCCTGAGCGAACTGTGTGCGCTGATCTGGCGCGACCTGGACTTCGCCACCGGCCTGGTCAACGTGCTCGGCAAGGGCAACCGCCAGCGCCGCGTGCCGTTCGGCTCGCATGCGCGTGAGGCGCTGCTGGGCTGGCGTGCGGAGAGCGGCGGCGGCGATGGGCAACCGGTCTTCCCGGGGCGCAAGGGCGGACCCATCACCCAGCGGGCCGTGCAGATCCGCATCCGCCAGCTGGCCCAGCGCCAGGGCCTGTTCAAGCACGTGCACCCGCACATGCTGCGGCACAGCTTCGCCAGCCATATCCTGGAATCGTCCGGCGACCTGCGTGGTGTGCAGGAGCTGCTTGGCCATGCCGATATCGCCACCACGCAGATCTACACCCACCTGGATTTCCAGCACCTGGCCAAGGTCTACGACGCGTCGCACCCGCGTGCCAAGCGGCGCAAAAGCGGCAACGAAAGCTGAATCGATCCGCTGCGTCACCCGGGCGCAGGGCAGGGTGGGTTGAAGCCCCCCGCAACGACCCCACCTCAGTCTCTGTCACCCCGGAGGCTCCATGGACCCCAGTCAGAATCCCAACGTATTTCACGCCACCACCATCATCTCGGTGCGTCGCAACGGTCATGTCGCGGTTGCCGGCGATGGCCAGGTCACGCTCGGCCACACGGTGATGAAGGGCAATGCGCGCAAAGTGCGCCGGCTGGGTCGTGAGGGCCAGGTACTGGCCGGCTTCGCCGGTGCCGCCGCCGACGCCTTCACCCTGTTCGAGCTGTTCGAGGCCAAGCTGGAAAAGCACGGCCAGCTGCAGCGTGCGGCGGTGGAGCTGGCCAAGGACTGGCGCACCGAGCGCCGCCTGGGCAAGCTCGAGGCGCTGCTGGCCGTTGCCGACAAGGACACCTCGCTGATCATCAGCGGCACCGGCGATGTGATCGAGCCCGAAGACGGCATCATCGCCATCGGCTCCGGGGGGTCCTATGCACTGTCGGCCGCCCGCGCGCTGCTGGCGCATACCGAACTGGACGCCCGCACCATTGCCACCGAGTCGATCAACATCGCCGGCGACATCTGCATCTACACCAATCGCAATGTGGTGGTTGAGGAGCTGTAACGCGCAGCGTGTAGTGCCACGCCCTGCGTGGCTGCGTTACCCGTCCAGCCACGCAGGGCAAAGAGCCACGCGTGGCGTGGCAGCGGTACGGGTCCAGCCACGCATGGCGTGGCTCTACCGCACCGTTACGTGTTTGCCCGTTACCCGGATAGCCCCACCATCCACCCCAATATTCCCTGTGAGCGCACCCCATGCCGCACAAGATCGAAGTTTCTTCCGCCACCATGACCCCGCGCGAAATCGTGCAGGAGCTGGACCGCCACATCGTTGGCCAGCACGACGCCAAGCGCGCGGTCGCCATCGCATTGCGCAACCGGTGGCGGCGCATGCAGCTGCCGGCCGAGCTGCGCAATGAGGTCATGCCCAAGAACATCCTGATGATCGGCCCGACCGGCGTCGGCAAGACCGAGATCGCGCGTCGTCTGGCGACGCTCGCCAACGCGCCGTTCGTCAAGGTGGAAGCCACCCGTTTCACCGAAGTCGGTTACGTCGGCAAGGATGTCGAGCAGATCATTCGTGACCTGGCCGATACCGCGGTGAAGCTGTACCGCGAACAGGCCAAGGTGCGGGTGAAGAACCAGGCCGAAGAGCGCGCCGAAGACCGCATCCTGGACGCACTGCTGCCGCGCCGTGCCGGTGGCATCGGCTTCGACCCGGAGGCTGCGCGCAACGAGCCGTCGGCGCAGGACACTGAAACCCGCATCAAGTTCCGCCGCATGCTGCGCGCCGGCGAGCTGGATGATCGCGAGATCGAGCTGGAGGTCACCGCCAACGTGGGCGTGGACATCATGACCCCGCCGGGCATGGAGGAAATGGGCCAGCAGCTGCGCCAGATGTTCTCCAGCCTGGGCGGCGGCAAGGCGCAGAAGCGTACGCTGGCGATCAAGGCGGCGCGCCCGCTGCTGATCGAAGAAGAGGCCGGCAAGCTGGTCAACGAAGACGACATCCGCAGTGCGGCGATCGAAGCCTGCGAGCAGCATGGCATCGTGTTCATCGACGAGATCGACAAGGTTGCCAAGCGGGGCGACAACGTCGGTGGCGGTGATGTCTCGCGCGAAGGCGTGCAGCGCGACCTGCTGCCGCTGGTGGAAGGCTCCAACGTGTCCACCAAGTACGGCACGATCAAGACCGACCACATCCTGTTCATTGCTTCGGGTGCGTTCCACCTGGCCAAGCCCAGCGACCTCATTCCCGAACTGCAGGGTCGCTTCCCGATCCGCGTGGAGCTGGGCGCGCTGAGCAAGCAGGATTTCGTGCGGATCCTGACCGAACCGAAGGCGGCGCTGACCAAGCAGTACGAGGCATTGCTGAAGACCGAAGGCGTGTCGATGAGCTTCACCGACGACGCGGTGGACCGCTTGGCGGAGATTGCGTTCCAGGTGAACGAGCGCCAGGAAAACATCGGTGCCCGCCGCCTGCACACCGTGCTGGAACGCCTGCTCGATACGCTCAGCTACGAAGCCCCTGACCGCGACGGCGAAACCCTCGCCATCGACGCGGCCTACGTGGACAAGTACCTGGGTGAGCTGGTGAAGGACCCGGACCTGAGCCGGTACATTCTGTAACCGGACGAGACGAGACGAGACGCGGCTGCCGGCGGGCCGAGCGCCGGGCCGGCATGCCCTTGCCTGCGAATGTCCCCCGGCGTCGGCCTGCGGCCGCCCCCTCCTCCTTTACTTCGCCGCAAGGGCATGGCGGCCCCGCACTCGC
>NZ_DAMCID010000054.1:0-8583 GCF_032099025.1 Stenotrophomonas sp.
TTCGTCGAAGCGAGCCGCCTATTATGTCAGGCTTTTCGTTTCCGTCAACACCTTCTTTCGAAGCAGTTGAAGTCCTGTTCCTTCGCGGTTGCCGCCTTGCGGTGGCCCCTGCGTCGGGGGAGGGAAAGTATGTCCCTAACCGCCTCGTTTGTGAAGGGGGTGCATGAACTTTTTTCACGGAACTGTGCATTCATTCATGCGGGTTCCGCGCCCGAAGGCGCGAAACCCTTGCGGCGCTTAGGCGGCGACCAGCAGGACGCGGGCGAAGTTGCGCTTGCCCACCTGCAGCAACCCTTCGAAACCGGGCGCGAACAGCTGCTGGGCGTCGTCGACCACCTCGCCATTGACCTTCACCGCACGCTCCTTGAGCTTGCGGGAGGCCTCTGAATTGCTCGGGGTGATCCCGGCCGCAGTAAGCAGCGCCCCGATACGCAGGCCCTCCGCCGGCACCACGACTTCCTGCAACGGCAGCAGGCTCACATCGCCCTGCCCGGTCACGGCGGCGTTCCAGCCGGCAATGGCCAGTTCGGCGGCATCGGCGTCGTGGAAGCGGGTGGTCAGCTCGCGGGCCAGGCGCAGTTTGACCTCGCGCGGGTTGAGACTGCCGGCGTCGACCTGTTCCCGCAGGCTGACGGCCTCTGCCTGGCTGATCTCGAAGGACAGCAGCTCGATCCAGCGCCACATCAGGTCGTCGCCGATCTTCATGGTCTTGGTCACCATGTCGATCGCCGGTTCGCTGATGCCAATGTAGTTGTTGAGCGACTTGGACATCTTGGCCACGCCGTCCAGGCCTTCCAGCAGGGGCATGGTGAGCACGATCTGCGGCTTCTGGCCGTAGTGCTCCTGCAGGCCACGGCCCATGAGCAGGTTGAACTTCTGGTCGGTACCGCCCAGCTCGACGTCTGCTTCCAGGGCGACCGAGTCATAGCCCTGGACCAGCGGGTACAGGAACTCGTGCAGGGCGATGGACTGCTGGGCGGCGTAACGCTTGGCGAAGTCATCGCGCTCGAGCATGCGCGCCACGGTGTGCTGGCCGGCGAGGCGGATCATGTCGGCCGCGCCCATCTTGCCGAACCACTCCGAGTTGAAGCGCACTTCGGTCTTTTCACGGTCCAGCACCTTGAAGACCTGCTCTTCATAGGTGCGCGCATTGGCCAGCACGTCGTCCTTGCTGAGCGGCTTGCGGGTGACGTTCTTGCCCGAGGGGTCGCCGATCATGCCGGTGAAGTCGCCGATCAGGAAGATGACCTGGTGGCCAAGGTCCTGGAACTGGCGCAGCTTGTTCAGCAGCACGGTGTGGCCCAGGTGCAGGTCCGGCGCGGTGGGGTCGAACCCGGCCTTGACCCGCAGCGGGCGGCCGCTTTCCAGGCGCTGGCGCAGCTCCTCGATCTTGAGGACTTCGTCAGCACCGCGGCCGATCTGGGCAAGCGCTTGTTCAATCGAGGACACGTACAACTCCCGGCAATGCCTTATTTACATGAATGACGTTAAGTACAAGTTAACCGCATGCGCTTCACAAAAGCCAATACGCACAAGGGTTTGACGCGATATTTATACCTGTCTATGTTACCGACGTTTGGGCCCGCGATCCCGGGTCAGCCAGGAACACACCGACGATGCTGAATACCGATCAAGGCCGCGCGCGCAAGCAGCGCTTCAAGGAACGCCTTCACGTTCTCCACGACACCGCCCTGCATCGGAAGCTCAGGCAGCATCTTCCCGCCGCGTTCAACGAGCGCTGGACCCGGCGCCACTGGATGCACGCCAGCCTGTTCGCCACCATCGGGGCGCTGGTGGCCACGATCGTGCCGGGCTTCTCGCACACCATCGATGCGCCCTACTCCGCCAGCCACGCCACGCTGTCCCTGCCGCTGCCGCCGCTGTCGCAGGAGCGCCGCCAGCAGGTGCCCGGTGACAGCTGGCAGGTGCTGCGCGTGCAGCGCGGGCAGACGCTGAGCAACCTGTTCGACGAGGCCGGCATTTCGCCGACCGTGATGCACCAGGTGCTCGACCACCCCGGCGCGCGCGCGGCGCTGACCAAGCTGCGCCCTGGCGCGGAGATCGGCTTCGACCTGCCGCTGTCCGGCGAGCTGCGCACGATCCGCTTCGACCGCGATGCCGACAACCGGGTGGAGCTGTCGCTCAAGGGCGACCAGATCAACGAGAAGGTGATCAAGCGCGAATCGTCGGTGCGCCGCGTGGTCGCCAGTGGCGAGATCACCAGCTCGCTGTACGCCGCGGCACGCAAAGCCGGGCTGTCGCCGTCGGCGATCGCGACGATGACCGATGAAATCTTCAAGTACGACATCGACTTCTCCAAGGACCTGCAGCCGGGCGACCGCTTCAGCGTGGTGCTGGACGAGACCTGGCGCGAAGGCGAGAAGGTGGACACCAGCAAGATCCTGGCCGCGACCTTCACCTCGGGCGGCAAGACCTACAGCGGCTTCCGCTTCGACCGCAACGGCAAGTCCGAATACTTCGACGTCAGCGGTCGGCCGCTGAAGAAGAGCTTCATCCGCATGCCGATCCCGTTTGCGCGGCTGAGCTCCAGCTTCGGCGCGCGCAAGCACCCGGTGCTGGGCAAGATGCGCATGCACAAGGGCGTGGACTATGCGGCCCGCACCGGTACGCCGATCATGGCGGCCGGCGATGCGCGCGTGCAGTTTGCCGGGACGCAGCGCGGCTACGGCAACGTGGTGATCCTGGACCATGGCCGCGGCCACACCACGCTGTACGGGCACATGTCGCGCTTTGGTGCGATCAAGACCGGTCAGCGCGTGGCGCAGGGCACGGTGATCGGCTACGTGGGCTCGACCGGTCTGGCGACCGGCCCCCACCTGCACTACGAATTCCGCGTCAACGGCGTGCACCGCAACCCGCTGTCGGTGACCATGCCGCCGCCGGAGCCGCTGCAGGGCGGCGAGCTGGTGGCCTTCCGTGCGCAGACCGCGCCGGCCCTGGCGCGCATCCAGGGCATGGAGAAGCTGATCTATGCCGACGCCAGCCCGGCACCGCAGGCAGCCAAGGCGGCTACCACCACGGCCAGCGCGGCCAAGCCGGCCAAGCCGAACCGCGGCTGATCCCATGGCGTTGCAGCGCGCGCACCTGCGCGCGCATTGACGGCGGCAACAGGTTGCGCGGAAGCTGCACGCATCCTGTTGAACCGCCTGGCCATGACTGCACCTGATCCGACTACCCCGCTCTACCTGGGCCTGATGTCCGGCACCAGCGCCGATGGCATCGATGCCGCGCTGGTGCAGTTTCCGGCCGAGGGCGGTTGCCGCTTCGTCGCGGGCCTGACCCACGGCTGGGACCCTGCCTTCCGCGCCGAGCTGGTGGCGCTGGGCGAAGGGGGCGAGCTGGGCTCGCTGGATACGCTGGGGCGGATCGACGCGCAGATCGGCATCGCCTTCGCGGCGGCCGCCAATCGTCTTCTGGCACAGGCCGGGGTCGACCCGGCACAGGTGCGGGCGATCGGTTCGCACGGGCAGACGGTGCGCCACCGGCCGCTGGCCGATCCGGCCTTCACCTGCCAGCTCGGCGATGCCAACCGCATTGCCGAGCTCACCGGCATTACGACGGTGGCCGACTTCCGCCGCCGTGACGTGGCGGCTGGCGGGCATGGTGCGCCGCTGATGCCGGCCTTCCACCTGGCGATGCTGGGCACCGCCGACGAGGATCGGGCGGTCTTGAACCTGGGGGGCATTGCCAACCTGACCCTGATTCCGCGGGCGGGCACGCCACGTGGCTTCGATACCGGGCCGGCCAATGCGCTGATGGATGCCTGGTGCGAGCGTCACCTCGGGGTACCGTACGACGCCGACGGGGCGTTCGCGGCCAGTGGCGAGTGCGACGAGGCGCTGCTGGCGGGCTGGCGCGCGGAGCCGTGGTTTGCGCTGCCGCCGCCGAAGAGCACGGGGCGCGAGCAGTTCCATCTGGAGTGGGCCGAGGCGGCGCTGGGCGAGCGGCAGCGGTCGGCGGCCGATGTGCAGGCCACGCTGCTGGAATTGACTGCTGCCACGGTGGCCGATGCGCTGCTGGCGAACCTGCCGGGGGCGACGCGGGTGCTGGTCTGCGGCGGCGGGGTGCGTAATGCGCAGCTGCTGCGGCGGCTGGGGGCGCGGTTGCCGGGCGTGGTGATCGAGTCCAGTGCGGTGCACGGCTTGGACCCGGATTACCTGGAGGCGATGGGGTTTGCGTGGCTGGCGCAGCAGACGCTGGACGGGTTGCCGGGCAATCTGCCCAGCGTGACCGGGGCGCGGGGGCCGCGGATATTGGGGGCGATTCACCTGGCGTGATGCGATATGACGGTGCCGACCGCGCGACGGGGTAGAGCCGACGGGGTAGAGCCGGCTGGGTAGAGCTGACTGTTAGTCGGCTGCAGTTGGCGCGGTCGCCCTGGAGAGCAGCCGACTAACAGTCGGCTCTACACAGTCGGCTCTACACAGTCGGCTCTACCCAGTCGGCTCTGCACCGTCAGAAAGCTTTGACGTCCGGGAGGGCCTGGAGGGCGGCGATGGCTTCGGCCAAGGCGTTTACTTCGGGGTCGTGGAAGCCGCTGCGCACTTCCAGTTCGCTGGCGAACAGGCCCTGCTCGAGCAGGACCACGCAGGTGTGCTCGCGGGTCCAGCCGCGCGCGACCGCGACCCGACGGATGCGTTCGTTCAGCAGCGGATCCAGGTCGCGCAGCACTAAATCAGCCATGTGTTTTCCCCTGTTGGCAACGCACCGCCCCCACGGCACAACGGATCGATCATCGCCCAGTGGCCGGGCGCGGGCAAGCGCCGGTCAGGTGGCGGCCCGCTGCCGGCGCGATTGCTGCACGATCAGCAGCGCGCACAGGATCACCACCGGAATGGCGATCAGGGCGGTGCCGACGAAGAACAGCGCATAGCCCTCCAGCAGGGTGCGGCCCTGCGCCAGCGACTGCACCGCCCAGCCGGACAGGCCCTTCAGCGCCTTGCCCGGCATGGCATAGAACGAGCTGAGCAGGGCGTACTGGGTGGCCGTATAGCCGATGCTGGTCAGGCTGGACATGTAGGCGATCAGCGCCGTGCCGGCGAAACCACCCGAGATGTTGTCGATCGCCATCGCGATGGCGAAGCTTGTCGGGTCCGGCCCCACATAGGCCAACCAGGCGAAGGCGAGATTGGACGCAGGGCCGAGCACCGCGCCAACCAGCAGGGTCGCCAGCACGCCCCAGCGCACCGACACCAGGCCGGCGGCGGCGATGCCGATGAAGGTGGCCACCAGGCCAACCGAGCTGCGCACCGCGCCCACGGTCTCTTCGGACAGACCGAGGTCGACGTAGAACGGGTTGGCCATCGGACCCATGATGAAATCGGCCATGCGATAGATGCTGATGGCCAGCAGGATCAGGATGGCGCCGCTGCGGTGTTCGCGCACGAAGGCGATGAACGGCCCGACCAGCGCATCGAACAACCCGCGCGGCGTCCACAGCGGGGCGGCCTGGATCTGCACGGCCACCTTGGCCTGCACCGGTTCGCGCGCCATCACCACCGCCACCACGCCCAGCGCCATCAGCCCGGCCATGATTTCGTAGGACATCTGCCAGCCCACGCGGGCGGCAATGAGCAGGATCAGCGCGTCGGTGACCAGCAGCGCGGTGCGGTAACCCAGCGCGGCGGTGGAGGTGAGCAGGCCCAGCTGTTCGCTGTTGTCGGCACTTTCGATGCGCCAGGCATCGATGACGATGTCCTGGGTGGCCGAGGCGAACGCCACGATGGTGGCCATCACGCCGAACACCAGCATGTGCTCCCACGCCACGCCCAGGAACAGCACGTTGCCGCCCTTGGGCTGCACGATCGCCATGCCGACCAGGGCCACGGCAACCACCGCCTGGGACAGCAGCATCCAGCCGCGGCGGCGACCGAAGCGACCCAGCAGCGGGGCGTTGACCTTGTCGACGATCGGCGCCCACAGGAACTTCATCGAGTAGGCCAGGCCCACCCACGACAGGAAGCCGATGGTGTCCAGCTCGATGCCTTCCTTGCGCATCCAGAAACCGAGCGTGTTGCCCACCAGGTAGATCGGCAGGCCCGAGCTGAAGCCGAGCAGCAGCATGGCCAGCACCTTGCGCTGGCGCAGGTTGGCCAGCACCCGCTGCCACGGGCGGCGGGGCTTGGCGACCGCTTCACTCATGGGGCGTAGTCCACCGTGAACGGGGCATGGTCGGAAAACCGCTCATCGCGGTAGATCGAGCAGCCGCGCAGGCGGTCGCGCAGGCCGGGGCTGACGAACTGGTAGTCGATGCGCCACCCCACGTTGTTGGCGCGGGCCGCGCCACGGTTGCTCCACCAGGTGTAGTCCTCGCCGGTGGGGTGCAGCAGGCGGTAGGCGTCGCTCCAGCCCTGGCCGCCGGCGATGTCCAGCGCCTGGCCGGCGTCGGCGCACTGGCCGTTGAGCCAGTCGCGCTCGGGCGGCAGGCAGCCGGAGTTCTTCTGGTTGGACTTCCAGTTCTTGATATCCAGCGCGGAGCGCACGATGTTCCAGTCGCCACACAGCACGTAGTCGCGGCCGCTGGCCAGCCACTCCGCCAGGATCGGGCGCAGCCACTCCATCACTTCGTACTTGAAGCCCTGGCGCAGGTCGCCCGAGCTGCCCGACGGAATATAGAAGGAGACCACGCTGAGGTTGCCGTAGCGGGCCTCGATGTAGCGGCCTTCATCGTCGAACGGGGCCCAGCCCAGCGAGGTGATGACCTGGTCGGGCTCACGCTTGCTGTAGATGGCCACGCCGCTGTAGCCCTTCTTGGTGATGGCGTCGCGGTAGAAGCAGTGGTGGCCGTCCGGACGGAACATCGGGTCGGTCAGCTGGTCTTCCTGGGCCTTGGTCTCCTGGATGCACAGCACGTCGGCATCCTGGGCACGGAACCAGTCGAGGAAGCCCTTGGTGGCGGCGGAACGGATGCCATTGGCATTGAAACTGATGATGCGCATGCTGACCCGGGTCTGGAACGGTAACCGGCAAAGCATACCGGGTTGCCCGGCCCATCGGCTGGCCGGATCCGGCCATTGCAGGGGCCTGCGGCCGGCGCTGGCGAGCCTGAATTGCGGGCCATGCATTAGGATCTGCGCTCCAGATGAATTGAATAGAGCGTTAGATGAGCGACCACCGTCACCGTTTCCTGCAACTGGCCCTGACCGCCGATGCCCTGCGTTTCGGCCAGTTCACCCTCAAGTCGGGCCGCCTGAGCCCCTACTTCTTCAACGCCGGTCGTTTCGACTCCGGCGCCCGCATGGTCCAGCTGGCCGCCTGCTACGCCGACGCGGTGGAGGCCACCGGGCTGAAGTTCGACGTGGTGTTCGGGCCGGCCTACAAGGGCATCCCGCTGGCCACCGCCACTGCCTGTGAATTCGCCCAGCGTGGCCGCGACCTGCCGCTGTCGTTCAACCGCAAGGAAGCCAAGGCACACGGCGAAGGCGGCAACCTGATCGGCGCGGACATGAACGGCAAGCGGGTGCTTATCGTGGACGACGTGATCACCGCCGGTACCGCGATCCGCGAGGCCCTGGCCATCATCGCCGAGGCCGGTGGCACGCCGGCCGGCATCGTGGTGGCACTGGATCGGCAGGAGATTGCGTCGGAAACCGACCGCCGTTCGGCGGCCCAGGCCGTGGCCGAGGAAGCCGGAATTCCGGTGGTGGCGGTGGCCACGTTGGGCGACCTGCTTGATTTTGCCTCCGGAAATCCGGAACTTGTCGGGTACCGGCAGCCGCTGGAGGACTATCGTTCCCGTTACGGCAGCCGTCCTACGCGTTGAGAGCAGGGGGCTCCCATGTCCAGGATCGTCACGTTCACCATCATCGGCCTGTTGCTGGCCGCGCCCATGCTCACGGCCGAGGCCCAGAGCAGGCGCAGCAGCAGCGACCCGAAACCGAAGAAGCTGTTCTGCTGGAACGAGGGCAAGGAGCGCATCTGCAGCGACGCATTGCCCCAGGAGGCGGTGAACAGCGCGCGTGAGGAGTTCAGCGTCAACAGCGGCCTGCGCCGCGGTGGCGTGGAGCGCACGCTGACCGAGGACGAGCGCGCCGATGCGGCGGTGGCCGCTGCCCAGCTCCAGCTCGACAAGGCCGCCGAGGAAACCCGGCAGCGGACGGAGCAGGCGATGCTCTCGACCTACGAGGACGAGAACGACCTGCGCCGGGTGTTCGTGGAGCGCACCGGGATCCTGGACAACAACGTGCAGACGGCCAGCTACAACGTGGCCAGCCTGCGCGGCGCGCTGGTGACGCTGCTGGGCAGCGCGGGCGACCGCGAACTGGCCGGCCAGCCGGTGGCGCCCAAGCAGGCCGAGAGCATCCAGCAGCGCCACACCGAACTGCTGGCCCAGCAGCGCATGCACGCCTCGTACCTGCAGCAGCGCCAGGCCCTGGATGTGGAAATCGAGGAAACCCTGCAGCGGTATCGGTTGTTGAAGGGAATTACGACCGACCCGCGCGGCTGACGGTTATTGGGGCCGTCAGGCGGGCGTAGAAGCTTGGCGTACGGTCTTCGATTGGATCTGCCGCGAGCGTTGAGGGCCCCGCCGCGGCCGGCAGGCCCCTATGCAAATGTCCCCCG
>NZ_DAMCID010000055.1:0-7951 GCF_032099025.1 Stenotrophomonas sp.
CGCTTGCCCTCTCGCAGAGCGAACACGTTGCCGACCGCCTGCGTCAGGTCCATCCCGGGCTGGACGTGGTGCTGGTGCCGATGAGCACGCGCGGCGATGAAGTGCTGGACCGCTCGCTGGCGGCGATCGGCGGCAAGGGCCTGTTCCTCAAGGAGCTGGAGCTGGCCATGCTGCGCGGCGACGCGGACTGCGCGGTGCATTCGCTCAAGGACGTGCCGATGGAACTGGACGCGCCGTTCGCGCTGCCGGCCATGCTGACCCGCCACGATCCGGCGGACGGCTTCATCTCCAACCTTTATGCCTCGCTGGACGCGCTGCCGATCGGCGCACGCGTGGGCACGTCCTCCCTGCGCCGCCAGGCCCAGCTGCGCGCGCTGCGCCCGGACCTGCAGCTGTTGGACCTGCGCGGCAACGTCAACACGCGGCTGGCCAAGCTCGACAACGGCGGCTACGACGCCATCGTGCTGGCCGTGGCCGGGCTGGAGCGGCTGGGCCTGGGCGGGCGCATCGTGGCCCGGCTTGGCGCGCCGGACTGGCTGCCGGCGCCGGCGCAGGGCGCGGTCACGGTGGAATGCAATGGCGACGATGCGAAAGTCATGGCGCTGTTTACCGCGCTCGACGACGCCCGCACGCGCGCCTGCGTGGAGGCCGAGCGCGCCATGAACCGCGCGCTGCACGGCAGCTGCCACGTGCCGGTGGCCGGCTACGCGCAATGGGAAGGCGACGATCTGTTCCTGCAGGGCCTGGTCGGCGGCGTCGCCGATGGGCGCCTGATCCGCGCCGAAGCGCGCGGCCCAGGCCATGACCCCGATGCCCTGGGAATAGCGGTGGCGCAGGGCCTGCTTGACGGAGGCGCGGGCGAATTGCTCGCCGTCTGAGGCGTACGCCGCCCCATCCTCCGGTGTCGAGCCCCCCTTATTTGAATTTGTAAACCACGTTCATCGTGGTCAACGTGTCGGTCTTGCGCTTGTCCTCGGCGACGTCGCTGTTGTAACGCGCCTGCCAGCCGGCCTTCAACGCCAGATGTGCGTTCATGCTCACCGACACGCCGAAATCGTTCTGCCCGAAGGTGTTGTACGAGCCCGATTCCACCAGCAGGGTGTTGACCAGGTCGGTGTTCGGGGTCAGCGAGTACTTCACGTCGAACAGCCCGCGGCCGATCAGGCCGGTCCGGGTTTCGTCGTCTTCGGTGTTGTGCGTGCGGCGCACACCGGGGCCGATCTGCGCGTCCATGTAGAAGCGGTCGCCTTCCATGAGCCGGGTGCCGTAACCCAGACCGAACGAGCTCTGGCGGTCGTAGGTGGCGAAATCGTCGCGCTCGTAACGCACCGTGGCGGTCAGCTGGCGGTGCTCGCCCAGCTGCAGCGCGCTGCCGGCGCTGCCGGTGTAGCGGTTGGCCGTGGTGTTGCTGCGCTTGGTGATGGTGCCGTCGTCGCTGGTTTCGGTGTATTCCGAGCGCGAGCGCAGGCCGAACAGGTCCATGCTGTGCACCCAGTCGTCGTCGGTGTAGCGCAGGCGCAGGCGGCCGTTGGCGCTCTCCGTATTACTGTTGCCGCGGGCCGAGGCGAAACCGAATTCGCCGCCACTGCCGCTCCACGGCGAGGTCATCGCGGCCGGATCGGTGGTGTCCTGGGCAAAGGCCACCGGGGCGGCCAGCAACAGGGAAGCAAGCAACGTCACGCGCAGGGACATCAACGGTTCTCCGGGTCAGACAGGGGGGAGGAGCAACGGGTGATGATACTTGATGCCTTCACGCCGTTTTTCCATCCCGACCCCGCGCTTTAGCAGAGGTTCGGACTCCACGCCTGTTCAGGGCACGTCGATGCGCACGCCGGGATCGTTGAAGCGCGAATAGTCCACCGTGGCCCGGAAGGGCTGGCCGTTGGTCTGCCCCTGCCGTTCGATCCGCACCGGCAGGCCCTGCCCGTCGATCCAGTAGAGCAGGCCGTCGGGGGCCGCCGTGGCATGCCGCACCCGGTACTGGCGCGCGGCCTGGCCGGCGACCTGCGCCGGGCCGAGATCCTCCACCTGCAGATCGGCAGGCGTGGCGTCGGCCGGCAGCGGGCTGCGCCACTGTGCAAGCAACCCCGGCGGCACCGGCACCTGGCGGACTTCGCCGGCACGCTGCAGGAAGAAGGTGCCGCCGATGATCGTCTGCACGCCCTCATCGGTCTCGAGCCGGTAGCGATCGGGCGCGACGAAGTCCATGGCGGCCTTCAACGTGCGCGGCCCCTGCATCTGCAGCGTGGCGTGGAAACTCTGCAGCTGGCCGAAGCGCTGGCTGGCCGCCAGCACGGCCTGGACCGGATCAGCGGCGGCGGCCGGCACCGGTACGGGCGCAGCGGTGGCCGCAGGCGGTGCCGGGGTACGCTCGCAGGCGGACAGCAGCAGGGACAGCAGGGCGGCGGCAGGCAGGAGGCGCATGGCAGGGGGAGGGGCGGGAATCGGGCCTTCACGATAGCCGAAGATGGTGCGAGGGCCGCCACAACGGCGGCGACTCGGACATAATCGGGTCATGGACCGATATGAACGCATCAACGCCCTGCATCGTCTGCTGAAGTCCGCCCGCTACCCGGTCACGGTGGCGACGCTGCAGGAAAAACTGGAGTGTTCGCGCGCCACCGTCTACCGCGACCTGGCCTTCCTGCGCGATGCGCTGATGGCCCCGGTGGAGGGCGATGGCGAGGCGGGATTCCGCTACCAGGACGATGAAAGCGCCCGCTTCGAGTTGCCGGGCCTGTGGCTCAGCTCCGAAGAGCTGCATGCGCTGCTGGCCTCGCAGCACCTGCTGTCGCGCACCGGTGGCGGCGTGCTGTCCTCGGTGCTGGCCCCGCTGCAGCAACGCATCGAGGGGCTGCTGGCCGCGCAGGCCGGTGTCTCCACCTGGCCGGTGGATCGGGTGCGGGTGATCCCGCACCGTGGCCGCAAGTTCGACGAGGCCAGCTTCCGTGCGGTGGCCTCGGCGGTGCTGGAGCGCAAGCAGCTGGCGTTCGAGTACCGGGCGCGTTCCACCGACGAGGCGACCAAACGCACGGTGTCGCCGCAGCGCATGACCCATTACCGCGACAACTGGTACCTGGACGCCTGGGACCACGGGCGCGAGGGCCTGCGCAGCTTTGCGGTGGACCGCATCTACAAGGCCCGGGTGGTGGACACCACTGCGCGCGACGTGGATGACACCGAGCTGGACGAACAGCTGGGCGCGAGCTACGGCATCTTCTCGGGTCCGCCCAAGGGCTGGGCCACGATCGTGTTCAGTGCCAAGGCCGCCCGCTGGGTGGCCGACGAGCATTGGCATTCCAAGCAGCAGGGCCGCTTCCTGGCCGATGGCCGCTACGAGCTCAAGGTGCCTTACAGCGTGTCGCGCGAGTTGTTGATGGACGTGCTGCACTACGGTTCGGATGCCGAGATCATCGAGCCGACCATGCTGCGCGAACAGGCCAAGGCGTTGTTGATGATGGCGTTGAGCAATTACGAATGACCGCGCAGCCACGCAGGGCGTGGCTCTACGGGGACGGACGCTCATGGTAGAGCCACGCCCTGCGTGGCTGCGGGGGAGCCGAACGGTCATGCCGACGGGTAATGTCGCCGGAATACCCGCCTGCCCAAGCCTTGCGGTATGGTTGGCTGCTATCGCAGCCCCCGGATTCCGTCTGAATGAAAAAGTTCCTGTTGCTCCCGCTGCTCGCCGCCTCGCTCGCCCTGGCCGCCTGCGGCAAGCCGGCCGCCGACGCCAAGAAACTGGTGGTTGCAGCCACCGCGGTGCCGCACGCCGAGATCCTGGCAGTGGTCAAGCCGATCCTGCAGAAGGAAGGCCTGGAGCTGGACGTGAAGGTCTTCAACGACTACGTGCAGCCCAACGACCAGCTGGTGCAGAAGCAGGTGGACGTCAACTACTTCCAGACCGAGCCGTACCTGGACGCCTACAACCGTGACCGCAAGACCGACCTGACCAAGGTGATCGGCGTGCACATCGAGCCCTTCGGTGCCTACTCGCGCCGCATCAAGTCGCTGGAGGAGCTGCCGGTCGGCGCCGACGTGGTGATTCCCAACGACCCGAGCAACAACAGCCGCGCGCTGATCCTGCTGCACAAGGCCGGTGTGATCACCCTGAAAGACCCGACCAACGCGCTGGCCACCCAGCGCGACATCATCGCCAACCCCAAGCAGCTGAAGTTCCGCGAGCTGGATTCGGCCATGCTGCCGCGCGTGCTCGACCAGGTCGACCTGGCCCTGATCAACACCAATTACGCGCTGGACGCCGGGCTCAACCCGACCGAGGACGCGCTGGCGATCGAGAGCAAGGATTCGCCGTATGTGAACTTCCTGGTCGCCCGCCCGGACAACAAGGACGACCCGCGCGTGCAGCAGCTGGCCAAGGCGCTGACCAGCCCCGAAGTCAAGGCCTTCATCGCCGAGAAGTACAAGGGCGCGGTCCTCCCGGCCTTCTGACGGGGCTGCCGTAGAGCCACGCCCTGCGTGGCTGGCTGCGCCCGGCGCGACGATGAGCGGAACCGGATCCCGAAGCCACGCAGGGCGTGGCGCTACGGGACCCGGAACCCCATCGTCGCCTCCACCGCCTGCCGCCATCCTGCGTACAGCGCCTCGCGCTGCTCGAGGGCCATCTGCGGCACGAAGCGTCGGTCCACCGCCCACTGCTCGGCGATCTCCGACCGGCTGCTCCAGAAGCCGGTCGCCAGCCCCGCAAGATAGGCCGCGCCCAGCGCGGTGGTCTCGGCCACCTCGGGGCGCAGCACCGGCACGCCCAGCAGGTCGCTCTGGAACTGGGCCATGAAGTCATTGGCGATGGCGCCACCGTCGGCGCGCAGTTCCTTCAGTTCGATGCCCGCATCGGCCTGCATCGCGGCGAGCACGTCGCGGGTCTGGTAGGCCATCGACTCCACTGCGGCGCGGATGAAGTGCTCCTTGGTGGTGCCACGGCTCAGGCCGAACACCGCACCACGCACATCGCTGCGCCAGTACGGCGCCCCCAGGCCGACAAACGCCGGCACCATGTACACGCCCCCGTTGTCGGCGGCGCGTTCGGCATAGGCCTGGCAATCGCTGGACTTGCCGAACATGCGCAGGCCATCGCGCAGCCACTGCACCACCGACCCGGCGACGAAGATCGATCCCTCCAGTGCGTACTCCACCTGGCCGTCGATGCCCCAGGCGAGGGTGGTGAGCAGCCCGTTGTTCGAGGTCACCGCCTGCGTGCCGGTGTTCATCAGCATGAAGCAGCCGGTGCCATAGGTGTTCTTGACCATGCCCGGCTCGAAGCACGCCTGCCCGAACAGCGCGGCCTGCTGGTCGCCGGCGATGCCCGCAATGGGGATGTGCTGGTCGAAGAAGAACTGCGCGCGGGTTGTGCCGTACACCTCGCTGGAGCTGCGCACCACGGGCAGCATCGCCGGCGGGATGTCCAGCAGCGCGAGCAGGTCCGGGTCCCATTGAAGGGTGTGGATGTTGAACAGCAGCGTGCGCGCGGCATTGCTGTAGTCGGTCACATGCGTTGTGCCGCCGGTGAGGTTCCATACCAGCCAGCTGTCGATCGTGCCGAACAGCAGTTCACCGCGTTCGGCGCGCGCCTGTGCGCCGTCGACGTGATCGAGGATCCAGCGGATCTTGGTCGCCGAGAAATACGCATCGACCAGCAGCCCGGTGCGTGCGCGGATCATGGGCTCGTGCCCCTCCGCCCTGAGCCGCTCGCAGATCCCGTTGCTCTGCCGCGACTGCCACACCACGGCATTGTGGATGGGTTGCCCGGTGGCCTTGTCCCACACCACGGTGGTCTCACGCTGGTTGGTGATGCCGATCGCGGCAATCTGGCGCGGGTCGATCTGCTGGCGGTTGAGCAGTTCGGTAATGGTGGTATAGACGCTGGTCAGGATCTCGCGTGGGTCATGTTCAACCCAGCCCGGCTGCGGGAACACCTGCGCGAATTCGCGCTGGGCGATGCCGACGACGCGGCCGCCACGATCGAACAGGATCGCGCGCGAGCTGGTCGTGCCCTGGTCGAGGGCGAGTACGTAGCGTTTGTCCATGGGGATTCCGTTTTCCGCCATTGTTACGTGGCCATTGGGAGGGCGGTCAATCCACCAGGCGCCTGGGATGCACGGCGGTAGCGCCGGCCGTTGGCCGTCCCTCGCGGAGGTAGGTCGCCAGGTCCTGCCGCTGTGCCGGGTCCAGGTGCAGGCCGAAGTGGGTCCGCCGCCACAGCAGGTCATCGGGCTCGACGACCCATTCGTGTTCGATCAGGTAGTCCACCTCGCGCTGGTACAGGCCCGCGCCGAAATGCTGGCCCAGGTCCTCCTGCGTGTGGGCATCGCCCAGCACCGCGCGCACCCGCGTGCCGTGGCGACGGGCCAGGTCGCGGAGCAGGGCGTCGGACTGCTGCGGATACACTGCCTGCAGCGCTGGCAGCAGTGCCTCCACGCTGCCGCCGTCGCCACCGGGCAGGGCAGGGCCATCGGCCGTCCACGCGGGCGGATCGCGGCCCAGCGCGGTGCCCAGCTGATCCACCGCCTCTTCGGCCAGCGTGCGGTAGGTGGTGAGTTTGCCGCCCAGCACGCTGAGCAGCGGCGCCTGCTGCGCGTCCAGGTGAAGCCGGTAGTCGCGGGTCACCTTGGCGGCATCGTGGTGGTGGTCGGCCAGCAGCGGGCGCACCCCGCTGAACTGCCACACCACATGCTCGGGACGGACGGCCGCGCGCAACCAGCCGTTCACGGCATCGCACAGATAGGCCACCTCGTCGGGCGCGATCCGTACCCGCGCCGGGTCGCCTTCGTAGTCCAGGTCGGTGGTGCCGATCAGGCTGTAGTCCTGTTCGAAGGGAATCACGAACACCACGCGCTGGTCCGGCTGCTGCAACAGGTAGGCGCTGTCATGCGCGTACAGGCGCGGCACCACGATGTGGCTGCCCTGGACCAGGCGCAGGCCGATCGGCGCATCCATCCCGGCCCGTTCCAGCAGGTTGCCTGCCCACGGTCCGGTCGCGTTGACGACCGCGCGCACCCGCATGCGCGCGATCTGCCCGTCGGGCTGGCGCAGCACCGCCAGCCAATGGTCGCGGTGGCGGATCAACTGTTCGCAGCGGGTGCGTGTGCGGATGTCGGCGCCGCGCTCGCGCGCATCCAGGGCGTTGAGCAGCACCAGGCGCGCGTCGTCCACCCGTGCATCGGCATAGCTGAAGGCCGTGCGGAAGCGTGCCTGCAGTACCTCGCCGCGCGGATCACGACGCAGGTTGATCCGTCGCGCGTGCGGGAATGCGGGGCCGGCATGTTCAAGATGGTCGTACAGCCACAGCCCGGCGCGCAGCATCCACGCTGGGCGCAGGTGCCGCGCGTGTGGCAGCAGGAAGGTGGTCGGCGTGACCAGGTGGGGCGCCAGCCGGTGCAGCACGCTGCGTTCGCGCAGCGCCTTGCGGACCAGGGAAAACTGGCCGTACTGCAGGTAGCGCAGGCCGCCGTGGATGAGTTTGGTGCTGGCGCTGGAGGTGTGCGCGGCCAGGTCGTCCTGTTCGCACAGGCACACCGACCATCCGCGACCGGCCGCATCGCGCGCGATGCCCGCCCCATTGATCCCGCCACCGACCACCAGGACATCCACGATGTCGTCCATCGGCACTCCGCTTGCGCTGTGGACCCCAGTATTGGCGCCCACAGCGCAAGGAAAAATGAAATGTGGGTGGTGCCGACCGGTCACGCCAACCGCTAACGCCGACCGGTAGTGCCGACTGTTAGTCGGCAGCTCTCGGGCCACCTGAAGAGAACCGCGGGGCTCGCGCGCTGAATCAAACGCGGCTGCCGGTGGAGCGAGCGCGGGGCCGCCATACCCTTGCCTGCGAATGTCCCCCGGCGTCGGCCTGCGGCCGCCCCCTCCTCCTTTACTTCGCCGCAAGGGCATGCCGGCCCCGCACTCGCCCCACCGGCGTTGGCACCGTGACATCCGC
>NZ_DAMCID010000056.1:0-3035 GCF_032099025.1 Stenotrophomonas sp.
TGTCGGCCCCGAAGGCCAGGGCAGCCTCAACGTAGACCAGTATGGGCGCATCCAGGTCAAGTTTCACTGGGACCGCCATGAGAGCGGTAGCTGCTGGGTACGGGTAAGCAGCAACTGGGCCGGCGGCGAGAAGGGCTTGGCCAGCCATCCGCGGGTCGGCTCGGAAGTGATCGTGCAATGGTTAGATGGCAACCCCGACCATCCGATCGTGACCGGCTCCGTGTACAACCAGGGCCATATGCCGCCGTGGAAGCTGCCCGAACAGCGCGCGCTGACGGGTCTCAGAAGCCGGGAGCTGACCGCCACGGGCGGCAACACGCCCGGCGGACGCAGCAATCACCTGGTGCTGGATGACACGCAAGGACAGATCCAGGCACAGCTCAGGAGCGACCACCTCGCCAGCCAGCTCAGCCTCGGCCATATCAACCGCATCGAAGACAATGCCGGACGCAAGGACGCGCGCGGCCAGGGCTTCGAGCTGCGCACCGACGGCATTGGCGCGGTGCGCGCGCAGCAGGGCCTGCTGCTCAGCACCGAAGGACGGCCGAACGCCCGCGCCCATATCACCGACATGGCGGAGACGCTGGCGCGCATGGCGCAGGGCCAGGCCTTGCACGACAGCCTGTCCCAGACGGCGCAGCAGGCGCAGGCGCACCAGCCGGGCGACCAGGACCAGGTTGTCGCCGCGCTGCAGGCGCAGGTCGACGCCATCAAAGGCAAAGGCGGCACACCTGGACAAGGCGAATTCCCGGAATTCCAGGCTCCCCACCTGGTTCTCGCCAGCCCCGCCGGCATCGAAGCGAGCACGCAGGGTTCCACCCACCTGATGAGCATGGAGCACACCGCCTTGAGCAGCGGCGGCCATGCCAGCCTGAGCGCGGGCAAGAGCCTGCTCGTCAGCGTCAAGGAAGCGGTGCGCATGTTTGCCTACAAGGCCGGCATGAAGCTGGTGGCGGCCAGCGCCGACATCGACATCACCGCCCTGAAGGACAGCGTCAACATCCTGGCCAAGCTCAACATCACCCATACCGCCAACCGGATCACGATCACGGCAAAGGAAGAGGTGGTGATCAACGGCGGCACCAGTTTCAGCCGCTGGAACGCATCGGGGATCGTCCATGGCACCAGCGGCAACTGGGTCCAACACGCGGCGCACCACAGCTTCGTCCCTGGCAAGAGCGAAGGCACGCCAGCCTTGCCGCAGCCCGTGCAGCTGGCGCCGGGGCAGCTCGACCTGTATCACCACTATGTGAATCCGGAAGGAGGCAAGAAACAAGGCATCCGGCAAGGCGACTACACCGTCGTCGACTCTGAAGGTGGCGTCCACCAGGGGACGCTCGATGGCGATGGTTTTGCCAGCGTGGCCGGCCTGCCGATGGGGATGGCGACGGTCAGCTACGGCAAGGACCCGCGCGACCCGTGGGATGAAGGCAGCTACTTCGGCCAGGGAACCGAATGGCCAACCGTGGCGCTGCCCGAGGCCGGCGCCGCTGCCGCGGCAACGCCTGACCGGCCAGCGCCGACGCCGAGAACGCAGAACTCCGGACTGCTCGCCGGCGCCATCGCTGCAACGGGTAGTCTCAGCGGCACAGCCGGCAAGCTTGGCACGATTGCGCAAGCTGCGCAGCAAGCGGCAAGCGCGGTGCAATCACTGCCAAAAGGCGGCGCGCAAGCACTGCTGGCCGCTGCAGGACCGGCGGCCCTGGCCAAGGTTGCGGGCAAGCTGGCAGGCGGCGCGTCAAGTGCCGGCAAGCCTGCCGCCGCCGTCGCGTCGATCGTCGATCTGCCCGGAGCGCTGCCGCGCATGGACGCTGAAGCAGCGCCCTCGACCCCGAAAAAATCCGTCATATAAAAAGCCACCATGACCGAACCCACGCAGGCCCCGTCCAAGCCCGCCGAGCGCGCGCCGGAAGTCGCGGTCGCCCCGCTCAACACCATCGACCAGCAAGACGTCGGCGCCGGCGCCGCCGCCTTCGACAAATGGCTGCGCAAGATCAGCGACGACTACGTCACGCTGGAGCGCCTGAGTACCGTGGCCGGCAGCCTGCCGGTGATCGGCAACATCATGGCGCTGATCGACGCCATCATGGATATCGTGGAGATCATCCAGAAGGGCCTCGCCAAGGGTGCCAAGGAAATCGATTTCCTGCTCTGGGTGAGCCTGGGCATCAACCTGATCGGCGTGGTCCCGGTGCCGCCGGCGATGGGCGCGGCGCGCATGAGCCTGCGGCCGGCGCTGCATCTGGTCCGGCAAAAGCTGGCGCTGGGCGTCAAGGATCTCGGCAGTGCGCTGATCGAGGTGCTGGTCGTGCACCTCAACGCCAGGCTGGCCGGCGAGATCGACACCTTCGTCGACAGTGCGATGGGTAAGCTGGCCGGCATCCTGGACGATTGCGCCAATACTGCCGACGGCATTGCCGACGACCTGATCAAGGTCCTCAATCGCTGCATCGGCAAGGAACCGTTGTTCAACGTGGCCACCCCGGCGGAAGTGGCGGACAAGCTGCACGACCCGCAGGCGCAAAGCAGCTGGCGGCGCATGCTGGGCGCCCTTGGCCGGCAGTACAAGAGGAGCGCGAACTACGTGGTCGCGGCGGCAGCCAGCCACCTTCCGCAGGGCGCGGTAGCGGGCGTAACAAGCATCATCGGCCACCTGACCGCCTTCAAGCCGGCGTTTCGCGGCAAGCTCGCCGCCCTGGCCGACGAGCAGACGCAGATGAGCATCCGGTGGATACTGGCGCGGCTGCGCGACGCGGTCGCCAGACACAAGAAGCGGGGCGCGGCGATGGTCCCATCCGGCAAGGGCGCGGACCACAAGAAAAACAACCCAGGCCACGAGCTGGGCGCAACAAGCCGGCAAAGCCCGGCCAAGGGCGACGCCAATGCCTGCAAGCTGTGCCCCGCAAAAGGCGGCACCGCGCACTCGATCAGCTTCGCCACAGGCGCCGAAACCTTCACACACACCGACTTCGTACTGGATGCACCGCTTCCCATCGAATGGAGCCGCACCTACCGCAGCCAGCTGGTCGCCTATG
>NZ_DAMCID010000057.1:0-2399 GCF_032099025.1 Stenotrophomonas sp.
GACATCACCTACGGCACCAACAACGAATTCGGTTTCGACTACCTGCGCGACAACATGGCGCTGTCGCGTGCCGACCGTTACCAGCGCGGCCTGCACTACGCCATCGTCGACGAAGTCGACTCGATCCTGATCGACGAAGCGCGCACCCCGCTGATCATCTCCGGCCCGGCCGACGATTCCCCGGAGCTGTACATCCGCGTCAACCGCGTGGTTCCCAGCCTGATCAAGCAGGAAGCCGAAGAAGGCGAGGGCGATTTCTGGGTCGACGAGAAGGGCAAGCAGGTCCACCTCTCCGAGGCGGGCATGGAGCATGCCGAGCAGCTGCTGGTCGAGGCGGGCATCCTGGATGCCGAGACCGAAGGCCTGTACGCCGCGCAGAACCTCACCGTGGTCCACCACCTCAATGCCGCGCTGCGCGCGCATGCCATCTACCAGCGCGACGTGGATTACATCGTGCGCGATGGCGAAGTGGTGATCGTGGATGAATTCACCGGCCGTACCCTGGCCGGTCGCCGCTGGTCGGACGGCCTGCACCAGGCGGTGGAAGCGAAGGAAGGCGTGCCGGTCCAGCGCGAGAACCAGACCCTGGCGAGCATCACCTTCCAGAACCTGTTCCGCATGTACAAGAAGCTGTCCGGCATGACCGGTACGGCCGACACCGAAGCCTACGAATTCCAGAGCATCTACGGCCTGGAAGTGGTGGTCATCCCGACCAACCGCCCGACCATCCGCAAGGACTCGCCGGACCAGGTGTTCCTCAACCGCAACGGCAAGTTCAACGCCGTGCTGGCCGACATCCAGGAATGCAACACGCGCGGCCAGCCGGTGCTGGTCGGCACCACCTCGATCGAAACCTCGGAAATGCTCTCCGAGCACCTGCGCAAGGCCGGCGTGCAGCACGAAGTGCTCAACGCCAAGCAGCACGATCGCGAAGCCATCATCATCGCCAACGCCGGCATGCCCGGTGCGGTGACCATCGCCACCAACATGGCCGGTCGCGGCACCGACATCGTGCTGGGCGGTTCGCTGGAATCGCAGCTGCATGAGCTGGGCGAAGAGGCCAGCGCCGAGCAGCGCGCCCAGGTCAAGACCGATTGGCAGGCCCGCCACGACCAGGTCAAGGCGGCCGGTGGCCTGCACATCGTGGGCACCGAACGCCACGAGTCGCGCCGTATCGACAACCAGCTGCGCGGTCGTTCCGGTCGCCAGGGCGACCCGGGTTCGTCGCGCTTCTACCTGTCGCTGGAAGACAACCTGATGCGCATCTTCGCCTCGGACTGGGTCCAGAAGGCGATGCGCATGATGGGCATGAAGGAAGACGACGTCATCGAAGACCGCCTGGTCAGCCGCCAGATTGAAAAGGCGCAGCGCAAGGTGGAAGCGCACAACTTCGACATCCGCAAGAACCTGCTGGACTTCGACGACGTCAACAACGACCAGCGCAAGGTGATCTACGCCCAGCGCGACGAGCTGCTGGACGCCGAGTCGGTCAAGGACAACGTCGACGGCATCCGCGGCGACGTGATCTTCGACATCGTGGCGCGCTTCGTGCCGCCGAACTCGATCGACGAACAGTGGGACCTGCCGGGCCTGGAAGCCACGCTGGCCTCGGACCTGGGCGTGCAGATGGACGTCACCGGGCTGGTCAAGCTGCACGAGGAGCTGGACGCCGAGGCCATCGCCAACAAGGTGCAGGCGCGCGTCGACGAACACTTCGCGCAGAAGGAAGCCGGCGTCGGCGACGAGACCATGCGCGCGCTGGAGAAGCACGTGATGCTCACGGTGCTCGACCAGAGCTGGAAGGAGCACCTGGCGCGCATGGATTACCTGCGCCAGGGCATCTACCTGCGCGGCTATGCGCAGAAGCAGCCCAAGCAGGAATACAAGAAGGAAGCCTTCGAGCTGTTCTCGGAAATGCTGGAGAACGTGAAGCGCGAAGTGGTGACCCTGCTGGCGCGCGTGCGCATCCGCAGCGAAGAGGAAGTGGCCGCACTGGAACTGGCCGAGCGTCAGCAGGCCGAGGCACGCCTGCTGCAGTCGCAGTTCCAGCACCAGAACGCCGGCGGTTACGGTGCCGACGAAGAAGCGGCCGAGGTGGAGGCGCAGCGCAACGGCGTGGCCCAGGTCAGTCGCGACGAGCCCAAGGTCGGCCGCAACGATCCGTGCCCCTGCGGCAGCGGCAAGAAGTACAAGCACTGCCACGGCCAGCTGAGCTGATCAGAGCAGATGCGAAGAGAGCCCCGCGAAAGCGGGGTTTTTTTTGGTTCTTTGCCCATCTGAGGGGAGCGCGCGCTCTGAAGCAGACGCGGCTGCCGGTGGAGCGAGCGCGGGGCCGCCACGCCCTTGCCTGCGAATGTCCCTCAACAGCGGCTGCCGGTGGAGCGAGCGCGGGGCCGCCA